>JAZKHX010000005.1:204902-543419 GCA_040385165.1 Pseudomonadota bacterium | reverse complement strand
CGATGCGCCCAAACCGCCCGCATATCCCTTCATTTTCCAATCAGGTTCAAAGAGCACGGACACAAAACATGCAGCACACCAGAACTTCTGGCGTACCTGCCGTCTTGCCTCCAGATTGTCGTCGCGGCGTTTCAGCACCGCTTCCGAACCTTTCCGTCGCCGTTTCCAGCGCCGTTCCGCTTCGGTGAGGGGGCTTTTACGTCCGCACCTCGGGACCCGCAAGCAGAAAATGACGGAATGATGACGATTTTTTCGGAAACGTCCGTTCCTTATTCAATATCAGCAGCTTGACGCTGGATCACGCCGCTTTTCCGGTCAGTCCGGCAGGGTCGTGCGTCGCCCTGCCCCCGGCAATCGTCAGCGCGATTCCCGTCTGTCCCAGCCGTTCGGCCGGAATCGCCTCGATGTCGCCGTCGATCAGCACGAGGTCGGCCGCCAGCCCCGCCCGCAGCGTTCCGGTCAGCCCCTCCCAATGCGCCGCCCAGGCACCGCCCGCCGTATAGGCACGTAACACCTCCATCAGCCCCACCCGTTCGTCCCGGCAGCCGTCATAGGGGACCCTCGTCAGCGCAGACCGGATGCCACGCATCACGCTGACATCCGTGATCGGCCAGTCGCTTGCAAAGGCCAGGGGCGCGCCGTGGTCGGCCAGCGTCCGGACCAGATAGGCATCCTGCCAGCGGTCGCGATGAAAGACGTGGTCCATCGTGGACATCGGGAAGTCCATCGCGCCCGGAGGATGCGGCGGCTGCACCGATGCAGTGATCCCCAGCGCCCCCAGCCTGGGCACATCCGCCCGGTCGATCAGCTCGATATGCTCGATCCGGTGGCGCAGGTCGGGTCGCCCCGCCGCCTCGTAGCCGTCGATGGTCTGCCGCACCGCCCCGTCGCCGATGGCATGGACCGCGATCTGCAGGCCCCTGGCCGAGATTTCCCGGCAGATGTCCTTGAACCGCTCCGCCTCGAACAGGGCTGCGCCGCGGTCCGAGGTTCCGGGATAGTCCTGCAGCATAAAGGCGGTGCGGCTGTCCACCACGCCGTCCATGAACATCTTCACGAAGCCCGACGTGACCCACTCCCCGGCGAACTCTGCCGCCATCGCACTGGCCCGGTCCAGTTCGGACAGCTCCATTTGCGGCTTGAAGTGGAAGGGCACCTTGACCCGCGCGGTCAGCCGCCCCTCGGCCTCCATCTCTTTCAGAAGCACGCAGGTATAGCGGTTGCCGTCCATGTTCACCATCGAGGTGATCCCGTGCATCGCACAATGCGCCAGACCCGCCGCCACCTTCTCCTTGTCGCGTTCCCGTTGCGCGGCATCCGGCCAGGGGTCCGGCTCGCCCCCGGTGGCAATGCCAAGCTGAAGGTGCAGCTCGCCAGTCAGCGCCAGCACGGGCGAGAAGGCCTCGAACTCCAGCAGTTCCCCCGTCGCCATCCCGTCCGCGCCCATCACCACAACATGCCCCGCGGGCATTTCGGCCCCGTGCAACAGGCCCGCAGCCTGCAAGGCCGCCGTATTTGCCCAGACCGTGTGGTGATCCGGCGACATCATCGCGATGGGGCGGTCGGCGATCACCCGGTCCAGGTCGGCCCGGGTCACCGGATGGTCCAGGATCTCGTAAGCCGCCCCCTGCGCCATCAGAAGCGGCATCCCGGGGTTCTTCGCCGCATAGGCCCGGAAAAGCCGCGCCAGATCATCGGGGCCAGACACTCCCCCCAGCTGCAACTGCGACAGCTCGTTGCCCCCCAGCACCAGATGCATGTGGCTTTCGACGAAGCCGGGCAGCAGCGTCCGCCCCCCGGCATCCACGAGCCGTGTCGCAGGACCCGCCAGCGCCTCGACCTCGGCCCGGCTTCCAACCGCCAGAATACGCCCGCCCGCCAAAGCGACCGCCTCGGCCCGAGGACGCCCCGCATCCATCGTCAGGACCCGCGCGTTGGTGATGATCAACTCGGGCTGCATCAACCCGCCCCTCCACATTCTTCGTCCAAAAATATCCCACGGGGGCGCGGGGGTGTGAAACCCCCGCCTTGCCCTCAGCGTCCCGCGACCCGTTCCGCCATCACGCACAGCATCTCGAACATCAGGCTGATCCCCAGCCAGGCCGTGCCCCCGGACTGATCGAAGGGCGGCGACACCTCCACCAGGTCCGCCCCCACCACATCCAGCCCCCGCAATCCCTGCGCCACTTGCAAGGCCTGCCACGAGGTCGGCCCCCCGACCTCCGGTGTCCCGGTGCCGGGCGCAAAGGTCGGGTCCACGAAGTCGATGTCATAAGTGACGTAGACTGGCCCCGCTCCCGCGATCTCCCGCGCTTCGGCCATCACGTCCTCCGGTCCCCGCGCGTGGAACTCGGCGATGGGCACGATCCGGATGCCGACGCTTGCGGCAAAGTCCCAATCCTCGCGGCCGTAGGCGGTGCCCCGGATGCCGATGATCACATAGCGCCGGGGATCGATCAGCCCCTCTTCCACTGCCCGCCGGAACGGTGTGCCGTGGTTGTAGCGGCTGGTCCCGAAATAGACGTCGTTGAGGTCGGTGTGGCTGTCGAACTGGATCATCCCGACAGGCCGCGCCTTCGCCACCGCCCGCAGGATCGGCAAGCTGCACAGATGGTCCCCGCCCCCGGTCAAGGGCCGGATGCCCGCCGCGACGACGCGGGCATAGAACGCCTCCATCCGCGCCATCGAATCCATCAGGTCCCCAGGGTTCGGCGCCACATCCCCCAGGTCCGCACAGCGCGCCAGCTGAAACGGAGCCATCCAGGATGCCCCGTTCACCGCCCGGATCATCGTCGACAGATCGCGCAACTGGCGCGGCCCGTGCCGTGCGCCGGGCCGGTTCGTCGTCCCGCCATCCCAGGGCGCGCCGATCAGCCCGATCTCGACCTCGGGAAACCGGGGATGGTCGAACGGCACATGCGGCAGGCGCATGAAGGTCGGCACCCCGGCAAAGCGCGGCAGGTCGAACCCCGACACCGGCTGGAAGAACCTGTCCCGCATGGCAAACCCCCTGATTCCCGGACGCATCTCACCACCCCGCCCCCGGCTTGTCAGCCCCGCTTGCGACATGCGCCCCGGGGAAAGCTGCCGCCGGACGCACGCGCCCCTTGACCGGGCAACCGCGATCCGTCCTTATCAGGCCAACCCCCTTCCCGAGGATTGCCTGCAATGTTCTCCAAGACCTCCGACCCGACCTCCGCTCCCGCCGCGCCCTCGGTGCCCCGTCCTGCGGCCCCGGGCAGCAATTCGGCGCGCTCGGTCCTTGGCGCTGATCTCAAGATCACCGGCGAGATCACCTCGACAGGATCGGTCGAAGTGCTGGGCGAAATCGACGGCAACATCACCGCGAACGGCCTGATCATCGGACAGGAGGGCCGGGTCAAGGGCTCGGTCAACGCCCACACGGTCGAGGTGAAGGGCAAGTTCGACGGCAAGGTCACCTGCGAAAGCTTCACCCTTCGCGCCTCGTCCCTGGTGAAGGCCGATGTCACCACGACCAGCATTGTCATCGAAAGCGGCGCGCAGATCGAGGGCCGCTTTCTCAAGCCCAAGGGTTAACCGCGCGGCGGGATCGAATAGGTCAGGCTTGCGCGCGCCACCGGCTCGGCCTGGCCGTCGCTGAAGACCATCACATCGCCGACCGCAAGGCTGCGTCCCAGCTTCAACAGCCGCGCTTCGGCGCGCAGGTTCGCGCCCGCTGCCGGTTTGCGCATGAAATCGATGGCGCAGCTTGTGGTCACCGTCAGCGCCACCGGCCCGATCCGCGACAGGATCGCCAGATACATCGCCACATCGACCAGCGCGAAAATGGCCGGACCGCTGATCGTGCCGCCGGGCCGCAAGTGCCGGTCCGCGACTTTCAGGCGCAGCGTCACGCCATCCGCACCGACGCCCTCGACGACATAGTCCTCCGCGACCTGGCCAAAGTCGCGCGACAGGAACTCCGACAGCGCCGCTGCCTCCATCACGACCTTCATCCGGCTTTTCCTTCCCGCCCTGCCGACCTAGACTTCCGCCATGCCACAGGAGGATGCAATGACCGACCCGCAGATCCGACGTGACGTCCGGGACGGCATCGCCACGGTCACGCTGGCCTCGCCCGGCACGCTGAACGCTCTGTCGACCCCGATGCTGCAGGCGCTGGCCCGGGTCTTCGACCAGATCGCCGGGGACGACGGGGTCCGCGTCGTCATCCTTGCGGCGGAGGGCAAGGCCTTCTCTGCCGGACACGACCTGAAGGAAATGCAGGGTTTCCGCAGCGCCCCCGACGGCGGGCGCGCGCAGTTCCAGGCGCTTTTCGACCGCTGCGCCGCCGTGATGCTGCAGATCAGCGCCCTGCCCCAGCCGGTCATCGCCCAGGTCCAGGGCGTCGCCACTGCCGCAGGCTGCCAGCTTGCGGCCACCTGCGACCTGATCACCGCATCCGAGACCGCCCGCTTCGGCGTCAACGGCATCAACCTCGGCCTTTTCTGCTCCACCCCCGCTGTCGCCCTGTCGCGCCGCCTCGCTCCGGGAGCGGCCTTCGAGCTTCTGACCACGGGTGAGTTTCTTTCCGCGCCGCGCGCCCATGCCCTCGGCCTCGTGAATCGCCTCGCCCCGCCGGACCAGCTGGCCGAGGAAACCCGGAAACTCGCCACAACGATCGCCGCCAGGGACCCCGCCGCGATCCGCCTGGGCAAACGCGCCTTTCAGGCCCAGCTTGGCCAGCCCCTGCCCGAGGCCTATGCCGTTGCAGGCGCGATCATGGTGGAAAACGTCCTTCTTCCCGACACCGCCGAAGGCATCCAGCGGTTCATCGACCGACGCTAGGCCGGGTTTCAGCCCGACTCCCGCCCCCGCCCCGCCAGCAGCACCGCCATCAGCGCCAGTCCGACGACGGCCAGCGCAAGACAGGCGGCATAGACCAGCTCCGGACCGCCCAAGGCCAGAAGCAGCGCCCCGACCGAAGGTGCGCCCGCCGAGGCCAGGATCGGGGCCACCGCCGCCGCGCCCGAGATCGCCCCAAAGCCCTGACGGCCGAGGATCTCGGCAATCAGCACCGGTCGCAGGATCGACGTCAGGCCGATCCCCGCACCCTGCGCCACGGCAAAGGCGAAGATCAGCAGCGGCGCGGCCCCCGCCAGCCAGAGAAGTCCCCCCGCCAGCACCATGGACACCATCGAGGCCAGCGTCGCCTGCGCAGTCGTCACCCGCGCTCCCGCAGCGAGCAACAGCAACCGCCCCGCCACCTGGGCCGGCCCGATCGCCGCCGCCGCCAGCGCAGCAAGTCCGGCTTCGGCCCCGCGGTCGGCGAACAGCACCAGCGCATAGGTGATCAGGATGCCATGGTTCAGGTAGACCGCGAGGAACCCGCCCGCGATCACCCAGAAGGCCGGCTTCTTCAGCGCCGCCTGCAGGATACCCGGCGGGCTTGGCGGGACTGTGACCCCGGCCCTTTCCCGCCTGCGCAACTGCCGGACTGCCACGGCGTTGAGCGGGATCGCCAGCACCACAAGCCCGGCAAAGGCGACCAGCGCGCCCTGCCCGCCCAGCGCGCGGCCAAGCCAGTGCCCAAGGGGAAAGGCCAGCGTGCCCGCGAACCCCGCCACCAGCGTCACCCGGGTGATCGCCGCCCTTGCGCCCGTGCCCAGCCGCCGGGTCAGGAAGGCGAAACAAGTCTCATACAGGCTTCCCGCCTGCGCCACGCCGATCACCGCCCACAGCGCCAGCCACCCGGCCAGAGAGCCGACCAGCCCCAGCCCGGCCACGCCCAGTGCAATCACCCCCGGCAACCAGATCAGCATCTCGCCCCCAAGGCCGCGGTCCACCAGCCGCCCGGTAAACGGCGTCAAAGCCGCCATGACCAGGAAGGCCAGCGTCGGCCCTAGGGCAAGTTCCGCCTTCGACCACCCGGTTGCCGCCTCAAGATCGGGCAGGAGCGCGGGAAAGGAATAATAGCACCCCGCATAGATCAGCGTCTGACCCAGCGCCAGCAGCCAGACCGCTGTCCCACCCGACTCGCTCACTGCGAAATCCCCAGCAGAAGAACCTCCTCGTACGCCTTTGGCTTCTCGTCGGAAGCGCCCCAGCGAGGAGTGACGAAGTCAAACGACGAGCGGTCCGGAAGCGCCAGTTCCAACAGTTTAAGATTTCCCTAACGTCCGCAACCAAGCCCTTGTTTTCAAAAAGAGCTCTGCGTTTGTCCACCGTGGACACTTCACGGTCAGACCCCGTAGATCGCCCCGAACTTGGCCTCCAGATAGTCCAGCAGAGGCCCCTCCGACGGCTCGAACCCGCAGGCCCGCCGCACAACATCCCGGGGCTCGAAAAGACCCCCATGCCGCTGCAACCGCCCCCGTAGCCAGCCCGTCGCAGCCGACACGTCCCCCTTCGCCATCATCCCGTCCAGCCCCGGAACCTCGGCCCGCAAGGCCTTGACCAGACAGCCCGCATAGACGTTCCCCAGCGTGTAGGTCGGGAAATAGCCGAACAGCCCGCAGGACCAGTGGACATCCTGCAGCATCCCGTTCGAGGGCCGGTCCACCGCCACGCCAAAGTCGGCCCGGAACCTTTCGTTCCAGGCCTGCTCAAGGTCGCCGACGTCCAGCTCGCCCTTGATCAGCGCACGTTCCAGATCGAAGCGCATCATGATGTGCAGGTTGTAGTGGACCTCGTCGGCCTCGGTCCGGATGTATCCCGCATGGACCCGGTTCACCGCCCGGTAAAATCCCTCGGCATCGGCAATCCCGAAGTCCCCGAAGACCTCCCGCATCCGTCCGAACAGCCACCCGGTGAAGGCGCGGCTGCGGCCAAGCTGGTTCTCATAGGACCGGCTCTGGCTTTCATGGACCCCCATCGACACACCCTGCCCGATCGGGGTCAGAAGGTAGTCCGGGTCGATCCCCTGCTCATAGGCCGCGTGACCGACCTCGTGGATCGTCGAGTAGACGCAGTTGAACGGGTCCGTCTCGGATACCCGCGTCGTGATCCGCACGTCCTGACCCGAGCCGGACGAGAACGGATGCACCGCCAGATCGACCCGCCCCCGCGACCAGTCATAGCCGAAGACCGTCGCCAACTCGCGCGAGAGCGCCAGCTGATCGTCCAGACCAAACGTCCCGACCAGCCCCTTCGGAGCCGCCGCGCCAAGCACCTTCTCGCGGAGCGCGACCAGCCGCGGCCGCATCGCATCGAACATCGCCGCAATCGCCGCCCCGGTCATGCCCGGCTCGTAATCATCCACCAACGCGTCGTAAGGGTCGCCCCCCGGCGCGAGCGCAGCACCCTCCCGCCGCTTCAACTCCACGACCTTGCGCATCGTCGGGAGGAATCCCGCCACATCCTCACGACTGCGACACTCGGCCCAGATCCCCTGAGCCAGCGACATCGTCGTCGCGATCTCCTCGGCCAGTTTCGCCGGAACCTTCATCGTCCGCGCATAGGACCGCCGGATCATCCGCAGCTGCGCCTCGCCCACCGCATCAGGCGCCTTCGCGGCCTCCAGCCATTCGGCCAGTCGGGGATCGGTTCGCCGGGCGTGCAGGACCCCTTCCAGCGCCCCGATCTCCTCGGACCGCTGCGCGGCCGAGCCTTCGGGCATCACCGTTTCCTGATCCCAGCCCAGCCGTCCAGCGACCTGAGCCAAAGCCTCGGTCTGGCGCTGAAACGCCATGAGGTCGTCATAGGCGGTCATGCGGTGCCCTCCCGGATCGACCCTGCCACGGGGTATTGCGACAAATGCCGTGCCCGCAGGATCAGCACCCAAAGGATCACCGCGCCGATCTGGTGGGTGATCGCGACATTGACATGCGCCACGGTCAGCACCGTAGCAATGCCAAGGCCCATCTGCACCACCAGCATCGCCATGACCTGATGGAACGCCGTTTGCGTCGCCTGATAGCTGGACTTGCGACCCCGCAGCCAGACCACCACACCGAAGGCGAACAGCAGATAGCCCGACACGCGGTGAATGAACTGCACCAGCCCCGGGTTTTCAAAGAACGCTTGCCAGACCGGCAGACTGCCCCCCTGCCCGTCCGGCACATAGTCCGGCACATAGAAGGCATCCGCCGGAAAGAACTGCCCGTTCATCAGCGGCCAGGTCGGAAACGCGCGGCCCGCGTCGATCCCGGCCACCAGCGCGCCCAGCAGGATCTGCAGGAAGGCAAAGTGCATCAGCCCGGTCGAAAGGCCAAAGAGCTTCGCCTCCCGCCCCCGCCGGGCCGTCATCAGCTCGACCTCGGACCGGCCCAGAAGGAAGACATACCAGGCGATGAAGCCCAGGATGACGAAGGCCAGCCCCAGATGCGTGGCGAGCCGGTAACTCGCCACGTCCAGCCGGTCGCCCGACAGTCCCGAGGACACCATCCACCAGCCGATCGCCCCCTGTGCGCCGCCCAGCGCGCCCAGAAGCAGGAGCCGCCCGGTCCAGCCCGGCGGAATGGCCCGGGCCAGCGCAAAACCCACAAAGCCGACCGCCCAGACGACGCCGATCAGCCGGCCCAGCTGCCGGTGCCCCCATTCCCACCAGTAGATCGTCTTGAAGGCCTCCAGCGTCATCCCCTTGTTCTGCAACTGGTATTCCGGGATCGCCTGATACTTCTTGAACTCCGCCTGCCACGACGCCTCGTCCATCGGCGGCAAGGCACCGGTGACCGGCTTCCACTCGGTGATCGAAAGGCCACTGTCCGTCAGCCGCGTCAGCCCACCCACCGCGATCATGGTGGCCACCAGCAGGAACAGCGCCACCAGCCACAGCCGGATGCCGCGCCGCGCCCCTTTGGGCCTGGCGTCGATCCCGCCGCCGACCGGAGCTGCGACGGTCTTCTGGTCGGCCCCGACCTCCTCGAAAATGCTGCGCTTCGTCGCCATCCGCCCACCCTTTCGTCTTGGCCGGGACACTAGGGCCGCCCACCCCCGCCTTCAAGGCCCTGCGACACCGTGAAAGTCCCGGAGGCACCCGCGCTTGAGCATCCGCCCCGCTTCCTGTATCCCCGCGCTTTGATCCCTGCCCGAAAGCCAAACCGATGAAGTTCCTCGACCTAGCCCGCGTCTACATCCGCTCTGGCGGCGGCGGAGCCGGCTGCGTGTCGTTCCGGCGCGAGAAGTTTGTCGAATTCGGCGGCCCGGATGGCGGCGACGGCGGTCACGGCGGGTCGGTCTGGGCCGAGGCGGTCGAGGGGCTGAACACCCTGATCGACTACCGCTACCAGCAACACTTCTTCGCCAAGTCCGGCCAGCCCGGCATGGGCAGCCAGAAGACCGGCAAGACCGGTGACGACATCACCCTGAAGGTGCCGCTTGGCACCGAAATCCTGGACGAGGACGAAGAAACCGTCCTTGCCGACCTGACCCGCGTCGGCCAGCGCGTCTGCCTGGCCGAAGGCGGCAACGGCGGCTGGGGCAACCTGCGCTTCAAGTCCTCGACCAACCGCGCGCCCGCCCGGGCCAATCCGGGGCAAGAGGGCATCGAACGCACGATCTGGCTGCGCCTGAAACTGATCGCGGATGCGGGCCTCGTCGGCCTGCCCAATGCGGGCAAATCCACCTTCCTCGCCGCCGTCTCGAACGCCCGGCCAAAGATCGCCGACTACCCCTTCACGACCCTCGTCCCGAACCTGGGAGTCGTCGGCATCGACGGGCACGAGTTCGTCATGGCCGACATCCCCGGCCTGATCGAGGGCGCCTCCGAAGGTCGCGGGCTTGGCACCCAGTTCCTCGCCCACGTCGAACGCTGCAAGGTCCTTCTGCATCTCGTCGATGGCACATCTTCGACAATCACGAAGGATTTCAAGACCATCGTGACCGAACTTGAAGCATATTCTGAAGTGTTGGGCGACAAGCCCCGCATCGTCGCGCTGAACAAGACTGATGCGATGACCGCCAAAGAAACCTCTGACCGCCGCCGCGCGTTGGAGAAAGCCTTCGGCGGCCCGGTCCACGTCATCTCCGGCGTTTCGCGCAAGGGCCTGCCCGAGGTTCTCCGCACCCTCTACGCCACCATCACGGCGGAGGCCCCCGCTAAGGAGACCGCGCCGTGGCAACCGTGACCGAAACGCTGCACGCGCCCGACATCCGCACCGCGAAACGGCTGGTCGTGAAGATCGGCTCGGCGCTCCTCGTCGACCGCAAGACCGGCCTCAAGCAGAACTGGCTCTCCGCACTCGCCCTCGACGTGGCCGAGGCGAAGACGCGTGGCACCGATGTCGTCCTGGTCTCCTCCGGCTCGATCGCCCTTGGCCGCAAGGTGCTGAACCTCGGCGACGGCGTCCTGACGCTGGAGCAATCCCAGGCCGCCGCCGCCGTCGGCCAGATCCGCCTGGCCCGCGCCTACGAGGAAGTCCTCGCCCCGCACGGGATCACCACCGCACAGATCCTGGTGACGCTGGAGGATACCGAGGACCGCCGCCGCTACCTCAATTCCCGCGCCACGATGGAAACCCTCCTCGGCCTTGGTGTCGTGCCGATCGTGAACGAGAATGACACGGTGGCCACCGACGAAATCCGCTTCGGCGACAACGACCGCCTCGCCGCGCAGATCGCGGTGACGGCGGGGGCGGACCAGCTGATCCTGCTGTCGGACGTTGACGGCTTTTACACGGCGAACCCGAAGGAAGACGCCACGGCCACCCGCTTTGACGTCGTGGAGACGATCACCCCCGAGATCGAGGCGATGGCGGGCGACCCGATTTCGGGCATGTCCAAGGGCGGGATGAAGACCAAGCTCCTCGCTGCCAAGACCGCCGTCGCGGGCGGTTGCGCCATGGCGATCATGGAGGGCTCGACCCTGCGCCCCCTCAAGGCCTTGGCCGAAGGGGCGACGCGGACATGGTTCGTCCCCTCCGCCGACCCGCATGTGGCCCGCAAACGCTGGATCAACGCGATGAAGCCCAAGGGTGAACTGGTGCTGGACGCAGGCGCGGTAACGGCCCTGCGCGCGGGGAAAAGCCTGCTGCCAGCTGGTGTTACCAAGGTGACCGGCAGCTTCGGGCGCGGTGAGCCGGTGGCGATCCTGTCGCCCGAAGGCGTGATTCTCGGCAAGGGCCTCGTGCGCTATACTTCGGCCGAGGCCCGCAAGATCGCCGGGCACAGGTCGGGCGAGATCGAGGCGATCCTCGGCTACCAGGGCCGCGCGGCGCTGGTGCACAGGGACGACATGGTGGTTTAGGGGACCCAAATTCCTTCGAAGGAATTTGCAAAAGTTTTCGAAAACTTTTGCGCCCCACTTGAGACGGAGCGATGACAATGGACGGCCAGTTCACCGACCTGATGACCGAGATCGGCACCAAGGCCCGCGCCGCAGCGGCCGAGCTTGCCTGCGCCTCGTCCGAACGCAAGGCCGCTGCCCTGATTGCCGCTGCCGATGCCATCTGGCGCCGCAGGCAGGAGATCCTTGACGCGAACACCCTCGATCTTGACGCCGCCGACCAGCGCGGCATCACGCCGCCGATGCGTGACCGGCTGCGCCTGGACGACACCCGCCTGCGCGGGATCGTCGACTCGCTCCGCATGATCGCCGAACAGAAGGACCCTGTGGGCCGCGTCCTTGCGGAATGGGACCGCCCGAACGGCCTGCACATCCAGCGTGTCGCCACCCCCCTGGGCGTCGTCGGCGTGATCTACGAATCCCGCCCGAATGTCACCGCCGACGCCGGGGCGCTCTGCCTCAAATCCGGCAACGCGGTCATCCTGCGCGGCGGCAGCGAAAGCTACGAGACCTCCGAGGCGATCCATTCCTGCATGCTCGACGGCCTCAAGTCCGCCAACCTTCCCGCCTCAGCAATCCAGTTCATCCCGACCCGCGACCGCGAGATGGTGACGGCGATGCTGCAGGCCACGCAATACATCGACGTCATCGTCCCCCGGGGCGGCAAGGGCCTTGTCAGCCTGGTCCAGCGCGAAGCGCGCGTCCCGGTCTTCGCGCATCTCGAAGGCATCTGCCACGTCTACACCGACCGCGACGCCGACCTGGAAAAAGCCCGCCGGGTGGTGATCAACGCCAAGACCCGCCGCACCGGCGTCTGTGGCTCGGCCGAGTGCCTGCTGATCGACTGGCAGTTCTACACCAGGCACGGGGCGGTGCTGATCGAGGACCTGCTGAAAGCCGGCGTCGAGGTCCGCACCGAGGGCGAGCTTCTGAAGATCCCCGGCACGAAAAGGGCGCAACCCGATGATTTCGGGCGCGAATTCCTGGACATGATCATCGCCGCCAAGCTGGTGGACGGGGTGGACGAAGCCATCGACCACATCCGCAAATACGGCAGCCAGCACACCGAAGCGATCCTGACCGAAAACGACGCCACCGCGCAGCGCTTCTTCGACCGGCTCGATTCGGCGATCCTGATGCGCAACGCCTCGACCCAGTTCGCCGACGGGGGCGAATTCGGCATGGGCGGCGAAATCGGCATCGCGACCGGCAAGATGCACGCCCGCGGCCCCGTGGGGGCAGAGCAGCTTTGCAGCTTCAAGTATCTGGTGACGGGCGACGGAACGATCCGGGCCTGAGGCCTAGAACGTCAGCCGGATCGTCGTCTCGCCGATCTCGGTGATCAAGCGCCGTCCCTGACGGGCCAACTCGTCCGGCACCAACGCGAAATGCACCTGGTTGGCGCCGATCTCGGCCGGGGCGCGCGGTTCGGTCAGCACCTCCCACAGCGCCGGGTCCACTTTCAGCCGGGGCGCTTCGGCCAGGACCGTCCAGCCGAGATCGGACCGCGTCACACCGATTCTGCCACCATAGGCCAGCGCGCTTTCCAGGCATTGCAACAACAGGAACGCCAGCCGCACCTCGCGCCGCGACAGGTCGGTCGGGCTTGTCCAGGCATAGCCGATCCGCCCCCCGCGCCCCAGGTCCCCCAGGATCGATGACACCTCCGACCGCGAGATGCGCTGGTCGCTTGCCGCCTGGCCGAAACAGACCCGGAAGAACCGGATCCGCGCATTGGCATTGGCCACGCTTTCCGAAATCAGCGCCATCTCGGGCCGCACCCCCCCTGGTTCCATCGCCAGAAGCTCCACCCCGTTGCCTATCGCGCCGATCGGGCTGATAAGGTCATGGCAGATGCGCGAGGCGATCAGGGCGGCGAGGTCGGGCTTGTCTTGCATGCGATGCACCGGGCGAAAGGACAGGAAATGTCGGCACTTCTGGAACCGGGAATGCTGGTGCGCCACCCGGATCAGGCGGACTGGGGTCTGGGTCAGGTACAGTCGAACATCGACAACAAGGTGACCGTGAACTTTGAACACGCCGGCAAGGTGGTGATCGACATGAGGCGCGTTTTCCTTCAGCCGGTGACAGGGTCCGATCACCCATAGTGCGAATCCGCGCGCGAAACTCAACCGGGAATTGCTGTGGAACCGCGAGAACGGTCAGACGGTTGCAAAGCTGCCGACCCATGGCTAAGTCAGGTCAGCCACAAGCCCTGAGCAAAGCCCCAGACCAAAGTGATGTCTGCCGAAGAGAGCCCCTACGCTGTGCGGCTGGCGACCACGCCCCAGGATCTGACCGCCGCGCAGGCCCTGCGCTATCAGGTCTTCGTCCGGGAGCTGGGCGGCGACGGTCCCCTCGTCGATCACGCGGCCGGCCTTGAGCGCGACGCTTTCGATGTGCATTTCGACCACCTGATCCTGGTCGACCGCCGCATCGACCCGGCAGGCCTGGGCCATGTCATCGGCGCCTACCGGGTGCTGCCCAGCGACCGGCGCGCCGCGGCCGGACGCTTCTACTCGGAAACCGAATTCGACCTGACGCCCCTGATCGCGTCCGGCCGCAAGCTTCTGGAGCTTGGCCGGTCCTGCGTTCACGCCGACCACCGGGGCGGCACCGCCATGTTCCACCTGTGGAACGGGCTGGCGGAATATGTGCTGGACCGGGGGATCGAGATCCTGTTCGGCGCGGCCAGCTTTCATGGCACCGACATCGCCACCCTTGCCCAGTCGCTGTCCTACCTGCACCACCACCACCTCGCGCCCCCCGCCATGCGGGTCCGCGCCCTGCCGCCGCACCGGCAGGAGATGGACCTGATCCCTGCCGCAAACCTTGACCGTCGCGCCGCGATGGCCGCGACCCCGGCGCTGATCAAGGCCTACCTGCGCCTTGGCGGTTTTGTCGGCGACGGCGCGTGGATCGACCGCGACTTCAACACCACCGACGTCTGCCTGGTGATGGACACCGGCCAGATGTCGGCCCGCCACCGCGAATTCTACATCCGCAAGGCGGGCGCATGACCGGTTGGGAAAACGTCCCGCCGCCGCCCCTGCGCATCCCGTCGCTTGGCTGGCTGCGCGTCCTGTGGCGCGGCACGCTGGTCGGGTTGCTGACCTACGGCGGGCTTGTCCTGCTGCTTCTGGTCCGGCTGGTGGAATGGCCGCTTTTCGGGCAGTCCCGCCCGGTCACCCCGCGTATAACCCGGCTGGTCTGCCGCACCGCCCTGCGCCTGCTGCGTCTGCCGCTGATCGTCCACGGCCGCCCGATGACGAAATCCGGCGCGATCGTCGCCAACCACTCCAGCTGGCTCGACATCTTCGTGCTGAACGCCGCGCAGACCGTCTACTTCGTCGCCAAGGCCGAGGTCGCCGCCTGGCCCGGCATCGGCTGGCTTGCCCGCGCCACCGGCACCGTCTTCATCGCCCGCAAGGGAACCGAGGCGAAGAGGCAGCAGGAGATCTTCACGGCCCGCCTGCAGGCCGGCCACAGGCTGCTGTTCTTCCCCGAGGGCACCAGCACCGACGCGATCCGCGTCCTGCCGTTCAAAAGCACGCTCTTCCAGGCGTTCTTTGCCCCGAACCTCGTCCGCACGATGCACATCCAGCCGGTGACGGTGGTCTTCCACGCCCCCGATGGCGAGGACCGCCGGCACTATGGCTGGTGGGGCGACATGGACTTCCTGAGCCACCTCCTCAAGACGCTGGCCACCCCGCGACAGGGCCGCGTCGAGGTTACGTTCCACCCCGAAGTCCCGGTCGATGCGTTCGAGGACCGCAAGCAACTGTCGCAGCACTGCGAACGGGTGATCCGCACCGCACACGTCCATGCCCGGTAGGGTGGGGTTCCACCCCACCAATCCTTACCGCAACCGGCGCAAAAGCTCCAGGGACGGCGCACCTGTCACCGGCAGCCCGACGCTTGCCTGATAGGCGCTGATCGCGGCCTTCGTCTTCGTGCCCATCACCCCGTCCGTCCCGCCGGTGTCAAAGCCTGCCGACGTCAGCCGCTGTTGTAGCTCTTGCCGGTCGCCTTGCGTCATGCCGCTGGCGTCCGGCCCGAAAGACGCCTGCACGGCACCCCGCCCAAGCAGTCGGTCCGACAGATGCCCGACGCCGATCGCATAGTTCTGCGCGTTGTTGTAGCGCAGGATGGTGGCGAAGTTCTGCGTCAGCAGGAAATATGGTCCCCCGCCGCCATTGCCGCCCGCGATGACCGATCCGCCCGCCAGCGCCCGACCGTCTGCCGAGCGCAGGCCCAATCCCTGCCACTCCGCCGCTGAACGCCCCTTGCCACGCCCCAAAAGGCCCGCGTTTAACCCGGACGGCACCGTGACCTCCATCCCCCAGGGCAGTCCGGTCGTCCAACCCGACCTCGCCAGATAGGCGGCGGTCGAGGCCAGCGCATCCGTCGGGTCTTCGCCCCAGATGTCCCGTCGCCCGTCGCCGGTGAAATCCACTGCAAACGCGAGATAACTGGTCGGGATGAACTGGGTATGCCCCATCGCTCCGGCCCAGCTTCCGGTCATTCCCTGCGGCGCAACATCCCCCGCCTGCAGGATCTTCAGCGCCGCGACAAGCTGACCCTCGAAGAACTCGCCCCGCCGCCCGTCATAGGCCAGCGTCGACAGCGCCGAGACCACCGGCACATTTCCCCGCCGCGTCCCGAAAAAGCTTTCCAGCCCCCAGACCGCCGCCACGACATTGCCTTCGACCCCGTAGCGGCTTTCAATTGCCGCCAGCGTGCTGCCGTATTGCGCATATTTCTGGCGGCCAAGGCTCACCCGCTCGTCCGAGGCCGCGATGTTCAGATAATCCTCCAGCGTCCGGGTGAACTCGGTCTGGCTGCGGTCCTTTGCGACCACTTCCGGCAGATAGCCTGCCCCCCGGAACGCCGCATCGAGGGTGCCCTGCGAGATGCCGCGTCCGGCCGCCCGTCCCTTGAACCCGTCGACCCAGGCCTCCCAGCCTGCATTTGGCACGGCTCTCGGAGCGGGGTCCGGGGCGCGATAGCCACTGCCGCCTCCCGACCGCCGCCCCCCGCCGACGCAGGCCGAAACCAGCACCGCCGCCCCCGTCGCCAGTGCCCCGCGCCGGGTGAAAGCTCTGCCGAAAGCTGCCTTTGTCATGATCCTGCCCGCCTGCTGCTCTTGTTATCCGGTGATGATACCCATGCGACGGACCGAAGGCCAAGCCCTCTGCCCTTGCAGCGGCAGATGCGCGCCCGGGGCCGGGAAGCATGTCAGGTCCACCAAAGTCTTTCTCTTCCACGGATGTCCCCGGGGACCGGGGGGTGCCCCCCGGTCCAGCTTTCGACCACGCGCTCCGCCCGGGTTAAGAAAGTCTGAACGAAAAAAGCTAATATGATGATTCATATAGAGAATACAAAAATGTCCACCGTGGACACATCGCTCAGTCGCCCTGCCTTTTCAGCTTGTAGGCGATCTGCCGCAGCATGCCGTGGAAGGTCTGCACCTCGGCCCGGGTCAGCCCCAGCCGCCCCCACATGTTCCGCAGGTTCGCCTTCATCCCCTCGACCTTCGTCTCGGGAAAGAAGAACCCCGCCGCATCCAGCCGTTCCTCGAAATGATCCGCCAGCCGGTCCACGTCTTCGCGGCTGGCAAAGTCGGTCCGGGCCAGTTCCATCACCGAGGCCGGGACCGAAGCCTCCTGCCGCTGCCATTCATAGCCCAGAAGCAGCACGCATTGCGCGAGGTTCAGCGACGGAAACTCGGGGTTCACCGGCACCGTCACGATCGCGTTCGCCCGGACGATGTCGTCGTTCTCCAGCCCCGCCCGCTCCGGCCCGAAAAGGACCCCGACCTTCTTCCCCTCGGCCCCCATCGCGCGAGCCATTTCCATCGCCCGCTCCGGCGTGACGACCTCCTTCACCAGCTCCCGCCCCCGGGCCGTGGTCGCGAAAACGAAGTCGCAATCGGCGATCGCCCCGGGCAGATCTGGAAACAGCCCGGCATGATCCAGCAGCCGCCCCGCGCCGGATGCCATCGCCACCGCCTTCGGGTTCGGCCAGCCGTCGCGTGGTCCCACGACCCGCATCCGCTCCAGCCCGAAGTTGAGCATCGCCCGCGCCGCAGCCCCGATGTTCTCGCCCATCTGGGGCCGGACCAGGATGAAAACGGGGGGGATCATGCGCCACCTTTGCGAAAGCCTCGCCGCCAGATAGGCTAGGCCCCGTCCTCAAGCAAGCGCCCCGGGCAAGGAGACTGTCCCATGGCCTTTGATCCCGGCCTCGCCCAGACCCTGCGCGACGCGCTTGCCGACCGGCCCGTCACCGAGCAGAGGATGTTCGGCGGCCTGGCCTTCCTGCTTCACGGCCACATGGTCTGCGGCGTCCACAAGGGCGGAGCGATGGTGCGGGTCGGCAAGGACCACTACGCAGCCGCGTTGCAGCTTCCCGGCGTCGCGCCGATGATGTTCACCGGCAAGCCCATGGTCGCCATGGTCGATATCGGGGATGCCTCGGTCGAAGATGACACCGTTCGCGGCGCGCTTCTGGCCATGGCGCTTGCCACCGTGCAGGCCTTGCCGCCCAAGGTAGCCAAGCCCGCCAAACGCTGATAGACGGGCCGGAACCCTGACGCCCGGAGCCCTTGAATGGCCGCTGACGACCGCCCGCAGATCACGCTGATCACGCCGCCGACCTTTGACCCCGAGACATTCTCGGACCGGCTGGGCCGCGTTCTCGACGGGGCGGAAATCGCCTGCCTGCGGCTGTCGCTTGGCACCCGGGACGAGGATATCCTGATGCGCGCCGCCGATGCCGCGCGCGAGGCCGCGCATGCCCGCGACGTGGCGGTGGTGATCGACAACCACCTGATCCTGGCGGAACGTCTGGGCCTTGACGGGGTCCATCTGACCGACGGGTCGCGCAACGTGCGCAAGGCCCGCAAGGACCTTGGCGCCGATGCCATTGTCGGGGCTTTCTGCGGCACGTCGCGACACGACGGCATGTCGGCGGGCGAGGCCGGGGCCGACTATGCCAGCTTCGGCCCGATCGGCGTGACGGCACTTGGCGACGGCAGCCGGGCGGAGTTCGATCTGTTCGAGTGGTGGTCCGAAGTGATCGAGGTTCCGATCATCGCCGAGGGCGCACTGACCGCCGACCTGGTGGCGCGCTTCGGACCAGTCACCGACTTCTTCGCCGTGGGCGAGGAGATCTGGGGGGCCGATGACCCGCTTTCCGCGCTGAAGGCCCTGCTCAAGCCGCTGGGCTGATCCGCTCGTCGATGACTGCGTCACTCCTCGCTGTCTTGCGACGAGGAGACGAAGTCGAACGAGGAGCGCTGCTCAGGCGAAAGTCTCGCGCTTCAACCGGACGTTGACGTGCGGCAGGTCATTGCCCCGGGCAACGCAGTGCTTCATGTCCCGACCAGTTTCCACAAAGCCAAGCTTTGCAAGCACATGGGCCGACCGCAGGTTGCCCTCGAAGTAGCCCGAACTCAGCGGCGCACCGTTTGAGCCGAAATGCGCCGCCACCAGGCAGCGCCCCGCTTCGGTGGCATAGCCAAGCCCTTGCGCCCGAGGCGCAAGCCAATACCCCAGCACATCGCCCACGAGCGAGATGATCCCGGCAAAGCCGATCCCATCCTCGATGACGAAAGTTTCCCCCGGGACAGCGATATCCCTTTGGAAGTGCTGGAAATCCGCCACCGTATAGGGGTGCGGCACAACCGCAAGCCACCCGGATACCGCGATGTCATCAATCCCCGCCACGACCGCGGCCTCATCCGACACCGCGACCGGCCGCAGGGCCAGCCGCTCGGTCCGGCAGTGCGTCGCCAGCGGCATCAGTCCAGCTTGCGGATATAGGTCCAGGTCGGCACGTTCAGCCCCCGTGCGACCGAGAAGCTTTCGGCGTCCCCCAGATACTGAAAGCCCGCATTGGTGAGAACCCGCGCCGATCCCGGGTTGTCCTGGAACGCCTCGGCGAACATGGTGCAGTTCTTCTGCGGGTTGGCCGCGACCAGCGCCTGCACCGCTTCGGACGCGATGCCGTGGTTCCAGAAGGCGGGCGCAACCCAGAACGCGACCTCCGACTGGTTGCGGTCCATCTTCTTGAGCGAGATCACGCCCAGCACCTCGGGCAGGTCCGATCGTCGACCGTCCATGACCCAGATGTCCTCATCGGAGCCCGCCGCCATCGCGCGGGCACAGAACGCCTCGGCAGCGCCCGGCGGCAGGGGGTGCGGGATGCCCTGGGTTGCCTCGGCCACGCGTTTGTCACCGGCATAGAGCGCGAAAAGCCCGGCGTCGGACTTGGCGGCTGGGCGCAGCGTGAACCGGTCGGTCGCAATCTCGACCGGCGGGACGATCTTCTCCAGGATCATGGCTTCCCTCCTTTGAAGCGCATGTGGGGACTGTCGGCTACCCGCGCAATCGCCCGAATGTTTGGCCCTTTCAGGGTGAGGTCATGGCGCGCTGCCATAATCCCCTTCCGGCCCCGGAAACGAGAAAGGGGACCGGCCTTTCGGCCGATCCCCCCTCTACAATCCGATTGTAAAGGTTCGGCTTACTCGGCTGCCACCTTGGCGGGGAGAACCGAAATGAAGGTGCGGCCCTTCAGACCTTTCTTGAAGGTGACGTGGCCTTCAACCTTGGCGAAGATCGTGTGATCCGTGCCCATGCCGACGCCTTCACCCGGGAACCAGGTGGTCCCGCGCTGACGGCAGATGATGTTGCCGGGGATCGCAGCCTGACCGCCGAAGAGCTTGATGCCCAGGCGACGACCGGCAGAGTCACGACCGTTGCGGGACGAACCGCCTGCTTTCTTGTGTGCCATGGGGTGTTACTCCTGCGCTGCAGCGGCCTTGGCGGCGCGCTTCGGTTTCTCGGCAGCAGCCGGTTTCGCACCGGGAGCCTCATGTGCTTCGCGGCGGGCGGCAACGGTGCCGACAGCGGCCTTGACGCCCGACTTGTCGGCGCCCTTTTCCAGCACGTCGGTCACGCGGACCAGCGTCAGGTGCTGGCGGTGGCCCTTGGTGCGCTGGCTGGAATGCTTCCGGCGGCGCTTGACGTAGTGGATGGTCTTTTCGCCCTTGATCTGGTCGATGACCTCGGCCTGCACGGCCGCGCCTGCAACCATCGGCACACCGATCGTGGTGCCGACCATCAGGATGTCGTTGAACTGGATCTTTTCGCCAGCGACGGCATCAAGCTTTTCCACGCGCAGAACGTCACCCGCCTGCACCTTGTATTGCTTGCCGCCGGTCTTGAGGACCGCAAACATGGGTCTTTCCTTCTCTTGCTCCGCGCCCTGTGGCCCCCGCCGATCTTGCGATCTTTGGGCGTTTTAGGGAGTTTCCTCCGCCTCGGACAGCGCGCCCGTTCGGGCGTCATGAATATGTCAACCCGGCGAGAGTCGCCCCTCGCCGGGATGCGCGCTTATGCTGTGAAGGCCGGGCGGTGTCAAGACGCTCGCGTCAGATATCGCGGCCCTGCATGGCGCGTCCGGCGGCCTGGCCAAGGTCGAACGAGACCGGGCGGAACGCCGCATCGAAGGCCGAGAACAGCGCCGCGTTCAGCACCTTGCCCGCCGGGCTTTCCCAGAACGCGACATAGGTCTCCAGCTCCGCCTCGCTCAGCGGGGCGTAGGCCAGCCCGAGATAGGCGTAAAGCCAGGTCGACGTGTCCGCCCGGACCTGGTCTTCCTGTGCCCAGATGTCGGACAGGATCTGGTCCTGCGGCATGTCGCGGCCATAGGCGCCGGTCCCGGCCACACCGGTCATGAAAGCAAGGTTGCCGGACATCGACCCCGCGACGTTCATTTCCAGAAGGTCCGCCACCTCGATCATCCGGCGGATCAGGTCGACTTTCGGATCGCGCGCGGCGGCCGCGTCATCGGCAGCGACCTGGGCGGCCTCTTCCGTTTCAGTCACGAGGAACGCCCGCCGCGCCTCGATCTCCAGCGTGACGATGCGCTGGCCAAGATCCGAGCCGAAGAACGCGGCGATTTCGGTCACGACGCCCGGGTCGTCCGCAAGAGCTTTCTTCATGGCCGCATCGAACCGGGCGCGCAGCCGCGCCACATCATAGATGTCCGAAACCGCCTGCCGCCAGTCCGCCCCCCCGCCCGACGGGAACATCTGCGCCTCCAGCGTGTCGGCATAGGCAAGGCCCTCCTCGCGCAGGACGTCGAAAAGCGCGTCGAGCTGCATCACCTCGCCCAGACCGTCGACCGAGGCTTCACTCGGGGGCTGGTCCGCCCCGGTTTGCGCGGCAAGTGGCGGGGCGAGGGCCAGAAGCGCCACGAGGGCGAAGCGATACAGGATCATCGGCGGCCTTTCCGGACAGGCGGCCCGCGTCTGGCCGCAACCCGACAGGTAATCCGTTCGCCGGGTCTTGCCAAGGCAGCCGAGCCGCAACTGACCGTGATCCGGTCGCCCCGACACGCCCCGCCGTTTCTGCCGATTGCCCCTTGCGCATCGCCCCGCGCCCGGCTATCCACCCGCCCCATAGACGACCCCTGAAGCGCGGAGAGGTGACGGAGTGGTCGATCGTGGCGGTCTCGAAAACCGTTGTAGGTTTGCGCCTACCGTGGGTTCGAATCCCACCCTCTCCGCCACTCATCTTTGATTTTATTGAATATTTGGCGACCTGTAGCTGAGGCCCCCAAATGGCCCCCAGAACGCCGCCAGACTGTCCGCTGGGCAACCTTATCGACATGGAACCCTCGGTCGCATAGCGTATCCGGTATGGACGATTTCGACGACCGCGCTTCCGCGAACGCTTTCCTTACCCGACACAGGCCCTCTAGCGCCGCCTGACGAAGCGCAAGGCCATTTCCACGGCGCATGAAGGCGATCGTTCAATTGCGCCGCCTCCCGTGGTGTGGGGATCGGCGCGTCCTCCACGTCGCTGGTCGTGAACTCGGCAGCCCGGATTTCCAGGGATTTCTCGTCGATTCCGATGTGGATCTTGCGCCAGACCCGCCGTTTGGAACCGCCGTGCTTGCGAGCGTTCCACTCTCCCTCGCCGTCCACCTTGATCCCCCTCGCCGGTTCGCTCGATCCAGTGGCGCTTGCCGGCTCGATGGCGACCAGGAGTTGCAGCGAACCATCAGATCCACGGTTGGGGATGTTCACCTTCAGGGTCTCCTGGCGCAGTGACAGCGTGCTGAAGTCGGGCACGGATCAGTCCAGACCGATCAGCCGCGGCAGGCTCGCGAAGAACCCTGCGGTCTGGCGGAGCGCTGTCCCGAACAACACCTTCATCGTCAGGCAGGTCTGGATCGCCGCAGGAGACAAAACCGCAAGGCGACCCGGGCTGCCGTCGCGCTGCGCAAGCCAGATCATGTTGGCGTCCAGCCAAATCAGCTGCGACCCGCGCTTGCGGAGCGAAGCCGTGTCGCTGGACCAGTTCGTTATGCGGTAGCGGGTGGGTGTCGGCTTGCTCATGGAGCCCGACCAACGGCATGGAGTGACGACGTGAATTCTTCACAGCCAGAGGTTTGCAACAACGTCGTTGTTTTCGCCAATCGTTCAGCCTTGAGCCGCGCGGGTCCGGCCAAGAGAGTTCATTCCCATCCGGTTGCTTATTGCAGCCCCGTGGTGCCGCCGGGGCTGTCAGGTCTTGGCCCGAAGCGGGCGGTCAGATCGAAGGCATCGCCGCGGAAGACCTGACGCGCGATGGTCAGGGTTTCCTGGCCGCGCCAGGTGCGCCGCTCGACCAGTAGGCAGGGCGCACCAGTGGCGACGGCCAGAGCGCGTGCGACGGCCGCATCGGCGGCAATCGCCGAAATCCGGTGCTCGGCCTCGGTCCACGGCACATGGGCCAGAAGCCATGGTCCGGGCGGGTTGGTGGCGAAATCCGCCTGCGCGGCAGCGGGTACCGCATCAAGGAAAATATGGCGGTCCTCGACCAGTATTGCCACGCCGTCGCTGGAATGCACCGAGCGGACAAAGCGGCTCTGGCCCAGATGAAAGCCTTCCGAGCCCAGATGAACACAACACGGCGGGCGCAATTCATCGGTCAGCGCGGCATAGCCGTAGACCCCGCCACGGGCGGCGACCTCGGCACCGATGTCGGGGATGTGCAGCACGGCGGAATGCATCCGGGGGCGCGCCACAACCGTGCCGGCCCGTCGGTTGCGCACGATAAGACCTGCGGTGGCCAGCGATGCCATCGCCTTGTTCACCGTCATCCGAGAGCAGCCGAAATCGACCATCAGTTCGGTTTCAGTCGGGATCCGGGTGCCCGGCGGCCATTCGCCCGACAAAATCCGCGCTTCGATCGCCGCCCGGATCCGGGCGTGAAGGGTATGGGGGCGGCGGTCGGGGTTGTCGTCGTGCATCAGATCACGGCATGGCTTTGGGCATGGGCAAGATGGCAGGCGGCAAGGCCGCCATGTTGCACTCGGCGCAGGTCAGGCTCAAGCACCCGGCATTGCGCCTCGACCAGCGGGCAGCGGCTGGAAAAGCGGCAGCCCGGCGGCGGGTTGCGCGGACTGGGCGGGTCGCCCTCCAGCAGGATGCGCGGCCGGACTGCCTCGATCCGCGGATCGGGCGAGGGCACCGCCGACAACAGCGCCTGCGAATAGGGATGGGCTGGGTCGGCAAACAGTGGCCGGGTCCCCCCCTGTTCCGCGACGCGCCCAAGATACATCACCGTCACCGAGGAACAGACTTCGCGGACGATCGCCAGATCATGCGCCACGATCACGATGGTCAGGCCAAGCTGGGCCTGAAGCCGGGCGAAGAGGTTGACGATCTGGGCCCGGACCGAGACATCCAGCGCCGACAGCGGCTCGTCGCAGATCAGCACCTGCGGATTCAGTGCCAGCGCCCGCGCGATCGACACCCGCTGGCGTTGCCCGCCGGACAGCGAGCGCGGCAGGCGGTCCAGCACGGTCGCGGGCAGCGCCACGAGGTCAAGCAGTTCGGCCAGCCGCGCCTTGCGGGCGGCGGCGTTGCCCAGACCGTGGATCAGCAGCGGTTCCTCCAGCGTCTGGCCGACAGTCTGGCGCCGGCTCATCGAGCCGAGCGGATCCTGAAAGATGAACTGCACGCTGCGGGCAAAGCCCTTGCGGTCCGCCCGTGCCCAGTCGGCGCGGTCGCGGCCAAGGATCGTCACCTGTCCCTCGGTTGCCGATTGCAGCCCGACGATGGCGCGGGCCAGCGTGGTCTTGCCGCAGCCGCTTTCACCGACGATGCCGTGAAAGGCGCCTTTCGGAATGGCCAGATCGACCCCGTCCACCGCTCTGACCAGACCGGCGGAGGTCTGGAAATGCACCTTCAGGCTCTTGGCCTCGATGGCGTGGCTTTCAGTCATGGGTGGCGATCCCCTCGGCGGCAATGATGACCGGACAGGCGACGCGGTGCGGCACTTCGCCCCGGGTGATGGTTTGCAGGCGCGGGCGGTGGCTGTGGCAGGCGGGCTGCACCCGGTCGCATCGCTCGGCGAAGCGGCAGCCGGGCATAAGCTGCGCCTGATTGGGCGGGATGCCGGGAATCTCCCTGGTGCCCGACGCGATCTCCGAGCGGAAATCCGGCACCGAGGCCAGCAAGCCGCGGGTATAGGGGTGCGCCGGGGCAGTCAGCACGTCGATGGCGGTGCCTTCCTCGGCAATCTGGCCGGCGTAAAGCACGATGACCCGGTCGGCCAGCACCGAGACTGCCCCGATGTCATGGGTGATCAGCACCACCGCGATCCCGTCCTCCTGCTGAATCTGCCGGATCAGCGCCAGAATCTGCGCCTGCACCGTGGCATCGAGCGCCGTAGTCGGCTCGTCCGCGATCAGCACGCGCGGCCGGGCGGCCAGCGCCAGCGCGATCATCGCGCGCTGCAACATGCCGCCCGACAATTCATGCGGATAGCGGTCATAGCGGTCCTCGGGGTCGGGAATCCCGGAGCGGGCGAGGAGCGAGACCGCCTCCCTTCGCGCCGCCTCGGCCGACAGGCCGGCGTAAAGCTGCGCCTGCCGGGCCAGTTGCGGCCCGATCTTGAGCATCGGGTTCAGCGCCGACATCGGATCCTGGAAGATCACTCCGAAAAAACCACCCCTGAGCGCCGACAGATCCCCGGGCGAGAGCCTCAGCAGATCACGGCCATCGGCGCGGGCCAGGCCCTTCAGATCCACCGCCACGCCCTCGGGCAAAAGGCCAAGCGGGCCAAGCGTCATCACCGTCTTGCCCGAGCCGCTTTCGCCGACGATCGCCAGCGTCTCGCCGGGGCGGACCTGAAAACTGGCGCCGTCGACCGCACGGACCGAAACGCTGGGCGTATAGAGGTCGATCACCAGATCTTCGACCGAATAGACCGGTGCCGTCATGCCCGAGCCTCCGTGGCAGCGCGCGCCGCTTCTTCGGCGACCCGCGCCGCCTTCTTGCGGGCCAGAAACCCGCCGCGCACGGCGCGCGGCACCTTCTGCAAGGCAAAGGCTTCGCCCAGCAGGTTGAAACTGACCACAACTGCGGTAAGCGCCAGTCCGGGGATGATGACCAGGCTGGGGAACTCCTCGATGTAGCTCATGCCATCGACCAGCATCTGCCCCCATTCGGGCACCGGTGGGGCAACGCCGAGGCCCAGAAAGCTCAGTGTGGCAATCGCCAGCACCAGCGCGCCGGCATCGGCCGAGGCATAGACCACCACCAGCCCCAGCACATGCGGCAGGATATGCCGGGTGAAGATCCACAGATGCGAGGCACCCATCACGCGCGCCGCCTCGATATAGGGTTGCTGCAACTCCGCCACCACGACGGCGCGGCTCATCCGTGCATAGTTCGCCCACCAGGCCAGCGTCAGGGCGATGATCATCTTCCAGTAGTCGGACATCCAGACCCAGGCCGGCCCGGAGAACACTCCGATCAGCGCCAGCGCGATCACCAGGCTGGGCAGGGCCAGGGCAATGTCGATGATCGAGATCAGCACCAGTTCGGTGCGCCCGCCGACATAACCCGCGAAAGACCCGATCACCACGCCGATCACCAGCGCCGCCACCAGGACCACCGACATCGCCACCAGCGAGGTGCGGGCTCCGCCGATGATCCGGCTGAACATGTCACGGCCCAGATAGTCGGTGCCGAGGTAATGCTCCAGCGACGGGCCTTGCAGAATGGCCGTGTAATCCTGCTTGGCGGCGTCATGGGTCATCAGCACCGGGGCGAACAGGCCGATCAGCACGAACAGGATTGCGGGGGTCAGGATCAGCCAGGGCCAGTTCTTCATCATGCGTTCCCCCTCAGGCTTTTCTCGGCCGGCGCAGGCGCGGATCGGCCAGCATTGCGGCAATATCGACGATCAGGTTGACGCTGACGAAAAAGACCACGAACAACAGCAGCACCGCCTGCATCCCGATGAAATCGCGGAACCGGATCGCCTCGATGAAGAACGCGCCGATGCCGCTGAGACCGAACACCCGCTCGACCACGATGGCGCCAATGATCATCAGGGTGAACTGCGCCCCGAACGTTGTCATGAAAGGGATGAGGATATTGGGCAGCGCCTCGCGCACCAGCACGGCGCGGCGGGTCAGGCCCTTGGCAAAGCCGGTGGTGGCAAAGGGCCGCGACATCGCGTCCTGCAGGTTGACCCGCACCACCCGCGCCAGCACCGAGGCCGGAAACAGCGCGATGGTGATCCAGGGCAGCAACCAGGACGCCAGCCCCGACATGCCGAAGCTCGGCAGCCAGCCGAGCCAGACCGAAAATACGATCACCAGCATCGCCGCGACAAAGAAGTTGGGCGTCGAGGCCCCGATCAACGCCAGCCCGTGCAACAGCCGGTCGGCCACGCCGCCATTCGACACCGCACCCGCCAGACCCATGACCAGCGACAGCACCAGCACCAGCACCCCGCCGCCCGACAACAGCGCCAGCGTCACCGGGATGCGGGCGGCGAATTCCTCTGCCATCGGCTTGCCGGTGCGCAGCGACACGCCGAAATCGCCCTGCGCCGCATTGCCGAGCCAGCGCAGATAGCGCAGCGGCAGCGGGTCGTTCAGGCCCAGTTCGGCGGCGATGCGCGCGATCATCGCCCCGTCCGCCCCGGCCCCGGCAGCGCGTTCGGCGATCATCGCCGCCACATTGCCGGGGGCGGCCGACACCAGTGCGAAAGTCAGTGCGGTGGCGGCCAGCATCAGCAGCAGGGCAAGCCCAACCCGCCGCAGGAACATGCGTTGCATTGGAATCGCCCTTTCTGCGCCGGATCAGCCCAGCGTGATGCCCATGAACGGGATGTCATAATCCGTCGCCGGCAGCACAAAGCCCTTGACCCGCGGGTTGACCGCCCAGATGCGCTGGCTGACCACCAGCGGGCAGGCGGCGGTGTTGCCGCTGATCCAGTCGTAGACCGCCTGCATCGCGCCTTCACGCGCATCACCGCCGGTGGCAAGGGCGGCAAGCACCAGCGCGTCCAGCTCGTCCGACACATAGACCTTGCCATCCGGCCCGGTATCGACCGCCGTCACGAAGGACGAGCCGAGCGTGCCATGCGGATCATAGGGCGCGCCGTAGGTCGCAAAGAAGGTCAGGTCATATTCGAACGCCGGACGCCGGGCGTGCATCACGGCGGTATCCACCGACGAGATCGACACCTGGATACCCACTTCGGTCAACTGGCCCTGGATCATCTCGGCGATCCGGCGCGAGCCGGGGAAGGCTTCCTCCGACACCAGAAAATCAATGGCAAGCGCCACACCGTCCTTGGTAAAGCCCGACGCATCGCCAGCCCAGCCACCGGCCGTCAATGCCGCCTGTGCCGCAGCCACATCACGTGCCGGAACCGGCAACTGCTTGCCTGCTGTCGGCACTGTCGTCGGGAAGATGTTGACCGTCGCGTCGGCATAACCCTCGAACAGCACGGCCGCGATGGCGGCGCGGTCGATGCCGATGAAGATCGCTTCGCGCACAGCCTTGTCCTGCATCATCGGCGATTTCGGCGAGTAGCCGAGAATCGTCGTCGCGGTGCCGGCTTCGGCCACCACGGTCATGCCCTCGCCCTTCAGCGCCGAGGCGCGGCGCGGCGACAGCGGAGCCACCCAGTCGCCGCCGATCACGTCCAGATCGCCCGCCCGCAGGCCATTGGCGCGGGCCAGTTCGTCCGGCACCACTTTCAGCTCCATCCGGGCGAAACTGGGCTTCTCGCCCCAGTAATTGTCGTTGCGCACCAGCACGGTCTGGCTGCTGTCATAGCTTTCCACGATCCACGGCCCGGTGCCGATCGGGGCGGATTGCTTGCCATCCGCCGCCACGGCCTTGGGCGACAGGAACCGCACCGGGCGCACGATGGTCAGCTCCAACAGCGCCGCCGGAACCGGGCGCTTCAGCTTGATGGTGATCTTGTTCGGCGCGTCGACAACGATGCTGTCATAGGCATCCGCGATGCCGATCCACGAGAAATCGGCGACCCCCATCCAGCGCTTCAGGTTCCATTCCGCGGCAGCCGCATCGAACGGGGTGCCGTCTGAAAATGCGACGCCTTCGCGCAGATCGAAGCTGATCGACAGGCCATCCTCGGCCACCGCCCAGGCCGTCGCCAGTCCCGGCACCAGCGTGCCGCCGGGGCCATAGTGGATCAGCCCGTCAAACACGACCGTATAGGACGAGAGGGTCGAGACGTTTTGCAGCAGGTCCAGGTCGCCGGTCTCGCCGCCGATGGCGACTTTCAGCGTGTCATGGCCCGCCGCGAGCGCGATGCCCGGCAAGGCCGAAAGGAACGAAAGCCCTGCCGTCCCGGCAAGGAAATTACGACGATCAAGCTTGAGCATGGCAGACCCCTGTTGGTTTTGATTTCAGCCAATATAGCGTCAGAAGATTTATTGTATAGATATTAATTCATGCCATGGGCGGCCCTGATGCAAGCTACTGCAGCAGGTCGAATTCTTCCTTCGCCGGTGGTGCCGATATGGAGCGACCCGTCCGGTGGTGCTGTCAGGCGCGTGGCCGATGTCAGGATGGAGGGCGTGGTTCGCCAGTCGCGGTTGGTGCGGTCTGAACCAGGTCAGGGTTCCCGAAAACCAACGGCTTGCCCTGTGTCTGACTTCATCGCGGAACATGGCGTCAGCAGCATCCGAAACGCAGGATACGGTTCCGTGTAGCGTCGTCACGCTCCAACCGGCGCATTCCCAAGATGGACTTGCCCGGGGAAAGTGGAGAGTGCCAACTTAGGACCCAGAAAGTGTTCTGCGGGAAATGGGAACAGACCGACGCCGGAGTTTCGACGTGAAGCGGTGCGTCTGGCGCTGACCAGCGGACAGACGTGGCGGGAGATCGGGGAGGATCACGGCATCTGGCCGTCGACGCTGACCCGGTGGCTGGGGCGGGTGCGCGAGGCCTGCGAGCCGAGTGAGACGCCGGTCGATCTGCAATCCGGGCTGAAGCGGCTGCGCCGGGAGAACGCGGTGCTGAAGCAGGAGCGCGACATCCTGAAAAAGGCCGCGGCATTCATCGCTCGGCTTCCAGAGCCCCATCGCCTTCGAGCGAAAGGCCCGGGAAGTGAGCCAAACGCTCGCCTTAATGGCCGGGCAAGTCCAGTCTGGCGCTGCCTCGTGTCCCGGTCCCGGTCTTCTCGGAACCTGCAGATGCCAGATCGTCGCTTGCGTTACCGTCCGATGTCTTGCGCTGGCACGCCATGGATCACACCAGCGTGAAGTTCAGCGACGGAAAGGTTTCCAGCATCCAGTAGGCCATGCGCGACATCTGCCCGGTCATCACCGCCACCCCCATCAGCACCATGACGCCACCCGCCGCCATGTAAAGCACTCTACCTGCCCGCCCGATGGACTTGATCCGCGCCGCGATGGCATCGGTGAACAGCGCCGTCAGCAGGAAGGGCACTCCCAGTCCGAGCGAATAGATCGTCAGGAGCAAGACACCGCTTTGCAGACTGCCGGAACTGGCGCTGAGCGTCAGGATCGCGCCGAGGATCGGACCGATGCAGGGCGTCCAGCCGAAAGCGAAGGCGAGGCCTAGCACATAGGCCCCCAAGGGACGACCGCCGGGGATGTCCAGATTGAAGCGCATGTCGCGGGCCAGGAACGGCAGGCGAAACAGCCCGAGCATCACCAGGCCGAACAGGACGATCACCGCACCGCCCAGCAGATTGAGTTCGACCCGCCAGGCGAGCAGCGTCGAGCCCAACGCGCTCGCCCCCGCCCCGAGCGCGATCAGCACCGTGGAAAACCCCAGCACGAAACTCAGGCTCAGCCCCACGGCCCGCAGCCGCGCCCGCCACCCGACACGATGCTGCGACCGAAGCTCGGGCTGGCCTGCGATATAGGACACATATCCTGGCACCAGCGGCAGACAGCACGGCGACAGGAACGAGATGGCACCGGCCAGAAAGGCCGCGAGGACACTGATGCCCGAGATGGTCAGCATGGCATTGTCCCTTGTCTGAACGTGGCGATGCGCATCACAGCCAGCCCCGGATCCGGTCCCAGAATCCCGTCTGCTGGGGTGCCTCATAATCATTGGTCAGGGCATTGACGAACATCAGCAGGTTGATCGGCTGAAATTTCATCCCGTGAAAGTTGCCCTGCCAGCGACCGAATTTGCCGACGACATGGGTGACGACGCCGTGAGTCAGCGAGCCATCGCTTTCGGCCCGGAACTTGTGGCCGAAGGCCTGCGCCAGAGTGCGGGTATAGTCCTCGGGCTGGTCGGGGCCGGTGGTCAGGAACTGCCAGTTCACCGGGTCCATGCCGTGCAGCGGGCCGAAGGCGGCCATCACCTCGGGCGTGTCGCGCCCGGGATCAGTGGTGATCGTGACAAACTGGACGAGATCCTTCATCGGGGTCTGGTTGATGTCGTTCTGCACCCCGGCCAGCTTTTCGGTCTGCAACGGGCAGAGGTCGGGGCAGTTGGTATAGATGAAATGCAAAACGACGACCTTGCCGAGGAAATCCGCCGGCTGAAACAGTCTGCCTTCCGGGCCGCTGAGCGAGAAGTCCGGCACCGGCTTGTCCAGTGCCTGAAAGTACTGCTCCTTGTCGTAGAATTCGTCTTCCAGCTCCTGAAGCGAATGCGCCGACAACGGCGTTGCCGCCGCGGCCGCCAGCGCCGCAAGGGCCGCGCGTCGGTTGTAGTCCGTGGTCATCATCTGCGTCTCTCTGGATTTGTCCCCCCGAAGCGCCATGCCCCGGGGGGAGGATGTCATCAGCCCTTGGGGGCCGGATCAGCCGGCTGATCCATCATCGGATCGGTCCCCGAGCCCATCCCCGAGCCCATCCCCGAGCCCATCATCGACATGTCGGCCATCATCTTCTGGCAGTCTCCCATCATCTGGGTCATCTGCATCATCTGCATCATCTGCATCATCTGCATCATCTGGCCCATCATGTCGGACTGCGACATCCCGTCCATCTTCATGGATCCGCCGTCCATCGAGCCCATCATGCCCATCATGTCACCGGCTCCGGCCATCGGCGGCGCGGCACCGTCGGGGGAAGCGGTCTGGGCACTGGCCGCCATCGGCAAGGATCCGATGGTGGCAATCACCGCAATGGACTTAAGGGTCTTTTTCATCTTTTGTCTCCGTGGGTTGGGATGGTTCCTGGGCCGGCCTGAAAGCCAGCCAGTCATTCGGTCGGCGAAGCCGTCGGGGTGGTGGCGGGCGTTTTCTTGCCCATCGAACACATGCCAACTGCGCCCATGACCCCGCAGGGGGCCATCGCCAGCAGGAACGGAGCCACGCCGATCGCGCTCAGCCAGCCCCAGTTCAGCGCCGCGCCACCGATCACGACGGCACTGCCCGCCAGGACCATGCGGTTGCGGGTGGCCCAGGCCGGCAGTCGGCCGGACGCGCCGCCGTCCGTGGTGGCGCAGCAGGAGGCAGAGGTTCTTTCCATTTCGTTTCCTTTCGGGGTCAGGGTTGTCCACCGCCCGGGACGGGCGACGGGTTAATTGATGAAGGTGGCGAGAAATTCCTCCATGTCGGGAGAATTCCATTCGGCGGGGCCGATCAGCCGCGCCAGCTCGCGGCCGTCGCCATCCACGATCAGCGTAGTCGGCAGGCCGAACACCCCGAGATTGGAGAAGGCCAGACTGGTCTGATCGACGTAGATCGCCAGGTTTCTGATCGCATATTCGTCAAAGAACTGGCGCACCACCGGCACACCCGCCTTGTCGATCGACAGGGTGACGACCTCGAATTTCGAACTGCCCAGATCGGCCTGCAAGGCGTCAAGCGTCGGCATTTCCTTGCGGCAGGGAATGCACCAGGTCGCCCAGATGTTCAGCAGGATCACCTTGCCGCGAAAATCCGCCAGCGTCCTTCTGCTGCCGTCTTCGGTCACGAAGCGCACTTCGGGCATGTCCTGAGGCGCGTCGAGGACGGCAAAGCCCATGGTCCCCGCGATACCGGGCAGGGGCGGCATCACGAGGCCAAGCACAACGGCGGCGATTGCACGGTTCATTCCGTCTTCCCTCCCGCCTTGCGTTGCAGGTCGCGGATGAGCGGCAGCAGCGTCTGATCCATGGTCTCCCGCGTGATCGCGCCGACGACCCGGTAGGCGATGGTGCCATCCGATGCGACCACAAAGGTTTCCGGCAGGCCATAGACGCCGAATTCGATCGAGACCCGCCCGTCGGTATCGGCGCCGATCCTGGTATAGGGATCGCCAAGCTCGGCAAGCCAGGCCAGGGCGTCTGCCGCCTTGTCCTTGTGATTGATGCCGTAGACCGGCACGCCGCTGCGGGCGAGTTCGGTGACGAACGGGTGTTCGGCGCGGCAGGGCACGCACCAGGAGGCGAACACATTGACCACTGCCACCTTGCCTTTCAGATCGGCGGTCGCGAATCCTTCCGTCCGTCCCGTGATCGGCGGCAGGACGAACTCCGGCACCGGCTTGCCGATCAGCACCGAGCGCAGGTTCGGCGAGGGGTTGAAAAGCCCCCAGAAGAACACACCGAACAGAAGCGCCGCGACGACAGGCGGGATCAGGCCCCAGACAGGAAACCGGAACCGGTTGTGCCGCGGTTCGTCTTGCCCGGCGTCGCTCATGGCTGTGCGCCCTGATCCGCGGCCGTGATCGCGGCCTGCTTCTGCTGCACTTCAGCGGGCCATGTGCCCTTGATGTAGTCCAGCACCGCGGCGATATCGTCATCGCCGAGCGTCTCGCCAAAGGCTGGCATGGCGCTTTCATAGCCATCGCCCATGACTGCAGCGACCCCGAGTCTGGTAAAGGCGAACAACTCGCGGTCGGAATGACTTGCGGTGTGGCCGGTCGCATCATGCGGCGGCGCCGGCATGAGCCCGCTGTCCAGCCGGCGTTTCCAGTCCGGCTGGCCTTGCAGATTGGCACCATGGCAAACGGCGCAGGTGGTGGCATAGAGTTGCTGGCCGCGCAGAAGCGTGGCCGGATCGGCCGTCTGCGCCTGCGCGGTAGGCGCCAGCAGCAGGGCGGCCGCAGCCGCCCCGCGCAAAGTCCGGTTATGCCGCACTGCGCTCATTCCAGCGGGAAAAGTGCAACGCCGGTGGGGCCGTAAGTGTAGACATCCAGCGTCGTCAGCGCATCTTCCGGCAGTTCGGGGGCGTCCATCCGCATCCCCGGCAGGGTGATGCCCGTCACGTCAGGCTTCTCGGCGGTCAGCTTCTCGATGAACTTGACCGGGATGAACCCGCTCATCGTATAGCCGTCGATCACTGCCACATGGCAGCCGATCCCCTGCGCGGGCATCCCGGCGTCGAGCGCGACCTTGTCGTAATTCGCGTCCGGCACCAGCTTTACCTCATAGCCATTGGCCTTGAGGTATTCGCCATAGGTCTGGCAGCAGCCGCAGGTCGGGTTGCTGTAAAGCGTGACCGTCCCGGTTGCCGCAAAGGTCGGCGCGGCAAAGCCAAGAAACATCAGGGTTGCAAGTTTAAGTTTCATCGTGATCTCCATCAGACAGCCGCCGGAGCGGACCAGGTTACGCCGCCATCGCGGCTGGAAAGCATCGTGCCGCCGGCAGCGGCAGCGACGACATGGTTCGGGTCAAGCGGATTGACGGCAAGTTGTGGCGAGGCGAGCTCGCCACTTGCCAGCGCCCAGGTCGCGCCGGTGTCCGCCGACTTCCAGATGCCCGAAGGCAGGCCCGCGAACAGAACCTCCGGAACCGACGGTGCCAGCGCAAGGCTGGTGACCGACACGTCCGGCAGACGCAGGGCGGGGTCGACCTGCACGGGTTTTGCCGTGCTGTCCGACACTGCCATTGCGCCCGCGCTGTCCAGCGACGACCAGCGGCAGAAGCAGTCCGGCACCCTTGACGCCCCTTTTGCGGTGCCGGCATAGACCCAGTAGCCGCCCATGCCCGACAGGCTGCCGACAGAGGCAAGAACCTGCACGTCCACCTCGACCTTGTCCATCAAGGGCCGGTCCATGGCGAATTCCCAGGTTTGCGCTCCGTCCTTGCTTTGCCAAAGCCCGTCACCCCGCACCGCGACATAGATGAGCTGCGGATCTTGCGCGGCGATTGCCACCGCATCCATGGGTGCCGAAGGCAGGCCCGGGCCGGCCGGAGCCCAGGTCAGCCCCGCGTCCTGCGACCGCTGCAGACCGGCGCTGGCGGTCGTGGCATAGATCACCCCGGCCAGATCGGGATGGGTGGCGAGCGCGCTCACCGGAGCGCCCGGACCGTCGGACAGCGGCGCGAAACTGGCCCCGCCATCCTCGCTGCGCCAGAGCCCCTCTGCTGCCAGCACCAGCGTGCCCCGGTCGAAGGCCAGCGCCGAGACTACTCCCGCCGGTCGCCTCGCCGATGTGTCCGCCATTGCCCGCAACAGACCGGGCGGCCCGCCGTAGCCAAGGGTCGCCGCCCCAAGCCCGGCGAGAAGTTGTCGACGCGAAAGCGCCGGAAACCGTGCAAACGTCATGTCTTGTCATCCTTTTCCCCCGCCATGCGCGCATGGACCGGGACTGACCATCAGCCATCGCGCCGACAAGCGCGCAGCCAGAGGAGAGGCGCGCCCTAAGGCGACGCCGCGTCACACAAGGATGGTGGTTCGTGGAGGGGTAAATGCCGGAGACGGACTCCGCCCGACAAAGATGACATCAGCCCGTTCAAACCGGCTGATCGTCAAATCGGATGACGGCATGGCCTGATCGGACAAGCCGACGGCGCTGGAGGACGGGCAGGACAGCACGCACCCCGCCATCATGTCCATCGCCGGATTACATTTTTTGCAGTCTTGGTCGCCGGAGCCCATTTCGGTGGTCATATCCATGGGATCCGACGCCATCGCCTTGGACGGCGCTGCCGAAACGGCAAGCATACCACCCACGAAAGTGGCGATGAAAAGAACCCAGAGGCTGCGAACCACACCAGTCATCCTGCAAAGTTATCCCAGTTCATGCGGTCTGACCAGAGACGAGGTGTCGCAATCGCCTCACTTTTTCGTTTGGCCTGGATGAGAAAATCGGTCTGCCTCTGCTTCGGATCGTTGTCGTCGGGCACCAGGTGACCACGACCTGACCTTCCCTGTGCCGCTGTGATTGGCCGGGGCAAGCGGTCTCATCCGTTCCGAGGAATCAGAATGGTCCCGCCAGAGCGATGCGGTTCTGGATTTCGGCGGCCTGCCAAGGCCAGATCCGTCGCGGCGAAGCTCTCACCGAAGATCTCCTGGCGACGCATCTCTGCCTCGATCGGCTTCGCGCCCGAGTCCGGCCCGGCGCTTCCGGGGCACCCGACCCTGCTTCCAGGTCGTCTGCCGGGTTTCGTTTCGGGCTTGCGCCGCCAGGCAAGCAGCCTTCCACAGTCGACCTCGGTTTGGCGGGACGTTTCTTGACCCGGCCTGTCTTGACCCGACCTGCCGTTTTCGACCGCCGGGGCCGGTCACGCCGGGGGGGGGTGGGCGCGCGGATCGGGAACCGGACCGCGGTTGAAACCTACAGCCCATCGATCTTGACTATCGCCGTCGCCTTGATCGGGCTGGGGTACCGGCAGCTCTCTCTCCGGACAAAACCCCATTGCGCGGACGGTGCCGGATGCGCTCGGTCATCGTATCCGTTCTTCTCGCCGCTGCCATGATCTGGTTGAGATGAATGTCGATCCGACCTAGCGGTCAGGACCGCAGTGGGCAGACGCAGGCGTGCAGTCGGTCATGTCGATTTTACGCGTTGTGCAGGGCCGAAATCTTTGATCCCAGGATGACCGAAGTGGCAGAAACTGCATGAGCTGATGCGCAGGCGGAACACCGGGAACGCCACGGGGACTAAGACCATTTACGATTGCTGCACCATTCCCGGCCTGGCCCGCAAAGATCTTGTCCCGGCGCTGATCGGAGCCGGATCAGCGGGGTCTGCGGATTTGTGGTCAGAGAAGGTTGGACGGCTGTCCCGATCCCTCCGCCATCATCCCCCCTTCAAACCACCAGAACCCTTATACCAGGCGCGTATTCCTTCGCGCTTTCAACGCGGTCTCCGAGCATCTTGCATACCACAGAAACCGCACTCCGCGCCTGTTTCGGGCTCTGGCGGCCCGTCCGTCCCGGACCAACTGGGTGTTTAGTGCAAGCAGCATCGTGCAGGGCATCGCGTTCGACGCGGTTGCCGGGCGGTGTGGCTAGGCGGTGATGGCGGGATCGAACCAGGCTGTCGGCGCGCCGCGGCGCTTTGTCGTTTCGCATTGGGCCGGGCAGTTCCGGCTCCGGCCGGTGGGAGCGGTGGGTCCGTTCGGGCATTCAGGCCGACACGCGGGATTCACGGCATGAAGCCCTCACCGGAATTGTGTACCCGAGCCCCTCGAAACCCCTTGACCTTGCGGCGTTGGAACCCAGTAGAACGTGTTTGCATCCCCAACCAAGGAGATTTTTCGATGTGCGACTGCGGCAAACCATCCGCCAACGAGGCAAAATCCGAGGCACAATCCGGCCACGCCGAAACCTTGACCGGTGACAAGAACCACGCCCATGCGACCCACGCTGCGCATGCTGCCACGACCGACGCGGCCTGCAGCTGCGGTCCGTCCGCCCACGACCACCATACCACCCACGCGGATGCGACGAAACACGCATGACGACGGGGACGGCGCCGCCTGTTCTCGACGTGCGCGGGCTGAAGACCGTGTTCAGGCTTGGCAGTTCCGAAGTTCACGCCGTCAACGACGTGAGCTTTCGCGTGATGCGGGGTGAACTGCTGGGAGTGGTCGGCGAAAGCGGATCGGGCAAGTCGGTGACGATGCTGTCGCTCTTGGGCCTGCTGCCCTCGCCGCCCGCGGACCTGCGCGGCGGCGAGGTCTACCTGAACGGCCAGGACATCCTGAAACTGTCGCCGCGCCAGCTGGCCGACATCCGTGGCGCAAAGGTCGGCTTCGTGTTCCAGGACCCGATGACCAGCCTGAACCCGGTTCTGACGATCGGCGACCAGATCGCCGAGCCCTTGATCCGGCACAAGGGCCTGCGGCGCGATGCGGCGACCGACCGGGCGGTCGAACTCCTGGATCTGGTCGGCATCCCTGATGCGCGCGCCCGGCTGAGCAGCTATCCGCACCAGTTTTCCGGCGGCATGCGCCAACGGGTGATGATCGCCATCGCGCTGGCCTGCGACCCCGACCTTCTGATCGCCGACGAACCGACGACGGCACTTGATGTTACGGTGCAGGCGCAGATCATCGAGCTGATTGCCGAACTGCGGCAGAAGCTCGGGATGGCGATCATCTGGATTTCGCACGACCTTGGCGTCATCGCGGAAATCGCCGACCGGGTCATGGTGATGTATGGCGGTCAGGTGGTCGAGGAGGCCCCGGTGGCCGACCTGTTCGCCAACCCCCGCCATCCCTATACCCGCGCATTGCTGCGCACCGTGCCGTCGCTGGATGGTGAACGCCCGGCGCAGCTTTTCACCATCGAGGGGCAACCGCCGATCCTGACCGCCGCCCCCACCGCCTGCCCGTTCCGCCACCGCTGCACCGAGGCGCATGACCAGTGTGATTGCGTCAATCCCGCCTGCTGCGCCGTGGGCGACGGCGGCAGCCCGGCGGGCGCGACGGCGCATATCGTCGCCTGCCACAGGGTCGCGGCCGACAGACCGCACGAGGTGGCGCATGGCTGAAAGTCCGGTCGGTCGCAGGCTCGTCGAGGTCGAGGGGCTGCAGATGCATTTTCCGGTGCTGGCCGGATTGTTGCGCCGCAGGGTCGGCGCGGTGCGGGCGGTGGACGGGGTCAGCTTCGGCATCGACAGGGGTGAGACGCTGGGGCTGGTGGGTGAATCCGGTTGCGGCAAATCCACCGTGGGGCGGTCGCTGCTGCGCCTGTGCGAGCCGACTGCGGGCCGTATCGTCATCGACGGCGAGGATGTGCTGCAACTCGGGCCTGCGGCACTCCGCGCCAAACGGCCCACCATGCAGATGGTTTTCCAGGACCCGCAGGCCAGCCTGAACCCGCGGATGACACTTTCGGCGATCATCTCGGAACCCCTGAACGTGCATACCGACTGGTCGACCGACCGCAAGGCCGCCCGGGTGCGCGAACTCATGGACGCGGTCGGGCTGGACCGGCGCTTTGTCAACCGCTTTCCGCATGAATTTTCCGGCGGCCAGCGCCAGCGCGTCGGCATCGCCCGCGCGCTGGCGCTGAACCCGAAATTCATCGTCTGCGACGAACCGATCGCGGCGCTTGACGTGTCGATCCAGGCGCAGGTGGTCAACCTTCTGGAACGGTTGCAGCGCGAGTTCGGCCTGACCTACCTCTTCATCAGCCATGATCTGAGCATGGTGCGCCACATCGCCACGCGGGTGGCGGTGATGTATCTGGGGCGGATCGTCGAGCTTAGCCCGCGCGATGCACTGTATGCGCAACCGCTGCATCCCTATGCCGAGGCGCTCCTGTCGGCGCTGCCGCGTGTGGACCGGGCCACGGGCGGCAGGGCGGGCGGGCGCGGGCGGATCATCCTGAAGGGCGACGTCCCGTCACCGGCGCGGATGCCGCCGGGCTGCAATTTCCACACCCGTTGCCCCAAGGTCTTCGACCGTTGCCGCACCGAGGTTCCGGAACTGCGCGAGGTCCAGCCGTCCCGGTTCGTGGCCTGCCACCTGTTTTCTCCCGACAAGCCTGCCGCCGGACCAACCGGCGGACCCACAAGAAACGACTCACACCAACAAGGAGACTGACGATGAAGACGAAAACCATGCTCTGGATGGGCACTGCCCTGGCCCTGGCAGGCCTCCCCGCCTTTGCCGGGGGACGCGCGACCGACGGCGAGCTGCGCATCACCTTTCCGCAGGCGACCTCGACGCTGAACCCCTACCTGTCCAGCGGCACCAAGGATGTCTACGCCGCCAGCATGGTGCTGGAACCTCTGGCCGGATTCGACGAGAACGGCGCGGTCTATGCCCGCCTCGTGACCGAGATCCCCAGCGTCGAGAATGGCGGCATCTCGGCCGACTTCAAGTCGATCACCTGGAAACTGATCCCGGGCGTCAAATGGTCGGACGGCACGCCCCTGACCGCCGCCGATGTGGTATTCACCGGTGCCTATTGCAACGAGACCGACAGCGGCTGCGCCCAGGCGTTCAAGTTCGACGGCATCGAGAAGATCGAGGCGGTCGATGACCTGACCGTGAAGATCACCTTCACCGCCCCGAAAGCCAATCCGTTCAACGCCTTCGTCGGCTCGCAGACCCCGATCCTGCAAAAGGCGCAGTTCGAGAACTGCCTGGGCGCGGCGGCTGCGGCCTGCACCGAGCAGAACTTTGCCCCGATCGGCACCGGACCGTTCCGCGTCACCGGCTTCACCGTGAACGACCTCGTGCAATATGAGGCCAACCCCGAATATCGCGATCCGGCTGCGCCGCATTTCGCAACCGCGATGATCAAGGGCGGCGGTGATTCCATCGCCTCGGCACGCGGCGTGATGGAGACGGGCGAATTCGACTACGCCTGGAACGCGCAGATCAACCCCGAGTTGCAGGCGCAGATGCTGGCCGCCGGCAAGGGCAGCTTCATCATGGGCTTCGGCACCAACACCGAGCGGCTGGAACTGAACCTGACCGACCCTTCGCCCGATCTGGCCGAGGGAGAGCGTTCGACCGCCAAATACCCCAACCCCCGGCTCTCGGATGTGCGGGTGCGCAAGGCGCTGTCGATGGCAATCGACCGCACCGCGCTGAACGAAATCGGCTATGGTGTAGGCGGCTCGCCCAACTGCAACGTCGTGCCGGCCCCGGCCTTTTATGCCTCGGACAACACCGGCTGCCTGACCCAGGACATCGAGGGCGCCAAGGCGCTGCTCGAAGAAGCGGGCTGGGTGGACAGTGACGGCGACGGGGTTCGCGAAAAGGACGGTATGCCGCTGAAGCTGTTGTTCCAGACCACCAACAACCCGGTGCGGCAGGACTTCCAGGCGCTGATCAAGGGCTGGTGGAGCGAGATCGGTGTCGAGACTGAGCTGAAGGTGATCGACCCCGGCGTGTTCTTCGGCGGTGATCCGGCTTCGCCCGACACGGCCGAGAAGTTCTATGCCGATGTCGAGATGCATGCCAACAACTTCGACGGCACCGACCCCGAGGCCTATCTTGCCGCGCTGACCACCGACAAGGCGCCGCGGCCGGAAACCAACTGGATCGGCACCAACTACAACCGGTTCTCCAGCCCGGAGTATGATGCGCTGTCGGCCAAGCTGGCCCAGACCTTCGACATGGACGAACGCGCCGCCATCGCCAAGCAGATGAACGACATGCTGACCAAGGACGGCATGGTGACGCTGCCCCTGATCCTGCGCGGCAACCTCTCGGCGATGTCGAACGCGCTGGGCGGGGTCAAGGTCAACGCCTGGGACAGCGAGCTGTGGAATGTGGCAGACTGGTATCGGGTGAAGTAAGCGCCCGACCCGGCGGGCGGGGGCGCACGGCCCCGCCCGCCACCTCTGCCTTGATCCGCCTCCGGGGACATCGACATCCATGCTTACCTACGCGCTCCGCCGGCTGCTGCTGGCGATTCCGACGCTCTTGCTCATCAGCCTCGTGATCTTCCTGATGGTCGATCTGGCGCCCGGCTCGCCGATGTCGGAGATTCCCCGGTCGATCCCGCCCGAAACCCGCGCCAAGATGATCGCGGCCCTCGGTGCCGACCAGCCGGTGTTCGTGCGCTATCTGTTGTGGCTGAAACAGTTTTTCATCGTCGAGCCCGCCTATCTGATCGACGGCTGGTTCGGCACCTCGCTGGGGGGCGACCAGCAGCGCATCCTGTCCTGGCAAAGCCGCGCCCCGGTGTTCGACGTGATCGGCGACCGGCTGGCGCGCACTATGACCGTGGTGGGGTCCGGCTATCTGATCGCGGCGGCCATCGCCCTGCCGATCGGCGTCTATTCCGCCTATCGCCAGTATTCCTGGTTCGACCAGCTTGGCACCTTTGTCGCGATGATCGGCTATTCGGTGCCGACCTTCTTTACCGGCGTGCTCTTGATCGTGATCTTTGCGGTCAACCTCGGCTGGTTTCCGTCCTATTACGACGCCTCGCTGAAGGTGACGGATTTTTCCAGCCTGTCGCGGCAGGTCTGGCAGATGGCGCTGCCGGTCGCGGTGATCGCGCTGTTCCATGCCGCCGAGATCAGCCGCTATACAAGGTCCGCCATGCTCGACACGCTGGGGCAGGACTATGTGCGCACCGCAAGGGCCAAGGGCGCGCTGGAAGGGACCGTGGTGATGAAGCACGCGCTGCGCAATGCGATGATCCCGGTCATCACCGTGCTGGCGCTGGGGATGCCGTCGATCTTCGGCGGCTCGATCATCGTCGAACAGGTGTTCAAGATCAACGGCATCGGCGGCGCACTGATCGGCGCGATCGTGGCCAGCGACCTGCCGATGGTGCAGACGCTGACCTTCATCTTTGCCGCGCTGATCGTCTTCTTCAATCTGGTGGCCGACCTGCTTTACGGCATGATGGACCCGAGGATCCGCTATGACTGAAACGACTTCAGGCGCTTTTTCCGAACATGCGCGCGGCCCGTGGGCGGGGGTCTGGCGTCAGTTCCGCCATCACAGCGGGGCCATGGTGGGGGCTGCGGTGCTGCTGGCGCTGATCCTTGCCGTGTTGATCGGGCCGTGGCTCTGGCAGGTCGACCCGGCCTTCATCGAGCCGAAGGCGGCCGACATGATGCGCGCGCGCAACCTGTCGCCCAGCCTCGCGCATCCGCTGGGCACCGACCAGCTTGGCCGCGACACGCTGGCGCGGATGCTGGCGGGGGGGAAGGTGTCACTGGCCGTCGGGCTGGTGGCCATGGCCATCGCGGTCCTCGTCGGCACCACGGTGGGAGTGCTGGCCGGTTTCGTGCGCTGGCTCGACGGGCCGCTGATGCGGCTGACCGACCTGTTCCTGGCGCTGCCGCTCTTGCCCTTGCTTCTGGTCATGGTGATGCTGTTCCGCGATGCGCTGGCGGGCGTGTTTGGCATCGAGATCGGCACCTTCCTGTTGATCGTCAGCGCGATCGGCCTGACCTCGTGGATGCAGGCCGCCCGCGTCGTGCGCGGCGAGGTTCTGGCGCTGAAGGAACGCGAATTCGTGCTGGCGGCGCGCTCGATCGGCACGCCGCCGCTTCAGATCATCCTGACCCATATCCTGCCCAATGTGCTGTCGCCGGTGATGGTGGCGGCAACCCTGGGCTTTGCCTCGGCGATCATCACCGAAAGCGCGCTTTCGTTCCTTGGCCTCGGCTTTCCGCCTGATTTTCCGACCTGGGGGCGGCTTCTGTTCGAGGGCGTCGAATACATGCAGATGGACCCGAACCGCGTGCTGTTTCCCGGCCTTGCGATCTCGCTGACGGTGCTGAGCATCAACTACATCGGCGACGGCTTGCGCGACGCGCTGGACCCACGCCTGCGCCTGCGCTGATCGGCGAGGGCTGCGGAAGGACCAATGCCGAAAGGCGGGTGTCCCCGCCGCAACCGCGCCTTCGGACAGGGCCACGGCAGACAGCCGCCCGAACCTCTCGGCCGGGCGTGCCGCGCCATCATCCCGCTGCGCCGGACTTGCAAGCCATGAACGGGCGCGCCCGGCAGCCCCGTCACGAAGTCCGTACGGCAGGTCCGTCCCCATGGACGGGGCCGTCAGGCTCACCTTCGGTTTCGCAATGAATACAACAGATTGGACTGTCGTCGGGGGGCAGAAGCTCGGACGGCAAACCCAACCCCGCCCGACCCCTGTGCTGTCTGGACTGCAAGTGGTCATCGCTTGCCCGATGCCTTGGCAGGTTTCGGCGTTGTCCCGTTGACGATTGGCCGGCAGCCCGGAATGGCGCGGTCACCACCTTGCAGGGTTCGCCATCGGCCCTCTGGCGACCTTGTCCTCAGAATTTCGGGATGCCGAATACAGGTATTGTATTTCACAGCTTTAAACCTTTATATCTGTCAAGCCATAATCGGGAGCCGAGTCGCATGTTCCGCCTTTCTGCAGCCGCGCTGGTCGCCGCCCTGCTTTCGTCCGCTGCATGTCAGGTGGCGGCGCAGGAGCTAACGGTCGTCCCCACACGCCTGACCGACTGGAAGGCGGTCTTCGGCACGGTCGAGGCCCGCGACCGCATACCGGCACGGGCGCGGATCGGGGGCACGCTGGTCGAACTTGCGGTCGCAGAGGGCGACTTGGTCGGGGCGGGACAGGAACTGGCGCGGATTGTCGATGACAAGCTGGCGTTCCAGTTGGCGGCCCTGGCGGCCCAGCGTGCGGCGCTGGCGGCGCAACTGGTCAATGCCGAGGCGGACCTCCGGCGCGGCGAAGACCTGTTGAAGACCGGTGTGACGACCACGCAGCGGGTGGATGCGCTGCGGACCGGGTTCGACGTGCTGAAAGGTCAGATCGCATCCCTGGCCGCGCAGGCGGATGTCATTGCGCAGCAGGCAAGGGAGGGGGTCGTGCTGGCCCCCGTCGCGGGCCGGGTGCTGGACGTGCCCCTGACCAAGGGCGCTGTGCTGATGCCGGGCGAAGTGGTGGCGGTCGTGGGCGGAGGCGGGACCTTCCTGCGGATTGCCGTCCCCGAGCGCCATGCGACGGCGCTGGAGGCGGGCGACACGATCCGGATTTCCGAGGCCGGCATGGATCGCGAGGGGACGCTGGCAAAGGTCTATCCGCTGATCGAAGGCGGCCGGGTTGTCGCCGATGTCGAGATCGAGGGACTGCCCGACACCTTCGTCGGCGCGCGGATGCTGGTGCGGCTGCCGGTGGGCCAGCGTGAGGCGCTGCTGGTGCCTGCGGCGGATGTCGTCACCCGGGCGGGATTGGACTTCGTGGGCGTGCGGGGGGCCGAAGGTCCAGCCCTGCGGTCCATCGTTCCGGGCGAAAAGCAGGTGGTGGACGGGGTCGAGATGGTCGAGGTGATCAGCGGTCTTGCCGCTGGCGATGTGGTCGTTCCTGCTGCGGATGTCGCTGCCGAGGTGGGCCATGACTGACCGAAAGCATCCACTCGGCATCGCCGGCGGGCTGACGAAGGCCTTCATCAACTCGGCACTGACGCCGCTGTTCATCCTGGCCGCCCTGGCGGCGGGGCTGGTCGCGCTGGTCAGCCTGCCGCGCGAAGAGGAGCCGCAGATCTCGGTGCCGCTGGTCGACATCCATGTCCAGGCCCCGGGTCTGAAGGCTGCGGATGCGGTCAAGCTGGTGACCGAGCCGCTGGAAGTCATCGTCAAGGGGATCAACGAGGTCGAGCATGTCTATTCGTCCACCCGCGACGATGCGGCGATGGTGACGGCGCGGTTCGAGGTCGGCACACGGTCGGAAGACGCGATCCTTCGGGTGCATGACAAGGTGCAGGCGAACATCGGCTCGATCCCGGTGGGCATCCCGGAGCCGCTGATCGTGGGCCGGGGGATCGACGATGTGGCGATCCTGACGCTGACCCTGTCGGCAACGGACATGACGGCGAATGACCTGACCCGGATCGCCAGGACGCTCCAGACCGAGGTCGCCAAGACCGAGGATGTGGGGCTGACCTACCTTGTCGGCGACGCGCAGGACGCGATCCGCATCGAGCCGGACCCGGACCGGCTGGCCCTCTATGGTGTGACGCTGCAACAGCTGGCGGGCAAGGTTGCTCAGGCCAACCGGGTGCTGAACACCGGGCGCTTGCGCGATCAGGGACAGATGGTGGACCTGGTTGCGGGGAAGACGCTGACCGCCCCGTCCGAAGTGGCGCGGCTGCTGCTGACCACCCGGGACGGACGGCCGGTCTATGTCTCGGACGTGGCCACGGTGCGCTATGTTGAGAATACCAAAGACGTCATCGTCTCGCATCTGGCAAAGGGTGAAACCGGTGGCCCGGCAGTGACGCTGGCGGTTGCCAAGCGGGCGGGCGCGAATGCGGTGGTGGTGGCCGAAGACGTCCTGCAACGGGTCGAGGCGCTGAGAGCGCGGCTGATCCCCGAAGGCGTGACCGTCACCGTCACCCGCGACTATGGCGAGACGGCAAACGAGAAGGCGAACGAGCTTCTGTTCCACCTCGGGCTGGCGACGGTGTCGATCATCGCGCTGGTCTGGCTGGCCATCGGCTGGCGTCAGGCGATGGTAGTAGCGATCGTGATCCCGGTCACGATCCTCCTCACGCTGTTCGCGGCCTGGGTCATGGGTTTCACGCTGAACCGGGTGTCGCTCTTCGCGCTCATCTTCAGCATCGGCATCCTTGTGGACGACGCCATCGTGGTGATCGAGAACATCGACCGCCACTGGGGCATGGATCGGCGCAAATCGCGCGTTCAGGCCGCGATCGAGGCGGTGGCCGAGGTCGGCAACCCGACCATCGTGGCGACGCTGACGGTGGTGGTCGCGCTTCTTCCGATGCTCTTCGTCAGCGGGCTGATGGGCCCCTACATGTCGCCGATCCCGGCCAATGCCAGCGCGGCGATGATCTTTTCCTTCTTCGTCGCGGTAATCATCACCCCCTGGCTTATGGTCCGGATCGCCGGTCGGGTGGCCAAGGACGAGCATGTCCAGGACGACAGCCGTGGCGGACATCGCGGCGGCTGGCTTGAAAGAGCCTACGCCGGCGCCGCCCGCCCCATCCTGAAAACCAGGGCCCGCAGCCTGGGCTTCCTGCTTGTCACGGCGGCCTTGTCCTTCGGGTCGCTCGCGGCGCTTTACACGCGGGACGTGACGGTCAAACTTCTGCCCTTCGACAACAAGTCGGAACTGTCGGTGGTCATCGACCTGCCCGAAGGGTCGTCCACCGAGGCGACGGACCGGGTGGCCCGCGACGTGGCGGATGTGGTGATGGGGCTGCCCGAGGTGACGAGCGCCCAGACCTATGCCGGGACGCCCGCCCCGTTCAACTTCAACGGGTTGGTGCGGCATTACTACCTGCGGTCCGAGCCACAGCTGGGCGAGGTGGCGATCAACCTTGCGCCGAAAGCCGACCGCGACCGGGCAAGCCATGACATTGCGCTGGACCTGCGGGAGCGGTTGAAGCGCCTCACAGTGCCTGCTGGCACCAGTCTGAAGGTGGTGGAACCCCCACCGGGGCCGCCGGTGATCTCGACCCTGCTGGCCGAGGTCTATGGCCCGGACGCGAAGACCCGGCGCGAGGCGGCGGCGCTGATCCGGCAGGCCTTCGAGGCCGTGCCCTTCATCGTCGACGTGGACGACAGCTTCGGCACTCAGGCGCGGCGGCTGCGGGCGACGATTTCCTCGGATGACCTCGATTTCTACGCGGTGCAGGAACAGGACGTGTTCGACACGCTGGCGCTCCTGAACGGCGGCCAGACGGTCGGCTATTCGCACCGGGGCGAGGGGCGCTTGCCGATCCCGCTGGTTGTGGGGCGCGACAAGTCGGACCGGGTGCTGGACGAACGCTTCCTGACGACCCCCATTCCTGCCAACGCGCTTCCCGGCGCGCGGGGGGTGGTGGAGCTGGGGGATGTGGTCACGGTTGGGGAGGAGGCCGCCAGTTTCCCGATCTTCCGCCACAACAGCCGCAATGCCGAGATGGTGACGGCGGAACTGGCCGGGGCCTTCGAGGCGCCGCTCTACGGGATGCTGGCCGTGGCCGATCAGATCGAAAAGATGGACTGGCCGGAGGGAACGAAGCCAGAAATCTCGTTCAACGGCCAGCCCGGGGATGAAAGCAAGGTCACGCTTCTATGGGATGGCGAATGGGAAGTGACCTATGTCACCTTCCGCGACATGGGGGCGGCCTTCGGGGTGGCGCTCGTCGGCATCTACATCCTGGTCGTCGCACAGTTCGGCTCGTTCAGGCTGCCGCTGGTGATCCTGACGCCGATCCCACTGACCTTCCTGGGGATCATGTTCGGCCATTGGCTGTTCGCAGCCCCGTTTTCCGCCACCTCCATGATCGGCTTCATCGCGCTGGCCGGGATCATCGTGCGCAACTCGATCCTCCTGGTGGACTTCATTCGTCACGGGGACGGCCCCGTCACGGTGGACCTCTTGATCGAGGCCGGGGCGATCCGCTTCAAGCCGATCCTCCTGACCGCCATCGCCGCAATGATCGGCGCGGTGGTGATCCTTGCGGACCCTATTTTCCAGGGCCTCGCCATCTCGCTTCTGTTCGGTCTGCTGAGTTCAACTCTGCTGACCGTTCTTGTCATCCCGGCGATTTACCGCGTGTTCCGCACCGGGGCGGAAGCCACAGCCTGATCGGAGGAGGAGACGGAAATGGCACATGTCGTTGTTCTGGGAGCCGGACTTGGCGGCGCCATCATGGCTTACGAGTTGAAGGACCAGTTGCGCCCCGAGGATCGCGTGACCGTGGTCACCAAGGATCCTAAGTATCACTTCGTGCCCTCAAACCCCTGGATCGCCGTGGGCTGGCGCGACCGCGAGGACATCACGGTGGACCTGGCCCCCGTGATGCAGAAGAAGGGGATCGCGTTCGTGCCCGTAGCGGCCGAGAAGCTGGTTCCCGAAGAGAGCCGGATCGCCCTGGTCGACGGCAAGTCGGTTGCCTACGATTACCTGGTGATCGCGACGGGGCCGGAGCTGGCCTTCGACGAGGTTCCGGGTCTGGGTCCGCAGGGTTTTACCCAGTCGATCTGCCACATCGACCACGCCGAAGCCGCGAAGTCGGTCTTTGAAAGGCTGGTGGCCAACCCCGGCCCGGTGGTGATCGGGGCGGCGCAGGGGGCAAGCTGTTTCGGTCCGGCCTACGAGTTCCTGTTCGTCCTGGAAACCGCGCTGCGCAAAGCCCGTGTGCGCGACCGGGTGCCGATGACCTTCGTCACGCCGGAACCCTACATCGGGCATCTGGGCCTCGACGGGGTGGGCGACACCAAGGGCCTGCTCGAATCCCAGATGCGCGAAAAGCACATCAAGTGGATGACCAACTCCCGCGTAAAGCGGGTCGAAGACGGGCACATGTTCGTCGAGGAAGTCGGCGAGGACGGGGTGGCGAAACCCGAAAAGGACCTGCCCTTCGCCTTCTCGATGATGCTCCCCGCCTTCCGGGGGATCAAGCCGGTCGCGGGGATCGAGGGCCTGAGCAATCCGCGCGGCTTCACCATCGTCGACAAGCACCAGCAGAACCCGAAATACCCCAACATCTTCGCCGTTGGCGTCTGCGTGGCGATCCCGCCGCTGGGGCCGACGCCGGTGCCCTGCGGCGTGCCGAAGACCGGGTTCATGATCGAAAGCATGGTCACCGCAACGGCCCACAACATCGGCAACATCGTCCGCGGCAAGGAACCCGACAGCGTCGGCACCTGGAACGCGGTCTGCCTGGCCGACTTCGGCGACGGGGGCATCGCCTTTGTGGCCCAGCCGCAGATCCCGCCGCGCAACGTCAACTGGTCGTCGTCGGGCAAGTGGGTCCACTTGGCCAAGGCAGGGTTCGAGAAATACTTCATCCGCAAGCTGCGGAAAGGAACGTCCGAGCCGTTCTACGAAAGCCTGGCACTCAAGGTGCTGGGGATCGACAAGCTTAAAGAAACCACGAAAGGATAAACGATGACCATCGATACTGCTGTTCTGCGCTTTGCCGGAGTCATGGTCCTGCTCAGCACCGTGCTGACCGCCTATGTCTCTCCCCTGTTCATCTGGCTCACCGTGTTCATCGGGCTGAACCTGCTGCAATCATCCTTCACCGGCTTCTGCCCGGCGGCGATGGTGTTCCGGGCGCTCGGTGCTAAGAAGGGTTGTGCGTTCGAATGAGAGCGGAGACGAAGATGGCAGAGATCCTGGAAGGCTTCGGCGGCACGCCGGAACAGGCCTCGCGTGCGGTGGCGCTGTTGAAGTCGCTTTCGCACGAGGGACGGTTGCAGATTCTCTGCTGTCTCGTCGATGGCGAGTTGAGCGTCACCCAACTTGCCGAGGCGCTGGGGACAAGTCCGGTCAGCGTCTCGCAGCAGCTGATGCGGCTCAGGGCCGAGGGCATCGTCCAGACCCGGCGCGACGGGAAAAGCGTGATCTACAGCCTGGCGCGCGAAGAGGTCGCCACCGTCGTCACCGCGCTGCGCGATGCGTTCTGCCGACGGCACTGAGAGCTGCCGTTTCGCCGAGTCCGCGGGCCCGCCCTCCCGGCGGACCGAACGTCCCGGTCAGTCCGATACCGCGCGGAAATCCCGGGCCTGACTGCTAAGCCGTTCGGGGTCGGTTTCAGGGACATCGGCAATCAGCAGCGCCGGATGGTCCCCGGCCTGGGCCAGAATCTCGCCATGCGGTCCGACGATCAGACTGCCGCCGACATAGGTCAGGTCCCGCTCGGAACCGCAGTAGTTGGCATAGGCGATGGCCAGCCCGTGATTGGCCGCCATGGCCGGGACGGTGTGCCGGACCACATGGGAATACGGGGCCATGTTCGCTGTCGGGACCAGGATCACTTCGGTTCCCAGCCGCGCCAGCGCGGCAACATGCGGAGCAAACTCGATGTCGTAGCAGATCAGAAGGGCCGCCCTGCGACCGGCCAGGGCGAACGTGGCGTAAGCATCGCCCGGCGTGTAGATCGCCTTTTCGCGGGGTCCGTAGAGCTGCACCTTGCGATAGCGCGCGCAGTCCCGCCCGTCTGGGCCGATGCACAGCGCGCTGTTGTAGACGCGGTCTCCATGCGCTTCGGCATAGCCCAGAACCAGCGCTGTGCCTGCCCGTGCCGCCGCAGCGGACAGCCGCTGCAGCGCGGGGGCACCATCGGCAAGCGCATGCGCGGCCGGATCGGCAAGGTTGTAGCCCGGAAGAAACACCTCCGGCACGACCAGAGCATCGGCCCGGGCCGCCGCGGCTGCCCGCAGCGCCTGTTCGACCCGGTCAAGCGCGGCATCAAGATCACCTTCGGGCGAAGGGGTTTGCAGGACGGCAAGGCGCATGGCTTCCCCAGACAGGCTGACCGCGCGCGCCGCAAGGACGCGCGCGGCTAAAGGCCCCGACTATTTCTTCAGGTTTATCCAGACCGCATCGTAAAGCTTCTGGGTCGCCTCGTCGCAGACCTGGATGAAGCTTCCGGCGGGCGCTGTCGCCGGCGGATTGTTTTCCGGGCTGGTCTTGATCGCTTCGTCCAGGAACGGCTCGACCCCCATCACGCCCGAGGTATAGGCGGCATAGTTGGTGACGGCGGCGGCGTTTTCGGGTTGCAGCAGGAAGTTCATGAATTTCAGCGCGTTCTCGCGGTTCGGCGCGTCCTTCAACAGGACCATGTTGTCCATCCAGACGACGAAGCCTTCTTTCGGATAGGCGTATTCGACATTCGCCCCCTCGGCCCGCGCCTTGGCCGAAAAGCCGTTGTAGATCATGCCCGCCGCCGCATCGCCCGACACCAGCACATCCTTCGCCGTGTCCGACCCGAAGCTCGCCCAGTTCGCCTTGGCTGCCACCAGCATGTCTGACAGCGCCTTCAGTTGCGTCTTGTCGGTCGAACATTGCGGGATGCCCATGTAGATCGAGCCCAGCGCCAGCACTTCGCCCTGGCTGTCCAGGACGTTGATCTTGCCCTTCAGCTCGTCCGGCGGGTTGAAGATGATGCCAAGCGTGTCGATGTCGCCCTGATAGACGTCGCGATTCACGCTGAACGCGGTCGAGCCCCACTGATAGGGGATCGAGGATTTGCGACCGGGGTCGAAGGGCACATCCAGCCACTTCGGATCGATATTGGCAAAGTTCGGCAGCTCGTCGGGGGTGAAACTGTCCAGCAGGCCCTCGCCCGCCATGATCTGCACCATGTAGTCGCCCGGCACGGCCACGTCATATTGCCCCAGCTTCCCGGCCTTCAGCGCGGCAAGCATGGCTTCGTTGCTGTCGTAGGTGTCGATCGTCACTTCGATGCCGGTCTCGGCGGTGAACTTGTCGACCAGCTCCTGCGGAATGTACTCGAACCAGTGATAGACCTTCAGCTCGCCCTGGGCAAAGGCGGGGCCGGCCAGCAAGAGGGCAAGTGTCGTCAGGCGGAACTTCATCTTTCGGTCTCCTTGTCGGTCAGGACGGGGTCGGGGGTTGCGGGCTTCTGCGGCCCTTGCGGTTGATCAGGTAGGACAGCGTCACAAACAGGATGGAAACGATCAGCATCAGCGTCGATATCGCCATGATGTTCGGCTTGATGCCTTGCTTCACCGATCCGAAGATCGCGGTCGGCAAGGTCTCCATCCCGGCACCTTTCACGAAATTCGTGATGATGAAGTCGTCAAGCGAGATGATGAAGGCCAGAAGGAACCCCGAGATCACCCCGGGCGCCAGCAGCGGTAAAAGAATCAGCCGGAACGCCTGCCACCGGGTCGCATAAAGGTCGCGCGCGGCCTGTTCGTATTGGTCCTCGATCCCCTGCAGCCGGGCCGAGATCGGCAGATAGGCAAAGGGGATGCAGAAAGTGACATGGGCGACTAGGACGGTCAGATAGCCCGTCGTCAGCCCGATCATGCTGAAGAAGATCAGCGTCGCCACCGCCGTCACGATCTCGGGCACCATCAGCGGCAGGTTGATCAGCGCGAATGTCGCCCCCCTGCCCCGGAACCGCCCGCCCCGCACCATGGCCACGGCCGCCGCCGTCGCGATGGCTGTCGCGACTGTCGCGGCGATCACCGCGATGGTCAGCGAATTCCACGCCGCCTGCCCGAACCGCTCGGACTCGGGCCCGTTAAAGACCTCGGCATACCAGCGCAGCGAAAAGCCGCCCCAGCTGGTGATCGAGGTCGAGCCATTGAAGGAATAGGCCATGATCACCAGAAGCGGTGCATAAAGGACCACAAGGCACAGGATGGTCATCCCAAGAAAGCCGGGGTAATGCCGCACGCCCTTCATGCCGCCTCCCCCTTGGCTGCCGATCTTGCGTAGACCAGCAAGGCGATCATCACCAGCGTCATCAGGATCATCGATACAGCCGCCCCGAACGGCCAGTTGCCAAGGCTGCCCTTGAACTGCTCATCGATCAGCGACCCGATCATGAAGGTCTTGGCCCCTCCCAGAAGGTCCGGTGCCAGGAACGCTCCCAGCGAGGGGATGAAGACCAGAAGGCAGCCCGCGACGATGCCCGGGCGCACGATCGGCAGCACGATCTCGCGCAGCGTCACCCAGCGCGAGGCGTAAAGGTCCGCCGCCGCTTCGGACAGAGCAAAGTTGTAGCGTTCGACCGCCGCGTAGATCGGCAGCACCATGAAGGGCAGATAGCTGTAGAAGAGGCCCAGCTGCACCGCGAGGTTGGTATTGACCAGGGGCAGCGGGCTGTCGATCAGACCGATGCCGATCAGCGCCTCGTTCAGGGGTCCGTTGTCGCGGATCAGGAACTTCAGGCTGACCGTCCGGATCAAGAGGTTCACCCAATAGGGAATGGTGATCAGGAACAGCCAGATGCCCCGGCTTGCGGCAGGTCTCGTGGCGATGAACCAGGCCGTCGGAAAACCGATCAGCAGGCAGAAAACCGTGGCCAGCAGCGCCTGCCAGATCGACCGCAGGAAAATGGCGATGTAGGTCCATTCCAGAACCGGCGGCTCGTCGCCGAACAGCCCCCGGTTCAGAAAGAACTGGTCATAGGCCGCCAGCGAGAACTGCCAGTCGACCCCGCCGCGGAATTCCTTGGTCAGGACGGAATAGACCGCCATCAGCGCGACCGGCAAGACCAGGAATACGCCGATGGCGATCCAGGTCGGCAACAGAAGCGCGCCCACCAGCCCGCGATAACCGCCGCTGCCCTCGGGGGTATGATCGGACAGCGGCCCCGCCATCAGTCGACCAAGAGGCGCGCAGCGCCCTCCTCGATCCGCAGACCGATGCGATCCCCGACCGAAGGCACCGCGATCCGGGCCGAGTTCTGGATGCGGACATGCACGTCCGCCCCGCCGTCCAGCCGGGCCAATATCTGCAGGTCGGTCCCAAGATACACCACCCGTTCCACCGTGACCTCAAGATCCCCCCCCGAGGCGACCAGCGACACCCGCTCGGGCCGGATCGACAGGTGGTGCTGCCCGCCCGCATCGCTTGCGGCCGGGCAGGTCAGCTGGTGGCCCCCCGGCAGCACCACCCGGGCCATCCCCCCCGCGACCGAGGCCACATCGACCTGCAAGAGATTGGTCTCGCCAATGAAGTCCGCGACAAAGCGGTTGACCGGAGCCTCGTACATGTCGCGCGCCGTGCCGATCTGCTGGACATGGCCTGCGCTCATCACCGCGATCCGGTCGGACATGGTCAGGGCTTCCTCCTGATCATGGGTGACAAAGATGAAGGTGATGCCGGTCTCTTCCTGCAACTGCTTCAGCTCCACGCGCATGGCTTGCCGCAGCTTCAGGTCCAGCGCCGAAAGCGGCTCGTCCAGCAGGAGTGCGCGCGGTTCCGGGGCCAGGGCGCGCGCCAGCGCCACGCGCTGCTGCTGGCCGCCCGAAAGCTGTGCAGGCTGCCGGTCGGCGAAGGCCGACAGATGCACCATCTCAAGTTTCTGGCCCGCCCGGCGGCGGCGCTCTGCCTCGGGCACCCCTTGCATCTTCAGCCCGAAGGCCACGTTGTCCAGCACCGAAAGATGCGGAAACAGCGCGTAATGCTGAAACACCGTGTTCACCGGACGCCGGTTCGGCTCCAGGCCAGCGATGTTCTGGCCAAACAGCAGGATCTCGCCTTCGGTCACGTCCTCGAAACCCGCGATCATCCGCAGAAGCGTGGTCTTCCCGCAGCCTGACGGGCCAAGCAGCGTGAAGAACTCGTTGTCGCGGATCGCCAGCGAAACCCCATGCAGCGCCACGAAGGTTCCATAGCGCTTCACCACGCGCCGGATGTCGATGGCGTCACTCATCCCGCTTGTCGTACCCCCTGTTGTCCCGGTTCCAGCCTATTTTCAGCCGATCCCGGTGGTATATACCTCCAGAGTGGTATCGAACCGGACCGGGATCAAGGCCGGACCGCCCCCGGACCAGTCCCTGTCCGATCCGGATGCGCCGGCCTGCCCGATCGCGCGCCCGATGCCGCCTGTTTCAGCGGTCGGGCCGGGTCTGGCACCTGTGGCGACCCGTTTCCGGGCCCGAAGCGCGGGACCCGGTCGTACGCTCAGGCCTCGACCCAAAGTCCTTCGTCCTTGACGATCTTGTAGGCCTCGTCCAGCGATTTTCGCGCGCGTTCGATCAGCACGTCGATCTCGGCGGGGGTGATCACCAGCGGCGGCGCGATGATCATCCGGTCGCCAACCGCCCGCATGATCAGGTTGTTGGCAAAGCAGCGCTCGCGGGTCTTGAAGCCGACAGTTCCGGCCTCGCTGGCGAACTTCGCCCGCTTCGCCTTGTTCGGGGTGAGAGCAATCGACCCCATCAGCCCGACGAGCTTCGCCTCGCCCACCATCGGATGATCGGCCAGTTTCTCCCAGCGTTCCTTGAGATAGGGATGCGCCACGTCCCGCACATGCTCGACGATACCCTCATCCTGCATGATCCGCAGGTTCTCCAGCGCCACCGCACAGGCAACCGGATGGCCGCTGTAGGTGTAGCCGTGGAAGAACTCCCCCGCCCCGCCGACCACATTGGCGACCTCGTCACAGACGATGGACCCGCCAATCGGCGCATAGCCCGAGGACAGCCCCTTGGCGATGGTCATGATATGCGGCCGGATCCCGAAGGTCTCGGACCCGAACCACTGCCCGGTGCGGCCGAACCCGGTGATCACCTCGTCGGCGATCAGAAGGATGCCGTACTTGTCGCAGATCCGCTGAATCTCCGGCCAGTAGGTCTTCGGCGGGATGATCACCCCGCCTGCCCCCTGCACCGGCTCGCCGATGAAGGCCGCCACATTGTCGGGGCCCACCTGAAGGATCTTCTCCTCCAGTTGCCGCGCCCGGGCCAGGCCGAACTCGTCCTCGGACATGTCCCCGCCCTCACCCCACCAGTAGGGCTGGTCGATATGGGTGATCCCGTCGATCATCCCGCCATGCGCGTGGATCGGCTTCATCCCGCCAAGGCTGCCGCCGCCCATCGTGGACCCGTGATACCCGTTCCACCGCGCGATGATGGTCTTGCGCCAGGGCATCCCCTTCACGTCCCAGTAGCGGCGCACCAGACGGATGTTGGTGTCGTTCGCCTCCGACCCCGAGCCCGCGAAGAAGACGTGGTTCAGATCGCCGGGGGCCAGCCTGGCAATTTCGGCAGCAAGGGCAATGGCGGGGACGTGAGTGGTCTGGAAGAAGGTGTTGTAATAGGCCAGCTCCTCCATCTGCCGTGCCGCGACCTGGGCCAGTTCCTTGCGGCCATAGCCGATGTTCACGCACCAGAGGCCCGCCATCCCGTCGATGATCCGGTTGCCTTCGCTGTCGGTCAGCCAGACCCCTTCTCCGCGAGTGATGACCCGAGCGCCCTTGGCCGCAAGGGCCGCCTTGTCGGTGAAGGGATGAAAATGGTGCGCCGCGTCCAGGCGCTGCAGTTCAGCGGTCGGCATGTGGTTGGTGATCATGTTCATCGGGGTGACCTCGCGGAATCAGCAGGGCCTCATGCCCCGTCTTGTCCGCAGGATATGATCAAATGCGCTGCCGTTCAAGAAATTTGATCAAATTATGGAGTCCAATCTCCCGCCTTGCTCTTTTCCCAAATACTCTCGGGGGTTTGGGGGTGAAACCCCCATCGCCGAGGAGGAGGGCAAAGCCCCGACGACGAGACAAAGGCCTCGCGCCTGCCAAGGCGCTCGATTGGAAACCGTCAGTGCCCTTCGGCCAGGGCCTGCCGCACATGGTCGACGCCCTGCTGGATGTCGCGCTCGATTGCCGACGCCAGCGCCTTCGCGTCCCCCTCCCGCATCGCTGCAATCGCCTCGCGGTGCAGGTCAGGCGCCACCTCACGACCGAACCGGTCGATCACCGCCCGCAGGGACGGCCCGGCCCGCAGCCACAGGGACCGTGCAAGGTCCAGAAGCACTGGGGCCTCTGCCGCCTCGTACAGCGCAAAATGGAAGGCGTGGTTTGCCGACAGGTAGTCCGGCAGATTGCCCGCGTCGATCGCCCGGTTCACCGCCCCGTCAATCGCCTCCAGCCGGTCGATCTGCGCCGCGGTCAGCCGTGGCGCCGCCAGTTCCGCCAGCTTCGGCTCGATCGCCAGCCGCGCAAAGGCCACCTGCTCCAGCATCTCGGACGACAGCTCCGGCACCGCCACCCGCCGGTTGCCCTGCGGCAGCAGCGCGCCTTCCGCCGTCAACCGCCGGATCGCCTCGCGCACGGGGGTCATCCCGGCGTCCAGCTCGGCAATCAGCCCCTGGATCGTGACCGGAGCCCCAGGTGCCAGATGCCCGAACAGGATCATGTCGCGCAACCGCGCGTAAGTGACCTCGTGGCTGGGAATCTTGCGGGTTTCGGCGTCCATCGGGGCTCCCTTCGGCTGTCCCCTTTATGACGCCATCCGCCCGGCAATCAAGAGTTGATCAAATCCCGCTCAATCCGCTTTGGGCGCATAGCGGAACCGCGTCACATCCGCCGTCCAGCCCTGCCCCGTCAGGTCATGCGCCACGACGCCAACGAAAGCCCCGGTAAAGCTCGCATGCTCGCCCCGCCCGCCCTCGTCCGACACCACGGACGCATCCAGCTCCGGCCCCAATGCGACCCCGTTGACGCTGAACCGCTGCACCGCCCGGTCGACCAAGACGCCCAGCGTGACCTTGCCTTCCGCCACCGGAAACCGCCCGTGAAAGGTCAGCGCCTCGCCCGGCCAGTCGCCGAGGCAGGACACCAACGTCACAACCCGCTCCCCCGCTTCCCGCGTGACCAGAGCGGCATGGAACTTGTGCCGGTTGTAATAGGTGATCAGCCCCGCCGCCCGCTGCCAGTTGGGCGGATCGGCCACCACGTCGCACTCCGCCTGATACGAAGGCTCATCCTGCCGCCGAGCCACGAGGCTCTGCTCGAACCACGACCCCAGGCTTTCCCGCCCGATCAGCCGCAGGGCATTCCCCGTCATCCGGAAAATCCGCTCCGGCTGGGGCGTCCGCAGCCACTGGAAATCGTCCGGCAACGTCGCGCCGGTGAAGTCATGCTCCACCGCCCCCGGCACCACCCGCTCCACTGGCAGGTCCATCGTGGAGGGCGGCAGCATCCCCCCGTCCTTCAACCAGAGCCACCCGTCCCGCCACACGACCTCGGCCAGCCCGGTTTCCCGCCCCGTCGCGCAGAACAGCCCGCGCGGACCCTGTTGCGGCCGTCCGCACAGATACGAGTGCCAGAACCGCCCGTCATGCCCCTCGGCATACTGCCCGTGCCCCATCCGCTGGATCGGGTTCTCCGGCGAAAACCGCGCGGTGATCACATGCTTCGCCGGATGCGTCTCATACGGCCCCCGGATGTCCTTCGCCCGCGCCAAAGTCACCGCATGGTCATAGCCGGTCCCACCCTCAGCCGTCGTCAGGTAGTAATACCCGTTGTGCCAGAAGAGATGCGGCGCCTCGGTCAGCCCAAGGTCGGTGCCCAGATAGATCGTCGTCACCTCGCCCAGAAGCCCCGTCTCCGGGTGCCACTCCTGCAACTCGATCCCGTCAAAACGGTCATGCGCCGGGTTCAGCCCCGTCCCCGCCTCGCGGTGGTTCCAGCGCATGTTGACGAACCACTTCCGCCCGTCCCGGTCATGGAACAACGACGGGTCAAAGCCCGAGGAGGTCACATAGACCGGGTCCGACCAGTCCCCGTCCACCGTGTCGCAGGTGACGATGTAGTTGTGCGCGTCCTTGAACGCCCCATCCAGCCGCTTGACGTCGGTGTAGACCAGCCAGAACCGCCCGTCCGCATGGGACAGACACGGGGCCCAGATGCCGCAGCTGTCCGGGTTTCCCCGCATGTCCAGCTGGGACGCCCGCCGCAGCGGCCGCGCGACCAGCCGCCAGTTCACCAGATCGCGCGAATGGTGGATCTGCACCCCCGGATACCACTCGAAGGTCGAGGTCGCGATGTAATAGTCCTCGCCCACCCGGCAAAAGCTCGGGTCGGCGTTGAAGCCACGGATCACGGGATTTTCCAGCATCATCAACCTCTTGTCATTGATACGGGCGGAAGGATCCCTCAATCCCTCCGCCCGCCCGCGGCCGATCCGACAGGGAGGTGCCAGATCAGGCCAACCCTTAACGCATGAGCGCCCGCGCCTCGTCCGGCGACAGCGCCGCAGGCCGGGTGCAGGTGGTCGTCAGCGTGACGAACCCACCCGTCTCGCCCGAGGTCAGGCAGGCGGTCATCACGTCCACCCCGTGCAGCGTCCGCTCCAGCGAACAGCGCGCATCGCGCCCGCCCTGCAGCGCCGCGACCATGTCGGCCAGCCCCGCCGTGCGGTAGTTCGCCAGCGCACCGTGCTTCGGGTGCTCCTGGTTCGGAACGCCGAAGGGGTGATCCCAGGCCGCGACCTCGGTCAGAGTGCCCGCCTTGTCCGCCACCTCGACCGTGCCGCCAAAGAAGTTCGGGTCCGGCACATACATCGTGCCTTCCGTGCCGTAGAACTCGAAGTGGTTGCGCTTGTGGTGCCAGACGTCCCACGAGGTCGTCAGGTTCACCACCGCGCCATTGTGGAACTCCAAGAGCGCATGGATGTTGGTCGGCGTCTTGACCGGGATCGCCTGCCCCGCCCGCGCGCCCGATCCGATGGTCCGGGTCGGCGTGGCCGAGGAGGTGATCGCCCCAACCCGTTTCACCGGCCCCAGGAAGTTGATCAGGTTCGCCACGTAATATGGCCCCAGGTCCAGCATCGGCCCCGCGCCCGGCAGGAAGAAGAACTCCGGGTTCGGATGCCAGCCTTCCGGCCCGTGGTTCTGCACGCAGGCGACCGCCGTGGTGATCGTGCCGATCCGCCCTTCATCCAGGATCGCCCGCGCCTGCTGGTGCGCCCCGCCCAGGAAGGTGTCGGGCGCACAGCCGACCGCCAGACCCTTCGACGCCGCGAGGTCCCGCAACGTCTTGCCCTCGTCCAGCGTCAGGACCAGCGGCTTTTCCGAATAGGCGTGCTTTCCCGCCTCCAGAATCCGCTTTGTCACCGCATAATGCGCGTCCGGGATGGTGAGGTTGATCACCACATCCACGTCCTTGTTCGCCAACAGGTCATCGACGCCTTGCGCCTGCACGCCGAACTCCTCGGCCCGCGCCTTCGCGGCCTCGATGTTCAGGTCGGCGACGGCCCGCACCTCCAGCCCCTTGAACAGCGGCGCCAGCCGCAGATAGGCGCTGGAGATGTTGCCCGCCCCGATGATCCCGATACCCAGATTTGCCATGTGTCTTTTCCTCAGAAGGATTTGGCCGAAGCGATGGAACGGGCTGCAAACCGCGCATCGTCTTTCGGGTTGTCGTGTTCCATGACGAAGTGCTTGACCCCGATCTTGCGCAGCGCGGCCATGATCGTCTTCCAATCCACCGTGCCGTGGCCGACGTCAGACCAGCCGTCCTCGTCCTTGTTCTCGCCCGCCGGGGCGATGTCCTTGACGTGCGCCGCGGTGATCCGGTCCTTGTAGCGCTCGATCCAGGCCAGCGGATCGGCTCCGCCCCGGATCACCCAGGCCACGTCCATCTCCCATTCCAGGCCCGGCCCGCCCTCGAAGATGCGGTCCTGCGGCATCGACCCGTCGACCAGCGCCTTGAACTCGAAGTCATGGTTGTGCCAGCCAAAGCCATAGCCCGCCGCCTTGTAGGGCGCCCCCGCCTTCTGCAACCGCGCGCCAAACGCCTTCCATCCCGCCGCATCGGTGGGTCGGTCGTCGGGCATGACATAGGGGCAGTAAAGCCGTTCCATCTTCAGCGCCTTCGCGATGCCAAGCACCTTCCCGACCTCGGTTTCCAGCTGTCCCAGCCCGAAATGTCCGGTTGGCATCGCAAGGCCGGTGGCCGCCAGCCCCGCTTTGGTGGCCGCCACGGCCGCATCATCGGCATAAAGCGCGCCGTAACCCTCGACGGCGGTATAGCCCGCCTTTGCAACCATCGCGAAGGTCTTGTCCATCGGTCCGAAGTTGCGCGAGCAGTAAAGTTGATAGCTGAACATGAGGGGTCCTTTCGTCAACCGCCATAAGTAGCGGAATGGAGATCGCGGAGAGTGAAGACGGGCACCGCCGAAGGGTCCTCGGGGGTGAAGGTGATCGTGGTCGGAAAGCCGGGGAACAGGGTCACCGCGTTGGCAGAAAAGCGCCCCGAAACTTCAGATTCCACTGCAACAAACGGAGCGAGTGCCTTGACCTGCAACGTCAATTTCCAAACAGCCCCATCCCGAACGATGTCCGCCGTCAGGCCCGAGGGCATGAGGTCATAACCCTTCCACGGCTTCGGCGCATGCACGTCGCCGCCCTGCGCATCGCCACTCCAGGTAAAGGCCAGAACCTCATCCGCCCGCAGCGCATCGAGGGCCAAGGTCAGCACCGGCACCGCCGCATCCGGGGACACCACGACCGTCGCTTCCCCCAACTTCCGCGTGGTCCCATCCATCGCCGCCGCATTGGCCGTCACCGTGATTGTCACTGCATCAGGCCGGTCATTCACCGCCCGCAACTCGATCCCGCCGTCCTTCGGCACCGCCGTCACCAGCACCGGCGCATAGAACCGTGCCGCCATGTGATGCAACAGCTTCCAGTTCCCGCCATGATCCAGGCTGGACCACGAACACACCGGCCAGGTGTCGTTCAGCTGCCAGTACAGCGTCCCCTGACAATGCGGCTTCAGGCTGCGCCAGTGCGTGACCGCCGTCTTGATCGCCAAGGCCTGCTGGACCTGGGACACATAGACGAAATTCGGGAAATCCACCGGAAAGCGGAAGTAGCGGAACATCGTCTCGGCGATCCGCGCGTTCCCTCCCGGGTTCTTCTGATGGCTCTCCATCACCGGGGCGGCGATGTTCCAGTCGGCCTCATCCGCAAATTCCCGGATCGCAGAAATAGACGGATAGGACTGGAAACCGAACTCCGAACAGAACCGTGGGCTTACGTCCCGATAGTGATCAAAGTCCTTCCCCTCGTGCCACACACTCCAGAAATGCATGTCGCCACTGGAGTCATCGTGCCACGCATCCCCGAACGCCATCGGCCCGGGAGAGGGCGACGAGGGCCACCAGTTCGCCCCCGGCAGCACCGAATGCAGCGCGGCCTCCACCGTCCGGTTCAGCCGGTCATAGTTAACCAAGTACCGGTCGCGGTCCTTGCGCGACTCCGGGAACCAGGTCAGCGCCCCGATCAACTCGTTGTCGCCGCACCAGACCGCGAGGCAAGCGTGATGATTGATCCGGCCCACCACATCGCGCACCTCGGCGTCCACCTCCGCCAGAAAATCCGGCGTCGAGGGGTAAAGGTGGCAGGCGAACATGAAGTCCTGCCAGACCATCAATCCCAGCTCGTCGCATAAGGAGTAAAACCAGTCCGGCTCATAGCGCCCGCCGCCCCAGATGCGGATCATGTTCATGTTGGCATCGACCGCCGACTGCAGAAGCCCCCGCACGCCATCGATGGTGATCCGCCCGAACAAGGCATCCGCCGGGATCCAGTTCGCCCCCTTGGCAAAGACCGCCCGCCCGTTGACCTGCACCCCGAAGGACCGCCCCGCCGCGGCCGGCTCGGACACCAGCTTCATGTCCCGAAGCCCGATCCGCTTGACCGCCCGCGCCCCGCCGCCCTCCAGCACCAGGTCATGCAGCTCCTGCGCGCCTTGCCCCGCAGGCCACCACAGGACCGGATCCCGCACCACCAGCGTCAGCGACGCCACGCCATCCACTACTGGCGCAGTTTGCTTTCTACCACAAAGACTTGCGGTCACATCCTCAGATGTCGCATGAACCCGCAGCCGCAGCTCGACCTGCCCGGGGACATGCCGCTGTTCGACCAGCACATCACCGATTCGCGGCCCGACAGGCTCCAGCCGGATCGCGCCGGACACGCCGAAAATCCCCAGCGCGATGTTCCAGTCCCAGCCGAAATCGCACTGCTGCTTGCGCAGCATGTTGGCGTGCGGGATCGGCCCGTTGACCTGCTGATAGGGAATCGGAAACGGCATCCGCGCCGCCCGCGCCACAGCCTCGCGCACCGGAGAGCGGAAGAGGATCTCCACCGCGTTCTCGCCCGCCCGCAAGACCGCCGACACATCCACCCGCCAGCGCCGGTGGACGTTCGCGGCTGACAGGACCGTCACCCCGTTCAGCCGCATCTCGGCCACGGTGTCCAGCCCCTCGACCACCAGCTCGGCTCCCGATCCGTCGTGCTGAAACACCCGCCGCGCGACCCAGTCCCGCTCGGACACCCAGCGCAGGTCATACTCGTTCCGGCTCCAATACGGATCCGGGATCACCCCTGCCTTCACCAGCGCCGAGACGCCGTCCCCGGGCAGATCGAACGCAACGACATGGGCGCCGCTTTCATCCGAAAGCGTCCAGCACCCCGCCAGATCGAGCATCGGTCAGATCCTTTGTTCGGACTTCGCGTCAAAAAGCGAGGCCTTTGCGATGTCCAGCGCAAGATGAACCCTGGTCCCCGAAGGCAACCGCCCCTCGACTGGCACCCGCACGCAGATGTCCTTGGTCCCCGCCTTCAGCCACAGAAGACTGTCCGCGCCGAGGTGTTCGTCAATTTCCACCACCGCCGGGATCGACGGTCCGGCCGGGTCCTCGTGCGAGACGGTGATATGCTCGGGACGCACCCCGAGGATTGCCTGATCCCGCTCCAGCACCGTGCCACCGTCATAGCCCGCCAGGCCGATCCGGTGGTCGCCGAAGACAAAGGTCTTGCCACCGTCGACCGTCCTGCCGTGCAGGAAGTTCATCGGCGGGCTGCCGATGAAGCCCGCGACGAACAGGTTCGACGGCTTGTTGTAGATGGTCTGCGGGTCCGAAAGCTGCTGGATCACGCCGCCCTTCATCACCGCGATCCGGTCGGCCAGGGTCAGCGCCTCGATCTGGTCGTGCGTGACATAGACCATCGTGTTGCCCAGCGCGTTGTGCAGGCGCTTGATCTCCACCCGCAGCTCGCTCCGCAGCTTTGCATCCAGGTTGGACAAAGGTTCGTCGAACAGGAACACGTCCACATCCCGCACCAGCGCCCGTCCGATGGCCACGCGCTGCCGCTGGCCACCCGACAGGGCCGCCGGTTTGCGGTCCAGCAAAGGCTGGATCTGCAGGATCTCTGCCGCCCGGGCGATGCGCTTGTCGATCTCGGCCTGCGGCACCTTGGCGTTCTTCAGGCCGAAGCTCAGGTTCCCCCGCACCGTCATCTGCGGATAAAGCGCGTAGGACTGGAACACCATGCCGATGCCGCGCTCGGAAGGCTCGGACCAGGTGACGTTCTTGCCCTTGATCCAGATCTGCCCGTCGGTGATGTCCAAAAGGCCCGCCAGGCAGTTGAGCAGCGTCGATTTTCCGCAGCCCGACGGGCCGAGGAGGACGACGAACTCGCCCTCCGCCACATCGAGGTTCATGTTCTTCAGGACCGAGATCGAACCGAAGTTCAGCGTCAGGTCCTTGACTTCAATCGAGTTAACCATGGATCAGCCTTTCACGGCACCGGCGGCGATACCGCGCACGAAGAGTTTGCCAGAGACGAAGTAGACGATCAGCGGCACCAGGCCGGTCAGCACGGTCGCGGCCATGTTGACGTTGTATTCCTTCACCCCCTGGACCGAGTTGACGATGTTGTTCAGCTGCACGGTCATCGGGTAGAGGTCGGGCTTGGTGAAAACGACCCCGAACAGGAAGTCGTTCCAGATCCCCGTCACCTGCAGGATCAGCGCGACGACGAAGATCGGCAGCGACATCGGCAGCATGATCCGGAAGTAGATGCCCCAGAACCCGGCGCCATCGACGCGGGCGGCCTTGAACAGCTCTTCCGGGATCGAACTGAAGTAGTTGCGGAACAGCAGCGTCAGGATCGGCATCCCGAAGATCGTATGCACGATGACAAGGCCCCAAAGCGTCCCGTAGATCCCCGCCTCACGCAGCAGGATCACGATCGGGTACAGCATGATCTGGTAGGGAATGAACGACCCGAAGATCAGGATGGTGAAGAAGATGTCCGATCCCTTGAACTTCCAGTTGATCAGCGCGTAGCCGTTCACGCTTGCAATCGCGATCGACAGCACCACCGAAGGCACGGTGATGATCACCGAGTTCCAGAAGCCCCGGCTCAGCCCGTCGCAGTTCAGGCCGGTGCAGGCCTCTTTCCAGGCCTTGACCCAGGGCTGGAAGGTGATTTCGACCGGTGGGGCGAAGATATTGCCCAGCCGCACTTCGGGCATGCCCTTGAGGCTGGTCATCACCATGACCCACAGCGGCAGAAGGTAGTAGACGCAGACGACGATCAGGATGCCGTACAGCATGATGTTGCGGCCCGAGAGCGTCTTCTTCGGCTTCGCGCCGCGCGGGCCCGTCATGGCCATGGAGACGTCAGCCATGCTTCTTCCCTCCGAATTCCAGGTATGCCCAGGGGATCAGCACGATCAGGACCGACAGCAGCATCATCGTCGACGCCGCAAACCCCTGCCCCAGGTTCTGCGCCTGGAACATGTAGTCATAGACATACATCGCCGGGACCTGGCTGGCATTGCCGCCGGGACCGCCCGAGGTCATCGCGACCACCAGATCGTAAAGCCGGATGATGCCGCTCGCGACAATAACGAGAGTGGTGACGAACACCGCCCGCATCATCGGGATGATGACCACGACATAGGTCTTCCAGGTCGGGATCCCGTCGACGCGCGCGGCCTTCCAGATGTCCTCGTCGATCCCGCGCAGGCCCGCCAGCATCAGGCACATCACGAACCCTGTGCCCTGCCACAGCCCCGCGATCAAAAGACCGTAAAGCACGGTATCGGAATTGTTCAGCGGGTCGAAGGTAAAGCTCTCCCAGCCCCAGCCGCGCACGATGCCTTCGATCCCGAACTGCGGGTTCAGGATCCACTGCCAGATCAGCCCCGTCACGATGAACGACAGTGCGAACGGATAGAGCATGATGGTGCGGAAAGTGTCCTCGTAGCGGATCTTCTGGTCCATCAGCACGGCCAGGATGAAGCCCATTACCACGGTGAAGATCAGCGACATCACGCCGTAGAACACCAGGTTCTCGATGGATACCAGCCAGCGGCTGTTCGACCAGAGCCGCTCGTATTGGTCGAGTCCGACAAAGTTCGCCTTCGGCAGCAGCTTCGAGTTGGTGAAGGAATAGACCACCGTCCAGATCGTGCCGCCCAGAAAGACCACAAGTGTCGTGGCGATCATCGGAATGGCCGCTATCTTGGCGCTGATGTTGCGGGTCCACCGCACCCGCGGACGTGTTTCTGCCATCGGCCCTGCCCCCCCGTTTGCCTGTCAGGTAGAAAAGGGGCCGCCCGCATGCGGACAGCCCCCGGTCTTCAAGCCAGCCTCAGAGACCGGTCTTCAGGATTTCCACCCACTTTGCCTGAGCTTCTTCCGCCGGCATATCGGACTTCCAGAACTCGACCATCAGGTCTTCGGCCTGCTTCTGCACATCCGGGTTCCAGTTCATGTCGCCCGAGGGGACGATGTTGCCGCCGGCCAGGATCTCCAGACCCTTCTTCATGCAGTCGTTGGCCGCCGACAGGTCGATGTCGCCACGGATCGGCAACGAGCCTTTCTTCAGGTTGAACGCGACCTGCACTTCCGGGCTGACCAGCAAGGCGGCAAGACGCTTCTGCGCGGCTTCCTTTTCCGGATCATCCAGCTTCGGGAAGTAGAACGCGTCGCCGCCGGTCGAGATGTATTCGTTCAGGCCCAGGCCCGGCAGGCAGGTATAGTCCTTCCCGGCCACTTCCTGCGCGACCTGGAATTCGCCCTGCGCCCAGTCACCCATGATCTGCCCGGCCGCCTCGTCGGTGATCACCAGGTTGGTCGCCTGGTTCCAGTCCTGCACCGTCGATTTCGCCGCCAGCTTGCGCGCGTCGGCCGCAGCCTGGAAGACCTTGGCGTATTCCGGACCGGCCGCCACATCCATGTTCTTGTCGATGTTCACGGCCTTCCAGGCGTCAAGCCCAGCCACCGCGATCTGCATCGCGCCGAAAGCGAGGTTCGACTGCCAGGGCTGGTTGCCCAGCGCCAGCGGGATCTTGCCCGCCGCTTCCACCTGCGGGGCGGTTGCCACGAACTCGTTCCAGTTGGTGGGAACCGGGATGCCCAGATCCTCGTAGACCTTGTTCGACAGCCACAGCCATTCCGGCGAGTGGATGTTCACCGGCGCACAGTAGATCTTGCCGTCCACCGTGCAGGCGTCCAGAAGCGACGGCGGATAGACGATCTCTTTCCAGTTGTTGGCTTCGGCCACGTCGGTCAGGTCCAGCATGAGGCCGGCCTCGACCAGTTCCAGCGCCTGCTGGCCGTGGTTGAACTGGGTCGCGCCCATCGGGTCGCCGCCGGTGATGCGGCTGATCATGATCGGGCGCGCCGTGCCGCCGCCGCCGGCGATCGCGCCATCGACCCATTTGTCCCCGCTCGCATCGAAAGCCTTGGCAAGCTCGGCCACCGCCGCGGCTTCGCCACCGCTTGTCCACCAGTGAGTGACTTCCAGCTCCACCCCTTGAGCAAAGGCGGGCATCGCCACCGTGGCGCAAAGCACCGCCGTCAGTTTGGTCAGTTTCATCCGTTCCTCCCGGATTCTAAAACGTTATAGAAATAGCCTATAACGTTATAGTTTTGCCAATCAACTGATCTTTTCGCTTGTCGCGCCCGCCGACAGAAGTTTTCATGGGGGGATGCGCCACGCCCGTCCGGGCTGGTTTTCCAGGGTGAATCGGGATCATGCCGCACTGCCGCAACAGCCGTAAATGCCTTGCAGGACGGACGCTTTCCGCGCCCTTACCCAGCGGGCACGCTGCAGTTGCAAAACTGGCCGGACCGGGCGAATCACCGGCCGCGCTTTGGCGTGATCGGTCCACGCGACCCGCAGAAGTCAGAGGGTGCCATGGCCACGCTCTCTGATCCGCCCCCCCCTGATTCGGAGATCGCCGACCCGGGCACCGTGCGTCCCACACTGAAGACCATAGCCGCCGCGACCGGCCTGGCCATCGCCACCGTTTCGCGCGCGCTGAAGGACGCCCCGGACATCGGCGAGGACACCAAGCGCCGCGTCCGCGAGACGGCGGCCCTGCTCGGATACCGTCCCAACCGCGCGGGCGTGCGCCTGCGCACCGGCAAGACCAATGTCATCGCCCTTGTGCTGTCGACCGAGGCCGACGTGATGAACCACACCTCGCGGCTGATCTATTCGATCGCCAACGCGCTGCGCGGGACGGCCTACCACCTTGTCGTGATGCCGTTCTTCCCCGACCAGGACCCGCTCGACCCGATCCACTACATCGTGGAAACCGAAAGCGCCGACGGCATCATCCTGAACCAGACCAAGGAAGACGATCCCCGCATCCGCTACATGCACGACCGCGGCTTCCCTTTCGCCGCGCATGGCCGCACGGCGATGGGCATCGACCACCCCTATTTCGACTTCGACAACGAAGCCTTCGGCCGCCTTGGCGCGCGGGCGCTGGCCGACCGGGGTCGCAAGCGTTTCCTGCTCGTCGCCCCGCCTCGCGCGCAGATGTATGCCCGGCACATGACCTTCGGCTTTTCGGACGAGGCCGCGATGCTCGGCGTGCCCTTTGAAGTTGCGGAAAGCGTCACCTCCGACAGCGGTGGCGAGGCCGTCGAGGCCGCCATCGCCGCCCGCTTTGCCAAGGCCCAGCCACCTGACGGCATCCTCGTCGGCTCGACCACCGCCGCCATGGCCACGATCGCCGGGGCCGAACGCTCGGGCCGCGTGCTGGGCCAGGATTTCGACGTGGTCGCCAAGGAGGCGATAGCCGTCCTGCGCCGCTTCCGGCAGGATATCCTCATCGTGCCCGAAGATGTGGGCCGCGCCGGCGAATTCCTGGCCCGCGCGCTGGTGGCCGAGATCGAAAAGCGCGACTGGACCGACAGGCAGGGCCTCGAGGTTCCGGTCAAGGTGGAACGCGGCCGCGAGGCCGGAAGGAGAGGATGACATGAAGACGATCAAGGGCCCGGCCCTGTTTCTGGCGCAGTTCGCGGGCGACACGGCGCCGTTCAACTCGTGGAAGTCGATCACCCGATGGGCCGCGGACTGCGGCTACGTCGGCGTGCAGGTTCCCTCCTGGGACGGGCGGCTCTTCGATCTGGAAAAGGCTGCAAGTTCAAAGGTGTATTGCGATGAGTTCAAGGGAATTGCGAAGGACGCCGGGATCGAGGTGACCGAGCTTTCGACCCACCTGCAAGGCCAGCTTGTCGCCGTCCACCCCGCCTATGACACCGCCTTCGACGGCTTCGCCGCCCCGTCCGTGCGCGGCAATCCGAAGGCCCGCGCCGAATGGGCCGTGGATCAGGTCAAGAAGGCCCTGACCGCATCGAAGAACCTCGGCCTCACCGCCCACGCCACCTTCTCCGGCGCGCTCGCCTGGCCCTACCTCTATCCCTGGCCGCAACGCCCCGCCGGTCTGGTGGAGGAAGCCTTCGACGAACTCGCGCGCCGCTGGCTTCCCATTCTGGACCACGCCGAGGACTGCGGCGTCGACGTCTGTTACGAAATCCACCCCGGCGAGGACCTGCACGACGGCGTCACTTTCGAGATGTTCCTTGACCGCGTGAAGGGGCACAGCCGCGCCAACATGCTGTATGACCCCTCGCACTACGTCCTGCAACACCTTGATTACCTTGACCATATCGACATATACCACGACCGGATCAAGATGTTCCACGTCAAGGATGCCGAGCTTAACCCCACCGGCCGCCAGGGCGTCTACGGCGGCTTCCAATCCTGGGTCAACCGCGCGGGTCGCTTCCGCTCTCCCGGCGACGGACAGGTCGATTTCGGCGGCATCTTCTCGAAACTCACCCAGCACGGGTTCGACGGCTGGGCCGTGGTCGAATGGGAATGCTGCCTGAAACACCCCGAGGACGGCGCGCGCGAAGGGGCCGCCTTCGTTGACGCCCACATCATCCGCGTGACAGAAAAGGCCTTCGACGATTTCGCCGGTGCCGGCACCGACCGCGCCGCCAACCGCCGCATGCTTGGACTGGAGTAAGCCATGATCGACGCAGCCCACACCGCCCGCCCCGAACGCCTCCGCCTTGGCATGGTGGGGGGAGGACGCGACGCCTTCATCGGCGCCGTCCACCGCATCGCCGCGCGGATTGACGATCAATATGAACTGGTTGCAGGCGCTTTCTCATCCAATCCCGAAAAGGCCCTCGCCTCGGCGCAAGATCTCGGCGTGCCCCGCGCCTACACCAGTTTCGCCGAGATGGCCGCCAAGGAATCCCGCCGCAAGGACGGCATCGACGCCGTTGCCATCGTGACCCCGAACCACATGCACGCCCCGGTGGCGATGCAGTTCCTGAAACGCGGCATCCATGTCATCTGCGACAAGCCCCTCACCGCGACGCTGTCTGAGGCGAAGAAACTGGCGAAAGCCGCCGAGGCCTCGGGCGTCGTCTTCGCCCTGACGCACAACTACACCGGCTATCCGATGATCCGGCAGGCCAAGGCGATGATCGCTGCAGGCGACCTCGGCGACCTCCGCCTGGTCAACGTCGAATATGTCCAGGACTGGCTCACCGAGCCTGTGGACAACAAACAGGCCGACTGGCGCACCGACCCCGCGCGCTCGGGTGCCGGCGGCTCCACCGGCGACATCGGCACCCATGCCTTCAACCTCGCAAACTTCGTCTCCGGCCTGACGCTGGATACCCTCGCCGCCGACCTCACCGCCTTTGTCCCCGGCAGGCGGGTCGACGACAACGGCCACGTCCTGATGCGCTACCAGGGCGGGGCGCGGGGCATGCTCTGGTGCAGCCAGGTCGCCCCCGGCAACGAAAACGGCCTGCGCCTGCGCATCTTTGGCACCAAAGGCGGCCTCGAATGGGCGCAAGAGGACCCGAACTACCTCTGGTTCACCCCCTTCGGTGAGGCGAAGCGCAAGATCACCCGCGGTGGTGCAGGCGCCGGTCCGGACGCCGCCCGCGTGACCCGCGTGCCCCCGGGCCACCCCGAAGGCTACCTCGAAGGCTTCGCCACCATCTATACCGAAGCCGCCCGCGCCATCCGCGCTGCCAAGGCCGGGACCCCGATCCCCGACGGCACCACCTTCCCCGGCCTGAAAGAGGGCCTCGAAGGCGTGGCCTTCGTCGACGCCTGCGTGCGGTCGTCGGCCCGCAACGGCGCCTGGGTGGGGCTCAATCTTTAAGGACGGCCAGCAGCCTGCGGATATGCTTGCTCTTTTCCGAAATACTCCACGGGAGGTCCGGAGGGTGTGAAACCCTCCGGGGTGGGAGGAAGATCGAACCCTGTCCGATGGAGAAGCCGGGTCGGGTGGGCAATCTGTCCACTGCCTTCACCCGCGCAACCGCGCACGCTCGCGCTGCAACCACAGCACCGTCAGCAACAGCGGCGCATTCCCGATCTCGCCCGCCGCCATCACCTCGACCAGCCGGTCGAAGGACACGAGATGCCCCTTGATATCCTCGGCCTCCGCCGCCGCGCCGAAAACACCCGCCACCCCATCCGGCAGGTCGCACAGGGCCACGTAGGAATAGAGATATTCCGTCACCGCCCCCGGCGTCGGGTAATATTCCGCCACCATTTCCAGCGCGCCGAGGACCAGCCCGGCCTCCTCGACAGCCTCGCGCCGGGCCGCGTCCTCGGGCGTCTCGCCCGGATCGATCCGTCCCGCGATCGCCTCCAGCTGCCAGGGCAAGGGATCCCCCCGGCCCAGCGGGCCCATCCGCATCTGTTCGATCAGCAGAACGCGGTCGCGCACGGGATCATAGGGCAGCACCGTGACGGCATCGCCCATCACGAAAACCTCGCGCAGCAGTGGCGGGCTCATCCGGCCATCGAAACGCCGGTGCTGCAACCGCCACAGGTCCAGCCCGAAGAACCCGGCATGCGACGGCTCCGGCACCACGGCCGCCACCTCGCCCGATCCGGCCCGCAGCCCCCGTGCCGCCGCCGCCGCCGCCCGGACCCGGCTTGCGGCCTCGACCCGCAAGGCGCCCAGCCGCCGACCGACCCGGTCCGCAGTCGACCGGCCCAGCGCCCGCAGCACCAGCTCCGCCAGCACTTCTCCTTCACTGCCCTCGAAAATCGTCCACTCCGCCCCGGCGACCGCCACGACCTCGGCCAGAAAGCCAAGCCGCGCCGGGGCTTCGACGGGATCCGTTCCGGTCAGGACAGCCCGGCGCACTCCCGCCGGGACCGCATTCAGGGATGGGGTCACGCTACTTCCAGCGCCGCCCGGCATTCTCGGCCAGAAGCCCGCCGATGATCCCGCCCAGCAGGATCGTGCCGAACACCCCGAGCGACAGCAGCGCCTCGGATCGCTTCCCCATGGTCTGGAAGATGTCGACGATCGCATCCAGCGCGCCGTCATAGCGCATCTTGACCGAGTTATCGAGCATCTCGCGCAGGGACAGAAGGAACAGCGCCACCACCGCCAGCACGATTGCCGTCTTGATCCCGGCCCCCGCCGCCTCGACATAGCCCTTGCCGACCGACGGCCCCATCACCGTCCAGCCCACAAAGGCACCTACCACCGCCGCCCCCTCGCGGATCCGGCCTGCGGCCGAGGCATCCGGCATGTTCTGCGCATAATAGTTCGCCAGAACCCAGCCCACGACCGCAAAGCAGATTGCGGCCATCAGCTTTGCAGCAGTCGGCATTGGTAGGGCCATTCGGATGTCCTCAGTTGGGACGCGTCACCGTGATCTGCGTCACGTCACAGTTTCCACCCTGAAATGCCCCCGCGCAAGAGGCGAGGTAAAAATCCCACATCCGCTTGAACCTTTCGTCGAACCCAAGCTTCTTCACCTCGCCCCAGCGTTCGGCAAAGCTCTCGTGCCAGCGCCGCAAGGTCAAAGAGTAGCTCTCGCCGAATTCGATCGACCCCTGCACCCGCAGACCGGCCCGCTCCACCTCGGCCAGCAGCACCGAGGGCGCGGGCAGCATGCCGCCAGGAAAGATGTATTTCTGGATGAAATCGACACCGCGCCGGTAAAGCTGCCAGCGCGCGTCCGCCACCGTGATGATCTGCAAGGTCGCGTTCCGCCCCGGCTTCAGCCGCTCGCGCAGGGTGTCGAAATAGACTGGCCAGTATCTTTCGCCGACCGCCTCGAACATCTCGATGCTGGCGATGCCGTCGTAGCTCCCGCGCTCGTCGCGATAATCCTGCAACTTGATCTCGACCCGGTCGGCCAGACCCGCCCTGGCGATCCGCTCGACCGCGAAATCATGCTGCGCCTGGCTGATCGTCAGGCCGGTGACCCGCAGGCCCCGCTCCTTCGCCGCATATTCCGCAAAGCCCCCCCAGCCGCAGCCGATCTCCAGCACATGCTCGCCGGGCCTCGCCCCCATCTGGTCAACCATGCTGGCGTATTTCCGGATCTGGGCTGCCTCCAGGCTTTCCTGCGGGTTCAGGAAGATCGCCGAGGAATAGGTCATCGTCTCGTCCAGCCACAGCCGGTAGAAGTCGTTCCCCAGGTCGTAATGATGCGCGATGTTCTTCTTGGCCTGCCGTTTTGAGTTGGCCTGCAGCCAGAAGCGCATCCGTTCATAGGCGCGCACCAGCCTCAGGCCCGGAAAGCCGTCGCCCACGACATTGTTCGCCTGACGCTGCATCAGGTCCATGAAGGCCTGCAGGTCCGGTGTCGTCCACCAGCCGTCAAGGTAAGCGTCGCAGAACCCGAGATCCCCCTCGCGCACCAGCCGCGCGAACAGGTCGGCGTTCACCACCTGCACTTCCGCGGCGATGCCTGGCACCTTCCCCTCGACCCGAAAACGCCGCCCGTCCGGCAGAACGAAATCGACCCGCCCCTCCCCGATCCGCGTGGCGGCGTCGAAGGTCGCTGCAAAATAGCGCGGCAGACCGGTCTGCCCCTTCACTGTCGTCAAGACGTCCATGGCCCCACCCCCAGGGTCGCTGTCGTGGCTGTCATCTTCGCCAAAGCCATGTAGCGGCTCAAGCATTTCGTGCGCCATATGCCGCGAGGGCACGTGCCCGGCCTTCGGCCAGATCGATCACCGGCGCGGGATAGGCACCGGCGGGATCAAGGCCCCAGGACCTTGGCACCGCGTCGAAATAGGCCAGCGCCTCCGGCCCCGGCGCTTTCGACAGTTCCGCGATGAACCGGCGCCGATAGCGCGCGTCGGCATCGAACTTCTCGGCCTGCCCCGCCGGATTGAACACCCGGAAGTACGGAGCCGCATCCGGCCCCGACCCCGCAACCCACTGCCAGCCCATCGCATTGGCCGCAGGGTCCCAGTCGGTCAGGCAGTCCGCGAACCAGTCAAGGCCCACCCGCCAATGCGTCAGCAGGTGTTTCGTCAGGTAGCTTGCAACGATCATCCTCGCCCGGTTGTGCATCGTCCCGGTAACATACATCTCGCGCATCGCGGCATCGACAAAGGGCTCGCCCGTCATCCCGCGCCGCCAGCATTCGGCATCCGGATTGTCGCCGCGCCAGGGGAAGCCCTCCCAGTCCGGTTTCCAGTTGGCGCTGGTGATCCTCGGCGTGTGATGCATGAGATGATAGCTGAACTCGCGCCAGCCAAGCTCGCGCAGAAAGCTTTCGGCCCCCCCAGCCCCGGCCTCGCGCAGCCGCATCGCGGCATGCCAGACATCGCGGATGCCGATCTCGCCATAGGTCAGGTTCTCCGACAGCCGCGAGGTTCCCGCAACCCCCGGCAGGTCGCGCGCCGCGGCATAACCCGCCACCGGCCCGTCCAGAAACGCACCAAGCCGCGCCCGCGCCGCCGCTTCGCCCACTGTCTGATGTCGGCCAACCACCGCCGCACCCCGGTTCATCGCGGCACCCAGTCGCCAGTCGGCAAGATCGTCACTGGCCGGCCAACGTTCCGGCCCCCGCAACCGGTCCGGAGCCTTGGCCGGTGCAGCCACCCCCCGACCCCGCGTCGTGCGCCAGAAGGGCGTGAAGACCCGGTAGAACCCGCCCTGCCCGGTCTGGACCTCCCAGGGCTCGTGCAGCAGATGACCGGCAAAGGACCGCGCCTCCAGCCCTCCAGCCTGCAGGGCGGCCTTGACGCCAGTATCCCGCGCCACGCTGGACGGGTCATAGGTCCGCGACCACCAGACCCCCTCCGCCCCGGTTTCGGCCACCAGGGCCTTCAAGACTGCCAGAGCAGGCCCGCGCCGAAGCGTCAGACGCGCGCCCAGGCCCTCCATCGCCCGACCGAAGGCTTCGACCGACAGCCCCAGCCGCCATTTCGGCGCGGCCCCGACCGCCTCGGTCTCGGGGTCAAGGACAAAGACCGGCACCAGAGGCCGCCCCGTCGCCACCGCCGCCGCCAGCATCGGCTGGTCCCCCAGCCGCAAGTCGCGGCGGAACCACAGGATCAACGGTCGGTCGGTCATTCAGGCATTTTCCCCAGTCTTGATGCTTACGCTGCCCGTCTCCCTGCGGATCACACTCGTCTTGCTCTTTTTGCAAATACTCTCCGGGGTTTGGGGGTGGAAACCCCCATCACCGTCCCTTGCGCACACTTCGCGCAAGGGACAAATGCAAAGGCTTGCGCGCCAGCGCTCCGCATCGCTCACCCTACAGCACCCGGTCCAGCGCCTCGATCAGGCGGGCGACCTCCTCGGCCGAAGTGTAATGCACCGCCGACATCCGCAGCACACCCTTCTCCCGGTCGATCCCCAGCGCCGCCAACGGCCGCACCGCATAGAAATCCCCCGCCCAGCAGGCGATCCCGCGCCGGCCCAACTCCTCGGACACCGGCTCCGCGACCCGGTCCAGTTCCACCGCCACTGTCGGAGCCCGCCGCCCCGCATCCCGTGGCCCCAGAAGCCGCACGGCATTGCGACCGCCCAGATAGTCGAGCAACGGCTGGATCACCGTCACCTCCTGGGCGCGCATCAGGTCATGCACCCCCCGGTTCCGCGCCGCCGGATCACCCGAAATCCCATGCCGCGCGGCCAGGGCATCGACGTAGTCGGCCATCCCCGCACAGGCCGCGATCTGCGCATGATCCGGACCGGCGGGCGTGTGCCGCTTGTAAGGCGTGCCATGGTTGAAGAAATGCGCCTGCCCCGGCAATTCCATCCCGAACGCCTCGCGCAGGACCATGATCCCCTGATGCGGCCCGTAAGTCTTGTAGGCGGAAAACAGATAGGCATCGCAGCCCAGCGCCGGAATGTCGGGAAAGCCATGCGGCGCATAGCTCACCCCGTCCACCACCGTCCGCGCCCCCGCCGCCCTCGCCATGGCACAGATCGCCGCCACGTCGTTGATCTCGGCGATCACGTTGGAACAATGCGGGAAGCACACCAGCTTCACCTTGCCATCCGCCAGCAGCGCCTCAAGGTCCAGAAGGTCCAGCGATCCCGTGCCCCGGTCCAGCTTCCACTCCCGGACCTCGATCCCCTCGTCGGCCAGCCGCCGCCACACGCCCGAGTTCGCCTCGTGGTCCTGGTTCGTCACCACCACGGCCCCGCCGGTCCCCGCCAGCCACTTCCGCACCGCCTGCGCCAGAACGTATGTGTTCGCGGACGTCGACGGCCCGAACGACACCTCTTCGCGCACAACCCCCATCATCGCCGCCAGCCGGGTCCGCGCCTCATCCATCTCCGCACCCCCCGCCTGTGCCCCCGGATAGGGGCCATAGGGCTGCACCTTCCGGTCGCGGTAGAACCGGGTCAGCCGGTCGATGACCTGCACACAGGGGTAACTGCCGCCCGCGTTCTCGAAGAAGGCATGGGTGGACAGGACCGGCGACTGGAACGCCGGGAATTGCGAGCGGACAAAATCAAGATCAAGCGCCATCGGCGGCTCCTGTTTCGGGCCGCAGACCGTTGACCCCGCGCAGTGCGGGCGAACCCCGGTCTGCGGCAGGTCTTCCAGCCAGACCCCGCGATGTCTCTCCCGGGGCCAGAGCCGGGGGCATCCCGGCTACGCCGCAAGACCTAGCGCCATGCCGCGGCTCGGGCAATCCCCCTTCCGCCCGCGCTCCGCTTTCCGGCAATCATCCGAAAATGCCGCCTTACGCAGCAAATTGACCCTACGTCATCCAGATTCGTGACACTTTCTTGACGGCCCCCCCCACATTTCTCTTGTCCTTTTTTCCGCCGCCTCGCAATTTCTGCTTACCGGCGTGGGGCCACTGGGGGGCCCGCGGCCTTTCCAAATCTTGTCGCCGCCCTGGCCCCCAAAGGGCTCATCGGCTCGCAGAGGAGCATCCATGTCCCGCCATTCCAAGACCCTGATCAGCGCCGCCTCCGTGCTGGCCCTGTCCGTCGCCGCCCAGGCGGCCGACCCCGATCTCACCGTGCTCGACTGGGCCGGGTGGGAGATCGACGGCATGCTGCAACCCTATGTCGACAAGAATGGCCAGAAGCCGACCTATGTCTTCTTCGCCGACGATGACGAGGCGTTCCAGAAGGTTTCCTCCGGCTTCAAGGCCGATGTGGTCCACCCCTGCGCCGCCGCCGTTCCCCGCTACATGGACGCAGGGCTGATCGAGCCCTGGGATACCTCGAAGATCGCCGAATTCGCCAATATCCCCGAACGCATGGTGAAGCCCTTCACCAATGACCAGGGCGTGTGGTTCATCCCGACCGATTACGCCTACACCGCCATCGCCTACAACGCCGACACCGTCCCGGCTGAAGACGTGGCCTCGGTCCAGGTCTTCGCCTCCGAGAAATACGCCGGCCGGATCTCGATGCCGGACAACACCGACGATGTCTGGTCGCTGGCGTTCATGGCCACCGGCGTCACCTCCTGGGACAACGTGACGGACGAGCAGTTCACCGCCGCCGCCGACTGGCTGCGCAAGGTTCACCCGAATGTCCGCGCCTATTGGTCCGACCCCTCGGAACTGTCGCAGCTGATGGCCTCGGGCGAGGTGCAGGTCGCCTGGTCCTGGAACGACCCGGTCGCGATCCTGCAGGCGGAAAACTTCCCCGTCGGCTTCAACCGCGCTGCCGCCGAAGGCGCCGCCACCTGGTACTGCGGCTTTGTCAACATGAAGGACGGCCCCGGGGTCGAGGAGAAAGCCTACGACCATATCAACTCGATTCTCGCGCCGACCTCGGCCCAGCCGCTGCTCGACGCCATCGGCTACGCGCTGGCCAACGACGCCGCCATGGCCGCGATCCCGGCCGAGGCGCTGCAAGCCGCCTACATCGACCCGGTGACGACGCCGCTGTTCGTCCAATCCCCGCCGACGACCGAACTGCGCGACAAGATGATCGAGGAATTCGAGCTGATCAAGTCGGGGTTCTGATCCCGACCGATTGAACGAGAAGACGCCCGGGGGAAACCTCGGGCGTTTTGCTTTGCGTATCGTGTGTTTGACTCACGTCTGGCATGTTTTCTGATCTTGACATATCCCCCCCCCCTCAGTTGCGCTCCATTGGCAATGAAATTTGTTCGTAGGTGCAAGGTGAGAATCGGCTTTTCAATCGCATTCTCAATTCTGGCAATGGCTGCAACTGCTGAAACCCAAGGCTGCGCAGCGGATTGCACGCCGATTGAAATGGCAGGCCACACGCTTTGCCTGCTCAGTGTGGCCATGCCGAGCATCAGTCGCCTGCTGGACGGCTCTATCCACTCATTGGTGTGGGGCCGTCTGAACGACTTCCAAAAGAAGCGCAGTTTCCTCCCGGAACTTCCCAATCTCAGAACCGGCCTCCGATCCCGGCCCCGCCCGCTCGGGCACGACGTGCCCCGACCGAACCTCCCGGTGGATCGACGCATACGGCCATTGACCGGTCGCTTCACGAACCGTTCTTCACTGGATTGAACCAGCAACACAGATAGCCCACTTGAAAACTGCATCTTGATCGGTCACCACCACTTCGGCGAAAGCGAAGGTCGCGGGACATCCGCACAGCGCCACTTGGCAGACCTTTCCAAATCCCTAACGCCCGCGACCAACCTATTGTTTTCCCTGATGCATCCGCGTCTGTCCACCGTGGACACCCGCCCTTGCACCCCCCGCCCCGGCCCCCTATATTGACCCTGTCGGGGGCAACCCCGACTATGGCGATAAACGCACCTGTAATAATCGGCTCGGACCCGGGGGCGGTACCCGGCGGCTCCACCAACTTCCCGTTCGTTGCGGGGGCAAGGGGCCGAAATAGGATCGACGAACGACCAAAGAGGCCAGCTTTCGCTCGGTGAGGTACCACCGTTATCGGTCCATGATCACAGTTGCCAACGACAACCGTGCTCCGATGGCGCTGGCCGCGTAAGCGGCTCGCAATATCAAAACTAAGTCCTTGCGGGTAGCACCGTAAGGCGGGGCCCGCCGGAGCCTGGCAACAGAATCCGGCACCTTCCCCGCTCTTGTCAGACCCTGCCCCATGCCGCATCCTTCGCCATGCTTCGCGTGGCCCTGATCGCCTGCCTGCCAATCGGCCCCGCCCTCGCCTGCGAGACGGCACTCCTTCTGTCGATCGACGTTTCCGGCTCCATCGACGGCGGCGAATACCGGCTGCAGACCGAAGGACTGGCCGCCGCCCTGTCCGATCCCGAAGTTGCCGAGGCGCTCGTCCGCGGTCAGGTCGCGGTGTCGGTCATCCAGTGGTCCGGCATCGATCAGCAGGCCGTGGTCCTGCCCTGGCAAAGACTGCTGACACCCGAGGCTGTCGCCCGCTTCGCCCGTGAAGCCGCCGCTCTTCGCCGGGCCTTCTTCGGGTCCGACACCGCTGTCGGCCAGGGCCTCCGCTTTGCCGCAGCCCAGTTCGCCGCCGTCCCCGACTGCTCGCGCCGCGTGATCGACATCTCGGGCGACGGGCAGGAAAACGCGGGCTTCACCGACAGCGCGGCCCGGGCCGAGGCCATGGATCAGGGTCTGATGATCAACGCCATCGCGATCGAGGAACCGGGACCGGCCTTCCCGATCACGGCCTACTACCGCCGCTGGATCCTCACCCCCGGCGGATTTGTCGTCACCGCACGGGGATTGCAGGACTACGCCGAAACCCTGCGCCTGAAACTTCTTCGCGAGCTGACGCAACCCGTCGGCTGACACTTGACCCTCGCCTCGGAAGACCCTACCCCTGCAACCATGGGGTCCGCGTCCGCCCCGTGAGGCTTCGGCCCAAGTGTCGCATCCCTGACCCATTGCCAAGGATGCACCCCATGCCCCAGTTCGGCCAGATCACCCCCGCACAAGCCTTTCGCCTGATCGGCACGCCCGATGCCCCTGCCCTTTTCGATGTCCGCAGCGAGGCGGACATCGCTGCCCTGCCCCGCCTCATCCCCGCCGCCCGGCAAATTCCCCACTCCGCCCTCGCCACGCTGACCGACCCTCCCGGCCGCGCGATCACCGTCTGCACCAAGGGGCGAAAGCTCTCCGAAGGGGCAGCCGCGTGGTTGCGGACGCTAGGCTGGCAGGCCGAGGTGCTGGAAGGCGGCATGCTGGCCTGGGAGGCTGCGGGCCTGCCCTCGATCCCGCTCTCGATCCTTCCGGCACCCGGCACGCCCTGGGTCACCCGGCATCGCCCGAAGATCGACCGCATCGCCTGCCCCTGGCTGATCCGCCGCTTCATCGACCCGTCCGCACGCTTCCTCTTCGTCACACCCGGCGAGGTCCCGGCAGTCGCCGATCACTTCGCGGCCATTCCCTACGACATCGAGGGCGTGACCTTCAGCCATCGGGGCGACCGCTGCACCTTCGACGCCCTTCTCGACGACTTCCATCTGCACAGCGAGGCGCTGGACCGCATGGCCACCGTGATCCGCGCCGCCGATACCGACAGGCACGACCTGGCACCACAAGCCGCAGGCCTTCTGGCGCTGTCGGTCGGCATGTCACGGATGTTTCGTGATGATCTGCAACAGCTTGAGGCCGGGATCGCGCTGTACGACGCGCTCTACCGCTGGGCCCGCGAGGGGCATGAGGAAGGTCACGACTGGCCCTCAGGACGCCGCGAATGACCGACCCTGTGCCGCCCAGCCTTTCCGAGCTGACCCGGACCTTCGCGAAGATCGGCTGTCTGTCCTTCGGCGGCCCCGCTGCGCAGATCGCCCTGATGCACCGGGTCATCCAGGACGAAAAGCACTGGGTTTCCGAAGCCGACTACCTGCGCGCGCTCAGCTTCTGCATGCTTCTGCCCGGACCCGAGGCGATGCAGCTGGCGACCTGGATCGGCTGGCGCATGCACGGGGTTCGGGGCGGGCTCATCGCCGGGGGACTGTTCGTCCTGCCCGGCGCGGCTGTCGTCCTGACGCTGTCGCTGATCTACGCCGCCTTCGGCCAGGTGCCCTTGGTCGCGGCCCTGTTCACCGGGGTCCAGGCCGCCGTCATCGCGATCGTCATCGAGGCGCTGATCCGCGTCTCGAAGCGGGCCCTGAAATCGCGCGAGGCCTATGTCATCGCCGGAGCGGCCTTCATTGGCCTCTTCGCACTTCAGCTTCCCTTCCCGGTCATCATCCTTGCCGCCGGGCTTTGGGGCTTTGTCCGAACGCCGGGCAGCACGACCGCCGCACCTGCCCCACCAAAGGCGCTCGCCCGCGCGCTGAAGGCCGCCGTCACCTGGGGCGCGATCTGGCTTCTGCCGCTTGGCCTCCTGATCCTGGCCGCCCCTCAGCGGCTGGCCGAGATCGGCATCTTCTTCTCCAAGCTTGCGGTGCTGACCTTCGGGGGGGCCTATGCGGTTCTCGCCTGGATGGCGCAGGACGTGGTCGAGACAAAGGGCTGGCTCACGCTCCAGCAGATGATCGACGGCCTGGGCCTGGCCGAAACCACCCCCGGCCCGCTGATCCTTGTCAACCAGTTCGTAGGTTTCCTGGCCGCGCATCAGGTCGGCGGCTGGCAACTGGGACTTGCCGGGGCGGTCATTGCGCTCTGGATGACCTTCATCCCCTCGTTCCTGTTCATCTTCACCGGCGCCCCCTTCATCGACCGGCTGACCCACATGCCTCGCCTGTCGGGCGCGCTGGCCGCGATCACCGCCGCCGTTGTCGGCGTCATCGCCAATCTGTCGCTGTGGTTCGCACTGCATGTCCTTTTCGCCAGCGTGCCCGAAGCGACGCTTGGCCCGCTCCGTCTCACCTGGCCCGATCCCGCCTCGTTGCGCCCGCTCCCGGCGCTTGTCGCGGTCTTCGCGGCATGGGGGCTTCTGGTGCGGCACTGGCCTCTTCTCGCCGTGCTGGCGATTTCGGCACTGGCCTCGGCCACGGCGACGGTTCTGTGAAAGCAGTGGTCGCGGCGCACGACCCCCCCTTCCCTTGGCCCCCGAATTGCCTATGCTGCAACCCAACCGGGAAAGGACCGCGGCAATGGCGCGCAGCATCGACTATGGCAATCTCATGCACCGCGCGATGCGGGGCCTGATCCAGTCGGTCCTGACCGATGTGGCAGAACATGGTTTGCCTGGCGCGCATCATTTCTTCATCACCTTCGACACCACGCACCCCGACGTGCAGATGGCCGACTGGCTGAAGGAACGCTATCCCACGGAAATGACCGTGGTGATCCAGCACTGGTTTGAAAACCTGATCGTGACCGATGAAGGCTTCAGCATTACCTTGAATTTCGGCAACAATCCCGAGCCGATGGTCATTCCCTTCGACGCGCTGCGCACCTTCGTCGACCCTTCGGTCGAATTCGGCCTGCGGTTTGAAACGCAAGAGCAGGACGAAGACGAGGAAGACGAAGAGGACGACATCGAGGTCGAGGCAGAGCCGGAACGCCAGGCCGCCGAAGTCGTCTCCCTCGACCAGTTCCGCAAGCACTGACCCGTGAGTGATCTTGCCCTTTTCCGCCGCCGGTTGCTGAAGAACCCCCGGCAGGTCTCGGCCATCGCGCCGTCGTCGCGCACCCTGGCCCGCGCGATGACCCTGGGCCTTGGCCCGAAAAGCGGCCCGGTGGTGGAATTCGGCCCCGGAACCGGCCGCTTTACCGAGGCGGTTCTTGCCCGCGGCGTCCGGCCCGAGGATCTGACGCTGTTCGAGCTTGACGAGGAATTCGTCGCCTACCTGCGGCAGAAATTCCCCGGCGTGACCGTGCATCAGCTGCCCGCGCAAGAGGCCGCGCGGCTGGTCGCGCCCGGCGTGTCGACCGTGATCTCGGGCCTGCCGCTGCTGTCTATGCCGGCAGAGGTGCGGACCGGCATCGTCGGCGCAGCCTTCGCGATCCTGGCGCCCCGTGGCCGCTATGTGCAGTTCACTTATGGTGCGCGCGCGCCCTTGCCGCCCGAAACCATCGCGACGCTGGGCCTGACGGTGAACAAGGGCCACAAGGTCTGGGCCAACTTGCCCCCGGCCACCGTCTACCGCTTCCGCCGCGCCTGAACACCCGCGATATTTGCGATCCGCCCTTGGTATACCAATGTATGCGAATTGATTTTGCCGCCCCCCGGCGCTATGCCTCGCGCCGAGAGCGCAATGGAGGCCCCGATGACCGCAACCCGTACCGAGACCGACAGCTTCGGCCCGCTGGAAGTTCCCGCCGACAAGTATTGGGGCGCACAGACGCAACGCTCGATCATCAACTTCCCGATCGGCTGGGAACGCCAGCCGGTCCCGATCATCCGGGCCCTCGGCGTGATCAAGAAGGCCTGCGCGCTGGTCAATATCGACCAGGGCGACATCCCGGCCGAGCTTGGCCAGGTCATCGCCGCCGCCGCGACCGAAGTGATCGATGGCCGCTTCGACGACAACTTCCCGCTGGTGGTGTGGCAGACCGGCTCGGGCACGCAGTCGAACATGAACGCGAACGAGGTGATCAGCAATCGCGCCATCGAGATGCTGGGCGGGGTGATGGGGTCGAAGAAACCCGTGCATCCGAACGACCACGTCAACATGGGCCAGTCCTCGAACGACACGTTTCCGACCGCCATGCACGTGGCAATCGGCATGCACACTCGCGATGTGCTGATTCCGGGGCTGGAAAAACTCCTGTCCGCGCTGGAAGCAAAGTCCCGTGAATTCAAGGACATCATCAAGATCGGCCGCACCCACACCCAGGACGCGACACCACTGACGCTGGGCCAGGAATTCTCGGGCTACGCCATGCAGGTCCGCAAGGGGATCGAACGGGTCCGGATGTGCCTGCCCGACATCTACGAACTGGCCCAGGGCGGCACCGCTGTCGGGACCGGGCTGAATACCCGCGTCGGCTGGGACACCCGCGTCGCGGCCCGGATCGCCGACATCACCGGCCTGCCCTTCGTCACCGCGCCGAACAAGTTCGAGGCGCTCGCCGCCCATGACGCGATGGTCATGTTCTCGGGCGCGCTGAAGACCGTTGCAGCCGCACTGTTCAAGATCGCCAACGACCTCAGGCTTCTGGGTTCCGGCCCCCGTTCGGGCCTCGGTGAACTGATCCTGCCGGAAAACGAACCCGGCAGTTCCATCATGCCGGGCAAGGTCAACCCGACCCAGGCCGAAGCGCTGACCATGGTCTGCGTGCATGTCATGGGCAATGACGCCGCCGTGGGCTTTGCCGGAAGCCAGGGTCACTTCGAGCTGAATGTCTACAACCCGATGATGGCCTACAATGTCCTGCAATCGATCCAGCTTTTGGGCGATGCGGCAGGCAGCTTCACCGACAACATGGTCGTGGGCACCCAGGCGAACACCGTCCGGATCGACAAGCTGATGAAGGAAAGCCTGATGCTGGTGACGGCACTGGCACCGACCATCGGCTACGACAACGCGACCAGGGTGGCCAAGACCGCGCACAAGAACGGTACGACCCTGCGCGAAGAGGCGATCGCGCTGGGGTTTGTCGATGGCGAAACCTTCGACCGGATCGTGCGGCCGGAAGACATGGTCGGCCCGAAGGGCTGATGGGCGATCTCGTCAACCTGAGGATAGCGAAAAAGCAGGCGGCCCGCAAAGCCGCCCGCTCTGTCGCCGACGCCAACGCGGCAAAGCACGGGCGCACCAAGGCCGAGCGTGATCTGGAAAAGGCGCGGGCCGAAAAGGCGGCGCGCGAGTTGGACGGTCACAAGCGCGAAACCGAGTAACCTGCCGTTAACCCTGCTTGGGCAAAGTGGCGGCAGGAGGTGCGCGATGTCTGTCATGCCGCAATTCTTGTCAGCCGACCATTGGATCTCGCACCTGTTCTCGTCCCAGGCGGCGCGCGAGGGCGGGGTCATTCGCCGAAAAGTCCGTGACGTGGAACGGTACGTCGGTCGTGAGTGCTTTCTAGACGAAATGAAGCGCCGTGGGTTTCCTGTAGTGGAGAATGCTGGCCAGTTCGTGATCTTCTGCAATCGCGAGCCGATCCGCAGGGTCGCTTAGACGATTTCTTCAAAGAAATCATACCGGACCCTTTGAAGGGTCCGAACCGGAGTTTTCGAAAACTCCGGTGACAACGCCAACCGTTGCGCTACGGTCACTCCATGATCACCCGCCCCGCAAAACACTCCCTTACCCTGCACGGCCACCGCACCAGCGTGTCGCTCGAACCCGAGTTCTGGGACGCATTCCGCTCCATTGCCGCCGAGAAGGACACACCCCTCAACGCCCTTGCCGCCGAGATCGACGATGCCCGCTTGGGCGACGCAGGCCTCGCCTCGGCGATCCGCGTCTTCGTGCTGAACCACTACCGCGCGGCGATCCGGTCCAGTGTCACCGCCAGATCGCCATAGCCGGTAAACCGCCGCTCGTATTCCAGCCCCAGCCGGGCGGCACAGTCGCGCGCCTTGGCATCCAGGACGGCATTGTCGACCTGGGCCTGATAGACCAGCTTGCGATAATTGCCGAAATACATGTCCCGCAGCTCGGGATGCCGGTCGAGGCCCATCGGACGCCACACAAAGGCATCGAACTGCCGCACGAGGAAGTCGGTCAGGTAGAAGGCATCAAACTCCGTCTCGGCGCGCGCGGCGAAGACGGCATTTCCCTCGAAAAAGGAATAGCAGTGCGGGCCTTCGACCATCTCGACCCCCATCCGGTCGCAGGCCGCCTGCAACAGCCCCCCTGTCCCGCAATCGGCATAGACCACGAAAACCTGATCATAGGCCCCCCGCGCCTCGGCCACCGCAGCCTCGACCGCCGGGATGATCTTTTCGGGCCATAAATGCAGCTTCGCGGGCAGGCATTGCAGGTCCATGTGCGACCAGCCATTCGCCGCCATCAGCGCGAGGATCTCATGTGCCAGCGCCCCGCAGGCGATCAGCAGGATCCGCCCCGCATGGGCGGGCGGCAGTCCGGTTTCAGCGAGGGTGATGTCGTCCATGCGCTATGCCTTATCGGCTGACGCGGGTCCAGGTCAGGATGATGCTTGCCGACAATGCGGCAAAGACCAGCGCCGTGAAAGGAACCCCGGTCCAGACGGCAAGCCAGATGGTCAGTCCGGCCGCCACAATCACCAGGGCAATCAGTCCAAGGAAGTGAGTCAAGGGCATCAGCGCGCCTCCCTGACAATCAACATGCGCCCCGGGCAGGACTTCCGCAAGCCCCACCCGAATCACGGCAACGTGTCCCGCGGCCCTTCAGGCGTTAAGCTGGTTGTGCTTGCGCGCCACAAACTGCTTTGCGGTTTCCACCGCGACGGCGGCATCGCGGCAATAGGCGTCCGCTCCGATCGCTCGACCGAATTCCTCGTTCAAGGGCGCGCCACCGACCAGCACGATATACTCCTCGCGCATGCCCTTTTCCTTCATCGTGTCGATCACGACCTTCATGTAGGGCATCGTCGTGGTCAGAAGCGCCGACATGCCGAGGATATCGGGCTTCTCGGCTTCCAGCGCCTCGAGATACTTCTCGACCGAATTGTTGATCCCCAGGTCCTTAACCTCGAACCCGGCACCTTCCATCATCATCGCGACCAGGTTCTTGCCGATGTCGTGAATGTCGCCCTTGACCGTGCCGATCACCATCTTGCCCATCCGCGGCGCGCCGGTTTCCACCAGCAGGGGCTTGAGGATGAACATCCCGGCCTTCATCGCGTTCGCGGCCAGCAACACTTCGGGAACAAAGAGGATCCCGTCGCGGAAGTCGGCACCAACGATGGTCATGCCGGCAACCAGCGCCTTGGTCAGCACGTCATACGGGGTCCAGCCCCGGGCGATCAGGAGGTTGACGCCTTCCTCGATCTCTTCCTTCAGGCCGTCGTAAAGGTCGTCGTGCATCTGCAGCACAAGCTCGTCATCCGACAGTTCGGACAGGATGATCTCGTCTTCGTCGGCCATGGGCGTGCTCCAAGCGGAAGGGTCTGGACAGGTGATGGGCGCAAACCGACCCGGTCACTATGCGACAAGCGACATACACCGGATGAAAGCCGACAGAAAGCCGTCGACAGCGGGAAAGTTGTGGCATTTGTTCCGGCTTCGTTCTAGTCTTGCGCCATGAGCGACCGCGCCTCCATCCTTCCAGGACAGCGTGCCAGGGCACGGGGGGCCGCAACGAACGCCGCAGGCCGGTTCGAGCCGACGTCGCGCGCGACTTTCGATGACGGCTGGGACATCCCCGAGGACGAACGACTTGTCGCGACCGAAGTCCGCATCGAACGCCCGCGCTCGGCGATCAGCTGGAACCGATCGCCCGACCTGCCGTTCGACCGCTCGATCAATCCTTACCGGGGATGCGAACATGGCTGCGTCTACTGCTATGCCCGGCCGAGCCACGCCTTTCTCAACCTTTCGCCCGGGCTGGATTTCGAGACCCGGCTGATCGCCCGTCCCGGAATCGCCGACGTGCTGCAGGCCGAGCTGTCCCGCCGCTCCTACAAGGTCGCGCCTCTTGCCATCGGGACGAACACCGATCCCTACCAGCCCATCGAACGCGACCATGGGCTGATGCGCGCGGTGCTGACCGTCCTCGCGGCCTTCCATCATCCGGTCTGGATCACCACGCGCGGCACGGTCATCGAACGCGACATCGATCTGATTGCGCCACTGGCCGCGCAGGGACTTGCGGCAGTGTCGGTTTCGGTCACGACGCTGGATGAAACCCTGGCCCGGAAGATGGAGCCGCGCGCGCCTTCGCCACGGCGACGCCTGCAGATCGTCCGCCGCCTGGCCGACGCCGGAATTCCCGTCCGGATCCAGGTCTCGCCGCTGATCCCGGCGCTGACCGATCATGAGCTTGAGGCGGTGATGGAGGCCGGTCGCGACGCGGGCGCTCGCGCGGCGAACACCATCCCTCTGCGCCTGCCGCTGGAGGTCTCGACCCTGTTCCGCGACTGGCTGCAGTCAACCGTCCCGGACCGCGCCGCGCATGTCATGGGCCGGGTGCGTGAGTTGCATGGCGGGCGCGACTATGACCCCGAGTTCGGAACACGGATGCGCGGCCAAGGGCTCTGGGCCGACCTGATCCACCGCCGTGCCGACCTTGCGCGCAGGCGGCTGCGGTTGGACGAGGGGCTCCCGGCGCTGCGGTGCGACCTGTTCAAGCCGCCGCCAAATGCTGGCGACCAGTTGTCTCTGTTCTGACCGGCATGTCGCGGAGCCAAAATTCTTGGGCAAGAGATCTGACAAGATCCTTGCTCAAGGATTTTGGCCGGGCCGGTCCGGTCAGCCGCGCCGACCCCGGCGTTCGCGCTTCGGCCCGGCGTCGTCGCCCGTCCCGTCCGAGGCCGAGGAGAACCCGCCGAGCTTGGCCTGGATCACCTCCAGCGACGGGCGGTTGCCCTTGGGGCGGCTTTCCAGCGCCACCCGCATCGCGCGCAGATGTTCCGGCATCGTGCCGCAACAGCCGCCGATGATCCGCACCCCCGCATCTCGCGCCATGACCGCATATTCCGCCATCAGGTCGGGCGTGCCGTCATAATGGATGTGCCCGTCGTGATATTTCGGGATGCCGGCATTGCCCTTGGCGATGATGGGACGGTCGGTGCCCGTTGCACCAAAGCCCAGGACCGTGCGCATCAGGTCGGACGCGCCCACCCCGCAGTTTGCCCCGAAAGCGATCGGCGGGTTGACCAGGCGTTCGACCATGTCGGCCATCGCGGCCGAGGTCAGACCCATCATCGTCCGCCCCGCCGTGTCAAAGCTCATCGTGCCGCACCAGGGCATGTCGGCCCGAAGGGCTGCATCTGCCGCCGCGCGGTATTCCTCGGGGGCAGAGATCGTCTCGACCCAAAGGACATCCGCGCCGCCTTCCTTCAGTGCCTCGGCCTGTTCGTGGAAGATTTCCACGGCAAGCGCATGGGTCAACGTCCCCATCGGCTCGAAGATCTCGCCCGTGGGGCCCATCGAGCCCGCCACCACCACTGACCGCCCCGCCTTGTCGGCGATCTCGCGGCCCAAGGCGGCACCGACCCGGTTCAGCTCGCGCACCTGGCCCTGCGCGTTGTGCAGCTTCAGCCGCGCCGCATTGCCGCCGAAGGTGTTGGTCAGGAACAGGTCCGATCCCGCCGCGACCGCATCGCCGTAAAGCTTGCGGATGTTTTCCGGCTTGTCGAGGTTCCAGAACTCCGGCGGCTCGCCCGAGGACAGGCCCATGTTGAAAAGGTTGGTCCCCGTCGCCCCATCGGCCATCAGCCAGTCGCGCGCGGCGAGCATACGGGTCAGAGCGTCGGTCATGGTCGAAATCCTTCAGGCCTGAGTGTCCTCCTTCCTCTGCCACGGGTTTCGGCCATAGGCAATTTCATATTCCGTCTTCCGCCCTGCGGGTTGGCCGGTCCTTGCCAATGCAGCCGGTCGGCAGACCCGGTGCCGGATCTCGACCCCGACCACGACAAGCGCCAAGGTCGAGGGCGCGGCGATGTAAAGCCGCTGCCAGCGCGGTGCAAAGCCTGCCTTGAACTGGTCAAGTCCGCGCATAATGTCCCCCGCCAGGGCACGTCCCGCCCGAGCAATCGGCCCCCGCTCGTCGGGCCGCGCCCCGATCGGTACTGCGGCCAGCGAGAGCGCACGCACCCCTTCTGCCCGGGCCGCGGCCAGGGCGGCGGCGACCAGCTGCTGTCCGGTGCCTTCGGGGGCCTTCGGATCGGGGCGCAGGAGGTCAAGCGTCCAGACCGCTTTGCCGTCGATCCGGGCGACATGAAAGCTGGCAAAGCCCCGGACCGTCCCGCCTTGCCGCGCCACGACGACCCTTTGGCTTTCCAGATAGGCCGGGTCGAATCGCCCCATCGCAAATCCATGCTCGCGCCCGCGCGCTGCAACCCAGGCGGCGTTCACCTGCTCAAGGGCGGCCCAGTCGGGCCTGACCTCGACGCCCGAGGCCACACCCGCTGCGTCCGCCCGGCGCAGCTTGCGGCGCAGCCCGGCGCGGGCGGGGATGCCGGTTTCAAAGCCCATCGGGTCAAGCCAGGCCTCGCGCGCGACAGGCAGGACGCGCATCCCTGCCCGCCGCGCCCTGACAGCCCCGCGGCCGGAAAGCTTGTAGAGGACCGGCCAGCGACCTTCGGACTGTGCAGCACTGCGATGTCGGCCGGGATCGGCAACCGCCGACAGGGCCACCAGCCCATGCGCCGTGCGCCCCGCGACAAAGCCGTCGCGATGCACGAAGAGATCGCCCTGCGCCACCAGGCCCGCTTCGGCGATCTCCGGCGGCGGAACCGCGTCCGCTGCCTCCGCCGGACCCTCGGTCCCGCTGAGCAGCGCCACGCCTGCCCCCACCAGCGCGGGCCCTCCGTAGGCGATCACCCGCCACGCGACCACGGCCCCCAGTAGCCCGACTTCCGGCACGCCCGGCAAAAGCGCCAGCACCGCGATCTCAAACGCGCCCAGCCCCGCTGGCGATCCCGAAACCAGCCCCGCCCCAAGCGCCAGCAGGAAGGCCGGCAGAAAGGCGCCTAAGCCGATGTCCCCGGGAAGAAGCACCCACAGCGCCAGTCCAGCCGCCAGACAGTCGACCGCGGCCAATGCCAGCAGCCGTCCCAGCGTGAAGAGGTTCGGCATCGCGGACCGCGCCAATGCCGATGCCGTCCCAAGACCAAGGACCACCAGCGCCAGCCCCAAAGGCGCAAACCCGGCATAGGGGGCTCCGGGCACGGTCCAGAGAACCACCGATGTCACCGTCCCCCAGGCCAGAAGGAACGAGGCAGCGACCAGCACCGAAAGCCGCGTGGCACCCAGCAGTCCCAGCTCGGGCAGCATCCGCCAGCGCACCAGCGTCCCGCTGACCACGCCCAATCCCACGGTCTGCCCGATGGCGATCGCGGCAAAACCCGCGCGCCGGGCCCGCGCCGGGGCAACCCCGGTCCGCAGATGCCGGTGCCAGGCTTGGTCGTAACCTGCCACCGCCCGGAAGCCTGCGGCTGTCGCAAGACAGGCCAGGGCCAGCGGCACGACACCCAGCCCGGCGACGGCCGCCGCCACACGCCCGGTATCGATGGATTGCAGCCGCTCTGCCAGCAGGGCCAGGAACAGCACCCCGATCCCCAGGGTAAGCCCAAGCCGCCGGTAAAGCCTGGGGCGCACGGCCCGCACCATATCCTGTCGCTGCACCCGATCCCTCCCCTTTCCAGGAGGATCGAGACTGCACTCGAAGGACTGGCGATCGGGTTAACACTTCAAATTCGCACAAAGAAAAAGCGCGGCCCCGCAGGACCGCGCTTCGGGTTCAGTCCAGGGACCGAAGGCTCAGAATTCGTTCATCAGCTGCGCCTTGGCCACCGGCAGCAGCTCTTTCATCTTCGCGCGGATCTCGTCGGCGCTGGCCTTGCCGGCAAGGTCGGCAACCACCTTGCGCACGACATCCTCGTCGCCGGCTTCCTCGAAATCGGCGCTCACGACTTCCAGCGCATATTCTGCAGCGGCATCGTCCGCCTTGCCCATCAGCCCCGCAGCCCAGAGGCCCAGAAGCTTGTTGCGCCGCGCCTCGGCCCGGAACTGCATCTCGCTGTCATGGGCGAACTTGGATTCAAAGGCGTTTTCGCGGTCGTCGAACGTGGTCATGGGCTCCCCCGACTGATCTGGCGTTTCATCTCATATGCCTATCCCGCCCGGTCCCCGCAAGCCCCTTTGGCCGACGGGCGGCGGCTCGCGCCTTGCGGGTGTTGGCCCCTTCGACTATAGCCCAAGGAAGCTGGCCCGAAGGTGCGACCCTTCCGACGGCCCCCCCTGAACGAGTGAACCATGGCACGGCGCAAGAAGGTCTACGAAGGCAAGGCCAAGATCCTGTATGAAGGACCCGAGCCCGGCACCCTGGTCCAGTATTTCAAGGATGACAGCAGCTCCTCCGTTGCGGCCCCCAGCACGCTGGAAGGCAAGGGCGTGCTGAACAACCGGCTGTCGGAATTCTTCATGTCCGGCCTGAACCAGATCGGGGTGCCGACGCACTTCATCCGCCGCCTGAACATGCGCGAACAGCTGGTCCGCATGGCCGAGATCATCCCGCTGGAAATCGTCGTCCGCAACTTCTCCGCCGGACCGATGACGGCGCGGCTTGGCATTCCCGAAGGCACGCAGCTGCCGCGCCCGATCGTCGAATACTACTACAAGGACGACAAGCTGAACTCGCCGCTCGTGGCCGAGGAACATATCGTCGCCTTCGGCTGGGCCAACCAGCAGGACCTTGACGATGTCGTGGCGCTCGCGCTTCGGGTTAACGATTTCCTGTCGGGCGTGATGATGGGCGTCGGCATCCGCCTTGCGGATTTCCGCATCGAGGTCGGTCGCATCTGGGAAGGCGACTTCATGCGCCTGATCGTCGCCGACGAGATCAGCCCCGATTCCTGCCGGTTATGGGACATGCGCCTGCCGGAACGGCCCGACGGAACGCTGCCCGATCCCCTGCCTCTCGCCGATGTCTATACCGAGCTTGCCCGACGCCTGGGCGTCATGCCCTCGAACGTGACCCACCCGATGAAGCCGACGCTGATCAACTGACGGGCCGGATTGTTCGACGCTGCCTTCAAGTCGTGTTTCCTCTTTTCTGGAATCGTGTATCGTCTGCTCATGGCGAAGACCGTCAAAATAAAGCGCGACTCAAGGACCGGGAAGGTTCTTGCCGGACCCTTGGGTCGATCAAAGGCCAGCAAGTTTTCGCAGGTGGAAGGCACAGTGTTGTCGGAAGACTCGGCTAGGATCATTCGCCTGCATGAAGCTGCGGGCAAGAACGGAGCCGCGTTGCGCTCGGCCATCACCGGATCGTTTCGCCAGAAGCACTGAAGATGAGCCGATATGAAGCTCAGGAAGACCCACTTTGCTATCCGGGCACGCAGGTTCTCAAGAACAGGGCGGGACTGACCGACCAAGACTTGCTCGACCAATTCGAACACCTGATGTTCCTGACCCGCGCCGAAGAACCGCTGCCTCCGGGCAAGCTCGACTATGATCACTACAAGTCGATTCATCATCACTTCTTCCAGGATGTCTACGACTGGGCCGGTCAGACTCGAACCATCCGGACCGGCAAGGGTGGCAACTGGTTCTGCTACCCGGAATACATCGACGCAGAAATGACGCGGCTTTTCGCAGAACTGCAGCAGGAGCATTTCCTTGACTCGCTCGGAAGCCTAGAACAATTCGCGGATCGCGCGAGCTATTTTATTTCCGAAATCAACGCGATACACCCATTTCGCGAGGGCAATGGAAGGTGTCAGCTCACTCTGCTGAACATACTGTGCGATCTTTCCGGCTTTCAAATGAATGAAGACAAGATCGACCCACCCGCGTTCATGTCGGCCATGATCGCCAGTTTTTCCGGGGACCATCGGGACCTCAGTGCTGCGATCCGGGCGATGGCTCTGCGGCCTTGACGGCTCTTTGCCCCTCATACCCTTGCCCGTGACCCGGCGGTTCGCTAAGGACGGGCCCAACCATCCCGAGGAGGCCCCCGATGAAAGCCCGCGTCACCGTCATGCTCAAGTCCGGCGTCCTTGATCCGCAGGGCGAGGCGGTGCGCCATGCGCTTGGCTCGCTTGGCTTTCAGGGCGTGACCGGCGTGCGGCAGGGCAAGGTGATCGAGATTGACCTCGACGAGACTGACGCCGCCCGGGCCGAGACGAGTGTCAAGGCGATGTGCGACAAGCTTCTCGCCAACACCGTGATCGAAAGCTACCGGGTCGAGCTTCTCTGAACCCGGATCGCAGTCGCCGCGGCCTAGCGTGCCACCGGAACGCGACAGCTGACTTTCAGCCCCCGGCCATCCGATAGCGCCTCGAACTGACAGGTTGCGCCGAACAGGTCCGCGATCTCGGCCACGATGGCCAGTCCCAACCCTGACCCTCCCGCATGCGAGGCCCCAGCCTTCAGCGACATGCGCTGCGGCGAGGCTCCACCCCGCAGCGCTTCCAGCTGGTCCTGAGGCAAGCCGGGCCCGTTGTCCTCGACTTCCATCACCACTGCGGCATCGGCCTCCGGGGACGTCCGGACCCTGACGGTCACCACCGCGCCGCGTCCGGCATAGGTCAGCGCGTTGTCCAGAAGATTGCGCAGCAGTTCGGCCGCAAGCACGGGTTCCGCCAGGGCCTCGGCCCGGTCCGGCCCCTCGTAGCCCAGGTCGATCCCCCGTGCGTCGGCCTGGGCCAGGCTTTCAGTCGCAAGATCTCGGGCCAGCCCGGCCAGGTCGACCGGCCCCAGCGCAAGCCCGGTGGCGGCCGCATCCACCCGCGCCAGCGCCAGCAGCTGCGCCAGCACCCGCTCGGCCCGGACCAGCGCCGCCTCGGCCTTGTCCAGCGCCGCTTCGCCCTGCGCCCGGTCCCCCGCCCGCCGCGCCAGCGCCAGCTGAGTGCGCAGGGTCGCCAGCGGCGTGCGCAACTGGTGGCTGGCGTTTCCGGTGAAATGCCGCAGCGCCGCTACGGCATCCTCAAGCCGCCCCATGAAACTGTTCACCGCGCCTGCCAGAGGTGCCGCCTCCAAGGGAACCGCCTCGCGGATCGGGCGCAGGTCGTCCGGCGTCCGTTCCGCAATCGCCGCGCCCAGCCGGTCCAGCGGGCGAAACGCCAGCGTGACCGCGATCCAGACCAGCGCAATGGTGCACAGCATCAACGCCAGGATCCGCAGCGCCGACCGGATCAGGATCGTCCGCGCCAGTTCCGACCGCGCCAGAGTCGATTCGGCCACCGTCACCGTGAACGCGACCGAATCCGCTCCGGTGGACACCCGGCGCAACAGCGTCGCCGACCGGATCGGCACATCACCGAAGGCACCGTCGGCAAATCCGATCCCTTCCTCGCCCACCGCGACCTGCGCCAGGCCCGCGTATCCCGTCAGGAACCGCCCGACTGGAGCGTCGATCCGGTAGAACACCTGATCCTCGGCCGCCGAGGCCAGCATCTCCAGCGCGGCAAACGGGATGTCGACCTCCAGCCCCCCGCCTTCGTCCACCGTCACCCGTTCGGCGATGGCAAGGGCCGAGCCTTCCAGCACCCGGTCAGACAGCCCCCGCGCGGTCGCCACCGCCTCACGCCAGGTGTCGGCCAGCGCGATCACGCCCAGCGCCGCCGTGGCCAGGCTCAGCCAAAGGATCAGCCGCCGCCGCAGGGAATAGCCCCTCACGCGACCTCCACTGGCTTTTCCAGCATGTAGCCAAGGCCCCGCACCGTGCGCAGCATCAGCCCGTACGGCGCGATCCGCCGCCGCAGCCGCGAGACATATTGTTCAATCGCATTGTCCGACAGCAGGTCATCCAGCGACGTCAGCGACTGCACGATGGCCTCTTTCGCCACCACCTTGCCCGCGCGCTGGAAGAACAGCTCCAACAGCGCGCGCTCCCGGGGCGGCAGGTCCAGCACCGCGTCATCGGCTGAAAACTGGCGGCTGGCCAGGTCCAGCGCCACCCCGCCCAGACGCACGACCGAGGATTTCAAGCCCGCCTGCCGCCGCAGCAGCGACCGCACCCGCGCCTCGAACTCGCGCACGTCAAACGGCTTGGACAGATAGTCGTCCGCCCCCAGATCAAGCCCCCTGACCCGTTCCTCCGGTGCCCCCCGCGCCGTCAGGATCATCACCGCAGGCGATGGCTGCCGCGCCCGGATGCGGCGCAGAAGGCTCAGGCCGTCCAGCCCCGGCAGGTTCAGGTCCAGGATCACCAGCTCGAACTGCTCGGCCAGAAGCAGCGCCTCGGCCCCCAGCCCGTCATGCACGCAGTCGACCGCATGCCCAGACCCGGCCAGCAGGGCCGTCAGCGCCTCGGCCAACGGCAGGTCATCCTCGACTAGCAGCAGGCGCATGGCTCCCCCCCCCCAGCTCGCAGCCTAAAGCAGCTTTCCCGCCCGCGAAAGCGCGCCGTCCCCTGCGGACGCCCCCCCTCGCGCAGAAGACTTGAGCCCGCGTCCCGCATCGGGCAGGCTTGCCCGATGTGGCGCATCCTTCTCTGCCTTGCCCTGCCTGTTTCGGCAGAACCCGCGCGCTTTCCCGCTCCCGGCGCGGAAGAGGCTGTGCTGACGATCTACTCCACCCTCGACACCCCGCTTGCAACCCCGCTGATCGCCGCTTTCCAGGCAGCAAACCCCACGATCACCGTCGACTACGAAGACCTTCTCGCCGCCGAGATCGCCCGCCGCGTCATCGCCGAAACCGACGCCGGCCAGTCGACGGCGGATTTCGCCTTCTCCTCCGGCATGGACCTGCAGGTGAAACTTGCCAATGACGGCTATGCCCATCCGGTCGAGGTGCCCCTCGCCCGGGACTGGCCGGACTGGGCCAACTGGCGCGACATGGCCTTTGCGCTGACCTATGAGCCCGCCGTCCTTGTCTGGCACAAGCCCTCCTTTCCCGACGGCCCGCCGCAGTCGCGGCTTCAGATGATCGACTGGCTGAAACGCCCCGAGGCACAGGGCCGGATCGGCACCTACGACATCGCCCGTTCGGCGGTTGGCTACCTGTATCTCGCCCGCGATGCCGAACATTTCGCCGACATCTGGTCGCTTGTTGCCGCCATGGGCCGCGCAGGCTTGCAGACCTTCTCCACCAGCAGCGAGATCATCGACCGCGTCGCCGATGGCCGCCTCGCCCTTGGCTACAACATTCTCGGCTCCTATGCCGATGCCCGCGCCCGGGCCAACCCCGACCTCGGCGTCGTCCTGCTGAAGGATTTCACCGTGGTCACCAGCCGCGTCGGTCTTGTCCCGCGCGCGGCCAGCCGCCCCGATCTGGGCCGCGCCTTCCTCGCCTTCCTCATGGGGCGCGACGGTCAGACCATCATGGCCGACCGCCTGCGCATCGCCGCCGTCTCGCTTGAAGTGTCGGGCCAGAACTCGGCCCGCGCGATGGAGGCCGCCCTTGGCGACCAGTTGCGCCCGGTCCCGGTCAGCCCCGGCCTGCTCGCCTATCTCGACCAGGCGAAACGCGCGCGCATCATCGCCCGCTGGAACGCGGCCCTTCGCGGACCCTGACCCCGCAACACGCTTTACAGCCTGTCAGCTTCCTGACAGCTTTCTGTGATGCATTCCTCGACGGACCCCATGCCGGGAGGGCATGGGCCAATCGAGAATCGGTCCGGAACCCGGACCCAAGGGAGGAAACCAGATGAAACACGCCCTTCTCGGCGCGGTCTTTGCCGTCGCCGCAACCACTGCCAGCTTTGCCGAAGAATACATGATCATGGCTCCGGCCGCCCCGGGCGGCGGCTGGGACTCGACGGCCCGCACCATCCAGGAGGTCATGGTCGCCGAAGGCATCTCGGGCAATGTCCAGGTCCAGAACGTCCCCGGCGCGGGTGGCACCGTGGGTCTGGCGCAATTCGTCGCCTCGGCCAGTGGCGATCCCAAACAGCTGATCGTCGGCGGCTATGTCATGGTCGGCGCGATCCTGACCAACGCCTCGCCGGTGTCGCTGGCCGACGTGACCCCCATCGCCCGCCTGACCGGCGAAGCCGTGGCCATCGCCGTGCCGACCGGGTCGGACATCCAGACCATCGGCGATCTGGTCGAGAAGATGAAGGCCGATCCCGGCTCCGTCTCCTGGGCAGGCGGCTCGGCGGGGGGCGTCGACCACATCACCGTCGGCCTTCTGGCCAAGGCTGCGGGCATCGATCCGACCAAGATCAACTACGTCGCCTTCTCGGGCGGTGGCGAAGCGACCGCCGCGATCCTTGGCAACCAGGTGACCGCCGGCATTTCGGGCGTGGGCGAATTCCTGCCCCAGGTCGAGGCCGGGGCGATGCGCATACTCGCCGTCTCGACCGCCGACAAATGGCCGGGCACCGATGCGCCGACCCTGATGGAATCGGGCTATGACGTGAACGTGCAGAACTGGCGGATGATTGCCGCCGCCCCCGGCCTGTCGGACGAACAGAAAGCCGCTGTCGCCGCCGACATCGACAAGCTGGTGAACTCGGCCGGCTGGAAGACCGCGCTGGAAACGAAGGGCTGGGCCAACACCTATCTGGCCGGTGCCGACTTCGACGCGCAGCTTGCCAAGGAGATCGAGGCGACGACCGCGATCCTCAAGGACATCGGTCTGGTGAAATGACGGGAAAGACCCCCGGAACCGGACGCCGCCCCGACGGGGCGGCGTTCATCATCGCGGCGCTGCTGATCGGGCTGGGCGCCGTGCTTTTCTGGGATGCCGCGCGCCTGCCGCAGGACGGTGGCTATGCCGGGGTCGGCCCGGCCTCGATGCCGCGCATTGTCGGTTCCGGCCTGATCCTGCTGGGGATTCTGACCGCGATCACCGGCTACCGCGACGGCCCGCGCCATGTGCCGCCACAGAGGATAGGCGCTGTCGCCTGGATCTTCGCCGGATTGCTTTTGCAACTGCTGCTGCTGAAACCCCTTGGCTTTTCCATCGCCTCGGCGCTGCTTTTCGCCTGCACCGCCGCCGCCTTCGGCAAGCGCAACCTTGCGCTTACCCTGCCGATTGGCCTGGCCTTCGCACTGGCGATCTACGCGCTCTTTGACGGTGTGCTGAAACTGAACCTGCCAGCGGGCTGGATCGAAACCACCATTTTCGGGGGCTGACCATGGACACCTTCGCCTATCTGGCCCAGGGCCTTGCGGTCGCCACCCTGCCGATGAACCTGCTTTACGCGCTGATCGGCGTGACCCTTGGCACCGCCGTCGGCGTGCTGCCGGGCATCGGCCCGGCGCTGACCGTGGCGCTTCTTTTGCCGGTGACCAACAGCCTTGACCCCGCCGGGTCGCTGATCATGTTCGCGGGCATCTACTATGGCGGGATGTATGGCGGCTCGACCACCTCGATCCTTCTCAACACCCCCGGCGAAAGCGCCTCGATCATCACCGCGCTCGAAGGCAACCGCATGGCCCGCAGCGGCCGCGGCGGCCCGGCCCTTGCCACGGCCGCCATCGGCTCTTTCGTCGCCGGGCTGATCGCGACGCTGGCGCTGGCCTTCCTTGCGCCCTGGGTGGTCAAGATCGCCCTCGTCTTCGGCCCCCGCGAATATTTCGCGCTGATGATCCTGTCCTTCGTCACCGTCTCGGCCGCCTTTGGCGACAGCGCCCTGCGCGGCCTCACCTCGCTTTTCATCGGTCTGGCGCTTGCCGTCGTCGGCATCGACCAGCTGACCGGCCAGGCCCGGATGTCCTTCGGCGTGCCGCAGCTGCTGGACGGGATCGAGATCACCACCATCGCCGTCGCCATGTTCGCGCTTGGCGAGGCGCTGTTCATCGCCGCCCAGACCGGACCCGGCGATGACGAGGTGCTGGCGGTCAAGGGCTCGGTCTGGATGTCCGCCCGCGACTGGTCGCGGTCGTGGAAGCCCTGGCTGCGCGGCACGGTGATCGGTTTTCCCATCGGTGCGATGCCCGCAGGCGGGGCCGAGATCGGCACCTTCCTCAGCTATGCCACCGAAAAGCGGCTGTCGAAACATCCCGAGGAGTTCGGCCATGGCGCCATCGAGGGCGTTGCCGGACCCGAGGCCGCGAACAACGCCAGCGCCGCCGGAACGCTGGTGCCGCTCCTGACGCTCGGCCTGCCAACCTCGGCCACGGCGGCGATCCTTCTGGCGGGTTTCCAGCAGTTCGGCCTGCAACCCGGACCGATGCTCTTTGCCAACAGCCCGCAACTGGTCTGGGGGCTGATCGCCAGCCTCCTGATCGCCAACCTGATGCTTCTGGTGCTGAACCTGCCGATGATCGGGCTCTGGGTGAAACTCTTGCACATCCCGCGCCCCTGGCTTTACGCGGGCATCCTGATGTTCGCCACGCTGGGCACCATCGGCGTCAATCCTTCGCCGGTCGAGCTTGCCATGCTCGCCGGGTTCGGCCTTCTCGGCTACGGGTTGCGCCTCTACGGCTACCCCATCGCCCCGGTCGTGGTCGGGCTGATCCTCGGACCCATGGCCGAACAGCAACTGCGCCGGGCACTGGCGATTGCGCAGGGCGACTGGACGACGCTGGTTTCCACCCCCCTGTCGGCAATCCTGCTGGCCGTCGCCGCCCTGGCGCTGGTCGTGCCAATGATCCTGCGCCTGCGCGGCAAGGGGCAGGTCCTGGCCGAGATGGCAAACGACAGCGACTGACACGTAGGGTGGGCGATATCGCCCACCTTACCGGCGCGACACCCGCAGCCAGATCCCGTCCTTCGCCCGCACCGTCAGATGCGCCACCGGCACCGGCACGCGGTCCGGCAAAGCCTCGAACCGGAACGCCCGCACCAGATGCGCCAGCATCAGCGTGCCTTCCAGCATCGCAAACCCCGCCCCCGGACAGACCCTCGGCCCGCGTGAGAACGGCAGATACCCGCCCTGCGGCACCTCCGCCGTCCAGCGGTCGGGGTCAAACGCGTCGGGCCTGTCCCACAGCCTTTCATGCCGGTGCAGATGCCAGGGGCTGATCACCACCTGCGCCCCCTTCCGCACCTTCCGCCCCCGGAACTCCTCCTCCCTCGCCGTCTCGCGCACCAACATCGGCACCGGCGGATAGAGCCGCAGCGCCTCGCGGAACACGTCCCGAGTGAACCGCAACGACCCCACCACCCCGAACTCCGGCCGCAAGGCCGCCGCCTCCTCCGCCACCCGGGCTTGCGCCTCCGGATGCGTCGCCAGCAGATACAGCGCCCAGGCAAGGGCGGAGGCGCTGGTCTCGTGCCCGGCCAGGAAGAAGATCGCCACCTGATCGACCATCTCCGCCGTCCCGAACGGCACCCCCGTCACCGGGTCCGGCGTCACCATGATCCGCGTCGCCAGATCCGGAGGAGCCGTCCCCGCCGCAATCGCCTCAGCCCGCCCCGTCGTCAGCCCCCCGATCAACGCCCGGATCACCTTGGCCGACCGCTTCGTCGCCCCCCGGTGCAGCCGCGGCACCCATCCCGGCAAGGGCAGAAACGCCCCCAGGTTCAGGATCGGCGCCGACCGCTGATAGGTCCGGAACTCATCGAACACACCTTGAGCCACCCGGTCCTCGATCGGGATCGAAAACAGCGTGCGAAAGATCACATCCGCCGCCGCGTGGCTTGCGGCCAGCTCGACCTCCACCTCGCCCAGGGTCATCCGCCCCACCGCAGCCTCACTCGCCGCCCAGATCGCCGGAAATGCCTCCTTCACCCGGCCCCCTTCAAAAGCCGGATCGATGATCCGCCGCTGGCGCAACCACTCCTCGCCATTGGTCACGAATACCGACCTCCCCAGCAGGGGCCGCAACCCTTCGGTCACCCGGTCCGACTTCGGGAAATCGGCAGGCCGCTCATCCAGCACCCGCCGCACCAGATCGGGGTCGTTGCACAGGTAGCTGCGAAAGAACGGTGTCCGGAACTCCGCCATCCAGGCCCGGTAAAGCCGCTGGGGCTGCGCCGACAGGATATCCTGCCGGAACGCCCGCAGATGCCCCCAAAGCGACACCTTGTCGGCCCGTGGCGTGGGCTTCGGCGGGGTCATGCCACGTCCCGGAACGGCGAAAGGGCGGTGGCAATCCGGCTGGACGAAGGCTTGCGCCCCCGGAACCGCGCTGCCAGCGTCAAAGGCCCCGCCGTTATGCGAAAATAGTCGTAATCGCCCGGCCGATCAAAGGCACAGAGGTACTGGAAATGCAGCCGGAAATACCGCCGCCGCAACGCCTGCCATTTCTCGACGCTCAGCGTCTGGCTGAACGCGGCCGAAATGACCAGCGGCCAGCGCTGCCCGGGCAGAGCAACCCCGCTGACCGCCACCGGATCGCACAGTGCGAAACTGCAGCCATCACCGGGCGCGGACACATCCACCCAGGTCAATTCCTCGCGCATCGACAGATAGGCGAGGTCTCCGCGCAGCCGCCCGGCCTTGGGCAGGAACGACACCATCGGCACCACCTGCCCTAGGCTCAGGAACCCCAGCGCCGGACGCCGCGCAGGCAGCCCTTCGCGGATCAGATCGGCCAGGATCGACACCGCCAGATGCACGCCCGAGGAATGGCCGACCACCAGAACCTCGTCCAGATCCCGCTCCAGCGCCGCCCGGACCCGCGCCCGAAACTTTGCCATCCGGTCCTCCAGCGCGGGCGGGTTCTCGCCCTTCAGCGCGGCAGTGAAGGCATAGTCATGCATCAGGTAATAGGCGAAGATCCGGTGATCCAGCGCGCGGAAACCGCGCAGCAACAGCCATCCAGCCACCAGCCCGACCAGAATCGCCACTCCTTGGCCCAGCGGCCCCGGCTCGATAAGCCTCAGCCAGGCCCAGGCCACCGCCTTCGCCGCATAGAGAAAGACCAGCAGGGCAAGCACGGCCTGCGCGATCAGAAACAAAATCGGGTACAGCGCGGCGATCATCGGGCCTTTGCGCAACCGCATCAGCCGGAACAGCGCGCCATAGCCGATATAGGCCCAGGCCGTCCGGATCAGCTGCAGATAGGTCGCCGCGATCCCCTGCGCCATCGACCGCTGCACCAGGTCCGACCAGACCAGCACCTCCTCTTCGGCCTCGACCTCCCGCCCCTCGATCTGGGCGGCGACATGCCAGCCATAGGTCTCTCCGCCTCGGGGCTGGATCGCCAGCCGATAGCCCGAGATCGCGGCCTGCGCGGCCCCTTCGCTGCGGTAAAGCTCGCGATAGCGGCGCGGCGGAAAGGGGTCATAGCCGGGGATATAAAGGACATGCCGCCGGAAGACGCCCGTCCCGTCCGTGCTGTCGCCTCCTGCTTTCACGCCCATCCTGTCCCTCTGCCACAGCCACCTTAACGGCTGGTAAGCCAGAGGGAAGCCTTGCGCGCCCCGTCAGCGCCCCGTCAGCGCCCCGTCAGCCCGGCAGCGGCAATCCAAGGAACTGATAGGTCTCCAGCATCCAGTAGCTGAAATCGGTAAAGGCCCCGGTCACGAGGGCGAGCCCGACAAGGACCAGAAGCGCGCCCATCACGCGCTCGATCAGCTTCATGTGACGCTTTAGCCTCGCCATCAGCGCCATTGATCTTTCGATGAAAATCGCCGCAAGCAGGAAGGGCAGCCCCAGCCCAAGCGCGTAGACGCCCAAAAGCAGCGTGCCGCGCTCCATGCTGCCTTCCTGCGCCGCCAGCGACAGGATCGCTCCCAGTTGCGGACCGATGCAGGGCGTCCAGCCAAAGGCGAAGGCAAGGCCCAGAAGATAGGCCCCGAACGCCGAACCGCCACGGTCACCCGCATCGACCCGGATTTCCCGGTCCAGAATCGGGATGCGGAAAACGCGCAGGAAATGCAGCCCGAACAGGATGATCGTCACCCCCGAGATCCGCGCGAGCAGAAGCTGGTTCTCCAGCACGAAGGTGCCGAAGGCCGAAGCGGTGAACCCCAGCAGGAGAAAGATCGTCGACAGGCCCATGACGAAGAACAGCGCCGGCACGATCACCCGGTGGCGCTGCGTGCCGTCCTTCATCTCGCCGACCGAGATCCCGCCCATGTAGGCAAGATAGGGCGGCACGATCGGCAGGACGCAAGGCGACAGGAATGACAGAACTCCCGCCATCAACGCGACCAGAATCGCGGGCAGAAGGGCGGCGTCGATGATCTCGATTCCGAACATGTCCGGTTCCGAATAGCTGCTTTCGCCGCCTTCGTCACCGGGGCGTCGCGTCACATCCCCGTGGCAGGTCTGAAACCTTGCCCGGGGGGGCTGCTGCCGCTACACCCCGGGCATGGCCGACTGGGATGAAACCATCGATTGCGAGGGGCTACTCTGCCCTCTCCCGGTGCTGCGCGCCCGCAAGCGGCTTCTGGCGATTGCCCCCGGCACGGTCCTCTGTGTCCGCGCGACCGATGCCATGGCGCTGGTCGACCTGCCGCATTTCTGCGCCCAGGCCGGACACGCCTATCTTGGCACCCAGTCTGACGGCACGGTCACCCTTCACCTCATCCGCCGCGGCTGAACGAGAACGGGCGGCCGAAACCTCGACCGCCCGCCCCGCATTGTCAGTTCCGAAACTCAGCGGCCCAGCGACCACCAGCCCTTGCGCTTGGGCTTGTCCGGCGATTCCGCCTCGACCGGGTCGGCGACCTCTGTCTCGGCCGTCGGGATCAGCCCCGGATCGGGGGCCAGCACCGGGGCATCGGGCGTCGCCGCCGCCGCCTTCGTCCGCGACCCCCGGCCCTTCGCCGGTTTCACGGCCGGTTCCACAACAGCTTCGGCAACCGGTTCAGCCGCGGCAACTGCCTCGGATGCTGCCGCCTTGGACCGGCTGGCCCGCTTTTTCGGAGCGGGCTTTGCCTCGATCTCCGGCTCGGCAACGACCTCAGGCTCCGCCACAGCTTCGGCCACCGGTGCGACTGCAGCCGCAGCCGCCGTCTCGGGCTCCGCCGCCTCGGCCTTCCCGCCGCGCGGCTTTCTGACCCGCCGGGGCTTGGCTGCCGTGGCGTCCTCGACCACCGCGACCACGGCCTCGGCCTCGCTTGCCTCGTCGTCGCCCTCGCCGTCTTCGTCGCCCTCGTCCTCGCCGCCCTCGGTCGCCGCACCCGCGCCATCGCGCTGGCCGCCGCGCCGACGCCGCCGACGCCGCCGCTTCTTGCGACCGGGCTGCCCGTCGCCCTCGCCCGACGCCGGGGCCGCGACCGGAGCCGCCGCCGCATCCTCGACCGCCTCCTCGACTTCGTCCTCGACCAGATCGTCGACGATGTCCTCGTCTTCCTCTTCCTCGACCGGAGCGCCCATCAGACCGGCATGGCCCGACACGACCGGAGTGTCCGGAACGGCCCGCAGCGCGGTCTTGAATTTCTCGATCGAATAGTCGGGGCTGACCATCATCGGGTCCGCCTCGATCCGCACCGCCATCCCGTAGCGCGCCTCGATCAGCGCCACATGCTCGCGCTTCTGGTTGAAGAGATAGTTCACGATCCCCACGGGTGCCTTCAACAGCACCTCCTTCGACCGCTTCCGCGTCCCCTCTTCCTCCAGCGCGCGCAGCACTGTCAGCGCCATGCTGTCATCGCTGCGAATGAGGCCGGTGCCATGGCAATGCGGGCAAGGCTGGGTCGTCGATTCCAGCATGCCCGGCCGCAGCCGCTGCCGGCTCATCTCCAGCAGACCAAAGCCACTGATCCGCCCGACCTGAATCCGCGCCCGGTCGGTCTTCAGCTTGTCCTTCAGCCGCTTCTCGACCGTGGCGTTGTTGCGCCGCTCTTCCATGTCGATGAAGTCGATGACGATCAGGCCCGCAAGGTCGCGCAACCGCAGCTGCCGCGCGATCTCTTCCGCGGCCTCCACGTTGGTCTTCAGCGCGGTTTCCTCGATCGAGCCTTCCTTGGTGGCCCGCCCCGAGTTCACGTCGATCGCCACCAAGGCCTCGGTCACGCCGATCACGATGTAGCCGCCGGATTTCAGCTGGACCACCGGGTTGAACATGCCGCCCAGATAGCCCTCGACCTGATACTTCGCGAACAAGGGCGTCGGGTCCTGATACCGCACCACCTGCTTGGCATGGCTCGGCATGATCATCCGCATGAAGTCCTTGGCGGTGCGGTAACCGCCCTCGCCCTCGACCAGGACCTCGTCGATCTCGCGGCTGTAAAGGTCGCGGATCGAGCGTTTGATCAGGTCGCCTTCCTCGTAGATCTTCGCGGGGGCAATCGACTTCAGCGTCAGCTCGCGGATCTGCTCCCACAGGCGCATCAGATATTCGTAGTCGCGCTTGATCTCGGGCTTGGTCCGCTTGGCCCCCGCCGTGCGAACAATCAGGCCCGCACCTTCCGGCACCTCCAGCTCGCCCGCGATCTCCTTCAGCTTCTTGCGGTCCACCGCATTGGTGATCTTGCGGGAAATCCCGCCGCCCCGCGCGGTGTTCGGCATCAGGACGCAGTAGCGTCCGGCCAGCGACAGATAGGTGGTCAGCGCCGCACCCTTGTTGCCGCGCTCTTCCTTGACGACCTGGACCAGCATGATCTGCCGGACCTTGACGACTTCCTGGATCTTGTAGCGCCGGGCGCGCGGGCGACGCGGCGCGCTGATTTCCTCGGACACATCCTCTTCGGCGACCGACTCGATCTCGTCGTCGGTGTCGCTGGCATGATCCACGGCACGATAGCGATCACCGGTGCCGTTCTCGGCCGATTCGTTGTGGTGATCGTGGTCATCCGCATGGCCGTGATCCGGCGCGCTTGCCGTTGACGCTGCCGCCTCGACGAGCGGCCCGTCCGAGGTCTCGTCCTCGTCCAGGTCCACGACATCCATGCCCCTCGGCCCTTCGGCCACGGCATCGTCGGTCTTGACCTGTTCGGCCTTCGCGGCGGGGCGCGGCGGGCGGCGGCGCGAGCGGCGGTTGTCTTCCTCTTCCTCGGCGCGGGCCATCGCCCGCTCTTCCTCGATCAGCGCCTTCCGGTCGGCGACCGGGATCTGGTAGTAATCGGGATGGATCTCGGCAAAGGCCAGGAACCCGTGCCGGTTGCCGCCGTATTCCACGAACGCCGCCTGCAACGAGGGTTCGACCCGCGTCACCTTGGCAAGGTAGATGTTTCCGGCAAGCTGGCGTTTGTTTACGGTTTCGAAGTCGAATTCTTCGACCTTGTTTCCGTCGACCACGACCACGCGAGTTTCCTCGCTGTGGGTGGCATCGATAAGCATCTTCTTGGCCATTTTGTTCCAATGCGCCCCGCGCGCATCAGGCCCGCTGGCGGACCAGCGGGCAGTTGATTGGGGACGGGGCGGCTTGTCTGTGCGCGGGCGGCAGGCAAATGCGCGGGTCTCCGGCCCAGAGGGCAGAGCTTTCCGATACGCAATATGCTTTCACGCCTCATCGCGGTTACATTTGAAGGGCCTCACAGCCCTCCACCTAATCTAGCCAACAAATCCAAAGACTTGCGGGCAATATGCACGGCCTTGCGACCGATCCGGCTCCTTTGAAGGGACACGTTCTTGTGCGCCCGGCAACGCAGGAGAGAATTCTTCGGGCAGGAAACCTGCCTTCTGCGAACCCTATCGGGAAAGCCCGAGCAAGGGCAATGGCGAATTTCATCGGGCTGTTGCGAAACGGTTTCAGCGGTCCAGCAGGTTCAGGCAGACAAGGTCGGCGCGCCATCGGGCTGCGGGCACAGGGCACGGGCGACGTCATCGGCCCGTCCAACACGGTTGGAGGGGTCCGGCAAGTCGGGTCCGGCCACCCCTCCTCGTGCGACGTCGTCTCCTCGTCGGTTGATCCGGCGCGAGACGCGACAGCGTTTTCGACGGGCCGCCAGGCCAGCCAGCGGCAATCCTTTCCAGATGCTGAACGTCCACGTGCAAGTCACTGAACACATTCGTGACTCAGGTCTGTCCAGCGTGGACATCCGCCCTCAGACGTATTCTCCCCGGCTCAGCCCGTATTTGGCCATCTTCTCGTTCAGGGTCCGGCGTGGCAGGCACAGCTCTTCCATCACCGCGACAATCGACCCCTTGTGCCGCCGCATCGTGTTGTCGATCAGCATCCGCTCGAAGGCCTCGACGTAGTCTTTCAGCGGCTTGCCTTCCGTGGTCAGCGCCGGTCCCGAAGCCTCGTTCTCGGCCATCAGCAGCGACGCAATCGACCCCGACCCCCGCCGGTTCTGCAGCACCGCCCGCTCGGCGATGTTGACCAGCTGCCGCACGTTCCCCGGCCAGGGCGCCTGCAGAAGCTGGGCTGCCTCCTGCGCCGTCACCTGCGGCGCGTCGCAGCCGTATTCCTCGGCAAACTGTTCCGACAGCCGGGTGAAAAGCTGCAGGATATCCTCACCCCGCGTTCGCAGCGGAGGCAGCAGGATAGTCATCGCCCCCAGCCGGTAGAACAGATCCGGTCGCAGCGTCTGCTCCAGCGTCGTGTCGGGCGCATGGCTGTTGCAGATCGCGATGATCCGGGTTTCGGGCGGCGTGCCCTGGTCGTTGATGAAGGTCAGAAGCCGCGCCTGCATCGCGCTCGGCATCGCCTCGATGTCCTCCAGACACAGCGTCCCCCCCCGGGCCTCCTCGACCAGCGGCAGCGCCCCGTCCTCGGCCGGCCCGAACAGCCGCGCCGCCAGCTTGTCCTCGGACCAGGCCGCGCAGGAGATCGCGACGAACTTCTTCGACCCCCGCGGCCCCACCGCGTGCAGCGCATGCGCGACCAGCGTCTTGCCCGTCCCGGTTTCGCCGTCGATCAGGACATGGCTGTCGGCCTGCCCCAGATCGAGGATATCCTCGCGCAGCCGGTCCATCGCGGGCGACGAGCCGATCAGCTTCTTGATGATCGTCGACCCGTCCGACAACTCCTTGCGCAAGGCCCGGTTGTCCAGCGTCATCCGCCGGGCCTGGGTCGCGCGCTTGGCAAGCTCGGTCATCCGGTCGGGGTTGAAGGGCTTTTCCAGGAAATCGAACGCGCCCACCCGCATCGCCTCGACCGCCATTGGCACGTCGCCGTGGCCGGTGATCATGATCACGGGCAGCCCCGAATCCTGTCCCATCAGCCGCTTGAGGAACGCCATCCCGTCCATCCCCGGCATCTTGATGTCGCTGACCACGACGCCCTGGAATTCCGGCCCGATCACCTTCAGCGCCTCCTCGGCGCTGGCGAAGGTTTCCGTGTCGAACCCCGACAGGGCCAGCCACTGGCTGATCGACTGCCGCATGTCGGCCTCGTCATCGACGATCGCCACTTTCATTGCGCGGGCCATTTGGACCTCTTCATTCTGCTGCTTCCTGTTTGTTGCCAAGGATCGGCAATTGCATCTCGAACACCGCCCCGCCCCCGTCGCCGTTCCGCGCGGTCAGTCGTCCGCCAAGGTCGGTCACGATCCCGGACGAGATCGCAAGCCCCAGACCGACGCCCTCGCCGGGCTGCTTGGTCGTGTAGAAGGGCTCGAACAGGTTCTCGAGATCGGTGATCCCGTGACCATTGTCGCGCACCGTCAGCGTCGCGGTTTCACCCGCCGACAGCAGGATGTCGATCTGCGGATCGCGCGTGTCCTTCGTCGCGTCCAGCGCGTTGCGCAGAAGGTTGATGATCACCTGCTCCAGCCGCAGCCGGTCGGCCATCACCATCACCGCCTGGCGTGGCATGCCCCGGCTGATCTTGACCACGCGGGCTTTCAACTGCGGCTCCATCATCGCCAGCGCCGACGAGACACAGGCGCGCAAGTCAACCTCTTCAAAGGCTTCCCCGCCTTTCCTCGCGTAAGACTTCAACTGCCGCGTGATCGCACCCATGCGTTCGATCAGGTCATCGACGCGCTGGAAACTGGACAGGGCCTCATCCAGCCGCTTGCGCTGCAACAGAAGCCGAGCGCCCGCCAGATAGGTCTTCATCGCGGCCAGCGGCTGGTTCAGCTCGTGGCTCACCGCCGCCGACATCTCGCCAAGCGCTGCCAGCTTCGACGACTGCGCCAGCGTCAGCTCGGCCACTTCCAGGTCCTTCTTGACCTTCTCGCGCTCCGCAATCGCCCGCTGCAACCGCGCGTTCAGAAGCCGCAGCTCCGCCGATTCCCGTTGGAACGAGACCGACCGCGACCAGGCCCGCCGCGACAGAAGGTAGAAGGTGAAGGCCATCAGGATGGCAAACCCCATGATCTCCAGCGCCAGGATGCCGTTCACCTGCTCGCGGACCGATCCGTAGGCGGTGAAGGTGGCAATCTTCCAGCCCCGGAACGGAACCCGGGCCTCGGTCTGCATCACCGCCTCGCCGCGAACATAGGCGTCGGGCGGATCCTGCGCCCATTCCGCCGTCGCCCGCAGCGCCAGGGCAATCGCCGACGGCGCGTCGCGCAGCGCCAGCGCCTCGCTGGACGGCAGGCCCCGCCAGCGCGGTTCGGTCGCAAGCATCACCGTGCCTTCGCTGTCGGTGACCATGATCGCGTCCTGCAGGCCCGCCCAGGCGCGCTCGTATTTCATCAGGTCCACCGACACGATGATCACCCCGAGCGGTGCCGCATCGCCCATCACGGCCCGCGAATACAGGAAGTCGAAGCCGCCCGCCTCGCGCTTCACGGCCGAAAAGATCGTGTCCTTCGCCCGCTGCGCCTCGACGAAATAGGTCGCATTGCGGTAGTTCGTGCCCAGCACGTTGCGGTTCGTCGCCCCCACGACGCGCCCGTCCGCATCGACCAGCCGGATCGAGGCCACCCCAAGCTCGCCCTGCAGCGCGATCAGCTTGGCCGAGGTGCCAGAGAAATTCCCGACCTTCAGCGCAGAAACCAGATCGGGGTCGCTTGCCAGCAAGAGCGGCACGACCGACGTCCGCTGCAGTTCGGCCATCAGGTTGCCGGTATAAAGCGCCAGCCGCACCTCGGCCCGGCTGCGGGTGTCCGCCGTGTAGCGTTCCGTCAAGAGCCGGTTCGACACCAGCACCACCACCACCGCCAGAAAGACCAGAAGCACCACAGCCAGTTTCGCGCGCCAGGGCAGACCCGGCGTCGTGGGGGAAACTGTCATGGGCTCGCTGGCGGTCATGCGGGCAGAGTAGGCCCGGCCCGAAGTGGCCTCAAGCCGATGGGGCTCAGGCCAGCGCCATCCCGCGCATCAGCGACGCGAACATGCCCCGCCCATCCGTGCTGCCAAGCGCCGCTTCGGTCGCCCGTTCCGGATGCGGCATCATCCCCAGCACGCGGCGGTTTTCCGACAGCACCCCGGCGATGTCGGCCATGCTGCCATTGGGGTTTTCGGCGTAGGTCAGGGCAATGCGGTCCTCGGCCTTCAGCCGGGCCAGCCCCTCGGCATCGATGGTGTAGTTGCCGTCATGATGGGCGATCGGAATCCGGATCTCCTGCCCCCTCGAATAGGCGCTGGTGAAATCGGACTGCGTGGTGGCCACTTTCAGCTTCACCGTGCGGCAGACGAACTTCAGCGTGGCGTTGCGCATCAGGACGCCCGGCAAGAGGCCCATCTCGGTGATGACCTGGAACCCGTTGCAGACCCCAAGCACGTAGCCACCCTTGACTGCATGCGCGCGGATCGCGGCACTGATCGGCGACTGGGCGGCAATCGCCCCGCAGCGCAGGTAGTCCCCGAACGAAAAGCCGCCGGGGATCCCCACCACGTCCACGCCTGCGGGCAGGGCCGTATCCTTGTGCCAGACCCGCGCGACCTCGAAACCCGCGCCTGCAAAGGCGACGGCAAGGTCGCGGTCGCAGTTCGAGCCGGGGAAGGTGACGACAGCGGCTTTCATGGGCGTGCTCCCTCTGATCGGATGCGCGCCTGATAGCGGAAAGTGCGGGCGAGGGCCAGAGCTTGCGCCACGGCCAGAACGGGATAGGCTCGCGCCATGCTGACGGATCTGGCCTTTTCCGACCTGCGCAGGCTCACCGGCGACCGGATGTCCGTCGTCCGCGCCGTCCTGTCCGAACATGGCCAAAGCGAAAGCCTGGTGACCGCGGGCCTGCCCGACGCCGTGGTCTTCCCCCGGTCGACCGACGAGGTTGCCGCGGTGGCCCGCTGGTCCATGGCGCACCGGGTGCCGCTGATCGGCTGGGGCGCGGGAACCTCGCTGGAAGGCCACGCTTTGGCGGTCCGGGGCGGCGTGGTGGTGGATTTCCGCGACATGGCCGCCGTGATCGAGCTTCGCCCAGAAGATCGGCTCGTCCGCGTGCAGCCCGGCATCACGCGCGAGGCCCTGAATACCGAACTGCGCACCTCCGGCCTGATGTTCCCGGTCGATCCCGGTGCCAACGCCTCGCTGGGCGGAATGGCGGCGACACGGGCATCGGGGACGACCGCCGTCCGCTACGGCACGATGCGCGACAACGTGCGCGGGCTGACGGTCGTGCTGGCGGGTGGCGAGGTGATCCGCACCGGGACGGGGGCACCCAAATCGGCGGCGGGCTATGACCTGACGGCGCTTTTCGTGGGGTCGGAAGGCACGCTTGGCCTGATCACCGAACTGACCCTTCGGCTGCACGGCCAGCCCGAGGCAGTCATGACGGCCGTGGCGGCCTTTCCGTCGGTGGCTGCGGCTGTCGATTGCGTCATCGCCACGATGCAGATGGGCCTGACCCCGGCCCGGATCGAGTTCCTGGACGCCGAGACGGTCGCGGCCTGCAATGCCTACTCGCACTTGTCGCTGCCCGCCGCCCCGCAGCTCCTGGTGGAATTCCACGGTCACCCCGAGGGTCTGGCCGAGGACGTCCGCCGGTTCCGCGACCTCGCGGACGAGTTCGGGGCAAAGGGGCTGGAGTGGGCGGAGCGCCAGGAAGACCGAACCCGCCTCTGGGCCGCGCGGCATTCTGCCTATCGGGCGATCCTCGCCTCGCGTCCCGGCGCCAAGGCCGTGGTCACCGACGTCTGCGTGCCGATCTCGCGGCTGGCGCAGGCAGTCGACGAAACGCGCGCGGACATCGCCGCCTCCGGAATTCGCGGGCCAATCCTCGGCCATGTCGGCGACGGGAACTTCCACGCGATCCTGCTGGTCGATCCCGCCGCCGCTGCGGACGTCGCGACAGCCAAGGGGCTTGCGGCGCGGTTGGCAGATCGATCGCTTCGCCTCGGTGGCACGATCACTGGCGAACACGGCGTGGGTTTTGGCAAACTGGCCCACATGTCCGCCGAACACGGGCGCGGCTGGGAGCTGATGGGCACCCTAAAGCGCGCCCTTGACCCCCTGGGCCTCATGAACCCCGGCAAGCTGGTGCCGGGGATGGCAGATCATCAGCCCTGATCAGAGATCAAAGCTCGACTTGCGGAACAGCCCACCGTCGACTTCACGCTGGCGGCGCTCCAGGTCGATCCGCGACACCGAAGCGTCCAGATAGGCGCGCTCTAGATCGGCGAGCCGGGGGAAGGCCTTGCCAGACACTAGCGATTTGAAGATGTTGAACATGACAGTCTCCTTTTCTTCTTGTCCTGAAGATAGGATGCCGCGTTGCAGCATTGTAGGGACGATGCGGCAGTCCCGCCATGCACCAGGCGCAAGGGTCGTCACAGATTCGCCGCAGCTTTGGGCAGATAGGCATTGGCGCGCCGACGCTGTGATCAGCCCGCCAGAAGCGCCCGCGCCGCTGCCCGGGCGGCCTCGGTCACGGTATCGCCCGCCAGCATCCGGGCAATCTCCTCGACCCGGTCATCGGGACCAAGGCCGGTGACGGTCGACAGGGTCTGCTCCCCCGCCACCCGCTTTTCGACCCGCCAGTGCCGCGCGCCGAACGCCGCCACCTGCGGCGAATGGGTCACCACCAGCACCTGTGCGCCCCCGGCCAGCGCCTTCAGCCGCCGGCCCACCGCATCCGCCGTCGCACCGCCCACGCCGCGGTCGATCTCGTCGAAGATCAGCGTCAGGCCCGGATTGTCCCCGGTCAGGCAGACCTTCAGCGCCAGGAGGAACCGGCTCAGTTCCCCGCCGGATGCGATCCGGTTCAACGCCCCTGCCGGAGCCCCCGGATTGGTCGCGACCGTGAAGGTCACAGCGTCCACCCCCTCCGGTCCGGGGTCGCCCGCCGACATCTCGGTCGCAAAGACCGCCCGCTCCATCTTCAGGGGCGCAAGCTCTGCCGCCATCGCCGCATCCAGCCGCCCCGCCGCAGCCCGGCGCGCCAGGGTCAGCCGCGCGGCCTCGGTCGCATAGGCCGCTTCGGCCCCGGCGACCGCTTGGCCAAGCCGGGCGATTCCCGCAGCCCCGCCGTCGATCGCCGCAAGCCGCGCCCGCAAGCCATCGGCGAAGCCGCCCAGATCATCGGCCAGCACACCATGCTTGCGCGCCAGGGCCCGGATCGCGAACAACCGCTCCTCGACCCGCTCCAGCTCTCCCGGATCGACCTCTAGCGCCTCCAGCGCGCGTTCGACCCCGCCCTGCGCCTCGCCCAGTTCGATCAGCGCCCGGTTCAAGGCGTCCTGCGCCCCGTCAAGCCGCCCCTCGGCCTTCTCCGCCGCCCCGTCCAGCCAGCGCAGGGCATCGCGCATCCGGCCCTCGGCCCCGTCCTCCGACAGGGCCTGCAAGGCCTTCGCCACATCCTCGCGGATCCGCCCCGCGCCCTGCATCAACCGGCGTCGGGCGTCCAGTGCAGCATCTTCGCCCGGCTCGGGGTTCAGCTTGTCCAGTTCTCCGACCGCATGGCGGAGGTATTCCTCTTCCGCCGCCGCCCGCGCCAGCACCGCCTCGGCCTCGGCCAAAGCCGCCCGCGCCGACCGTTGCGCAGCCCAGGCCGCGCGCACTGCGCCCAGGTCCAGCCCCGCGAAGGCATCCAGCAAGGCCCGATGCCCGCGCGGGTTCAACAGACCCCGGTCGTCATGCTGGCCATGCAGTTCCACCAGATGATCGGACAGGTCGCGCAACACCTCGCCCGAGACGCGGCGGTCGTTCACCCAGGCCGTCTTGCGCCCGTCCGCCACATTCACCCGGCGCAGGATCAGCTCGTCCCCGGCCTCGATCCCCGCCTCGGCCAGCACGCCCCGAACCGAGTGGTCGGGGGCAAGGTCGAACACCGCCGTCACCTCGCCCTGCGCCGCACCCTGGCGCACAAGCTCGGCCCGGCCGCGCCAGCCCAGCACGAACCCAAGCGCATCCAAAAGGATCGACTTTCCCGCCCCCGTCTCGCCGGTCAGCACGTTCAGACCCGGGCCAAGATCAAGGCTCAGCCGGTCGATGATCAGGACATCGCGGATATCCAGGCTACGCAGCATGGAACGGCCCGTAGGGTGCGCAGTCCTTGCGCACCATCCCTACAACCACTCGCCCCGCACCATCTGGCGATAGATCGTGCGCAACCAGCCTTCGCCCTTGGCTTCCGGAGACAGGCCCTTGCCTTTCAGCAGGCGGAAGCTGTCGTCGTAGAACGGCGAGGACTGGTAGTTGTAGCCCAGGATTGCCGCCGCCGTCTGCGCCTCGTCGGTCAGGCCAAGCGCCAGATAGCTTTCCACCAGCCGGAGCAATGCCTCGGCGGTGTGGCTCGTGGTCTGGTAATCCGCCACCACCACCCGGAACCGGTTGATCGCCGCCGCATAGTGCTTGCGCTTCAGGTAATAGCGACCGACTTCCATTTCCTTCGCGGCCAGCTGGTCGAAGGCCAGCTCGAACTTCAGGATCGCAGACCGGGCATATTCGCTGTCGGGATAAGTCTCGATCACGTCGCGCATGCTGGTCAGGGCCTGGAAGGTGATGCCCTGGTCACGTCCCACGTCGTCGATCTGGTCGTAATAGGACAGCGCCATCAGATACAGCGCATAAGGCGCGTCTTCGTCGCCCGGATAGAAGTCGAGGAACCGTTGCGCCGCATCCCGCGCCTCGGGGTAATCCTTGGCCTTGTGATAGACGAACGCCTGCATGATCAGGGCGCGCTTGGCGAATTCGGTATAGGGATACAGCCGTTCGACTTCCTGGAAATAGATCAGCGCGTCCTTGGGACGCTTGCCGGTTTCCAGTTCCAGCTCACCCTTCTTGTAGATTTCTTCGGCGGTGTATGTATCCAGCGCACGGTCTTCGGTGCCGCCCGCACAGCCGGTCAGCACTGCAACCAGAAGCGCCGCCTTAAGGAACCCCGCGCCGGGCCTTCTGCCTGACATTCTTCGCCTACCCAACCTGCAGCCCGGGCGGTTTGCCCTATTCTTGGCCCGTCCTAGCACAGAAAAATCCGGGGCGCAAAACGCCTTTCGTGACTTTGCGAAGGTTCAGTTGGACCCGTTGCGCGCGGGCATATCCCCCGCATGCACGCCGACACCCGGCAGTTTGCCCAGAGTGTGCGGCCCGCAGTCGACGATTTCATAGGCTTCGGGGTCGGCAAAAAGCGTCCGCAAAAGCCGGTTCGTCAGCGCGTGACCCGCGCGTTCGGCGACATAAAGACCAAGGATCGGCCCGCCCGCCAGCGCCAGGTCGCCCACCGCGTCCAGCATCTTGTGACGCACCGGCTCGTCGGCATGGCGCAGTCCGCCCGGAGACAAGACCTGGTCGCCATCAAAGACCACCGCATTCTCCAGCGTGCCGCCCAGGGCCAGACCCTTCGCGCGCATCGCGTCGACATCCGACTGGCGGCAGAAGGTGCGGCTGTCGGACAGCTCGCGGACGAAGGCACCGTTCGCCATGTTCAGGCGGCGCTCCTGCACACCGATCGCCTCATCCTCGAAATCGATGCGGAACTCGATCTCCAGCATGTCCGCCGGTTCCAGCCGGGCCAAGGCTTCGCCGTCGCGCACTTCGACCGGTCGCAGCACGCGGACCGCGCGGACCGGCAGATCCTGTTCTTCCAGTCCCGCCGCCATGAAACCGGTGATGAACGGGACGGCCGACCCGTCAAGGATCGGCACTTCCGGCCCGTCGATCTCGATCAGCACATTGTGAAGGGCAAAACCGGCGAGTGCCGCCATGAGATGCTCGATCGTGGACACCGAGACGCCATCGTCATTCTCGATCACCGTGCAAAGCCGGGACGGCGTCACAGCATCCCAGCGTGCCGGGACAACCGGATTGCGGTCGGCAACGTCAGTGCGGCGGAACCGGATCCCGTGATCGGCGCGCGCAGGACGCACGACCATGCGCACCGGCTGGCCGCCATGCAGGCCGAAACCAGTGAAGGTCGCAGGGGATTTCAGGGTGTTCTGCACGTCTCGCTCAACCTCATTCCGTCCAGGTTCAGTGCCTGTTTCCGGTTGGATGTTAGCTATTCGTTAAGCCGATCGATCTCAACTCACTCTTTGTGACGGTATGTGACAGGCTTGAAATATCCGGCAAGTCTTTGCCTATAAAAGAAAAAGACCCGGTTTCCCGGGCCTTTCCGAAAGGTTGATGCCGCGTTCTTTTTCAGTTTGCCTGGCGGCGCAGGAAGGCAGGAATTTCGATCCGGTCCTGATCGGACCCCATGTCGTGTTCGTCGTCATAGGACGTGACCGGCGGTTGGGTCCGGGCTGCCGGGGCCGCCGGGCCGCCTGCTTCCAGGTGGCCCGCCATCCGGTTGATCAGCGACCCGATGCCGAAGCGCGGCTTCGGCGCTGCGGCGGCGGGGGCTGCCGGCGCGGGGGCCGCGACCGGGGTTGGGCGGGCGAACTTGGTCTGGGCGCTGCCGGGACGGCTGACCGCCGCCTGCAGCCGCGCCAGCGCCTCGGGCGAGGGCTGACCGGCCACGCGCGGGCGGGGTGCCACGAACTCGGTCGGATCCGCCTCGATCGCGGCCGGGGTCGAGCGCAACAGAACCGGCTGTGGCGCAGTCTGCGGACGATAGGCCGGGGGCGGCAGGTCGTTGGCCAGGGACTGATCGTCGAAGTCCATGTCGGCTCTCGAAGCCGCCGCGTCAAAGGCCGCGTCCGCAATCGTCTCGACCTCATGCTCGAACGCCATCCGTTCTTCTATCACCGGCACGGGTGCCTGGACATGGACCGGAGCCGCCGCGCGCGGAGCCTCGGGCTGCGGGGCCGGCGACATCGTCATGGGCGTGCCCATCGACCGACGCGCGACCGGAGGCTCGGCCTTGTTCGCAGCCGAGGCGTCGATGCCGGTCGCCACGACCGATACGCGAAGGCGGCCTTCCATCGCGGTGTCCAGCGTCGAACCCACGATGATGTTGGCTTCGGGATCGACCTTCTCGCGGATGATGTTCGCGGCTTCGTCCAGCTCGAACAGCGTCAGATCATGGCCCCCGGTGATGTTGATCAGCACACCCTTGGCCCCGTTCAGGCTGATCTCGTCGAGAAGCGGGTTGGCGATCGCCTTCTCGGCCGCCTGGACCGCACGATCCTCGCCCGAGGCCTCGCCGGTGCCCATCATCGCCTTGCCCATCTCGTCCATCACGGCGCGCACGTCGGCGAAGTCGAGGTTGATCAGGCCCGGACGGACCATCAGGTCGGTCACGCCCTTGACGCCCTGGTAGAGGACATCGTCGGCCATCGCGAAGGCTTCGGTGAAGGTCGTGCGCTCGTTCGCCAGCCGGAACAGGTTCTGGTTCGGGATGATGATCAGCGTGTCGACGACCTTCTGCAGGCTCTCGATGCCTTCTTCCGCCTGGCGCATCCGCTTGGCGCCCTCGAACTGGAAGGGCTTCGTGACCACGCCCACGGTCAGCACGCCCAGCTCGCGGGCGGCCTGCGCGATGATCGGCGCGGCCCCGGTTCCGGTGCCGCCGCCCATGCCTGCGGTGATGAAGCACATGTGCGCCCCGGCCAGGTGGTCGACGATTTCTTCGATCGTCTCTTCCGCCGCCGCGGCTCCGACCGAGGGCCGGGCACCCGCGCCCAGACCTTCCGTCGCCTTCACACCCATCTGGATGCGCGCCCCTGCCCGGCTTTGCTGCAGGGCCTGCGCGTCGGTGTTGGCCACGACGAACTCGACGCCTTCCAGCATCTTGTCGATCATGTTGTTCACCGCGTTGCCGCCCGCGCCGCCGACACCGAACACGGTGATGCGCGGCTTCAGCTCTTCACGCTCCGAAGTCATCGTCAGATTAAGTGCCATTGGGTTTGCCTGTCCGTTGTCCGCCGCCTGTTTTATCGGGCCTTTCCCGCATCATTCCCCTGCGGAAGGCCGACTTATCCCCGAGTCTATCCACAACCGGCGCAAAGGTCACGCAAAAAACCGTGCCAAACCACGAAATCTGGGGGTCAAACCCCCGATTCCAGCGGTATTTCGCCCTCCATGCGTGGATATAGTGGTCACCAGTTGTCCTTGAACCATTTGACGGCCCGCCGCAGCGACCGTGCCGGGTAGCGCTCCGCCGGAATCTCGAAGTCCCACCATTCGTCCTGCGGGTGTGCGGCAAAGAGGCAGAGGCCCACCGCGCTGGCGAAGGCCGCCCCCGTCGCGGCCTGCGGCAGACCCTGCACCCGCAGGGGACGCCCCAACCGCACCCGCTGGCCCAGCACCCGCGTCGCAATGCCATCCAGCCCCGGGATCTGGCTGCCGCCGCCCGTCAGCACGATCTGCTGGCTTGGCAGCGTGTCGAACCCCGCCGCGTCCAGCGTGGCGCGCACTTCCTCCAGGATTTCCTCGACGCGCGGCCGCATGATGCCGATCAGCTCTGTCCGGCTGATCTGGCGGCGGTCCTTTTCCCAGTCGCCACTGTCGCCGCCGATGTCGATCATCTCGCGGTCATCCATGCCCGTGGCATAAAGCCCGCCGTGCCGGGTCTTGATCTTCTCGGCGACAGTCATCGGGATCTGCAACCCCTTGGAGATGTCCGAGGTCACGTGATCCCCGCCCATCCGCACCGAATCCGCATAGATCATGTGCTTCTTCATGAAGATCGAGATGCCGGTCGCCCCGCCGCCCATGTCGATGCAGGCCGCACCCAGTTCCTGCTCATCCTCGACCAGCGAGGAAATCGCCGAGACATAGGCCGAGGACGCGATCCCAGCGAGTTCCAGGTCGCAGCGCTTGATGCAGTAGAGCAGGTTCTGGATCACATCGCCGTCAACCGACATCAGGTGCATGTCGACCGCCAGCCGATGCCCGATCTGCCCGCGCGGATCGCCAAGGCCGCTGCGGTGGTCCAGCGCAAAGTTCACCGGCTGGGCGTGCAGCACTTCGCGCCCTTCCCCAAGATCGGGCACATCGCAAGAGGCCAGAACCCGGCTCACATCCTGTTCGGTCACCACGCTGTCCTGAAGGTCCAGCTCGCCCGCCAGCCCGTAGCTGCGGGGTTCGGCGCCCGAAAAGCAGGCGATCACATGATCGACCCGCACATTCGCCATCTTCTGCGCCGCCTGCACCGCGGTGCGAATGGCGCGCTCTGTCTCGTTCATCACCGCGATCTCGCCAAAACGGACCCCGCGCGACCGGGTGGTTGCCGCCCCGATCACCCGGAACTGGCTCTGCCCGGCCATCGGGCCGACCCCGTCCTGGTCGCGCAACCGGTCCGGTCCGTCAAAGCGCAGGACCAGGCAGGCGATTTTCGAGGTGCCCACGTCCAGGATGGCAATCACCCCGCGCTGCATGGCGGCCCGGCGCATGTTCCGCATGGCACGCTGGGAAGTATAGAGATCGGTCACAGTTCGTTCTCCACGGTTTCTAGGCCTTGCGCGCGGCGTATCTCGGCAAGGGCATTGGGGGAAAGGCGAAGGATCGGGCGGCGGTCAAGCCGCAGATCCACGGTCAGGATGTCGCGGTTCATCAGGTCTTGGGCTTGGTCCAGTGCCAGAAGGCGTTCCAGCGCCTGAACCGGGTTTTTCTCGGGCAGAAGCACACGCTGGTTGCGGTCGAGGATCAGGTCCCAGCGCCGGATACCGACGCGGACAAGCCCGCGCATGCGCGGGGCCAGCGGGCCCGCAGCGGCGATCAGGTCCAGGGCTTCCGGCGCGGCCAGATCGGCGCCCTCGCCCGCGATCAGCGGCAGGTCGGGCCGGTCGGTGCGCGACAGCAGACCTGCGACCCGGCGGCCGGTCTCGTCGATCAGCGTCAGCCCGTCCTCGGTCCGCCAGATCGCAACCGGCACCCGTTCGGTGATCAACACCTGCAACACACCGCCCGAGCGCACCCTGAGTTCGGCCTTCTTGACCGCATCCAGCGCCTCGATCCGGGCGCGGGCGGCATTAAGATCGATGTCGAAGGACGACATCGGCAGAGGCAGCGCCAGCTTTGCCCGGATCGCCGCTGCCAGATCGTCCGACGCGCCTTCGACGCGGGCCAGCGACACGCGGAATTCGGGGCGCGCCTCGAACTCGTCGCGCAAGAGGTTAAGCTGGCCGATCACTGCCTGCCGGTTCGGCTCCTGGGCGAACCAGAGCGCGAGGCCGCCAAGGATCACCAGCGTCGGCAGCCCCTTTATCAGGAAGCCGCGCACATAAGGTGTCAGCAACAACCGCTGCAGCCGGTAGTCCCATTTCGATGGCGCGGGATCGCGCCGGGTGCGGGGCGGGGCGGGGCGGCGGCGGTCGGCCGCTCTTTCGGCGCTCAGCGATTGCATGACGCATCCTCCACCATCCAGGCGCAGAACTCCGGGAAGCTGATCCCCTGATGCGCGGCCTGTTCCGGGGCCAGCGAGGTCGGAGTCATCCCGGGCTGGGTGTTGGTTTCCAGAAGGATCAGCCCCGCCAGGCCGCGCGCCTCGTCCCAGCGGAAATCCGTCCGGCTGACCCCCCGGCACCCCAGGGCGCGATGCGCCCGCAGCGCATAGTCCAGACAGGCGGCCTCGATGTCCCTGGGCAGCTTTGCCGGGCACTCATGCCTGCTGCCACCCGGCTTGTATTTGGCGTCGTAGTCATACCAGCCGTCGGTGAGGATGTCGGTGACCCCCAGGGCGCGGTCGCCCATCACCGTCGTCGTCAGCTCGCGCCCCGGGGCGTAGCTTTCCACCATCACGGTCGCGGGCATGGTTTCGGCCAGCCGCGGCGCGTTTGCGCCTTCGCGCACGATATAGACCCCGACCGACGAGCCTTCGTTGTTCGGCTTGACCACATAGGGCGGCTTCAGAACATGCCCTGCGGCCACCGCCTCGCGCGCGGCAAGCACGCTTTCCACCACCGGCAGACCGGCGGCAACATAGACTTCCTTGGCTTTCGCCTTGTCCATCGCCAGCGCCGAGGCCAGCACTCCCGAATGGGTGTAGGGGACTTTCAGCCATTCCAGCAGCCCCTGGACGCAGCCGTCCTCGCCCCAGCGGCCATGCAGGGCGTTGAAGGCGACACCGGGCTTCGACGCGGTCAGGCGCGCAGGCAGATCGGGGCCGCAATCGACCTCGGTCACCCTGTATCCCGCCGCCCGAAGAGCCTTGGCGCATTCGCGCCCAGAGACGAGCGACACCTCCCTCTCAGCGGAAAGCCCACCCATCAGTACCGCCACTTCGGGGGCCATCCTGCTCGATGCGCCCGCCATACACTGCCTCATCCAGGTCTTGTGCGACCCGTGATCTTGTTAATCCTGCGGGTATTCTCCGACCCGCATGATTTCCCACTCTAGCGTGATACCGCTTGATTGGTAAACCTTTTTCCTGACCTCTTCCCCCAGATTTTCCAGATCGGCGGCTGTCGCCCCCCCGGCGTTGATCAGGAAGTTGGAATGCATGGTGGACATCTGCGCCCCGCCCACCCGCGCGCCCCGCATGCCGGCATCGTCGATCACCTTCCAGGCCTTCAGCTCGTGGCTGTCATCCGCGCGGCCCGTCGAGGAAAACCCCGCCGGATTGCGGAAGGTCGACCCCGCCGACCGCTCCTTCGTCGGCTGGCTCGCGTCGCGCTTGGCGATCTGGTCCGCCATCCGCGCCTCCAGCGCCGCCGGATCACCCTGCGCCGCCCGGAACCTCGCCGAGACGATCACACAGCCCTCAGGCAAATCACTCTGCCGATACCGCAGGTTCAGCGCGCTGGCAGACAGCACCTCGACCCGACCCTCGCGCGTCACCAGCCGCACCTCGTCCAGCACATCCGCCACATAGGACCCGTAGCACCCGGCATTCATCCGCACCGCGCCACCGATACTGCCGGGAATGGTGCGCAGGAACGTCAGGTCCAGCCCCGCCTCCGCCGCGCGACGCGCGACATGAGCGTCCAGCGCCCCCGCCCCCGCCACGACCGAGCTGCCCTCGACCGAAATCCCGTTGAACCCCCGCCCCAGCCGGATCACCACCGCCCGGATGCCGCCGTCCCGCACGATCAGGTTCGACCCCACCCCCATCGGAAACACCGGCACGTCCGGGTCCAGGGCGCCCAGAAACGCCGCAAGGTCCGCCTCGTCCGACGGCTGGTAAAGCCAGTCGGCCGGCCCCCCCACCCGCAGCCAGGTCAGGTCCGCCAGCGGGCGGTCCGGCGTCAGCACGCCACGGGTTTCGGGCATTGTCGTCTTCACAACCGCCTTCTGCGGCTCTTTCGGTTCCCGCGCAAGGCCTCAGCCCCGCCGCCTTGCACCGAAGGCGATCCCGACCAGGGCACCCAGCAGCACCGGTGCCGCGAAGACCAGCGCCCCGCGGATCAGTCCCAGCCCTTCGGCAAAGCCCAGGCCCTGCTCCTGCCACCGCATCCCGATCACCGCCGCAAGCGCCACCACCGGCAAGGCCACGGCCACGCCCCAGCCATAGCGCCGCGTCACTGCCCAGGACAGCACGGCGGCGATGATCACCGTGGCCCCGCCCATCGCCCAGAGAGACACGGTCATCCCCTACCCCAGCTGACGGCGCAGCCAGCGCCAAAGATACACCATCGGCCAGCGCAGGATCGACGCACCCGCCCCAAGCAGCAAGAGCCCGACCACCGGCCCCGCCTCATAGGTCGCCCAGCCCAGCAGCGGCACGCCGACCGCGATCAACCCATAAGCCACCCGCCAGTGCTTGTCGCGCGATGGAAGCATCCCGATCAGATTGGCCGCGATCAGCCAGACCAGACACAAGGCCAGCGGCAGGATCACTTCTCAAGCTCCTTCGGCAGCGGCGCGGGCCGCCCCAGCGCCCGGCGCAGAAAGTAGAGCAGCGGATTGCGGAACATCGAGACGAAGGCGAACAGGCCCAGAGCCAGCCAAAGCCAGCCGTGGACGAAGCCGATCCAGACCAGCAACACCGGCGCGGCGATCAGCAGGGCCATTCCCGGCAGCATCTGGCGGCGCATCGGCAGCATGGCGACGACAGCCGCCGCAACCACCCATAGCGCACCCAGGATCAGTGGCGCACTCATGGCAGGGCAACCCCGGAAACAGTCGGCAGATCCATGAATTCTCGTCGAAAGGTCGTGGACCTCATGCCGCCGCACCCATCAGCTTTCCCGGCAGCGCATTGGCCCAGGCCGAGATCGTCCCCGCGCCGAGACAGACCACCATGTCGCCGGGCCGCGCCTGTTCCTTCACCAGCCGCGCCAGTTCCGGCTCGTCGGCAAGGGCACGCGCGTGGCGGTGGCCATGGGCGATCAGCCCCGCCACCAGATCATCGCGCGAGGCACCCGGGATCGGGTCTTCGCCCGCCGCATAGACCTCGGCGATGGCCACCACATCCGCCTCGTTGAAGCAGGTGCAGAATTCCTCGAAGAGATGGCTCAGCCGGGAATAGCGGTGCGGCTGGTGGACCGCGATGATCCGGCCTTTCGTCGCCTGCCGCGCCGCCTTCAGCACGGCCGCGATCTCGACCGGGTGATGACCATAGTCGTCGATGATCGTGACGCCATTCACCTCGGCGACCTTGGTGAACCGCCGGTTCACGCCCGCAAACCCGGCCAGCGCCTCGCGGATCTCGTCCTTCCTCATCCCGAGGTGCCGCGCCACCGCCACCGCCGCCAGCGCATTGCTGACATTGTGATCGCCCGGCATCGGCAGGGTGCAGCCCTCGATCACCGCGCCTTCGGATTGCAGCGCGATGTCGAAATGCGCCACCCCGTTCTCGTAGGTCAGGTTCTGCGCCCGCACATCGGCCTGCGCGTTGAACCCGAAGGTCACCACGCGGCGGTCCGTCACCCGGCCCACCAGAGCCTGCACCTCCGGGTGATCGGTGCAGCACACCGCCAGCCCGTAGAACGGGATGTTCGACACGAAATCCAGAAACCCCTTCCGCAGGGCGTCGAAGGTTCCCCAATGCTCCATATGCTCGGGGTCGATGTTGGTCACGATGGCGATGGTCGCAGGCAGGCGGTTGAACGACCCGTCGCTTTCATCTGCCTCGACCACCATCCACTCGCCCGCCCCGGCCCGGGCGTTGGACCCGTAGGCGTGGATCACCCCGCCGTTGATCACCGTGGGGTCAAAGCCGCCCTTGTCCAGCAGGGTCGCCACCATCGTCGTCGTCGTGGTCTTGCCATGGGTTCCGGCCACCGCGATGTTCGACCGCAGCCGCATCAGTTCGGCCAGCATCTCGGCCCGGCGCACCACCGGCAGCTTGCGACGCCGCGCCTCCTCCAGTTCCGGGTTGCCCTTCTTGATCGCGGACGAGATCACCACCACCGACACGCCATCCTCGATGTTCTCGGCCCGCTGCCCCTCGAAAAACCGCGCGCCCAGCGACACCAGCCGTTCGGTGATCCTCGACGCCTTCGCGTCCGACCCCTGCACCGGATAGCCCAGCGTCATCAGAACCTCGGCGATCCCCGACATTCCGATCCCGCCGATCCCGACAAAGTGGATCGGTCCCAGCTCCAGCGGAAGCTTTGTCGCTGCGTTCATGTTGCGTCCCCGCCCAGCTCTTCGACCAAGGCCACCAGCCGCGCGGTCGCGTCGGGCTTGCCTTCCCCCAGAGCGGCCCGGGCCATGGTTTCGGCGCGATGCGGGTCGTCCAGGATCGCGGCGATGTGGCCCGCAAGGGTGGACGCGTCAAGTGCGTTTTCCGCGATCACCACTGCCGCCGCTGCGTCATTCAACCCCTTGGCATTTGCGGTCTGGTGATCGCCCGCCGCCGCCGCATAGGGGATCAGGATCGCAGGCCGACCGATGACCGAGATGTCGGCCACCGATGAGGCACCCGACCGGCTGATCACCAGCTGCGCTTCGGAAAGGCGACGCGGAATGTCGGCAAAGAACGGGGCGATCTCGGCCCGCACTCCCGCCGCCTGATAGGCGGTGGCGGCCCGCGCGCCGTCCTCGTCCCGCGCCTGATGCGCCACGCGAAGGTTGGCCCGCAGCGCCTCGGGCAGCAGCGCCACGGCGGCGGGAACCACATCCGACAGGATCCGCGCGCCCTGAGAGCCCCCGATCACGACCAGTGACATCGGATAGTCGCCCGGCGGGATATAGGGTGCCGAGGCCCGGTCCAGCACGGCCTGCCGAACCGGATTGCCGACCGGCTCGCCGGTCACTCCGGCCGGAAGGGTTGTCGGCCAGGTCCCGCAGGCCACCTTGTCGACCCGCCGCGCGAAAGCCTGGTTGACCCGGCCCAGAACTCCGTTCTGCTCGTGGATCATGCGCGGCCGACGCAACGCCCAGGCCGCAGTCAGGGCCGGAATCGACGGATAGCCCCCGAACCCCACGACGACAGCCGGCCTGTCGCGCAGCTGCGACCACAACGCTGCCAGAATCCCGCCAAGGATGCGGAACGGGGCCAGAAGCCGTGCCGCGACCCCGCCCCGCGCGAAGGTGGCACTCGCCACCCGCTCGATGGTCACGCCCGGCGGAAACCCTCCCGCATAGCGCGCGCCCCGGTCATCGGTCGACAGCTTCACCCGCCAGCCCCGCGCCAGCATCACCTCGGCAAGCGCCTGGGCCGGGAACATGTGCCCGCCCGTGCCCCCCGCCGCGATCAGCAGGAGCCTCGCCATCACCGCCCCCGCCGGAAGACGTCGCTCATCTGGCCCCGCGGGCGTTCGCGCGTCAGCGCAAGAAGCATCCCCAGCGTGATCCCCGCCGCGATGACGGACGACCCGCCATAGCTCACGAACGGGAGCGTCATCCCCTTGGCCGGCAGAAGCCGCACCGCGACGCCCATGTTGATCATTGCCTGCACCCCGAAGATGCAGGCCAGCCCGGTGCCCGCCAACCGCGTGAACGGCTCCCGCTCCGGCAGCAGCCGCCACAGCGAGCGGACCACGATCACCCCGAAAAGCGCCAGGATCACCAGCACCAGCAAGAGCCCGTATTCCTCGGCCGCCACCGCGATGATGAAATCGGTATGCGCGTCCGGCAGCGACCACTTCACCTGACCCTCGCCCACGCCCACCCCGAAGAACCCGCCTTCCTGGATTGCGTTCGCCGCATAGCCAAGCTGTGTCCTGGGGTCGACTTCGGGGCTCAGGTATCCGTTGATCCGGCGCGCGAAATGCTCTGACGTCTCGTAGAAGAACAGCCCCACCGCCCCGACCAGACCGCCGACGACCCCGATCAGGAACATCGGAGCGCCCCCGGCAAAGTAGATCACCCCCCAGGCGAACAGGATCAGCGCCGACTGGCCGAAGTCCGGCTGCATCGCGAGGAACCCCACCACCACCAGCGTCATCGCAAACGAGATCGCCTTGCCCGGCGGTCCGGCAACGTCCTGGCTCGCCGCGATCAGCCAGGCGACCACCACCACATAGCCGGGTTTCAGGAACTCGGACGGCTGGACGCTCGCGAACCCGAACGAGAACCAGCGCACCGCGCCCTTGCCGTAGTCGGTCCCGAACAGCGGCAACAGCATCAGCGCCACCATCGACACGGCAAAGCCCAGCACCCCGAGCCGTCGCACCATGTCCGGCGGCATCATCGACACCCCCAGCATCGCGATCAGCGCGACGACGCCAAAGAAGGCCTGCCGCTGCACATAGTAGAACGGCTCCAGCCCGTTCCGCGTCGCCAGCGGCACCGATGCCGCGAGGCCAAGAAGAAGCCCGATCCCGAAGAGGATGAAGACGCAGGTCAGCGTCCACTTGTCGATCGTGCGCCACCACCGTGGGATGACCGGCTCCGACACCCGCACGGGATTGGAGCCATAGACCATTTCAGTCATGGAAAACCGCCTGTTACGCTTGCTCTGCCCAAAGCCCGGGTGTGTCCCCCGGGTCTTGCGACGCAGCCTAGCGCCAAACGTCCGCCAAGGCCAGCGCGGAATGCGTAAGGCGGACGCGCCGCCCCCGCAGGTCGGGGTTCACCCCGACTCCTTCTGCGCCGCTGCCCGCGCCTGGTTCAGCCGGAACAGCCGCGCGAGGATCTCGTCGTCGGTCAAGGCCCCCACCCGCCAGTCCGCGCCCCAGCCGTAAGCCTCGGCCACCGCCTGATCGAGCGCGCGGTGCGCATGGTCAAGCCAGGCCGGGCGCTGGTTGTAAAGGTTGGTCAGCGTCCGCGTCTTGAGGATAGCCGCCGCCGTGGCGTCCCTGGGCAGGATGCGGTCGGGATAGCCCGGCACCACCTCGGGCACGCGGAGGACAAGGTCCGCCGGGTTCAGCCAGTTCTCGCGGAGGTCATTCAGCTTGGCCGCCGCAACGGCGATGGCCTTGGCCCTAGGGTCATCGGCATAGTCCTGGGCAGGGATGTCGGGGGTCAGGCCTTCGGGAAAGGGGAAGGTCTCGAAGGTGGTGGAGGGGGTGTAGCGGGGCCGATCCTCCAGCGAGGTGCCCATGCGCAGCGCCCAAAGCTCGTGAAAGCGAGAATGCAGGATGCCGAAGGTGGTGTCATCGTCGCGGGCGATGGCGATAACAGTCTGGTGCGGCTGAACGCTTGCTTCGAGCCAAACGAACATCCGATGTTTTGCCACCTGGGAAGTCGCTATGTATCGGTGCTTGTTCTCCACGCTTCTAAAGAAACTCTCGCCGCTCCGACCAAGTCGCCACCAGTTTGTTCTTCGCTGAACGTCGTTTGATTTCAGCCGTTCTGGTTGAACGTGGATCAAAACATGCTGAAAAGGACGTTCATACAGCGCTGCTTGACCTTCCAGCATGTCAGCAAAGTTGATTACCCACGCTTCCCTTGGGCGAGACGTTAGGTCTTTACCATTTCTCAGAGGTCTCAGAACTTTGCAGTTCTTCTTTCCGTTCGGGTTCGTCGGAGCAAGCAGCCAGCCCGATGCTACTTCATATGGAACGTCAAACTCTCCAACTAGGACGGGGCCTTGAAAGCTAATCCCTTTGTTCTCAAGTAATGCCGCCGCAGACGCGAAGTGTTCGTCAGCACGGGACTGTGTGATGTCAGGCGAAACCCCTTCAACTTCGATGCCATCAAGACGGGCTTTTTTCTTGAGCCCCTGATCAAAACACACCATCGACACACGAACCGCCGCCCCGTCCACGGTCCAGCCCTCGTCGCTCCAGGCCTCGAAAATCTGGCCGCCCTCGACAATCGGTTTCAGCACTTCGCGGTTTGCCCCGCCACGAATGGAGTTGGTTGCCACCAGCCCAGCCCGCATCAAGCTCCCCGCCTGCATCTGCTCCCACGCCTTCGCAAACCAATAGCAGACCAGATCAGCCCCGCCCGGCACGTTCCCCCACGCCTTGCGCAGGGCGACCGTGTAATTTTCCCCCAACTCCCGGATCATCTTCTTGTTGCCCAAAAACGGCGGGTTCCCCACCACCACGTCCGCTTTCGGCCACTCCGCCCTTGTGCCATCCTCGTTCAGCACCGCATCCCGGTTCTGGATCGTGTCCAGCTTCCGCAGGATCGGGTTCTTCGCCACCTCGCCGCCGTTGCGCCGCACCCACTGGATATCGCCGACCCAGACCGACACCCGCGCCAGTTCCGCCGCATAGGGGTTCAGCTCGATCCCCAGCATGTTTTCCGGCCCGGTGCGCGGCAGGTCGCGTTGCAGGCCCAGCGCCTCGGATTCCAGGTTTACCCGGTGTTCGATGTCCTTCAGCGCCTGCAAGGCCAGATACAGGAAATTCCCCGATCCGCAGGCCGGGTCCAGCACCCGAAACTGCGCCAGCCGCTCCAGAAACCCGGATTTCAGCGCCTGAGCCTTCTCGACCGCGCCCTTCTTCCCGCCCTCCAATACCGCCCTGATGCCGGTCAGCACCGCTTCCCATTCGGCGAGCAGGGGGTCCACGATCACCGGGGTCACGATCATCATGATCTTGTCGCGGTCAGTGTAATGCGCGCCCAGCTGGCTGCGCTTGTCGGGGTCCAGCCCGCGCTCGAACAGCGTGCCCATGATCGACGGGTCGATGTCCGACCAGTTCAGATGCACCGCGCGTTTCAGATCGTCGATATCGGCATAGGTCAGCGGCAGCGCCTCGTCGCTGTCGAAAAGCCCGCCGTTGAACCATTCGATCGGCTTGAAGCCGACCTTGCCGCCCTTGTCGCGCATGGCCTTGAACAGGATCGCGGCGTTTTCCTGAAACAGATGCGCATTGCGGCCCTGACAGGCGTCGATCATCTGCGAAAAGATGCGGTCGGGCAGCAGGTCCACGTCCTCGGCGAACATGCAGAACACCAGCCGGTTGACGAAATGCGCGACGGCATGGGCTTCGTGGCCGCGCTGGCGCAACCGCTCGGCGATGGCGACAAACTTCTGCGCCGCCTCCTCGGTCAGGTCCTGCCGGGTCTGTTCGGGTTTCAGCCGGTCAGGGTCGGTGAAACAGGCGCGCAACAGGTCGCGCTTGCCCGCGTCCAGCAGGTCGTCCAGCGCCAGTCTGTAGGTCTTCTGGACCGTGTTGTTCCAGTTGGTGTGAATTTCGATCCGGTCGGTGTCGGACACGATGAGGAGCGGCGGCGACCCCATGCTGCCGGAATAGTTGAGAAGCTGGTTCAAGGCCGCCTTCAGGTCCTTGTGCTTGCCCTTGTATTCCCAGCCAAAGCAGTCCTTGCGCCAGACATCCGCCCAGCCGTCCCCGCCCGAGGCCTTGGCGACGCCATGTTCAAAGGCGAACCATTCCCCCTTGGGGTCGGCGGCGACCGGCTCGTCCAGACCCAGCAGACGGCAAAGGTCGTTGAAATGCGACTGGGCGGTGCTGCGTTCCTTCAGCTCGACCGGGCGCCATTTGGTGATGAAATCTTCGGGCGTCACGTCGCTGCCTCCCTGTTTCGCCTGACCCCGACCCCATCGCAGGGTGCGCTGCGGCGCACCGCACCTTGCCCGAATTCATGCCATGCCAGTTCTTGCCAAATCCTTAACAAAAAAACTCATCCTGTTGATAAACATACGAAATCCAAAACTGTCCACCGTGGACAGGATCACCCGTTTCCCAGCCGGAAGTCCGCCGGGTCCGACCCGTCGCGGACCAGCCGCCCGTTCGGCAGGTCGTTCTCCTCCAGCTTGGCGACGATCTCGGCCTCGGACAGCCCCAGCCTCTCCCACCGCCCGCGCAGCCGGGCCCGCAAGACATGCTCGGCCACCTCCACCATCGCAGTCAGATCGAACAGGGGCCGCAGCCTGTCCCACGGGGGCTGGTTCAGCAGCAGCCAGTTCCCCTCCACCACGATCACTCCCACGCTCGCCGGGATCAGCCGCGCCCCCGCCCGCGCGATCTCGATCTTGCGGTCGAAGACCGGGACGAAGACCTCCGCCTCGTCCCGCGCCCGCAGCCGTTTCAGGGTGTGATAGAGGCCCCCCACGTCGAAGGTATGCGGGGCGCCCTTGCGGGGCCGCAGCCCGGCCGGAACCAGGTGCAGGTCGTCGTAGTGATACCCGTCCATCGGCAGCACCGCCGCGAGGCCCGGCTGCCGCCCGTTCAGCTTGCCGACCAGCTTGTCCGCCAGCGTGGATTTCCCCGACCCCGGCGCCCCGGCGATGGCGACGATCACCCGGTTCCCGCCTGCCGCCCGGGCCTCCAGAAGGTCCGCCAGCCGCGCCACTTCGATTGCCTCACCCGCCATGCACGCCCCCGCGCCGTTTCCGCCACCATGGCGCAACCCCGCGCCGGGGCGCAAGCGTGGATCAGAACGGGACGTCATCCACCTGATCGGCCGGCATCACCCAGCGCGCGACGACCTTCTTCGACCCGGCGTGATCGAACTCGACGTCCAGCTTGTCGCCCTCCACGCCCATGATCTCGCCGTAGCCGAACTTCTGATGGAAGACACGGTCACCCGGAAAGTAAGGCGACACCGCCTCGGCATCGATCACCACATGCCGCGCCTCCTGCGGCTGGCGCATCGACCGGACACTGGAATTCTCCTGCATCCGCCGCCAGCCGGGAGAGTTGTAGACATCCGCCTTCGCCACCCGGTCTTCGATGCTTGACCCGAAGCCCACCGAAGCCGCCGCCCCGAACCCGCCGCCATAAAGGCCGGGTGCGGTAAGGATCTCGACATGCTCGCCGGGAAGCTCGTCGATGAAGCGCGAGGGAAGCTGGCTTTGCCATTGCCCATAGACCCGCCGGTTCGAGGCGAAGCTGATCGTGCAAAGTTCCTCCGCGCGGGTGATGCCGACGTAAGCCAGACGGCGTTCCTCTTCGAGCCCCTTCACCCCGCTTTCATCCATGCTGCGCTGGCTGGGGAAAAGACCATCCTCCCAGCCCGGCAGGAAGATCACCGGAAACTCCAGCCCCTTGGCGGCGTGAAGGGTCATGATCGTGACCTTCTCCTCGGCCCCTTCGGTGTCGTTGTCCATGATCAGGCTGACGTGTTCGAGAAAGCCCTGCAGGTTGTCGAACAGCTCCAGCGCCTTGATCAGTTCCTTGAGGTTGTCGAGCCGCCCCGGCGCCTCCGGCGTCTTGTCGTTCTGCCACATCCCGGTGTAGCCGCTCTCTTCCAGGATCGTTTCGGCCAGACGGATATGGTCGTATTCGGGGTGGTTGGTGACCCTGTGCCAGCGATCAACGCCCTCGACGAAGGCCCTCAGCTGCGCCGCCCCCTTACCCGGGATCACCCCCTTCGCTAAAGCCTCGCGCGCGCCGTCGAGGAGGGACACCCCAGCCCCCCGCGCCATCACGTTGATCTTCGACTGTGCCGTATCGCCCAAGCCCCGCTTCGGCAGGTTCACCACCCGCTCGAACGCCAGATCATCATCCGGAGACACCGCCAGCCGGAAATAGGCCATCGCGTCGCGGATCTCGGCCCGTTCGTAGAAGCGCGGGCCGCCGATCACCCGGTAGGGCAGGCCGATGGTCAGAAAGCGGTCCTCGAAGGCCCGCATCTGGTGGCTGGCCCGCACGAGGATCGCCTGATGGTTCAGGTCCACCGGGTCGCGACCGCGCGTCCCACGCTGGATCGCCTCGATCTCTTCGCCGATCCAGCGGGCCTCTTCCTCGCCGTCCCAGTGGCCGATCAGGCGGACCTTCTCGCCCAAGGCCCCGGCTGTCCAAAGCGTCTTGCCCAGCCGCCCGGCGTTCTTCGCGATGATCCCCGAAGCCGCGCCAAGGATGTGGCCGGTAGAACGATAGTTCTGCTCCAGCCGGATCACCTGCGCGCCGGGAAAATCCTTCTCGAACCGCAGGATGTTGCCGACCTCGGCCCCGCGCCAGCCGTAGATCGACTGGTCGTCATCGCCCACGCAGCAGATGTTCTTGTGGGCCTGCGCCAAGAGCCGCAGCCAGAGATACTGGCAGACGTTGGTGTCCTGATATTCGTCGACCAGGATATAGCGGAACCGGCGCTGGTATTGCTGCAGCACGTCGGGGTGGGTCTGGAAGATCGTCACGCAATGCAGCAGAAGGTCGCCGAAGTCGGTGGCGTTCAGGGTCTTCAGGCGGTCCTGATAGGCGGCATAAAGTTCCGTGCCGCGGTTGTTGTAGGCCCCGGCATCGGCGGAGGGCACCCGGTCCGGCGTCAGCGCACGGTTCTTCCAGCCGTCGATGAGCGAGGCCAGAAGCCGCGCGGGCCAACGCTTTTCGTCGATGTTGGCCGCGGCGATCAGTTGCTTGAGCAAACGCAACTGGTCGTCGGTGTCCAGGATGGTGAAATTGGGTTTCAGACCGACAAGCTCGGCATGGCGGCGCAGGATCTTCACCGAAAGCGAGTGGAAGGTGCCCATCCAGGGCATGCCTTCCGCCACTTCGCCCAGCATGCGGCCGACCCGCAGCCTCATCTCGCGCGCGGCCTTGTTGGTGAAGGTGACTGCGAGAATCTCGTTCGGGCGGGCCTTGTGCAGGTGCAGAAGGTGGACGATCCGGGCGGTCAGCGCCTTGGTCTTTCCCGTCCCCGCCCCGGCCAGCATCAGGACCGGGCCATCCAGCGCCTCGACCGCCGCCCGTTGCGCGGGGTTCAGATCCTCAAGATAGGGCGCAGGCCGCGCCGCCATGGCGCGTTGCGACAATGGCACGGCGGCGGCGAAGGCCTCGGTCTCATCCCACGGGTTCATGGCGGGCAGGATAGACCGTCTCGCCCCGGCAGAAAAGGGTTTGTTCGGCGAATGTTCCGGCCTGCCTCGCCAAGTTGTGACCGCCATGCAAACGACAATCCGTCGGTGCGCTGCTAGGGTCGTGGGCCGAAGGAGACTGATCATGCTTTACCGGACCCTGTCCTATCCCTTGGCCCTGGCGCTGTCGGCGGGCCTTGCCTCGCCCGGACTGGCGCATGAATTCAGTCTGCTCTTGCTGGCCCCCGCAGCCGCGTCCCAGACCGAGATGGACGACATGCAGGCCGCCTTCCTGATCGCCTCGGCCGAGCGGGACAGCCATGCCAACGAAACCTCTGAAGGCCATCTTGGCGGTCTGGACGTGCAGATGACGCTGGCAAGGATCGGCGAGGTGGCGGCGGGCGAGGCGGCTGACGTCGTCGTGGCACCTTTCGCCCCGGCGGACGACGCGCAGGTTGCGGCGCTTGCGGCCCCCGGCGACGCGGTGATCGTGGATGCCGGGGTGCTGGCAGGGATCACGCCGGAAGAACGCAGCGACCTCGCCCCCTTTGCCGAGCGGTTCCAGGCCGCGACGGGCCGCGCGGCGGACCCTGCCGCGCTGGGTGTCTACCAGGCGGCGCGGGTCGTCGATCTGGCCGTCCGCTCGGTTGATTCGGTGGCGGACCGCGCCGGCCTGAGGCAGGCCCTGCGCCCCTGATCCAGCGGAAAGGCCCGCGAGCATTGTTGGCAGGCGATCCGGCCCGGACCGCCGCGAAAGAAGAATTCGCAAACGCGCCCATCGCCGTCGCATTCGACCCTTGCGCTGCGCCGCAGCATCCCTAAGCTGCAGGCGGATTACGCTTTGGGGGGACCGCCGATGCCCGAATTCAAGAAGATCCTTGTCGCCAACCGTGGCGAGATCGCGATCCGCGTCATGCGGGCGGCCAACGAGATGGGCAAGAAGACGGTGGCCGTATACGCCGAGGAGGACAAGCTGAGCCTTCACCGCTTCAAGGCGGACGAGGCGTATCGGATCGGCGAGGGGATGACGCCCGTAGGTGCCTACCTTAGCATCCCCGAGATCATCCGGGTCGCGCGGATGGCGGGGGCGGATGCGATCCACCCGGGCTATGGCCTGCTGTCCGAGAACCCGGATTTCGTCGATGCCTGCGACCAGGCCGGGATCACCTTCATCGGCCCGCGGGCCGAAACGATGCGGGCGCTTGGCGACAAGGCCTCGGCCCGCCGGGTGGCGATGGCGGCCGGGGTTCCGGTCATCCCGGCGACCGAGGTGCTGGGCGAGGACATGGCGCTGATCAAGCGGCAGGCGGCCGAGGTCGGCTATCCCTTGATGCTGAAGGCGTCGTGGGGCGGGGGCGGGCGCGGGATGCGACCGATCCTGAACGAGGAAGAGCTGGAGGGGAAGGTCCGCGAGGGTCGGCGCGAGGCGGAAGCGGCCTTCGGCAATGGCGAGGGCTATCTGGAGAAGATGATCCTGCGCGCGCGCCATGTCGAGGTGCAGATCCTGGGCGACAAGCAGGGCAACTGCTGGCACCTGTGGGAACGCGACTGCACCGTCCAGCGGCGGAACCAGAAGGTCGTGGAACGCGCCCCCGCCCCTTATCTTACGCAACAGCAGCGCGAAGACGTCTGCGAGATGGCCAAGCGCATCTGCGCCTTCGTCAACTACGAATGCGCGGGAACGGTCGAGTTCCTGATGGATATGGACACCGAGCAGTTCTACTTCATCGAAGTGAACCCCCGCGTCCAGGTCGAACACACCGTCACCGAAGAGGTCACGGGTATCGACATCGTCCAGGCTCAGATCCTGATCGAGGAAGGCAAATCCCTGCCCGAGGCGACCGGAGTTGCCAGCCAGGCCGAGGTCAAGCTGAACGGCCATGCGCTGCAATGCCGGGTGACGACGGAAGACCCGCTGAACAACTTTATCCCGGACTATGGGCGACTGACCGCCTACCGTTCGGCCACCGGGAACGGCATCCGTCTGGATGGCGGCACGGCCTATGCGGGGTCGGTCATCACCCGCTACTACGATTCCCTTCTGGTGAAGGTCACCGCCCACGCCCAGACGCCGGAAAAGGCCATCGCCCGGATGGACCGCGCCCTGCGCGAATTCCGCATCCGGGGGGTCGCCACGAACATCGAGTTTGTGATCAACCTCTTGAAGCACCAGACTTTCCTGAACGACACCTACACCACCAAGTTCATCGACACGACGCCCGAGCTTTTCGCCTTCAAGAAACGCCGGGACCGGGCGACGAAGATCCTCTTGTACATCGCCGACATCACGGTGAACGGCCACCCCGAGACGGCGGGTCGTCCGAAGCCTCCGGCCGAGGCGAAGGCGCCGAAGCCCCCGGTGCCAAAGGCTTCGCCCGCGATGGGCACCCGGAACCTGCTGGAGCAGAAGGGTCCGCAGGCCGTTGCCGACTGGATGAAGGAGCAGAAGAAAGTCCTTCTGACCGACACCACGATGCGCGACGGGCACCAGAGCCTGCTCGCCACCCGGATGCGGTCGATCGACATGATCAAGGTGGCACCGGCCTATGCCGCGAACCTGCCGCAACTGTTCAGCGTCGAATGCTGGGGCGGGGCCACCTTCGACGTGGCCTACCGCTTCCTGCAGGAGTGCCCCTGGCAGCGCCTGCGGGACCTCCGCGCGGCAATGCCGAACCTGATGACCCAGATGCTGCTGCGGGCATCGAACGGGGTCGGCTACACGAACTATCCGGACAACGTGGTGCAATCCTTTGTCGCCCGGGCCGCCAAGACCGGGGTCGACGTGTTCCGCGTCTTCGACAGCCTGAACTGGGTCGAGAACATGCGCGTCGCGATGGACGCGGTGATCGAGGCGAACAAGATCTGCGAAGGCACGATCTGCTACACCGGCGACATGATGGACCCTGCGCGGTCCAAGTATGATCTGAAATACTATGTCGACCGCGCGAAAGAGCTGAAGGCAGCCGGTGCGCATGTGCTGGGGCTGAAGGACATGGCGGGCCTGTTGAAGCCGGTCGCGGCGCGGACCCTGATCAAGACCCTGAAGCAGGAAATCGGCCTGCCGGTCCACTTCCACACCCACGATACCAGTGGGGCCGCCGCTGCGACCATCTTTGCCGCCTGCGAGGCGGGCGTCGATGCGGTGGACGCGGCGATGGATGCGTTCTCGGGCGGCACCTCGCAGCCTTGCCTTGGCTCCATCGTCGAGGCACTGCGCAATACCGACCGCGACACCGGCCTCGACATCGGCGCTGTCCGGCAGATCTCGGACTACTGGGAGGGCGTTCGCAAGCAGTATGCGGCGTTCGAAAGCGGTATTCCCGCCCCCGCCTCCGAGGTCTACCTGCACGAGATGCCGGGGGGCCAGTTCACCAACCTCAAGGCCCAGGCGCGGTCCCTGGGGCTGGAGGAACGCTGGCACGAGGTCGCCCAGGCCTATGCCGACGCCAACCAGATGTTCGGCGACATCGTGAAGGTCACGCCCTCGTCCAAGGTCGTGGGTGACATGGCGCTGATGATGGTGGCGCAAGGGCTGACGCGCGCGCAGGTCGAGGATCCGAACGTCGACGTGGCCTTCCCGGATTCCGTGGCCGACATGCTGAAGGGCAACCTCGGCCAGCCGCATGGAGGTTGGCCCGCGGGCATCCTGAAGAAGGTGCTGAAGGGCGAGAAACCTTTGACCGACCGTCCCGGCAAGACCTTGCCGCCGGTCGATCTCGAGGCGGTGCGCAAGAAGGTCTCGGAGGAGATGAACGGGATCACCGTCGATGACGAGGACCTGAACGGCTACCTGATGTATCCCAAGGTCTTCCTCGACTACATGGGCCGGCACAAGCAGTATGGTCCGGTGCGCACATTGCCGACGCCCGTTTTCTTCTACGGCATGCAGCCGGGGGACGAAGTGTCGCTGGAAATCGACCCGGGCAAGACGCTGGAAATCCGGCTTCAGGCCGTGGGGGAGACGACCGAGGAAGGCGAGGTCAAGGTCTTCTTCGAGCTGAACGGCCAGCCCCGGGTGATCCGGGTGCCGAACCGGGCCATCGTCGCCAAGACCGCCGCCAGGCCCAAGGCGCAAGAAGGCAATCCCGCCCATGTCGGGGCACCGATGCCGGGTGCCGTGGCCTCTATCGCGGTGACGGTGGGCCAGAAGGTGCGCGCAGGTGATCTGTTGCTGAACATCGAGGCGATGAAGATGGAGACCGGCCTGCACTGCGACCGCGAGGCGACCGTCAAGGCGATCCACGTCCATCCCGGCAGCCAGATCGAGGCGAAGGACCTGCTGATCGAACTGGAATAGCCGGACGCGGGGCCGCTATTTCTTCTTCACGAACTCGGTCAGGATCACGATCCGCTGGCCCTCGACCCGGCCCTCGATGTGGGCGGCGTTGTCGGCGACCAGCGCTATGCCCCGGACCGCCGTGCCGCGTTTGGCCGTGAAGCCTGCGCCTTTTACCGGCAGGTCCTTGATCAGGACCACCGTATCGCCCTGCGCCAGGACCGCGCCATTGCAGTCGCGGTGGGTGACGGCACCGGCCATTTCGCTCCAGCCCTGAACCTCGGGCGACAGGACCATGGCGTCGCGCGTCTCGGCAGCCCATGCCTCGTCCAGCCCGCCGAGTTTGCGCCAGACCGCAAGCTGCACTGCCGGCACGTCCGACCACGCAGCGCCTTCCAGACAGCGCCAGTGTCCGGCGGTCGCATCTTCTTCCCCACGGCAGATGTCGCACAGCAGCACAGGCCCGGCCGGGGGCGCGTCAACCGCGGCAAGGCCCCGCCCCGCACCACAGAACTCGCAACGCGCGCCGGCGCGCAGTGTCAGGTCTTTTCCGGGTATGAGGCGTCTGTCCTGTTGTTTCTGGACCCGGGCCATATGCCCATGGCCGCGAACATGCCACCGTTTTCCGTCACTTGACCGTCCCCGCAACCGGAGCCCTGCCGGAAAGGCGGGCGGCCTTGACCTGCGGTCGCACGTCCAGGCCGGAGTCATCCAAGCCGCGGATGCGCGGCATGGGCTGCCCTTGCCGATGATGGCAGAACTTGCGGGTGTGGCTTCGGCCGATCTCCGGGTCGCCGGACCGACGCCAGTTTCCGGAGGCGCCAGCCACGCAGACCTGCGGCCAGGCCGGGAACGAAATTTCACCGGGCTGCGTCGTTTTCCCTCTTGCAGCGCCCGGCGCTCCTTTATACATCACCGCTCACCGAACGGAGTGCGGGCGTAGCTCAGGGGTAGAGCATAACCTTGCCAAGGTTAGGGTCGTGAGTTCGAATCTCATCGCCCGCTCCAGTTTGGATCAGACGAGGGGCCCCTTTCGGGCCCCTTTGTCATTCCTGGGCCCCTATTCCGGGTAGGCGCGGCTTTCTTCCTGTTCCATGTGGCGACACTTGTTCAGGACCACGCCCAGAACCTGCGTCCGCTTGGCCAGATCCTTGCCGCAGCGGTCGACCTCGGTCACGGTGGTTTCATCCGCTGCCGCGACCATCAGGGTGCAGTCGACCTGGTCCAGGAAGGCTATCGCGTCGTCATTGGCCAGCATCGGAGACATGTCGAAGAGGATGGTGTCGGGCCGCAGCCTGGCCTCGATTTCGTCGATCATGTCCGCCGTCCTGGCGGCCGACAGAAGCTCGGCCGGGCTGGCCACGGGGTGTGAGTTCACCGCAAAGGCAAGGTTCTGCCCGACCCGCCGGATCTGGCTGTAGTCCAGCCTGCCGCTGGCAAGCATCCCTGCGAAATCCTGACCCGACGGCAGTCCCATCAGTGACAGGATCGTCGGGTGGCGCAGGTCCAGTTCGACAAGAAGCACCCGGGTATCCGACATCCGCGACAGGCTGAGCGCGAGATTCAGCGCGACTGTGGATTTGCCGCAGCCCTGCGTCGGCGAGGTGATCGCGACGCGGCTCCAGCCGTTCGTGCGCAGCGCCCGGATCAGGTTGGTCCGCATCAGGTCGAAGCTGGCGGCACTCTGGCCGGGGTGATGAGCGACCACCCGGTTCCGTTCGAGCGCCTTCGGGTCCAGCGTGACTTCGGCCAGGTCCTGCCAGGGGCCACTTTCCATCTGGGGTTTCGACCCGGGGTTTGTGCCCTGCATCTTGCGGTCGCGCGCGGACCGGGCCTTCGCGAGTGCAGATTGTATCCGTTCCATGTGATCCTACTCGGTCGAAGCCGGGACCGGCAGCGCGGCCCCATTCGTGTCAGTCTTGTTCAAGGCCATCCCAAGAAGCGATCCGATCGGGACGACATAGATATGGATCACCAGCAGCAGCACGGGAATGTTTATCAGGAAGACCGCAAGCAACGCGAAGCTGCCGTTCGACACCCTGCGCCCCGGCACCGCGCCGTCCAGATACCCGACGGTTCCAAAGGGCGGCGCGCCGATCACCTTGGCCAGTTCCGAGGGGCGACGGATGGTCTGGTTCATGACCTCCAGCAGGAACAGAAGTGCGCCCGACAGGATCACCCCCGCTCCGAAGGCCGCGATCGAAATCCGCTTCCGGTTGGGCTCCGACCGGAAGGCCGGCGGAACCGCTTTCTCGATCACCGAGATCCGCTGGCCCCGGTCGGTCGCCTCGATGCGGTCGCCCATCCTGGCCTCGGACAGGCTGGAGACGGCCTCTTCATACTGCACGCGCAGGGTTTCGTAGTTGCTGCGCAGTTCCGCCAGCCGGATCGAATTGCCGGGCGTCGCCTGGATCGACGTCTCAAGCGCGACAAGATCCTTCTCGACCAGGGACTTCTGTTCGGCGAGATAGGAGATCTGCCCGTCGATATCCAGCATCTGCACCTCGAACGGCGTCAGCCGCCCGCCACCGGCGGCGTCGCGTTGTTCCTTGACGGCCTCCTCAAGCGCGTTGACCTCGTTCTGCAAGGCGCGGATCCGGGGGTTGGTCGGCGAAAGCACGACAAGGGCCGAAGCAAGTTCCTGGCGCAGGTCGTCCAGGCGTTCCTCTTCGGGCGTGCGGGCCTCGGCGTTGGTGACCAACCGACCCGTGCGGTCATAAAGCTCGGTCAGACGCTCGCGCCGGTCGCGCAGAGAGGCAAGCTCACGGTCCACCTGCAAAAGCCGCTCCTGCTGGGCGGCTTGCCGGGTGCGGCGGAACTCCAGGCTTTCCGGCAGCGCATCCCGGTTGTTCTGCTCGAACTCCAGGATCATCGCATTCTGCTGGGCAAGCTCGTCCGTAAGCCGCTCAACCTCCTGCTCGAAGAAATCGAGCGTGCTGGCCGAAGCTTCGGTGCGCAGCTCGGTGCTCCATTGCAGAATCTGGTCGGCGATCTCGTTCGTCACGCTTGCCGACAACTCCGGCTCCGACGCCCCGAAGGACACCGTGACGACCCCGGTGCTGCCCTGGGTGCTTGGCATGTAGATCGAAACCCGCCTGGAGACGTCGAGCAGTTTCTGCTCGTTGGTCATTTGCGGCGCATCGACGAAGAGGTCATTGCGTTCCGCAAGGGCCAGTAGATTGTCCCGCGTCATGATCCGCTGCTGGATCGCCAGCAGGATCTCCTCGGTCGTGGACCGCACGGTCGATGCAGCCAGTTCGTCGGGGATCTGCGCGTTCTCGATCAGAAGACGCGCTTCGGCACGGAAGACCGGCGGCAGGGAGACGGCATAAAGGATACCGGCCGTCGTCGCGGTGAAGATGATCGCCGCGATGACGGGAAGCCGCCGCAGAATCAGGGATAGGTAAAAGCGCAAGTCCAACGTCATCTAATGGGTCTCACTCGTCTCGCTTGCGGCAAAAGCCGAAAAGAACACACCGTCCTCCAGTACTTCCTTGAGGATGACCGGCGTGATCAGGTGCTTGCCCTTGGTAAAGGCGTAGACCATCGCCAGATCACATAGCTGATTGACCAAGCGTGGCACGCCTTTCGTCAGGTCGTAAATCATGCTGACGGCCGGTCCCGTGAAGATTCGCTTCTCGCAGCCCGCCACCCTCAACCGATGCGGGATGTACCCCCGCACGGTCTTCAGGTCCATGGCCGAAAGATGATAACTGGCCGCGACCCGTTGCGCGAACTGCCGCATGTTCGGACGCGACACAAGGGCGCGCAGTTCGGGCTGCCCGATCAGGACAAGCTGCAACACCTCGTCCTTGCCCGAGTTGATGTTGATGAACATCCGCAGCTCTTCCAGCGCCTCGGCCGACAGGTTCTGCGCTTCGTCGAAGATCAGGACGACACTGCGGCCCGCCGCATACTCCGACAAGAGGAACGACTGGAACCGCGAGAAGAGGTCGACGTAGCTTTCCTCCAGTTCGGCAGGCTGCTCCAGCGCGTGCAGCACCCAGCGCAACAGCTCGGCCCGCGATCCATGCGGGTTCGACACCAGGCCGACCCGAAGCTCTGACCCCAGCGACCGCACAAGGTGCAGCAGAAGCGTGGTCTTGCCCGCGCCCACCTCACCGGTGATCAGCGTGATCGGCGCATGGGCCCGGACCCCGTATTCCAGCATGGTGTAGGCCCGCTGGTGCGAGGGCGGCCAATACAGAAAGTCGGGGTCCGGCGTCAGCGCGAAGGGGCGCATGTTCAGCCCGAAATGCTCGGTGTAAAGCTCCGGCGTGCGGACCAACGGCGCGATAAGACCGGGATCGCGGCTCTTGCGGCGCCCAAGACCCGCCAGGCCCGATTCGGTGAACGCCGGGGGCGGAGTCGGGGCGGATCTGTAGTCCTGATAGGTCGGGATGTCCGGGACCGTATCCGGCGGGCGTCCAACGGCACGTTCGGAGATAACCGGCGAGGAATCCGCAGCATTTCCGGCATCCGGATCGAACCAAAGGATGCGGGACAACAACTGGCGGGACCTACTGCGCGTCATCTACTCACCTTTAAGCAATTCCCCGAGTCTTCGGGGCTTTGTTCCCCTGTAATAAGCAAACTTCAACGGCAAGGCGACGGCTTCCAGATTACTGATGCCGACGCGGCAACAAAGTAGGGAAATCATTGGCGTAGGGTCCGGATTTCCCCCAAAATGGCCACTTTCTTACCCAATATCCGTGCGTATCTAGACGGACTCATGTAGGAAAGCTCAAGGAAATTTTGACAGCGCGCGAATCGTTGATGGTCCCGGTCGGTCCCCGGTTTTCGGGAATGTGCAGTGCAGGTGAGTTTGGGCTGGGAAGTCCCGGTGCCTTGGCAAAGGTCCGGAACCGTGGTCTTGAGCGCCCGATGCGGCTGACGGCCCGCAAGTCTGGTTCGCGCCGCATGAAAGACAAGTCGAGAGGGTGATGGCATGAAGGACGGGGTGCAGGACCTTCCGGCAGACACGGATATTGCAATCGTGGGGATGGCTGCGCACCTGCCCGGTGCCGCCGACATCGCCGCCTACTGGGACAACCTGCGCGAGGGCCGCTCGGCCGTGCGCCGGTTGACCGATGAGGAAATCCTCGCCTCGGGTGAAAATCCCTCGGTCCTGCGCAACCCGGCCTATGTGCCGGCTGCGGCGCTGCTGGAAGGCTTCGACCGCTTCGACGCGGAATTCTTCGGCTTTTCCCCCAAGGAAGCCGCCATCCTTGACCCCCAGCACCGCCAGTTCCTCGAAGTCGCCTGGGAGGCGCTGGAGAATGCCGGCCACACCCCCGAAGGTTTCAAGGGCCGGATCGGTGTCTTCGCCGGCTGCGGGATGGGCAGCTATTTCTACTTCAACCTCTGTTCCAACCCGGCGCTGGTCGAAAGCACCGGCATGTTCCTGTTGCGCCATACCGGAAACGACAAGGATTTCCTGTCGACCCGCGTCAGCCACGTTCTCGACCTGAAAGGGCCAAGCCTCGGCTTGCAGACAGCCTGCTCCACCTCGCTCGTTGCGACCCATTACGCGATCCAGGCGCTGCTGAACGGCGAATGCGACATGGCCTTGGCCGGGGGCGTGACCATCGACCTGCCGCAGGGCCGGGGCTACATCTACAAGGAGGGCGAGGTGCTGTCGCCCGACGGCGTCTGCCATGCCTTCGACCACCGGGCGCAAGGCACCGTGTTCGGGTCGGGCGCTGGCACCGTCCTCTTGCGGCGGATGGACGACGCGCTGGCCGACGGCGACCACATCTGGGGCGTCATCAAGGGTTCTGCCGTCAACAACGATGGTGCCGCCAAGGCCGGGTATCTGGCGCCTTCCGTCGAAGGCCAGGCCGCCTGCATCGCGACCGCTCTGGCCGTGGCGGGGACCCCGGCCGATACGGTGGACTACATCGAATGCCACGGCACCGGCACCTACCTTGGCGACCCCATCGAGGTCGCGGCCCTGACCGAGGCGTTCCGGCGCACCACCGACGCCACCGGCTTTGCCCGCATCGGTTCGGTCAAGACCAACATCGGCCACCTCGACACCGCCGCAGGGGTTGCCAGCCTGATCAAGACGACCCTCGCGCTGCATCACAAGCAGATGCCGCCGTCCCTGAATTTCGAAGCCCCGAACCCCGCTATCGACTTTGACGGTAGCCCCTTCCGCGTCAACGACCGCCTGACCGACTGGCCCCGCCGCAATGGCCCCCGCCGCGCCGGGGTGAACTCGCTTGGCGTCGGCGGGACCAACGCCCATGTCGTGGTGCAAGAGGCCCCCACCCCCGCCGCGTCCGATGCGTCGGACTGGCCCTTCCAGCTGATCACCCTCTCTGCCCGCAGCCAGTCGGCCCTGGGTGAGGCGTCCTCCCGCATGGCCGCCCACCTGCGCGCGAACCCCGACCAGAACCTTGCCGACATCGCCTGGACCCTGAAGGAAGGCCGCCGCGCCTTTGAACACCGCCGGGTGCTGGTGGCCGAGTCGCACGAAGAAGCCGCCAAAATGCTGGAGGCAGGCGATCCCCGCCGCGTCTTCACCCAGCGCCGGTTGGGCGACACACCGGATGTCGTCTTCATGTTCCCCGGCGGCGGGGCGCAATACCCCAACATGGCGCGCGACCTGTACGAGACGGAACCCGTCTTCGCCGAATGGATGGACCGGGGTCTGGCGGCATTGGGCGAGGCCGAGGCCGAAACCCGCGCCCTTTGGCTCCCCGCGCCCGGTCAGGAAAAGGCCGCGGCGGAGGCTTTGCGCCAGCCCTCGAAGCAACTCCCGCTGATCCTGATCGTCGAAGTCGCGCTGGCGAAGCTGTGGGAAAGCTGGGGTGTGAAACCCGCCGTCCTGATCGGACACAGCATGGGCGAAAACGCCGCTGCCTGTGTGGCGGGCGTGATGACACTGGAAGCCGCCGTCGGCCTTGTCCGCCTGCGCGGGCAGCTGTTCGACACCGTGCCTGCGGGCGGGATGCTGTCTGTCCCACTGTCCGAAGCCGCGCTGAAGCCCTACCTCGGCGACCTCGACATCGCCTCGATCAACGCGCCGGAGCTGACCGTGGTTTCCGGCTCCGATGCGGGCCTCAAGGACCTGGCTGCGCGACTGAAGGCCGACGACATCGACACCACCCGCATCGCCATCGACATCGCGGCGCATTCCAGGATGCTGGAAGGCATCCTCGCCGCCTTCCGCGCCCATCTTGCCGGGATGCAGCTTTCCCCGCCGCAGATCCCGATCATCTCCAACCGCTCGGGCCAGATCCTGACGGATAGTGAGGCGACCAGCCCCGACTACTGGGTCGCCCACCTGCGCAACACCGTCCGCTTTGCCGACGGCATGGCCACCCTGCGGCAGAAGGCCGACCGCGTGTATCTGGAGGTCGGGCCGGGCCGCGCCATGGCCACGCTTGCGCAGGCGAACGGCGCGATGGGGGGGCAGCCGGTCCCGGCCAGCCTGCGCCATCCCGACGACACCGTGTCGGACGACCGGCATTTCATCGCGACCCTTGGCCGCCTCTGGGCCTGCGGGGCAAACTCCGACTTCACCCAGCTTTGGGGCGAAGCCAGGCGCCGCCGTGTGCCCCTGCCCACCTACCCCTTCCAGCGCAGCCGCTACTTCGTCGACCCGGGCAAGGCCCAGGTGGTGACCGAAGCCGATGTGACCGCGAAACGGCATGAGGCCGTGACCGATTTCGGCTACCGCATCGGCTGGCGGGTGATGCCTGCCGACTGCCCGGTGGATGTGGAAACCGAACTGGGCGCGCCCCTCACCTGGCTGGTCTTCGCCGACGAGGCCGGTCTTGCCCGCGCCGCCGTCCAGCGCCTGCGCGGCGCAGGGCACCGGGTGGTCACCGTCCATGCCGGTGACGCCTTCTCGCGGACCTCGGACGACACCTACACGCTCGCCCCGGAACACGGGCGCGAAGGCTATGACGCGCTCCTGGCCGACCTTGCGCAGCGGGACCTCAATCCGGCCCGCATCGCGCATTTCTGGCTCGTGACAGCCGAAGACAAGTTCCGCCCCGGCTCCTCGTTCTTCCAGCGCAATCTGGAACAGGGATTCTGGAGCCTCTTCTTCCTCGGGCAGGCCATGGGCGAGATCGGGCTGAAGCCGTTGCCCCACCTGACGGTGGTGACGTCCGGTGCCGCACAGGTGCGGACCGAAGCCCTGCCCTACCCCGAAAAGGCCACCGTCGCCGGACCGGTCCGGGTGATGCCGCGCGAACTTCCCGGCCTGACCGCCAGCCTTCTGGACGTGGCCCTGCCCGACAGCCGCAAGGCCGCGATCCCGGTCGAAACCGTCTCGGCGGTGCTTGAAGAGATGCTGGCAACCCCGGCCAATACCGTTGCCGCGATCCGTGGCAGCAGGCGGCTTGAAACCCGCCTCGTCCCCGCGCCGATGCGGGAACCGGCCGAGGTTCCCGAAGGCTCGGTCTGGGTGATCACCGGAGGCTTCGGCGGGATCGGCGTGACAGTGGCCGAACGCCTGATGCGCGACCGCCACGCGAAGATCGCGCTGGTCGGGCGGCATGTGCCGGAACCGGGTTCGGTCCGTGCGGGCGTGCTGTTGCGGCTGGAGCGTCTTGGTCGGGTGATGGCGCTTGCCGCCGATGTCTGCAATCCAGAAGAGATGCGCGCCGCCTTCGACCGGGTGAAAGCCGAGTTCGGCCCGATCTACGGCGTGGTCCATGCGGCTGGGACGGTGGATGACGCGCCGCTTCTGGGCAAGGATCCCGGCAGCGCGGACGCAGTCCTGTCGCCGAAGGTGCATGGCACCAAGCTTCTGGACACGCTTCTGCCCGACGGCAGCGTCGACCGGATCGTCCTTTTCTCCTCGACCTCGACGGTGATCACTCCGGCAGGCCAGGCGGACTATGTCGCGGCCAACGAATACCTCAACGCCTTTGCCCGGCACCGCTCGGGCGGCCTGACCAAAGTCACGGCAATCAACTGGGGCATCTGGTCGGGGATCGGCATGGCCGCCGACGCCGACGCCCGCCGCCAGGGCAAGGACGCAGGTGCGCCGCTCCCCGGCCAGCTGGTGCTGGAACGGATGCAGAAGGGCGAGGATGAAACCCGGTTTCACGCGACCCTGACCAACCGGCACTGGGTGATGGACGACCACCGGCTACTGGACGGCACGGCGGTCCTGCCGGGTGCCGCCTGGCCCGAGATCGCGGGCGAAGCCCTGACGGCAGCTGGCGGAAAACCCGCTTTCCAGCTGACTGACCTGACTGTCTTCCGCCCCCTGCGGCTGGAGGCCGACCTGCCGCGCGATCTGCGGGTCTCGCTGACCCGGACCCGCGATGGCAAGAGCCGCCTGCAGGCCCGCGCTCTGGAACCGCAAGGCTGGGCGCTGACCGCCGAGATGGGCGTGACCGCGCTGGACACCCCGGCGGCCAGCATCGACCTGACCGCCATCGCCACACGATGCCCGGACAAGGCCATGGCCCAGGGCGGCGAGAATCTGCCTTCGGCGCAGGAAGACCGCATCGCTTTCGGCCCCCGCTGGCAGGTTCTGCGGGCCACCGCGCTCGGAACGGGCGAAGGGCTGGCGACGTTGACCCTGCCTCCGCAGGCCGTGGCGGATACCGCCACCTGCGCACTGCATCCGGCACTTTACGACATCGGCACCGGCTGGGGCATCGCCCTTCTGCCCAAGGTGGCCGAGGGTTTCGTCTGGGCGCCTGTCATGACCACCGCCATCCGCGTCTACGGCGCGCTGCCGTCCGAGATCCGCAGCTGGGTGCGCCTGTCCGGCACTCCGGGCGATGACGTGGCCAGCTTCGACGTGACCCTGACCGACCCCATGGGCCGCGTGCTGGTCGACGTCGACGGCATCACCTTCCGCAAGGTGGCGTTTGAAGAGGCCCTCGCCCGCCCCGCTCCGCCGAACCCGCGCGAGGTCGTCCGCGACGACGCCGAACGCGGCCAGTCCCCCGCCGAACAGCGCCTGGCGCAGGCCCTTGCGGGCGGCATCCGTCCCGCCGAGGGGGCCGAGGCCTTCCTTCGCGCGATTGCTGCCGATGGCGCTCAGGTGCTGGTCTCCTCGCTCGATCTCGAGGCTTTGGCCAGGCAAAGCGCCGTGCCGGCTGTCACCGAAACCGAAGGCCCCGGCTTTGCCCGACCCGATCTGGAAACCGCCTATGTCGCCCCGCGCAACGGCGTGGAACGCACGCTGGCCGGCTTCTGGGCCGAACTCCTCGGCGTGGCCGAAGTGGGGGTCGAGGATGACTTCTTCACCCTCGGCGGCCACTCGCTGATCGCGGTGCGCCTGTTCGCGATGATCCGGCGGCAGTGGAAGGTCGACTTCCCGATCTCGGTGCTGTTCGAGGCCCCGACCATCGCCCGCTGTGCAGCCCTGATCGCCGAACGCATCGGACCCGAGGAAGAAGCAGCAGCAGCCCCTGCGGCCCTGGCCGATCCGGCGGGGCCGAAGTTCACCCATCTTGTCGCCATGCACCGGGGCGAGGGCGGACCGAAAACCCCGTTCTTCCTCGTCGCCGGCATGTTCGGCAACGTGCTGAACCTGCGGCATCTGGCAAGCCTTCTGGGCACCGACCGTCCGTTCTTCGGTCTGCAGGCCAGGGGCCTTTTCGGTGACGCCGCACCGCACATGACCATCGAAGAGGCCGCCGCCTCCTGTCTTGCGGAAATCCGGCAGGTGCAGCCAAAGGGCCCCTACCTGCTGGGAGGCTTCTCCGGCGGCGGGCTGACCGCCTGGGAGATCGGGCAGATGCTTCGCGCGGAAGGCGAAGAGGTGGCGCTGATGGTGCTGCTCGACACGCCGCTGCCGGTGCGCCCCTTCCTGTCCAAACCCGACAAGGCCTTGATCAAGCTGGCAGAAATTCGCGCCGGCGGCCCGCAGTTTCTGGCGGAATGGGCGCGCAGGCGCTGGGAATGGGAACGCTCGCGCCGCGCCAAGGCCGCGAACGAGCCCGACCCCACGGTGCCCTCGTTCAACAACGCCTCGATCGAGGCCGCCTTCCGCCATGCCATCGGCGTCTACCAGCTGAAGCCCTGGGCGGACGGCAAGGTCGTCCTCTACCGTCCGCCGCTGGACCGGCACTGGAAGGTCACCGGCGGCAACTGGGTCAGCGCCGCGCGGGAGTATGTCTTCCACGACAACCTCTGGACCCCCTTCGCCCCGCGCCTCGACGTGGTCGAAGTCCCGGGCGACCATGACGGCATGGTGCTGGAACCCAACGTGCGCGTTCTTGCCGCACGGATGAAAGCCGCGATCCAGGCGGCCGAGGCTGGCGATTTCCGCCAGGCTGACCAAAGACTTGCTGCTGAGTGATCGGAGTGACCAAATGACCCTGACCGCCCTTCTGATCGGCAACGAAAGCCTGACGGTCGAATGCGGCAAGCGCTGGCTGGAGCGGGGGCATACCCTCGCAGCCGTCGTCACGCGCGAGGCACGGGTCGCGGCCTGGGCCTCGGCGGCAGGGTTGCCGGTCATCGCTCCCGGCGCGGGCCTTGCGGACCGCACGGCGGGTCTGGCCGTCGACTGGGTCCTGTCGGTCGCGAACCTTTCGGTCGTGCCCGACCCCGTCCTGCGGCTGGCGCGGCAGGGCGGTGTCAACTTCCACGACGGCCCCCTGCCCGGCTATGCTGGCCTCAACGCCCCGGTCTGGGCGCTGCTGAACGGCGAGACGACGCATGCCGTCACCTGGCACCTGATGACCGGCGGCATCGACGAGGGCGAGGTTCTGGCCACCCGCAGCTTCGACATCGAGGCCGACGAAACCGCCTTCACGCTGAACGCCCGCTGCTTCAGCGCCGCGCTCGACAGCTTTGGCGACGTGATCGCCGCGATGGAGGCCGGGGGCCAGCCGCGCCAGCCACAAGCCCGGGGTCCGCGCAAGGTGTGGATGCGTTCCGATCGCCCGTCCGCCGCAGGGCGGCTGGACTTCACCGAAGGCGCGTCCGCGGTCGCCCTCCGGGTCCGGGCTCTGGACCATGGCAGCTACCGCAATCCGCTGGCCGTGCCGAAACTGGTGGCCTCGGGTCAGGTCTGGGCCGTGGGGATGGCCGAGGTGGTCGCAGGCGCGGGCAACCCCGGCACCGTGCTTTCGCGCGATGCCGACAGCGTGACGGTCGCCTGCGCCGAGGGTGGTGCAGTCCGCCTGTCGCGTCTGACCTGCCTCAGGGGCCTGCCGATCGACACCGCCCGCGTCGGGGACGCCCTCCCGTCGCCGGATGCTGCCGAAGTCGCCAGACTCGATACCGCCCTCGCTCCCGCCGCCCACGCCGAAGCGCGCCTGCGCGCGCTTCTGCTCCGGCCGGATCCGGTCCTGCCCGCCGACGCAAATCCGGCGCACCCCGACTGGCGGTCGATCCCGGTGACCGCCCCGGGCACCACGCCCGCCCGCCTCGCCCTTGCCACAACCCGTGCGCTGGGGCGGACCGGGGGCGACATCGCCTTTGCTTCGGGACAGGATCCGGCCCCCGGCTATCTACTGCCCTGGGTGCCCGTCCGCCTTGACGCCACCGGGCCGCTGCCGGACGCCGAAGCCCGCACCGGCAAAGCGCTGGATACCGCGCGGTCGTCCAGCGGACTTGCCGCCGACCTCGCGCTGCGCGAACCCGGCCTGACCGCTTTGCAGCCCTCCGGCCTTGCCCTGACCGAAGGCACCGAACCGGTCGCGGGCAGTATCCTCACGCTCGTCACCGGAACGGCGACGCTCTGGCACGACGCGAACCGCCTGCCCGCCGCCGACGCGGCCCTGATCGCTGCCCGCGTGACCCGGCTGCTGACCGCCATGGCGGCGGACCCCGACGCGGACCTCTCCGGCCTCGGCCTGCTGTCGGACAGTGAAACCCAAGTCTACGCCGGAACACTGGCCGCAACGCAGCGCAACTATGACCGGCAGATCACCCTGCCCGGCGCGATCCTAGCCCAGGCCGCCCGCACCCCCGACGCCGTTGCCGTCATTGCCGGGGACCAGCGGCTGACCTACGCCCAGCTGGCCGACCGCGCGGGCCGCATCGCCAGCACCCTGCGCGGGATGGGCGTGGCCCGGGGCGCGCTGGTAGGTCTTGCCTGCCGCCGCACGACCGACATGGTCGCGAGCGCTCTGGGCATCCAGCTTGCCGGGGCGGCCTATGTGCCGATGGACCCCGCCTACCCTGCCGACCGTCTGGCACTTTACGCCGAGGATTCGGGCTGCCCCGTGATCGTCACCGAAAGCGCCGTGGCCGAAGCCTTGCCGAAAGGTCCGGCGCTTCTGGTCCTCGACACCGATCCGCGCCTCGCGTCGGCCCCGGCAACCGCGCCCGACAAAGGCCCGACAGCCGATGATCCGGCCTATGTGATCTACACCTCCGGCTCTACCGGCAGGCCCAAGGGCGTCGTCATCGGCCATCGCAACGTGATGAACTTCTTCGCCGGCATGGACGACACGCTGGGCACCGATCCCGGCACCTGGCTTGCTGTCACGTCGCTGTCGTTCGATATTTCCGTCCTCGAACTGTTCTGGACCCTGACACGGGGCTTCACCGTTGTCCTTGCCGACGATTCCGCGCGCGTCCGGCCCTCAGGTGGCGGCACGATCAGCCCGCGCAAGATGGAGTTCAGCGTCTACTACTGGGGCAACGACGACTTGCCCGGCCCCTCGAAATACGAGCTTCTGCTGGAAGGTGCAAAGTTCGCCGACCAGAACGGCTTTGTCGCGGTCTGGACGCCGGAACGCCATTTCCACGCCTTTGGAGGCCCCTACCCGAACCCCGCCGTGACCGGAGCGGCGGCGGCGGCGGTGACGAAGAACATCGGCGTGCGCGCGGGCAGCATCGTGGCTCCGCTGCACCATCCGGCACGGATCGCCGAGGAATGGGCGGTGATCGACAACCTGACCAACGGCCGCGCCGGGATGGCCTTTGCGTCAGGCTGGCAGCCGGACGATTTCGTGCTGCGCCCCGAAAACACCCCGCCCGCCAACCGGCAGGCGCTGTTCGACGCGCTTGACCAGGTGCGCCGCCTGTGGCGCGGCGAGGCGGTGGAATTCCCGCGCAAGGATGGCACTCCCTTCGCCGTGACAACCCAACCCCGCCCGGTCTCGAAAGAGGTCGCGGCCTGGGTGACGACCGCAGGCAACCCCGAAACCTGGCGCGAGGCCGGCAGGATGGGGGCGAATGTGCTGACGCACCTTCTGGGCCAGTCCATCTCGGAAGTCGCGGACAAGGTGAAGCTGTATCGCAAGGCGCTGGCCGACGCCGGGCATGACCCGTCCCGCTTCAAGGTCACGCTGATGCTGCACACCTATCTTGCCGCCGACCGCGACACGGCCCGGGAAGTGGCGCGCGAGCCGATGAAGAGCTACCTCCGTTCGGCAGCAGCGCTGATCAAGCAATATGCCTGGGCCTTCCCGGCCTTCAAGAAGCCGCAGGGCGTGGCGAACCCGATGGACATCGACCTTGGCTCGCTGGCCCCGGACGAGCTGGAAGCGATCCTCGACTTCGCCTTCCTGCGCTATTTCGACGATTCGGGCCTCTTTGGCACGGTGGAAGACGCGGTGAAACGGGTCGAGGAACTGAAGGCCATCGACATCGACGAGGTCGCCTGCCTGATCGACTACGGCATCCCGACGGCGGTCGTGCTGGAGGGCCTGAAGCCTGTGGCCGAGGTCCTGCGCCTCACCAACGCGGGCGCGGAAGACGACGACACCATGGCGGGGCTGATCCACCGTCACGGCGTCACCCACCTGCAATGCACCCCGTCGATGGCCCGGATGCTGGCCGAAGATGACGGCGCACGCGCCGCGCTGAAGCGGTTGAAGCGGATGCTGGTCGGGGGCGAGGCGCTGATGGGCCGTCTGGCCGGGGACATCTCGGCGCTGATCGGCTCCCCCGTCCTGAACATGTATGGGCCGACCGAGACGACGATCTGGTCCTCGGTCGAGGCGACCACCGGGGCCGAGGGCGTGGTCAATATCGGACAACCCATTGCGAACACGGCACTTTACGTCCTTGATGATACCCAGTCCCCCGTGCCCGATGGCCGCGAGGGTGAGCTTTGGATCGGCGGCGAAGGCGTGGCGCATGGCTATTTCCAGCGCCCCGACCTGACCGCCGACCGCTTCCGCCCCGACCCTTTCGCTGGCTCCGGCCGGATGTACCGGACCGGCGACCTGGTGCGCAAACGCCCGGACGGCAAGCTCGACTACCTTGGTCGCGCCGACTTCCAGGTCAAGATCCGTGGTCACCGGATCGAACTGGGCGAGATCGAGACTACGTTGGAAGCCGCGCCCGGCATCCGTCAGGCCGTCGTCATCGCGCGCGAGGACACCCCCGGCGACATGCGTCTTGTGGCCTATGTCACCGCCGATGCCGCGATCGACGAACAGGCGCTGCGCCACGACCTTGGCCAGCACCTGCCCGAAGTGATGGTCCCCGCCCATGTCGTGCGGCTTGAGGCCTTCCCGCTGACTCCGAACGGCAAGGTCGACCGCAAGGCGCTTCCTGCGCCTTCGGCGGCGCCCGCAGCGGCCCCCAAGGCCTTCGTGCCGCTGGAAGGCGGGGTGGAACAGACCATCGCAGCCGTCTTTGCCCGTGTCCTCGGAGTGCCGCAGGTCGGGCGGTCGGACAACTTCTTCACGCTCGGCGGACATTCCCTCCTGGCCGTGCAGGCACATCGCGAGATGAAGGTGGCGCTGAACTCCGACCGGATCGCGATCACCGACATCTTCCGCTTCCCGGTTGTCTCGGCCCTTGCCGACCATATCGCCAGACTGGTGCCCTCCGCCGCCGCTGTCTCCGCCGCGACTTCGGCTTCGCCGCCGCAGGCTGCAGCGACCGAAACGGCCGACACGCGGATCGACGCAATGGCCCGCCGCCGGGCCATGCGCGAAGCGCGGGAGAAGGCGCTGGGATGACCCGGCCCGCACGGCTGATGCGGATCGAAACGGCGCTTGCCGCGCTGTTCCCGTCCGGCGTGGCGGTCGCGGCTTGCGATGTTGCATCTGCCGACCCCGGCGCACTCTGGCCAGCGGAACGCGACGCCATCGCCGGGGCCGTCCCGCACCGCCTGGCCGAGTTTGCGGCTGGCCGGCAGGCCGCGCGGCAGGCGCTTGCCGCGCTTGGCCATCCCGCCGCCGCCCTGCCGATGGGCCCGGACCGCGCGCCGCTCTGGCCATCGGGCATCGCCGGGTCCATCGCCCATGCCGCAGGGATCGCCGTCGCCGCCGTCCGATCCGGCCCGCCCATTGGCGTCGATGTCGAAGAGGACGCCGCCCTGTCCCCCGACCTCTGGCCGGTCATCCTGTCGCCTGAGGAACAACGCAGCCTGCCGCCGGGTGATACCGGGCGACAGGTCCGGCAGGTCTTCGCGGCCAAGGAGGCGCTTTTCAAGGCGCAGGACCCCGCGACCCGGGCCATGTTCGGCTTCGATGCCGTCGCGGTGGCCCTTGCAAATGGTGGCTTCGACACCACTTTCCTGGTCGGCGTCGGGGCGTTCCGCTCTGGCCAGATCGTTCGCGGTCGCATGGCTCTGGTCGAGGGCCTGATACTTGCTGGGGTGGCTTGGTGACGGCAATGACGCGGCGCAGGACGATCTTCGGCAGCCTTGCAGCGGCGTTTGGCGGCGGCGGGCTCTACTGGTTCTTCACACGCGCGCCGTCGGCGGCTGCGGTCCGGGCCCGGTTGACCGGAATGTCTGTCCCGGCGCCGCAGAAGCCGCTGACCGTGTTCCATCTTGGCCACAGCCTCGTCAATCGCGACATGCCCGCGATGCTGGCGCAGCTGGCTCCCAGGGGCCACGCCTACGACAGCCAGCTTGGCTGGGGCACCACGCTGCAGGCGCATTGGGGCGACGCCCCGATCAACGGGTTCACGGCGGAAAACGCCCACCCCCGCTTCCGCCCCGCCCGGGAAGCCGTGCAAAGCGGTGACTACGACGCCATCGTCCTGACCGAAATGGTCGAGATCCGCGCCTCGATCCGCTATTACGACAGCCCGGTCTACCTCGCCCGCTGGGCGACCGAGGCAGTGCAGGCCCGGCCCGACGTGCGGCTTTACCTTTACGAGACCTGGCATCAGCTGGACGATCCCGAAGGCTGGCTGGAACGCATCGACCGCGACCACGAACGCTACTGGCTGTCGCGAGTCCTTGGCCCGGCCCTGGAAAATGTTCCCGAGGGCACGCAGATGTTTCTGCTGCCTGCCGGTCCGGTTCTCGCGGCCTTCGTCCGCTCGGTCGAGGCGAAGGGCGGCGTCGGCAATGTCCGCGACCGCACCGACCTTTTTGCCCGGGCCGAGGATGGCACTCTGGACGTGATCCACCTCAATGACATCGGCAACTACCTCGTGGCCCTGACGCATTATGCCGTCCTCTATCAGCAAACCACCGTCGGCCTGCCCCATGCCCTGACCCGGGCCGATGGCAGCACGGCCGTCGCCCCCGAACCCGAGGTCGCGCGGCTGATGCAGCAAGTGACCGATTCTGTGGTCCGCAACCTTGGACTGTCCGGTTTCGCTGCCTGATGTGGCATATTCGCAACCTTGGCCGGTAATCGCGCCGGACAGGCCGCGCGAAAGACGCTTCCGCCACAGTTCGCGCGCATTTCCCCTTTCAGATTGCTGCACGGGCAAATATCGTGATCACGTTGCAGCTGTGCCCAGTTCCTCCCGGGCACTTGAGGAGTCCTTTGCATGTCCATCCTTCGCCGCCTCGTCGCCGCCTTGATCCTATTGCCGGTTCTGGCCCTCTCCGCTTCGGCGCAGGAATACCGCGTCCGGGTGGGCGACGTGCTTGAGATCGAAGTTCTGGAAGACGCCACGCTCAACCGCAGCGCCATCGTGCTGCCCGACGGACAGATCACCCTGCCGGTTGCCGGCTCGATCCGCGTGGCGGGCCGCAGCATCGGTCAGGTGCAGGAAGAACTCGCCCGACGCCTCGCGCCCGGATTTGCCACCGCGCCGACCGTGTTCGTGACCCTCAGCGCCCTGGCCGAACGTCCGGCACCAGCAGCCCCACACACGATCGCCATCTTCGTCCTCGGTGCCGCGAACGCGCCGGGCAAGGTCGAGGTTTCGCCGGGCACGACCCTGCTGCAGGCGATTGCGCAGGCCGGCGGGCTTTCGCCCTTCGCCGCGAAGAAGCGCATCCAGCTGCGCCGGGTCGACAAGTCCGGCAACGAACAGATCTACAAGCTTGACCTTGACGCCATCGAACGCGGGGCTTCGGCTGGCGGCACCACGCGCCTTGTCGAAGGTGATGTCATTGTTGTGCCGCAGCGCAAGCTGTTCGAGTAACCGACCATGCGCCGGTCAGGCCAGTTCTTCCGTGGGGTGATCACCCTTGGTGCAACACTGTTGCCCAGCGCAGGTCTTGCGCAGGAGGGTGGTGTCCTGCTGACCTTCGGCTTCGAGAACCGGCTTGAGATCAGCCGCAACGACAGCCTCTCGGTCCCTGCCGCCGGGACCGAAATCGCGAACGTGACGCTGCTGTCCTTTGGCCTGCTCAGCGAAACCTCGGTTGACCGGCTGGAGTTCGGGGTCACCGGCGGCGTGATCGCCCTGGACGACGACACCGGAAGCGGCATCGACTTCGGACGGTCGACGCTGACCTTTGCCTATCGCCGCGATGTGCCCGCTGCCGTTCTTGAGCTGTCCGCCGAGTATCGCACCGACGATGTGGGCGCGTTCGGCGATGACCTCGCCGATGCCGACGAATCCGGCACCCGCAGCGATCTTGCCCTGTCGGCCCGGCTGGAAACCGGACGCACCTCCGGTGTCGGCCTCGCCATGGGTCTTGCCTATGACCAGACCGACTTCACCGACACGACCGACCCCGACCTCGTGGACACCTGGGAATGGCGCGGTGACATCGCGGCGCTCCTGCGCTTTTCCGAAGTCGCCACCGGGCGCGTCGGAGTGCGCTATCGTCACCGCGAGGAAGAGGATCTCGGCACCACCACGGTCGATGCCGAAACCTATTTCGTCGGTCTAGACTATGCCCTCAGCGAACGAGCCGGTCTGGCGGTCGAGCTTGGCTATACCAAGACCGACACCGAGGAATTCGGCGTCATCGAACGCACGCGCGGCCCTGACGCGAGCCTCCGCCTGTCCTATGACATGCCGGTTGGCACGGCCTTTGCCCTCCTCAGCGTCGCGACCGATCCCGATGAAGGTCAGCGCGAGACGTTCCAGATCGGCCGCGATCTGGAAACGGACCGTGACACGATCTCGGCCCGCCTTGGCGTGACCCGTGGCGACGAGACCGGGACCGACCTGATCGGCGCGCTCGATTGGGTCCGCGCCCTGCCCGACGGCAGCATCGGCCTGTCGGTCGAACGCAGCGTTGCCTATGACGACGGCGACGACGTGCAGGTGACCGATTCCGTTTTCAGTCTGAACTGGACGAAGAACGTCAGCGAAGCCTCGACCATTCTTTTCGACGTGACCTATGAACTCAGCGATTCGCCCACCGAACGGATCGAACAGGTCAGCCTCGACGCCGGACTGAACCACAGGCTGACCGAGGACTGGAGCCTTGCTGGTGGCGTTGGCTATACCGTCCGCCGTGACGCCGGCGGCCGCGCGGAATCGCCAAGCCTCTTCGTGTCCATCAGCCGGGACTTCCAGCTTCGGCCCTGACCGGGTGCCGGGCGCGGGCGAACAGCCCGATGCAATCGTATTTCCGGTCCGGAGCCGCAATGGCCGACCGCGCGATCAGGCCGAGGTCACGTCCCGCGCTGCGGCGCGGCGTCCGCCTGGCAGCGCCGTTCTCTCGCAGCCGCTGATGGACCCTGTTTTCCCAGGCGCGCCACCCGGCCGAAAAGTGCCGGGTGTGGCCGTGGTGAACTTCGGCAGCAACCTCCAGTCCTGACTTTTCCATCAGCCGCCGCAGCGATCCCGCAGTGAAGAAGTGGACATGCCGGGGCACGTCCAGCATTTCGGAAATCCCGGCATAGGTCTGGAAATACAGCGCCGCGCAGTTCGGCACCTCGCAATAGAAGCCGCCGCCCGGGGCCAGAAGCGACCGGACATTGCGCAGGGCGCAGCCCGGGTCGGCGCAATGCTCCAGCACATGCGTCATCAGGATGACATCGTAGGTCTGCGCGGCAATCCCCGGCGGTATCGCTTCGGCGGTCCCCGCCTCGACCGTCACCCCGCGCGCAGACGCGACCGCGCGCGCCTTTGGGTCCGGCTCGACCCCGAACAGCGCGCGCCCGGGTGCCGCCAGCGTCGAGATGAAATCCCCGCTGCCACAGCCGATGTCCAGGATCCGCGTCGCAGCCGGCTGCAACTCTGCTAGCCAGACCGCATCCATCATCCGCCCCTGATCCGTCAGATAGGCCAACTTGACCAGCACCCGATCGACCAGACCTGCCGGGCCATCGGGGAAATGGGACTGCCCGTGCGTGTAGTAGGCCGCGATGTCATAGGCGTCGGCCACTTCGTCCAGTGTCATCGCCCGACGCATCATCCCGACATCGCAGGCCTTGCACCAGACAAGACGGCCGGTATCGATCTTCTTGCCGGTCTTCACGTCGACCGGAATCTCCAGCCAGGGATCCAACGCATCCGCCCGCGTTCTGCAAAGCGGACACCGGATCTCGGTGGCAGCCACGTCCATGTCGAAGCGTCCTGTGCGAAAGGAAATGGATTGCTTGGGAAAACGTCGGCAATCCTACAGCCTTTCCGACAAAAATGGAATCCGGTTCTGGCGAAAGACAGGCGACCAGGGAGAAGCCAGAGTTTGTCCGGAGCTTCTATCAGCGCCAGGCAGACTCTGGCACGGAACCGGCCTAGTCGCGAGAAACACTCCGTTTCCCGGCCAGGCTGCGCAGCGCATGCCCGGTCAGATCGCGCAGGAAATGCGGCGGGCCTCCCGAGATCCTCGGCTGCACCAGGCGCCGTGCCCGCAGGATCAGCCCGCCCGCCACATGTGCCAGCGTGGCCGCGACCGCGCGCCCGGTGCCGCCCGATTTCCGGAAATAGTGCCAGCGGCTGTCAAACCAGTAGCCCGGCGTCCGTTTCCACGTCTTCATGCCGGTAGAGACAGATCCGATATGCTCCACCCGGCTTTCCCTGACGAAATGCGTGGGCCAACCCGCCTCGGCCCCCCGGCGGCAAAGGTCGGTCTCCTCGAAGTAGAGAAAGAACGTCTCGTCGAAGATGCCGACGGTGCGGATCACCTCTTCGCGCAGCATCATGCTGGCCCCCGCTAGCCAGTCGACCGGCCCCGTCGCTTCGGGCACCCCGATCGCCACCACCCGGTTCCGCAGAAGCCGCGAGATCGGACCGGTCCGCGCCGCGCCCTCGAACTCGGACGCGACCGAGGGGAAGCGGAAGCAGGTCACATGCGGCTCGCCGTCCGGCCCATGAATATAGCTTCCCGCAAAGCCGACCTTCGGGTGGTTTTCCAGATAGTCGAGCAGCAGCCGGATCGCATCCGGGGCCGGAAAGGCATCGGAATTCAGGATATAGACGTAGTCGGGCCGCACGCCGCCCGGCAGACCCAGCCGGATGCCGACGTTGTTCCCCGCGCCAAACCCGCCGTTGCGGCCCGACTGCACCACCCGGAACCGCGGCCGGTCCTTCAGCGCCTCACTCATCGTCTCATACGACCCGTCACCGGAATCGTTGTCCACGACGACGATCCCCCCGTCGATCCCTTCCATCGCGCGCTCGGCGCTATCAGCCGCGCGCAAGGTCATCTCGGCCGTGCGCCAGTTCAGCAGCACCGTCAGGACGGTCGGGCCCCGGGCGTCTTCCATCGTCATCTTCCCTGTCCTCCGCTCCGGATCTTCAGCGCCTGCCCCGCCAGGGAGGGCAGAACCAGCGCGCAGTCCAGATAGCGTCGGGCCAGGCGCCTGGGGTTGCTCAGCATCCGCCACAGCCACTCCATCGCGATCTTTCGCACCCAGACCGGCGCGCGAGTCTGGTGCCCGGCGATGAAATCCAGCCCCGCGCCAATCGACAGAAAGCCCAGTTGCGGATGCCGCGCAAAGCCCCGCGCGGCCAGCACTTCCTGTTTGGGGGCCCCAAGCGCCAGAAGGCAGATCCGCGCGCCAGAGGCCGCGATCTGATCCAGCATCGCATCCGCCGCCGGGCCGGTCGGATCAAACCCGTAGGGTGGTGCGAGGCAGGCCGCGACCTGCAACCCCGGATGATCCGCCACCAGCCGGTCCGCCGCCGCGCGCAGGACCGGTTCGGTCGATCCCAGAAACGCCAACGGCACCCCCGCCCGTGCCGCCAGCGCCGCCACCGGGGCAATCAGTTCCGACCCCGGCACCAGCGCCACCTCGCTCCGCCCGGCAAGGCGGGACAGCCAGACGATCGGATTGCCGTCCGCCACCACATGGCTTTGCGCCTGGTAGGCCGCGCGGAACACCGGGTCGCGGCGCAGCTTGACCACATGGTCCAGGTTCAGCGTCGCAATCGCAAAGCCCTTCCCCGCCTTCAGGCAGGATTTCACATCAGCCAGAAGCGCCGTTTCGGTCGGAAAATTCACCAGGCTCAATTCTGCCGCAGAGTGCCACTCGTTCATGTTCATCCATTCAAACCGCTTCTCGCCCAAGGGCGACTTCCAGCCAGCCCAAATGCTTCTTGCCAACTTTTGCAAGCCCTTTCTGCCGTTATCCAGCGCATCGCAACGCCGCAGGCTTTCCCTTGGAAATTGTCGCCGTTCCGGCCAGCCCAGGCGGGACCCTGCACAGGCCGTCTTGATCCTGCCACGGTTATCGACCAGCTTACCACCGACCAACACGGATCGCATTTCATGGCCGATATTGATTTCAGCGTGATCATCCCCGCGCATGACGAAGAAGCGTGGATCGACCGCTGCCTTTCCGCGCTCTTGGCGCAAGAGGGCGACACCGGCGTCGTGGAAATTCTGGTGGTCGCGAACGCCTGCCGTGACGGCACTGTCGGTCGGGCCCGCGCCCATGCCCAGCAGGCGGAGTCGCGCGGCTGGTTGCTGCAGGTGATCGAACTCGCCGAGGGCGGCAAGATCCCGGCCCTCAACGCAGGGGACCGGTCCGCACGGGGTACGACGCGTGTCTACCTCGATGCCGACATCGCTTGCGAGCCCGGGATGCTGGCCGGTCTCCGCGCGGCGTTGAGCATCGAAACACCGCGCTACGCAACCGGAAACTTGGCTGTAGCCCCCGCACAAACCTGGGTCACGCGCGCCTATGCCTCGCTCTGGCAGCGCCTTCCCTTTGTCCGAGGCGGCACCGTCGGAGCCGGGCTCTATGCGGTAAACGCCGCCGGACGTGCCCGCTGGGGGGCCTTCCCGCAGGTCATCTCGGACGACACCTTCGTCCGTCTCTGTTTCACTCCGGCCGAGCGGATCGAAGTCTCGGCGCGGTATCACTGGCCGATGGTCGAAGGCTTCTTCAACCTGGTCCGCGTCCGCCGCCGCCAGGACGCCGGGGTGGCCGAACTTCGCCGACTCTACCCGGCCCTTTTCGTCAATGAGAACAAGGCCTCCCTGACCCCGGTTGCCCTGGCCGGAATCGCGCTGAGCGCTCCGTTGGGCTTTCTCGTCTACGTCACTGTACACCTTGCGGTGCGACTGCGTCCCCCTGCCGCAGACTGGACGCGTGGCCGATGACAGCCGTCCCCCGACTCGCCGACCGCCCGGTGGCCTATCTGACCGGCGACTATCCCAAGGTTTCGCACACCTTCATCCTGCGCGAGGTGCAGGCCGTCCGCGCCGCCGGTGTGCCGGTCATCACCTGCTCGATCCGACAACCCTCGGCCTCGGAATTCAAGGGGCGCGAGGAACAGGAGGCCCGGGCCGAAACCTTCTATGTCATCGCCGCCGCAAAGCACCCGTTGCGGCTTCTGAAAGCTCACGCCCGCGCGCTGGTCCGCAGCCCGGGGACATGGGCGTCGACCCTCGCCCTTGCGATCCGGATGCGCCCGCCCGGGCTGAAGGCGTTCTTCTGGCAGCTGTTCTACTTCCTCGAAGCCGGTGTCCTCGCCGACCACCTGCGGCAGCACAACGTGCGGCACCTGCACAACCACTTCGGCAACTCCAGCTGTTCGGTTGCCGTCCTCGCCGCACGGCTGGCGGATGTGCCTTTCAGCTTCACCGAACACGGCCCCGCGATCTTCTTCGAGGTCGACCGCTGGTCGCTGCCGGAAAAGATCGCCCGCGCAAAATTCGTGGTCGCGATCACGCATTTCTGCCGCTCGCAACTGATGCTGTTCTCGGACCCGGTCCACTGGCCGAAGATCGCCATCGTGCATTGCGGCCTTGATCCATCGCTTTACCACCGTGCCGCCCCCGCCTTCGGCAAGAGGGTGGCCTTTGTCGGCAGGCTGGACCCGGTGAAGGGCGCGCTCTTGCTGGTCGAGGCGATGGCCGAGGTCCTGAAAACCCATCCCGACGCGACCCTGACCCTTGCGGGCGACGGACCGGCCCGCGCCCCGGCCGAGGCCCGTGCCCAGGCGCTCGGCATCGCGGGATCGGTCCATTTTGCCGGTTTCATGACCCAACCCCAGGTTGCCGACCTTCTGGCCAATTCCGACATGCTGGTCCTGCCCTCCTTCGCCGAAGGCCTGCCGGTGGTCTACATGGAGGCGCTGGCCAGCCGCATTCCCGTCGTCGCGTCCCGGGTCGCGGGCGTGCAGGAGCTGGTCGAGGATGGCGTCACCGGCTTCACCGTGCCGCCCGGCGATGTGGCAACGCTCGCCGACCGCATGTCGCGCCTCATGGCCGACCCGGACCTTTCGGCCCGGATGGGCGAGGCCGGTCGCAAGGCGGTCGAACGCGAACACGACATCGCCCGCGAAGGGGCCTGGCTTGCGGACCTGTTCCGCGACGGCGGTCCGGGCGGGCGGCTGCGACCCTGATCCCTACTTGTATTCGATCAGGCGCGCCTGCCGCTTCCGCAAGCGGTTCAGCCAGTATTGCAGGACGCCCAGCGCCTCGGGCAGCTTTGCCAGCGTCATGAACAGCGCGCGTTCCAAGCCGTAACTGCGGCCCAGCCGCAGGATCTGCAGCGGATACAGCAGAAGCAGGAGCAGCGCCCACGGACTGACCAGCGCCCCCAGGATCGCCAGCAGCGGCAGGACCGCCCCCCACAGGATCGCCCGCCGCGTCTCGGCGACCCAGTGGCGTTCCGGCGGGGCGCCGTGCAGCGCCGCCCCTTCCGCGAAGGCATGGCCGCCGCGCCGCGTGCGCTTCCACCACTGGCCCGCCCGCGTCATCGCCGCGTCGTGCAGCGTCATTTCCTGCTCGATCCGCCAGACCTGCCAACCCGCAGCCCGCAGCCGCACGCAAAGCTCGGGCTCCTCTCCCGCGATCAGCGTCGGGTCATAACCCCCGACCGCCTCAACAGCCGTCACCCGCATCAACGCGTCGCCGCCGCAGGCCTTGGCCGGGCCTACGGGAGTGTCCCATTCCGCATCGCAGAGCCGGTTCCAGATCGACGCCTCGGGCCGCATTTCGCGCCGCCGCCCGCAGACGACCCCAACCTCGGGATGCCCTTTCAGGAACGCCACGGCCGCCGGCAGCCATCCCGGCTGCAACACGCAGTCGCCATCGACGAACTGCACGAACTCGGGTGCCCCGGTCGCCACCAACCGGGCCAGACCCGCGTTCCGCGCCCGCGCTGCGGTGAACGCCACCGTCATGTCCAGCGCCACCACCTCGGCCCCGGCGGCACGGGCTGCGCCCACGCTGCCGTCGGTCGACCCGGAATCGACATAGACGAGCGGCCGCACATCAGCCGGAAAGGATGCAAGGCAAGCCACCAGCCGCGCCCCCTCGTTGCGCCCGATGATCACCGCGCCCACTGCGCCGGAAGTTTGGAAAGAGTCGGTCACGCCCGGACCATGGAGGCTAAGGGTCTCATGCCGCCACAATGCACAAAACGACAAGCCTTCCAAGGCCCGCCAGACACGGGGATTCTACCGCCCGGCCCCTCCGGACGACGACTTGGCATTTTCCTTGCGCCACAGACCGGCTAAAAGGAACATCAGTGATCGGTGTCCGGACGGGATTTATGCCAAACCTCTTTGCCTATCTGGTCCTGCTCAGCTCGCCGCTTGCCGCTGTCGTGCTGTTTCGCTTCCTGTCGCTGGAACGCGCCCTGGTCTGGACCATCATCGGCGGCCACCTTCTGCTGCCCTCCAGCACCTTCATCAAGTTCCCGATGATTCCCACCATCGACCGCGAGCTGATCCCGGCTGTCTCCGCCTTCGTGATGTGTACGCTCATCGCACCCCGGATGACCCTGTCATTCGACGGCTTTTCCCGAGCCGGGCGGCAGGCGCTCTATGCCCTCTTCGCGCTTGTCATCGTCACCCCGGTGCTCACTGTCGTTTACAACACCGAACCGATCATCGACGGGCGCATCTTCCTGCCCGGCCTTCGGCTCTACGATGCCTTGGGGCTGATTTCGGTGATCCTCGTGGCGATGATCCCGCTCTGGCTTGGCATCCGCTATCTGAACACGCCCGCCGGGCATCGCGCGCTGCTGGAAATCATCGCCATCGGCGGGCTGTTCTATTCCCTTCCCGCCCTGGTGGAAATCCGGCTGTCCCCGCAGCTTCACACCTGGGTCTACGGCTTCTTCCCGTCGGACTTCGTCCAGCACATCCGCGCCGGCGGGTTCCGGCCGACGGTCTTTCTGAACCACGGCCTGATGCTGGGGATCTACTTCTGCATGGCGATCATCTCCGCCGCCGTCCTGTTTCGCGAGGCCCGCCGCGAAGGCCGCTACGCCTTCGGCTGGCTCGCCGCGGTGGTCTGGATGACGCTGGTCCTCTTCCTGGCAAAAAGCCTTGGCGCGTTCATCCTTGCGGTCCTCTTCACCGGAGCCGTCCTCCTGTTCGGGCGGCGGATACACGTGTGGCTGGGCGTGGTCGTCGCCGTCATCGTGATTCTCTACCCGATGCTCCGCGGCGCGGGCTGGATTCCGGTCAATACCGCCTATAACCTTGCCCTGATGGTCAGTGAAGACCGGGCCGGCTCGCTGAAATTCCGTCTCGACAACGAGGATGCGCTTCTGGAAAAGGCGAACCTCAAACCCATAGCGGGCTGGGGCAGCTGGGGGCGGAACTCGCTCTACAATCCGGAAACCGGCGACATGACCAGCATCACCGACGGGATCTGGCTGATCTACATCGGTGTCTACGGCTGGCTTGGCTACATCGGTCGCTTCGGGCTTCTGACCGTGCCGATCCTGCTTTACGCCTTGCGGCGCAAATCCTTCGGGCCATCCTACCTCACCCCCGGCCTGATCATGGTGCTGTCGGCGCTCCTGGTCGACCTTCTGCCCAACGCCGGGCTAGTGAACTATGTCTGGCTCATGGCCGGGGCCGTCGCCGGCATCGCGGTCTGGCGTCCCGTCGGCGCGACCGACGCGGTAGCGGACGGGGCCGACGCAGGCGGTGCCACCCCGACCGTGCCCGGTAGCCTGCGCGCAGGATGGCTCATGGCCGAGGAGACCGCCCCGACCGAGGGGCACCGGACGCGGGCCGAAAACCGGGACCGCAGGCGATGAAACCCTTCCCGGTGCCGGACACGGCTGATCGGGCGACGGCACCGCTGCGCATCGGTCTGGTCACGCCGGCCTGGCCGGGCACGGCGACGGCGAACGGCATCGCTTCGGCTGTGGCGCATCTCACCACCGGCCTTGCCGCGATCGGTCATGAAGTCACGATCATCGCCCACTGGATCGATGCCCCCCATGACGATCCGCGCGTCCTGGCACTTGACGAAAAGCCTGCTTCGCTTCTGGGCAGGCTCCTGTTCCGTCTGTTCCCGGACCGGGCTGTCCGCCGCGCGACGATCGCCCGCCTGACAACGGCCACGCGCGAGGCCATCGCCCGCCATGGCATCGACGTCCTCCTGATGGAGGAAACCTTCGGCTGGGCCGGAGAGCTGCGCCGCGCGCTGCCGATCCCCGTGGTCGTCACCCTGCACGGACCGCACTGGCTGCACCGCGCGATTCCGGGGCGGCCCCGGCGTGGCCCGGATGCCCGCCGCGAAAACTGGGAGGCCGCAGGCCTGCACCGCATCGACGGCCTGATCGCCCCCTCGCGGTCGGTTCTGGATCAGACCGGGGTTGAATGGGGCCTGCCGACCCTTCCCACCGCCGTCATCGGCAATCCCGTCAGCCTTGACCGAACCGCACCGCCCGCGGCCCGGCTGACGGTGCCGCAGCTTCTGTTCGTGGGCCGGTTCGACCGGATCAAGGGCGGCGACCTTGTCCTCGACGCCTTCGCCCGCATCGCGGCCCGGCACCCCGACTGCCGCCTGACCTTCGTCGGCCCGGACGGCGGCATCTCCCAGCCCGACGGCACGACCCTGCTGCTGGCCGAGGCCGTGTCCCGACTGCCGGGTCCGCTCCGCGACCGAATCGACGTTCTTGGCCGCAAATCGCGGGCCGAGGTCGAGGCGCTGCGCAGCACCCACCCGATAACGCTCCTCGCCTCGCGCTATGAAACTTTCGGCGTGGCGCTGATCGAGGCGATGGCTGCCGGCAGCGCCATCGTCAGCACCCGCGTCGGCGGCTGCGCCGAAGTGCTGCGCGACGGCAAGACCGGGTTTCTCGTCCCGACCGAAGATCCGCAGGCCCTGGCCGATGCCTGCCTGACGCTGCTGGACGACCCGGACCTGGCCCTGCGGCTGGGCCAGGCCGCACAGGCCGATGTCGCGGCCCGCTTCTCGCCCGAAACCGTCGCGCGCGAGGTCGCAGCCTTCCTCGGGCCGCTCTGTCGCTAGGCGGCCTTGGCCGCCTCAGATCCCCAGCTTGCGCAGCCGGTGGCCAAGCCTGCGGTAGATCACCGGCGGCAACAGGTTCTGCATCACCTGATGCCGGGCTTCCAGACGGTCCACCTGGTCCTTCGTGCCGGGACGCGGCTTGAACAGCGTGGTGTGCGACACCTTCGTCGAATCCCAGGTCGCGGTGTAGTAATACAGCGCGATCGACATCCGCGGTTCCTTGTCGGGATGGTTCACCGGCTCGGGGTTGCCGTGCCAGGTGTTCGACCCGGTGTTGAAGCAGCACATCCGGTTGAACAGCGGCACAAAGCCCGCGACCTTGGCGGTCATGTCGTCATTCCAGACCTCGAAGGACCCGCCGTATTCTTCCTTCCAGTCCTTGTTCAGGTAGATCAGCACGTTCAGCCGCCGTTCCAGGTTCAGCTTTCCCTGCCGGTTGAAGTCGGCGTGGATGTCGAGATGCCCGCCGTTTGACACCACATGGATGCCGCCGCCCGCGTAGTAGGGGTCGGGGATCAGACCGTCGATTCCGGTCAGTTCCTCCAGATAGGCCAGGAAAGCCTTCGAGTTCAGCGAATGAAACAAGGCACGGGTATAGGGGCCCAGCCGTTCGGGCATATAGGCGGCCTTCAGCTTTTCCTGCGGCCGGTTGAAGAAGGATTCGGCCGCGGGCAGGTTTTGCAGCTCTTCGCGCACCTTTTCCAGAATCTCTGGCGGCATGAAATTGTCATAGCAGCCATAGGGATAGGGTTGCCTCTGGCGGTAGACTTCGGCGGCGGCCTTGCCGTATTCACGCGCGAGGTCTGCGTCGATCAGCAGGGTTTCAGGATCGATGGGCAGGGTGTCAACGGACATAATAACCTCTCAGTCTCTTTCTGTCAGGGCATCGTTGATACAGGCCGCGCCGTCGCGCGGACCCGGGCTTGGGGAATTTCCTATTCATATCGCAGCATGTGCTTCCTCGGCACCCCCTGCGACCATGCGCCGGAAGACCTCGTTGCCGGCCAGAAGCTCGTCATAGCTGCCCTGGGCCAGGAGGCGTCCCCGGTCCATCAGGAAGATCGTGTCGCAGGTCTTCACCGTGGTCAGCCGGTGCGCGATCAGGATGATCGTCTTGTCCGCCCGGATGCGGTCAACCGCCTCCATCACCACGCGCTCGGTGATGTTGTCCAGGGCCGATGTCGCCTCATCCATGATCAGCAGCGTCGGATCGCGATACAGCGCCCGCGCGATCCCGATCCGCTGCCGCTGCCCGCCTGACAACCGCACGCCGCGCTCGCCGACAAAGGTCTGATAGCCCTGCGGCAGGTCCGACACGACAAAGTCGTGCAGCGCCGCGATCCGCGCCGCACGCTCGACGGCGGCCATGTCGATCTCGCCCTTCGGAACCCCAAAAGCGATGTTCGAGGCAATCGTCTCGTCGGTCAGGAAGATCGTCTGAGGCACATAGCCCAGGGTGCCCTGCCAGGCGCGCAGATTTTCCGGCGTGATCGGCTGGCTGTCCACCCGGATCACCCCGTCATCCGGCGTCAGCAGCCCCAGGACCAGATCGACCAGAGTGGTCTTGCCCGCCCCGGTCCCGCCCACGATCCCGACCGTCGTGCGCGCCGGGATCACCAGGTCCACGCCGCGCAGCGTGGGCTTTTCGGCCTGCGCATAGGCGAAGCTCACCTTATCCAGTTCCAGCGCGCGCTCCAGCTTCAGGGGTTCGGTGCGTGTCGCCTCGGGCAGAGGCAGGGCCGGGGTCGACCGGAAATCCGCGACGATGGCGTTCAGCACTGCCGTTGCCCCCCGGATCGACACCAGCGCGTGATAGATCTGCTGCAAAGATGGCAGAAGCCGCATCGTCGAAAAGGCGATGACACCCAGGGTCGGGACGATCTCGGTGACATTGCCGTCGCTTTGCACAAGCAGCAGCAGGATCAGCGCCAGCATCGTGCCGAAGGTGATCGCCTCCAGCGCAAAGCGCGGCAGTTCCGACATCACCCCCATGGTGGCCCCCGACTGTGCCGCCTTCTGCGCGGCGGCCGAGTAGGCGCGGACGTATGTCGCCTCCAGCCCCATGACCTTGACGTCCTTGATGCCGCCCGTCGCCTCTTGTGCGACGAGAAAGCGGTTCTCGAAGGCATCCATCATGTCCTGACCCAGCCGGTGCAGCCGACCGCGGAAGCGCAGGTAGATCAAGCCGTAGCCCAGACCCAGAACCCCGCCGGAGAACAGCGTGACCAGCGGGTCGACCAGCAGCAGGAAGAACAGGATCGCCAGGACCAGAAGACTGTTCGACACCAGCCGCAGACAGGGCAGAATCACCCGGCTGACCAGTCCGTCGACCTCGTTCAGCACGTTCTTTTCCAGCTCGGCGCTGTTGCGCTGCAGGAACCACGGGTAGGGCTGGCTCAGGTAGGCCGCAAGAAGTCGGCTGGAAATGGTGTAGCCCCGCATCGTCGAGAAGCGGATCGTCGCGTAGGTGCCGGCCGCCTTGATCGCAAGGCCGACCATCACCACGCACAGGACGACGATGGCCAATCCGACCTGAAAGCTGAAATCGGTGGTCAGGCCCGACAGTTCGGACAGATAGGACAGGGTGCGCCCGGTGCGGATCGTCTCCGGTGCCGCAAGCACGTTCAACAGCATCAGCACCGCCGAAATTCCGGCGATTTCCGCGGTGGCGACCAGCACCATGATTCCGGTCAAAAGCCAGAACCGCCGCCTCTCGGTCGCATCGAACAGCGAAAACAACTTGCGGAAAGTCTCGATCACCTGGCGTCCCCTTGGCCTGCAGCCGCGCCACCTTGCTTCTGCGGAATGACAAAAGAAAGGCAATCCTCGTCCACTTCCCGGATTGCTGACATGATCCGGCTGCCCAGATTGCGCCATATCGCCGCAGTGCAGCAGCCAAGGACCCGACCGGGCGCACAGGATCGGACCTCCTGAAGTTGCACTCCCGGCGGCGGCGAAAATAAAGGTTCCCTTTTCAACAGGTTAGTCGACGGCCAGACGGTTTTCCGAGTCGAATCTACCCCGGGTTGTCCTCTTTCAGACCCATCACCAAGGGCCGAAATCCCCGCCAAAGCGCGGATAACTGCGGCATGGACCCGCCGAAACGCTTCGACGCTGCGACGAACTTTAACCAAGAGCCAGCCATAGTCTTGCCACGCAAGGCGAGCATCCTGTGTAAAGTCTTCTCGTGGAGGTTGCGCGAAATGCTTGCCGGGTTCGTCATCTTGTCTGCAGCAATCGGCTTCGTGGCGATGGGGGCAACCATCGCCCTGTCCATGCCGGTCTGGATCACTCTGGCCGTTTACCCGGCCATCGGCAGTCTCACGCTTCTGATCTGCGCTGCGGCGTCGATCATGCGCAGCCCGGCCGAAACACCGCACGCCAGCTTGAACCAGCGCCACTCGCACGGCTGAGCCATCCTGCCAAGGGCCATTCCAGGGGCAACGCGCCGCGCCGGCGGAAAGCGTCACCTTCTGACAAGAACGCTCGGCCAAGTTTCGCCAACAGTCTGACAAGGCGTGGAAGGCTGGAAAATGATTCACTCTTCGCATCTCGACATACGCCCCGAGTAGCCTAAGCTATGCTCTTGACGGGGGTCAGTTATGGCACGACGATTTCTCCGGTCAGGGAGACTGGGATGGCATTGGGGCTGCTACTGATCGCGATGATTTGCGCTGTCGGCGCGTCAGTGACCCTGTTTGTCCATGACTTCCCGCTTTGGGCCGTCGCTCTGGCCTATCCGGTGACCGGAATGATCGTTCTGCTGCCGGGCGTCGCATTTGTCGGCTGGATCCGTCTCCATCGACCCGAGCCGCCGGTCAGCCAGCGGCTTACTTCCCAGTCGCCCGCAACACCACACCCACAGTCGCCAGCAGGATCTTCAAATCCCTGAAGAACGACAGGCTGCGTTCGTATTCGGCGTCGAACTCGGCGCGCTGCGCGAAAGTCGACTGGTTGCGGTCGGAAATCTGCCACGTCCCCGTCAGGCCCGGCCGCAGCGCGTAATAGGCGCTGCCGGGATAAAGCTCCTGCTGGTCCACCATCATCGGGCGGGGCCCGACAAGGCTCATGTCCCCGATCAGCACATTCCAGAGCTGCGGCAGCTCGTCCAGCGAGCTTTTGCGCAGAAACTGGCCAAACTCGGTGATGCGCGGGTCATGCGACAGCTTCTGGTAGGCGTCCCATTCCCGACGCGCGGCGGCGTCGTTCTGCAGATGGTCCTGCAGACGCTCTTCCGCATCCGGAACCATCGTCCGCAATTTCCAGAGCCGGAACGTCCTGCCGCCCAGCCCCACCCGGTCCTGGGTGAAGAATGGCGCATTGCCCGTCACTTTCAGAACCGCCGCAAGCACCAGGATGACCGGAAGGACAATCGGCAGTGCCATCAGGACAAAGCTGACATCCAGGCACCGTTTCAGAACCCGGCGATAAAGCGGCTCCCGACGCGCGCTAGTCCACGCGTCGCTGACAGCTGCAGACGGCCGTTCAAAGTCATGCTGTGATATTCCAGAACGAACGTCCATCTGCAACGCCTCCGCAAGGGTGCCAATCGCTAAGCCAAATTCCGAAGGCCCGGCGTTATCCCGCCGGCCCAAAACCGCATGTTGCACTCGATACCCCGCCTTACTTACCGGCCTTCTTCTACCATCCGGGCGCTGTTACCGCAATGTGGTCCTCGGCCCGGATGGGTAAGGAAAGTGGTTACTTCTCATTGGGTTACACGTATAGGTTGTGCTGCTTTCCTGTTCTTCACAAGGCCCGAAACAGCCGATTGCGAAGCCTCCGAGACACTCCGCGCACCAATTCAAATCTGGCGAGGAAGCACCGCTATGATTTTCTTCACCTTTTAATCAACGCTTTCTGAATGCGTCTGCCCGTCCACTCTACCCCCTGGTGCCGGGAGGGTCGCAAGTCAGGTTTTGCCACCCCCAATACCGGTCGAATTAGGTCAGTTTCCGAAACGGTGAATTTTCCGTTAAAGTGTTCCGGCAACCACAGTTTGCCGGGCTGGCGGCTGAAAATCCGGCCGAACGGGGGTCAGGTCGCCGGACTTCGATTCGAGTCGGCAGGGCGGTCAGCGGGCCGCGACGGACTTGCGGCGGCGCAGGGCGACAAGCGCGACCAGGGTCGGACCCGGCAGCTCCAGAAGCCAGTTCAGCTTGATGCCTGCGACCGTGCTGCCCAGGAGCAGATCGACATTGTGAAAGCTTGCGGCGCGGACCACCACGAACAGGCTGACGAAGCCAAGTCCCAGCAGCGCAGGCCAGATCCGCCCCAGGATCCCCCGCAGCAGAAGCGCGACGAGCCCCAGCGCCACCACGGCTCCCGCCGCGATCAGGTAGATGAACGCTTCCTGCACGATCCGCCGCGCGTCATACCAGCCGGAGAGCTGGGCATTGCAGCGCGCGATCATGGTCATCAGCGACTGCAGGTCCAGTTGCTTGTTCACCCCAAGCGCCAGCATGATCCCCGCAGCCCCCCACCAGAAGACCCGCTCACGCCCGGCTCCGGCCTCTGATCCCGGCATCCTCCGGGCGGTCGACATCGCCGCAAGGGCCGCCGCCAGATAGACGGCCACCGTCAGCCAGCCCATCGCGTTGTTGTCGCCGAGGCCGGGGCTCCATTGCGTGAAGGCGCAGGTCAGGGTGGTCGACATCACGGTCTTCCGGTCATGGACGCCAGGTTACCCGGCACGGCGGCCATTCACCCAGGCCAAGGCCTTCCGCACCGCCTCGCGCCGCCAGCGCAGATGCTTGCGACGCTGCACTTCGTAGTCGGCCGGGAAAACGATGCGCTGGACATCGGCGGCCACGGCGTCGTCTCCCGGCGCGGCACCCGAGGGCACCCACGGCAGAAACTGCTCCGACGCGGGCCAGACATAGCTGTCGAACCAGGTCCAGGTTCCGGTGCGCTTGTAGATCTGCGCAATCTCGTCGGCCAACCCGGCGTCGATCGCCATTGGCGGTGTCGGCCGACCAAGAAAGCGCAGGTTGCGCTGCATCAGCGCCTCGGATTTCGGCGCATAGTAGGCCGGCACCCACAGCCGGAAGCCCATCTCGACCGCCAGGCTCGCGACGACGCGAAAGACCTGCACATGGTCCTCGTGCCCATACTCGCCCCACGGCCCATGCGCGATCACGTTGCGCATCCCGGCCAGACGCGGGCGCAGCGCCGCGCGGATCGCGGCGAACTGCGCGCGATAGCGGCCGGGATTGAAACTTTGCAGCACCCGCAGCGAAGGGTGCGGAAAAAGCCCGTAGTCGGTCTCGCGCACCTCGGGCCAGGAGGCGCTGTCGAAGACACCCGATTCCGTCATCTCCAGCCAGTCAAGCGTCGGCAAGGGAAACGCGGCCATCGCCGCACGCCGCCCTGCGGTCAGGTCCGGCGCGCAGGGCAGCTCGCCATAGACCAGCACGATCTTCTCGGCGGCGCGCAGGGCCGAACAGGTCCAAAGCACCTCGTCATCGGGATGCGCCATGACGATGGCCAGTTTCTGCAGGATCTCCGGTCCAGGCAAGGTCACCGTGGCGCGACCTTCTCGCCGCTGCGGGCGTAAATGTCTTCGTAGCGGATGATGTCGTCCTCGCCCAGATAGGCACCCGTCTGCACCTCGATCAGGACGACCGGCACCTTGCCCGGGTTCGCCAGCCGGTGAATCGCCCCCAGTGGCACATAGACCGACTGGTTCTCGCTCAGTAGCCTGACCTCGTCGCCCACCGTCACCTGCGCCGTGCCCGAGACGACGATCCAGTGTTCGGCCCGGTGGATGTGGCTTTGCAGGCTAAGTGCTGCACCCGGTTTCACGACGATGCGCTTGACCTGGAACCTGTCGGCCAGCGCCAGCGTCTCGAACCAGCCCCAGGGCCGGTGGTCGCGCGGGAAAATCTCGGCCTGACGGACGGACCGCGCCTTCAGCTGCGCCACGGCCGTCTTCACGTCCTGCGCCCGGCGTCGGTCGGCGACCAGCACCGCATCCGGCATCGCCACGACGATCAGGTCCTGCAACCCGATGCCGACCACATGCTGGCCTTCGACCTCAGAGCGCAAGAGGCTCCCCTCGCAGTCGATCGCCGTCACCGGCCCTTGCGTGACCGTGCCGTCCGCACCCCCGCCATTCTCGCGCCAGACGGCGTTCCAGTCGCCGAGGTCGGACCAGGCCGCACCCAGGGGCACCACCTCGATATTGGCAGCCTTCTCCATCACCGCATAGTCGACCGAGATGTCGCGCACCCCCTCCCACGCAGCCTCTGCAAGCCGCAGGAACTCCAGATCCCGCCGTGCGCCGGCAACCGCTTCGGTCACCGGGCCGACCAGATCGGCCGCATGTTCGGCAAACCCCGCAATCAGCACCTTGGCGGACATCAGGAAAATGCCCGCGTTCCACAGATAGCGCCCCTCGGCCAGCATCGCCTCGGCCTTGTCCTGGGGCGGCTTCTCGACAAACCGCGCGACTTTCTGCGCCTGGCCATCCACCGGGGCCGCGCCCAGCTCGATCCAGCCATAACCGGTTTCCGGACGGTCGGGCCTAATGCCGAAGGTCACGATCTGCCCCGCCTCGGCGCGCGCCACGCCTGCCGCCACCGCGGCCCGGAAGGCATCGACATCGGGAATGCTGTGGTCGGTCGGCATCACCAGCATCAGCGCATCGGGGCTTTCCGCCGCCAGATGCAGCGCCGCCGCCAGAATCGCCGGTCCGGTGTTCTTCGCCGCGGGCTCGATGAGGATCGCGCCCGGCCGGATGCCCTCCGCCGCCAGCTGCTCGGCCACGATGAAGCGGAAATCCGAATTCGTCAGCACCAGCGGGCAACCAACCCCCGGCGCGCCCTGCATCCGCCCCGCCGCCGCCTGGAACAGCGTCCCCGGCCCCGCCAGAGGCACAAACTGCTTGGGAAAGCTCTTGCGCGAGACGGGCCAGAGGCGGGTGCCGGACCCACCGCACAGAAGAACCGGAAAAATCTCAGGCATGACCTGAATGAACTCCAACCTATGTCCCGGCCCCCAACCCGTGATGGGTCCCGAGGCCGTCGCGAATGTCTCGTCGCAAGTCTTGGCCATATTATGCCCAGAATCGGGCAAAGGGCATACGGAATTGCATGTCGAACGCAATCATCCCCGCGCTGCCCCGGTCACGATTGCGACCTCGGGCCGATCGCGCACGTCCGACTTCTTCCCATGATTGCGCATCAGCCGCGCGTTCTTCACTATATATAGCCGCGGAAATCCTGCGATACCCCTGTGGCCGCCTTGCGCCTCCGCAGCTCGCCTCGCCCCGAACCGCCTTCCCCTCGCGTGGCCCGCGCCCTATAACCCCCGCAGGCCAAGGAGACCGCCGATGCGCGAAGCCACCGTCACCCGCAAGACCGCCGAAACGGCGATTTCGGTCACCGTCAACCTTGACGGCACCGGCAGGCACGACTGCAAGACGGGCGTCGGCTTCTTCGACCACATGCTTGACCAGCTGGCCCGGCACAGCCTGATCGACATCACGGTGCGCGCCAAGGGTGATCTGCATATCGACGATCACCACACGGTCGAAGACACCGGGATCGCTCTGGGTCAGGCCATTGCCAAGGCTCTGGGCGACAAGCGCGGCATCCGCCGTTACGGCCATTTCCGGCTGGCGATGGACGACGCCCAGATCACTACCGCGCTCGACCTGTCCGCGCGGCCCTACCTGATCTGGACCGTCGCCATGCCCACCGCGAAAATCGGCACGTTCGACACCGAGCTGGTCCGCGAGTTCTTCCAGGCCGTCTCGACCCACGGCGGCATCACGCTGCACGTCGACATGGCGCAAGGGGTGAACAGCCACCACATCGCCGAGGCCGCGTTCAAATCCGTCGCCCGCGCCCTGCGCGAGGCCGTCGAACCCGATCCCCGCCTTGGCGACGCGCTTCCCTCCACCAAGGGCGCGCTCTGATGCAGGGGCCAAAAGCCTTCGCGAAGAGTTTTGTCGCCGGCCACGGGCACATCGAATGTCCCTGACCGTCCTCGTCGACTACGACAGCGGCAACCTGCATTCGGCCGAGAAAGCCTTCCAGCGCATGTCACTGGAAGTCGGCGGCGGTGACATCCTCGTCACCTCGCGGCCCGAGGACGTGGCCCGCGCCGACCGGATCGTCCTGCCCGGCGACGGGGCCTTCCCGGCCTGCCGGACCGCCCTCGGCGCCTATGGCGGGCTTTTCGAGGCCATCGAAGAGGCCGTCATCCGCCGCGCCCGCCCGTTCCTCGGCATCTGCGTCGGCATGCAGATGCTTGCCAGTCGCGGTCACGAATACCGCATGACCGAAGGTTTCGGCTGGATTCCGGGCGACGTGGTGAAGATCGAACCCGGCGACCGCGCGCTGAAAGTCCCGCACATGGGCTGGAACGACCTTGTCATCGACCGTCCGCACCCCGCGCTGAATGGCCTCGCCTCCGGCGACCATGCCTATTTCGTCCACTCCTTTCACTTCCGCGTCACCGACCCGGCACACCGGCTGGCGCATTGCGACTACGGGACCGAGATCACCGCCATCGTCGGCCGCGACAATATCCTCGGCACCCAGTTCCACCCCGAGAAATCGCAAGCACCGGGTCTGCGCCTCATCGCCAACTTCCTGCGCTGGACACCCTAGACCCGACGCGCCCGCTCGATCAGCGCCAGTCCGCCCAGGATCAGCGCCAGTCCCAGCAGGTGGCGCAGCCCCAGCCGCTCGCCCAGCACCAGCCAGCCCAGCCCCGCCGCGCTGAACGGGATGATGAACGTCACCAGCGAGATCGCCGTCGCCCCGGCCCGCGCCAGGATGCGGAAATAGATCAGATAGGCCAGCGCCGTCGACAGCGCCGCCAGCGCCACGACCGCCAATACGGGCGACCACCCCGGCCACACCATCGCCCAGGGCGCGTCGTGCCACAGCCACAGCGGCGCGATCAGCAGCATGCTCGCCGTCACCTGGCCGCTGGCCGTCGCCGTGGGAAGCAGCCCCGCCGCGCGGAACCTCCGGCCCCAGACGCCTGCCACCGCATAGGACAGCGCCGCGCCAAGGCAGGCCAGCATCGCCGGAACCGCCCCGTCAAGATCTTCGCCCGCCATCATCGCCACGACGCCGCCGAAGCCAAGCGCCACCCCCGCCGCCTTCCAGCGCGTCAGCCGCTCATCCCCGGTCGCCAGATGCGCGACCAGCACGGTGAACAGGGGCGTCGTCGCATTCAGGACCGAGGCCAGCGCCCCGGTGATCTGACCCTGGGCCAGCACGAACAGCGTGAAGGGCACCACGTTGTTCACAAGACCCATCACCAGAAGCGCAGGCCAGCTCGCCCGGGGTGGGAACGGGGTCCGATTGATCCGCAGAACGCCCCCCAGGATCGCCGCCGCCAGCGCCACGCGCGCCCACACCACCGTCAGCGGCGGCAGGCCCGCCAAGGCCAGTTCCACAAACAGAAAGGACCCGCCCCACAGCAGGGACAGGGTCCAAAGCAATATCCAGTCCTGCCTGCGCATCCCGGTCCTCCACCGCGCGACCCTCGCAGACCGCGCCTGGCCCGGCGACCCGAAGCCTGCGCCTTACTTCACCCGCTGCCAGGTGCCCCCGTCGCGGCAGATGCCCAGCACGCAGCCGCGCACCGAAAGACTGTCGCCCGCCAGGGTCATGTCGCCGTTGTAGGTCTTGTCCCGATCCGGCGAATAGATCTTGCCGTCGTCATACAGACCGTCCGGGTAGGCCACCATGTCCCAGACGATCTGGCGGCCGATGTTCGGGCTGTCGATCTCTGAGCCATCGCTGTCGAATGCCTTGATCAGCACACCGCAGAAGGCTTCTCCGCACGGCTTGATCTCGACAAAGCCGAACTTGCCGTTGTCGTCCTTCTTGGTTTGCCACACGCCCTCCACCGGATCGGCGAAAGCTGCGCTGCCCAGCACCGCCAGCGCAGCGGCAATTGCGAATACCTTCATGGTGTCCTCCTTACGATGTGCCTGACCCATGCTTTGCCGCACCCGCCCCCCCGATCAAGCGTGACGTGGGGTCGCGTCAGCGGTCTTTTCAATCCGCCCATCCCGTGTCAAAGACCCCGCGACCAGCGAAAAGGTGCGCCGATGATCCTGTATCCCGCCATTGATCTCAAGGACGGCCAGTGCGTCCGCCTCCTGCGCGGCGAGATGTCCGAGGCAACCGTCTTCGGCGACGACCCCGCCGCGCAAGCGCTCACGTTCCAGACAGCGGGCTGCGACTGGCTGCACCTCGTCGACCTGAACGGAGCCTTCGCAGGCCAGCCGGTGAACGCCGCCGCAGTCGAGGCGATCCTGAAGGCCGTCACGGTCCCCGCCCAGCTTGGCGGCGGCATCCGCGACATGGCCACCATCGCGATGTGGCTGGACAAGGGCCTTGCCCGCGTCATCCTCGGCACCGTGGCCGTGGAAAACCCCGCCCTCGTGCGTGAGGCCGCCCGCGCCTTCCCCGGCCAGGTCGCCGTCGGCATCGATGCCCGCAAGGGCCGCGTCGCGACCAAGGGCTGGGCCACGGAAACCGATGTCATGGCCACCGACCTCGCCCGGTCGTTCCAGGACGCAGGTGTCGCCGCGATCATCTACACCGACATCGACCGCGACGGCGCGATGCAAGGCCCGAACATCGAAGCGACCGACGCCCTCGCCCGCGCCGTGTCGATCCCCGTAATCGCCAGTGGAGGCGTCTCCCGCATGGAAGACCTGATCGCCCTGCGCGATACCGGCGTCATCGCAGGTGCCATCTCCGGCCGCGCGCTCTATGACGGAGCGATTGATCTGGCGGCGGCGCTGAAGGCTCTCAAGGCTTAGGCGTTCTGCGCCTAAGAAAGGCTATCCGACGACAGCTTCGAGATCGGAGCGGACCTTTAGCGCAGGCGAAGCAAGGCTGAGGGATTCTCAAACGTTGCGTGGTGATTGGCCCTGAGCGGCCATTGCTGAATATCGCGGAAATCAAATGATCGCCTGGCCCACGTCTCCGGCACGCCTCAGCCATTCATCACAAGAGCAGCCCCCTTCCAGGCTACCATCATGGTGGGGCCATTGATATTTCCGGAAATGATATTGGGGAACACCGAGGCATCGATGACACGGAGCCCGTCCACGCCGCGCACACACAATTTTTCATCTACAACCCCGTCCGAGCCCATGCGAGCCGTACAACAGGGGTGAAAAACGGAGTAACTGCGCGCTCTTATGTCGGCCTCCATGTCGGCATCCAGTTGAGCCGAAAGCCCCGGCTTTATCTCTGCCGCAATAACACCGGCCAGCTGCGGCGTCATTGAGAGCTTCCGTATGAATCGCGCCCCTTCCAACATCTCTGCGCGGTCGTATTCAGTAGCGAGGAAATTGGGTTGTATGGCGGGCGGATCGGCAGGTGAGGCTGACCTGATCTCGACCGACCCCGAACTTGTCGGGCGGCAATTGGAAAAACCCATCATAATGCCCGGAAACGGATCAGGTTTGACCGATGTGAGTTCATAGGAAGAGGGGGTGAAATAGAGCTGGATATTGCTGCGATCCAGTCCCTCACGGGAAAACATAAATCCGCCTGCATGGGTCCCCCCGCAGGCCAGCGGGCCCTTCCGATCCCATAGGTAGCGTAAAGCAACCCACAACCTGCGATGCAAAGGCCCAAGCTCTTGGTTAAGCGTCGGCACTCGCGTCCTATAAACATGATCATAGCACGCATGGTCTTGGAGGTTGCGGCCCACCGCTTCATTGGCGGCCAGAACTGCGATACCGTGGCGTGACAATAAAGCCGGAGGTCCAATGCCAGAGAGTTGCAGAAGTTGCGGCGTGTTGATTGCGCCAGCTGACAATATCACCTCGCGCACGGCCCGGGCCACTCTCTTCACGCCATCGCGTATATACGCAACGCCGACCGCTTTTCGATCCTCAAACTGTATACCCGCTACCAGTGCCCCGGTTTCGATCCTCAGGTTTGGCCTTCTTGCCGCTGGTGCCAGAAATACAGCTGCCGAAGACATGCGACGCCCGCGATGAATATTCACCGGGTTGTATCCGACTCCGTGCTGGTCAGGGCCATTGAAATCGAAATTGAGCGGCAAACCCAGCTGTTGCGCAGCGCCAAGATAATACTCAGTCAGCGAATGGGCGTTATCCCGCGTGCTTCCAATTCGGAGCCTGGACTCAATTACCTCAAAATCCTGCCGGACGTCGTCCCACCCCCAGCCGGCACAGCCCGCAGCTTTCCAATCCTCAAAATCATCTGTCGCTCCGCGGAAGTAGATCATGCCATTGATCGAGCCGGAACCTCCAAGCACTTTCCCGCGTGGATAGTATGTCCGCCGTCCGTCAAAACCGGCTACCGGCTCCGACTCGTACATCCAATTCAATTTCGGATTGCGAAAATTCCTGGCGTAACCAAGCGGAACAGTGATCGAGAGATTGCGGTCTGGCGGGCCGGCTTAAAGGAGCAGGACCTTGGTAGCAGCGTTCTCAGTCAGTCGGCTGGCAACAATGGAGCCAGCCGAACCCGCACCCACGACTATGTAGTCGAATAGGTCAGTCATGATGTGAAACAGTATCATGTTCCGAAGGCCGTTACATCTGCCGCTTCTTGGAGCCACGCAGCCGGGGACCGCTTTTGGCCCTCCTTGTCGGTCCTCGCGCAACTGGAAACTGGAAATTGGAAACTGCCGCGAACGGCAGCAATGTCCGCATCGCCGACCGTCGTCACTTACAGTGGGACCCTGCGTCAGGCGAAGAACACTCGGGGCAGCGGGAGAGCAAGCCATCTCTTCACCTGCGTCACCCTGCCTCCTGGTCAAGCGGTCGCAACTGAGGGATCGTTTTCCCATGCCCACCCTCCCCGTCACCCTGCCCCGCGCCTCCTCGCTCTGGTCCCTCCACCGCCCCGGCGACTTTCTCGACTGCTACTCGGTTCCCTCCACCCTCTCCCCACGCGAAGCCGCCACCCGTGGCCTGACCCTCCCCCGCTGGGCCGCTGCACTTCTCCGGCTCCGCAACACCCTCGTCCGCCCCTTCGGCCTCAAGACGGGTAAGCCCGGCGCGCCCATCTTCCCCACCTGCCTTGAGACCGAGGACGAGATCATCCTCGGCACCGACGACCGCCACCTGAACTTCCGCATCGGCCTCTACCGCCAGGAGGGGCGCATCTTCATGTCGACCTGGGTCCGCCCCCACAACCTCTGGGGCCGCGCCTATCTGCGGCTGGTGATGCCCTTCCACATCCTGATCTCGCGCGGGGCGGTGGCACGGATGGCGACCGGGCGTTAACCATCGGGTTTCCAAACGGTTAACGGCCACGATCAAATCATTGATTCCAATATGGAATACAGAAATGTCCACCGTGGACACCGCAATCCCGCTTGCTTTTCTGCCCCCCGCGCGGCATCTCTCCCCCCATGCTGAAGACCCGCATCATCCCCTGCCTCGACGTGGCCGACGGCCGCGTGGTGAAGGGCGTGAACTTCACCGACCTGATCGACGCCGGCGACCCGGTTCAGGCCGCGAAAGCCTACGATGCCGCCGGGGCGGATGAGCTCTGCTTTCTCGACATCATGGCGACCGAAGACAACCGGGCCACGATGTTCGACCTCGTCACCCGCACGGCGGAACAGTGTTTCATGCCTTTGACGGTAGGGGGCGGCGTCCGCACGCCCGAGGACGTCCGGAAGCTCCTCCTCGCCGGGGCCGACAAGGTCAGCTTCAACTCCGCCGCCGTCGCCCGCCCCGACGTGGTCGCCGAGGCCGCCGATCGCTTCGGATCGCAGTGCATCGTCGTCGCCATCGACGCCAAGACCGTCTCCCCCGGCAAATGGGAGATCTTCACCCACGGCGGCCGCCGCGCCACCGGCATCGACGCCGTCGACTTCGCCCGCACCGTCGCCGCCAAGGGGGCAGGAGAGATCCTCCTGACCTCGATGGACCGCGACGGCACCAAGGGCGGCTACAACCTCCCCCTCACCCGCGCCATCGCGGACGCTGTCGACATCCCCGTGATCGCCAGCGGGGGCGTCGGCACCCTCGACCACCTTGTCGAAGGAATCTCGCAAGGCCACGCAAGCGCCGTCCTCGCCGCCTCGATCTTTCACTTCGGCACCTTCACCATCGGTCAGGCAAAGGCCCACATGGCCGCCGCCGGCATCCCCGTGAGGCTGACATGACCCTCGAACGCCTCGCCGCCACCATCGCCGCCCGCAAGGGGGCCGACCCGGAGACGTCCTGGACCGCGAAACTGCTGGCCAAGGGCCCGGAGAAATGCGCAGAGAAGTTCGGGGAAGAGGCCGTCGAGGCGATCATCGAGGCCGTGAAGGGCGACCGAACGCGGCTGACCTCCGAGGCTGCAGACGTCCTGTATCACCTCCTCGTCATGCTCACTTCCCGGGACGTGACCCTGGCGGATGTCCTGAGGGAACTGGAGCGCCGCGAAGGCACCTCGGGGCTGGACGAGAAAGCCGGACGCTAGATCCCGAGCCGCGGGATCTCGATCGCCGGGCACCGGTTCATCACAACCTGCAGCCCCGCCTGACGTGCGCGTGACGCAGCCGCCTCGTCCACCACGCCCAGCTGCATCCAGATCACCTTCACCCCCAGACGGACGGCTTCGTCTGCCACGGCCCCTGCCACTTCGCTGCGACGGAAGATGTCGACCATGTCCACCGGTCCCGCTTCGGCCAGCGTCGCCACCACCGTCTCGCCAAGCGCCGTCTGCCCCGCCTGCCCCGGGTTCACCGGGATCACCCGATAGCCACGGCCTTTCAGGTAGGCCGCGACCCGGTGACTTGGCCGGTCCGGCTTTGGCGACCAGCCCACCAGGGCGATGGTCTTCACCCGGATCAGGATGTCGCGGATGTCCATATCGGTCGGCATGGCCACTCCTGCATGAAAAAGGCGCCCAAGGATGACCTCAGGCGCCAAGTCGCGGAACGAGGGACAGTGAAGAGAGTACGGGGTTCCGGTCCCATGCCTCTCCACCTTCATTTAGGAAACCGGCTGCGCCGTTAAAGACCTGTCGCAAAGACGTGAACTCCGGGCCGTTCACCTGCGCGTCGCAGCATAGAGCGACACCGCCGCCGCGTTCGACACGTTCAGGCTGCCGAAGGCCCCGGCAAAGGGGATGCGGGCCAGAACATCGCAGGTCTCGCGGGTCTTTTCCCGCAAGCCCGGCCCTTCCGCGCCCAGGACCAGCCCGATGGGCCGGCCGCCCACGTCAGCGACCGCCTGCTCCAGCGTCACGGTCGCGTCGCCGTCCAGCCCGATCAGCGTGTATCCCATGTCCTTCAGCGTCTCCATCGCCTCGGACAGGTTGGTGACCTTGAGATAGGGCTGCCGCTCCAGCGCGCCGCTTGCCGTCTTGGCCAGCGCCCCGGTTTCGGGTGCCGAGTGATGCTTCGGCGCGATCACCGCACGCGCGCCGAACACCTCGGCCGACCGCAGGATCGCGCCCACATTATGCGGGTCGGTCACCCGGTCCAGCAGGACGACCAGCGGCAGGCCCTCCCCCGATGCGCAGACATCGGAGAACTTGCCCCAGTTCAGCGGCCTGACCTCGACCGCCGCCCCCTGATGGACGGACCCCTCGTCAATCGGCACGTCGAACCGGCGCGGTTCCACGACCTCCGGTGCCATCCCCGAGGCCGCAACCGCCGCCTCAAGTTTGTCGAGTGCGTTCTTCGTGACGACCAGCCGCAGCTTTTCCCGCTGTGGGTTCATCAGCGCATCGCGCACCGCGTGCAACCCGAACAGCCAGACGGTCTCCCGCGCCTCGGCCTTCTGCCCACGTTCCTTGTCGACCACCCAGGCCGGTTTCTTGCCGCCGGACACCATTGCAAATCCCCCGAAAATCCGGCCCGGACCTTGCGGCAGCGGGGCCCGGCGATGCAAGCCGAAATCTTGTCCGCACCTCTTGCGACCCCCCTTGACGCCCACCCCCTTGACGCCATTGGCCCCCTTGATTACACGACCCCGCAGTGGGCGATATGCTACAAGGTGTGGCAGCGGACTGTAACTCCGCCGAGGCGACTCATGCCTGGTTCGATTCCAGGATCGCCCACCATTCAACCGACCGATCAGATCGGCAAGGACGCGCGCAGGCTGCGGGCGGCGGCGCAGATGCGGGTTTGCGCGGACGATGCCGGAAAGGACGCGAAGACGGCCCAGAATTGCTGGGCACGCCGATTGTCGCCGTCATGCACGGCCTGAATGAACCGCAGGGCGGCGGTATCGGCCCAGCCCGCATGCGGCGCCAGTTCGTCCCCGGCCCATTCGGCCCAGCTGGTATGGCCCTCGTTCAGTGCGGCGAACCAGATCGCGGCAATCGCGCTGCGCGACGGGTTCATGGCGCGCAACGCCGCACCTTCAGGGCTGTAGAACGCAATCATCCCAGGGCCTCGATCATCTTTCGCAGCGGAACATAGTGGATGGTGTAGTCGAGCAGCGGCTCCATCTTCAGGCGCGGGGCAAGCGGTCCGAGGGTGGTGGCGATCTGACGATTGGCCGCTTCCAGAAAACGCTGCCGCTCCTCCCGGACCCGGTCCAGCGTGGCGCGCCTTACCTCGTCACGCCCGAGGCCCCGGGCGAGCATCGCGTCAACCCCGGCGCGGACCGCTTCCGGCGTCGGCTCGACGATCAGCGCCGTGTCCGACGTGAACAGAAGCTCGCGCCCGCCGAGCGAGGGCACCGAGACGATGGGCAACCCCGCCAGCAGACATTCGACCGACGCCCGCATACAGCCTTCCTCGGCGCTCAGCGCCAGCGCGACCCGCGCCCGCGCCATCACCGAAGCCAGTTCCTGCCGCCCGAGGTAGTGATACTTTCCCCGGCCAAGCCGATGGTTGATGAAACCACCCGGCGGGAACAGTCCCCGCAGCGTGTCGAACTGCGTGCTCTCGTCAGGGTCGAGTGGTTCGCCGTAGACAAAAAGCGGGTCCCGCAGTCGGGCGGCAAGCGCGTGCTGCTTCCACGGAGCCAGTCGGGCGACATAGATCGCCTCGCTGTCGGGCAGGCCGGGGTGCGGTTCCGCCTCGCCCACGAAATGCGTTTCGTCGGTGAAGATGTTGGGATTGCCCGGAATTGATCTGATGCCAACGTCGCGGTATTTCTGCGCCTCGCGATCCGAGACATGCTGTGCGACAAAGCTGTGGCCGGGATTGCAGGCCTCGGCCCGGCGCAGGGTCTCGGCCAGAGGAAGCAGGTTGGTCGTCTCCATCGTCCATGTGGGCTTCAGGAAATGCACGCCGCGCCGGTTGCCAAAGGCGGGCTCCGGTCCCGCCATCCACTCGGCCATGAACGACCGGCCATACTGGATCGCTGTGAAGGTGATGACCGGATCAGTCGAAACAGCAAGGTTGTAGCCGCCTTCGTCCAGAAAACCCTGATTGCGCGGTGCTGCGGCCAGTGCGTAAGGCGAGCGGGGGAACGACAAGACGTCCGTCAGCGGGGCATCTTCGGCATAGTCGAGTAGCCCCACCCCAGCCAACGCCGCGGCCGACTCGAACCCGTTGGCCACCTTGTCGCGCCAGTCGGGACTCTTGTCCTGCTTTGTCAGCCAGGCTTCGGCCTCGGCCTTGGCCACTTCGCCCGGAAAGCCCACCTGCCGCAGGGCCCCCATGATCCGCTCGCCCCGAAGGTCGGCGGCAACATCCAGATCGCGTTCGTAGTTGAGAATGCTGTGCGGGACCTCGTTTGCCCGCACGCACTCCAGCATCGCGTCATACTGTCCATCAATCTGGAAGACCTTCTCCAGGAAGCCACCAAGGTCCAGCGGGGGGCGCAGGTCGGTATAGTCTGCCTTGATGAAAGCGCCGGTGATGTGGCCTTTGACACCCGAGATGTGCCGATCGATCCGGCGGCGGGTCAGGAAGATGACCGACAGGTTCGGCCGACCCAGGATTGCCGTCAACTGCGGGATCGAGACCTGCCGTCCGAAAATCTTGCAGGTCATCGACGTATGGCCCTCGGCCCGTGCAGCTGCCGACAGCGCGTCGAAATAGGTCACCGGATCGGCGTCGCGCGCGGCCAGAAACCCTGCATCCTCCACATCATCGGTTCCAGGCGCGAACTGATCGAAGATCCGGGACGAGATTCCCGGATACCATTGGATCCCTTCCGACTTGCGTTCACTGAAAATCTCGAAGAACCCGGCATTGCCTTCGATCTTGCGCAGCATCGAGCACAGCAGGTTCGACCCCGATCGTCCGACGCCCAGCACCAGGATTTCCCTGAATTCCGTCATTTCCGCCCCTTCCACCGTTCCCAGTCCGCCGAGCTTGCCAACAGCCCCATCCGCACCAGCTGCGCGTCCCCCCGATAGGTCCTGGTCCACAACCCGCGCCGGATGCCCCGGCCCTTCAGCCGGGCCAGCATGTCGCGGTAGAACCGCCCGCCCAGGAAATGCTCGCCCCGTTCCACCGCCTCGACAAAGCGCGCCTGCGCGTCGCCCACGAACTTGTAGTGGAGCAGCGCCGTCGTCACATCGCAAGGCGGCAGATGCGTGTGCAGGTGATTGTTCTCCAGAAAGGTCACCTCGGGGTCCACCCGCACGAGGGGCGACTTGGTGATCAGGAACTGCCGCCCGGTCAATCGTCCGCGCACCCCGCCCTGCACCATCCGGTAGGGCGGCAGGACCGACGGAAAGGTCACGTATTCGCGGTCGAAATAGCGGTGACCGGCAAAGCCCTCGCGCGCGGAACCGGGGCTTGCGAACAGGTCCAGCATGTAGGACGGGAAACACCCGGTCCCCTGCGCCTCGGCATAGGCCACAAGGTCGGACAGCTTGCGCCCACGATCCATCCCCGGAAACACCAGATGCTCGTCGATGTCGACGAACAGCGCCCAGCGGCCCTGCGCGTGGGTCTGGATCAGCGGGTTGATCCACGCCACCCCATGCGCCGAGGCCCGAAAGCTGCCCGGCTGGTCATAAAGCACCACATCCTCTGCGGCCGCCAGCATCTCGCGCGTGCCATCGGTCGAGGCATTGTCGACGATCACGAAGCTTTCGACCCCGAGGGCGCGGTAGTGGTCGAGGAACGGCTGCAGATAGTCGATACCGTTGAAGACCACCGCGAAAACGACGACCGGGCCGGACACGCCCTGCCCGGGCACCGCTGCCACCGGTGGCGCGGTTTCGGCCGAGAACACCCGATAGCCGCCCTGCCGGGCTTGCGTCCTCCAGGCATCCCGCACGCCGGCATGGTCGCCGTCGGCCTGGCGAAAACTCAGATCGACCTCGCGCACCAGCCGCGCGGCGCGCAGGCCCTCGGGCAAGGCCGCAAGATGCGCCCGCGCTTCTGCCTCCCGGCCGCAGGCCACCAGCAGCGACAGGTATAGCCGGTGGAAATAGGGATTGCCCTTGGCTTGGGACAGCCCGTCCCGCATTACCGCCAGCGCCTCGGCCAGATCGGCCGGTCGTCGGGCCGCGTTCATCAGGTGGCTGGCATATTGCATCTCCGGCCCGGCATGCGCGACGCCAAGGCCCCGGTAGCCGCGATAGGCGCGCCGCACGACCCGGCGCGGGGTTGCCGGATCGGTCGTTGCGATCCCCAGCCGCAGTCGACAGGCGCTTTCGCCCGCAGGGTCCGCGACCTGGGCCAGATGCTTGCGGGCCTGCGCATAGTCATCGGCGTCCAGCGCCACCAGAGCGTGCAGTTCCAGCGCCTCCGGCCGCCCCTCCAGCGCCTCGGCCGTTCTGACGAGATCCGGCGTGACTTCGGCAAGCCGGTCCAGCCGGATCGCGACATGGCGGATCAGTTGGGCCACCGCGGCGCTGGCCGGAACCCGGTCGAGGAACGCCTTGCCCCGCGCCAGACAGTCGTCCAGCCGTCCCTGTGCTTCCAGTGCCGAAAGGTACATCGCCGCCATCGCGGGCTCACTTTGCGCGTCAAGTCCGCCGGTCGCCTCGATATGGGCCGCAAGCTCGCCGTGGGCACCCGAGGCCTGGAACACCTCGCTCATGGCCCGGATCAGGTCGGGGTCGGCCGGACGCCGCGCGGCCCGAGCCAGGACCAGCGCGTCGGATGCGCGCCCCGCAGCGATCAACCCGCGCAGCTGCGCGGCCTCGGCCGGCTGGGCGTCATGGTCCGGAGCCGCAACCGCAAGCTCAGCCAGCCGCGCCGCGCCCACCTCGCACTGTCCCAAGAGAAAGTCGGCCCGCGCGAGCGCATCCAGGATCCCGGGCTTCCGGCGCTCTTCCTCCGGCAGGGTCGACAGGACCGTGCGCAGGGTCCGCACGATGTCCGTCTCGCCGCGAATGGTCTCGTGCAGCATCCAGCGCGCGACAAGTTCCATGTCCTTGGGATAGCGGCTCGCGGCCTCGCGGTCGGCCCAGCGCAGCCAGTCGTCCGCCTGTTCCGCTTCGGCAGCGTCGATCGGCGCCAGCAAATCGCCATAGCCCTCGGCTGCCGCGCGGCGCGCTGCGGCTTCCGGGGACGCAAAGGGCGGAAGCAGATCCTGCTTCCGCCCCGGATCATTTTTCGCCTGCACTGGGGTCAGCGAGAATCAGTAGACGTAGATCGACATGAACCCGTTGGGGTTGCTGTCTTCCCAGACGATCCGCTCGTTCGAGCTTGGCATCCGGGTGAAGTTCGCCGTCCGCTGCACCACGATCTCGCGCGCGATGGCGGCATATTCGGCAGTCAGGTCCGAGGCCCCGCAGGCCTCAAGATAGGCAAGATAGACTTCGGTCTTGTCCGCCTTCTGGACCGCCGCCCAAAGTTTTGCGCTCTGCTCGGCATATTCGGGCTTCGTGCAGACATCGGTGATCGAAATTCCGCTGCCTTCCTGGGCGAGAATAGCCGTCGGCGCGACCGTTGCAGCACTCAGGGACAACAGGAACCGGGTAACAATCCTTTTCACGACAGTCTCATTCTTCACATTCAAATCTGTGCGTATATTTGCGAGGACGTATGGTCAACGGTCCCTCACTGTATAATCCGCAGAATCCGGGAAACACTGCGGCCCGAATGCGGCAGAATTTGGCAAGACGGTGTAACACTCCGCTCTTCCCGGTTGTGCCCGCAAACCGACGCTAGCCGAACTTGCACGCACCGCCGGCGCGCGCGCGGCAAGGCCGGTTCGGCGCAACGCGTCAGCCGATGCCCTGCCTGCGCCGCCACAAAAAGAATCGGTCGAAATCCGCCACGTTCCGTGCAATGTTAATGTCATTAACAAACACGGGACCACCATGCACCGTCGCCAGTTCGCCCTCTCCACCCTCGGGCTTGCCGCCAGCCTGGCCCTGCCGCAGGCGGCACCTGCACAAAGCCGCGCCTATGCCGGTCCGAATGTCATCCTTGTCCGCTTCGGTGGCGGTGTCAGGCGGGCCGAGACCATTGACGAGGCCGCCACCTGGGCACCCTACCTGCGCCACGTCCTTGCCCCGCGCGGCACGTTCATCCCCGACCTGCGAATCGACAGGCTGGAAGGCGTGAACACCTCCCATGCCGAGGGCACGCTGAACATCCTGACCGGTCGCTATCTTGCCTATCAGGAACTTCCGGGCACCGGTGACCAGCTGGAACCGACCGAACCGACGCTCTTTGAATACCTCCGCCGCGCCTATGACATCCCCTCGCACCAAGTCCTTCTGGTGAATGGCGAAGACCGCCCGCAAGAGGAATTCTTCACCTTCGGCGCGGGCGACCATTTCGGCGTGGACTACCGGTCCGAAATGCTGTCGCTGCACCGCTACAAGCTATACCGCACTGCGATGCAGCTCGCCGAAGGCACGCTTCCCGAAGATCAGCTCCTCGCTGTGGCCAAGGAACGCACCACCCTTCTGACGAAGGACCAGCGGGGCGCTTCGCCAGACCCCTCGCCCGAAGTTCAGGCCTTCTGGGCCCGCTGGCGCCAGGATTTCGGCGACACCGGCCTCAAGAATCCGCGCGGTGACCGGCTTCTGACCGAACTTTCCGTCCGTGCAATGGCCGAGCTGCAACCCCGCTTCCTGATGGTGAACTATCAGGACCCCGACTACGTCCACTGGGGCAACCCCAGCCACTACACCCGCGCCATTTCCATCATCGACGAAGGCCTGCAACGCCTGGTCGCCGCCGCCGATGCCGATCCCTTCTACCAGGGCAACACGATCTTCGTGATCACCCCCGACTGCGGCCGCGACGCGAACCCCCTGGCCGAGGTGCCGTTCCAGCACCATTTCAACTCGCGTTCAGCGCATGAGACCTGGGCAGTGATCTTCGGCCCCGGCATCGGCAAGGGTGTCGTCGACCGGCCCCTTGACCAAAGCGCCATCGCCCCGACTATCGCCGCCGCCATGGGCTTTGCAGCCCCCCGCGCCGAAGGCAGCGCCATCGAGGGGGCCTTCCTGTGACCCAACCATCGGATTTTACGCAGAAAACTCGTGCCTTGGTTCCCGCACCCAGCCGCCTCGCCCGGACTGCCCGGCTGGCCCTTGACGCTGTCCTCGGCACGGCCCTCTGCACCGGACCGGTCACTGCCGTCATCGCGCTCGGCTGGCTCACACGGCGACAGGGCCATGTCGCCCGCGCCCGCTTCGGCACCGTCGACGAGGAACCGGGCTGGCTCCTCGGACCCCGCGAAAGGGGCCGCGTCGCCCGTGCGCTCGGCGGCCTTGCGGCGAACATCCGGACCGGGCTTATCGCCCTCGCGGCCCTTCTGGTCTGGACGCTTCCCTTCAGCGTCCTCTGGCTCGGCGCCTGGTGGGCGGGCTGGGAAAACTCGTTCAACAAAGGCTACGAACAGGCCTTCGTCGGCCCCGCCACTTTCCTGCTGGGTGCCTTCCTTGCAGCCCTCGTCCTTCCCGCGCTGCCCCTGATGCTGGCCCATCTCGCGGCCGAGGACCGCCTTTCCGCCGCGTTCGAGCTGCGCCGTATCCGCTCTCTGGTCGCGCAGGCCGGGTGGCGCGTTCCGGCCCTGTCCGTTCTCACCACCCTTGCCGCCCTCCCCTTCGCCGCCGCGCGTGGCGCGATCACCACCGCGACCGACTGGGCCCCCTGGATCGAGGATCTGACCCCGGACGAGGCCGCCGCCCTGACTGGCCAGATCACCCTTGCACTTGCCGCCCTGGCGTTCCTGTCGACCTGGACCTTGCGCAGCCTTTCCGCCCGCGTCTATGCCACCATAGCCCCCCGCGCCGCAGGGCTGAGGCCCGGCCTCTGGGATGGGTCCCAGGCCGCTGAGGCTGCCGTTCCCGCCCGCCCAGGATCCCGCTCGATGACCCTGCTCTGGTATGGTGCGGCCATGGCCGTCACCCTCGCCCTGGCGTTCCTGATCCTCGCAGGTCAGTTCCTTGACCATGCCTGGTGGCGCTGGCTTTTCCATCCCGCGCTGACCCTGCCCTGGGCCGGGTAGCCGATCCGGCGTCCCGGAAGGGCGGGTGCCGAACCCGCCCCCGAAATCGCTTGGTCCTGCGCCCGGACCGGGCCTATCCTGCCGCCGGACCCCCGGCAGCCCAGGACGCCACCATGCCCTTCCCCGATTTCATCACCTCTTTCCCCGACATCGCAGTCCCCTTTCCCGAAGACGTGGTGCAGACCGCTGCCGTGCGGTCCGATGACGCGCTGGTCGTGTTCTTCACCTTCCACAAGGACATGGTGCTGCCGATGCACTCGCACGGCCCGCAATGGGGCTCGGTCATCGAGGGCGAGATCATCCTGACCATCGGGGGAGTCACCCGCAGCTATGGCCCGGGACACAGCTACATGATCCCCGCAGGGGTCGAACATGGGGGACAGATCAAGGCCGGAACCCGGGCGATCGACGTGTTCCAGGAAGCCGACCGCTATCCGCTGAAACCGCGTTAACCGCAGGCGCGCAGTCTCAGGACTGGCTTGCGAAGGGCCGGGCGGGATGCCACACAAGCGGCACCTTGAAGCGTGCAGGCAATGTCCCGTTCCACCAATTTCACCCACGCCATCACCCGCCGCCCCTCGGCTTCGATCACCGGCGGGTTGCGCGCGGTCGATACCGGCACGCCCGACCTTGCCCGGATGCAGGCGCATCACGACGCCTACATCGCCGCGCTGAAAGCGACCGGCGCGACGGTCATCGACCTTCCGCCTCTCGACGCCTTCCCTGACTCGGTCTTTGTCGAAGACACCGCCCTTTGCCTGCCCCAAGGCGCGGTCATCCTGCGCCCCGGCGCGCCCTCGCGCCTTGGCGAAGCCGCCGAAATGGCCCCGCACCTCCGCGCGCTTTACCGTCGGGTTGTCGAAATCTCCGGCACGGACAGCTTCATCGAAGGCGGTGACATCCTTGTCACCGAAACCGAGATTCTCGTCGGTCGCTCCGCCCGCACCAATGCCGCCGGGATCGCCGCGCTGACCCGCCTCGTCACCCCCTGGGGCCACTCTGTCCGCGAGGTTCTGACGCCCCCCGGCGTCCTCCATTTCAAGACCGACTGCTCGCTTCTCGACGCGGACACGATCCTGTCCACGAAACGCCTGTCCGCCTCGGGCTGCTTTGCCGACTACCACGTCCTCGACGTGCCCGACGGCGAAGAGGCCGCCGCCAACACGATCCGGTTCAACGATGTCGTCCTGATGCCCGCAGGCTTCCCGAAGACCCGCGAAACCCTTGGCAAGGCGGGCTTTCAAGTCCGCGAGATTGGCAATTCGGAATGCGCGAAACTGGATGGCGGCATGTCCTGCCTCTCGCTCCGTTTCACCCCATCATGACCTTCAACCTTCTCGCCATCGGCCAGTCGGGACGGCTGGAGCATGAGGCGATCCTCCTCGCCGCCTCGCTGCGCCTCAGCGACCCCGATTTCCCCGGTAAGCTTTTCATCGCCGAGCCGCAGCCGGGGCCGAAGTGGCAGGACGACCCAAGGATGACGGACCGCACCCGCAGCACGCTTGCCGCCCTTGGCGCAACCATTCTCCCGTTCGAGAATCGCGTCTTCGGGTCAGACTACCCCCATGGCAACAAGATCGAGGCGCTGGCCGAACTGCCCGACGCGCCGTTCCTGTTTCTCGACACCGATACTCTGATCACCGGACCGCTTTCTGCCATTGCCTTCGACTTCACCCGGCCCTCGGCATCGCTCCGGCGTGAAAACACCTGGCCCAAGGTGGAACTTTACGGCCCCACCCTGCGCGACACCTGGGCAGCACTTTACCGCCGCTTCGACCTCGATTTTGCAAGCAGCTGGGACACCCGCCACCCCGACGACTACTGGCAGCGATACCTCTATTTCAACGCGGGCTGGTTCTTCCACGAAAGCCCCCGCGCCTTCGGCAATCGCTTTCTGGCCTGGGCCAGGGACATCCGCGCCAATCCGCCCGACGCACTCGTCTGCCAGGAACTGTATCCCTGGCTTGACCAGATCATCCTTCCACTCGTGATCCACTCCTTCGGGGGAGGGCGGCCCGGTCCGGACCTTGCGGCGCTCGACGGAAGTGCGACCTGCCACTACCGCACTCTCCCCCTCCTCTACGCCCGCGAAAGCGACCGCGCCGTCGAGGTGCTGGAAACCGTCGCCGCCGACCCCGACCTTCGTCCGGCCTTGCGGAGCTGGGGGGCGCTGAAACGGATGGTCATCCAGGCCGAAGGTGCCAAGGCCCGCGCCCTGTTCGACCGCACGAACCTGCCCCGCCGCGAACAGATGATCCGCAACACGCTGAAACGCGAGGGGCTCTGGCTGCGCTGATCAAGCCCCGGCGTAGAACGCCCGCACTTCAGTCGCCAGATGATCCGCCAGCCGCCGGACCGGCAGAACGCCCGACATCTCGGCGTTCAGGACCAGCCAGACCTCCAGACCCAGCCGAAAGCCGGGCAGCACCCGCACCAGGTCAGGGTGCCGTGCAGCGATGGCCTCCTGCATCACGCCGATGCCGGCACCCGCCCGGACCAGCGCCAGCTGTGCCAGATCACTGTCGGTCCGCAGGCCAAAGTCGGACAGGACCGGCTCTCGCCCCAGCAGCCGCACGCCGCCCAGACGCGCCAGGTCCTCCGGGCCGATCAGGCTGTGCCGCGCCAGATCCTCCACCGTTTGATGCCCGCCCGCGTGGTGGCGCAGATAGGAGCCGTGAGCAAAAAGCCCGACCTGCGCCGTTCCCAGCCGCCGCGCCTTCAGCGCGTCACCGCCCGGTCGAAACATGCGAAGCGCCAGGTCGGCCACCCGGTTGCGCACATCCTCGGCCCGGTTGCTCAAGGCCAGTTCGACCACGATCCCCGGATGGATGGCGCGGAACCGGGCAAGGATCGGCGGCAGAACCTCGGCCCCGACCACTTCCGAGGCGGACAGCCGGACAACCCCGGTCTCTTCCGCGGCCACGCCGGCAGCACGCCGGCGCAAGGCGGCTTCGGCTGCGGCCATGCTGCGGGCCTCGGCCAGCAAGCCTTCGGCACCCGGCGTCGGCGTCAGGCCCTGGGCCCCGCGCACGAACAGCGGCTGACCCAGGGCTGCCTCCAGCGCATCCACATGGCGCGACAGCGTCGGTTGCGTCAGCCGCAACCGCCGTGCCGCTGCCGACAGACTGCCAGTTTCGACCACGGCAAGAAAGCTTTGCCACAGGTCCCAGGAGGGGCGCGCATCCATACGGAAACGTATAGCACCTAATCGATATTCCTCAATTCACGTATTGCTTCCGTGGGCGCATCTTTCCTGCATCGCCACCAGACACCGGAGACTGCAATGCCCACTGCCCACCTCACCACCGAAATCGACATCGCCGCCCCGCCCGCGCGGGTCTGGGACGTGCTGACCGACCTTGCCGCCTGGCCGCGCTGGAACCCGTTCATCCGGCAGATCGAAGGCAGCCTGATCGTCGGCACCAAGCTGACCACCCGGATGCATCCCACAGGAGGGCGTCCGATGACCTTTCGCCCGGTCGTGACCGAGGTGACCCCCGGCGTCGCCTTCGCCTGGCGCGGTCGCCTTATGGTTCCGGGCCTCTTTGACGGGCTGCACCGCTTTCGGCTGGAAGCGATCCCCGGCGGCACGCGGCTGCACCATTCGGAATCGTTCAACGGGATCCTTCTCTACACGATGGATGTCGCCCGCTTCCGCCCGGATTTCGACGCCATGAACCGGGCCTTGCAGGCCGTGGCCGAGGGCCGGGCCTAGATCCGCAGCGTGACCACCGGCCACAGCGACAGGACCAGAAGCGCCGCCATTGTCCAGTTGAACGCCTTCAGCCGTCCGGGCGCGTCCAGCCAGCGCCGCACCGCCTGCCCCGCTCCGGCCCAGACCGACACCGAAGGCAGGTTCACCAGCGCGAAGACCCCGGCCACAGCGCCATAGGCCCAAACCGACGGCTCGGCCACATAGGCCGACACCGCGCCCAGCGCCATGGCCCAGGCCTTCGGGTTCACCCACTGGAACGCTGCCGCCTGCAGGAAGGTCATCGGCTGCGGCCGCCTCTGCCCCTCGCCCGGTGCGCCCGCATGCGCGATCTTCCAGGCCAGCCACAGCATGTAGGTCACCGACGCGACCTTCAGCAGCAGCAGCGCCGGGGGCCACGCCTTGAACACACCCGCCAGCCCCATCCCGACCAGAAACACCATCAGCGAATGCCCGATGCTGATCCCCAGCATATGCGGCAGCGTCCGCCGGAAGCCGAAGTTCACGCCCGATGCCAGCAGCATCATGTTGTTCGGCCCCGGCGTGACCGAGGTGACAAAGGCAAAGCCCAGAAGGGCGATCATCAGGTCTTGGGACATGCCCGCAATCCTGCGCTGCCTTTCGCGGTGAAGGATTGCAAATGTGTTGCCAACGGGACTATCCTTGCAACAAATGACCGATTTTGACCAGACAGACCACCGGATATTGCGCGAGCTTTCCCGCGACGCCCGCCAGTCCAATCTGGCCCTCGCCGACCGTGTCGGCCTTTCGCCCTCGGCCTGCCTGCGGCGGGTGCAGGCGCTGGAACGCGAGGGTGTCATCCGGTCCTACCGCGCCGTCCTCGACCCCGAAAAGCTGGGCATCGGCTTCGTGGCCTACGTCACCGTCGGCCTCGGCACCCACACCAAAGCCGCACAAGAGGCGTTCGAGCGTGCTGTCGCCCGCGCCCCCGAGGTTCGCGAATGCCACAACATCACCGGCACCGTCGAATACCTCCTGCGGATCGAGACCCCCGACCTTGCCGCCTACAAGCACTGGCACACCGACGTCCTCGGCACCCTGCCCCAGGTCCGCGCCATCACCACCTATGTCGTGATGGGCAGCCCCAAGGACGACCGGGCATGATCCGGCCACGGTTTGACGGCTTGACCTTGGCGCGATTCCCGCCACGCTGGCCGGAAAGGGAATCCCGATGACCCACTGCTTCACCGCCGACCGGCTCCTGCGCTTTGGCGATTGCGATTTCTCCGGCACCGCCTATTACCCGGCCTACCTCAACCTGCTGAACGGCGTGGTCGAGGAATTCTGGACCTGGCTCGGCTGGCCCTGGCACCGGGTCATCCCGACCGAAGGCTGGGGCACCCCCACCGTCCATCTGTCCTGCGACTTTGCCAAGGCCTCGCTGATGGGCGATCTTCTGACCTTCCGCCTGTCGGTCCTCAGGGTCGGCCGCTCCTCGCTCCGCCTTGGCCACACTGTTCACTGCGGCGACGAAAACCGCTGGTCCGCCGAACAGGTCCTTGCCGCCAGCCATCTTGCCAACCGCACCTCGATGCCCTGGCCGCCCGAGGTTCGCGCCCGCCTGGAAAGCCTGCTGTCCGCTTAAGACGCCGCCTTCACCGTATGCTCGGCATTGCCGATGATCAGGCTTTTCCCGGAATAGATGTCCCCGGTCATCTGCAAGGCGAACCGCTCGGCATCGCGCCTGATCACCCCTTCCGCGATCGCGCCGATCTCGTCGGGGTCCACGCCCAGCACCTCCAGCACCTCGCCACCCAGCGCCAGGGCCGAGTGGAAGACCTCGCGCATCTGGTGATCGACGCCTTCCCGGATCAGCTCCAGCGCATGTGCCCGGTCCCAGGACCGAGCCAGCACCACAGCGTTCGGGAACTCGTTCCGCACCAGCCTGGCGATCTTCGTCGTGATGTCCTTCTTGTCCGTGGCGATCAGGATGGCCCGCGCGGTATCGGCACCTGCGGCCTTCAGGATGTCCAGCCGCGTCCCGTCGCCGAACCAGACCTTGAAGCCGAAAGTCTCGGCGGCGCGGATCATCTCGGCATCGTCGTCGATGATGTTGATCGGAAAGCGCCGCGCCAGAAGCGGCTGGCAGGCGATCTGGCCGAACCGGCCAAAACCGATGATCAGCACCTGCCCGGTCAATCCGTCGGGGGCCTCGACCCCTTCCACCGACACCCGCGCCGCCGACTTGAACCGGTCATGCAGGATCACCATCACCGGGGTCAGCGCCATCGACACGATGACGATCGCATTCAGGATCGCCGTGCTCTCGGCGTTCAGCAGGCCCACCGCGAAGGCCGCCGAATAGAGAACGAAGGCGAACTCTCCGCCCTGCGCCATCAGCACCGTCCGCTCCAGCGCCTCGGCGTGGCTGGCCTTGTTCACCCGCGCCACGCCGTAGATGATCGCGGCCTTCAGCACCATCAGCGACACCACGCTGACCACCACCAGCCGCCAGTTGTCCGCGATCACCGACAGGTCCAGCGCCATGCCCACGGCCAGGAAGAACAGCCCCAGCAGGATGCCCCGGAACGGCTCCACATCCGCCTCAAGCTGGTGACGGAAACTCGACTCGGACAGCAGCACCCCGGCCAGAAACGCCCCCATCGCCGCCGAAAGCCCGCCAAGCTGCATCCAGAGCGCGGACCCCAGCACCACCAGCAGGGCCGCCGCCGTCATCACCTCGCGCGCCCGCGAGGCCGCCAGAAGCCGGAACATCGGGTTCAGCAGGTAGATGCCCGCGACCACCAGCGCGGCAATCGCGCCAAGCCCGATCCCGACGCCCACCAGCCGGTCGATCAGCGTCACATCCTCGCCCCCGGGTGCCAGGAACGCGACCAGCGCCAGCAGAGGCACGATGGCAAGATCCTCCAGAAGCAGGATCGACACGATCCGCCGCCCCTTCGGCGCCGAGATATCGCCCCGCTCCTGCAGCATCTGCATGACGATCGCGGTCGAGGTCAGCGTGAACCCAGCCCCAGCGACCAGCGATCCCGCATAGGGATAACCCAGCGCCACGCCAACAAGGCCCAGCACGGCCACGCACAGGGCGACCTGCAACAGCCCCAGTCCCAGGATGTCCCGCCGCATCGCCCACAGCTTCGACGGCTCCATTTCAAGCCCGATGATGAACAGGAACATCACCACGCCCAGTTCCGCCACACCGAGGATCGCCATCGGATCGGCGAAAAGCCCGAAGCCGAACGGTCCGATCACCAGACCCGCCGCGAGATAGCCCAGCACCGAGCCGAGCCCGATCCGCTTGAACACCGGCACCGCGACGACGGCAGCCCCCAGCAGCGTCACCACCGAGACCAGATCAACCCCTGCCGATTCCGTCGCCATGCGTCACTCCCGTTGCTCCCGTCCAGACTTGGCTGGGCGGGCGACAATGGCAATGGGGTTCGTTGGTTTGGCAAAGTGTGATCCGACGCCCCACACGTGTCCCGCCTCACCCCTTGAACACGCTCTCCATCGCCGCAAACCCCTTCACCTCGATGGGGTTGCCGCTCGGATCGCGGAAGAACATCGTCCGCTGTTCGCCCGGCTGCCCCGGGAACCGCACCTGCGGCGGCAGGACGAACTCTACCCCCGCCGCTGTCAGCCGGTCGGCCAGGGCCTGCCAGTCGGGCAAGAGCAGGACCAGCCCCAGATGTGGCATCGGCACCATATGATCGCCGACGCGGCCCGTGTTGGTTGTCGCAAAAGGTGTCCCAAGATGCAGGCTGATCTGGTGGCCGAAGAAATCGAAGTCCACCCAGGTTTCCGTGCTGCGCCCCTCGCGACAGCCCAGAACGCCGCCGTAGAAGGCGCGCGCGGCATCCAGATCGGTGACATGATAGGCCAGATGGAAGGGGGTCAGCATCGCCACGGGCTCCGGGGTTGGGGCGGGTCGATCCAAGCACGGAAGCCCTTTGATCCGCAACGATCCTTCTCTTTCGGACCCCGGCCAGAGATGAACATTCCGTAAACATCTACACTCAAGCTACTGATATTCCATAGTAAGCCGATTCTGTCCACTGTGGACACGTCCCCGTTGCCAGGCGCTCGGATGCCCCCTAACCTTGCCTCCAGACAAGGGAGGACGACCCATGACCGACAGACCCCTCGGCTTCGACACTCTCTGCATCCACGCCGGCACCGCCCCCGACCCCGCGACCGGGGCGCGCCAGGTGCCGATCTACCAGACCACCGCCTATGTTTTCCGCGACGCCGACCACGCGGCCAAGCTCTTCAATCTGCAGGAAGTCGGCTGGGTCTACTCCCGCCTGACCAACCCCACGGTGTCCGCGCTGGCGAACCGGGTCGTGGCGCTGGAGGGCGGGGCGGGCGGCATCGCGTGTTCTTCAGGCCACGCCGCGCAGATCATGGCGCTGTTCCCGCTGATGGCCCCGGGGCGGAACGTGGTCGCCTCGACCCGGCTTTACGGCGGCACCATCCAGCAGTTCTCCAACACCATCCGCAAGTTCGGCTGGTCCGCGAAGTTTGTCGATTTCGATGACCCGAAGGCCATCGAGGCCGCCATCGACGCCAACACCCGGGCGCTGTTCTGCGAGACGATCTGCAACCCCGGCGGCGCACTTTCCGATCTGCCCGCCATCGCCCGCGTCGCAGACCGCGCCCATATCCCGCTGATCGTCGACAACACCACCGCGTCGCCCTACCTCTGCCGCCCCATCGAACATGGCGCGACCCTCGTCGTCCATTCGGCCACCAAATACCTCACCGGCAACGGCACCGTCACTGGCGGGATCGTGGTCGACAGTGGCAAGTTCGACTGGTCGGCGGACGACAAGTTCCCTTCCCTCTCCCAGCCCGAACCCGCCTATCACGGCCTCGTCTTCCACCCGACCCTGGGCAACATGGCCTTCACCTTCCACTCGATCGCCGTCGGCCTGCGCGACCTTGGCATGACGATGAACCCCCAGGGTGCGCATTACACGCTGATGGGGATCGAAACCCTTTTCCTGCGGATGCAGCGCCACGTCGAGAACGCGCAGATCGTGGCGGACTGGCTGGCGCAGGACCCAAGGGTCAGCAACGTCACCTATCCCGGCCTGAAATCCTCGCCCTACCACAATCTCGCGAAGATGATCACGCCGCAGGGGCCAGGAGCCCTGTTCACCTTCGCGGTCAAGGGCGGCTATGCGGCCTGCGTCAAGCTGATCGACAACGTGAAGCTGTTCAGCCACGTCGCGAACCTTGGCGACACCCGGTCGCTGATCATCCATTCGGCCTCGACCACGCATCGGCAGCTGTCGGAGGAGGCGCAGATCAAGGCCGGGGCCGCACCGGATGTCGTGCGGCTGTCGATCGGGATCGAGGACGTGCGCGACATCATCGCCGATCTGGATCAGGCGCTGGCCAAGGCGACAGGCTGACCGTCGCTCCTGCGCCTCAGTCGCCCGAGACAGAGGTCAGCGGCGGGGCCACGAACATTCCCTGCGGCAGGGGGTCAAGCCAGCCGATCTCGGCCCGGGACGTGACCGACTGGCCTGGAAGCCAGTCGACGGTCAGCCGCATCGGTCGGCACAGCCTGCCCACACCCTCGGCCGCGCAGGCCGCAGTCGTGGCCGCAAGTGCGTCTGCAAGCGCGGCTTCGGCGCTGGAAGCGACCTCTGCACCCGGCTCCGGGGACAAGTCCACTGCGTCCCTGCGCAGGACATGGGCGGCAAGGTCGGGCAGCTCTTCCTCACCTTCGGCCACCCGATACACCAGTTCCACCCGGAACTGCGCGGTCCCCGCTGCCGGATCGACGCTGCCCTCGACCACCCGGGCCGCGTTCACCGCACAATCGGCGGCGAAGGACTGCAGCACCACCGCGCACAGCCCCTCGCCCACGCGGGGCGCGCGAATGTCAGCCAGCACCTGCAGGTATTCGGCCTCGGGCAGCTTCTCGCCCTCGGCCAGCAAGTCCGACAGGGTCGCCTGCATCGTCATCCGCACGGTTCGGCTGGCAACAAATCCGTCTTGCGCAAGATAGGCACGCACGTCCTCCTGCGGGATCAGCCCGCCCGAGGGCGAGATCAGCCAGCGTTGCCGCGTCGCGGCCTTCGATCCGGAATTGTCGGCACCGGCGGCTTCGTCCGCAGCGACGGGTACGGCCTTCGGCAAGGACTGCCAGTATTGCCAGCCAGCAGCGCCGAAGCCGACCGCCATCAGAATCGCCCCGGTTCCGATCAAGAGCCGCAGCATCAGAAGGGCACCCCCTGCCGCAGATAGGTCAGGTCGCCGAAGGCAAAGCTGGTGGCAATCGCCTCGACCCGGCCCGCAAAACTGTCGGCCTTGGCGGATTGCCCGCGAATCTCGAAGTATTTGTCCTGCGTCATCCGGATGCGCGCACCCTCGATCGGAGCATAGACCGCCCTCGGGTCCGCCTCGCCCGGCAGGGGTCCGACGACCGAGACCATGCCCCTGTCGAACCCGGCGCGGGTGTCGTCCGCCAAAACCCCGAAACTGTCGCGGAACCAGGTGTTCCAGGCAGCGATCGCGTCCTCCATCAGCACCAGCTTGGCCTCGGCCTCGGCCTTTGCGGTGCCGGTTCCGTCCCGCAGCACCTCGAAGAAGCGGTGACCCGGATTCAGGGCGTAGGCCGGGTTCAAGCCGCAATCGGCCAGACCGGCCGCGGGAATCACCTCGACCGGAATCACCGGATCAAGATTCGCGACTCCCGCCTGATCGCCGCCAAGCAGCACCACCCGCTCGACCCGGGCACCGGGCGCAAGGTGGATGTTCCAGATCCGGTTGCCACGCAGGTTCACAAGCACCAGGTAGACTGGACGCGCGGTTTCGGTCACCGCGACGTCATAGGCCTGATAGGCGATGCCCTCCCCGTCTGTGACCTGTCCGCTACCCGAGGCGCGATAGCTGTTGACAAAGCCCTGCACCGCAGCCGCAAGCGTCCGGTCATTGTAGGTCCGCAGCGCCAGCTCCAGCCCGCTGTCGCTTGCCGTGACATGCCCGACCGCCGTGCCGTCCAGAGGCGGGGTCAGCTTGCAGCCGGTAATCGGCCGGATCGTCATGATTTCGGCCGGGATGTCCGTGGAAACCCGGGTCATGTGGCCGTCGATCACGTCCGTGATGAACACCGGACGGTTTCCTGCCAGTGCGGCAATCGGTCCCCGCGCGACCAGCCCGTCCTTGCCGTCGTCCAGAAGGTCGGCCGGCGTGCCGCCCGGCGAGGTGTCATTGCCGGCCCCGAACGCGCCGCCGATCTGCTGCAGGAATGTCTGCCTTTCCAGCAGCGCGATCACCGGCTCGGGCAGGATGCCTTCAAAGCCGCGCGGGCCCAGCGACACCAGCATGACCATGAAAAGCGAGAGCGCACCGACGATCAAAATGCTGATCGGTCCGCGGATCATCGGTGAAGGCTCCTGCTGCGTTGTCCTGGGGTCGTTTTGCCCGGCGACTTGGGCCAAATCATGACAAGGACCGGCGGAATCCTTGCGAAATCCGCCGATTGCCGCCAGTCGGCCTCGCTGTCAGTCCGCTATCGCGTAGGTGACCGTCACGGTCGCGATCAGCCCCAGTTCGCCGCCGAAGACCGGCGCCGAAGCCACCGCCTCGCGGTACATCGGTGCCGGGTCGTTCATCGCGCCGCCATCGGCGACCGACTGGACTGCGCCCAGGCTCACCCCTGCCGCCGCCGCCAGAAGCTCGGCCTTGGCGCGGGCGTCGGCGACCGCCTCCCTGCGCGCCTCGTTGTAGGCCGGCTCGGGGTCGGCCAGCCCGAAGGTCAGCCCGTTCAGCGTGTTGGCCCCGTCCGTCACCGCTGCGTCCAGCACAGCACCGGTCGTGTCCAGCCTGCGCACCCGGACCGTCAACATGTTCGAGGCGACATAGCCCGAGATCGTCGGGGTCGCGCTGTCATAGCCCGTCCAGTTCGGATTGATCGACAGATTCGCAGTCTGCATGTCCCGCGCCTCGATCCCCGAGGCGGTCAGCCGCGCAATCACGGCGTCCGTCGCCGTGGTGTTGGCGGCAAGCGCCTCGGCAGCAGTTGCACCTTGGGTGGTCACGCCGATCATCAGCGTCGCCATGTCCGGGGCGGCCTCGACCGTGCCGGTCCCGGTCACGCTGATCGTGCGGGGCGGAGCGTTTTCGGCAAAGACGGGGGCGGCCAGCGGCAGGACAAGGGCGGCGGACAGGAACAGGGCGGACAGGGTGCGCATCGGGGTCTCCTTCGGGTTGCGTGACATTTCTCAACTATGACGCGGCCCGCAACCGGTTCCTTGGCCGTTTTCCTTCCCTTCGGCGAAAAGCTGCTTTAGACATGCGCCAATCGGCTGGGGCACGTTCCAGCACTTCCAAGATCCGTGCTAGACCCGCGACATGAAACCTACATTTGCACTTGACCTGACCCGCGAGGCCATCGGCCTTCTGCACCGGACGCCAAAGGGCTGGCTTTCGATCGGCGAAGTCGCCTTCGACGCGCCCGATCTGGCCGAGGCGCTGGACTATCTGCGCAAGACTGCGCTGGGGCTTTCGCCGATGGGCGTGGCCACGAAGCTGATCCTGCCGAACAGCCAGATCCTCTATACCGAGGTTCACGCCCCCGGCCCCAGCCGCGACGAAAAGCGCCGCCAGATCGCCGCCGCGCTGGAAGGCCGCACGCCCTACGCCGTCGAGGATCTGGTCTATGACTGGTCCGGCAAGGGCGCGACGGTCAAGGTCGCGGTCATCGCGAAGGAAACCCTTGCCGAGGCCGAGGGCTTCGCTGTGGAACACCGGCTGAACCCGGTTTCCTTCGTGGCCGTTCCGGAGGAAGGCACCTTCGTCGGCGAGCCGTGGTTCGGCCCGACTGCCGCCGCTGCGGGCCTGCTGGCCGAGGACGAGTCGGTCGAACGCGACCGGGAACCGGTGACAATCCTGCACCGCGAGCTGCCAAAGGCAGAGCCTGCGGCTGCGCCCGCCGAGGCCCCGGTCAATCCGGCTGTCGCGGCAGCTGACGACGACCCCTTGCCCGGGCTGGAAGAGGCACTGAACGCCGATCTGACCGAGATCGAAACCACGGCCGTTTCGGTCGCTGCGGATCCGGCCCCTGACGTCCCTGACGACATCGCCGAAGACGATCTGTCCGCAGGCATGGCCGAAATCCCGGAAACGTCCGCTGCTGGCCCGTCCGACGGCACGGTCACCGCGTCTACGGCGCTCGCCGAAATCGCCGAAATCGAGATCGCGACCGCACCTGTTGCCGCAAGCCCGGCACCGCCTCCACCCGCCCCCGCGGCGGGGCCGGAGCCCGAATCAGACGAAGCTCCCTTCGCGCATGTCACCGACACTGCGGCCTTCCCGGAAGCCGACGATGACCGGCTTTCGCCCGCCACCCCCCGCAGGCTGGTTGCCGACGCCGACGACGACGATCTGCCGCCTGCGCCGTCGGCTGCCGCGATGCTGGCTTTCGCCAGCCGCCGGGCCGCTGCGGCCGAGGCCGTGACACGTCCCATGGACGGGGTCACCCGGTCCACTGCTACCGCTCCGGTCAAGGGGGCAATCGCCCGCCCTGCGCCGTCCAAGGGCTATTCCGGCCTGGTCACTGCGCCCTCGATCCCCGGCACCCGCGCCAGGACAAAGGCCAAGGGCGGCGACATTTCGCGTCCGGCTGTCAGCCCGACCACGGTGAAATCGCCGACCCGGCCGGGCGGAACCTTCGGGGCGGCCCTTCCGGCCAAGAAGCGGACCGGCATCGTGTTCATGGTGCTGATCGGGCTCCTCCTTCTGTTCCTGGCACTGATCGGGCTGTGGTCCTCGATGTATCTCGGCGGCAGCGCCCCTGCGGACGAGGCCGCGGCCACCGAGGTCATTCCCGATGCCAGCGACGAGATGCTCGCCGACATGCAGGACCCCGAGGGCATGACCGATCCCCTGCCCGAGGCCGACCTCGCACCCGAGGCGGCGGATGCAGGTGCGCTTGCGACGGAAAGCCTGCCGGTCAATATCGGCGGTGACGATGCCGCCGAAACAGCCGATGCCGCTGTCGCGCCGACGGGTGCCGAGGCGATGCCCGACACTTCGGCGGCTGCCGCGCCGGAACCTGCTCCGGGCACCACGGTCGCGACCGACCTGTCCGCCGCTGTCGCCCCCGTGGAGGATCAGGACGAGATCTTCCTGTCCGCCATGGGTGCCCCGCCTCCGGCGCTCGACGCCCTTGCCCTGCCCGTTCCGACCGATGTAGCGGACGCCCTGCCCGATCCGGTCATGCCGCCGCCTGCTCCGGGGACCGTCTACCGGTTCGACGCCCGGGGACTTCTCGTGCCGACGCCCGAAGGCATCATCAGCCCCGACGGCGTGATGCTGATCGCCGGTCGGCCGCCGGTGGTGCCGCCGCCGCGCAGCGCCGCCGCCGCGACTGCCGCCGCGACTGCCGCCTCGGCGGCCGCACCTGTTGCGGCCCTGGCTGTCGAACCGCCGACCCCGGCTGATGCCTCGCTGGTGACCGCGACGGAAACCGCTCCGGAGGCAGCGGCCCTGCCGGCTGCCGACCCGGCGATGGCCGGCTTCCGGCCCCGGCCCCGGCCCGAAGGGCTGAGCCCCGCCACGGCGGAAGACGACGATGCGTCCCTTGGTGCCGCGGATACGACCGACTTCGCGGTCCTGCGCCCGCTGCCGCGACCGGCCAGCGTGGCCACGGCGGCGGCAGCCGTGCTGCCTGCCTCTGCCGCACCTGCCGATCTGGGCGCGCAGGGCGCGTCGCTGACCGCGCAGGCCGAAGCGAAGCTGGCCGAGGCCGCCGCGCTCGAAGCGCAGAATCCGTCCGTCGTTGCAATCTCGATGCGGCCCGCCACCCGCCCCCGCGACATGAGCAGCGCGGTCGAGGCCGCCGTCGCCGCAGCGGTGCGCGAGCCCGCTCCCGAGGCCGAAGCCGTCGAGGTCGCCGCCGCTGCCCCCGAGGCCATGCCCCAGGAAGTGGACGAGCTTGACGAACCGGAGACGACCACGGTCGCGCCGTCGATCCCGACAAGGGCAAACGTGGCGAAGCAGGCGACCTATGCGAACGCGATCAACCTGTCGAAAATCAACCTGATCGGCACCTATGGCACCGACAGCCGCCGCTATGCGCTGATCCGGCAGTCGAACGGGAAATACAAGAAGGTCAGGATCGGCGACCGGATCGACGGCGGGACCGTGAAGGCGATCACCGACTCCGAGGTCCGCTATCAGAAGGGCGGGCGGCTGGTCAGCCTGAAGATGCCGAAAGCCTGATCTTGTCCACGGTGGACAAAGCCGGATTTTCCTTATGAAACAGCGCTGTAGTCGTGGGCGTTAACCCTTTGGAAATCTCTGCCGGTCGGTGACTTCGTCGCACCGCGCAGGGCCGTGCTGCAACGGGAAGACGTCGACACAGAGCAGCCGTTCAGCCTGCAGCCACCCCCGCCTCGGCAAAGGTCGCCATGCCGGAATGGCAGGCGACCGCGCCCTGCACCACGCCGATGGCCAGCGCCGCACCCGAGCCTTCGCCCAGCCGCAGGCCCAGCGACAGCAACGGCTCCTTGCCCAGCTTCTCCAGCAGGCGGGCATGTGCGCCCTCGGCGCTTTGATGTCCCGCGATGCAGTGATCCAGCGCGCCCGGCGCGGCCTTCTCCAGCACAGCCGCCGCCGCACAGGAGATGAACCCGTCCAGAACCACCGGCACCCGGCCCATCCGCGCTCCGAGGTAGGCACCGGCCATCGCGGCAATCTCGCGCCCGCCAAGGCAGCGCAGCACCTGCAGCGGGTCCGACAGCAGCGCCTTGTGCCGTTCCAGCCCTGCCGCAACGGCGGCTTCCTTGCGGCGCAACCCTTCATCATCGACGCCCGTGCCACGCCCGGCCCAGCCTACCCCGCCAAAAAGAGCAGTGGCGATGGCGGCGGCGGCAGTGGTGTTGCCGATGCCCATTTCGCCCGCAACGAACAGATCAGCCTCCAGGTTGACCGCCTCAAAGCCTTTGCGCATGGCGTCGATCACCTCGTCCTCGGTCATCGCGGGCGCTTCGGTGAAATCGGCCGTTGGAAAGTCGAGGTCCAGCGCCAGAACGTCCAGCTTGGCCCCGAAAGTGCGGGCCAGCTGGTTGATCGCCGCCCCGCCATGGGCAAAGTTCGCCACCATCTGCGCGGTCACCTCCGCCGGGAAGGCCGAGACGCCTTTGGCAGTAACCCCATGATTTCCGGCAAAGATCACGATCTGCGGCTTGTCGGCGGTAGGCTTGTCCGTGCCCTGCCAGCCGCCCATCCAGATCGCCAGCTTCTCCAGCCGACCCAAGGCGCCCGGCGGCTTGGTCAGCTGACCGTTCCGCGCCTCGGCCGCCGCAATGGCCGCTGCGTCGGGGGCCGGAAGCGTGGCAAGCATGGCGCAGACATCGGCAAGGGACTGGAAGGGCATGGTGTTCTCCGGATTGCACCTTATCGCTTCTGGGGCTACCCCATGGCCCATGCCAACGCCAGCCGGGAACTGCCGCTTTGACCCCATTCCGCGACATCGCCCTGCGCCTGCCCCATGACCTTCTGTCAGCCTTCGCGCTGCTATCCCGCCTGCCGCTGCCCAACCATCGCGGAACTGGGGCCTCTTCGGCCTGGGCATGGCCACTGGTCGGCGCGGCGCTGGGGGCGCTGGGGGCGACACTTGCGTCGGGCGCTTTGTGGCTGGGGGTGAGTCCGGGGGTAACGGCGGCACTGGTGCTGGCCCTTGGCGCAATGCTGACCGGCGGGCTGCATGAGGACGGCCTGTCCGATACGGCAGACGGGCTTTACGGCGGCTGGACGCGCGAGCGGCGGCTGGAGATCATGAAGGACAGCCGCGTTGGCAGCTATGGCGTGCTGGCACTGGTGCTGGTCACTCTTGCCCGCTGGTCGGCGCTGACGGCGCTTTTGGTCTTTGGGAACCACTGGGCCGCGCTGGTGGCAACGGGCGCGCTGTCCCGCGCGCCGATGGCGTTGATCATGGCGCTGTTGCCCAATGCGCGGGGAACGGGGTTAAGCCATTCCACCGGGCAACCCAGCCCGACCACGGCGCTGATCGGATTGGCGCTGGCAGTGGCGCTTGCCGTGACGCTGACCGGCTGGGGTGCGGTGCCGATGCTGTTTGCCGTTCTCGGGGTGACCCTGTGGCTCGCCTACACCGCGCTGCGCCGCATCGGCGGACAGACCGGGGACATCCTTGGGGCCACGCAGCAACTGGCCGAGGTCGTCTGTCTGACGGTGCTGTCGGCCCGAGCCTGAGCGGGCGATTCCTTCGAAAACTCCCGCTTCGCCCTTTCCCGAATGCACACCGGCCCTGCACCAGCCTGGGGGCACAGCCTCTGGCATTTGCGCCCCACCCGCGATACATCGGCGATGAGAGCTTGTGAGGCTGCAACCCATGTCCGATTACTCTGACGCCATCTCCTCGACCGAGGAGATCATCGAAGATGCCCGCAACGGGCGGATGTTCATTCTGGTCGACCACGAGGACCGCGAGAACGAAGGCGATCTGGTGATCCCGGCGCAGATGTGCACGCCGAATGCGATCACCTTCATGGCGATGCACGGGCGCGGGCTGATCTGCCTTGCGCTGACCGCCGAGCGGGTCGATCAGCTGGGCCTGCAGCTGATGGACCGCAAGAACTCCAGCCGTCATTCCAGCGCCTTCACGCTGTCGATCGAGGCGGTCGAAGGGATTTCGACTGGCATTTCGGCGGCGGACCGGGCGCGAACGGTGGCGGTGGCCACGGACCCGACCAAGGGGGCGGCGGACATCGCCAGCCCCGGCCACATCTTCCCGCTGCGCGCGCGTGACGGCGGCGTGCTGGTCCGCGCGGGCCATACCGAGGCGGCGGTCGACGTATCGCGGCTGGCCGGGCTGAACCCGTCGGGCGTGATCTGCGAGGTGATGAACGACGACGGCACCATGGCGCGCCTGCCGGACCTGATCACTTTCGGCCAGAAGCACGGGATCAAGATCGGCACGATTTCCGACCTGATCGCCTACCGGCGCCGCCATGACAATCTGGTCAAGGAACGCTCGGTCAAGTCGGTCACGTCGGTCCATGGTGGCGACTGGCTGATGCGGGTCTTCACCGACGATCTGCAGGGTGCCGACCACGTCGTGCTGACCAAGGGCGACCTGACCACGCCCGAGCCGGTTCTGGTGCGCGTCCACGCGCTGAACCCGCTGGAGGACGTGCTGGGTCTTGGCGACGGCAGCGACCTGCCTGCCGCGATGCGGATCATCGCGGCCGAGGGTCGGGGGGCGGTGATCCTGCTGCGCGACACCTCGATGAAGATGGTCGCGGACGGCGAACATTCGCCGCAGACCCTGCGCCAATATGGCATCGGCGCGCAGATCCTGTCGGCGCTGGGGCTGTCGGCGATCACGCTGGTCACGAACTCGGTCCAGCCAAAGCTGGTGGGTCTGGAAGGCTATGACCTGACCATCGCGGGCACCCGCCCGATAAAGGAGTAAGCATGGCTGGTTCGGAGACGCATTACACCCTGCCGCTTCCCAGCTTTGACAAGCCGGTGAAGCTGCTGATCGTTGTGGCCCCTTACTACAAGGACATCGCCGACAACCTCGTTGCCGGGGCGCGGGCCATGGCGGCGGCCTGCGGGGCGACCGTGGACCTGATCGACGTGCCGGGGGCGCTGGAAGTGCCTTCGGCCATCGCGCTGGCCGAACGGCTGGCCGAGTATGACGGCTATGTCGCCCTAGGCTGCGTGATCCGGGGCGAGACGACGCATTACGACACGGTCTGCAATGATTCGAGCCGCGCGATCAGCCTCTTGGGCCTGCAGGGGGCCTGCATCGGCAACGGCATCCTGACGGTGGAAAACCGGGCGCAGGCCGAGGTGCGGGCGGACCCGGCGGGGCAGAACAAGGGCGGGGGTGCCGCAGCGGCGGCCTTGCACCTGATCGCGCTTTCGCGCAGATGGGCCGGGAAATCCAAGGGGATCGGTTTCCGGGCATGACCACCGCCAGACGCGACGAAAAGCGCCAGATGAAATCGGCCGCGCGGCTTTACGCGGTGCAGGCGCTGTTCCAGATGGAAAGCTCGGGCCAGACGGTCGAGGGCGTGACGCGCGAGTTCGAGACGCACCGCTTTGGCGCGACCTATGACGAGGTCGAGTTTGCCGAGGGCGACGTCGATCACTTCCGCGCAGTGGTGGCGGCGGCGGTGAACTGGCAGGCGAAGATCGACCAGCTGACCGACCGCGCGCTGGTTGCAGCCTGGCCCATCGACCGGATCGACCCGGTCCTGCGCGCGCTGTTCCGCGCCGCCGGGGCCGAGATCGTGGACCTGCCCACTCCGCCCAAGGTGGCGATCACCGAATATGTCGACGTGGCAAAGGCTTTCTTTCCCGACGGGAAAGAGCCAAAGTTCGTGAACGCCGTTCTTGACCACATGGCGCGCGAAGCCAAGCCCGAGGCTTTCTGACGCGTCAAAGGGATGTCTGATCCGTTCAAGGAGCCTGTCCCATGCGTCTTGCCCTTCTGTCTTTCGCGGCCCTTGCAGCCTGCATGGGCCCTGCCCTTTCCGACGAGATCGCCCGGATCGACTGGCAGCTTGTCGGGTTCGAGGGGCAGGAAATGCCCTGGGACGCCTCGCTCCGGTTCGACGATGACAAGGTCTCGGGCAAGGCGCCGTGCAACCGCTTTTTCGGGACCAATGCGGCGGTGCTGCCTGCCGTTGCCGTCACTGCCATCGGGTCGACGAGTATGGCCTGCGATGACCTTGAAGCGGAGGCCGTTTTCTTCGAGGCACTTCAGGCCATGCAGCGGGTGGAAATTGACCAGGATCACCTCTACCTGATCGGGGCGGAGGGGCGGATCCTGGAATTCGCGCGCGACGCGGGCGAGCCCTGCCTGTCCTGTCTTGCGCGGCAATAGGCACCAGAATCTGTCTGACGCTGACAAAAGCGCCAGACAGCCTCCAGGTGTTTCGTGGTCGCCTGTCCTTCGACAAAGCCGGATTCCACTTTTGTCGGACAGGCGCTAGCGGTTCGCCTCGAACAGCGCCGCCGCACGGTCGAAGAACCTGGCGCGGGTGGCGGGACCTTCCATCATGATCTCGTGTTCCGCCCCGGGGTAAAGGTCCAGCTGGCCATTGGACCAGCCCGCCATGCGCAGGTGGACGGGCGGCACGTCGACCACCTTTTCCGCCGTCCCGAGCGCGCTGATCGCCGGGACCTTCGGCGCGGGCAGGGCCGCCAGCGCCGCACATTCGTGCAGCGCCGCCTTCAGCCAGCCGATCGACGGGCCACCCAGACCCAGCTCCGGCACCTCGGCCACCTGGCGGCGCATGTAGTCCCACATCTCGCGGTCGGTGGTCAGGACATTGCCCTCGAACGGGACCTGCAGAAGATAGGTCTGCGCGCTGGTCGAGGGCGCATAGCGCGTCACCAGACCGAAGGGAGCGGCAAGGGCCGAAACCACCGCCGCGACGGGCCGCAGCCAGGCGGCCATCGCGATGCCCCACATCGGCGCCGAAAAGGCGGCGGCCCGGACCGGCAGGCCCCGGATCAGCCCGCGCAGCCCGATGCAGCCGCCCATGGAATGTGCCAGCATGAACAGGGGCTGCGGCAGGTCCAGACGCAGCACCTCGGCCAGCATCGCATCAAGGTCTTGCTGGTATTCGTCAAAATCGCCGACATGGCCCATCATCGGGTCGGGCAGGGGGCGGTCGGCAAGGCCCTGGCCGCGCCAGTCGACTGAAATGACCGAAAAGCCGCGCCGCACCAGATCACCCGCCGCGCGCCCGTATTTCTCGATGCACTCCGTCCGGCCCGGAAGCAGCAGCACAGTGCCCTTCCCGCCTGCCTTCCAGGACGCAAGCCGGATCCGCGTCGCACCCGACTGCGCCCAGACCACGACCGCGCCGGGCGGCGCATCCGCGACGCCGGCATGGAATGGTGCAGGAAGGGCGGTGTCGGGTTTCACCCCAACACCGCGCCAAGCTTCATCGCCAGCCCCATGTTGCCATCGACCGACAGCTTGCCGGTCATGAAGGCCATCGTCGCGTTCATGTCGCCATCAAGGATCGAACGGAACACGTCGGCTTCGGCGGTCAGCGTGACATCCGCCTCGTCATCACCTGCGCGGACGCCCTGTCCGTCCAGCATGATCGCGCCTTCGCCCGGGATCACGAACTTGGCCACCCCGTCGAATCCGCCGGACAGCTTTTGCGACAGTGCCTTGACGGCCGCATCGATCATTTCGCTCATTCACAAGTCTCCGGTTCGTGACCCTGCCACCACTGGCAATCTGGCGCGGATCGGTTACTTTCACGTTATGCGTTTCCGGGCCGCCATTCTCAATCGTATCGTTGCGGCACTTCTGCCGCTTTTCCTGACTTGCGCAGTGGCTTTCGCGCAGGACGCCGCCAAGCTGGACGGGTTGTTCGACCGGTTGAAGACCGCGGACGAGGCCGAGGCCGGCCGGATCGAGAGGGAAATCCAGATCGAGTGGTCGAAATCCGGCTCTCCGGCGCTGGACCTTCTGTTGCAGCGCGGGCGGGATGCGATGGACCTCGGCGATCTGCCGCAGGCCATCGATCATTTCAGCGCGATCATCGACCAGGACCCGAATTTCGCCGAAGCGTGGAACGCGCGGGCTACGGCCTATTACATGGCGGGCGAGTTCGGCCCCTCGGTCGCGGACATCGCCAAGGTCTTGACGCTGAACCCCCGGCATTTCGGGGCCCTGTCCGGCCTTGCGATGATCCTGGAAGAAACCGGCAAGCCCGAACGTGCGCTGGAAGCCTACCGCGCCGCGATTGCCATCGATCCGTTCCTGGCCGGTGCCGCCGAGGCCATCGAGCGGCTGGAAAAGCAGGCCGAGGGGCAGGAGCTTTAAGCCATGGACGCCACCCGGCGGGTGACGGCGGTCCTTGGGCCGACGAACACCGGCAAGACCCATCACGCAATCGACCGCATGCTGGCACACCGGACCGGGGTGATCGGCCTGCCGCTGCGGCTGCTGGCGCGCGAGGTCTATGACCGCATCGTCGCCCGCGTCGGCCCGTCGGTCGTGGCGCTGGTCACGGGCGAGGAACGGATCGTCCCTGACCGCACCCAGTATTGGGTCTGCACGACCGAAGCGATGCCCCTGGACATCGGCGCGGATTTCGTCGCGGTGGACGAGATCCAGCTTTGTGCCGATGCCGACCGGGGCCATGTGTTCACCGACCGGCTGCTGCGCGCGCGCGGGCTGAACGAGACGCTGTTCCTCGGCTCGGACACCATGCGGGGGGCGATTGCGGGCCTTGTGCCGCATGTGACGTTCCTCAAGCGCGAACGGATGTCGACCCTGCGCTATGCCGGGTCGAAGAAGATCAGCCGGATGCCGGAACGCTCGGCCATCGTCGGCTTCTCGGTCGAGAACGTCTACGCGATTGCCGAACTGATCCGGCGGCAGAAGGGTGGCTGCGCGGTGGTGATGGGGGCGCTCAGCCCCCGCACCCGGAACGCGCAGGTCGCCCTGTATCAGAACGGCGACGTGGACTATCTGGTCGCGACCGATGCCATCGGCATGGGGCTGAACCTCGACATCAAGCATGTCGCCTTTTCCGCCACCGCCAAGTTCGACGGCCGCCGGATGCGCGCGCTTTACCCCCAGGAACTGGGCCAGATCGCCGGTCGCGCGGGTCGGCATACCGAGGATGGCACCTTCGGGGTCACGGGCGAGGCGCGGCCCTTCGACGAGGACCAGGTCGAGGCCATCGAAACCCATCGCTTCTCCCCGGTGAAAAAGCTGCACTGGCGCAACGAGCAGATGGATTTCGGCTCGTCCGACCGGCTGATCCGCAGCCTTGAGGCCCCGACCGACAACGACTGGCTGACCCGCGCGCGGGATGCCGATGACGTGCTGGCGCTGAAGGCACTGGCGGCCCTGCCCGAAGTGCAGGACAGGCTGACCGAACCCAAGCGGGTGCAGCTTCTGTGGGACGTCTGCAGGATCCCCGATTTCCGATCATCCACCGGGCCGGAACACACCACGCTCTTGACCCGGATCTTCGAGTTTCTGGTGGGTCGCGGCCTTGGCGGCGGGCGCATCCCCTCGGATTGGCTGGCGACCGCGATCAGGCGCATCGACAAGACCGAAGGCGACATCGACACTTTATCGCGCAGGCTCGCCTATATCCGCACCTGGACCTACGTCACCCAGCGGAAAAACTGGGTCGAAGACGAAAGCCATTGGCGCGATGAGACGCGCGCTGTAGAAGACCGCCTGTCGGATGCGCTGCATGCGGCGCTGACGCAACGATTTGTCGACCGGCGGACCTCTGTTCTCCTCCGCCGGTTGAAGCAGAAGGAGGCTCTCGTGGCCGAAGTGAACGACAAGGGCGAAGTGACGGTCGAAGGCGAATTCGCCGGGAAACTGGAGGGCTTCCGCTTCAGGCAGGACGCCAGTGCCACGCCGGATGCCGCCCGCACGCTGGCGCAGGCCGCATTGCAGGCGTTGAAGCCGGAATTCCACCTGCGCGCCGACCGGTTCTACAACGCGCCGGACACCGAGCTTGATTTCACCGAACAGGGCGGCCTGATGTGGGGCAGCAATGCGGTGGGCAAGCTGGTGAAGGGCGCGGAAGCCGCAAAGCCCTCGGTCGAGGCCTTCGTGGACGAGGAAGCCGGTCCCGAGGTGGTGGAAAAGGTCCGCCGCCGCCTGCAGCATTTCATCGACCGCAAGGTCGCCGCCCAGTTCGAGCCGCTGCTGGCCATGGCCCGCGACGAGGCGCTGACCGGCCTCGCGCGCGGCTTCGCCTTCCGGCTCTCGGAGGCTCTGGGGGTTCTGCCGCGCGACGCAGTCGCCTCCGAGGTCAAAGAGCTGGACCAGGACGCGCGCGGTGCCTTGCGCAAGCATGGCGTCCGCTTCGGTCAGTTCACCATCTTCCTCCCCGCCCTCCTGAAACCCGCCCCCACCCGGCTGCGGCTGGTGCTGTGGTCGCTGTGGAACGGGTTGCAGGAGTTCCCTGAATCGCCGCCCCCCGGCCTTGTCACCATCCCCAATGTGGCCGAGGTGCCCAAGCAGCACTACACGCTGGCGGGCTACCACCCGGCAGGAACCCGGGCGATCCGCATCGACATGCTGGAACGTCTGGCCGACATCCTGCGCCAGAAGGACAGCCGCGCCGGGTTCGAGGCGACGCCGGACATGCTGTCGATCACCGGGATGACGCTGGACCAGTTCGCCGACCTGATGGCCGGCCTTGGCTACAAGGGCGAAAAGGCCGAGCGCGCCAAGGTGAAGGCCGAAACCACCAAAGCCCCCGAAATCTCGGAAGAAGCCGCCGCCGCGATCGCCGCAGGCCAGCCGATCCCCGAAGAAGTGTCGATCCTTGCGCCCGTGGCCGACCCGGAACCCGAGGCTGCCCCCGAGATGGAGGCGTTCTACACTTTCACCTGGGCCCCGAAGCCCCGGCAGCGCCCGGAACGAAACGGCGAACGTGGCCCCCGGCCCGACCGCAAGGAAGGCGAAGCCCGTGCCCCGCGTGGCGACCGTCCCCAGGGTGACAAGCCCAAGGGCGACCGCCCCCAGGGGGATCGTCCGCAAGGGGATCGTCCAAGGGGCGACCGCCCGAAGGACGGCCAGCGCCATGACCGCAAGGGCGACTACAAGGGCGGCAAGCCCCCGCGCGACGACCGGCAGAAGTCCTACGAGGCCCGCCCGCCCCGCGCCGAGAAACCCATCGACCCCGACAACCCGTTTGCCGCGCTTCTGGCGCTCAAGGGCAAGGTCTGATTGGCCGGGCCTTCGGGCAAGGCCGACCGTGACGCCACCGCCAGACTGCGGCTGGACAAATGGCTCTGGCAGGCGCGGTTCTTCAAGTCGCGCAGCCTTGCCGCCGGGGTGATCGAAGCGGGGTCCGTCCGCGTGAACGGCACCCGCATCAGCCGCCCCGGACGCGACGTAGCCGCAGGCGACACGCTGACCTTTCCGCAAGGCCTCCGTATCCGTGTGGTGCGGGTTTTGGCGCTGGGCCAGCGGCGAGGCCCGGCTACCGAAGCGCAGGCGCTTTACCTTGACCTCGATCCCGCTCCGCCCGACCTGGGTACTTCCGTAGCGGACACAGCCGATCTACCGGAGCGTCTTGAATGATCCGGCCTCCTGCTCTAGCTACCACTCAGACCATCCGCTTCGGGGCTGACCCATGACCTATGTCGTGACCGACAACTGCATCGCCTGCAAATACACCGACTGCGTCGAGGTCTGCCCGGTCGACTGCTTCTACGAAGGCGAGAACATGCTGGTCATCCACCCGGATGAATGCATCGACTGCGGCGTCTGCGAACCTGAATGTCCCGCCGATGCGATCCGCCCGGACACCGAGCCGGACATGGAGGAATGGGTCAGCTTCAACCGCAAATACGCGGTGCAATGGCCGGTGATCGTGACCAAGAAGGACCCGATGCCCGGCTATGAGGACCGTGACGGCGAGCCGGGCAAGCGCGACAAATATTTCTCCGAAGCCCCCGGCACCGGGGGCTGACGGCGCTGCCCGATTCGGGCGCAACTGTGACCACGAATCGGTGACAGATGGAAAAGCGGTGAAAAACCAAAGCGTTGGCTCTGAACTGCCCGGTTTCGCGGCAGTTGGAATCAGGCGCTTTTTGTGTTATCATTCGTTTACAATGCAAGCATGGAAGCCTGACACCGGCTTAGCGCACACCGCCTGAGCCCTATTCTTTTGTGACAACTCAAGCTCCAAACGCCTGAACTGAGGGGTTCAGGGCGCGGGGTCTTTGTCGCGGAAGGGGCCTCCGATCTGGGGAAAGCTGAATGACCAAGTCGAAGAAGCCTGAATTCCGTCCGAACGATTTCGTGGTCTATCCTGCGCATGGCGTGGGCAAGATCATCTCGATCGAAGAACAGCAGATCGCCGGGATTCAGCTGGAGCTTTTCGTCATCTCCTTCGAGAAGGACAAGATGACCCTGCGCGTCCCCACCCACAAGGCGCTGGACATCGGCATGCGCGCCCTTTCCGCGCCGGACGTGGTGACCAAGGCGCTGGACACGCTGAAAGGCAAGGCCAAGGTCAAGCGCGCCATGTGGTCCCGCCGCGCCCAGGAATACGAACAGAAGATCAACTCGGGCGACCTTCTCTCCATCGCCGAGGTCGTCCGCGACCTGCACCGCACCGACGACCAGCGCGAGCAGTCCTATTCCGAGCGTCAGCTCTATGAGGCCGCCCTGGAACGCCTGACCCGCGAAGTCGCGGCTGTGTCGGGCGTGGATGAGGCGGGTGCGGCGAAGCAGGTCGACAGCGTTCTGGTCGGTCGCGCGGCCTGAACTTTCGGGTTGGTTGAATGTGGAACGGCGGTCCCTCTGGGCCGCCGTTTTTCATTGTCGGCGCGAGAGATAGAGGCGGCGGAGGTAGAAAAGCGTTGCGCTTAGTCCCATCGCAACCAGTCCGATTGTAACACCCTGAACGAGGCGCAAATAGATCGGCGGAGCATATAGATCGCTTTCCAATCCAGACACTGAAAGCCCTTGCTGCAACTCAGCCTGAAACCTGAACTCGAAGAGTGAAATCAAGATCAAAGCAACGCCCCAGAGCATGAGGAGCCATTGCAGCAGGAAAAGGACAACGTTCCCCGCCCGCCTCACCTGAAGTACCGCTCCGCCGGCAGATATCCCGCCAGCCGCCCCGCCGCGCACCAGTCGCGTTCCAGCCCCAGATCGCCCACCAGAATCACCTGATCCGACGGCACCTTGCCCAGCGCCGCGCGCACCCGCTGCCGCATCTCGCCAAACCCGGCCAGCGCGTATGGGGCCACGTGAGCCGCGTCCAGCACCGGATTGGCGGCCTCCAGCAGCGCCGGGCTCAGCGGCGCAACCGCCAGTGCCAGCCTCCCGCACTGAAGCTCGGCCAACTTGAAGGCGCGCCCCTCAGGCATCGCGGGTGCCAGCACCGACACCCGCAACGCATTGGAAGAAAACAGGAACGCCACCACGTCATGCCCCGTCGCCGCCCGCACCCCGGCATAGGTCCTGTAGTCCAGCCCCAGCGCCTGCGCCCGCTTGACCCGCAACCGCACCACCTCGATCGGCAGCACGGGCAACAGCCTCGCGCGCGCCGCCGACCAGCAGTGCCTGCGCCAGCTTACCCCGCCCTCCAGTGACGGCCCGCCGTTATGCCCGATCGCGCTCATCAGAAACTCCGCGGCATTTGATTCAAATTTGCGTTTGCTCTTTTCCCAAATACTCCACGGGGGTGCGGGGGTGTGAAACCCCCGCTCTGCCCTCAGCCATACTCGCGCAGCCGCGCCACGTAGCGGGCCATGGTGTCGACCTCCAGGTTCACCCGGTCCCCGCGCTTCACCTCGCCCCAGGTCGTCACCTCCTGCGTATGCGGGATGAAGTTCACCCCGAACTCGGCCCCCTCGACCTCGTTCACCGTCAGCGAAGTCCCGTTCAGCGCGACCGATCCCTTTGGCGCGATGAACCGGGCCAAAACCTCCGGCGCGCGAAACCGCACCCGGACCGATCCCCCCTCGGGTCGCACCGACACCACCTCGGCCACTCCGTCGACATGGCCCGAGACGATGTGCCCGCCAAGCTCGTCCCCGACCCGCAGCGCGCGTTCCAGGTTGATCCGCTTGCCGACCGGCCAGCCATCCTGCCCGATGTTGGTCTTCGACAGCGTCTCGGCGCTGATCTCGACGTCGAACCAGCCTTCCGGCTGATCGCCCAGCGCGACCACGGTCAGGCAGACCCCGTCGCAGGCGATGCTCGCGCCGATGTCGATGCGGCCAACGTCATAGCGCGTGGCAATCCGCGCCCGCAGATCGCCGGTAACCCTGGTTTCGACGATTCGCCCGACGTCGGTCACAATTCCGGTGAACATGGGCCCGCTCCTGATCCATCACCTCCTTTGGGTAAAGCGAGGCCTTGCGGCTTGCAAGCCCAAGGGGATTGAGGCCATGATCCGCCTGCCCGCGATCCGTCCTTAACCCATTGTCAGCCCTTCCGCGCCACCCTGTGCGCGCCGATCCTGCGCCAAGGCCTGCACGTGACCGAACCTCGCCACTTTCTCTTCCTGCAGGGCCCGCACGGTCCCTGGTTCCACCAGCTCGGCCGGCAGATCCGGGCTGCCGGGGGACAGGTCTGGCGCGTGGGGTTCAACCTCGGCGACCGGGTGTTCTGGCGGGGGGCGGGCTACATCGCCTTTCAGGGCACTCCTGACCGCTGGACCGCGGCCTGCGCCGACATCCTGGACCGGCACGGGATCACCGATCTGGTGCTGTATGGCGATACCAGACCGGTCCACGCGACGGCGATCCGCCTGGCCCGGGCGCGCGGCATCACCGTGCATGTGTTCGAGGAAGGCTACCTTCGCCCCTACTGGATCACCTACGAACGGGGCGGGTCGAACGGCCATTCCCGGCTGATGCAGCTCAGCATCCCCCAGATGCAGGGGGCGCTCGATCGCGTCGACCTAGATCTGCCGGATGTCCCCGCCACCTGGGGCGACATGCGCCAGCACATGTTCTGGGGCGCGCTCTATCATGGCTGCGTCGCCCTGGGCTTCCGGGCCTATGCGAACTTCCGCCCGCACCGGGCCCTGACCGTGGGACAGGAATTCCTGCTGTATCTCAAGCGTTTCCTGCTGATGCCGCTGCACCGGCTGGAACGCCGGCTGGCCACATGGCGCATCCGCAACGGCGGCTTTCCCTACCACCTGGCGATCCTGCAACTGGAACATGACTCCAGCTTTCGCGACCATTCGCCCTTTGCCTCGATGACCGAGTTTCTGGCGCTGGTGATCGAGGGGTTTGCCCGGGGCGCCCCCCGCCATCACCACCTCGTCTTCAAGGCGCATCCGCTCGAGGACGGGCGGACGCCGCTTCTGCCCGAAATCCGCCGCCTTGCCCGGTTGCACGGGATCAGGGACCGCGTCCATTTTGTCCGGGGCGGCAAACTGGCCCGGCTTCTGAACGACACGCGATCCGCCGTCACGGTCAATTCGACGGCCGGACAGCAGGCCCTGTGGCGCGGGGTGCCGCTGCGGGCCTTCGGTGCGGCGGTCTATGCCAAGCCCGAATTTGTCTCGTCCCAGCCGCTTGAGGCGTTCTTTGCGGCCCCGGACCGTCCCGACACCCGCGCCTATCGCGCCTACCGGCATTTCCTTCTGGAGACTTCGCAACTGGTGGGCGGCTTCTATTCGTCGCGGGGACGGACGGCCCTGCTGCGTCAGGTTGTCGACCTGATGCTGTCACCGGCGGATCCCTATCTGGCGCTGACCGAAGGCAACGCGGCACCTCGGCAACAGTTGCGGCTTGTCCACTGATTTCCGCTTGGCGCGCTGGTCAACCCTTTGGCGTTTCACTAGGCCGTGGCGACGCTCGTTCTTTTCCACGACGCTGATACAACCTGTAGTAAGTGTACCTCTTTTTGAACACAAATTAATCTTTGGTTAATCTTGATTCGGTCTCTCTGCGGCCACGCAGCACGCCTAAAAGTGCATCAAAACATACCTAAAGGGCGTGAAAATGAAACATCTCCTGCTTTCGGCAGCGTTCCTTGCTGTTGCCACCACGGCACATTCGGAAACAAATCCCGCGCGTTACTGCGACTACTTCGAAATTCAGAACCTCAAGGTCATCAAGTGGTCGATCTGGAATTGCTCGGCCAACTTCGGTGCCAGTGAACCGAGGGGCGGCCACGTCGTACCTGTAAAGGGACTTCCGGATCCCGTTCCGCAGCCGACACCCGGACCGGGTGTCGAACCTGATCCCATTCCCGAGCCGGTGGTCGAACCCGAGCCAGTGGTCGAGCCCGAGCCAATGGTCGAGCCCGAGCCGGTGGTCGAACCCGAGCCGGTGGTCGAGCCCGAGCCGGTGGTTGAGCCCGAGCCGGTGGTCGAACCCGAGCCGGTGGTCGAACCCGAGCCGGTGGCCGAACCCGAGCCAGTGGTCGAACCCGAGCCAATGGTCGAACCCGAGCCGGTGGTCGAACCCGAGCCAGTGGTCGAGCCCGAGCCAGTGGTCGAACCCGAGCCGGTGGTCGAGCCCGAGCCAGTGGTCGAGACTGAACCGACCGTGGAAGATGGGAACAACGGCCACGGCAACGACGAGGGCGGCGAGGACAGCAGCAATCCTGGTCAGGGTCGCGGGTCTCAGGATGCCGACCAAAGCGGCGATAAAGAGCAAGACGACAACGGCCACGGCAACGACGAGGACGGTGTGGACAGCAGCAATCCTGGTCAGGGTCGCGGGTCTCAGGATGCCGACCAAGGCGGCGATAAAGAGCAAGACGACAACGGCCACGGCAACGACGAGGACGGTGTGGACAGCAGCAATCCTGGTCAGGGTGGTGGGTCTCAGGATGCCGACCAAGGCGGCGATAAAGAGCAAGACGACAACGGCCTCGGCAACGACGAGGGCGGCGTGGACAGCAGCAATCCTGGTCAAGGTGGTGGGTCTCAGGATGCCGACCAGGGCGGCGGTAAAGAGCAAGACGACAACGGCCACGGCAATGACGCAGACGGGGTCGACAGCAGCAACCCGGGTCAAGGCGGCAGTGGCGGCTCGAACGGCGGGGGCAAGAAGAACTGAGCGTGTCCCGCAGATTGTTGGTACGGGTGACACCCGTCTAGCCGCGCCTCGGATCCAGAACACACTACGCTGGCGGCGCTGCCCGATCGTCTCGCACGGTCGGGCAGACCGGCGTTGTGACGATGCGGACGCGCTGATTGAATCGCGGGGCGGTTGTGGCCTCGGCCTCTGGTCGCGGACTACTGATCTGGGCGGGGAAGGAGCCTGCGGATTTCGCGCCAAAGGCGCCCTGCCTGCGGGTCGAGGATGCGTTCCTGCGCTCGCTCCGGCCCGGCCGGGCAGGCGGCGAGGCCCCGCTCGGGCTGCTGATCGACCCGGTCGGCATCCATTTCGACAGCAGAGCGCCTTCGCGTCTGGAAGAGATCCTGGGTTCCACTGACTTTCACAATTCAAACATTCTGGATGAAGCACGCCGCTTAATTCATTGCCTGCTGAATCAAGGTTTATCCAAATACAACAATCATGACCCTGACCTCGCCGCCCCCGATCCCGGCTATGTCCTGATCATCGACCAGACCGTCGGCGACGCCTCGATCCGGTATTCCGGGGCTACGGCGGCCACGTTCGCGGCGATGCTTGCTGCGGCGCTGCACGACCATCCCGAAACGCGGATCGTGATCCGCACCCATCCCGAAACCGCGCTTGGCCTGCGGGCCGGGCATTTCGGCCCGGGCGACGCCGGGGGCCGTGTGACCCTGCTGACCGCCCCCGTCCCCCCTCATCGCCTGCTCGCCAATGCCGCAGAGGTCTACACCGTCTCGTCGCAGATGGGCTTCGAGGCGATCCTGCACGGCCAGCGCCCTCGGGTCTTCGGCCAGCCCTTCTATGCGGGCTGGGGCCTGACCCGGGACGAGGCACCCCTGCCCCGCCGCCAGCGCCGTCTGACCCGGGAAGAGCTGTTTGCCGGGGCGATGCTGCTTGCGCCCGTCTGGTATGATCCCTGCCGCGACCGCCTGTGCGGGCTGGACGAGGTGATCCGCCAGCTGGAGGCCGAGGTGCGCGCCTGGCGCGACGACCGCCGGGGCCATGTCGCTGCCGGAATGCGGCTCTGGAAGCGCCCGCGCCTGCAGGCCGTGTTCGGGGGCACGCGACCCCTGCGCTTTCGCGACGATCCCGTGGCGGCCGACCGGCTGGCCACCGCGACCGGGCGCAGTCTTCTGGTCTGGGCCGGGAAACGGCCCGAAGGCTTTCAGCCGAAGGCCCCCTGCCTGCAGGTCGAGGACGGGTTCCTGCGCTCACGCGGGCTGGGCGCGGAACTGGTGCCGCCCCTGTCGCTGGTCACCGACGATCTTGGCATCTACTACGACCCGACACGGCCCTCACGGCTGGACCGGCTGATCGCGGGCCCGCTGCCTCCGGGCGGACGGGACCGGGCCGAGGCGCTGATCGCGCGGCTGCGGGACCGGGGCCTGTCGAAATACAATCTGGGCGGCGAGGTGCCGCGCCTGCCCGCCGGACATCGCATCCTTGTCCCAGGCCAGGTCGAGGACGACGCCTCGATCCGCCTGGGGGCGGGCGCGGTGCGGACGAACCTTGCGCTGGTGCAGGCGGTCCGCAGGGCCAATCCGCAGGCGGTCGTGATCTATAAGCCACATCCCGATGTCGAGGCCGGGCTGCGTCCCGGGGCCATTCCGCCCGCCGATCTGGAGGGTCTGGCGGATGTGGTCGCCACCGGCGCAGACCCGGCCCGGCTGTTGCCAGAGGTGCAGGAGGTCTGGACGATGACGTCGCTGCTGGGCTTCGAGGCGCTGATCCGGGGACTTGCGGTCACCTGCCTTGGCGCGCCGTTCTATGCCGGCTGGGGCCTGACGCGGGATCTTGGCCCAAGGCCTGCCTGGCGCGGTCCCGGGCCGGATCTGGCACAGCTCGCCCATGCCGCGCTGATCGCCTACCCGCGCTACTGGGACCCGGTGTCACGCCGCCCCTGCCCGCCCGAAGTGGCGCTGGACCGGCTGGCGGCAGGTGACATCCCGCGTCCCGGACGGACGAACCGCCTTCTGTCGAAACTGCAGGGCCGGTTCGCCAGCCTCGCGCATCTCTGGCGTTAGAGCCTGTCCGACAAAAGTGGACTCCGGTTTTGTCGAAAGACAGGCGACCACGAAACACCTGGAGGCTGTCTGGCGCTACTGTCAGCGCCAGACAGACTCTAGCGCGCCAGCCGCCAGAACCGCCACATCAGGCTTGCCGATGCGCAGATGAGGCCGACAACCAGACCCAGCCACAGCCCGACACCGCCGAAACCCAGGGGGAAGGCCAGCACATAGCTGCTGGGAATGCCGATCAGCCAGTAGCTGACCGCCGCCAGCATCATCGGGACGCGCGTGTCCTTCACCCCTCTGAGCAGGCCCAGCGCCATGACCTGCATCCCGTCGCCCAACTGGAACAGCGCCGCGACGCCCAGCAGCGCAGTGCCATAGGCAAGGATCGCCGCACTCTCCGGCTTCGACATGTCGAGAAACAGCGAAACGATCGGCGTCGGTGCCGCCACTAGCAGCACGACCGACGCCATCGCCACCGCAAAGGACAGCGCGACGGCCACCTGCGCCGCCCGCCGCAGGGCGACCCGGTCACCTGCCCCGTCAAAGCGGGCGACGCGGATCGTGGCGCTGCTCGCCAGGCCGACATGCATCATGAACGTCAGCGCGGCGATCTCCATCGCGATCCCGTGGGCGGCCAGCTGGACCGTGCCGATCCAGCCCATCATCAGCGCCGAGGCCTGGAATATCCCGCCTTCGGCCAGCCCGGTCAGACCGATGGGCAGACCGAGGCGCCAGACCAGGGCCATCGCGGGCCAGTCGGGCCGCCAGAAGCGCTGGAACAGCCGGAACCGGCGCAGCTCGGGCAAGGCCCCGGCGTAAAGGCACAGGACGACCAGCGACAGCAGCTGCGTCGAAACCGTGGCGATGGCCGCTCCCTGCGCCCCAAGCTCGGGAAAGCCCCAGTTGCCGAAGATCAGCGCCCAGTTGACCAGGATGTTCAATCCCACGGCGGCCAGCGTGACCCACAGCACGACCTGCGTCCGGTGCAGGGCCGAGAGATAGCTTTGCAGGACCGTGACCGCCAGCGCCGGCACCATGCCGAAGCCCGCGATCCGCATGTAGTCCTGCGCGATGTCCGACACTTCGGCGTTCTGCCCCAGGGCCAGCAGGATCGGCCCGGACCACCAGAAGACCGGCAGGACGACGATCCCGTAGGCGATCGACAGCCACAGCCCCATCCGCGTGTCGCGGCGCACCTGCGTCTCGTCGCCCCGGCCCAAAGCTGCCGCGACCATCGGCATCACCGCCTTGGCAAAGCCCGATCCGACGACAAAGACGATGAAGAACGACGACGCGCCCAGGACCACGGCGGCCAGCGGCACGACGCCATACCAGCCGACCATGACCGTATCGGTCACATGCAGCGCCATCTGCGCCAGGTGCGACCCGATCAGGGGCAGGCCCAGCACGAGGGTTTCCCTCGCGTGGGCGGATTTCGACATTTGTGTAGCCATCCGCGAGGCTTACGCTGGCCGGGTGCCGTTCACAAGACGCCCCTTCCGCCGCAGCGCAGCGCACCTCCGCCCCGCTGCATCGCCGGATGGGTCGCTGCGTCATAGATCTCGAGGCCGATGCCCAGCACCTGCTGCGCCTTCCCCACGATCAGCGGGTCCGGAGTGCCGATGACCGCGTGGTCCTTGTTCGGACAGTCGAGCGTCGACAGGAAATGCCGCATGCAGTTCAGCCGCGTCCGCTTCTTGTCGTTCGACTTCACCATCACCCCGGGAGCGTCGGCGGTGTCGGTGTAGAAGATCATTGCCTCCTTCGCCTCGGTATTGTCATCCCGGCGGTCGAGGCTCGCCTTGTCGATGGGCGACAGCTTCCACATCTTCAAGGGATCGGTTTCCCGCACCATGAACCGCGCGCTGCTCCTTGCGCGTCACGCTGAACCAGTATTTGTGCAGCCGGATGCCCGACCGGACCAGCATCCGCTCGACACCCGCCTGGTTGCACCAGGAGCGGTCGTAGAACACCATTTCCCCCGCCGTCGGCAGATGCGCGATATAACGCTGGAAGACCCCCTGGCCCTTTTCCAGATCCGACGGCTTGGTCAGCGCGGACCCGGGCATGGCGCGGGTTCAGATGCTCCATGAATCGTTTGATCGTGCCGCCCTTGCCCGCCGCATCGCGCCCCTCCATCAGGATCACGAACTTCTGCCCGGTGTCCTGCGCCCAGATCTGCACCTTGAGCAATTCGGCCTGCAACCTGGCCTTTTCCGTGTCATAGCCGACCCAGCCCAGCAGGCGTGCATAGGGGTAGCGACCGGAATCGAAGGCCTGATGCAGGGGACTTGCCGCAGGAAAGCTCTTTGGCCCGCCACCCTCGACCGGACCCGTCTCTGCAGCCGCGATTGCCTGACTGTCTGCCATGCCGTTCCCTCCTGTCGCTGACAGCGGCACCCCGGCACGGATCGGCGTTTTCCGCCTTGATCCCGGTCAGGACCGCTGCAGCCTGCCCCCTTTTGCTTCCCGAAAAGCCGACATAGGTTGGCCCTATCCCTGCCCGTTCCCTGAAGGAGTTTCCCCATGGCCACCCTCTACGGCGTCTTCCGCAGCCGCGCCTCGCGCCCGATCTGGCTCCTCTACGAACTGGGTGAGGCCTTCGATCATGTCCAGGTGATCCAGGCCTACCGGCTGCCCCAGGCGTCCGCGCCAGATGCGCCCTTCAACACCACCTCGGCGGAGTTTCTGAAAGTGAACCCGCAGGGCCAGATCCCGGCCTATGTCGAGGGCGACCTTGTGCTGACCGAATCCCTCTCGATCACCAACCACATCGCCCGGACGCGCGGCGGCGCGCTTGGCCCGCAAAGCCCCGCCGAACAGGCGCTGCTCGACCAATGGACGCTTCTGGCCGTGACCGCGGTGGAAACCCCGGCGCTGGAGATCCTGAACGTCCAGGGAGCAGGCGGTGACAAGACCCCCGAAGGCCGGGGTGCCATCGCGATCAACGCCGAGAAACTCCGCCGCCCGCTGAAACGGCTGGAGGCGCATCTGTCGGCGCACCCCTACCTGGTCGGCGACCGCTTCACCGTGGCCGACCTGAACCTCGCCGAATGCCTGCGCTACGCCCAGGGCCACCCGACCCTGCTCGGCGAATTCCCGGCGGTGAAAGCCTGGCTGGAGAAGTGCCAAGCGCGAGAGGCGTTCAAGAAGATGTGGGCGGCGCGGATGGCAGAGCCTGCGTAGGTTTGACCCTGCGGAGCGGGGGTTTCACACCCCCGGTCCGCCGCCAGCCTACTTCACATACTTCTGCCAGTTGTGCTGCTCCTTGAACCCCAGCACCTCCCGGATCTTCCGGTTGGACAGCAACCCCTCCCGCTCCCCCACCGGCCGCGACAAGGGCACGTTGGGGAAGAAGCGCGGCAAAAGCTCCGAGTTCCCCTGCGGCACCGCGTTCTCGTCGTTCACCGCGTTGAACACCTGGAACCCCAGACCGTCCTTGCGCAAACACAGGTCCACGATCTGCCCCAGATCCCGCGCGTCGATGTAGCTGAAGGTGATCCGCCGCCGCAGCCCCGGGTCCTCCTTCAACGCCGGGAACAGGGTCGCATATTCATGTGGCTCCACCACATTCCCGATCCGCAGCGCATAGACATCCGCCCCGAACCGCCGCTGGAAACTGCGGGCTGTGACCTCGTTCACCTTCTTCGACATGCCGTAGCTGTCCATCGGGTCGATGTCGTAGTCCTCCTCCAGGGGCAGCACCTTGGGGTCCACCACGCCATCGCTGAAACACACCCCATAAGTCGTCTCCGAAGACGCGATGATCACCTTGCGGATGCCCATCTTCAACGCCGCTTCCAGCACGTTGTAGGTCCCGACCGTGTTCACCCGGTAGCATTCGGTATCCGGCACCATCCCATACCGAGGCACCGCCGCGAAATGCACCACCGCGTCGAACAGCTGCGCCGCCCCGTCCTCCATCTCCTCATAGCCCGCATGGGTCCGCATCGCGGAATAGACCTGCCCCGCGTCGCAGATATCCCCCGTCAGGTCATGCACCCCCGCCAGCCCCAAGGGCACCCGGTCAAAGTTCATCACCTTGTGCCCCTGCGCCACCAGATAGGGCACCACATGCTTGCCCGCCTTGCCCGACCCGCCCGTGAACAGAACCCGCATCGCCACATCCTCCATTGTTCGACGCTTAACCTAGGCCGCCCCTGCCCGCCCTTCCACCCCCCACATCTTGCGCCCCTCCCCCCCGAGATGATCTAATGCCTGCAACTCAAAGGGTGATCCCATGTCCAACGACCTCCTCTCCGGCGCGTCCACCTATGACGCCAGTTCCATCGAGGTCCTCGAAGGGCTGGAGCCCGTCCGCAAGCGCCCCGGCATGTATATCGGCGGCACCGACGAACGCGCGCTGCACCACATGGTCGCCGAGATTCTCGACAACGCGATGGATGAGGCCGTCGCGGGCCACGCGAACCGGATCGAACTTGAGCTTCACGCCGACAACTCCGTCACCGTCCGCGACAACGGGCGCGGCATCCCGGTCGACCCGCACCCCAAATTCCCCGGCAAATCCGCGCTGGAGGTGATCCTCTGCACCCTCCACGCCGGCGGCAAGTTCAACGCCAACTCCTACTCCACCTCTGGCGGCCTGAACGGCGTCGGCTCCTCGGTCGTCAACGCGCTTTCCGACGCGATGACTGTCCAGGTCGCCCTGAACAAGGAGCTTTACGAACAAAGCTTCTCGCGCGGCCTCCCGCTTGGTCCGATCCAGAAACTCGGGCCCATCCAGAACCGCCGTGGCACCTGGGTCACCTTCCACCCCGACCCGGAGATCTTCGGCCACCAGACCCTAAAACCCGCCCGCCTGTTCAAGATGGCGCGGTCCAAGGCCTACCTCTTCTCGGGCGTCGAGATCCGCTGGAAATCCGCCGTGGCGGACGGCGACACGCCCCAGGAAGCCACCTTCCACTTCCCCGGCGGCCTTGCCGACTTTCTCAACGAATCCCTCAAGAAACTCACCACCTACTCCGACCGCCCCTTCGCCGGGCGCGTCAGCTTCGAGGAGAAATACCAGCTCCCCGGCTCCGTCGAATGGGCGATCAACTGGACCCCGGCGCAGGACGGCTACCTCCACTCCTACTGCAACACCGTCCCCACCCCCGAAGGCGGCACGCATGAGGCCGGGTTCTGGGCCGCGATCCTGAAAGGCATCCGCGCCTACGGCGAGCGCGTCAAGAACCGCAAGGCCGTTGAGATCACCCGCGAAGACCTTCTGACCGGCGGCTGCGCGCTGCTGTCGATCTTCATCCGCGAACCCAGCTTCGTCGGCCAGACCAAGGACCGGCTTTCGACCGAGGAAGCCGCGAAATGGGTCGAAAACGCCGTCCGCGACCATTTCGACACCTGGCTTGCCGCCGACACCAAGTCCGCCGGGGCGATCCTCGACTTCCTCGTCCTGCGCGCCGAGGAACGCCTGCGGCGGCGTGAGGAAAAGGAAACCCAGCGCAAGACCGCCACCAAGAAGCTGCGCCTGCCGGGGAAACTGACCGACTGCTCCTCCAAGACCCGCGACAACACCGAGCTTTTCATCGTCGAAGGCGACTCAGCCGGCGGCTCTGCCAAAGGCGCCCGCAGCCGCGAGACGCAGGCCCTCCTCCCTCTCAAGGGCAAGATCCTGAACGTCCTTGGTGCTGCCTCCGCCAAGCTGAACGAGAACGCCGAAATCCGCGATCTGTGTGAGGCGCTTGGCACCGGCATGGGCACCCGCTTCAAGCTGGACGACCTGCGCTATGAGAAGATCATCATCATGACCGACGCCGACGTCGACGGCGCGCATATCGCGAGCCTTCTGATGACCTTCTTCTTCACCCAGATGCGCCCCCTGATCGACAAGGGCCACCTCTACCTCGCCTGCCCGCCGTTGTATCGCCTGACGCAGGGAGCCCGCCGGATGTACGTCGCCGACGACGCCGAGAAAGAGCTTTGGCTGGCGAAGGGGTTGGGCGGCAAAGGCAAGATCGACGTCCAGCGATTCAAGGGCCTGGGCGAGATGGACGCCAAGGACCTGAAAGACACCACGATGAACCCGGCCACGCGCAAGCTGATCCGGGTGTCGATTGACGAGGACGAACCGGGGGATACCTCCGACCTCGTGGAGCGCCTGATGGGCAAGAAGCCGGAATTGCGCTTCCAGTATATTCAGGAGAACGCGCGGTTTGTGGAGGAGTTGGATGTGTGAGGAAACCGATGAAGTTAACTTCCCAAATAACTCTATCAATGTAGAGTAGCAGAATGAGCACCTATATTCCTTGGGACATATCTTCGGAGCGTCGTGCCGAGTACGCTTCTTCGTCACGACAGTCACAGCTTGCACGCCGAAAGGCCGAAATTCTCGCAGCGTCAAGAGAGCACCCACAGCTTCGACCGCGATACAATCCATTGGAAGAAATGCCCCAGAGAAGTTACGACGGGCTAAGGAGTCTGTCGCTTTTCTCAGGTGGAGGAGGACTTGACCTAGGCTTCGACCGCGCCGGATATTCGCACGTCGCATCCTACGACATTCTTCCGTTTGCAGGTACCACGATTAAATTGAACCGCCCGCACTGGAATGTGTACTCCGGAGCGTCGGGTGATGTGACATCAGTTGATTGGCTAAAATACAGAGGGCATGTGGATGTAGTTCATGGTGGGCCTCCTTGCCAGCCTTTCTCAATAGCCGGAAGGCAATTGGGAGAACAGGATCGTCGCGATATGTTTCCTGAATTTGAGAGGGCAGTTCAAGCCATATTGCCAAAAGCGATTATTATAGAGAATGTTCTAGGGTTTGGCGGAAGAAAATTCGAATCCTACCGAAATTCTCTTTTGGGACGCCTATCTCGGAGGTTCAATCTCAGCGTAGGGATTCTTTCGGCAAAGGACTTTGGTGTCCCTCAAGACAGAAAGCGGTTCTTCATCATAGGAGTGGCCAAAGATCAGGGAGGTTGCATTGATTTCAGAAGGATAAAGAGACATCTGTCTGAAAGAACCGTGCGGCATGCGCTCAACCTGCCGTCTGTTGATAACGATGGATTGGCTCCTACTATCCGTTGCACATTAACTGGGCCACGACAGACCACATCAATTGCAAATAGCACGGCGTCGGTAAAGGTATGGAAGAGCCTCGGAATTTGGCCGCATGGCGTTTCTTCAGACCCTCGCCTATCACAAAGCTATCCTGCGCCTGATGGATTGCACCGGCTCTGTGTCGAGGAGTGTCAATTGATTCAAGGCTTCCCGCTGAATTGGCAGTTCGTAGGAGCCACTTACCAACGGCTTGGCCTAATTGGGAACTCTGTGAGCCCTCCTGTGGCCTATGCTGTTGCAACCGCAGTCTCTGACGTTCTACTGCAGGCTCGCGCGCACTAACCTCCGAAGAGCTTCTGCATGATCTTGCGTTATTTTGGGCAGCGGATCTAGGACATTGCTTGGTATGTGTGGATTGTTGAGGGTGCTCCCTCTCGCGCTGACGTAGCTTACCCGCAGGCGAAATATGTCCAACATTGCCTGCGGCGAGTAACCCCCATCAAGATCGAAGCGCGCTCTGTACTCGGAAACTGAAAACTGCTTCTTATGTAGCGCCATAGCGTCTTCTATTGAGTAGTGTGCCTTCTTCCCAATAACGCTATTCATATCTTCAATGGTGACACGACTTGAGACAATCTTTGAAATCATGTGGTCGGGAAGAATATAGCTTCGCTTCTCTTCTATCCATTCCCGCATCATTGAAGGACTAGCATACTTGGTGTACTTGAGAGCGTTTCCTTTTTCTGTGTAGAAACCAAAAAGCCAATGCTTATTTTTCCATTTCTCCAGGTGCTCCATTCCAACGTCGCGTGCAGTTGTTATCGAGCTCTTCGTGGTTGATTTTAGCTCAAACTCTACAGATACCCCGTCGATCAAGAGTACTCCGTCTACACCGTGCCGCGACCTGTCACCCGGGAGCGACAAGTCAAATAGTTCACGCTGTTCATTCTCCCTTCTATCGTCTTGAACGGCCATGCGATTCTCGAAAATGTGTTGCGTTAACCATGTATTGATGGATCACATACAGTCTGGAGCGAGTCAAACTGAAATCAGTACTTTGACAGCATGCGCCAGGCGCTTGTCTGTAGGTCGGGCTTCAGACCGACTCCCCCCGCCAACCCAAGCCCCCTCACCCTTGCATTCCCTCCCCCGGGTAGCCACCTCTCCCCTACAGGCTCCGTCCCCGCGCAAGCGGTGCGCCCCTGATGCCGCGCGCTGACGCCCGTCAGCCTCTGGTGGCAGCCTCCTCCGGGCAGACAAGGAACCTCCCGATGTCCAAGGACAGAAGCAAAGGCAACAAAGAGGCCAAGAAGCCCAAGAAGGAAGCCCCCAAGGTGCTGGCCACCGCGAACTCGGGGCTGGGCAAGGATGGCATGGTCATCGCGGGCAAGAAGGTCAAATAGCCCGGGTGGCTATCGCGCCGAACCCGTAGGTCGGGGTTTACCCCGACTCCCCCGGTCCTTCCCAGCGGCCTCGGGCGTTCGGGGCTGAGAAAGGTCAACTGCACCTCGTTCGCAGGCCACGGGTCCGTCTCCCAGAACCTTACCACCCGGTTAACACCCGCGACCAACCCTCTGGAATCGCTTGCTTCCCCGGATATGTCCACAGTGGACAGTCCCAGCCTGCTTGCCTGCCCGCCCCGGACCCGCTAGGAAACCCAAGACCCTTTCCATGGCAGGCCCCAGATGCGTCTCTCCCGCTACTTCCTTCCCGTCCTCAAGGAAAACCCCGCCGAGGCGCAGATCGTTTCGCACCGCTACATGCTGCGGGCCGGGATGATCAAGCAGCAGGCGGCGGGGATCTATTCCTGGCTGCCGCTCGGCTACCGGGTCCTTCGCCGGATCGAAGAGATCGTCCATCAGGAGCAGCAGCGGGCGGGCCACATCCCCCTCCTCATGCCCACCATCCAGCCCGCCGACCTCTGGCGCGAGAGCGGCCGCTACGGCGACTACGGCGAGGAGATGCTGCGGATCACCGACCGCCAGAAGCGCGAGCTTCTCTATGGCCCCACCAACGAAGAGATGATCACCGACATCTTCCGCGCCCATGTCAGCAGCTACAAGGACCTGCCGCTGACCCTGTATCACATCCAGTGGAAGTTTCGCGACGAGATGCGGCCCCGCTTCGGGGTGATGCGGGGGCGCGAGTTCCTGATGAAGGACGGCTACAACTTCGACGTCGACCGCGACGCCGCCCTCCACGCCTACAACCGCCACATGGTCAGCTACCTGCGGACCTACGAACGCATGGGCCTGACCGCGATCCCGATGCGCGCGGCCTCGGGTCCCATCGGCGGCGACAACACGCATGAATTCCTGGTGCTGGCGCAGACGGGCGAGTCCGAGGTCTTCTACGACGACCGCGTCACCGCCCTGAAACTCGGCCAGCGCGACATCGACTATGATGACCGCGCCCAGGTGGCGAAGGTCTGTCAGGAGTTCACCACCCTATACGCCCGCACGGACGAGACCCACGATCAGGCGGACTTCGATCAGGTGCCCGAGGCGCACCGCAAGGTCGGTCGGGGGATCGAGGTCGGGCAGATCTTCTATTTCGGCACCAAGTATTCCGAGGCGATGGGGGCCGAAGTGGTGACGAAGGAAGGCACCAAGGTCCCGGTCGAGATGGGGTCGCACGGGATCGGCGTCAGCCGCCTCTTGGGCGCGATCATCGAGGCCAGCCACGACGACAAGGGCATCATCTGGCCGGAAGGGGTCACGCCCTTCCCAGTCGGGATCGTGAACCTGAAACAGGGCGACGCGGCGGCGGATGCGGCCTGCGCTGGTCTGGAAAAGGCACTGCTCGCCCGTGGGCTGGAACCGCTTTACGACGACCGCGACGAACGGGCCGGGGCGAAGTTCGCCACGATGGACCTGATCGGCCTGCCCTGGCGGATCACCGTCGGCCCGCGCGGGCTAGCGAATGGGGTGGTCGAACTCACCAGCCGCCGCAGCGGCGTCAGCGAGGAAATGTCGCCTGAGGCCGCCGTCGACCGGGTGGCAGCGATCTACGCCGCGCACCGCTGAGGGCGAAGCCCCGGACGCTCTGCCTCGCCGGGGCGGGGCCAGCCCGGGGGTCAGTCGTCCGGCATCACCCCGGCATCACGACAACCAGGTTGCCGGGCTTGTGGAAGCTTTCGGCGATGGCATGGGCGCTTGCAAGATCGGCAAAGGGCAGGATCTGCCCAAGCACGGGCGTATAGCCTCCGGCCTGGTGCAGCGCGACAAGGCGCTGCATCGACGCAAGATCCTCTTTGCTGGTCCCGGTCACGACCTGCCGTCCGCCCCGGCGCGGGCGGATCGCCGCGCCCAGCATCTGCGCCAGATCGGCGGTGATCAGCACCAGCCGTCCGCCCGGCGCAAGCAGCGGTCGCGCGCCCGCCCAGCCCATCCTGCCCATCACGTCGACGATCACGTCAAAGGGTCCGGGCGGCGGACCGTCGCGGTAGTCGGTGACCGTCTCGGCCCCAAGGCTGCGGGCCAGCGGGTGATTGGCCGGCGAGGCCGTGGCGCTGACCGTGGCACCAAGATGCCGCCCGATCTGCACCGCCGCCCCGCCGACCGCCCCGGTGGCCCCTGCGACCAGCAGGCGCTCGCCGCGCTGAAGCCGGGCACGGTCGATCAGGAACCCGGCTGCGGTCAGGCCACCGAAGAAGAAGGCGGCACCCTGTTCAAAGGACAGGCTCCCGGGCAGGGGCAGCAGAGTGCCACCTGCCTTGATCACCAGATAGTCCCGGTGCGCACCGCCCCGGAAGCCGGTCAGGCCAAAGACCCGTTGCCCGGAGGCAAAGGCGGTGACCCCTGCCCCCAAGGCCGCCACCTCGCCCGCGAAGGCCCAGCCCGGGGCCACGCGCGGGCGGCGAAGGCCGATGACCAGCCGCAGCATCAACCCCAACCCGCGCGGGACGCGGCCCGACCGCAACCGCGCATCCCCCGCCGTGACCGGAGCCGCTCGGACCCGGACCAGAAGCTCGCCCGGGCCAGGTTTCGGGATCGGACCCTCGACGAAGCCGATCGTCTCGGGCGGGCCATAGCCTGTGTAGATCGCTGATTTCATGGGATGCTCCAAAGCTGTGCCGCCCGGGGACCGCCGCTTGTGACGGCCCGGGGGTCAGTCGTCATGAAAAGTGAAGACGTCATCCAGCCCGACGCCAAAGGCACGGGCGATGCGGAAGGCAAGTTCCAGGGTGGGCGAATACTTCGCGCCCTCGATGGCGATGATCGTCTGGCGGGTGACACCGACGCGGTCGGCGAGGTCCTTCTGCGTCATTTCACCCGCGTCAAAGCGCAGGCGGCGGATGCGGTTCTCGATGTGTCCGGGAGGGGCGGCCATGCTATGCCCCGCGCCGATACAGCCAGAACTTCAGGGCATCCTTGAAGATTTCCGACAACGCGCACAGCGCCAGCACCAGGTTCATCGCTCGCAAGGCACTGGCCCCGAGCGCCAGATCGATGATCACGCCAAGAAGACCGAAAGACAGAAGATACCAGGCCCAGGTCAGGGCGCGCCGTTCAATGTCGCGGTCCCGCTCGTCGCGGACATCGTCGGTCTTCTCACCGGTCAACGCCGCGTAGGCGATGTGAAAGCCGATGGTCACGACGATGGCGATGCCGATCGACCAGGCCACCAGGATCAGGACCGACCGCGCCCAGATCTGCAGCGCATCGGGCCCGTCGAACAGGCCCGCATCGTGCTGACCGGCAAGACGCCACAGGAAAAGCCCCAGCACGATGAGGCTGGTGATCAGGCCGGTCGCAGCCTCGCGTTCGCTATAGGACATCGTGGGTCTCCGGTTTGGTCGGACTGGTATGGTAGAGGTGACTTTATGTAAATGATTTTATACCTAATGTCTGCTTTTCCATACCCAAGGCCAAGGATTGACCCCGGGCCACCGGCTTTCTAGCCTGCGGCAAACAGGGGGACGCCATGACACGCGCACTGATCACCTGGGGCGGCTGGGACGGGCATGAACCGGACAGGGTCGCGGCCCTTTTCGCAGGCTGGCTGCGCGATGCAGGGATGGAGGTTCAGCTGACCGACAGCCTGGCCTGCTTCGACGACGCGGCGGCACTGAACGCGGTCGATCTGATCGTCCCGGTCTGGACCATGTCGAAGATCGGCAAGGAGCAGGCGCTGAACGCCTGCGCGGCGGTGGCTGCGGGAACCGGCATCGCGGGATGTCACGGTGGCATGTGCGACGCCTTCCGCGAGAATGTGGACTGGCAGTTCATGACCGGCGCGCAATGGGTGGCGCATCCGGGCAATGACGGGGTGGAGTATGGGGTGCGCATCACCTCGGACGACCCGCTTGTCGCCGGGGTGGGCGACTTCGCCGTCAGGACCGAACAGTATTACCTGCACGTCGACCCGGCCGTGAAGGTGCATGCCGTGACCGACTTCCCGGTGGTGGACGGGCCGCATTCGGTGAATGGCCCGGTCGCGATGCCGGTCGTCTTCACCAAGGGCTACGGCGCGGGCCGGGTCTATTACAACGCGCTTGGCCACAAGGCCGAGGTCATCGGCACCGGCCCCGCGGCCGAACTGATGCGACGCGGGCTGATCTGGGCAGCGCGGCGGCACTGACCTTGCGTCACTTCCGGCAATGGTGATTTGCCTTGTGGCCATGCAGGGTCATGCTTTGGCAATAATTGCCTGCAAGACTGTTCCCCATGACCCTGCCTGCCGATCATTACCGGACCCTGAAACGCGACCTCTCGCTGGAGGAGCTTGTCGCCGACGGCATCGTCCACGCGCTGGCGCTTCTGGCCGGGCTGATCGCCTTTCCCCTGCTTCTGTTCCACGGGCTGACCACGGCCGGGGCCGGGACATTCGCGGCGCTGACGGTCTATGCGGCGGGGTTCTTCCTGATGTGGGGCTTTTCGCTGGCCTACAACATGACCCCGCCTTCGGCGCTGAAGTGGCTTTTGCGCCGGTTCGACCATTCGATGATCTACGTCATGATCGCCGGAACCTATACGGCGATCATCCCGCATCTGGCCAGCCCGGCCTGGGCCTGGACGCTCGGGGCGGTGGTCTGGACGGGCGCGGCCCTTGGGATCGCGGTCAAGGTGGCGCTGCCCGGCCGCTATGACCGGTTGTCGATCCTGGCCTACGTCCTTCTTGGCTGGGTCGGGATCATCGCCATCGGCCCGGTCATGGCGGCCCTGCCCGCGCTGTCGCTCTGGCTGCTGATGGCGGGCGGCGCGATCTATGTCGCGGGTGTCGCCTTCTATGTCTGGGACCAGCTCCGGTTCCAGAACGCGATCTGGCACGGCTTTGTCGCGGTGGCGGCCGGTCTGCACTTTGCCGCCATTTCGCTGGCTCTGGCCTGAGCCCGCGACAGCGCAATCCCCGGAATCGGTTGACTTGTCCTGCGCGTCGCGATGGGCTGGCGGGCAATGCGCATCCACGACAATCGAGCCTGGTTCCTGATCGCCCCGGCCTTGCTCCTGCTGGGGCTGGTGGGTGCGCTGCCGCTGCTGGCAGTGATCAACTATGGCTTCCACGACATCTTCACGCTGGCCGATGTCCACTGGGTCGGGGTGCAGTGGTTCGCCGACATCCTGGCGTCCGACCGATTTCTTGCCTCGCTGGGCCGCAGCCTGCTGTTTTCGACCCTGGCGCTGACCATCCAGGTGCCGCTTGGGATCGGGGTCGCGCTTCTCCTGCTCGGCTATGGGCGCCACGCTGTCTGGGGGCTGATGCTGGGCGCCCTGCCGCTGGTCGTGCCCTGGAACATGATCCCGATGCTGTGGCTGGGGTTGATCGACCCGCAGGCCGGGCTTCTCGGCCCGGGCCTTGCCGCCATCGGCTTTGACTGGAAGTTCACCGGCTGGCACACTTGGGCGCTGATCCTTGCGGTCGACACCTGGCACTGGCTGGGGCTGGTGGTCGTGCTGGCCTATGCGGGGCTTTCCGCCATCCCGCCCGCCTACCGCCAGGCCGCCGCGATCGACGGCGCGTCGCGCTGGGCTGTCTTCCGCCATATCGAACTGCCAAGGATCGGCGGAGCGCTCGCCATCGTCTTCCTCCTGCGCTTTGTCGACAGCTTCATGATCTACACCGAGGCCTTCGCGATCAACGCAGGCGGGCCAAGCGACGCGACCCGCTTTCTGTCGATCGAACTCGGCGAAGAGATCAAGGGTTTCTCCTACGGCCAGGCCGCCGCCCGCGCCACGCTGTATTTCCTGATCGTGCTGGCGGTCGTCTGGGCCTTCGTCGCCGCCACGCGCGAGCGTGAGACATGATGCGCGGCCTGGCCCTGCTGGCGCTGGCCGGGTTCATCCTGCTGCCCCTGTTGCAGGCGGTGATCCTGTCCTTTACCGCGACGCTGGCGACCGACACCGTGGCACTGGGCACCCGCGGGCTGATGAACTACCGCAACGTCCTTGCGACGCCCGAGCTGCGGGCGGCGATGGTCAACTCGGCCGTCTATGTCAGCCTGAACGTCGCCCTCTCCATCGCGGTCGCCCTGCCCGCCGCCTATGCGCTGGCCCGCACCCGGTTCACCGGAGACCGGCATTTCCTGATGCTGATCCTCGTCTTCCGGGTCACGCCGCCGGTGGTGCTGTCCTTGCCGATCTTCATCCTGTTCAGCCGGTTCGGGCTGGTGAACTCGCCCGTGGGCATCGCGCTGGTGCATGGTCTGTTCAACCTGCCGGTGGCAATCTGGATCCTGGAAAGCTTCATCCGCGCCGTCCCGCGCGAATTCGACGAGACTGCCTACCTCGACGGCCACACCGGCCCGTCGTTCTTTTTCCGCCACCTGATCCCGCAGATCGCCCCGGGGATCGGCGTCGCGGCCTTCTTCTGCTTCATCTTCAGCTGGGTCGAGGTCGTCTTCGCCCGCATCCTGACGGTGACCGGGGGCAAGCCGATCACCATGGCGATCCAGGCGATGTTCAGCTTTCAGACCGACATGGGCAAGGTGATGGCGATGACCTGCCTGTCGCTGGTCCCCGGCGTGGCGATGATCTGGTTCGTCCGCGGGCATCTGGCGAAGGGCTTCACGCTGCGGGCGTGACCCCTTGCCTATGCCTACTGGGCGGCGACGGCGGCGTCGGGGACGGCGGCACCAAGCAGGTCTTCCACGAAGAAGGCGGCGAACTGGGCACGTCCCGAAACCCCGGCCTTGGAATAGATTCGGGTCAGCTGGGCGCGGACGGTGCCCTGGGCCGCACCGCGCAGTTCGGCGATCTCGGCCACATCAAGCCCCTTGAGCGCCAGAAACCCCACGTCACGCTCGGCCGGGGTAAGGCCCCAGGACTGGAACTGCCGGTCGATCACGTCGGACAGCGCGCCGCGGGCAACCTGCAGGGCCTGGTCCTGCACACGGAGAAGCTCGATCGTGCGGCGCAGCGCATGGGCACCAAAGAGGATACCGAGAACGAGGGAAGCGGTGACAATGGCCTCGAAGATGAAATGGCCCGAGTCCGGGTCGGACCTCAGGTCGCCGATCACGTCCCCGACGAAGAACACGGTGCCCATCGTCTGGATCATGAGGAAAAGCGAAAGCGCCGCCGTCTGGCGGCGCCCCGCAGTCAGCAGTTTCAGGCTGGCGGTCATTTGCGGCGGTCGCCGAATGTCATCGCTTTCAGCAGGTTTCGCCGCATGACACGGCTTTCGACAAAGACCCCGCCGATGTGGAGCGCGGCAAGAAACAACAAGAGATTGGCAGCCACTTCATGCACCTCGAGAATTGTGTCGCGCAGGCCGGAGTCTTCTTTAGACGATTCGCCGTCACTTTCCTTGATCAAAGCAGACCAGTCGCCGGATGCAACTGCGGCATTGTCTGCGGCCACCTGCATCGGTGTCGCTCCGCCGGTCGCGTAAAGTCCGGTGGCGATGACGACGGCAAGAGACGCCCAGAACGCGTAGATCATGAGTGCCCCCGCCGGGTTGTGCGAAGGGTAATGGTCCACCCGCCCGGAAAGGAGTTGGCGCAGGTGGCGCCACGCCGCTGCGGGATTCGGGAGGAAAGCCGAAAAGCGGGCTTCGGCGGGGCCAAGCACCCCCCAGACCACGCGCATCACCAGAAGCGCCATCGCAAGCCAGCCCAGTGACACATGGGTCAGGCTGCCCTTTTCCGTCACCAGTGCATTGAGCAGGACCGCAGCGGCGATCCCCCAATGCGTGAGACGGACGACGGGATCCCACAGGGACGGTGGAGATGTCGACGCCCTGCCAGAAGCTGATGCGCGGGAAATGGTCCGGGGGGTAGCCATGTCAGTCTTCCGTCGCCTTGATGTCGGCAACCTTGCCGGTCGCCGGGTCGATGTAGATTTCCATCGCCTTGTTGGTCGCCGTATCGGTGCACTTGGCCTCGATCTTGCCGTCCTCGGCTTCAAAATCGTTCACCGTGCAGCCAGCCTTCTCGAGCGCGGCCTTGGCGGTGTCGGGATCGGTGCCGACCATGTCGCCGACCGCAGGCATCGCCGCAGCGGCCATCGGTAGCGAGGTGAGGGCGAGGATCGTCAGGAACTTCAGTTTCATTGTCTTGCCTTTCGGTTGAACCCGGCCGTGGACCTGGCCGGGCGGGAACCGGGACATCGGCGCCCCGGATGGCCTTGCACCTGAATGGTTTTCCGGGCGGCTTCCATCGCGGCGACGCTTACCGTCCGGACCCTAAGCGCAGGCTGACAGCGGCTTTTCGCCGGTGCCGCCTCTTGCACGGGGCGGGCGACGGGGTGATATGTGGGGCAAAGGGAAGGAACCCGCGATGGCCCTGCCAACCAATCAACAGTTGCGCTATTGGGGCATCGCCGCCGCGGTTTTCTTCGTGGGAATCTGGCTTCTGGGCGATGTGCTTCTGCCCTTCATCGTCGGCGGGGCCATTGCCTATTTCCTTGACCCCATCGCCGACCGGCTGGAGCGGATGGGCCTCTCCCGCGTCGCCGCGACCACGGTCATCTCGCTGATCGCACTTGTCCTGGTCGTGCTGCTTGTGCTGGCGGTGATCCCGACGCTGGTCAACCAGCTGACCGCGCTGGTCAACGCGGCTCCGGACATCGCGAGACGCCTGCAGGGGTTCCTCCTGGAACGATTCCCCGAGCTTGCCGATTCGACTTCGACCATCCGCCAGACCCTGGCCGAGATCGGGACAGCGATCCAGGCGCGCGGGGCGGAACTGGCACAGGGGGTGTTAAGCTCGGCGCTGGGGGTGATTTCCATCGTCCTCTTCATCGTCGTCGTGCCGGTGGTGGCGTTCTACCTCCTACTCGACTGGGACGACATGGTGGCGCGGATCGATTCGATGCTGCCCCTTGACCATGCCCCGACGATCCGGCGCCTCGCGCGTGAGATCAACGCCGTGCTGGCCGGCTTTGTCCGGGGGCAGGTTTCGGTCTGCCTTGCGCTTGGCACGTTCTACGCCGTGGCCCTGATGGCGGCGGGCCTGCAATTCGGCCTGATCGTCGGGGCCATTGCCGGGGCGATCACCTTCATTCCCTATGTCGGCTCGCTGGTCGGCGGGGCGCTGGCCGTAGGGCTGGCGCTGTTCCAGTTCTGGGGCGACTGGCTGCAGATCGGCATCATCGCCGCGATCTTCGCGGTCGGGCAGTTCGTCGAGGGCAACATCCTGACCCCGCGCCTGGTCGGCAAGTCGGTCGGGCTGCACCCGGTCTGGCTCCTCCTCGCGCTGTCGGCGTTCGGTAGCGTCTTCGGCTTTGTCGGCATGCTGATTGCCGTGCCGGTCGCCGCCTCGATCGGCGTCCTCACCCGCTTTGCGATGGAGCAGTACCGCGCAAGTCTGCTGTATCAGGGCAAGGCCGCCGTCCGGCCGCCGACGGCAAGCCTGACTGTCGCGGCCAAGGCCCCGCCCCCCCGGCGCAGCCGCAAGAGCAAACCGGATTCAGGCGCGTGATCCGCCAGCTTGCATTCGAGCTGCCCAACACCGAGGCGATGACGCGCGCGGATTTCTTCGCAGCACCCTCGAACGCGCTCGCCTTGCAGACGGTCGAAGGCTGGCAGGACTGGCCCGGCCGCAAACTTCTGCTGGTGGGGCCGGAAGGGTCGGGCAAGACCCACCTCGCGCAGATCTGGGCGCGGCTGACCGATGCCCTGATCCTGCCCGCCGAAGCCCTGGCGGAGGCGGATGTGGCAAGCCTGTCGGGCCGGGCTGTCTTGGTCGAGGATGCGAACCGCATCGGCCCTGCCGAGGCACAGCTTTTCCATTTGCACAACCTTGTGACGACCGCCGGGACAGCCCTGTTGATCACCGCGCGCACCCCGCCCCGCGACTGGGGCCTGAGCCTGCCGGACCTGATCAGCCGGATGCAGGCTACCCCCATCGCCCGTCTCGATGCACCCGACGACGCGCTTCTGGCGGCGGTCCTTGTCAAACTTTTCGCCGACCGGCAGGTCGCCGTGCCCGCGAATCTCATCCCCTATCTGATCAGCCGGATGCCCAGGTCGGTGGGGGCTGCGCGGGCACTGGTTGCGGCGCTTGACGCCCGCGCACTTGCCGCGGGCCGCCCGATCACGCGCGCGCTGGCGGGCGAGGTGCTGGACAGCCATGGTCCCGGATGAAAGACTGTCACAAAGCTTTCACGAACCGCACGGCATAAGCCCGTCCATGACCCAGGCCGATTTCCTCCGCTCTCCGTTCCCTGCCCCTGTCGAGCTTCCCTTTGCGGAGACCGCCGGGCCGGGCCGCTTCTTCAATCGCGAACTTTCCTGGCTTGCCTTCAACTGGCGGGTGCTCGAGGAAGCCGCGAACCCGATGGTCCCTTTGCTGGAACGACTGCGGTTCCTGTCGATCTCGGCCACCAACCTGGACGAATTCTATACCGTCCGCGTGGCCGGACTGCGCGCGCTGGTCCGGACGGCGAATGCCACCCTGTCGGAAGACGGGCGCAGCCCGGCCGAACAGTTGCAGCTGATCAATGCCGATGCCCGGCGGCTGATGCAGACCCAGCAGACCACCTTCAATCGCCTGCGCAAGGAGATGGAGGCCGAAGGCATCAGCATCGTCCCGCGCACGAAACTGACGGCCCGCGACCTGAAGCATCTGGAAACGCACTTCCTGAACAACGTGTTCCCGGTCCTGTCGCCGCTGGCCATCGACCCCGCGCACCCGTTCCCGTTCATCCCGAACACCGGCTTTTCGCTGGCCCTGGAGCTGGAGCGGGTGTCGGACCGCCGCCCGCTGAAGGCGCTCCTGCCGATCCCGCAGCAGATCGCCCGCTTCGTGCCCCTGCCGGGTAAAGAGGGCGAGCATCGCTTCCTGCCGCTCGAAGAACTGCTGCTTCTCCACCTGAACATGCTGTTCCCCGGCTATACCGACCGGGGACATTGCAGCTTTCGCGTGCTGCGCGACAGCGACCTCGAAGTCGAGGACGAGGCCGAAGATCTGGTCCGCGAATTCGAGACCGCGCTGAAACGCCGTCGCCGGGGCGAGGTGATCCGGCTGAAGCTGTCGGCGGGCGCGCCGGAAGACCTGCGTGCGCTGATCATGGAAGAACTCGCCGTCACCGAGGACGAGGTGGTGGAGGTCAAGGGCCTTCTCGGCGTTGCCGACCTGAAGGAACTGATCCTCTCCAGCCGCAAGGATCTGATGTGGCCGCCCTTCATTCCGCGCGTGCCGGAACGGGTGAAGGATCACGAGGACGACATGTTCGCGGCGATCCGGCAGAAGGACATGCTGCTGCACCATCCCTATGAGACATTCGACATGGTGATCCGCTTCCTGCAGCAGGCGGCGACCGACCCGAACGTGCTGGCGATCAAGCAGACGCTCTACCGCACCTCCTGGGACAGCCCCATCGTGTCGGCCCTGTGCGAGGCGGCCGAGGCGGGGAAATCCGTGACGGCGCTCGTCGAACTGAAGGCGCGGTTCGACGAGGCCGCCAACATCCGCCAGTCCCGCCGGCTGGAACGGTCGGGCGCGCATGTCGTCTATGGGTTCGTGAACTACAAGACCCACGCCAAGATCAGCACGGTCGTCCGGCGCGAGGGCGACCAGCTGGTGACCTACACCCATTACGGCACCGGCAATTACCATCCGATCACCGCCCGCATCTACACTGACCTCTCGTTCTTCACCTGCGACGCCGCCCTTGGCCGCGACGCAACCAAGGTCTTCAACTACCTGTCGGGTTATGTGCAGCCCGAAGGGCTGGAGAATCTCGCAATCTCGCCCATCACGCTGAAGCCGCGCCTGCTGGAGCTGATCGCCGCCGAGGCCGACCACGCCCGCGCCGGGCGTCCGGCAGAAATCTGGGCCAAGATGAACTCGGTCATCGAGCCCGACGTGATCGACGCTCTCTATTCGGCCAGCCAGGCCGGGGTGAAGATCAGCCTGATCATCCGCGGCATCTGCGGCCTGCGCCCCGGCATAAAGGGGCTGTCCGAGAATATCCGCGTCAAGTCGATTGTCGGGCGGTTCCTGGAACATTCGCGCATCGTCGCTTTCGGCAACGGCTTTGGCCTGCCGACGAAGAAGGCGCGGGTGTTCTTCTCCAGCGCGGACTGGATGGGCCGCAACCTGACGCGGCGGGTCGAGACGCTGGTCGAGGCACTGAACCCGACCGTGAAGAACCAGATCCTCAGTCAGATCATGGCCGCGAACCTTGCCGACGAGGCGCAAAGCTGGGTCCTTTCTCCCGATGGCAGCTATGCCCGGGATCTGGGGCCGGAAGGGGCAAAGCTGTTCAACTGCCACCAGTTCTTCATGGAGAACCCGTCGCTGTCGGGACGGGGCACGGCGGGGGCCAAGGACGCTCCGCGGCTGGTGACGGTGAAGGACGGCGATACGGCAGGAATCGCGGCGGCACAGTAGGGCCGGGGCCGGACCCGGTCGTCAGCTCCCGGAATGCGGATCGCGCATCAGTTGCAGCCGACCTGCCGCTGCCCGGGCAAAGGTGCGCAGCACGACCTTGCGCCTTGCGCCCGACAAGGGCGTCTCGGGGGCCATCCGCACCACCTCGGCGTCATAGGCGTCGGCATAGATCAGCCCGGTTTCGGGCGGCAGGAGGTCGACCGGAAAGTCGGCATCCACCGCCCAGAAGAACCGGTCGCACCAGTCCAGATAGCCCTGCCACTTGCGGTCGGCCCGAAAATCCGCACGGCCCGACTTGCATTCGACGACCCAGACCTCGCCTTTCGGACCCAGGGCCATGACATCGACCCGCAGGCCCGACATCGGAATAAGTTCCTCGACACAGACGTAGTCAAGTTTGCGCAGGCCCCGGCAGACCCCGCGCTGCAGGCGCTGGCCCGGCAAAGGCGGCAGGATTTCAGGGATGTCGACCGGCATGTCCATGGTCGGGATCATGAACCAAAGGTGAACATCTGTCCAGCCTTGCGGCTGGTCGGCCCGCACCCTATCTTGATCAGTGGCGGGTTCTGCTCCTCGCGTGCGGGGCCAATTTTCCAGTGGCCGATAAGCAAGCGAACGGGGGCTGGCTCTGCCTGGATCCTGGTCCAGGTATCTGGCGCCCACCTGAGACCTCTGGCTCTCGGGAAAACCCCGGTCCTCACGGTTGCTGCGGGCCCGCCACCCTTAGCGACGGAGCCGCTGCCCGCCCTTGACCGGCACCACGACCGGGACCAGAACCGGCTCACGCGCGCCGCGACCGCCTGCCGAACCGCCGGCATCTTCCGCCATTGCCATGATACGGAAGGCGAACTGCACGGCCGAGAACAGGATGCCGTTGAAGACGATCAGCATCCCGGCTGCAATCCACCCCATGTCCGATGCCATCACCAGATGCCCGATCCCGGCCACATCCAGCCAGAGAACCCCGCCGGTGAAGCCCGCCGCGATGACGAACCCGGTGGCCACGGACTGAATGTAAAGGCGAACAAGCTCGGGCATCACGACCTCCATGCTGCACACTGAAGCTAGGTCGCGATTCGACGGTTGCCAAGCCCCGGGGACTTGATCCGCGCGAATCCGCCGCAGCTGACCGCCCGCCCCGCAAAATTCGGCTGAAACTGATCAGGATCATGGCGCGCCCTGTCCAGAGGCGGGACAGATGGCCAGAGCAACCAAGGAGGACGCGCCGTGAAACCATTGACGACCCTGTACTGCATTGCCGACGAGGCCGGGTTCCGGATCCTGCGCGGCAAGGGCAGCGAGATCGACGAGGTGCTGAAGGCCAGTGCCGAGGCTTTTGAGGATGTCGCGCATGAGTTCGGCAAGAACGGCCGGAACCGCGCAGGTTCAGGGGCCACCAGCTTTGGCCACGACACGAAATCAGCCGCCGAGATCGAGCGCCCGCGCCTGGCCAAACATGTAGTCCGCGCGCTGGGGGCGGAATGGTCGAGGGGCGGTGCGGACCGGATCGTCGTGGCCGCCGGGCCAAAGATGCTGGGGGCCTTGCGCGAGGCAATGCCGGGCGCGCTGACGGGCCACATCGCGGCGGAACTGTCCAAGGATCTTTCCGACATCCCGGCCCATGCGCTTTATGCGCATTTCGAGGGCGTGACCCGGATTTGATCGACCACACCCACCGCTGAAGGAGCCGACCATGTCCGATCCGAACACCGATCCCCGTATCCTGCCCGAACCCGGGGCCGCGCCCAAAGGCTCGATCTGGATGCGCGGGCTGATGATGCTGATCTTCGCCATCCTGATCGGGCTGGCGCAGACCGTCCTCCACGCGCTGACAGTTGTGCAGTTCGTGCTGATGGTCTTCGACAAGGGCAAGCCCAACGCGCAGATCGCCAGCTTCGGCAAGACCCTGGGCGGCTGGCTGGCCAAGGCCGCCGCCTTCCAGACCGCTCACAGCGAGACGAAGCCCTGGCCGTTTGGGGCTTAAGCTTCCATCGCTTCCAGCTCGTCGATGAAGCCTGCGATCATCGACAGGCCCTTGTCCCAGAACTTCGGATCGCTCGCGTCCAGACCGAAGGGCGCGAGGAGGTCCTTGTGGTGCATCGACCCGCCAGCTTTCAGCATGGCGAAGTATTTCTCCTGAAAGTCCGGCAGCCCGCCCGCATAGGCCGCGTACAGCGCGTTCACCAGCCCGTCGCCGAAGGCATAGGCGTAAACGTAGAACGGCGAATGGACGAAATGCGGGATATAGGCCCAGAAGGTCTCGTAGCCGTCCATGAACTCGAAGGCATCGCCCAGCGACTGCGCCTGCACCGACATCCACAGCGCATTGATGTCCTCGGGCGTCAGCTCGCCTTCGGCACGGGCGGCGTGCAGCTTGCACTCGAAGTCATAGAAGGCGATCTGGCGGACGACCGTGTTGATCATGTCCTCGACCTTGCCCGCCAGCAGCGTCTTCTTCTCGGCCGGGGTTCGGGCCTGATCCAGCAGCTTGCGGAAGGTCAGCATCTCGCCGAAGACCGACGCCGTTTCGGCCAGCGTCAGCGGGGTGGAGGACAGAAGCTCGCCCTGCCCCGCGGCCAGCACCTGATGCACGCCGTGACCCAGCTCATGCGCCAGCGTCATCACGTCGCGCGGTTTGCCAAGGTAGTTGAGCATGACATAGGGGTGGACGGTGGTCACGGTCGGATGCGCAAAGGCCCCCGGCGCCTTGCCGGGCTTGACGCCCGCGTCGATCCAGCCCTTGTCGAAGAAAGGTGTCGCAAGGTCCGCCATCCGGGGGTCGAAGGCGGCATAGGCTTCGGTCACGGTCTTCCGCGCCTCGGTCCAGTCGACAAGGCGCGGCGTCTCGGTCGGCAGGGGCGCGTTGCGGTCCCAGACCTGCAGCTTGTCCAGCCCCATCCACTTGGCCTTCAGCCGGTAGTAGCGGTGGGAAAGCTTCGGATAGGCCGCGACCACGGCGTTGCGCAGGGCCTCGACAACTTCCGGCTCGACATGGTTCGACAGGTGGCGGCCATGCTGCGGCGTGGGCATCTTGCGCCAGCGGTCGTGGATTTCCTTCTCTTTGGAAAGGGTGTTGTGAATGCGGGCGAACAGCTTGATGTTGCGGTCGAACACACCGGCCAGAGCCTTCGCCGCCGCCTCGCGCCGGGCGCGCGCGGGGTCGGTCAGAAGGTTCAGAGTGGCTTCCAGGTTCAGCTCGTCCGGCTCGCCCTCGACCGCGAACATCAGGCCCGCCATCGTCTCGTCGAAAAGCTTGTTCCAGGCGCTTGCCCCCACGACGCTTTCGTCGTGCAGGAACTTCTCCAGCTCGTCCGACAGCTGGTGCGGCCGCATCGCGCGCATCCGGTCGAACACCGGCTTGTAGCGGGCAAGATCGGCATTGGCGGCGATCAGGCGGGCGAGATGGTCATCGTCCAGCCGGTTGAATTCCAGGCTGAAGAACACCAGCGGCGTGGTCGCAGTCGTCACCCGGTCCTGCGCGTTGCCCATGAACTGCGCGCGCTCGGGGTCGATGGTGTTCTGGTAGTAGCGCAGGCCCGCATAGGACATCAGCCGCCCGGCGATGACCTCGATCCGTTCGTATTCCTGAACGCAGGTCAGAAGGCCCGCCGCGTCCTGCCGGCCAAGCCGACCCTCGTAGCTTTTGGCGAAAGCCGCACAGGCGCGCTCCAGGTCCGCCATGTCGGCAGCGAATTCCGGGCCGTCCGCGCTGGGGTAAAGGTCGGTCAGATCCCAGTCCGGCAGATCGCCGAAGCCGCCCCCGCTGGCGTTGGCGTCGAAAACGGGCTGGGGCAGGGTCAGGGTCATCGCGTCCTCCGGGAAACTTTAAGCTTATCTATGCGTCGGGCGGGCCGGTGGAAACCCCACGGCCCGCCTCCTTGAGCGACGACATCGTCCTGTCGGGTCACGCCCGCGCGATCAGATATCGACCGCGACCTCGTAAACCCGGTCCATCATCGCCTGCGTGCCGCGGACGAACTCCAGCGGGCAGGGATAGGCCACGCCCTCGCGCACCGAGCGTCCGAAAGCCTCGACCTGCAGCTTGTAGTGGTTGGCGGTCGGGAACCGTTCCACCGTCACCCGGTTGCCGTTCTGATGCAGTTCCACCTCGGCCAGATCGTTGACGTTGGCATTGAACGGCCCACCCTCCAGCCGGATCATGCCCTTGGTGCCCTGGAAGGTCGCCACCTGCCGGTTGTACATCCGCATCGAGGTCATCGAGCCATAGGTGAAGCGGCCCTTCGGCCCCTCCATCGTGGCCGCAACCTGGGCGAAGACGTCCACCCCGTTCTCGCGGTGAAGCCGGGCAGACACATCAACCGGTTCCGCCCCGGTCACGAATCGCATCGAGCCGAAGGTGTAGACGCCGATGTCGCGCAGGGACCCGCCGCCGGTTTCCGGCTTGTTGCGGATGTTGCCACCATCGGTCAGGTTGAAGCTGAAGGCCACGTCGGCATGGACCAGATCGCCGATCTCTCCGGCCTCGAACCACTCTTTCGCGCGCTGCCATTGCGGGTGATGCACGATCATGTAGGCCTCGGCCGCCAGCAGCTTTGCGCGGTCCCGTGCCGCGATGATCTGGTCGATCTCGCGCGCCTTCATCGCGATGGGTTTTTCGGTCAGCACGTGCTTGCCCGCCGCCAGGCATTTCAGCGTCCATTCGACGTGCATGTGATTGGGCAGCGGGATATAGACCGCGTCGATCCCGGGATCGGCGAGCAGCGCGTCATAGGTCGGATGCACCGTCAGGGACGGGCAGAAGGCCTGGAACCCCGCTGCCTTGGCCGGGTCCGAGGTCGCCAGCGCCGCCAGCTCGGCCCCTTCGGCGGCATGGATCGCCGGCGCCATATGCTCGCGCGCGAAACGGGCGGCGCCAAGCACGCCCCATCTGACAGGTTTCATCGCATCCTCCCCAAAGCTTTGGTCCCCAATAGGTCAGGTTTTGCGCTAAGCTTCAACCCGACGAAAGCGCAGGAAGGTCATCAGACCGAAGGGACGGACCTGCCGCTGCTCCTCCAGCCGCAGCTTCGGGTGCCCGAGGACCCGGCCCATCGCGAAATCCGAATGCCAGCCCAGCAGGTTCGCCAGCGGTGCCGCCAGCCGCTCGGCGACGGTCCAGCCCTCGGCCCGGCCGGCAAAATGGTTTGCGATCAGCACCGATCCCCCGGGGCGGCAAAGCCGGGCCATCTCGTCCAGCACCCGCTCGGGTTCCGGCACGACCGACATGATGTGCATCGCGGCGACATGGTCGAACGCGGCATCGGGAAAGGCGATCTGCCGGGCGTCCATCCGGAAAAGCCCGTCCAGATTCTTCAGCCGCTTCCTCCGCGCCTTCGCTTCCGCCTCGCGCAGCATTTCGGCCGACAGATCGATCCCGGTGACGCGAACCTGCGGCGCGTAGAAATCCAGCGCAAGACCGGTGCCGATCCCGACTTCCAGCACCGATCCACCCTGGGTGTTCACATGTTCGGCCGCCAGAATGCGACCGCCCTGCGTGATCCGCCCGAAGGTTAGGTCATAGACCGGGGCCCAGCGCCGATAGGACTTCTGAATCGCCTCGATCTGCATGACCATGATCCCCTTGAAATTTTTTCGCCGCGACTGTGACCCCGGCAGAGCGGAAATCAAGCCAGATTCGCAACCGGCGCGCGAAATCAGGCGCCGCTCCGCTTCCGCAGGCTGCTCAGCGCCAGCCACAGCACGCCGGCCAGATAGGCCAGGCACAGGGTCAGAAGCGTGACCCAGGGGTAGGTCAGCAGCGCCGCCACCACGACAACCGCGCCGACCAGCACATAGCGCGCATAGTCGGTCGCGATGGTGATCCGCTTCAGCGACGGGGTGCGGACCCGGCTGATCATCAGCGCCCCGATGCCCACCATCCAGGCCGCGACCAGGACCGGCGGCAGCTGCAGCGCCCGGTCGGTCGCGAAGGACAGATAAAGCGGCGACAGGACCAGCATCGCACCCGCGGGCGAGGGCACGCCGATGAACGAGGTCTTCTCCGCCGCCTCTCCGACCGCGACCTTGCTGCCCACGTTGAACCGGGCCAGCCGGAGCATGCAGCAGACCGCATAGACCAGGACCGCGATCCAGCCGAGGCTGGTTTCCGGCCGCAGGCCCCAGAGATAGAGGATCAGCGCCGGGGTCACGCCGAAGTTCACGAAGTCGCACAGGCTGTCGAGTTCAGCGCCCATGGCGCTTTCCGATTTCAGCATCCGCGCCAGGCGACCATCCAGCCCGTCCAGCGCCGCCGACACCCCGATCAGCAGCACCGCCAGCGTGAAATTCCCCGCGATACCATAGCGGATCGCGGTCAGCCCGGCGCACAGCGCCAGGATCGAAACCAGATTCGGCAGCAGCTTGAGAAGCAGGAGCTGGCGCGGGGCGTCGGGCGGCCTGGCCATCCGTCAGTCCACCCGCACCGCACGTGCCGGAGCTTCCTGCCCGATCAGCGCGATCACGGTCTCGCCTCCGATCATGGTCTGACCCAGCGCCACCTGCGGCTGGACGCCCTCGGGCAGATAGACGTCCAGACGGCTGCCAAACCGGATCAGGCCAAAGCGTTCGCCGGTGCGCAGCATCTCGCCTTCGGATTTCCAGCACATGATCCGCCGCGCGACCAGGCCCGCGATCTGCACCACGGCGATCTTGCGGCCATCCGCCATCTCGATGGCCAGCGCGTTCCGCTCGTTCTCCTCGGACGCCTTGTCCAGCGAGGCGTTGAAGAATTTCCCCGGCCGGTAGGCCACCGCTGTGATGCGCCCGGCGATCGGCGCGCGGTTCACATGGCAGTTGAAGACCGACATGAAGACCGACACGCGAAGCAGCGCCTCGGGGCCCATGCCCAGTTCGGCCGGAGGCACCGCAGGCTCGATCAGGCTGACGACGCCATCGGCGGGGCTGACCAGAAGACCTGCATTTTCCGGCACCGACCGCTTGGGGTCGCGGAAGAAGTAATAGCACCAGACGGTCAGACCAAGTCCGATCCAGCCCAGCGGGTCCCAGATCCAGAACAGGATCAGGCTGACCGCAGCAAAGACGGGGACGAATTTCCACCCCTCGGGGTGCATCGGCTTCAGGACTGTGTCGATCATGCGCATGGGCGTCCTCCTACCCTTCCGGAGACGCTTCGGCAAACGAAAAGGCCGTGACGCGCCGTCACGGCCTTCCGTCTTTCAGCGGCGGCCTATGCCGGAACCACCATGCCCTTGCCCTTGGCCAGCTCGCGCATCTTCGCCTGGAGCTTCTCGAAGGCACGGACCTCGATCTGGCGGATGCGCTCGCGGCTGACGCCATAGCTTTCCGACAGCTCTTCCAGCGTGACCGGGTCTTCGGCCAGGCGGCGCTGCATCAGGACGTCCTTCTCGCGGTCGTTCAGCACGCTCATCGCCTGCACCAGAAGCGCGCGGCGGGCGTCCAGCTCGTCCTTTTCCTCATAGGCTTCGGCCTGGTCGCTGTCCTCGTCCTCCAGCCAGTCCTGCCACTGGGTCGAACTGTCGCCGTCCGAGCCGACCGTCGCGTTCAGCGACGCATCCGACCCCGACAGCCGCCGGTTCATGTCGATGACCTCGGTCTCGGTCACGGAAAGGTCCTTGGCGATCTGGGCAACGTTTTCCGGGCGCAGGTCGCCTTCCTCCAGCGCGCCGACCTTGGCCTTGGCCTTGCGCAGGTTGAAGAACAGCTTCTTCTGCGCCGAGGTCGTGCCCAGCTTCACCAGCGACCAGGACCGCAGGATGTATTCCTGGATGCTCGCCCGGATCCACCACATCGCGTAAGTGGCCAGCCGGAAGCCCTTTTCGGGGTCAAACCGCTTGACCGCCTGCATCAGGCCCACGTTCGCCTCGGAAATCACCTCGGCCTGCGGCAATCCGTAGCCGCGATAGCCCATGGCGATCTTGGCCGCGAGCCGCAGGTGGCTCGTGACCATCTGGTGCGCGGCATTCGCGTCCTGGTGGTCGACCCAGCGTTTCGCCAGCATGTATTCCTGTTCGGGCTCCAGAAGCGGGAACTTCCGGATTTCCTGCAGATACCGGTTCAAGCCCTGTTCCGGGCTTGGTGCGGGTAGGTTCGTGTAGGTGCTCACTCATGCCCCCTATGTCTGCCCGGTGCGTAAGCGCCCCCGGGAAAGCGATAACCTAAGGTAACCGCCATTCCGGTGCAAGAGCCTCTTACCACCAAAGCCTTAACGTCAGATGTGTCGCCTGCCGTCGCGGGTGAAGATTTGTGACACCGGACTCACGCAATCGTCAGGGCGGGCGTCAGGGCGGGCGTCAGATCGCCACCCTCTCGCCCAGCTCGACCACCCGGTCCCGCGGCAGATGGTAGAAGTCGGTCGGGTCCGCCGCCATCCGGGCCAGCGCGACATAGACCTTGTCCATCACCAGCTCCAGCCCCTCGCCCGTCGCCACCGCGCGCCTGCGCCCCAGGAAGAAGGTCGAGGCCATGACGTCGAATTTCAGCCCGGCACGGCGCGCATGCGCCAGGGCGCGGCTGACGTTCGGCGTCTCCATGAAGCCAAAGCGCAGGGTCAGCCGGACGAAGCAGCCCCCCAGCGGCTCCACGAAGGCGCGCTCGTCGGCTGTGGCATAGGGCACGCGCAGGGTCTCGACGGTCAGAAGCACGGTCTGCTCGTGCAGCACCCGGTTGTGCTTGATGTTGTGCAACAGCGCCGACGGCACGATCTCGGGGTCGCCGGTCAGGAAGAAGGCCGTCCCGGGAATGACGTTGACGCTGGAATTGCGCATCATCCGCACCAGACTTGGCACCGAAACCGCCAGCTTGGCCACCCGCGCCCGCACCAGCTGCGTGCCCCGCCACCAGGCCCACATGATGAAGCCGACGACTGCCGCTGCCATCACCGGCACATAGCCGCCATCGCCGACCTTCGCCAGGTTCGAGGCCAGGAACACCAGCTCGACCCCCAGGATCGGCGCCGCAAGCACTCCGGCGACCATGGGCTTCAGCCGCCCCGAGCGCACCAGATACAGCGTGCCCAGGATCGTGGTCAGCACCATCGTCCCCGTCACCGCGATCCCGTAGGCCGAGGCCAGCGCGCTTGACGACCCGAAGGCCACGACCAGCCACAGCACGCCCCCCAGCAGCAGCCAGTTCACCGCGCCGATGTAGATCTGCCCGCTTTGTCCTTCCGCTGTGTGGACAATGCGCAGGCGCGGCAGGAAGCCCAGCTGCACGGCCCCCCGCGCCATCGAGAACGCCCCGGTGATCACCGCCTGGCTGGCAATGACCGTGGCCGCAGTCGCCAGCACCACCAGAACCGGCAGGAACGCCTCGGGGGCCATGGCAAAGAACGAATCCTCGGCCTTCTCCGGCTTGGCCAGCACCATGGCGCCCTGCCCGAGATAGTTCAGCAATAGGGCCGGAAGGACCAGCGCGAACCAGGCCAGCATGATCGGCCGCCGCCCGAAATGACCAAGGTCGGCATAAAGCGCCTCGCCCCCCGTCACCGCGAGGAAGACCGCGCCCAGAACGACGAAGGCCACAGCCGGATGCTCGATCAGGAACTCCACGCCCCAGACCGGACTGAACGACGACAGCACCCAGGGTGTGTCCGCGATGTGCCACAGCCCAAGACCGCCCAATGCCAGGAACCACAGCACGCAGACCGGGCCGAACAGCTTGGCCACGCTCGCCGTGCCGTGCCGCTGCACCGCGAAAAGCGCGATCAGGATGCCCAGCGTCACCGGCAGCACATAGGCCGACAGCGCGGGCAGGATCAGCCCGGTGCCTTCCACCGCCGAAAGCACCGAAATCGCCGGAGTGATCGCGGCGTCGCCGGCAAACAATGCCGCCCCCGCCAGCGCCAGCAGCAGGACCGGCACCGACCGTTTTCCGGCCGCCAGCCGAACCAGCGTGTAAAGCGCCAGGATGCCGCCCTCGCCCCGGTTGTCCGCGCGCAGAAGGAAGAAGACGTATTTCACCGTGACGATCAGGATCAGTGTCCAGATCAGCAGCGACAGGATGCCCAGCACCTCGGGCGCCCCCGGATCCGCGGCCCCCGTGGCCCGCAAGGCCTCACGAAAAGCATAGATCGGCGAGGTGCCGATATCGCCATAGACCACCCCGATCGCCCCCAGTGTCAGGGCCGCGACGCCCTGCCGGTTGGTCTCGTCGGTATGGATGTCGTCCTCTGCCGACTCGGCTTTCAGATAGTCGGCAATATCCAGCGCCTCGCTGTCGAACAACGGCAAGGCGGGCTGGACGTCCCGGGGAAGCGGGTCGTGAATCATGGGTCACCCTTGGGTGTTGGTCCTGGTGGGGATCTTGGGGTTGCGGTCGGTTCATCCGGTTCACGCGACGCCGCAAAAGCTGCGGTTTCCCGGTCCGGTTCCCCCCTGGCAGGAGGGGCGCACTTGGCTCCGATGCCGTTACCGACCATGAGTCGGCGATGGCGCAAGGCATACGCCGATAACGTCCGCGTGACAAGATGCTGCAGGTGCGAAGGCGGCACCCCGCTTGGCAGCCGCTTGCTCGTTGTTTGGCTATGCCGTGACAGGTGGCGTCATGTGTCGCGACCCAATGGCCCGAATGAGGCTTCGTCCTTGCTGCGGATCATTGTTCGAAATTCATGTTAAATAGATCCAAAATTCTATATACTGTTTTCACTTTTTTCAATCATTGGAGGCAGAAATGTCATCGCGCGTCTACGAAATTGTTGAAGTGACTGCATCCACCACGATCGCTTTCCCGGAAGGAGAGGCGTATTTGGTCGTCGGTGCAAAGGGAATGGTCACGTCGACAGGCTGGTCCAATCCAACCCTCAGCAGGTTCATTTATCTCAATCCTCCTAAAGATGGCATTCAGGACTTCGACTTCAGAGCGGAACCACCTGCGGCAGGAACGATTACTCAACCGGTCGTTACTCCGATCATGGTGATCGAACTGAAGTCGCTTCCCTCATGGGCAAAGGGAATCCGCGTCCATTCTGTGACCAACTACAAAGAATTCCGTCTTCCCTGATCGGTTCCATTGTCTCTGAGCAAGCAGCGGACTTGTTGGCCGCTGCTTGCTGTTGTGTAGGCCTGCCAAGCTTTCGGCCAATTTTTCTGCTGCCTAACAGAAAGAGAACACGGAACGTTGACCTATGCCTCTCGGTCCTTGCCAGGTGAATAAGGAAGGCCGATTCGGCGCACACGGCTCCGCTGCTCCATGTCTGATTGCTTCGCCCCTCACCCCTGATTGTCGACCTGCGCCCGGACGGTCATCCGACCCAGCCGCGAGATGCGATAGGGGCCGCCGCCTTGCGACGCGATCAGCCGCTTGCGGCGCAGGCGCTGGAAGACGCCCAGCGTGCAGTCGGTCAGGATCAGCCCGTCGCGGGTGACGCAAAGGATCTCGTCGATCTTGGCACCGCCGTTGCGGGAATGGTCGATGCGCCCGCCCAGGGCCAGGACATGCAGCACCCGCTGCTCGGTCCGTGAGATGTTCATGTGGGGAAGTCCGAAACCTGTCGCCATGCCGGACCGGACGAAGGCAGACGCACTTCGTCGGTCGTTCATGTCATCCATTGGCCCCCGGATTCTGCAGTCGGGTCAGGGGGCGGATGACGTCAGCAGGCGGCTACAGTCTCGGACATGGGGCGCACTCCGGGGCCGGGGGTGGCCCGTGCAGGGCGCAGGATAGGACGAGGAAGCCTTGGCTGCAACCGGGGGAAAGGCTGCGTGGGCAAAGCTTGCCAAATCCTTAACGAAAAATCTTAAGTATATGATTCTGCGCAACATCTTGACTTTGTCCACCGTGGACAGCCCCGCCCTCAGGCCCCCCGCAAGGCCTCGATCAGCCCGGCCATGTCGGCGGGAAGGGGGGAAGAGAACTCCAGCCTTTCCCCCGTCACCGGATGATCGAACCCCAGCGTCGCGGCATGGAGGGCCTGCCTTGGGAAGGCGTTTCCGATGTCGGCCCCCTGCCCCAGCGCAGCCCCCAGCCGCTTCTTGCCGCCATAGGTCGGGTCGCCCACCAGCCCGTGCCCGGCATAGGCGAGGTGGACCCGGATCTGATGGGTCCGCCCTGTCTCCAGCCAGCAGTCCACCAGCGCCGCCTGCCCGGCAAAGCCCTCGACCACCCGTGCCCGGGTGACGGCATGGCGGCCCTGTTCCCAGACCACCGCCTGCCGCTGCCGGTCCGTCCTGTGCCGCGCGAGGCCGGTCGCGATCTTCAGGATGCCGCCGGCCTCGAAGCTGATGCCCCGCAACCCGCGCAGCCGGGGGTCGCTGGCCTGCGGCACCCCATGCACGACCGCCAGGTAGTGCCGGGCGACCGAATGTTCCTCGAACTGCCGCGCGAGGCCATGATGCGCCCGGTCGGACTTTGCCACCACCAGAAGCCCCGAGGTATCCTTGTCGATCCGATGCACGATCCCCGGTCGCCGTTCCCCGCCGATCCCCGAAAGACTGTCGCCGCAGTAGTGGAGGAGCGCATTGACCAGCGTTCCCGAGGGCGAGCCGGGTGCCGGGTGGACGACCATCCCGACCGGCTTGTCGATCACGATCAGGTCGGCGTCCTCCCAGACCACCGACAGCGGGATCGCTTCGGCCCGGGTCTCGACCTCGGCTGCCGGGTCGAGCCGCAGCCGGTAGACATCACCCTCCGCGACCCTGGCCTTGGGGTCGGTCACCACGACACCCTCCCGGCTGACCGCCCCTTCGGCAATCATCCGCATCAGGCGCGAGCGTGACAGCGCCGCCTGCTCTGGCACCGCGGCCGCAAGCGCCTTATCAAGGCGGGCGGGGGCATCCGGGCCGATGACGACAGTCAACCGGTCAGAGGTGTCGTCGTCCTCGAAAGGCTCTTCCATGTCCGATCCCGCGCCGCCTGACATTGCGTCCGAAGCCCCCCTGCCGCCCAGCCTGCGGTTTCTGAAATGGCTGGTGATCATCCTGACCCTGACGATGATCGGCGGTGTCATAACCGTGGTCGGGCTGATTGTCACCCGGATGCCCCAGGCCTTCACCGCGGCGGCCCCCACGATGCCCGCCGAAGTGCGGCTTCCCGCTGGCACCGAGGCCGCAGCCGTCACCTTCGGCACCGGCTGGATCGCCATTGTGACGGCGGACGATCGGATCCTGATCTACGGCCGCGACGGCACGCTGCGGCAGGAGGTGCAGATTTCACCCGCACCCGGGCCTTGACCTGCAGCACAACGTTGGCGCTACAGTCGGCGAACGCCCACAACCCCTTGGTGCAACCGGTCAATGTCGCTGATCCCCAGATACACCAAGGCCGAAGGTGAACGGCTGCGAGACGAGCTTGCGCGGCAATACAAGATCCTGCGGGGCGAGTTCGTGCTCCGAATGGTCCTGGTCGCGTTCGGTTACGGGGTCTGCTCGATCTACGTCAGCCCTGCGATCATGGCCGGACTGTTCATGGTCGAACTGGTGGGTGAGCTGTTTTCGCAAGGTCTGTTGCGCGGGCTTGATCCAGCCCGGTCACCACGGCGCTATCTGGCCTACCTTCTGTCTCTGGTGCCGATGGAGGCCGCGCTGATCACGGCGGCCGGCCTGGTCTGGATGCAGGACGACCCCTATGCCAAGTCGATTGCCATCGGGATCGTGATGGGCTCGCTCCTGCACCTGAGTTCGGTGCGCTCGATCCACCTGCCGCTGGGCATAACCGGGATGGCCACCGTCACCTCGGTCGCCCTGGCCTTCAATGCGGCGCATTGGCTGTCCTTGGGCAACTGGCTTGGCCTTGCCATCTCGACCTCGGTGGCGCTGGTTGCCATTGCCTATGCCGCCATGGCGATGATCTCGAACAACCGGATGCACCGGAGCGGGGTCGAAGCTGCGGCGGCGGCGCGGGCGGCGAACGTGGCAAAGGGGCGGTTTCTCGCACAGATCAGCCACGAGCTGCGCACGCCGCTGAATGCCGTGATCGGCCTCGGCGAGATCGAGGCGGCCTCTGCCACCGGGGCCTCGCGCCAGAGGCTGCGCACGGTCGTGACCTCGGCCCGCGATCTGGCGGTGATGCTGGACGACGCCGTGGATTATTCCGCGCTGACCGAGGGCCGGGTCGCGATCACGCCGCGCCCCGTGGCGGTGCGTCCCGAACTGTCGGCGAACCTTCTGGTCTTCGACCTGCAGGCCCGCAACCAGGGCCGCGAGCTGCAAGTGACGGTCGAGCGCGAGGTGCCGACCTATCTTCTGATCGACAGTCAGCGCGTCCGGCAATGCCTTGGCAACCTTGTCGGAAATGCGCTGAAACACTCGTCGCGCGGGCCGGTGTCGGTCACGGTGCGCTATGCCAGATCGCGGCTGATCATCGACGTCGCCGACCAGGGCAAGGGGATCCCGTCCGCCCTGCACGACAAGGTGTTCGAGCCGTTCTATCGCGGCTCCAGCGAGACGCCGGGCGTCGGCCTTGGCCTGTCGATCAGTCGGGCCGTCGCGCGACAGATGTCGGGCGACCTGGTGATCCTGCCGACCGCACAGGGTGCGACATTCCGTCTGTCTGTGCTGGCCCCCGAGGCCGAGGCCGTGCCGCAGACTGTGGGAGTTTCCGATTTCGAGGACCGCACGATACTGGTGGTCGACGACATCGCGACCAACCGGCTGGTGGCCGGTCAGCTGCTGATGGCAGCAGGCGCACGGGTGGTCGAGGCCGCCAGCGGACCGGAGGCGTTAAAGCGGCTGGAGACGGGCGGAGTGGACGCGGTGCTTCTGGACCTGATGATGCCGGGGATGGACGGGGCCGAGACGCTGCAACGCATCCGGGCGGCTCATGGCAACCGCATTCCGGTCATCGCGATGACGGCCGACGTGCTTGCCGTGCGGCGCGACGACCAGCTCCGCGCGGCGCTGGACGGCTTCCTGCCCAAGCCGATCCTGCCCGAGACACTGCGCGAGGTGCTGGCCCGCGCGTTGAAGGGACGCTGACCGATGGCGGCAGGCGATGTCGGCTGCGGACAGGACGCTGGCCCGAAGCGTGTCGCAGGGTGGCGGCACTGCACGGACGGGGGCTCATGGTGATCGGTGATCTTGGCGCAGAGGACGCAACCGCACTTGCCGCCCTGGTGGCGCGGGGCGACGTGACACCGATCGAGCTTCTGGACGCGGCGCTCGCCGCCGTCGAGGCCCGCAACCCGGCAGTGAACGCTGTCGTGTTGCTGCAGGAAGGCGTGGCGCGGCAGGCGATTGCCGACGGCCTGCCTGCGGGACCGTTCCGGGTGTTCCGTTCCTGATCAAGGATCTCGGGATCGAGGCGAAGGATTTCCCGTCGCACAATGGCTCGCGCCTGTTCGCCAACACGGTCTATCCCGGCGATTCCAGCATCTTCCAGCGGATCAAGGCGACGGGGGTGGTGACATTCGGGCGCACGACCTCGCCCGAGGGCGGGATCGGGGCCGCGACCGAAGCGGTCGTCTATGGTGGACCGACCCGGAACCCGTGGAACCCGACGCACACGCCCGGAGGCTCCTCGGGCGGGGCGGGGGCGGCAGTGGCGGCGGGGATCGTGGCCATGGCACATGGGTCGGACGGCGGCGGTTCGGTGCGGATACCGGCGTCGTCCTGCGGGCTGTTCGGCTTCAAGCCGACCCGCGCACGGTTGCCGGACGGGCCTTACGCGGGCGAGGGCTGGGCGGGGATGGCGATCGACGGGTTCCTCACGCGGTCGGTGCGGGATACGGCGGCAATGCTGGACGCCTGCGCGGGGCCGGACCTTGGCGCGCCCTATGTCGCCCCGCCCCTCGCCCAAGGCCACGCAACGGCGATTGCGCACCCGCCCCGGCGGCTGCGGGTGGCGATCTGCGACACCACGCTGACGGGAGAGCCGATCCATCCCGAAGTGGCCGGGGCGGTCCGGGCTGTGGGGCGGCTCCTTGAGGCGCTGGGTCACCGGGTCGAACCCGCGCGCCCGAAGGCCGATGTGCCGATGATGATGCGGGCCTGGACCGATATCGTCGGCATCGGCACGGCGCTCACGATCCGGTCAAGGCTGGGCGACCGTCCGCCGCGCGCCGACGAGGTCGAGGGCGTGGGTCGCGGGGCCTGGGCCCATGCGCAGAGGCTGCACCCGACGCGCTATCTGCAGGCGGTGGGCGAGATCCACGCCTTCGGCCGACAGATGGCGGACTTCTTCGAGCCGGAACTAGGGGGCGGGCCCGACATCCTTCTGTCGGCGACCCTGGCCGAACCGCCCGCGAGAATCGGTCGCTTCTCCCACGATACCGAGGACTACCTTGGCTACCGGATCGGGCCGGGAGGCACCTTCGCCTACTCTCCCTTCTGCGCGGTCTTCAATGCAAGCGGCCAGCCGGCGGCCAGCCTGCCGCTGGGATGGTCTGCCGACGGCCTGCCCATCGGCATTCATCTGGCCGCGGCTTTCGGCGAGGATGAACTCCTGATCGCCCTCTGCGCGGAGGTCGAGCGCGCGTCCCCCTGGGCGCGCAGGCGCCCGCCCCTGGCCGAATGACGCTGTGTCCGAAGGGTGTGTGACCGCCCCTTCTTGACGCGGAACTTTCAGTATTGAATCTGGCCGCATGGTCCCGGATGAACGCCAATGGCGACGTGCCGAACCGCTGAACCCCATTCTTCAATGGTCCGCGATCACGTCCCGGCAAGGGACATCTGCTCGCCGCCTGCCCGCTCTGGCGTCAGGCACGACACCGCGGTAATGCTGCGGAAAAGCGGAGGCGAAGATGATCCTGGGGCATATCGGGGCGCGCAAGGGGTCCAAGGGCGTGCCGGGCAAGAATTTTCGCCCGCTGTGCGGCAAGCCGCTGATCGACTGGTCGCTGGACCAGCTCTTCGCCAATCCGCGCGTGGGCGCTGTGGTCGTATCGACCGATGACGAGGCGATCTATGACCACGCCGTGAAGCGGGGGGCCCTGAAGATCGGGTTGCGGCCGGCCGAGCTTGCCACCGACACCGCACCGAAATGGGAGGTCTGGCAACACGCACTGGCATCGAGCGAGGCGCTGATCGGACCGGTTTCGGCCTTCCTCGATCTCGACTGCACCTCGCCGCTGCGGCTGCCGGAAGACGTTGACGGGGCGCTGACACTTTACGAAATCGAACATCCTGACATGGTGATGAGCGTCTGCGAGGCACGAAAGAATCCTTATTTCAACCTTGTCGAGCCGGACAGCACCGGTGCCCTGCATGTGTCGAAACCGCTGCCGGGTGGCGTCTGGGCACGGCAGGACGCGCCTGTGGTCTATGAACATGTCGGCCTCGTCTACGTGGTGAACCCAGACTACCTGCGCCGGGCAAAGACGATCTACGAAGGCCGCGTCATTCCCTATGTGATGCCTGCCGAACGCTGCCACGACATCGACACGCCCTATGACATGCGTCTGGTCGAGTTCCTGTTGTCCGAACAGCTGAGGGACGGTCTGGTCAAGGCCTGAGCAGCGGAGCGATTGCAGCCAACGTCCGTGCTGTCGCCCCGGAATGGGCGGCAACGAAAGCGGCGATCGTCGCGGCCGACGGGTCGGGCCAGTGCAGCACGTCCGCAACCAGCCGGTCCGCGCTCGTCTGGTGGCAAACGCCTGCCGCAAGCGCCTCGACGGCCGGGTATTCGATGGTCTGGACATGCGGGCCGACAAGCACCGGGCGCTTCAGGGCCAAAGGCTCGATGATGTTGTGCGAGCCCTTTGGCTGGAAGCCGCCACCCACCACCACGCGGTCAGCCAGCCCAAGATAGAAGTACATCTCTCCCAGAGAATCGCCCAGAAGCACGTCCATCGGTGCCTGCGACAGGGGAGAAAATCCGCGATCCAGCCTTTTGCTTCGCCGGTCGAACAGGACGCCCTTTGCAGCGAGTGCCCGCGCCACTGCATCGAACCGCTCGGGTGCGCGGGGGATGAAGATGACGAGGGGCGGCGTCCGGACGGACAGGATCTCCTGCGTCGCCGCAAGGAACAATGCCTCCTCGGGCTCCGTGACCGAGGCGAAGGCGATGACCTGGCGCGGGCCGAAGCTGGGCCGCACCGCGGCGGCGGCGGCAAGATGGGCTGCGGGGATCGGCTGATCAAAGCGCAACTCTCCGGTCACGGTGATGTTCCCGACCCCTACCAAGGCGAAGCGCCGGGCCTGCAGGTCGGATTTCACGAAGGCCCCGGCAAAGCCCCGCATCAGCGCGGGGCGGATGCCAAATCGGGCGTCGCGGGCCATGGAATCGGACGGATATTGCGCGTTGCACATAAACAGCGGCACGCCCGCCGCTTTGGCGGCAAAGATCATCCGCGGCCAGATCTCGATCTCCATCACCAGCCCAAGCCGGGGGCGGAAGGCGCGGAAGAAACCGGCGTAAGCCCATGACGTCTCGAACGGAACCCAGACAACGGCCATCCGGCCTTCGGCGATGTCGGGGGCAAAGACCCGTTCGGCCTCGCGTCGGCCTGCGGGGGTGAAGTGGGTGGCAACGACCCGTTCTCCCCGGTCAAGAAGGGCACGGATCAGGGGCACGGCGGACCGAAGTTCGCCCAATGAGACAGCATGGACCCAGACCGCGTCTGGCAAGGTCTGGCGATAGCGCCCGAAACGTTCGCCGAGCGCCTGCGCATAAAGCGGATCCTTGCGACCGCGCCGCCAGAGATAGGCCAGCACCAGGGGCAGGCCCAGGTGCCACGCCAGCGACCACAGCCGCAGGAAAAGCCAGAGCTTCATCCCGGCCTCGCCAGGGCAAGAAGTTCGGCGGCCAGTGGAGCCAGTCCACCTTGTGCGGCGTCAGACAGCGCCTTCGCGCGGGCGGCCATCGCGGAATGGTCGGCAACGAGGCCGTCGAGCAGGCTTCCCTCACTGACGGACAGCGCCGCGCCCCTTTCGTGCAGCGTCACGAAATCGGTGGCGAAATTCGCGACGCGCGGCCCGTGCAGGATCGCCGAGCCCAGGGCCGCGGCCTCCCAGGGGTTGTGCCCCTCGGTCGGACCGAAGGTGCCGCCGATCAGGGTCGTGGCGCAGAGTCGATACCAAAGTCCCATTTCGCCAAGGCTATCGACGATCCAGATGTCGGCGGTCGGCCCTTCGCCACGGCTGCGGCGCGTGGCCTGCAGGCCGTGATCGGCGGCGCGGGCCACGATCTCGGCCCCGCGGCCCGGGTCACGCGGGGCGATCAGGAGAAGCGGCCGCGACTTTGCCGCGCGCAAGGCCGACAGGGCGATGGCTTCGTCTTCGGCATGAGACGAGGCGAGCAGCACCGGCTGGCACCCGACAAGGGCGGCGCGCGCGGACGCAAGCGCCCCGGGATCGGCGGCAAGCGGCGGCACGGCGGCCTTGAGCGACCCGATGACACGGACATCCGCCGCACCCAGCGCCTGCAGGTGCCCCGCCGTCACCGGATCCTGCGCGGTCACAAGGCTGAAGCGGGCAAAGAGATCGGCATAAAGTCCCTGCCACCGCCGACGGCGGGCGTAGGCCTCGGCGTTCATCCGGGCGTTGACCAGCGCCAGCGGTATGCCCCGCTCCGCCGTGGCCACCACAGCCCCTGGCCAGAGGTCCTGCTCGGCCCAGACCGACAGCTCCGGTTGCCAGTGGTCCAGAAACCGGCGCAGGTAGGAGGGCGCATCCAGCGGCAGGAACTGGTGTCGGGTCCGGGGCGGCAGGTTCGCCGCGAAGACCTCGGCCGACCCGCGGGTGCTGGACGTGACCAGAAACTCGGCCTCGGGGGCCTTTGCCGCCAGTGCCGCAATCAGTCCGCGCAGGGCCAGGGTTTCGCCCAGACCGACTGCGTGCAGCCAGATCAGCCTGCCATCCGGGCGGCTCAGACCCGGCTCGCCCAGTTTTTCGCGCCAGCGGTCGGGCAGTTCCTTGCCGCGCGACAGACGTCGGCGCAACACGACTGGCGCGAATAGCGGGATCAGGCGGCTTGCCACCCGATAGGCCTGCGCCCATGGGCCGGTCGGTCTAGTCACGGAACGCCTTCTGCAGGCTCAGGTTCCAGAAGGCGGGGCGCGCCAGAACCTCGACGAACCGCTCGGCGGCAGAGCCGGTGCCGAACCCCTTGTGCTGCTCCGCACGCCGTCCCCACTGGCTGCGCAGAAAGTCCAGGATCGCGGTCCGGTCCCCCGCTTCACAGGCCGCGACCGAGGGTGCTTCGGCCCGGTTGGTCTGCCGGGTGCCCACATCCAGCGAGGGCAGGCCGAGGAACGGCGCCTCGCGCACGCCGGCGCTGGAATTGCCGACCATGCAGGCGGCGTTCTTCATCAGTTCCGAGAAATGCGCGAACCGCATCGAGGGCAGGACGCGGAAGCGCGCGCCCGGCAGACGGTCAAGGACAGCGAAGATCTCCACCGAGCCCGGGTCGTTGTTCGGCGCGATGACCACGAAGTTCCGACCCGACGCCTCCAGCGCACCGAAAAGCCCGGATGCCTGCGCGCCGATGGTGTCCTGCTCGGAGGTCACGGGATGGAACACCGCGATGCCGTAGTCTGCAAACGGAATGTCATAGCGCGCGCGCACCTGATCCAGCGTCACTCCCGAGGGCCGCGCGTGGAAATCAAGCTCCGGCGAGCCGATGATGTGGATTGCCTCGGGCCGCTCTCCCAGCGCCATCACCCGGCGGGCCGCCGCGTCGGACGAAACGAAGTGGCAGGCGCAAAGCTTGGTGTTGCAGTGACGGAACACCTCGTCGATGGTGCCCGACACTTCGCCACCCTCGACATGGGCCGACCGGATGTAGTTGGTGGCAGCGACCAGCGAAGCCGCCAGCGCCTCGATCCGGTCGCCATGGATCACGATCAGGTCGGGGCGGTTCTCGGTGACATAGTCGGAGAACCCCATCACCGTCTTGGCCAGGATCACGTCCTGCGGATCGCCGGGGCGCTGGTTCAGGAATTCATGCACCCCGACCCCCGTCACGCGCCGCACCTCGTTCACCGTCAGACCATAGCGCCCCAGCATGTGCATGCCGGTGACAAAGAAGGTCACCCGGTGCCCGGCATCCCGCGCGGCAACGGCAAGAGGCTCCAGTTTGCCGAAATCGGCGCGTGTGCCGGTGAGGAAGGCGAGGTGGCGGGTCATCCATCCATCCGCTCGAAAGCCACGACATTGGCCGAAGACAGCTCCGGTCTCGCATACAAATTCGCCGCGGCACAGGTGTCGTAAACACGCTTTACCGCAGCACGGCTGATGACTGCGGGGTGGAGTTCGATCACGACCGCACGAATACCGTCCAGACGGACCCCGTCGAACAGCAATTCTTCGCCTCCTTCGATGTCACAGATGAATATATCCGGACGAAACTCGGTGAATACCTCATTGATGTCCCGGCACGGCACCTGCACACGCTTCATGATTGCTCCGTGGCTCAGAATCGAACTCTCCGCAAAACTCCTGTGGGTCAGGAATTCCATTGTCGGCTTCTGGGGATTGGGCAAGAGGATCTCGTTTCGAAGGTCGACATTCTCCACACCATTCCTGCGATGCATCTCGGAGATGTAGGGGAAAAGATCAGGATTGCCTTCGTAGCTGCGAACCTTGACGCCGGTTCTTGCGCGGGCGGCCAGACTGGAAACAACCCCCAGACCCGCGCCAAGTTCAATAACCCGATCACCGTCCTTCAGGAGCTTCAGAATCGCCGATATCTCCGGAGTTTCGTAGTCCTTCCGCCATATCTGCTGAAATATCTTCCTGCTGACCGGCGGATTGATGATTGGAACCCGAAGACCGCGATACCGCAGCTCGCGATAGACTCGCCTGACGATCGCGTAGATGGCCTCTTTCATTCTTTCAGCTTCCTGTCTGCGTGCGGCTCGATCATGAAGTCCTGTCAGCGACCTACTGCCGCCGCACCTTCAATCTGACGTTTGACGATTTCCGAATTGACCGCATCGATCATCGGCGGCAGGTCGCCCGCCTCGATGGCGTCCAGAACCTTCTGTCGCATGACATGGTGCATCGAGCCATTTGCCTGCGCTGGTGCCTTCTTCAAAAAAGTAGCACCAAGCAACTTGACGCTGGCATAAGAGAAAGATGCGTGAAACCCTCGCTTCACGGTCGAAGTGTCGATGAATTCTATGGCACGCTTCATCAGGTCGTCGCTTTGCGGCTCAGCCAGCAGAGCGTCCGCTCTAGCCCTGAAATCTGGATCGATGTAGGCTCCGTAGCTGACTGTTCGAATGACCTCGTCGCGCGACTGAGAATGGAGGGCCTGAACCAGACCTTCCCGTGAGAACAAGCCCTTCACCGTCAGACCGCCCTGCGCAAGGGCCGCTGTCAGGCGCCGCTCGCCACGATGGACTGCATTGTACTTGATGCTTGAAATGCGATACTTTTTCCAGAAATCCCGAAACGCAGCAGACGTGACCGCGCGCCGGTTGAACCAAAAGAAGTAGGACTCGAGAAAGGCGGGGCGCGATTTGCCTGCGGTTCTGCGTCCGGGCTTGTGATGCATGATCGTCCCGACAACATCCGCACCATCCTGTTCCATTCGATCCAGAATAGTGTCTTCCGGAAAAATCGGCCACCAGATGCTGTCATTCAGGATCACGAGAGCATCCGGGATCACGCCACCTTCGGACAGCAGCCGAACGCCATCCCGGTACCCGCCGAAGTCATATCCGAAGTTCGGACGAATTGCGATCTTCCAACAGACCTTCGTCAGCCGCCCCACATCCGCCGGTGTCAAATCGGTATTTGAAACGACCAGGACCGAGTATCCATGCTCGGAAAGATGCCTGCAGGTCAGGATTGTCGAGTCTAGAATCCCGCGCGGTTGATACACCAGATATATCGCGACCTTCGACGAAAGCCGTATCGAGCCGTCGACCAGGGTGACATTATTCAGAAGATTGCGATCATGCTTCCATTTGAAGTAAGGCTCCATTGGATACGAGATCAAAGCCTGGATCTGTTCCCCCAGACGATTGAACTCTCGCGCAACCTTCCACTTCGGGATCACCCCAGGTCCCCCCATTTCAGCTGCGTGTTCCGCGTCACCGAGCGGTTCAGCCGCTTGCCGACCACCTTGTCGAAGTCGTAGGCCGCGATCTCGCCCGACCCCGGTCGCCGCGCCCAGATGTCGGCCTCCTCGATCACATGGCCTGCGGGCAGGTCGCGGTCGGCCACCACGGACCCCCGGGCGAAACGGTAGACGTCCTCCTCCGGCGCGGACCGCTGTTTGGGGTTGTTCGCCGCGATCCAGATTTCCTTCGACCGGTCGATCAGGAACCGCAGTTCCGCCGGGTCCATCGAGTTGATGATGTCCGGCCCCTTGCGATACCGGGTGTCGGTGTAGTGCCTCTCAAGGATGCAAGCCCCGAGGGCGACCGAGGCCAGCGCCATTTCCGGGCCGATGGAGTGGTCGGAAAAGCCGACGATGGCCTTCGGGAAGGCCTGTTTCAGGTCGGTGACACCCCGCAGCGAGACGATCTCGGCCGGGCTGGGATACAGGTTCGTGCATTCCAGCAGCGCGTATTCGACCCCGGCCTTGTCCAGAATGTCCACCGAAGCGCGAATGGTTTCAATGGTTTGCATCCCCGTCGACAGGATCACCGGCTTGCCCTTGCGCGCGATGTGGCGGATCAGCGGCAGGTTGTCCGCCTCACCCGAGCCGATCTTGTAGGCTGGCACATCCTGCGTCTCCAGCCAGTCGGCGGCGGCCCGGCTGAACGGCGTCGAAATCCAGATCAGCCCCAGGCTTTCGGTATAGCGCTTCAGCTCGGCCTCTTCGTCGAGGCTCAGCGCGCAGCGTTCCATCACATGCCAGATCGAGACGTCGGCGTTCGGCGGGAAGATCGACTTCGCCTCCTCGGTCATCTCGTCTTCGATGATGTGGGTCTGGTGCTTGATCATCTCGCAGCCAGCACCCGCCGCCAGCCGCACCATGTCCTTGGCCACGGCAAGGTCGCCGCCGTGGTTGATGCCGATATCGGCGATCACAAGCGGGGGGTGGCCGGGGCCGATCTCGCGGTGGGCGATCTTCATTGCGGGTCTCCAAAGGCTGGTCCCCGTGCTGCATGAGCCCGCCGCGCCTGTCAAGTCGGCGGGTCGCGGGCCAGCGGGTAGCGGGCCAGAACCTCGTATTGCGGACCCTTTCCGGTCAGGTGACTGCGCCAGAGCGTCAGTTCGGTGACCTCCCAGGGGTCGGTGCGGAACCCCGACCCCATCGCGACGGCGCGCTCCAGCCGCCCGATGTCGACCGGGTTCGGCGTCGGAAACCGGCCCAGCGTGACATGGGGCGTGAACTTGCGCGCCACTATCGGACAGCCGACGCGGCGGGCGATGGTTTCGGCCTTGGCCTGCAGCCGCGTCAGGGGAGCCGAGGGTGAAAGCCCCGCCCAGGCGGTATGCGGCCTGTCCTTGCCGAAAAGACCAAGCCCCTGCAGGGACAGGGAAAAGCCGGTTTCCCGCAACGCCTCGAACCCTTCATGCGCAGCCTCCAGCGCCGGTTCGGGGCAGGTGCCCAGAAAGACCAGCGTCAGGTGCAGGCCCTCCGGCTCGACCTTGCGCGGCAGGGGCAGCAGAAACTGCTGGACCTGGCAGGCTCCCCGCACTGCCAACGGCAGATCGATCCCGAGGAAGGCGCGGATCATCGCCGTGCAAGCACGGCCAGCCGGTCGCGGATGTCCGACCGAACCAAACCTTCGCGGGGGGCGTCCAGCAGCGTTGACCAAAGGGCTTCCTCCGGTCCTGCCCTCCCGCCACCACCCCAGTCCAGCGCCCGGAGAACGTCCTGTGCAGCTTCGGGCAGGCGATCGGGCACCTCCTGCCCCGACAACACGCCCCAGATCGCGGTCCAGAGCCGTCCCACCGACCACGGATTGTAGCCGCCGCCGCCCAGCACCAGCACGCGCGGCGCCAGTGGCAGAAGCGCGCGGATTGCCTCCAGATAGGCGCGGTTGGACAGGGAAAGCCGTGACAACGGGTCCTCCTGCAGCGCATCCGCCCCGCATTGCAGGACAAGGGCATCCGGCGCGAAGTCCTGCACCCGGGGCAGGATCAGCCCGTGCAGAACCGCCCGCGCTTCGCTGTCATTATAGCCTTTCGGCACCGGAAGATTGAAGGCGCTGCCTCCAGCCGTGTCGGACAGCGCCCCGGTGAAGGGCCATCGGCCTTCTTCATGGACCGAGATCATCCGCACCCCGGGATCGCCCGCGAAGGCCAGCTCCACCCCGTCGCAGTGATGCGCGTCAAGGTCGACATAGGCGATCCGCGACAGGCCCCGGCGCTGCATCACCTTGACGCCCAGCACCACGTCGTTGAGGTAGCAAAACCCGTTCGCCCGCCCCGGAAGCCCATGATGCGTGCCTCCGCCGGGGACATGGATCACGCCCGGCGTCCGTGCCAGAAGCTCGGCCGCAAGCATTACCCCGCCCGCCCCGGTCGCCGGGCGGCGGTAGACCTGCGCGAAGACCGGGTTAGACAGAGTGCCGAGGTGGAACCGTTCCCGCATCTCGGGCGTGGCTTCTCCGAGCGCCTCGGCGGCCTGCAGCGCCGCGATGTAGTCCGGGTTATGCCAGAGTGCCAGAGCTGCAGGCTTGGCCCGCGGACTGGCCCGGAACCGTTCGCTCGGAAGCCAGCCCAGAGTGCGGGCCAGATCCATCACCGTGGACACGCGCGGCACCCGCAGGGGATGGCGCGATCCGTAGGACGATCCGCGATAGATCTCAGACCCGATGAACATCGGGACCGCCACCCCAGCCGGAGTGGGCGGTGGCATCAGCATCATTCCTGCATCGCCCGGGCAAGCACCGGGGTCACCGCCCGGTCACCTGACCGCGAGTGCCGGTCCCGCGACGCGCCCGACCGACGGGCCAAGCCGCATAGCGACGCGGGATCGGCCCGCGGGACCGGTTTGCCGCGCCAGTCACCTGGGTCGATCTCACCCCCGTCGATCAAGCCGCGGCGGAAGCTCCCTGCTGCCAGCGCGGGCGACCAGGCAAAGGTTGCCAAAAGGCTGGTCAGAAGCCGGGTCAGCGTGCCCTCCGTTTCATCGAATCCCGCGAAGTCAGAGAAGCTGACCCGGGTCTGCGTCAAATTATCTGGAATGCCCTGTGAATTTGTCCACAGCCATGCCATATTCCTGTGGAGGATATCGTGCAGGGACCAGATCCGGGAACCGGGCGGTCAGGATGGTTTGGAATGGGTTGGCAAGACAAGATCTTGGCGCATGGTGCCGGTGCGGGTGGCGCAAGGGTGCAATACGGCGCGTTGTGCTGGCGGCCTGGTGCTGACGGCGTCGAGGTGCTGCTGATCACCAGCAGGGATACCGGTCGCTGGGTCATTCCGAAGGGCTGGCCGATGCCGGGCGTCGCCCCGGAAGCTGCCGCCGCGCAGGAAGCCTGGGAAGAGGCGGGCGTCGATGGCCAGATCAACCCACTCTGCATCGGTCGCTTCGGCTATCAGAAATGCCTGTCGGTCACCGACACTGTGCCGTGCGCGGTCACGGTCTACGGCATGCGGGTGGCGAACCTGGCAAAGATCTTCCCCGAGGTGAAGGAACGCCAGCGGAAGTGGTTCTCGCTGCCGGAGGCGGCCGCGCAGGTGGCCGAACCGGAACTGGCGCTGATCATCGCGGGCTTCACACCGCCCGACGGTGGCCGTCCAGCCCCGATCGCTGCCGATGATGACGATGACCGATCCGGCCCGCGTGGCAAGACTGGCAAACGGCGGGACCATTGACCTTGGGCCGGGCGCGATTGAGAAGGACCCGGTTCAGGATGCAGGCGACCAAGGGATGATCCGCTACAGCCTCAGATGCGCGGCCGACCATGGCTTTGAAAGCTGGTTTGCCAGTGCGGATGCCTTCGCGGCGCTTTTGGCGGCGGGGCAGCTTGACTGTCCGGTCTGCGGCGCATCGGAGGTCCGGAAAGACCTGATGGCACCCGCCGTCCGTCCCGCCCGCAAGGCTGCGACTGCGACGGGCGACACGGACGCGCGACCCGACCTGTCGGCCCCGGCTTCCGCGCTTGAGGCCGAGATCGCAGCCTTGCGGCGGCAGATCGAGGCGAACTCGGACTATGTGGGCGTGAACTTTGTGACCGAGGCCCGGCGCATGCATGCGGGGGACGCCCCCAGCCGCGCGATCCATGGCGAGGCAAAGCCGGAAGAGGCGCGGCAGATGATCGAGGACGGCCTTCCCGTGGCCCCCTTGCCGTTCCTGCCCGCCCGCAAGGTCAACTGAGGCCACGAACACTGACCCGTCCACAGTGGACAAAATCTGATAATTACATGAAATCAATATCTTGGTCGCGGGCGTTCAGAAAATGTTAACACCTTGCCACAGCGGTCCAAAGAGGCGTCGGCGACCGTTCTGGCCGCCCCAGTGCCCAAGGTCCGGTCCTAGTAGATATACCGGATCTGTTCGGTCCAGAACCGTTCCATCCGTTTCAACGACATGTTGATCTCATCCATCCCGGATGCGTCGATCAGCGCGCGGCGTTCGATGCCTTCGGCGTGGCGCGCAAAGAGGTCGGAGAGCATCCCCCGCACCTGCCGCCCCTTTTCGGTCAGCCGCACCCGGACCGACCGGCGGTCGATTTCCGACCGCTGGTGGTGCATGAAGCCAAGTTCCACCAGCTTCTTCAGGTTGTAGCTGACATTCGACCCCTGATAGTAGCCGCGCGACTTGAGTTCCCCCGCCGTCACCTCATTCTCGCCGATGTTGAACAGCAGCAGCGCCTGGACCGAGTTGATCTCAAGGATGTTAAGCCGTTCAAATTCGTCCTTGATCACGTCCAGAAGCAGCCGATGCAGCCGTTCGACGAGGGCAAGGTTGTCAAGGTAGCAGGACAGGAACGCCTTTTGCGATCCGTCCAGCACCGGGGTGTAAATTGTCATACCGTTTCTCCACCGTTCGGACGGGGGTAGAATCAGCACAAACCGCAAACATTCCGTAAACTTGCAGAGAACTTGGCCTAGATTTCGCGGCGCAGGCGGGTTTCGGCAAAGGCTGCGACCCGAGTGAGAAGCGGTCCGATGCTGTCCGGCGGGGCCGCCTGACCCAGAAGCCACGCCATCAGGTCCTGGTCGTTCTCTTCCAGTAGCGCATCATAATCGGCAAGCTCGGCCTCGGTCAGACCGGCCAGATGTGCATCGGCATAGGGGCCAAGCACCAGGTCCATCTCCTTGGTGCCGCGCCGCCAGGACCGCATGCGCATCCGCTTCAGGCGTGCCTCTGCCGTCTCGTCCATGCTCTTGCCATTCCCGCTTGAACCGACCCGGGCCGGACCCTAAGACAGGCCCCAGGACATTGCCACCATCAAAACATCACCCTTCCGAAAGGGGCGCTTCATGGCCTTCCTCTCCGACACTCTGGCGCGCGTCAAACCCTCGCCGACCATCGCCGTCACCACGAAGGCCGCACAGCTGAAGTCCGAGGGCCGCGACGTGATCGGCCTCGGCGCAGGCGAGCCGGATTTCGACACGCCCGAGAACATCCGCGAGGCGGCGAAACGTGCGATCGACAACGGCAAGACCCGCTATACGCCCGTGGACGGCATCCCCGAGCTGAAGGCCGCGATCTGTTCCAAATTCCTGCGCGAGAACGGGCTGACCTACACGCCGTCGCAGGTTTCCGTCGGCACCGGCGGCAAGCAGATCCTGTACAATGCGCTGATGGCGACCTGCAATCCGGGGGATGAGGTGATCATCCCGGCACCCTACTGGGTCAGCTATCCCGACATGGTGCTGCTGGCCGGAGGCACCCCCGTGCCGGTGGTCGCGGGGATCGAGACGGATTTCAAGCTGACCCCCGACCAGCTGGAAGCCGCGATCACGCCCAGGACGAAGTGGTTCATCTTCAACAGCCCGTCGAACCCGACCGGGGCGGGATACACCCGTGCCGAGCTGAAGGGGCTGACCGACGTGCTGATGCGTCACCCGCATGTCTGGGTGATGTCGGATGACATGTACGAACACCTCGTCTTCGACGATTTCGAGTTCTGCACCCCGGCCGAGATCGAGCCCGGCCTTTACGACCGGACGCTGACCTGCAACGGCGTGTCCAAGGCCTATGCGATGACCGGCTGGCGGATCGGCTATGCCGCCGGTCCGGTGGCACTGATCAAGGCGATGGGGACGATCCAGTCGCAGTCGACCTCGAACCCCTGTTCGGTCAGCCAGCACGCGGCGCTGGAGGCACTCAGCGGACCGCAGGAGTTTCTGGCCGACTGGCGCCGCGTCTTCCAGGGCCGCCGCGACCTTGTCGTCGGGATGCTGAACCAGGCCAGGGGCATCCGCTGCCCGACGCCCGAAGGGGCGTTCTACGTCTATCCCGACATCGCAGGCGTGATCGGCAAGGCGACGCCCGCAGGCACGGTGATTTCCAACGACGAGGTCTTCGCGACCGCCCTGCTGGAGGAAACCGGTGTCGCCGTGGTCTTCGGGGCCGCCTTCGGCCTCTCGCCCAACTTCCGCGTCAGCTATGCGACTTCGGACGAGGTGCTGCGGGATGCCTGCACCCGCATCCAGAGATTTTGCGCGTCGCTGGTCTGAAGCGGGGCCGGCGTCTGACGCAGGGCCGGCCCGCGATGCGGGTTGACGATTCCCCCCGGCTCGGGAAGGAATGGCAGGGCGGGGCTTTCGGTCCCGCCGGACCTTTGGACCTTGGCAAAGATGACCGCTGACCTTCCCGACTACTATTTCCGGGTGCGCGAGAACGGTGCGGCGGTGTTCCGTCTTGGCACGGAAAACCGCCAGCGCCGGATCGAGATGGACGAGATCGCCACGGTCAACGTGAGGAACGGCAACATCAAGCCGCATGGCGAAGCCGAGCTGACGGCGGCGGACCGGGCAGCAATCGAGGCCTGGCTGGTGGCGCGCCAGGCCCAGCTTGCCGCGCGCGAGGTCGATGACATCCTGCGCACGGTCGACCATCTGAACCACACGACGCAATGGGCGCAGTCGAAGGCCAGCGATGCGCAGCTTGAGGCTGTCACGGATGCGCTGCTGCTGGCAATGCACGACCTGCGGTCGATGCTGGTCAGGCGCAAGGCGGACCGGCTGGGGAAGACGGAGTAGCGCCTCCTCGTTCGACTTTGTCTCCTTGTCGGCAGGTCAGCGACGAGGAGACGAAGTCGAACGAGGAGCGTGTCGGTCAGATCTGCTTTTCCGGCATCTGCACCCGCAAGCCGTCCAGCGCGTCCGACACCTTGATCTGGCAGGTCAGCCGCGAGCGGGCAGGATCGGGCCGCCAGGCGAAGTCCAGCATGTCGGCCTCCATGTGGTCCTTCTTCGGCAGCTTGTCGACCCAGGCGGGATCGACGTAGACGTGGCAGGTCGAACAGGCGCAGGCACCGCCGCAATCGGCCTCGATCCCCGGGATGCCGTTGTCGCGCGCACCTTCCATCACGGTCAGGCCGGTGGCGACCTCGACGACGTGTTCCTTGCCATTGTGTTCGACGTAAGTGATCTTCGCCATTCTCAAGCTCTCCCGGGATCGTCTGACGTGACATAGGCCAGTCCGTCAGCTTTTGCCAGAGGGTGCGGGCTTGCCTTGGCACGCGGATGTTCTAGTATTGTTCCCATGACTCTGGTGATCACTCCGTCACGCGGCGCGGCTGCGCGCAGCTGGCCGCGTCCGCCGAGGGCGCTGCCTGCCGGGCGGCTGGGCGAACCGCCTGCGGGCGCGCGGGTGACGGTCGCGGGCCTCGTGCTGGTCCGGCAGCGGCCGGGGACGGCGAAGGGGGTGATCTTCATCACGCTGGAGGACGAGACGGGGACCGCGAATGTTGTGGTCTGGGCCAATGTCTACGAACGCTTCCGCCGCGCGGTGATCGCCGGGCGGCTTCTGCGCGTCACCGGCAAGCTGCAGCGCGAGGCGGGGGTGGTCCATATCGTCGCCGAACTGATCGAGGATCTCTCGCCGCTTCTGGATCGGCTGCTCGATCCCGGGTTCCGCCACGATGGCACCCGGGCGGGGGATCAGCCATAGAGTCCGGGCCAAACCCTTGCCCGGGAACCCTGGCGGCGGAGAGAACCCCGCCGCCATTCAAGCCCCTGGAACGGCGTTATTTCTCGATCGACAGCGCCACAAAGCGGGGGTCGCCGCCACGGCGCACCAGAAGCAGGATCGACTTGCGGCCCCCATCCCGGGCCTCCTTGATCCGGTCCTCCAGGTCCTGCAGGCGCACGACCTTCTGCTGGCCCGCCTCGGTGATCAGGTCGCCCTCGGTCAGGCCCTTGGTGAAGGCCTCGGACGCCTGATCGACGCCGACGATCAGCAGCCCTTCGGCGGACGGATCAAGCCCCAGTCGCGCGCGCATGTCGTCGTCAAGGGGCGCCAGCGTGAGGCCCATCGTCTGCAGCTCTTTCGGGCCTTCGGGGGCGGGAGAGGAGGCGGGCACCGTCTCGGCCTCGGCCTCTTCGCGACGGCCAAGGGTGACTTGCAGCGTCTCGGTCTTGCCTTCGCGCAGGATGATCACCGGCACGGCCTCGCCAATCGGCGCGTCGGCCACGCGGCGGGTCAGATCGCCCGCATCCGACACTTCCTGACCGGCAAACCGGGTGATGACGTCGCCCGCCGTGATGCCCGCGTCCTTGGCCGGGCCCTCGGGCACATCCGACACAAGCGCACCCGAGGCCACCGTAAGACCCATCGATTCCGCGATCTCGGGCGAGATGTCCTGAATGCGCACCCCAAGCCAGCCGCGCCGGGTTTCGCCGAATTCCTTCAGCTGGTCCACGACCTTGGAAACCACGTTCGAGGCCATCGAGAAGCCGATGCCGATCGAACCGCCGTTCGGCGACAGGATCGCGGTGTTCACCCCGATCACCTGCCCGTCCATGTTGAACAGCGGCCCGCCCGAGTTGCCCCGGTTGATCGCCGCATCGGTCTGCAGATAGTCGTCATACGTCCCCGACAGCTCGCGCCCGCGGGCCGACACGATGCCCGCAGAAACCGAGAAGCCCTGGCCCAGCGGGTTGCCCATCGCCATCACCCAGTCGCCGACACGCATCAGGTCGGAATTGCCGAAGCTGACGAATTCCAGCGGCTTGTCGCTTTCCACCTTCAGCAGCGCAAGGTCGGTCTTGGGGTCGGTGCCGACGATCTTGGCTTTCAGCCGCTCGCCCGAGAAGAATTCGATCTCGATCTCGTCGGCGCCAACGATGACGTGGTTGTTGGTGACGATATATCCGTCCTCGCTGATCACGAAGCCCGAACCCAGCGCCTCGGATCGCTGCGGGCCACCGGGGCCAGGCCCGCCGAAATCATTGAACAGGTCGCCCAGCGGGCTGCCCTCGGGCACGATCGGCATGCCGTCGGCGGGAGCTGCGACCATGGCGCTGGTGGTGATGTTGACGACCGAAGGACTGATCTTTTCGGCCAGTTCGGCAAAGCTTTCGGGCGCAGCGAAAGCCTGCGCCTCGCTTGCCGGCGCAAGGGTAAGGCCAAAACCCAGGGCCAGCGCCAGAAGCGTGCTGGACCGCAGGGCGGTGCGGATGGAAGGCGTGAGATCGGGCACGATGCAAACTCCAGTTTAGCGGGCCAGGCGACAGGGGTTTTCCCTTTGGAACCCTGCTGCGTCGCTGATGAACAAACAGTTAGTGAAAGGTTCCTGCAATGCAAACCCCGTCGCGGCGCTTCAAAGGGATGTGAACGGAATATTCACGCTGGCCCCTTGTGGCCGCAAGAGTTCACGCCCCTCGGGCGAGCCAGACGATGACCACGCCCAGCGCCAGCGCGCCAAGCCCGATCATCCGGCGTTGATCGATGCCCAGCGACGCGATCATCCGAAGGGCATCCTCGATACGGCGAGGGGCCAGTGCAAGCACCAGCCCCTCGACCGCCAGCACCAGCCCCAGTGCCAGGAAGAACGCGCTCACGGTGCAGGGGCAGCCGCGCCGGCCGCCGCATCGGCATCCGCCCCCCGTTCCGAGCGCAGATAGTTGAAGAACTCGCTGTCGGGCTGCATCACGATCGAGGAATTCCCGCCCTTCAGACTGACTTCATAGGCGGTGAGCGACCGGATGAACGAGAAGAACTCGGGGTCGCGCCCGAAGGCTTCGGCCAGAATCCGGTTCCGCTCGGCATCCGCCTCGCCGCGGATGACTTCGGCCTGCCGCCGCGCGTCCGAGGTCAGTTCGACCACCGTCCGGTCCGCCGCCGCCCGGACCCGCTGCGCCGCTTCGCCACCGCGCGCCTTTTCGTCAGCCGCTTCCCGGTCCCGCTCGGCCCGCATCCGGGCGAAGGTCGCCTCGAGGTTCTGTTCCGGCAGGTCGGTCCGGGTCAGGCGCACGTCGATCACGTCAACGCCCAAAGCTGCGCCTTCCCGTTTGGCGATGGTCAGGATCTGGTTCATCAGCCCGGCACGATCCTGGCTGAGCACCTGTTCCTGCGTCGCGTTGCCGAGGACTTCCGGGATCGCCTGGCTGAGGATGTTGCCCAGAAGCTGCTGTGCCCGATCCTCTCCGGCGGTGCCGACCGACTGACGGAACTCGACCAGGTTGACGATGCGCCAGCGCGCGAAGGCGTCGACCACCAGACGGCGGTCGGACAGAAGCGTGACTTCGATCGGCTGGGTCTGCAGGCCCAGGATGCGGTCCTCGTACAGCACCACGTCCTGCAGCAGCGGCACCTTGAAGCCCAGGCCCGGCTGTTCCTTCACCTGCATGACCTGGCCGAACTGCAGCACCAGCGCCTTTTTCCGTTCGTCCACGATGAAGACCGAAGACAGGATCAGCACCAGAAGCACGACGGCGACGGGAACAAGATAGATCGCGCGCATCAGTTCGTCCCCCCCGTGGTGCCTGCACCCTGGCTGGGCGTCATCCGGCCAAGCTCGTTCAAGGGCAGGAAGGGCACAACGCCCTGGCCCGCTTCGCCGCCGCTGACGCCGTCGAGGATCACCTTGTTCATGCCGCCAAGCACCCGTTCCATGGTTTCGAGATAAAGCCGCCGACGGGTGACCTCGGGGGCTTTCACATATTCGTCGTAGACCGAGATGAATCGTGCCGCCTCGCCCTGGGCCGAGTTCACCGCCTCGGCCCGGTAGCCTTCGGCGGCTTCCATCAGCCGGGCCGCTTCGCCGCGGGCACCGGCGGTGACCTGGTTGGCATAGGCGTCGGCCTCTTTCTCAAGCCGGTCGCGTTCCTGCTGGGCGGCCTGCACGGCGCGGAAGGCGTCGATCACCTCACGCGGGGGCTGGGCAACCTGCAGGTTGACCCGGATCACCGTGATGCCCGCATTGTAGCTGTCGAGCGTCGTCTGCACGGCCGTCCGCAGGTCCGAGGCGATGACGCCCCGGTCGCGGTTCAGGATCGGCGACAGTTCCGACCGGGCGATGATGTCGCGCATCGCGCTTTCGCTGACCGCGCGGATGGTGATTTCGGGGTCGGCAAGGTTGAAGAGGTATTTCTCGGGGTCCGAGATGTTCCACACCACCTGAAAGCCGATGTCGACGATGTTCTGGTCGCGCGTCAGCATCAGGCCGCTGTCGGCGTTGCCCTGGACCGTGCCGATGTCGGTCGTCCGCTCTCCGGTGACCTGCACCTTTTCGTAGCGCACGACCGGCCAGGGCGCGAAGTTCAGGCCCGGATCGCCGACGCCCGAGCTTTCGCCCAGGAACAGCTCGACCGAGCGTTCTTCGGGGCGCACGGTGTAGAAGGACATGAAGGACCAGACCGCGATCAGCGCCAGCACGCCAAGGCCGATGCCCTGCTTGGTGAAGATCGGGCCACCCGGATCGCCCCCCGGGCCGCCGGTGCCCCGGTTGCCACGCCCGCCCATGAGGACGCGCAGCTGTTCCTGCCCCCGCTTCATCAGCTGATCGATTTCCGGGATCTGGGGCCCGCCTTCGCCCCGGCGTCCGCCGCGACGGTCGTCGTCGTCGTTGTTGCCCCTGCCGCCCCGGTCATCGTTGCCCGGGCCGCCACCGCCGCCCCAGGGACCGCCACTACCTGCCATTTAACCGAACCTCTTCTATCCGTTTGCCCTAAGCTGGTCATATCCAGCCGGAAATCAACCCACAGCACGCCGTTGTCAGGCGCTTCGCACGGGTTTTCGCATCGTAACCAGTTCCTCGGCCATTGTCGGATGCACCGCACAGGTGCGGTCGAAATCCTCTTTCGTGGCCCCCATGCGGATCGCGATGGCCGCAAGCTGGATCATCTCGCCCGCCTCGGGCGCGACAAGATGGCAGCCAAGCACCTTGCGCGTGGCCTGGCTGACGATCAGCTTCATCAGCACACGGTCCGGCTTGCCCGCGAAAGCCGTCTTCATCGGGCGGAAGGCGGTGGAGTAGACCTCGATCGGTTCTTGCGCCCGCGCCGCTTCCTCGCTCAGGCCGACCGAGCCCATTTCGGGCCGGGTGAAGACCGCCGAGGCGACAAGCTCGTGATCGAAGGCGGTGGGTTTCGATCCGAAGACGGTATCGGCAAACGCATGTCCCTCGCGGATCGCGACCGGGGTCAGGTTGATCCGCCCCGTCACGTCGCCCACGGCAAAGATCGACGGCACTCCGGTCTGGCTGAACCGGTCGACGACGATCTGTCCCTCGCGGCCAAGGGTGACGCCAAGGCCGTGCAGGCCGAGTCCACCCGTGTTCGGCCGCCGCCCGGTGGCATAGAGCACCAGGTCGAACTCGCGCTCGGATCCGTCCGTCGCCACCGCGCGGATGCCGGTTGCGGTCTTTTCCAGCCGCATCACGTCCGTGCCGCAATGGATGGCGATGCCCTGCGCCTGCATCGCGTTCGCGACATGGCCCCGGGCTTCGTCGTCAAAACCGCGCAGGATCTGCGCCCCGCGATAGTACTGGCTGACCTCGACCCCCAGGCCGTTCAGGATGCAGGCGAATTCGCTGGCGATATAGCCCCCGCCCACCACCAGGGCCCGCTTCGGCAGCGCATCGAGGTGGAACATCGCGTTCGAGGTCACAGCCAGGTCCGACCCCGGAAACTCGGGCACGAAGGGCCGCCCGCCGGTCGCAACCAGGATGTGCTTCGTCGTGACTTCGGCACCCGAAGCCAGCCGCACGCGATGCGGATCGACGATCACCGCACGTTCGTCGTGAATTGTCACGCCTGCGGTCTTGAGGGTGTTGCGATAGGCCGCCTCCAGCCGGTCCAGCTCGGCCTCCAGCCTGGTGCGGAAGGCCGTCCAGTCGAAGGCCCCGGCGTCCACCTGCCAGCCATAGGCGCGGGCTTCCGCGATGGCTTCGGGAAAGCCACTGGCAAAGACCATCAGCTTTTTCGGCACGCATCCCCGTATGACGCAGGTGCCGCCCATCCGGCTTTCCTCGGCCAGACCGACCTTCGCGCCGTATTCGCCCGACGCGATCCGCGCCGCCCGTACCCCGCCCGAGCCACCGCCGATGACGAAAAGGTCGTAGTCGAATGCCATGATGCCTTCCGTTCGCCGTTGTGCCGCCGCCAGAGCTATGCGTTCCTGGACCGCAGGGGAAGGTCGCCTTCCCGGTTTGTGGTCACCATCGGGTGACGGGCCGTCTTACTCCAGATCGGCAAAGATGTTGCGGCTGTCGGTCAAATCGACCGACCCGGTCTCGACGCGGCCCGAGTTGATGTCGCGCACGGTCACCCGCCCATCGCCATGGCCGATCACCACCACGTCGCAGATGTCGATGAACAGCCCGTTCTCCACCACGCCGGGGATCTGGTTCAGCACCAGCGCAAGTTGCCGGGGATTGCCGATCCGCCTGAGGCTGAGGTCCAGAAGATAGTGCCCCTCGTCGGTCCGCAACGGGGCGCCGTTGGCCTGCCGCAGCGAGATGTCCCGGCTCATGACATCGAGGCTGTAGAGCGTTTCCTCGATCAGGGCCTTGGTCGTCTGCCAGCCGAAGGGGATCACCTCGACCGGCAGGGGAAAGGCGCCAAGCTGCGCCACTTCCTTGGCCGCGTCCGCGATCACGATCATCCGGTCGCTGGCGGTCGCGACGATCTTTTCCTGCAAAAGCGCCGCACCGCCGCCCTTGATCAGGTTCAGGTTCGCATCGAACTCGTCCGCGCCGTCGATGGTCAGGTCCAGCCACTTGACATCGTCCAGTCCGACGACGGTCAGGCCAAGGCCGCGCGCAAGATCTGCCGTCCGCGACGAGGTCGCCACGCAAGTCACCTGCAGGCCGTCTTCGCGCACCCGTTCCGCCAGGCACCGCACCATCCAGGCCGCGGTGGACCCGGTGCCAAGCCCCAGCTTCATCCCTGATTCGACAAAATCCACCGAGCGCCGCGCGGCGACGAATTTGGCCTGATCGATGGGTGAAAGCTCGGCAGCCATGGCGATGTCCCCCTTCTTGTCGCCCCGGCATACCGCAAAGGTTGCGGCAGGGCGAGAGGCTTCGCACGATCGCGTGGGCGCCTTTTCAGCCTCAGGTCGCCTCATCCAGCCGGGCGACCGCTGCCGAAACCTCGGCCGCCGTGAGGGCACCGTCACCATCGGCGTCCAGCCGCAGCATCGCCCGCAGAAGCCCGGCCTCGGCCTCGCCGAGCGCAGCCAGCGCCGCCGCGGTGCCGCTTGCCGCCATCTCTGCCGGATCGACGACCGCATTGCCATCGGCATCGGCGGCGGCGAACTGCCGTTCCATCCGGCCCCGGCCCGCGGCACTTGCGGCGCGCTGGCTGACGGCCAGTTCATCGCGCGTGACCGAGCCATCGGCATCAAGATCCATCGCCAGGAACCGCCGCAGGCTTGAGGCGCGCGCGCCCGCCCGTTCCAGTGCGATATGCGTCTCGATCCCGGCGAGCCGCAGACCGTCCGGTCCGCCGAACCCCGCGACCAGGTCGATTGCCCACGCCTCGAAGCGTTCGGGGTTGCGCGCCATCGCCGCTGCCAGCGCATCCTTCTCGGCCCGTCCTGCCTGCGCGGTCATCGCAAGGACCGCCACCACTATCAAAAGCCGCATCGGCCCCGCCTTTCGCCCAGACTGCGCGTGCAGCCTGCAACGGGAACGGTTGACAATGGGTAAACGGACATCGGACGAGGGGCTGCACGGCTGACCCGCGAAAGCTGCGCCCGCATGCGTCAGGGGGTCGCTTTTCGACCTGCAGCGGCGCTAAAGTTCGGCAAGTCTTGCCAGAACATCCCGCCAAGACACCACGGACGCCCGATGTACACGCTGCACTATGCCCCGGACAATGCCTCGCTGATCATCCGCCTGGTCCTTGACGGCGCGGGGTTGCCCTATCGCACGGCGCTGGTCGACCGGGGCGCGCGCCAGCAGGACAGCGCCGCCTACCGGGCGCTGAACCCCACCGGCCTGATCCCGACGCTGGAAACCCCGCAGGGTCCGATTTCGGAAACCGGCGCGATCCTCCTGTGGCTTGCGGACACCCACCGGCTTGGTCCCGGCCCCGGCGACCCCGACCGGCCGCTTTTCCTGCGCTGGCTGTTCTTCCTGTCGAACACCGCCCACGCTGATCTGCGCCAGATCTTCTACCCGCACCAATATGCGCCGGTCGATGCCCATGCCGCGCATCTTGAAATCATGTCGACGCGGATGCTGCGCCATTTCGGCCTGCTCGACGCCGCCGCCCGGCAGCATGCCCGCCTGTTCGCCGCCGCAACGCCGCTTGGCGTCTACACCATCACCCTGACCCGCTGGGCCGCCCTCTACCCGTCAGACGCCCCGCGCTGGCTCGACCTTGCCGCCTTCCCCGCCCTCTTCGACCTCGCCCATGCGCAGGAAGCGCGCGTCGAGACCCCCGTCATCGCCCGGGCCGAGGGGCTGGGCGCACATCCCTTCACCCGTCCCGAACAACCTAATCCTCCTGAGGGATCAGTGCTTTAGTCCTGTCCCGGAAACCGAGCCCCAGATGTTCCTCTCTGTCTTCGACATGTTCAAGGTCGGCATCGGCCCATCCTCCAGTCACACCATGGGCCCGATGGTCGCCGCCGCGCGGTTTCTGGACACCCTGCGCGCCTCGCCCTTCCACTTTCATGGGCTTCGGGCCTCGCTGCACGGCTCGCTGGCCTTCACCGGGGTCGGCCATGCCACCGACCGCGCCACGATCCTTGGCCTCGCGGGATTTGCCCCCGACACCTATGACGCCGAGCGCGCCGATGCCGCCTTTGCCCGCATCCGCGAGACCAGGGTGATCGAGGTTCCCGGCCTGCCGCCCCTTGCCTTCGATCCGCTGAAGGACCTGCACTTCGACTTCGGCCCCGCCCTGCCCGGCCATGCCAACGGCATGATCCTGAAGGCCACCGACGCGCAGGGCGACGTGATCCTGCAAGAGACATATTACTCGATCGGCGGCGGCTTCGTGCTGACCGCGGCCGAGCTTGCCGACACGGGCGGGGCCAAGGCCAAGGCCCGGGCCGATGTGCCCTACCCGTTCGAGACCGCCGCCGAAATGCTGGACATGGCGCGGACCTCCGGGCTGACGATTGCCGCGATGAAACGGCAGAACGAGCTGAAGTTCCGATCGGCCGCCGAGCTGGACGCGGGCATCTTGCGCGTCTGGCAGGTGATGAACGACTGCATCTCGCGCGGGATGGCGGGGACGGGCATCCTGCCGGGCGGCCTGAAAGTGCGCAGGCGGGCCAAGGGCATCCACGACGCGCTCCTGGCCGAGCGCGGGCTGAACCTGACCCCGCCGCACACCATCAACGACTGGATGTCGCTCTACGCCATGGCGGTCAACGAGGAGAACGCCGCCGGAGGGCAGGTCGTCACCGCGCCCACCAACGGTGCTGCGGGCGTCGTCCCCGCCGTGCTGCGCTACTACCTCGACCATGTGCCCGGGGCGTCCACGGCAAAGGTCGGGGACTTCCTGCTGACCGCCGCTGCCATCGGCGGGCTCTGCAAGCACAACGCGAGCATTTCCGGGGCGGAATGCGGCTGCCAGGCCGAGGTCGGCTCCGCCGCAGCCATGGCCGCAGCAGGACTGGCCGCGGTCCTCGGCGGCACGCCCGAACAGGTGGAGAACGCCGCCGAAATCGCCCTTGAACACCACCTCGGCATGACCTGCGACCCGGTGAAGGGCCTCGTCCAGGTGCCCTGCATCGAACGGAACGGCCTCGGCGCGATCAAGGCGGTTTCCGCTGCCTCCCTCTCGCTGCGCGGCGACGGGCAGCACCTCGTCAGCCTGGACGTCTGCATCGAGACCATGCGGCAAACCGGAAAGGACATGCACGAGAAGTACAAGGAAACCTCGCTGGGGGGCCTTGCCGTCAACGTCCCGAACTGCTGAACCCGTGGCAGCCTCCGGCGGGAGTATTTGGGAAAAGAGCAAATGCGCTTGCGCTTTTGTCAAATACTCTCGGGGGTTCGGGGGGCGACGCGCCCCCGACGCCCGAGCCGGTTGGCCGGAACGGCCAGAGGCGAGGCAATGACTTGCGCGCCAGCGCTCATTTTGAAAGCCGTCCCGGCGGCGATGTCGCTTTCAGGCTGGCACGCCCCCGAGCCTCCCGCTAGGCAACGGGCATGACGCGCGATACCACCCTTCAGGGCATCCTCCTGATGCTTGCCTTCTGCGTGATCGCGCCGCTGCTGGATGTCTCGGCCAAACTTGCGGCCGAAAACGGCGTGCCGGTCGGGCAGGTCACTGCCGCCCGCTTTGTGGTGCAGACCGCCCTCATGCTGCCCGTCATGTGGTTCATGGGCCTCAGCTTTCGCCTCTCGGCCCGGGCGCTTGGCTACACGACGCTGCGCGCGCTCTTCCTCCTCGTCTCGACCTTCGCCTTCGTCTCGGGCATCCAGGTCATGCCCATCGCCGATGCCCTGGCCATCGTCTTCGTCGAGCCGTTCATCCTTCTGATCCTGGGCCATTTCCTCTTTGACGACCAGGTGGGCCCGCGCCGGATCGCGGCCTGCGCCGTGGGCTTTGTCGGGGCGCTTTTCGTCATCCAGCCCTCGCTTGCCGCCTTCGGTCTCGTGGCTCTGTGGCCCCTGGCAACCGCTGTCCTGTTTGCCTTCTACATGCTGGTCACCCGCGCGATCTCGGCCTGGATGCACCCCGTCACCATGCAGTTCCACACCTCCTGGACCGGGCTTCTGCTGTGCCTGCCGGTCATGGTGCTGGCCAATGGCTCGGGCATTGCAGCGCTTGACCCGATCTGGCCGGTCGGGTGGAACTGGCTCTGGCTTTTCGGGGTCGGCTTCTGGGCGGCTGTCAGCCACATGAGCATGACCTATGCCCTGAAATTCGCCCCCTCGGCCACGCTTGCGCCGCTGCACTACTCCGAGATCGTGACTGCGGTGATTCTCGGCTACCTGATCTTCGGCGATTTCCCGAACCGGATGACCTGGGTCGGGATCGCGATCATCGTGTCGTCCGGGCTTTACATCATTCACCGCGAACGGCTCTCGGCGAAAGCCAGATCGAAGTCCCCCAGCCTCACGCTGCTGCCAGAAGAGCCTTGATCGCCGCGTCCAGCCGCCGCCGCGGCAGGATCACCAGCATCCCCCGCCGGTCGAATTCCAGCACCACCCGCCGCGCCGTGACCCGGTTCGACGTGCCGATCATCCCGTCCGGGGCGAAGGAGAGTCCGGCGATCGGCCATTCCAGGCCCGCGCTGCGCCCCGTCACCTGCGCCATCGGGAACAGCGACAGGGGGTCGCCCGGGGCGAGGTCAAGTGCCAGCCGGGGGGGGGCCGCGAAGGCAAGATCCTTCGGCCCGATCAGGATGCAGCTCTGTTCGGTCCGTGCGATGAGCGTGGCCAGCGCGGCGAGGCCATGATCCAGCCGCGCACCAGCAAACCCAAGGGCGAGGACCAGTGGCGCCTCGATCAGCCGCAGGGCCTTGTCGAAGTCCGTGGTGACCTGTTCGGCCACAAGATGCTGGCGGTCAACGGGAATTGCCGCCCTCGCCGCGTCCGAGATCGAATCCATGTCGCCGATCACCGCCGCAGGCGTGACCCCCAGCCGCAGCAACCGGTCCGCCCCGCTGTCCGCCGCCACGGGCACGGGTGCCCGCGCCAGCGCCAGCGTCAGATCGCGTGCCGCAAAGGGCCCGCCTCCGGCAAGCGTTACACCGTGGGTTGACTGGACAATCGGCGATTTCATGTAAGACTGTATCCAATTAAGGCAGGTTTCCCGGGGTCCGGCCACAATCAATCCATCAAATTACCCCGGTCTGTCCATGCTCTAGGACGGTGCAGACGAGTATCGTGTGACGACCAAGGCGAAAGGCTGTCCAGTCATGACCAGTGAAAGCAAGATCCTCACCGTATCCTACGGGACTTTCAGCTGCACGCTGGAAGGGTTCGAGAATCCCTTCGACACGATGAAGGCGATTGCCGAATACTTCCGCGATCTTGCCGCGCAGGATCGTCACTTCGGGGCCGAGCCCCCGCCCCCCGACGCCGCCATGCTGCACCGCCTGGCCGAGCGTGAGGTTTCGCGCCTGAGTGCGGCCAGACGCGACGAGGCTCCCCGTGCCGAAGCCGCGAGCGAGGGCGAGACTGCCGAGGCCGCCGCGCCGCGCATCCTGTTCAATCCGGTTTCCCGCCGGCCCTCGCGCGGTCTGGTCGAGCCCGAGGCTCCCGCCGAAGAAGACCTGACCGCACCGGAACCTTCACTGCAGGACGTGATCCCCGAAGGCGTCGCCGCCAAGCTGGCCCGCATCCGTCGCGCCGTTCATCCGATGGCGGCGGACCTGTCGCCCCCCGCGTCGGCTTTCGTTGCCGAGACCCTGGACGCCGAGGCCGAGGAGGCTGCCGCTGATTTCGCCCCGGTCGCCGAGGATGTCACCCCCGACCTGTCCGAAGGCGAATCTCCCGATGTCGCAGCCCGGCTTGGGGCCCTGATTGCCGACGACGAGATCCCGGCTGCAGAAGCGTTTTTCGACGCGATGGTCACTGAGTCTGCCGACACCGCAGCGACTCTGGAAGACAGCATCGAGGCTGACTCCCTTGAGGCCGCCGACGTCGGCACCGCCTTTGGCGAAGACGACCGGTCGGACGCCCAGCCCGAGGCGGACGCCGCCCTGGAAGACCTGACCGACCTTGCGGCGCTTGACGGTGTGACGCTTGACCAGGCAGACCTTGCCGCAGCCCTTGACGACACCTTGCCCGAAGATGCGCCTGCCGGATTCTCCCTGGCCGAGGCAGCAGCCGTCGATCCCCTGCCGGAAGCCGTGACCGACGCCGATTTCGCCTCGGCGGACGCCGGGGTGGCGCTGGCCGAGGACCCGCTGCCGACGCCCAAACCGGGCCGCTCGCGCCGGATGAACTCCCGCGTGGTCCAGTTGCGTCCCGGCGAACAGCCCGATCCCCGCGATCCCGGGGCGACCCGGGTGATGTCGAGGCCGCAGGAGTCCGACGAGATCTCCCGCCTGATGCAGCAGGCCGAAGAGGTGATGGCCGAGGATGCCAACCGCCGCCGTCAGGAAGCCCTGTCGCACCTGAAGGCCGCCGTGGTCTCGACCGAAGCCGATCGCGCCGACCTCGACTACGAGGCCCCGCGCGCCGATGTCAGCCTGGACGCCTACCGCGACGATCTGGCCGAGGCGATCCAGCCCGGCGCGCCCGAAACGTCGCCGCCGCCGCCCGAAGTCAAGCCGCGCCGCAAGTCGGTTCAGGTCCGCACCCAGGAGCTACGTCCCGGCACCATCCGCCCCGGCATGATCAGCCCGCCGCCGCTGGTCCTGGTCTCGGAGCAGCGCATCGACCGTGTCGCACCTGCGGCTGCCCCCGCCGCGGCCCCCTCGATGTCCCCCGCCGTCCCCGGGATCGCCCCGGCCAATCCGGACGGTCAGCCGATGGTTGCCATGCGCACCGGCAGGCTGTCGGGCGCGATCGGGTCCGGAGCCGCCGTTGCAGCCTCCGCCGCCCCTGCCCGCAGCATCGTGCTGGAAAAGCCGTCCTACGGCACGGCCATCGAGGCCGACGATGACGAGGATCTGGCCGAAGACGCCCGCGAGATCGATGAAACCGGTCTGGCCGCCTTTGCCGAAACGGTCGGTGCCCGGTCGATGGCCGAGATGCTGGAAGCCGCCGCCGCCTTCGCGACCTGCGTCGAAAAGCGCGAACAGTTCACCCGCCCGCAGCTGATGCGCCGAATGATGGCTTCGGCGGGCGGCAAGCCGGTCAGCCGCGAGGATGGGTTGCGCAGTTTTGGCACGCTTCTGCGCACCGGTCGGATCGAAAAGGTGACCCGCGGCCACTATGCCCTGGCCGACACTTCGCCCTACCTGGCCGAGGCCCGCCGCCTGAACTGACGGCCCCCGGTCGTGACACTCCGGTCAGACGGATGGGCCTTGCCCGTCCGTCTTTTCCGCATCCGGATCCGCCTGACCGATGCCGCGGAAGACGAAACGGAACGGCAGGGCCCAGGCAAAGCCCAGACCCAGATAGATCGCCAGTTCCACCAGAAACGAAGGCCGCTCGATCAGCCCGACCAGCGTCACCGCCGCCACCACATAAAGCGGCATCCCGATCAACAGGATCACCAGCGCCCAGCGCCGCCGGGCCTTGTAACTCATTGCCATTGTCCAGTCCTTTCCGGCCCCGATAGCGAGGAGCGAACGCAGTGACGCGAGGAGCGGCGCCGTCAGTCCGCGAAGGGATCGGTCACCAGGATCGTGTCGTCGCGTTCCGGCGAGGTGGACAGTAGCGCGACCGGGCACTGGATCAACTCCTCGATCCGCCGCACATACTTGATCGCTGCGCCGGGCAGTTGCGCCCAGCTGCGCGCACCGGCTGTCGTCTCCGACCAGCCTTCCAGCTCTTCGTAGATCGGTCGGCAGCGCGCTTGCTCGTCGGCGGCAATCGGCAGGTAGTCCATGCGCCTGCCGTCCAGATCATAGCCGACGCAGATCTTCAGCGTCTTGAACCCGTCCAGCACGTCCAGCTTGGTCAGCGCTATCCCCGACACGCCCGAGGTCGCACAGGTCTGCCGCACCAGCACCGCATCGAACCAGCCGCAGCGCCGCTTGCGCCCCGTCACGGTGCCGAACTCGTGCCCGCGCTCGCCCAGGCGTTCCCCGTCGGCGTCGAACAGCTCTGCCGGGAACGGGCCTTCGCCCACGCGGGTCGTATAGGCCTTCACGATCCCCAGCACGAAGTCGATGGCCGTCGGCCCGACCCCGGTCCCGGTCGCCGCCTGCCCCGCGATGGTGTTCGACGAGGTCACATAGGGGTAAGTCCCGTAGTCGATATCCAGCAGCGAGCCTTGCGCGCCTTCGAAGAGGATCCGCTTGCCCGCCCGCCGCGCCTCGTTCAGCACCTTCCAGACCGGCCCGGCATAGGGCTTGATCTGCGGCGCAATCTCCAGCAGCGAAGCCTTCAGCGCCGCTGCATCCACCGGCTCCAGCCCCAGCCCCGCGCGCAGCGCATTGTGATGCGTCAGCAGGCGGCCAATCCGGGTGTCCAAAGTCGCCGCATCGAACAGGTCAGCGACCCGGATCGCCCGGCGGCCGACCTTGTCCTCATAGGCCGGGCCGATGCCCCGCCGCGTGGTGCCGATCTTGGCAACGCTCGTCTGCGCCTCGCGCCCCCGGTCCAGTTCGCCATGGATCGGCAGGATCAGGCTGGCGTTCTCGGCCAGCATCAGGTTCTCGGGCGTGATCTCCACCCCCTGCCCGCGCAGCTTCTCGATCTCGGCCACCAGATGCCAGGGGTCCACCACGACGCCGTTGCCGATGACCGACAGCTTGCCGCCGCGCACGATGCCCGAGGGCAGCAGCGACAGCTTGTAGACGGTATTCCCGATGACGAGGGTATGCCCGGCGTTGTGCCCGCCCTGGAACCGCGCGATCACGTCGGCGCGTTCGGACAACCAGTCGACCAGCTTGCCCTTGCCTTCATCGCCCCACTGGGCACCTACCACGACGACGTTGGCCATGCGCACTTCCCCGAGTCACGTTCAAACCACGCGGGGTATAGCGACAGCTGCGCCGGGGGGGAACCGGATTCGACGCCCCGTTCCGGGGACTTCCGGCAGGGGGGCCGCGCAAGGCCCCCCTGAGACACACTTTCCGAAAGCCGGTGCCCCGTCAGAACGCCGCCGTCAGCGCGGCGTTGAAGGCCCCGTGGCGCGGGTTCAGGATCGAATCCGCAACGCTGTTCATCGGCAGGGCCGGGCCGGACTTGCCGAACGGCAGGGTCAGGCCAAACCGGATGGTGTCGATGTCGGTCGTGCCGCCCGCTTCGGTCTGTGCCAATTCCAGCGACACCGTGGCGCCGAAACCTGTCATTGCGGCAAGGTCATAGCCAACCCCAAGTCCCATGGTATCCAGTTCCGTTCCACCAAGGAAGAAGTCGGCCTGGCTTATGCCGCCGAAGACGATGTAGGACTGGCCGAGGACATAGGTCGCTCCGACGCCGGTGAAGTCGATATTTTCCGACATCCCGCCGGATGACAGTTTCGCCCGCAAGTAGGTGGCCCCGACCTCAAGCCCGGGTTTTCCGGTGTAGGAGGCGGTGATCCCGAGGTTGTCAATGTCGACGGCAAGCATGGCGGGGCTCAGCGACGTATTGCCGACGAAGCTTTCCACCTCGAAGACCTGGCCCTCGTAGCCCAGCGAAACGCCGTTCGTTTTCAGCGTGATGTCGATTGGCGCGATGTCGGCTCCCATGGTCAGCCGATCCACGAAGGCACCAACTTTGACGCCGTTTCCGAACCGATAGGCCCCGTCAAGTGCGAAGAACTCGCCTTCCAGGGTTACCGGAGTGCCGGAAATCGGCATGTCGATCTTGCCCACCTGCACGCCGAGGGAGGCTCCGTTGCCGAACGCCACCTTCATCCGGCCGTCTAGACCCTTGGCCTTGATGTCGCTGGTCCCGAAGCCACCGTCCAGCTCGCCGTAGCTCAACGTCAGTCCACCCGTGACCGTTTGAGCCGCGACAAGGCCGGGGGCACAGGAAATCGCAATCGCAAACAGGGTGCTTCTTTTCATTTTTCTACCTCATTTGGCGACCAGGCGCCGTATTGATCAGCAAACTTGAACATATCGCATTTTTGCGATGTTGACCTGCATCGGATTGACCACTGCGCCAGATCGGCACGGCTTGTTGCAGAAATCCATCAATCAACCTCAGGTTGCGCCACGATGTCCAACCCGTCAGCTGCCTGGCGGCAATGTCGGCTCCGTCATGGTCCGGCGGTCGGATGCGGCTCCGGCCTGACAGGCAAGCTGGTCTGGCGCATCCGGTCTGAAACCCGCCCCATTGGCCTTGGTGGGCGCGTTGCGGTAACATGCGCCGGTTGAACCCGGAAGGACATCACCATGGGCTTTCTCTTGCGCTGGCTTGGCGCGTTCCTCCTCCTCGCCGCGATCTTCAATCCGACGTCGTGGAACTACGTCACCTGGGCGCGCACCGGATGGGGCCAGCAGACCCCGCTGATCGTGTTCCTCGGCCTGATCCTTGCCGTCGCGGCGATGGTCTACCTCGTCGCCACCCTGCGCTCGATCGGCATCCTCGGTGCCATCGTCATTGCCGCGGTCTTTGCCGCCGGGCTTTGGGTGCTGACCGACTGGGGGATCCTCGGCCTCGACAACTCCGCGCTGAACACCTGGCTCGGCCTTCTGGTCCTGTCGCTGATCCTCGGCATCGGCATGTCCTGGTCGATCCTGCGCCAGCGCCTGTCCGGCCAGCAGACCACGGACGAGGTCGATGGCTGAGACCATCAACTGTCTCGGCCGTGGCAGCGGCGGTGGCATTCCCACCCCGCTAGCCACCGGCCCGACCTTCCCGGCCACCGGTGTCCCCGACCCCGAGGGCACCAGAGTCCCGGTCGGTCCCAAGGGCGCATCAGATCCCTGAGCCTTGCGCTTTTCCCCAAATACTCCCGCCGGAGGCTCCGACGCCCGACCAAGGTCCAAAGCCCCGGGCCCCGTCCCGCGACAGCGCCGCCAAGCGGGCCCTCGACGGGCCCCGAGGCGGCTCCCCGATCGGGTGCCCCGCCTCGACCCTTGCACCCCGCCCCCCTTCCGCCTAGATAGGCGCGTCAGCCGCCGGAGCCTCTTCTTGGAAAACGTCGTTCTCACCATCCACCTGATCCTCGCGCTCCTCCTGATCGGGGTCGTGCTTCTGCAACGGTCCGAAGGTGGTGGCCTTGGCATCGGCGGTGGCGGGGGCGGAACGATGTCGGCCCGGGGTGCGGCAACGGCCTTGACCAAGCTGACCTGGATCTTCGCGGCGGCCTTCATCGTGACCTCGATCACACTCACCGTGCTTGCGACCCGCGGCGGCGATGGCGAGTCAGTCGTCGACAGCGCCAGCGACGCTCCCGCAACCGACGCCCCTGCGACCGACGCCCCTGCGACCGACTCTCCGGCCTCCGGCGACGGTCTTGCCGGTACCGACCTGACCTTGCCCGGCGCGGCGGCCCCTGCCGGCGATGCTCCGGCGACGCCCCTGCGCGCCGACGAGCCTGCGGCCCCGGCCACCAATCCCTGATCCCACTACTGCTTGGCAGACCCCGGTCATCGCCCGCATGATATAGCGGACCGGGCGTTGCCTATCCGGGCGGAGGTCGCTATACCTCAACTCCCGTGGTGCCGCGATTCCACCGTCCCCGAATCGCGTTGTTTGACACGGGAGTCCCGCCTTGGCGCGTTACATCTTCATCACCGGCGGCGTGGTTTCCTCTCTCGGCAAGGGCCTGGCCTCCGCCGCGCTTGGTGCCCTCCTGCAGGCCCGCGGCTATACCGTGCGCCTGCGCAAGCTCGACCCCTACCTGAACGTCGACCCCGGCACGATGTCGCCCTTCGAACACGGCGAGGTCTTCGTCACCGATGACGGGGCCGAGACCGACCTCGACCTTGGCCATTACGAACGCTTCACCGGCGTCCATGCGCGGCAGACCGACAGCATCTCCTCGGGCCGGATCTATTCCAACGTGCTGGAGAAGGAACGCCGGGGCGATTACCTCGGCAAGACCATCCAGGTCATCCCGCACGTCACCAACGAGATCAAGGACTTCCTCAGGATCGGCGACGATGAGGTCGACTTCATGCTCTGCGAGATCGGCGGCACCGTCGGCGACATCGAGGGACTGCCGTTCTTTGAATCGATCCGCCAGTTCATCCACGAACGCCCGCGCGGCCAGTCGATCCTGATGCACCTGACGCTGCTGCCCTACCTTGCGGCGTCGGGAGAGTTGAAGACCAAGCCCACCCAGCATTCGGTCAAGGAGCTGCAAAGCATCGGCCTTGCGCCGGATGTCCTCGTCTGCCGGTCCGAACACCCGATCCCCGAGCGGGAGCTGGAGAAGATTGCCCTCTTCTGCAACGTCCGCAAATCCGCCGTCATCCCCGCCTATGACCTGAAGACGATCTACGAGGCCCCCCTTGCCTACCACCGCGCGGGACTTGACCAGGCCGTCCTCGACGCGTTCGGGATCACCCCCGCGCCGAAGCCGAACCTGGCCAAATGGGAAGACGTGATGGACCGGCTGACCAATGCCGAGGATCAGGTCCGCGTCGGCATCGTCGGCAAATACACCCAGCTGGAGGACGCCTACAAAAGCATCGTCGAGGGCCTGACCCACGGCGGCATGGCCAACCGGACGCGGGTGAAAGCCGAATGGATCGACAGCGAGATCTTCGAGCGTGAGGACCCCACGCCCTATCTCGACGGCCTTGACGCGATCCTCGTCCCCGGCGGCTTTGGCGAGCGCGGCACCGAAGGCATGATCAAGGCCGCCCAGTTCGCCCGCGAGAAGAAGATCCCCTATCTCGGCATCTGCCTTGGCATGCAGATGGCAGTGATCGAGGCCTCCCGGACGCTGGCCGGGATCAAGGATGCCGGGTCGGAGGAGTTCGACCACGAGGCTGGTGCCAAGCGCTTTACCCCGGTCGTCTATCACCTGAAGGAATGGGTGCAGGGCAACCACACCGTCATCCGCAAGGCCAGCGACGCAAAGGGCGGCACCATGCGCCTCGGGGCCTATACCGCCAACCTGAAAGACGGGTCAGCCGTCGCCCGCATCTACGGGACGACCGTAATCGAGGAACGCCACCGCCACCGCTATGAGGTCGACGCCAAATACATCGCCGGACTGGAGAAATGCGGCCTGATCTTCAGCGGCATGTCCCCGGACGGCAAGCTGCCCGAGATCGTCGAGGTCAGGGACCACCCCTGGTTCATCGGAGTGCAGTTCCACCCCGAGCTGAAATCCAAGCCGTTTGCTCCGCATCCGCTGTTCGCGGATTTTGTAAGGGCGGCGGTGGAGGTAAGCAGGTTGGTGTAGATAGTTGCCCACACAACGATCGTTGAGTATTGTTGCGAAGCGATAGCTTCAAGGACATAGCAATGGCACTGATTTCATGCTCAGAATGTGGTAAGGAAGTCTCAGACAAGGCGACAAACTGCATTGGTTGCGGTGCGCCGATTGAAAAGCAGCAAGGCGTGGGTGTTCTGCAAGCACCAACTAAAGTCACTTTTGATCCAAAGACTGGTGAGTTTAGCGGAACCAAACAACTTCTCTCGCGCTTGGCCGTCAAAGCCGTTGTGGATATTGGTTGGCGCGTGGATTCTTCAGATGAGACCACTGGACTTGTGTCCTTTACGACAGGCATGACTTGGGGATCATTCAGCGGGGTCTCGGGAACCATCGTTGTAGAAGAGAGGGACACGGGTTGGTTCTCAGTTTCCGGAACTGCAAAACAGAATATCAGGGGTGGACAGTTGATTGCGCCAAATCTTTTCAACGAGGCAAACAAAAAGGTCGCCAAAGTTGTAGAGCGGATGAAGCAGATATCCCAAATTTGAAGAAACAGCTAAGCTAAGTGAGTTGTCAATCTATCCCCGTCAGATTTGCCCAAAGCAAAGCTGACCGCGCCCGACCCGCCCCTCTCTCTATCTGTCATCCCCGCGAAAGCGGGGACCCATCTTCATGCAAAAGCGCACCATTGGCCGTCTGGGTCCCCGCTTTCGCGGGGATGACAGATGGGAACGGTCCCAGCCCCATCTCCTCCGCCAGATCCCGCCACGCAGGGTTCTTGGCTTCAATCATCGCTATCTTCCAAGCCCGGTTCCACCCCTTGATCCGCTTCTCCCGCAAGATGGCCTCAGCAATCTCGGAATGCGTCTCGAACCAGACCAGCCGAGTCACGCCGTAGCGTCGAGTAAAGCTCTCCGCCCGACCCTCCCGATGCTCGGCCACCCGACGTAGCAAATTGTTGGTCACCCCGCAGTAAAGCGTGCCGTTCCGGCGGGAAGCGAGAAGGTAGACGAAGTAGCTGTAATCGCGCATAGGTCCCCGTTTTCGCGGGGATTAAAGTGCGGTGTCACCGTGAAAAAAGCCTTAACGAAAACACTCGCCGGTGCGCCCACACACCAATCCCACCCGCAACCGCTTCCCCACCGCCTTCGAGTCCCGCCGCAGGGTTTCCATCTCCGACTGCGTTGTCCGAACCCGTTTGGCCAGCGCCTACCGGGTCAGCCCGGCCCCAGTCCCAGACCCGGCAACGCCTCCGCCACCAATCCTTACCAGATCCCTAACGCCCACGGACAACCTATTGATCTGTAAGCAAATCAGAGATTGTCCACCGTGGACACCTACCCGATCATCCCGACGACGAAGGGCTGAACCTCGTTCCAGCCCTCCCACATCATCTTCAGCGCGACATAGAGGATGATCAGCAGGCCGACATAGGCGATCCAGCGGTGCTTGTTCAGCAGGCTGGCGATCCAGCTTGCAGCCAGACCCATCAGCGCGATCGACAGGACCAGACCGATGATCAGCACCGTCGGGTGATCCTTGGCCGCGCCCGCAACCGCCAGCACGTTGTCCAGGCTCATCGACACGTCCGCGACGACGATCTGGGTCGCTGCCTGCCGGAAGGTCTTGACCGGAGCCCCGCCCGCGATCGATCCGTCCGCGTTGAGGTCCTGACCCCTCAACGCCTCTTCCGCCCGGTTCTCCTCGGCATGCCCGTCGCGAAGCTCGCGCCACATCTTCCAGCAGACCCAGAGCAGCAGGATGCCCCCGGCGAGCAGCAGCCCGACGATGGCCAAGAGCCAGGTCGTGACCAGCGCAAAGCCGATCCGCATGACCGTGGCCGCGATGATCCCGACCAGGATCGCCCGGGCCCGCTGTTCCTTCGGAAGACCAGCTGCCGCAAGTCCGATCACGATGGCGTTGTCTCCGGCCAGCACCAGGTCGATGCCGATCACTTGCATGAGGGCGACGAATCCCTCGTAGGTGAAGATTTCCATGCGCAGGCTCCAGTTCCGTTTTCCCAGCCCTACGCGGCGACGGCCCGGGGTTCAAGTCGGTTGCGGCTTTTCAAGCCCATCAAAGCCGGATAGCGAAGGGCAATGCTTTCCTATCAGCACCTCTATCACGCCGGAAATCTGGCGGACGTCCAGAAGCATGCGGCGCTGGCCTGGGTGCTGGACTACCTGACCCGGAAGGACAAGCCGCTGACCTACATCGAGACCCACGCGGGTCGCGGCGTCTACGACCTTGGGGCGGACGAGGCGGTGAAGACCGGCGAGGCCGCGGCGGGGATCGCGCTGGCTGAGGCGCTGTTTCCGGCCGATCACCCCTATCGGCAGCGGCTGGACGAGGCGCGGGCGGGATACGGCCCGCGGACCTACCCGGGCTCGCCGCTTATCGCCGCGTTGGGTCTGCGCGAAACCGACTCGATCCATCTCGCCGAGCTTCACCCGCAAGAGGTCGCCCATCTGCGCGCGGCCGCGAAAGACTGGGGTGCCACTGTCTACCCGCGCGACGGGTTCGAGCTGGCGCTTGCCCTGACGCCCCCGACCCCCCGGCGCGGGCTGATGCTGATCGACCCGTCCTACGAGGTGAAGGCGGATTACGAGGCGATCCCTCGCCACTTGTCCGCCATCCACCGCAAGTGGAACGTGGGCATCCTGATCCTGTGGTATCCGATCCTGCGGGGTGCGCCTCATGCCGCGATGCTGAGGGCGCTGGACACCGCACTCCCCGGGGGCCTGCGCCACGAGGTGCGTTTTCCCCCGGTGCGCGACGGGCACCGGATGGAGGGATCGGGTCTTTTCGTCGTCAATCCGCCTTTCGGGCTGGAGGCGGAGCTGTCAGCGACGGCAGATCGTCTGGCGCAGCTTTGCAAGCCGGGTCGAACAGCTTAGATAGGGCTGATGATCGACCTTTTGCGCCGCCTTCTGGCCCCCGCCCCCGAACGCCTGCCCGAAGCAGATGCCCAGCTTGCGTTTGCGACCCTTCTGGTCCGCATTGCGCGCACCGACGGGCTTTACGCCGCCGAGGAAGTCGAGCGGATCGACCGTGTGCTGGCATTGCATCACGGGCTTGACCCTTTTGCGGCTGCAAGACTGCGCACGGAGGCCGAAGACGTGGAGCAGGCTGCCCCGGACACCGTGCGCTTTACCCGCGCCCTGAAAGAGGCAACCGCGCCCGAGGATCGGGCCGAACTTCTGAAGGCACTTTGGTCGGTCGCGCTGGCGGACGGTCAGCGCGAGGCGCATGAGGACCGGCTGATGCGGCTGGTCGCAAGCCTTCTGGGACTGACGGATGTCGAATCGGCGCTGGCCCGGCAGAGGGCCGAACGGGAATGATCGCCAGCCTGGCGATGTACGACTTCGGGCCGACCGAGGCCGCGAACGACCGGTTCTGGGCGCTGATCCGGGAGGGTCTGCGGGTGCGGGGAATGATGGCTCCCGAAAGGTTGACCCGGGGCGAGGCCGCCTTTTGGGAGGCCTGGACGTCGCCGGACCTTATCCTGTCGCAGACCTGCGGCTATCCGTTCCGCGCCCGGCTGCAGGGTCGGGTGACCTATGTCGGAACCCCCGACTATGGGGTCGAGGGCGCGCCGCCGGGGTTCTACAGGTCGGTCTTCGTCGCCCGCGCCGACGACACGCGTCAGACCCTGTCCGCCTTCGATGGAGCGGGATTTGCCTATAACGAGGCCCTGTCGCAGTCCGGCTGGGCCGCGCCGCAGGTTCATGCGGCAGGGGCCGGGCTGCGACTGCCCCCGGTGGTGCAGACCGGCGGTCACCGGCTTTCGGCCAGGGCCGTGGCCGAAGGACGGGCCGACATCGCAGCACTTGACGCCGTGACCCATGCGCTGATGCAGGGGGTGGACCCGGTGGTCCCGCGTCTGCGGGTGGTCGAGATGACCGCGCCGACACCGGGATTGCCGCTGATCACGGCGCATGGCCGCGACCCCGAACCGATCTTCGCGGCTGTGGCCGAGGCCATCGCCGCGCTGTTGCCCGACGACCGCGCCACGCTGCGCCTGAAGGGCCTGGTGCGCATTCCGACCGACCTCTACCTCTCGGTGCCCAATCCGCCGCCGCCCTGACAGTTTGACGTGCGGGAATGCCCAGAACGCCGGCAAACAGCGCGGCAATCGCCCAATTCGGCGTTGCAATGGCGCAGAATCTCGGCCCTACTGCCTGACCAGTTGCCACAGCCCAGTAGACCTATGCCCGACGACGCCTCAGAAACTCCGGTCATCGAGATCCGTGATCTTTACAAGAGCTATGGCCAGCTTGAGGTCCTGAAAGGCGTCGATCTGACCGCGCCACGCGGGCATGTGGTGTCGTTGATCGGCTCGTCCGGGTCGGGGAAATCCACGCTTTTGCGCTGCTGCAACCTGCTGGAGGACAGCCAGCAGGGCGAGATCCGCTTCGAGGGCGAAGCCGTGCGCTGGAAGGGCGAGGGCCTGGGACGCCACCCCGGCGACCGGGATCAGGTCACACGCATCCGCACCAATCTGTCGATGGTGTTCCAGCAGTTCAATCTCTGGTCCCACCTGACGATCCTGCAGAACGTGATGGAGGCCCCGGTCACAGTCCTGAAGCGCGACCCGAAAGAGGTCGAGGCGAAGGCGCGGGAATATCTGGCCAAGGTCGGGATCGGCGACAAGGCCGATGCCTGGCCCGCACAGCTTTCGGGCGGCCAGCAGCAGCGGGCGGCGATTGCCCGCGCCCTGTGCATGGAGCCCCGGGCGCTTCTGTTCGACGAACCGACCAGTGCCCTGGACCCGGAACTGGAACAGGAGGTCGTCCGCGTGATCAAGGCGCTGGCCGACGAGGGGCGCACCATGCTTCTGGTCACCCACGACATGAAGCTTGCGGCCGATTGTTCCGACCATGTGATCTTCCTGCACAAGGGCAAGATCGAGGAACAGGGCGCGCCTGCAAGCCTGTTCGGCAATCCGCAAAGCGAACGTCTGCGCGGGTTCCTGTCGGCGACGGCGGCGTGATGTCCTGCGTCGGCGCCATCGCTTCGGTCGTTACCGGGCTGGTGCTTGCGGCATCCGGACCGGTGGTGATCGGCACCGATGCGCCGTTCCCGGAATACACCTATGTCGATGCGGCAGGCGAAATCACCGGCTTCGAGCGCGACGTGATGGACGAGATCTGCGCGCGCGCGGCGTTGACCTGCGACTGGGAACTGGCGAATTTCGACCAGTTGATCCCGGGCGTCATGGCGGGCCGGTTCGATGTGGTCCTGGGCGGGATCGCGATCACCGACGAACGCCGTGCCATGGTCGACTTCAGTCAGAGCTACCACTCCACCGACCCTGAAGAGTGGTACATCGGTCGCCCGGGCGCGCCGCCACCCGAGCGCGCGCTGATCGCCGTGCAGTCCGGCACCGTGCATGAAGCGCACCTGCGCCGTCTTGGCCTGCGCCACCAGGCCTTTGCGACCGAGCCGCAGGTGCTTGCGGCGCTGTCCGAGGGCCGGGTCGACCTTGCGCTTGGCCCCTTCCAGAACCGGGCCGATCTGGATCCGATCTTCCTCGGCAACGGCTTTGACTATCTCTATTCCGACATGATCCCGGACGACGGCGTCGCGATGGCCGTCTGCAAGGGCAACGGCGATCTTCTCGACACGCTGGACTCCGCACTTGACGCGATGCGCCGCGACGGAACACTTGCCAGCCTCGAAAACCGCTGGTTCGAATGAACCGCACCAACCATCCAAAGGGGAGACTAAGGATGAAAAGACTACTTCTTGCAACGGCGCTTGCCGCCTTGTCGGGCGCGGCTTTCGCGCAGGACGTCGTGCGCCTGGGGACCGAGGGGGCCTACCCCCCCTACAACTTCATCAACGACGCGGGCGAAGTTGCGGGCTTCGAGCGCGAGTTCGGCGACGAGCTGTGCAAGCGCGCCGACCTGAGCTGCGAATGGGTGACGAACGAGTGGGACTCGATCATCCCGAACCTGCAGTCGGGCAACTACGACGTGATCATCGCCGGGATGTCGATCACCGACGAGCGTGAGGAAGTCATCGACTTCAGCCAAGGCTATCTGCGCCCGGCGTCCTCGGCCTATCTTGCGGCCTCGGCAGATGCCGATCTGATGTCGGGCCCGGTGGCTGCGCAGACCGCGACCATCCAGGCAGCCTTCGTGGCCGAGAACGGCATGCAGGTGGTCGAGTATGCAACGCCGGAAGAAACCGTCGCCGCGGTGAAGAACGGTGAAGCAGTCGCGGTTCTGGCCGACAAGGACTATCTCGTTCCGATCGCTGCGGAATCGGGCGGCGCGCTGGTGCTTCTGGAGAAGCAGGAGTCGATCGGCGACGGCGTCGGCCTTGGCTTCCGCGACAGCGACGACGCCCTGCGTGAAAAGTTCGATGCGGCGATCAAGTCGATGAAATGCGATGGAACGCTGGACGCGATGATCACCAAGGCGGAGTATTTCGGTCCGGATACCGATCTGGACTGGGGCGACGCGGGCAAGGAAGGCTGCTGATCCTTCAGGCCGGGGCGCAGCAGTTGCGCCCTGGCCGACCCCGAGTTTTCGTCGAAAATTCGCCCTTAAGCTGGATACGTGAATGTTCGCAGCCTGCGCCGATCCGAAAGCCATCGACGGCCTGACATGGGGCCTTTGCTATCTGACGTCGGCCAAGCACGTCGATTTCTACTGGTCGTTCCTGACCGTTCTCCTGCTGCTCGCCATCACGGCGCCCGCAGCTCTTGGCATGGGTTTCATGGGGGCCACCGCCGCCCGGTCGCACATCGCGCCGGTCAGCTGGCTGGGCAAGGTCTACATCTGGATGGTGCGCGGCGTGCCCGACATCATCTTTTTCCTCTTCTTCGTCATCGCGCTGGACCAGGCCATCGAGTATCTCAAGAACCTTGCCGTCTGTGACGGGGGCGTCTGGCCCTGGCAGGGGCTGGAGTTCCGCGTCTGCCCCGAGGCGAAGGTCCCGCTCGCGAAATCCTCGGCCTTCTGGCACCAGGCTTACGGTTTCATGCTGGCCGTCGTCACCTTCGCCATCGTCTTCGGGGCCTTTGTCGCGAATGTCATCTTTGGCGCGATGCAGGCGGTCCCGCGCGCGCAGCTGGAAACCGCCGAGGCCTACGGGATGAGCCGCGCCCAGGTCTTCCGCCGCATCCTGGTGCCGCAGATGTGGGTCTATGCGTTGCCCGGTCTTGGCAACCTTTGGATGATCCTGATCAAGGCCACGCCCTTGCTGTTCCTTCTGGGCGTCAAGGACATCGTCTACTACGCGCGCGAGCTGGGCGGGTCAAAGACGCAGGCCTATGAATACCCGCACGGCGACTGGCGGCTGTGGTATTTCCTGGGGCTTCTTGTCTTCTACCTTGTGTTCACCCGCGTCTCGGAAATCGGGATCGGCAAGCTGACAGCCCGTCTCAGCCACGGCCAGGCGACATCGGGCGGCGAAGCCTTGCGGAAGGCAGCGGCATGACCTGCTGGGAAACCATCCAGGCCTATGGGCTGCGGTCCATCGGCATCGGCGAGAACCTTCTGCCGAAGTCCGACTTCACCATCTGCCAGCAGTTCACCCTGATCGGCTCGGGGATGATCTGGAACCTCTACTTCGGCGTGCTTGCACTGGTGTTCGGCTTCTTTCTGGCCAATGCGGTTGCCCTTGCCAGAGCCGGTCGCAACCCCTGGGTCCGCAAGCCCGCAGACTGGTTCGTCTTCGTCTTCCGCGGCTCTCCTCTGTTCATCCAGTTCTTCCTGGCCTACGAAGCCCTGGTCCTTCTGCCGAAGGAGTTCACGCTTTTCGGGGTCGAGATCAGCACCTCCTGGACCACACGGGCCTGGGCCGGGGCGCTGCTGGTCCTGTTCCTGAACACCGCCGCCTATTCCGCCGAGATCTTCCATGGTGCGCTGAAATCCATCCCCAAGGGCGATCTGGAGGCTGCCGAGGCTTACGGCCTGACCGGCTGGAAGAAATTCATCCGCATCGAATGGCCGACCATGCTGCGGCTGGGCTGGCCCGCCTACACCAACGAGGCGATCTTCCTTTTTCATGCGACGACGCTGGTCTATTTCTCGGGCTTCCCGGCCTTCGCCCAGAAAGGCGACGCGCTGTATTATGCCAACTACTTTGCCGACAAGACCTTCAACCCCTTCATCCCCTACCCCATCGTCGCCTTCTACTTCATTCTGCTGACCCTTCTGGTCACTTTCGTCTACGGTCGGGTGAACCGGCACCTGAACCGGCACCTGCCCTCGAACACCCGCAGCAAAATCCGCTTGCGTCCGAACCTCATCCGGTAGTAGGCTACTTTTGATCAAATTATCCGGGCACCCGCCCGGACCCCGTGGAAGACGCCGACAGACAGGTGTGCGGGGCAAGGCGATCGAAATCAGGGGAAGGGCCAAGGGCATGGTCCGAACCTGCGCATGGGGCGGTCCTGCCGGTAGGTTCGGCGGCTGCGGGCGCGGGAGCCGTGCCCTGACCTCAATGACATGACGATGAAAGATTACCTCAGAAAGCACCCCGATGTGCGGACCATTCGCGTGGCCGCCGCGGACCTGAACGGGCAAGCCCGTGGCAAGCGCGTGCCTGCCAGATTTGCCGACAAGGTGGTGAAGGACGGAACGCGGTTCCCCTTCTCGGTCCTCAACCTCGACATCTGGGGCGAGGATATCGACGACAGCCCGCTGGTCTTTGAACAGGGCGACGCGGATGGCGTGCTGAAACCCACCGAACGCGGCTTCATGCCGATGCCCTGGCTGGAGGCGCCGACGGCCCTGCTGCCGATCTGGATGTTCCGCGAGAACGGCCAGCCTTACGAAGGCGACCCGCGCCACGCCTTGAACAGTGTCGTTCAACGCTACAAGGCGCGCGGCCTGACCCCGGTCTGCGCGATGGAGCTGGAGTTCTTCCTGATCGACGATAGTGGCAAGACCATGCAGGTTCCGGCAAGCCCGCGCAGCGGCAAGCGCCGCAAGGCCGCCGAAACCCTGTCGATCCGCGCGCTTGACGCCTTCGACACCTTCTTCACCGACCTTTACGACGCCTGCGAGGCGATGGACATTCCTGCCGACACCACCACGTCCGAAACCGGGCTTGGCCAGTTCGAGGTCAACCTGATGCATTGCGACGACCCCTTGCGGGCCGCCGATGATGCCTGGCTGTTCAAGATGCTGGTCAAGGGCCTGGCGCGCCGTCACGGCTTTGCCGCCAGCTTCATGGCCAAGCCCTATGCCGAATACTCCGGGTCGGGGCTGCACACGCATTTCTCGGTGCTGGACTCCAAGGGCGACAACATCTTCGATTCGGGCGGGCCGAAGGGGACGGCACAGCTGCGCCATGCGGTCGCTGGTTGTCTGGCAGCGATGCACGATTCCACGCTGCTGTTCGCGCCGCATTTCAACAGCTACGAACGCCTTGTCCCCGACAAGCATGCCCCCACCGCGATCAGCTGGGGCTATGAAAACCGCACCGCTGCAATCCGCATCCCGGCCGGGAATCCCTCGGCCCGCCGGATCGAACATCGCGTGGCCGGGGGTGACGTGAACCCCTACCTCATGCTGGCCGCCATCCTGGGGGCAGCCCTCACCGGCATTGAAGACGAGATCGAGCCGGCACCCCCGGTCAACGGCAACGCCTATGCGATGGAACTGCCGCAGATTCCCGCCACATGGGAGGCCGCCATCGATGCCTTCGAACATTCGGACAGCCTCTATCGTTTCCTGCCCAAGGAACTGATCCGCAACCTCGTGCAGACCAAGCGTCAGGAGTTGCACTACCTGGCCGAGCTGACCCCCGAGGAGCGGGTGGAGCTTTACCTCGACACCGTGTAACCGCGCGGCCCCCCTTGACCGCAGGGGGGGCTTCATCCCACCTTTCCTTGGCGAACCCTTCGGAACCACAGCCATGCAGATCGGCATCCTTCAAACCGGCGAAAGCCCCGACGCCCTGCGCGACCAGGGTGATTACCCGGATTTCTTCGAGACGCTGCTGGCGGGGCGCGGCCTCACGTTCCGCCGCTGGGCCGTGCTTCGGAACGAGTTTCCAGCCTCGGTGAACGACTGCGACGGCTGGCTCATCACCGGCTCGCGCTTTGGTGCCTATGAACCGCACGACTGGATTCCCCCGCTGGAGGACTTCATCCGCAGGGCCTATGCCCAGCATGTGCCGGTCGTCGGCATCTGTTTTGGCCACCAGATCATCGCGCAGGCGATGGGCGGCAAGGTCGAGAAATACGCCGGCGGCTGGACCGTGGGGCCGACAGAATACGACTTCGGCGACCAGACCTACACACTGAACGCCTGGCATCAGGACCAGGTGGTGAAAAAGCCCGAGATGGCCAAGGTCCTCAGCTCGACCGCCTTTTGCGAGAATGCTGCGCTGCTTTATGATGACCGCATGTTTACCGTCCAGCCCCACCCCGAATTCCGCAAGGAGTTCATGGCCGGGCTGATCAAGTACCGGGGGCCGGGTCTGGTCCCCGACGCGCTCCTTGCCGACGCCACGCAAAGGCTCGACAAGCCCACCGACAGCCCGTCGATGGCCGACCGGATCGCGGATTTCTTCCTGACCCACCAAACTGGGGCCGAGAAGCTCCGCGCCTGACGGTGCGGGGGCCACCCCCCAAAAGACGTGTGACCAATGTCCAAATGGACCGACCAGCTGCCCGAGGCAGCGCGCGACTACATCGGCAACCGCCGGGTAGACGAAGTGGAATGCATCATCGGCGACATCGCCGGGGTGGCGCGCGGCAAGGCAATGCCTGCGGCCAAATTCGGCAAGCAGACCAACTACTTCCTGCCGAATTCGATCTTCCTGCAAACCATCACCGGCGAATGGGCCGACAACCCGTTCGACGCCTTCACCGAACCCGACATGATCCTGGAACCCGACTGGTCCACCGCCACCGCCGCGCCCTGGACCGCCGACGTGACGCTGCAAGTGATCCATGACGCCAAGGACCAACAGGGCAACCTGATCCCCTTCTCGCCCCGGAACGTCCTGCGCCGGATCATGGACCTTTACGCCGCACAAGGCTGGCGTCCGGTCGTCGCGCCCGAGATGGAATTCTTCCTGACCGCCCGCAACATCGACCCCAACATGCCGGTCATCCCGCCGATGGGCCGTTCGGGCCGCCGGGCGGCAGGGAAACAGGCCTATTCGATGTCCGCCGTCGACGAATACGGCAAGGTCATCGACGACATCTACGACTATGCCGAGGCGCAGGGGCTGGAGATCGACGGCATCCTACAGGAAGGCGGCGCGGGCCAGATCGAACTGAACCTCGCCCACGGCGACCCCGTGCGTCTGGCCGACGAGGTGTTCTTCTTCAAGCGCCTGATCCGTGAGGCCGCCCTGCGCCACGACTGTTTCGCCACCTTTATGGCCAAGCCCATCGCGGGCGAGCCGGGGTCTGCGATGCACATCCACACCTCGGTCGTGGATACGAAAACCGGCAAGAACATCTTCGCCGGGCCGAAGGGCGTGGAAACCGAGGCCTTCCTGAACTTCATCGGCGGTTTGCAAAAGCACCTTGGCGCTGCCGTGGCCCTGTTCGCGCCCTATGTGAACAGCTACCGCCGCTATGTCCCCGACTTTGCCGCACCGATCAATCTGGAATGGGGCCGCGACAACCGCACCACGGGCTTGCGGATACCGATTTCCAACTCTGCCGGGCGTCGCGTCGAAAACCGCCTGCCGGGGATGGACTGCAACCCCTACCTCGGCATCGCCTCGACGCTGGCCTGCGGCTATCTGGGTCTGATGAACAAGACGCAGGCCCGGCCGGAATTCAGCGGCTCGGCCTATATCGACAACGAGGATATCCCGGCGAACCTAGGCGATGCGCTGGACCTTCTGGACGACGACAAGGCCCTGCAAGAGGTGATGGGCGTTGATTTCATCAAGGTCTACGACAGCGTGAAGCGCAACGAATACAAGGAGTTCCTGCAAGTCATCAGCCCTTGGGAGCGGGAGCATCTCCTGCTCAACGTCTGATGAACCTGCTTCATGTGAACGACCGGCGGGGGGAATACCCCGCCAGTTACTATGCCGCGACGGCCGCTCCGCTGGACCGCTTCGGGGTCCTGAAGGGCGCGCAGAAGGCCGATGTCTGCATCGTGGGCGGCGGTTACACCGGGCTGTCGGCAGCACTGCACCTGGCGCAAAAGGGCTATGACGTGGTGCTCCTCGAAGCGCACCGCGTGGGCTTCGGTGCCTCGGGCCGCAATGGTGGGCAGGTCAGCAGCGGTCATCGGCAGGACCAGGTCTGGGTCGAAAAGACCGTGGGGCGCGAGAATGCCCACCGGCTGTGGGATCTGGCGGAAGAGGCCAAGACCCTGGTCAAGACGCTGGTCCGCGACCACGCCATGCCGGTCACCTTCCACCCCGGCATCGCCCACGCCTGCCGCTCCGAAGCCGAAGTGCGCGAGAGCCACGCTTACGCCGAGAAGCTGCGCCGCGACTATGGCTATCATCACCTTGAATCGCTGGACAGAACCGGGATTCGCCGCCTGATCGGATCGACCGAATATCTCGGTGGCGAGATTGACCGCGACGCGGGCCACCTGCATCCGCTGAACTACGCGATCGGCCTTGCGCAGGCGGCGGCGAAGGCCGGGGTCCGCATCCATGAGCTGTCCGAGGTTCACCGCGTCGAACCCGGCCCGCGCCCGGTGGTCCGCACGCCCTCGGGCCATGTCGAATGCGCGACCGTCATTCTTGCGGGCAATGGTTACCTTGGGCAACTGAACGCCAAGGTTGCGGCAAAGGTCATGCCGATCAACAACTTCATCGTCGCAACGGAACCTTTGGGTGAAGCGGCCAGGGACATCCTGTCCGAACCCGTCGCCGTCGCCGACACCCGGTTCGTCGTCAACTACTGGCGCCTGTCCGAAGACAACCGCCTGCTGTTCGGCGGCGGGGAATCCTACGGCTACCGCTTCCCGGACATCATCAAGACCGTCTCGAAACCGATGCTGCAGGTTTATCCGCAACTGGCCAAGACCCGGATCGACTTCGCCTGGGGCGGCACCCTTGCGATCACCGTCAACCGGATGCCCTGCTTTACCCGGCCCGGTCAGAACGTCCTGTCGGCCTCCGGCTACTCTGGCCAGGGGGTGGCGATGGCAACGCTGGCGGGCAAGCTTATGGCCGAGGCGACGGCGGGCCAGATGGAACGCTTCGACCTGATGGCCAGCCTGCCCCAGCACCGTTTCCCCGGTGGCTCGGCTTTGCGCTGGCCGCTTCTGTTCACCGCGATGACCTGGTACGCAATGCGCGACCGTCTGGGGCTCTGACAGCCTCATTCTTCGTCTACAAGTATCCTGGGGGTCCGGGGGCTAGCCCCCGGGGCTTCCACCCTCGACTCGACAGCCAGCACGCGCCATATCTGTCCCATGTCCCTGCCGAACGGATTCCTCGACGAGCTTCGCACCCGCGTCACGCTTTCCTCCATTGTCGGACGGAAAGTGACCTGGGACATGCGCAAGTCGAACATGGCCAAGGGCGATTTCTGGGCACCCTGCCCGTTCCACCAGGAGAAATCCGCCAGCTTCCACGTCGATGACAGGAAGGGCTTTTACTACTGCTTCGGCTGCCACGCGAAGGGCGATGCCGTCACCTTCGTCAAGGAAAGCGAAAACCTCGGCTTCATGGAGGCGGTCGAGGTTCTGGCGCGCGAGGCGGGGATGCAGATGCCCGCCCGTGATCCCCAGGCGGCGCAGCGGGCCGACCGACGCACGCAACTGGCCGAGGTGATGGACGAGGCGGTCAAGTTCTACCGCCTGCAACTCAAGACCAGCGCCGGGTCAGCCGCCCGGACCTATCTGTCGCAGAAGCGCCGCTTGAACGAGGCCGCCTGGGACCGCTGGGACATCGGCTGGTCCCCCGACAACGCGCAAGCCGTGGTTGACCACCTGAAGGCAAAGGGCATCCCGGAAGACCTGATGGCCGCCTCCGGCGTGGTCGCCAAATCCGACTCGGGCCGCTTCTACGACCGCTTTCACGCCCGCATCATCTTCCCGATCCGCGACGGACGCGGCCGCATCACCAGCCTCGGCGGTCGCAGCCTCGACCCCAACGCGCGGGCGAAATACCTCAACGGCCCCGAGACCGAGCTGTTCGACAAGGGCCGCAGCCTCTTCAACCACTCCCCCGCCCGGGAAGCGGCGGGCAAGGGCAAGCCGCTGATCGTGGCGGAAGGCTACATGGACGTGATCGCGCTATCCGAGGCCGGGTTTGCCGCCGCCGTCGCGCCGCTGGGGACGGCGGTCACCGAAGAACAACTGCGCATGATCTGGCGCATCGCGGATGAGCCGATCATGGCGCTCGACGGTGACAACGCGGGCCTGAAGGCTGCCCAGCGGGTCATCGACCTCGCGCTGCCGATGCTGGAAGCCGGAAAGGCGCTGCGCTTTGCCATCCTGCCGGGTGGAATGGACCCCGACGACCTGCTGCGCGCGCAGGGCGCGCCCGCCATGCAGGCGGTGCTGGATCAGGCCAAGCCGATGGTCCAGTTGCTGTGGCAGCGCGAAACCGAAGGCCGCAGCTTCGACAGTCCCGAACGCAAGGCGGCGCTCGACAAGACCCTGCGCGGCCACCTTGCCCGCATTGCCGACCCTTCGATCAAGGGCCACTACGCCGAAGAGATGAAGCGTCTGCGGCTGGAGCTGTTCGGCACGACGCAGTATCGGCCTTTCCAGCCCGGTCCCTTCCGCAAGGGCAAGTTCGCCCCGCCGGGCGGCGCGCTGGCCAGCACGCGCTCGTCCCTGCTGGCCCAGGCGCAGGGGCCGGTGGACGAACTCCTCCGCGAAGCCATCATCCTCGCCACGCTGATCCTGCACCCCGGCCTGATCCACCGCTTTGAATCCGCGCTGGAACGGCTGGACCTGACCGGCGAGGATCACGACACGCTGCGCCAGATGATCCTTGCGGGTGCGGACATGCCCGACCTGCATCACCGCATCGCGCAATCTGCACCCACCGCCCTTGACGCGCTGCTGTCCCGCCCCCATGTCGCCATCGCACCCCCGATCCGCAACCGCGACGACAGCGATCTTGCCGCGCTTTGTCTTGCCGAAGAGCTTGCCAAGCTGGAGGCCCGCCGCGGGGCGCGGCGCGAGATTGAAGACGCAATGGAGGATATGGACGGCCTGCCCGACGAGGGCCTGACGTGGCGGCTGTCGCAGGCCGCCGAAGCCCGTCACCGCTCGGACAAAAGCGGCCAGAACGACAGCGCGGACCTCGGCGAAGACCGCGCCGGTATGTCAAGACATCTGCAAGACCTGATCGATAGCCAGGTCTGGCTCAAGAAAAACCGCTGATTCGGCCTTTCCCCCGGCCTGATTCGCGTTATTGATTCGATCAACCCCAAGCGATTCGCGCCCAATGGAGATTCCATGGCCCTCAAGGACACCGACGACGCCAAGCCGGAAGCCGAAGACGCGGACGTCTCGCTCGACATGAGCCAGGCCGCGGTCAAGAAGATGATCGCTGACGCCAAGGAACGCGGCTACATCACCTACGACCAGCTGAACACCGTCTTGCCGCCGGAACAGGTCTCGTCCGAGCAGATCGAGGACGTGATGTCGATGCTGTCCGAAATGGGCATCAACATCATCGAGGACGAAGAGGTCGAGGAAGGCGAAGCTCCGGCGGGCGAACTGGTCGAGACCTCGACCAGCCGCGAAATCGCCGTGGCGGGCACCACGACCGAAACGCTGGACCGGACCGACGATCCCGTGCGGATGTATCTGCGCGAAATGGGCTCGGTCGAACTTCTGTCCCGCGAGGGCGAGATCGCCATCGCCAAGCGGATCGAGGCTGGCCGCAACACGATGATCGCCGGGCTTTGCGAAAGCCCGCTGACCTTCCAGGCCATCATCATCTGGCGTGACGAACTTCTGTCCGAAGAGATCCTCCTGCGCGACGTGATCGACCTGGAGGCCACCTTCGGGCGGTCGCTCGACGGCGAGGAAGGCGAACTGGACGGCCCCGCGCTTGACGAGGTCGGCGTCGGTGAGGCTCCGCGTCGCGCGTCCAGCGCCGAGCCGGAACTGGATGCCGACGGCAACCCGATCATGGCCGAGATGGACGAGGACGAGGACGACGAGGCCTCGAACATGTCGCTGGCCGCGATGGAGGCCGCGCTGAAGCCGCGCGTGCTGGAAACCCTGGACCTGATCGCGCGCGACTACGACAAGCTGGCCGAGATGCAGCAGCTGCGGATGGACGCGACGCTGTCGTCCAGCCAGCGGTTTTCCACCGCGGACGAGGCTGCCTATCAGAAGCTGCGGTCGGAAATCGTCCTCTTGGTGAACGAGCTGCATCTGAACAACAGCCGGATCGAGGCGCTGATCGACCAGCTTTACGGCATCAACAAGCGCATCATGTCGATCAATTCCGGCATGGTGAAGCTGGCCGATGCCGCGCGGATCAACCGCCAGGAATTCATCCAGGAATATCAGGGCTACGAGTTGGACCCGGTCTGGCTGGACCGGATGGGACTCAAGGCCGGGCGCGGCTGGCAGGCCCTGATCGAACGCAGCCGCGACAAGGTCGAGGAATTGCGCACCGAAATGGCGCAGGTCGGCCAGTATGTCGGAGTCGACATCAGCGAATTCCGCCGGATCGTGAACCAGGTCCAGAAGGGCGAGAAAGAGGCGCGTCAGGCCAAGAAGGAAATGGTCGAGGCGAACCTTCGCCTGGTCATTTCGATTGCCAAGAAATACACCAACCGGGGCCTGCAATTCCTTGATCTCATTCAGGAAGGCAACATCGGCCTGATGAAGGCCGTGGACAAGTTTGAATACCGTCGCGGCTACAAGTTCTCCACCTACGCGACCTGGTGGATCCGTCAGGCGATCACGCGCAGCATTGCCGACCAGGCCCGCACGATCCGTATCCCGGTCCACATGATCGAGACGATCAACAAGCTCGTGCGCACCGGCCGCCAGATGCTGCACGAAATCGGCCGCGAACCGACGCCGGAGGAACTGGCCGAGAAGCTGCAGATGCCGCTGGAAAAGGTCCGCAAGGTGATGAAGATCGCCAAGGAACCGATTTCCCTGGAAACGCCCATCGGCGACGAGGAAGACAGCCAGCTTGGCGACTTCATCGAAGACAAGAACGCGATTTTGCCGCTGGATTCGGCGATTCAGGAGAACCTGAAGGAAACGACAACGCGGGTGCTGGCCTCCCTGACGCCGCGCGAGGAGCGCGTCCTGCGCATGCGGTTCGGCATCGGGATGAACACGGATCATACGCTGGAAGAGGTGGGGCAGCAGTTCTCTGTCACGCGGGAACGCATCCGGCAGATCGAGGCGAAGGCGCTGCGGAAGTTGAAGCATCCGAGCCGGAGCAGGAAGCTGCGGAGTTTTCTGGATCAGTGAGGCGATACTCTAATGGCAAAAGTCGAAACGACTTCGAAGCGGACCGCTAGCGCTGCATCTCGCGTCCTGAAAGAGCCGACACACTCAAGTACAAAGGCCAAGTCAGTCGCGGCGTCCACATTGACCCAGAAGCCGACAAAGGCAAGCGCGGGATCGGAACGTGTTATCAAGGGTGTTTCACAAGAGCATCGTGACGCTCTGAAGCGTCTCGTTGATCGGTGAGGCACTATCGCGTCAGGCTTACCGACGTCTTGGCGGCGCACAATGAAGCCTTGACCTACGGCGGGCGATCAGGCGTCATCAGTTTTGATGCCATCCAACCCGCGATTGGTCGTCCATACTCAGGCTACCACCGTGCAATTCACCTCAAGGCCGCGGCGTTATTGCACGCTCTGATTCAGAACCACGGATTTGTCGACGGAAACAAGCGTTCGGCGCTGATTGTGACTTTGTTGATGGTCGAGCGCAGTGGCTATCGGCTGCATCTGAACGAAGATGAACGCATTGATGACACTGTCGTTTCGGTGGCAAGCGGCAAAATTGGCTTTGATGCTTTGGCCGAATGGTTCAAACTGCGGCTTCGTTCAGCCAACGCCAAATAGTTCCCCCTACACCTCCACCCACTCTACCACCGTCCCCGCCCCCGGCACCGGCTCGCCCCCGGCCCGCAGGTCCTCCAGATGGAACGGGACCCCTCCGTCAGCGCGACCTTGACTTTATGTACGCAATGACGTACACAATCTCCATGAGACACCTTTCCTCCACCGACCTCCGCGCCAATCTTTCCTCGGTCATGGACCAGGTGAACGACGACCATGAGCCGGTCATCGTCACCCGCGCCAAGGGCAAGCCCGTGGTCATGGTCTCCCTCGAAGACTGGGCCAGCATGGACGAGACCACCTATCTGCTTTCCTCGCCTGCCAATCGCGCTTCGCTGATGCAGGCGATTGCGGCGCTCGACGCCGGGCAGGGTATCGTCAAGACGATGGAAGAGCTTGAGGCCATGGCCCAAGAGTGAAGCTGGTCTTTGAACCGCTGGCGTGGGAACAGTTCCTTCACTGGCAGGAAAGCGACAAGGCCACCCTGCGGAAGATCAACGCGCTCATCAAGGAATGCCTGCGACACCCGTTCGAGGGAACGGGCAAGCCGGAACCCTTGAAAGGTGATCTTGCCGGATCATGGTCCCGCCGGATCGACCGAGAGCATCGTCTGGTTTACCGCGTCAGGAACGATGCGCTTGAAATCGTGCGCTGCCGCTATCACTACGGCTGACATCCCGCTCACCCATTCCCCGACTCTCCCCCATCCATGCTACTCTCACCCCACGCGAAACCTGGGGAGGGGGTGCCATGACCGTCATGAACGTCGTGCATATGCGGGTGAAGCCGGGCCAAGAAGCGGAATTCATCCGCCTGCACAAGGACTTCGACCTGAAGTCGATGCCGGGGGGCCGCAACTTCTGGCTGGTGAAGTCGGGCGAACGCAGTTTCATCGTGGTCGGCGAATGGGCCGACATGGACGCGATGGTGGCCGCGCGGCCCGCGATGATCGCCAGCCTCGACAAGCTGCGACCGATCCTTGAAGACCTCGGCGGCGGGCGCGGCGTGACCGAGCCCTGGTCGGGCGAAGTGTCACTGCATCTCGCCCAGTAGCGGCCCATCTGGCCGATAGATCAGGTCCCCGGGCGCGCAAGGGCTGCGCACCCGGTCCGAAAGGTCAGTCCTCCAGCACGAAGGTCACCATCATGTTGACCTGCCAGTTGACGATCTTGTCGTTCTTCACCGTCACCTTGTGTTCTTTCACCCAGGCGCCGGACACCCCGCGCAGGGTCTTGGTGGCGCGGTGGATCCCGCTGGCCACGGCATCCTCGAAGCTCTTGGTCGAGGTCGACGAAATCTCGGTCACGCGTGCAACGCTCATGGTTGTCTCCCTTGGTTTGCCCCCCTCGGCCGGGGGGAGGTTCGGCAAGAATAGTCCCCGCACTCCGGCGCGGTCACGGGGAGCTTTTGCCAAACGCGATCATTCGCCGAATTGACTGGCCGCCCCTGAATGTGCCGGCTCCGGAACCTTGCCTGCAACTGGGCCAGAGCGTCAGGCTGGCGGCGGGACCGGCACCTCCCAGGCCTCGCCCATCGCCAGGATGCAGGCGGTGCCGTTGGCGTAGCTTTGCACCAGCGTCCAGTCCCCCGAGGCTTTGGTCCAGACCTCCAGCACAGTTTCGGTATCACGCAGGCCTGACCCGGAAACTTCGGCCCCCGCAAGGCGCTGCAGCAACTCGGCGCGGGGCACACAGATCACTTCGGCAATCGGTGTCTCCGCCGCAACCGGGCCGACCAGAAGAAGCACAGGGATGAGTCGCCGCCACATGCATGGAATCGTAACATGTCCGTGACGGATTCCGGCCGATTTTTGTGCCTGTGGAATCAATCAGCCTCGACGAAGGGCCAGACCGGAAACTCCAGCCCGGCGGCACGCAGGATGGAACATAGCCGCCGTGCTTCGGCCCGCATCGGGCCGGATTGCCGGGCGAGATCGTCGTTCCGCGCCCCGCCCGCATCGAATTCGGCGAAACGGGCATCCAGCTTTGCCAGCTTCACTTCCGGGAATTGCGAGTTTGCATGACCCCGCGCGCGCTTTTCGCCGAATTCCTCCAGCGACTTGACCGCATAGTGGTGCAATGCTGCGACCGAGAGATCGGACGCAACCGATGCGGTCAACCCGGTGAAGGTTGCCTCCTGGCCGGACGGCAGGACGTAGCGCCCTTCGGCAAGAGACACCCGATGGATGCCGATGCCCGCCAGCCGGGTCCGCCGCGCAATGGCCTTGACCGTGTGGCTTCCAACGGCGTCGGGGGGCAATGCGTCGGTAAAGCGTTCCGTGACCGGGCGCGGGTGCCAGGCCTGCTGCCCGCCGCTGCCGAAGACGACCCAGTTCACCGCGATGGCAGACACGTCGTCCGGAAACCGGGCAATGAAGTCCGCGATGGTCGGGTCCTTGTGCAGGACAAGGAACTCGTCAGCGTCGAAGAAGGCGATCCAGTCGGCTTCGGAGTGCCTGCGCGCATGGTCATAGGCCAGCCTTTGCGGCCGCGCGCCGACCGAATGGGGCCAGTCGAGATGGACAAGCTCGCCCGCCTCGTCCAGCACCCGCAAGACTTCAGATGTGCCGTCGTCGCTGGCATTGTCATAGATCAGGATGTCGTCGAAGCCCAAGGCCCTGTAATGGGCAAGCCATTCAACAAGCCCGCGGATTTCGTTGCGGACGATGGCGCAAAGGGCAATGCGGGGCGCGGTCATGACGCATCTAGCCGTCCCGGCGCACGACCCGCAAGCCGCGCCTGAGTCCCGCCCGCCACAGTGCAGGCCCCATATTCTGCGGCAGCAATAAGGGGCTTCCCGAAATGCATGGGCCTCTCCTATAGTCTGTGCAAGGAAACGGGGGAAACACCCGGCCTAGAGGCAGGTATAACAATATAGCAAGGAGGGGGCCGATGCGCTGCCCGTTCTGCGGCAACATCGACACGCAAGTGAAGGATTCGCGTCCGGCGGAGGATCACGTCTCGATCCGCCGTCGCCGGTTCTGTCCGGCCTGTGGCGGGCGCTTCACGACTTACGAGCGTGTCCAGCTGCGCGATCTCGTCGTCATCAAGTCCTCGGGCAAGCGCGAGGATTTCGACCGAACCAAGCTGGAACGCTCGATCCGCATCGCGATGCAGAAGCGTCCGATCGACCCCGAACGCATCGACCAGATGATCAGCGGGATCGTGCGGCGGCTGGAATCCCTTGGCGATACCGACATCTCCTCCAAGGTGATCGGCGAGATTGTCATGGAAAGCCTGGCGCGGATCGACACGGTCGCCTATGTGCGCTTTGCCAGCGTTTACAAGAACTTCCAGACCGCAGACGACTTTGACGGCTTCGTGTCCGAGCTTCGGCCCGGAGCCGCCGGGGAAGAGTGACCGCCCGGCCGGAAGACGCCGTTCACATGGCCCATGCCCTGCGCCTTGCCGCGCGGGGCATCGGGAATGTCTGGCCCAACCCGGCGGTCGGCTGCGTCATCGTCAAGGATGGGATCATCGTCGGTCGCGGCTGGACGCAACCGGGGGGCCGCCCACATGCCGAGGTCCGCGCGCTGGATCAGGCCGGACCGCTTGCGGACGGTGCCAGCGCCTATGTCACCCTCGAACCCTGCGCCCATCACGGCCAGACCCCGCCCTGCGCCGAGGCGCTGATCGCCGCAAAGGTGGCCCGCGTCGTGACGGCCGTGACCGATCCCGACCCGCGGGTTTCAGGCAAGGGCCATGCGAAACTGCGTCAGGCAGGCATTGCCGTGACCGAAGGTGTCCTGACCGCCGAGGCGAGCCGTCTGAACGCGGGGTTTCTCAAGCGGGTGACGCAGGGCCTGCCCTTCGTCACCTTGAAGCTGGCGACCACACTGGACGGCCGGATCGCCACGGCTGCGGGCGAAAGCCGCTGGATCACCGGACCGGCGGCGCGGCGCAAGGTTCACACCCTGCGGATGCTCCACGATGCCGTTATGGTCGGCTCGGGCACCGCACTGGCGGATGATCCGGACCTGACCGTCCGCGACCTCGGCGCGAACCACCAGCCCCTGCGGATCGTGATCGACCGGATGCTGGCCCATGCGCCCGACAGCCGGCTTGGGCGGACCGCTGGGCAAAACCCGGTCTGGCTGCTGCATGGGCCTTCCGCCGACAAGGCCGCGCGCGAGGAATGGACGAGGACCGGGGCCATGCTGGTCGAGACGTCCGAGGCCGGTGGCCACCTCGACCTGGACGCGGCACTGCGGGCGCTGGCCGGACGGGGCCTCACGCGCGTCCTTTGCGAAGGTGGAAGCACGCTGGGCGCGGCGCTGATCCGGGCCGGGCTGGTCGACGACCTTGCCCTGTTTTCCGGCGCGGCACTGATCGGGGCCGAAGGCCATCCGGCACTTGGCCCGCTTCGGCTGACCGCACTGAAGGACGCCCCGCGCCCGACCCTGCGCGAGACGCTATGGCTTGGCCCTGACCTCTATTCCCTGTGGCAGATGCAGCCGCGCGGCTGACCGCTCATCGCGGCAGCTTGTCACTCTCGACTGCAGCGTCGATTTCGGTCCCTTGCAGAACGTCTTCGACCGCGCGGTTCACGGAGGTCTGGCAGATCTGGCAGATCTCGTAGGTCACACGGGCCGGGTGCCGATCACCGATATCGTCGCACGAGGTCCAGCCCGGTTCACCGTCCAGCCTGACACTTCCACAGAACGAGCATTTCGTGTCCCGCGCCGCAGAATCATACTGCCAGCGGTTCAGGGGCGGCGAAAAATGCCAGGCGTCGCGCAGGTCATGCACCATCAGCGCCCGCCCGTCCTTCATCGGCTGGATGGTCATCAGGAACTGTCGCGCCATGCTTGGGGAATCGCAGCGATACTCCACCCGCAGCGTGCGCTTGTGCTCCAGCACCGTGTCGATCATCCGGGCCGTAGCCGCCCGCGTTTCCTCGCCAGCGATCTGCGACAAGATCGATGTCGACAAAACTCTGTTTGAAATCGCACCGTTCGCGCCCCCGTTGAGCGCAAACTCGTCCCATTCGCCGCCGACCCACAGCACGCGATATTCGCTGTCCACCACGGCGAAGACCTGCTGGAACTTCACTGCTCTCGCCCTCCCCAGCGTCGTCAGCACGGGGGACGTTAGCACAGTAATGCAGAAAATCTTGTCAGAAGTTTACACTTTGCACAGGTTTCTTGCGGTGAGGATTCCAAGTGTCAACGCAAGTTGACAACTCCCATCGATTTTGCGGGCAGAATCGTGGTCCGGACCATGGCGGCGATGTCGCCCGCCCCAAGGCCTGCCCAGGCATACATCTGGGTCGGACTCGCCTGATCGATGAACCTGTCCGGCAAGGTCATCGTGCGCACCGCGCCGCGCCGGTCCAGCGCCCCGCTCGCCGCCAGGTGGTGCAGAACCAGCGCCCCGAACCCGCCGGTCGAACCCTGCTCCAGCGTCACCAGACAGCGGTGGTGGCGATAAAGCTGGTCGATGAGCGCAGTATCCAGCGGTTTGGCAAAGCGGGCATCCGCTACCGTGACCGAAAGCCCCTCGGCCTCCAGGATGGTGGCTGCCGCCAGCGCCTCGGCAAGATGCGCGCCGAAGGACAGCAGGGCCACGTCCGCGCCCTCGCGCAGGATGCGGCCCTTGCCGATGGGCAGCGACACGCCCCGTTCGGGCATCGCTACGCCCATGCCTTCCCCGCGCGGATAGCGCAAGGCGATGGGGCCGTGGTCATGGCCAGCGGCGGTCGCGATCATATGCACAAGGTCCGCTTCGTCGCCCGCGGCCATCACCGTCATGTTCGGCAAGTTCGCCAGGAACATGATGTCGAAGGCTCCGGCATGGGTTGCCCCGTCCTGCCCCACAAGCCCGGCCCGGTCGATCGCAAAGCGCACCGGCAGATTCTGCAGGGCGACGTCATGCACGATCTGGTCGTAGCCACGCTGAAGGAAGCTGGAATAGATCGCGCAGAACGGCCGCATCCCCCCCGCTGCAAGGCCCGCCGCAAAGGTCACGCCGTGCTGCTCGGCAATGCCGACGTCGAAGACCCGCGCCGGAAAGCGCTTCTGCATCACGTCAAGGCCGGTGCCCCCCGGCATCGCCGCCGTGATCGCCACGATGCGCGGATCGCGGGAAGCCTCGTCCGTCAGGCACTGGCCGAAAACGGCCGTGTAATTCGGGGCATTGGCGGGCGTCTTGTGCTGTTTGCCCGTGGCGATGTCGAACTTCGCCACCCCGTGATACTTGTCGTCCGCGCCTTCCGCCGGGCCATAGCCGCAGCCCTTCTTGGTGACGACATGCAGCAGCACTGGCCCCTCGGCATGGGCGCGCATCGACCGCAAGCTGTGCAGAAGCATCGGCACGTCATGGCCGTTGACCGGGCCGAAGTAGGAAAATCCCAGCTTCTCGAACAGGGTCACGCCACCGGGCCGGTCACTGACAAGCTCGCGTGCGCGCCGGGCGCCTTCGCGCAGGGGCAGCGGCAGGTGATCCTCCAGCCCTTCGGCGATGGCCTTGAGGGTTGCAAGCGGCCCCTTCCCGGCGATGCTGTTGAGGTAGGTCTGCATCGCGCCGACGGGCGGGGCGATGGACATGTCGTTGTCGTTCAGCACCACGAACAGCCGCTTGCCCAGATGGCCCGCATGGTTCATCGCCTCATAGGCCATGCCCGCGGTGATCGCCCCGTCACCGATGACGGCCACCGTATCGCCCACCGCCTGCCCCATCTCGCGCGCCATGGCAAAGCCCAGGGCGGCGCTGATCGAAGTCGAGGAATGTGCCGCCCCGAAGGGATCGTATTCGCTCTCGCTGCGCTTGGTGAACCCGCTCAGACCCTCGGCCTGGCGCAACGTCAGCATCCGGTCGCGCCGCCCGGTCAGGATCTTGTGCGGATAGCACTGGTGGCCCACGTCCCAGATCAGCTTGTCACGCGGAGTGTCAAAGACGGCGTGGAGCGCCACGGTCAGTTCGACCACGCCCAGCGACGACCCGAGATGGCCGCCGGTCTGGCTGACCACCTCGATCACCTCGCGGCGCAATTCGTCCGCCAGCTGCGGCAGGTCGCGATCCGGCAAGGCCCGCAGGTCGGCGGGGCTGGCCACGCGGTCAAGCATCGGTTTCGGGGTCAGGGTGGCGACGGAACCGGGCGCGGTCATGGCGGCCTCCTTGGGGGCAAAAGGTGCCGTGTGGGGGTTGGCCACACGGCACAAGTGCCTGTCGTCCGACAGGAAGGGAACCGGGGCCCGAAGGTCCCGCATCCGGCACCGTGGAGGGACCGGATCATGGTCCCGCGGGCCGCGAGGGGGTGCCCCTTGCGGCCCGCGCGATTGTCAGGCCAGCGCCTGCCCTTCGACCGTCAGCGGCACGTCGAGCGCAGCATAGGGCGAAGGGGTCTGGCGGCTTTCTTCGGGCAACAGAAGCCCGACCAGGTAGATCGCCCAGACAAACAGCGCGATGGCGATCAGGAAGGCCGCCGCATAGGCCGCACCCTTCAGCATCTGGCCAAGGCCCCAGAACACCAGGCGCGTCTGACGGGTTTCTTCCAGGAAGTCGTTCGGCATGGTTGTCCTCCTTAGTTTAGCGGCGCGTAGCCGTGTTCCTGTGCCCAGACATACCAGTTGTCGACCACGGTTCCCGTCAGCAGGATGCCGATGCCGCCGGTCAGGGTGACAAGCACCGCAAACCACCAGGCCCAGCGGTGGATCCCTTCCATCGTGGCGTTGAAGCCCATGGTCCAGCGCCAGAACAGGGCCGCCCGTTCGGACGCGGTGCCGCGGTCGACGATCTGTTCCAGTTCCCGGTCGCCACCAAAACGGCTGACGGCCAGGATCGTCGCCCCGTGCATCGCGAACAGCAGGGCCGATCCATACAGGAAGGCGATGCTGAGGGCGTGGAACGGGTTGTAGAACAGGTTGCCGTAGGTGAGGCTGAAGTTGTTGGTCCAGTCCAGATGGCTGAAGATGCCGTAGGGAACGGCATGGCTCCAGCTGCCCATCATGATCGGGCGAATGAGGCCCAGCACCAGAAACAGCCAGATCGCCGACGCGAAGGCCCAGCAGACATGCTTGCCCATCCCCAGGGCCTGCGCCCGCAGATAGGTGCGCACCCACCAGGCGCAGACGCTGATCAAGAGAAAGAAGCTGGCAATGATCCAGAGGCCGCCTTCGGCCAGCGGCGCGAAGCCCAGGCCATATTGCTCGGCCGGGGGTTCCAGGCTGAACCAGAAGAGGTCGCGCAGGAAGACCGCCGGATTAAAACCCGCCTGATACCAGTACCAGCCGCCGACGGTGAAGAACCACGCCAGCCCCGAAACCAGCGAGATCACCCCCATCGTCCCCAGATAGACCGGGCCAAGCTGGGCGTTGCCAAGCCAGCCCGCGAGGTTGGAAAAACCTGCGCCCCGGGTCCGGCTGGACAGTTCCACCCCCTCGGTCAGCCCCATTTCCGGGGCGCCGCGGACCTGCACCTGCGTGAAGATGTTCTGATACTCAGCCATTGACGCCTCCCGGGATTCCAGCCCACCAGGGCAGTTGCAGCCACCAGTCCCACCAGACGACCCATTGATCGAACCAGATCGTGCCCGAGATCACGATGCAGACCGCCGACCAGAACACGGCGTTCAGCGCCAGCAGAAGGCCAAGGCGGTGGATGCCGAGTGTGCCGACCGAATAGCCGATGAGGTCGCGGAAATAGGTGTCCTCATGATCGGGCGTGCGCATCTCCTTCCCCTTTTCGGGGTTGGCCGCCGACAGGATCAGCGCCCCGTGCAGGGCAAGGGCCAGCGCCGTGGTGAAGAAGAAGCTCACCGCGACCATATGCGCCGGATTGTAGTGGAAGTTGCCATAGGTATAGCCGGTGTTCGACACCCAATCGAGGTGCGACCAGATGCCATAGGGGAAGGCATAGCCCCAGGCCCCCATCAGGACGGGCCGGATCACCACCAGCGTCACATAGGCCAGGATCGCGAAGCCGAAGGCGAAAGGGACATGATACCCCATCGCCAGCTTGCGGCAGATTTCCACCTCGCGCAAAGCCCAGGTCACGAAGGCTCCGATCGCGCAGATGGTGATGATCTGCCAAAGGCCGCCCTCGCGGAGCGGGGCCATGGCCAGTCCCATTTCCACCGGCGGCGGATTGATCGAGATCAGCCAGGGGTTCCAGGTGCCTTGCAATACGGCCCCGTACAGGATCAGCAGGGCGCCGAGCGCGGCAAAGAAGAAGGTCAGGACTCCGAAGAATCCGACGTAGAAGGGGCCGACCCAGAAGTCGAACAGATTGCCCCCGATCAGAGTGCCTCCCGGCACGCGATATTTTCGTTCGAAGCTGAGCAGTGCCATGCTTCCCTCTCCGTTTCTCTCCGGTCAGTGCCTCCGTCGGGCGCAGGCGGCGGGCCTGCCGGATGTGTGTCTGACGTCAGGATGTCGAGGGCGGCGGGCACGGGGCAGCGCCGCCCTCGACGATGCGCAAGGCTTACTCGGTGGCTGCCGGCGCGACGTAGCCATATTTGGCGGTCGCGATGTCAAGCCAGTTGTAGGCCGGCGTGCTGAGCAGCACGAGGTGGATCATCGCGGCCAGCAGGAACAGGAACACGCCCTGTGCCACGAAGACACGCCGAGGATCGAAGATGAGCCAGATTTTGTAGAACTTGGACATGCTTGTTCCTCCTCAGAACCACGGGCGCCAGATGTAGACCGCCAGATGAGCGACGACCGCGATGGCCGTGAAAAGCCAAAGCCCGCTCATGTAGACGGAGTGCAGTTCTTGCGCCTGCTCGTCGGTGAGACCTGTGAAACTCAGGTCGGATCTATCAGCCATTCTATCCTCCGGATTGGCAGACTGACGCCGCATCCCCTGCGGCTGGGTTTACGGGGCAGCGGACTGCTGCACCGTTGGTTCCGGAAGGGCCGGAGGTTTCCCTCCGCCCCTCCCGAAGGCTTCACCGGACGGGCGGGCGCACCGCGTCAGGCCTTCAGGTCCCGCCTTTTCAGGGGCGGAAGATCGAGGGCGTGATCTCCTCGGCGTCGCGAAGGGCGCGCGCGAGGGGACCAGCATCAGGCATTCTTTGGTGGCGGATCAGCGATCCCAGCCACACCAGGCTCTGCACAGGCAGCGCAAGGATCAGGATCAGCATGAAGTAGGTGGCGTACTCGGCCTTCGGCGTGCGCTTGCGGTGCGCCGCCTTGTACTGGACATGGCTGATGTAGCTCTGGTCACTCATGCTCTCTCTCCCCTTTGATTCCCCGTCGGGCTTCCGCCCGCCAGGGTTTCGACGAATTCCAGGATCACCCGCTCGGCCCCATGGTCGAGCGCGGTCTTCTCGGCCGCATCCCGCAAGCTGCGCGCGGCGGAAATGCGGGTCAGCACCGGGTGCTGTTGCAGGATACGTTCCAGCGCCATCTGCGCGTCGGTGTCCCACGGCATGTCGCGGCGCAGGGTCGTCGGCGTGGCCGAGGCGCTGTCCATCTCGCTGCCCAGCGGCAGGATGTGGAACAAGGCATCGAACAGCCCGTTGCAGACCTCCTGCAACAGGTAGACCGCGCCCGCGTAGCCCATGAACGGCGTTCCCGTGGCGCGACGGATCGCGGCGCCGGGGAAGCTGGCCGGGATGAAACTTGGCGCGGGGCCATGCCCGCCCTTCAGCTCGGCCAGATACATCTTCTCGTTGATCGACCCCAGCACGATCAGCGGCCGGTGCTGCTTCATCAGCGCGCGGACACCTTCGTTGTTGGTCTTCTGCCCCGCCAGCCGTGGCACCGCAAAGGCGCAGGGCAGGCCAAGGTCGTCTTCCAGATACTTGCGGATGCCCCGCGTGTACGTCTCGTTCGCGACGATGGCGAAGCTGGCCGTGGCAAAGAAATCCTGCGTCACCGACCGCCAGAGGTCCCACAGCGGCTTCAACGTCGAATGCTTCTCGCGCTCGATGAACGGCTCGGGGTCCAGCCCCAGCATCTCGCCCAAGGTGCGCAGGAACAGGGTGGTGGACTCCAGCCCCATCGGCGCTTGCAGGTAGGGCTTGCCCAGACACTCGGCCAGGCCCCGGCCAAACTCGCGGTACATCACTACGTTCGCGTCGGCATTCACCAGGTTCCGCATCTCGGCCAGGTGCGCGCCCAGGGGCATCACCATGTTGATCTCGGCCCCGATGCCTTCGACCAGACGCCGGATTTCGGCCAAGTCCGAAGGCATGTTGAAGGTGCCATACATCGGCCCCAGGATATTGACCCGCGGCTTCGATCCCTCGGGACGCGCAGTCTCGGGCGGCATCCGCCCCTTGGTCATCCCGAATTCGGTGAAGATCCAGGTCATCGCCCGGTCGGCGCATTGCCACTGGTCCTCGTCGATGGTGCGGGGAAGAAACCGCTGGATATTGGTCCCCTGCGGCGTGACCCCGCCGCCGATCATCTCGGCAATGCTTCCTGTGACCACCACCGCAGGCAAAGCCGGGTCCAGGGTCTTCCAGGCCCGCGCCATCGAGGCTTCGGTCCCCGAGGTCATCTCGCCCTCGCCCAGACCCGTCACCACGATCGGCAACTCATGCGGCGGCAAGGCGTCGGTGTAATGCAGAACGGACGTGACCGGCAGGTTCTCGCAGCCCACCGGGCCGTCGATGACGACCTGCAGGCCCTTCACGGCACAGAAGGCATAGATCGCCCCCCAGTAGCCGCCAGCCCGGTCATGGTCCTGCACCAGCATCAGATCATCTCCTCGGCTTTGGCTGCTTTCGCGGCCTTGTCGAGTTTCTTCTGATGGATTGCCCGGAAGTCCGGCCGCAGGTTCGGAGCACCTTCCCAGATGCCCGACGTGTCGCCGGTTCCAACCCCTTTGAAGAAGGCCTTCATGCCCTCCATCCGGGTCTTGTTGCCCATCGCCGCATTGACGACCTGCGCCAGCGACCCCGCCCCCGCCGGTCCCATCAAGGGCCGCGCGGAGATCAGGTTGGTGAAATACAGGGACGGGACCCCCCGCTCCTTGGCCTTCTGCACGACCGGGGTCGTCCCGACGGCGAGGTCCGGCTTGAACGCCTCCATCGCGGCCAGATCGTCCTCAAGGCTCGCGCGGTATTTCACCACGCAGCCCTTGGCCTCCAGCCAGGCGCGGTCGGCAGCCGACCATTCGTTCCGCGCGCAAGCTGTGCCCACATAAGGCACATCCGCGCCGCTTTCGATCAGCAGGCGGGCGACCAGAAGTTCCGAGCCTTCATAGCCCGACAGCGTGATCCGCCCCTTGATCGGGTTGGCCGCAAGGGCCGCCTTGATCGCCGGTCCGAACGCATTTTGTGCCGCGGCAATCAGATCAGGTGCCACGTTGTAAGCCGCCCCAATCGCCGCCAGCCAGTCCATCGTGCCGTCATGGCCCACAGGGGCGCTGCCGACGATGGTCCGCCCCGCCGCCTGAAACTCGCGGATCGAGGCGGTGTAGAACGGATGGATCGCCGCGACGACGCCGCTATCCAGCGCCGCATAAAGCTCACGCCATTCGCGGCAGGGCACCACGGGACCCGCGGCCAGACCCATCGGGGCCAGCATCGCCCCGATCATCATCGGGTCGGCGGGGAACATCTCGCCCAGTAGGGTCACGGTCGGGCGGTCGGACCGCCCCTGAGCGGGGGCCGCCACCGGACCAGCCTCGATCTCCGACCGCGCATAGGCCAGCATCGCCCCAGCCAGCACGTCCTTTGCCTCGGCATGGGTCGGCACGCCAAAGCCCGGCACATCGATCCCGATGATCCGCACCCCGTTGATTTCGTTTGGCAACAACCGCAGCGGCACGCCCGAAGCCGTCGGCACGCACAGGTTCGTCACCACCACCGCATCATAGCGGTCGGGGTCGGCCAGTTCATGCACCGCATCGCGGATGTCCTCGAAGAGCTTGCCGGTCACCAGCGTCTCCGAGTTGAAGGGCACATAACCGACCGACCTACGGGCACCGTAGAAATGACTGACAAAGCTCAGGCCATAGACGCAGCAGGCCGACCCCGACAGCACCGTCGCCACTCGCCGCATCCGCAGTCCGACGCGCAAACTGCCAAAGGCCGGGCACATCGACTGCGGTTTGTCATGCGGGCCTTGCGGATAGTCCGCCGCATAGCGGTCGAGGATTTCCGAATTGCCCGCCGCCCGCGCAGCCTCCGCCATCTGCCCCGCACCTGCGTGGCAGCCCATCCCGTCGACCGAAGGGGTGGCGGCGAGGTCGTTCACTTGGCGCCCCCGGCCAGCGCCTTCAGCGCCTGTTCGATGATGGCGAGTGCTTCGAGGTCAAACATTGTCGTAGACCACTTCCAGGCTGGGTTTCACGGCGGCAAAGGACCCGCGCATGTCGGCGTCCGTCGCGGGATCAAGGACGAAGTTCGACCCCGTCGTTTCGGCATCGAAGAGGCCCAACAGACCATCCTGCGTCAGCGGCTTCGGGCGCAGCGGCGGGGCGTCGGCGACCGCGTCGGCGAGGATCGCAAACAGCGCCCCCCACTGCGTCGCATTGGTCCCAACGATCTGATAATTCGCCGATTTCCGGCGCAGGTCGTCATCCGCCGGGATCGAGGCCAGCACCGGGATATTGACCGCCTTGGCAAAGGCCGCAGCCTCGCCGGTGCCGTCATCCTTGTTGATCACCAGCCCCGCGACGCCGACATTGCCGCCGAGCTTGCGGAAGTATTCCACCGCCGAGCAGACGTTGTTCGCGACATACAGGCTTTGCAGGTCGTTCGATCCGACCACGATCACCTTCTGCGCCATGTCGCGGGCGATGGGCAGGCCGAAGCCGCCGCAGACCACGTCGCCCAGAAAGTCCAGCAGCACATAGTCGAAGTCCCAGTCGTGGAACCCCAGCTTCTCCAGCAGCTCGAACCCGTGGATGATCCCGCGCCCGCCGCAACCGCGACCGACCTCCGGGCCCCCAAGTTCCATCGCGAAGACGCCGCCGCGCTTGAAACAGACATCGCCGATCTTGACCTCTTCCCCTGCCAGCTTCTTGCGGGTCGAGGTTTCGATGATCGTCGGGCAGGCCTTACCGCCGAACAAAAGGCTGGTCGTATCCGACTTCGGATCGCAGCCGATCAGCAGCACGCGCTTGCCCATCTCGGCCATCATGTGGCTCAGGTTGGCCAGCGTGAACGACTTGCCGATCCCGCCCTTGCCATAGATCGCGATGATCTGCGTCTTCTTCGACGGCGGATCCTGCGGCACTTCCAGCGAGGGTTCCTCATTCGCCTCGGCGCGCAGGCGCGCATCGAAGTCCTTCAGGTTGGGAACTTCGGTCATGCTGCGGCACTCCAGTCGAGGATCATTTTCAGGCAGGTCGGGTCGGTGAAAGCGGTCTCGTAAGCCGCACCCGCATCAGCCGAAGCGGCGCGATGCGTGATCAGACCCTCCAGCGACAGGCGGCCCTCGTCCATCAGGCGACGCGTCGCCTCCAGGTCGGCGGGCTGCCATTCGGACGCGATCCGCAGCCGCAGCTCTTTCATGAAGGCAGGCGGGAAGGCAAAGCCGATGGCTTCGGTGTAAAAACCGCACAGGACAACCTCGCCACCCCGTGTCAGCCGCGGAACCAGCGTATCAATCAGCCCCGCTGCACCCGAAGCATCATAGATCACGCCGTAGTCGCGGCGCGGATCGTCCTCGGGGCGCAGGACCGCATAGCCCTCGGCCCCGGCGTGGCGCGCGCTGTCGATGTCCCAGACCGTCGGCGCCGGGTTGCCCAGCGCCAACGCGATCCTTGCCAGAAGCCGCCCAAGGGTTCCGTGGCCGACGATAAGGTCCGGAGCCGCCCCACCAGAAATCGCGTGATGGGCCGTCGCAGCCAGCGCCAGCAAGGCCCCCCTTTCGCCATGGGCGGCGTCGAGTTTGGCCACCCGCACAGCAGGCGTCACCAGATAACCGGACGCCCCGCCGAACAACCCGCGCACCCCGTCTTTATAGCAGTTGGCACCCGGCACGAAGACATGATCGCCAAGCGAAAGCCCGGTTTCGCCCCGCGTTTCAACCACTTCGCCAAAACTTTCATAGCCCGGCACCAGCGGATAGCCCATGCCCGGAAACGGCGGCATCGTGCCTTGCCAGAACAGTTTTTCCGTGCCGGTGGAAATGCCAGAGTGCCGGACCCGGACAACCACATCCCCCGCCGACGGAGCCTTCAGCCCGACCTTGCCCAGCGAAAGGGCACCAGGGCCGGAAAGGATGACAGCGTCGGTGATCACGGTTCCTGCCTTCCTGAATCAGCGCGGGAAACGCGCTTTGTGTCAGTCTAGGCTTACAGTTTAATATGTCAAACTAAATGGACATATTTGCGACGATGCTGATTGTGCCGGTTAAACCGGGCGCCGGAGGCAGTCCGCGCTCAATAGCGGATACCGGTCGCGACCGAGGTGACAAAGGGCCGGTCGCCCGGACGGGAACGGATATCCCGGAAGCCCGCGCCCTGCAGCAGCGCGGCGATTTCGGTGGCCGAACGGGTCCGCCCGGTCCGCATCGCCAGCGTGTAGATCGCAAAGTAGATGTCGGTCGCGGGATCAGGCTTCGCACCACCCGACATCGGCTCGGAGACAAGGACCATCCCGCCGGGTGGCAGCGTCGCATGGACCTTGGCCAGAAGCGCCGCAACGGTCGCGTCGGGATGGTCGTACAGCACCCGGACCAGACTGATCGTGTCCGCCCCCTGCGGCAAGGGGTCGGCCCGGAAGTCGCCGGGATGCAGCGTCACCCGGTTGCGCAGGCTTGCAGGAACGGCGGCCAGCACGGCGGGCATGTCGAACAGCGCCAGTTTCAATCCCGGATGGGCCTTGCCGACCTCGGCCAGGAACGCCCCGGTGCCGCCACCAAGATCCAGAATCTGCCAGCGCCGCGACAGGTCCACCAGCCGCAGCGTGTCTTCCGCGACGATGACCTGACTTTCCGCCATCAACCGGCTGTAGCGCGCCGCAAGCCCCGCGTCGTCCTGTGCCAGCGGCCCGAAGACGTAAGGCCAGAACCCGGCCAGCGCCGTCTCGGTCTGGCCTCGGAAAAACGCAAGCGGATCAGCAAGATCGCCATATAGCACATGATGATGCCGAACCATCGGCTCCAGCCCGGGGACGGTCAGGAACGCCGCGCCCCTGGGGGCCAGAGCCCAGCGACCCTTGCGATCGCGAGCGACCAGCTTCAACGCCATCCCGGCGCGCAGCAGCACCTCAAGCGAGGCCCCGGGCATCGCCACGCTGCGCGACATCTCTTCGGTCGTCATCGGCCCCGAGGCCAGGAAGTGCAGCGCCCGCGCCTCGACCAGCGCGACAAGCGCCTGGCTCTGGACAAAGCCCGAGATGATCCGGAACAGTTCCGCCCCCTCGCGCCGGACCTTCCAGCGGAGGCCGGGCACCTGCGCGGCCAGCCGGTGAAACCGGGGGGACAAGGCCAGCCGGGTCAGCCATCCCTGCGCCTCGGGCTGCACGGGCGGCGGGCGAGGTTCTGCGTTCATCTGGCAGCGGCTTCGGGCAGCACGGTCATCCTGCGGGCATAGGCCGTGACCAGATTGGCCAGCATCGCCTCGCCCGGACAGGATGGGATCGATGCGATCGCCCCGCCCAGGATGTCCTTCATATGCGCCTTGGCCCCCTCGACACCCATGGCTTGCACCGCGTTGGGCCGCAGATGCGCTGCGTCCTGACCCGAGGGCTTTCCGGTCTGGTCGGGCGTCAGAAGCGCGTCCTTCAGATCGTCTGCCACCTGGAACGCCGCACCGATCCGGTCGCCAAGTTCGCCCCAGGGCTCGGCGTCCTGCCCGGCCGCGACTGCGCCCATCTGCGTCGCCGCCACGAACAGCGCCGCGGTCTTTGCCCGGTGATAGGCCTGAAGGTCGATCTTCGTCTCGCTTTCCCAGCCCTGCCCGGCACAGATTCCGAACGGCGCGCCGGTATGCCGGGCCAGAGCCGAGGTCAACGCCAGCGCGCGGTCGGGCGCCGGACCACCCGCGCGCGCAAGCACCTCGAAGGCCAGCACAATCAGGCTGTCCCCGGCCAGCACGGCCAGAGGCTCGCTGAAGGCCCGGTGCAACGTCGGCTTGCCGCGGCGCAGGTCCGCGTCGTCGAAGGCGGGCAGGTCGTCATGCACAAGGCTTGCGCAATGGATCAGTTCCAGCGCCACGGCGGCGGCGGTGCTGATCTCGGGCCGGTCATCGCCGCAGGCAGCAGCCACCGCCAGCAGGATCGTCGGGCGGATCCGCGCGCCTCCGGGAAAGACGGCATAGGGGATCGCTGCCGAAAGCCGTGGCGGGGCGTCCTTGCGGTTCAGGGGCATCAGGGCCGCAGTCAGGGCCTCTTCGATACGTTCGGCGAAAGGCAAGATGCGACTCCTCGGTCGGACGGCGTCGATTCAGTTTGGCATCGCGTCCGGCATGTGTAAATCTGAATTTACACTTTGTCGTCACGCCGAACTGACATACCCGGGAGGACCATGCCCGCTGCCGACAGCATCAGCCGACCCGATGCGGTCGTGATCGGTGCCGGAATGGGCGGCCTTGGCGCGGCCATCAGACTGGCTGCAGGCGGATGCCGCGTCACCGTGATCGAAGCCGCAGACCACCCCGGCGGCAAGGCCCGTTCCCGCCCTACCGCTGCCGGTCCCGCCCCCATGGGCCCGACCGTCCTTACCTTGCGTGCCGAAGTGGACGACCTCTTCCGCCTCTGCGGCACCACGACCGAAGCCGAGGTCGCCCTGACCCGCCTGCCCCGCCTGGCGCGACACTGGTGGCCCGGCTCCGGTCCGCTCGACCTTTTTCCCGACCGCGAGGCCAACATCGACGCCATCAGCGCCTTCGCCGGGGCGCAGGAGGCGGACGGCTTCGCCCGCTTCGACACCGCGACCCGCGTGCTTTATGACGCGTTCGAGGCCCCGGTGATGCGCGCGCCGCACCCCGACCTTGCCGCCATCGCCCGGGCGACCCTGCGCCAGCCCGTTCTCTGGCCTGCCCTCCTGCCCGGCATGACGCTTGACCGCTGGTTGGCGCGCTTCTTCCGCGATCCGCGCCTGCGGCAGCTGTTCGGGCGCTACGCCACCTATGTCGGCGGCAGGCCAGGCCATACCCCTGCCGTCCTGTCGCTGGTCTGGCAGGCCGAAGCGCAGGGTGTCTGGGCCGCGCGCGATGGCATTCATTCGGTTGCGGCCGCTCTTGCCCGCGCGGCCCAAAGACTGGGCGTCCGCTTCCACTTCGCCACCAGCGCCCGCCGCATCACCCGCCAGTCGGGCCGCGTCTGCCTGGTCGAGACGGACCAGGGCCACCACCCCGCCGACATCGTCGTCTTCAACGGCGATCCGCGCGCGCTATCCGATGGCCTTCTGGGCGACGCCGCGCAAAGCGCCCTGCACCGTCCGCCGGGAAAACCCAGCCTGTCGGCCTGGGCCTGGTCCTTCGCCGCCACGCCCAAAGGGCCCCGCGCCCCGGACCTGATCCACCACAACCTTTTCTTCACCGCCGATCCAGAGTCCGAATTCCACCCCATCGGCGAAGGCCGGATGCCGGACAGCCCGACGCTCTATCTCAACGCCCAGGACCGTGAAGTCGGGATCACCCCGGCCACCGAACGCTTCCAGATCATCATGAACGCCCCCGCCACCACCCCGGCGAACCGCCCGGACCAGCCTGACGAGGACAGAACATGTCACGACCGGACCTTCCCGCCGCTCTCCCGCATGGGGCTGACCTTCTCGCCCGCTCCGGGACCCGAGGCGCTGACCCGGCCCCGGGACCTCGCGGCGCGCTTTCCGGCCTCGCTGGGTTCGATCTACGGGGCCTCGCCCGAGGGGGCGCTGGCGGCCTTCCGGCGTCCGGTGGCGCGGACGGGGCTCCCGGGGCTTTATCTGGCGGGGGGCGGGGTGCATCCGGGAGCGGGGGTGCCGATGGCGCTGCTCTCCGGCAAGCAGGCCGCCTCGCAGGCGCTCACGGACCTGACTTCAGCCTCCCCGTCGCCCGGGACGGCTATGCCTGGTGGTATGTCGACGGGATTTCCGAGGACGGGTCAAAAGCCGTCTCGCTGATCGCCTTCATCGGCTCGGTCTTTTCGCCCTGGTATCGCTGGTCCGGCAGGCGCGATCCCGCGAACCACTGCTGCCTGAACGTCGTGACCTCGGGCCTCAACGGCCGCTTCACCATGACCGACCGGGGCCGCGCGGCCCTTCGGCAATCTTCCGACCGGCTGGACATCGGCCCCTCTTCCGTCACCTGGACCGGGAAGGAGCTGGTCATCGACGTCAACGAATGGGGCGCCCCGCCGATGGTCACGCCCGTCCGGGGCCGGGTCGTCCTGACCCCCCGCGCGGTGACGACGTCCGAGGTCTGGCTCACCCCCGACGGTGCCCATCTCTGGCGGCCCTTCGCCCCCATCGCCGACATCGAGGTGAACCTGACCCAGGGCCACACATGGCGCGGCCACGGCTACTTCGACGCCAACTTCGGCACCCGGGCGCTGGAGGCCGACTTCGCCTTCTGGACCTGGGGCCGCTATCCGCTGAAGGACCGCGCGATCTGCTTCTACGACGCCGAGCTGCGCGACGGGCGGCACTTCGACCTTGCGGTCGAGATCACCCCCGATGGCACGGTCGTTGAGACCATCGCGCCCCCGCGCACCCGCTTTGCCCGCAACTCCTGGGCCGTCCGCCGCGAAACCCGCGCCGACCCCGGCACCAGACCGCGCCCGCACCTGTCGCTGCTGGAAGCCCCGTTCTATTCGCGCGGACTGGTGGAAACGCAGATCGACGGCGAGGCGACCGTCGGCATGCACGAGGCCCTTGACCTTGCGCGCTTCCGCCAGCCGCTTCTGAAACCGATGCTGGCGCTGCGCGTTCCGCGCCGTGCGCGCTGGCCTTAGGGGTTGCCCGGGTTCAGCGTCATCACCGACCAGTTCAGCGCCCCCGCGACCGTGACCCAGGCGAGGTAGGGCAGGAACAATGCCCCCGCCACCCAGTCCACCCGCCAGAAGGCAACCGTGGTCGCCGCCACCGCCAGCCACAACAGCGCCAGCACCAGCATCCCGGCCCGCATCCGCCGCAAGCCGAAGAACACCGGCGTCCACAGGCAGTTCAGCCCCATCTGCAGCGCATAAAGCGCCAGTGCCATCCCGACCAGGGCACTGACCCCCGCCTGCCGCGCCACCCGTTCCCCGGCCAGGGCCATGCACAGATAAAGCGTGGTCCAGGCCACCGGGAACAGCCAGTCGGGCGGGGTCCAGCCGGGCTTCTTCAACCCGCGATACCACTCGCCCGGCGAAAACATCGCACCGGTCGCTGCGGCGGGGCCACAGGCCAGAAGGAAGATGACGAAAACCCAGATATCCATGAGGCCGATCCATAGAAGGTTGCGCCGAAAAACGCCAGCGCCGGGACAGATGGTCCCTACCCCGCCGCGCCGCGCCGGTCCCGCGATTCCAGCTGAGCGAGGATCGCCAGCAAGGTTTCCGACCGGTGCGGCCTTGCCGACCTTTGCCCCGCCGCCTCGATCAGGAAGGCGACCTCGGGAACGGGTCGCGCGTGCATCTGCGCCGGGCGTGGCAGCGCATGGGTCAGACCCGCCGCCACGACAGCGCGTCCCATGAGCATCAGTTTCTGCGCCCGGCTGGTCCGCGCACGGCGGCTGACGCTGTCATGCCCTTGCCGCGCAACCTGTGTCCCGATCGCCGCATAGATGTGCCGCGCCGCCGCGATGCCGATCCGGCAATCCGACGGCAGACTGAAGATCCCGGTCCCCGACCGGCGATAAAGGTCGTCCGCCACGTCCAGAAGCCGCGCGGTGACCCGCGCAAGCTCCGGCGAAGGGCGGGGGTCGGCAAGAAAGGCCTCCCCGTCGATCCCCGCCTCCGCCAGCCAGTCCAGCGGCAGGAACAGCCGTCCCGCGCGGGCATCCTCGCCCACATCCCGCGCGATGTTGGTCAGCTGCATCGCAAGCCCCAGGTCCGCCGCCCGCGCCAAGGCATCAGGGTCGCGCACCCGCATCAACACGCACATCATCACCCCGACGGCCGAGGCGACCCGGGCGCTGTAGGCATGCAGGTCGGCAAGCGACGCATACCGCCGCCCCATCGCGTCCCAGGCCAGCCCCTCCAAGAGCGCATCCGGCAGGGCGCGCGGCATGTCGAAATCCTGCACCACCGCCGCAAAAGCCCGGTCCGAAGGCCGCGCCTCGGGCCTTCCCGCATAGATCAGGTCCAGCCGTTCCCGCAGCCGCAGGACGGCGCGCGCCTTGTCCTGCACCTCGTCGACATCGTCATCCGCCACCCGGCAAAACGCATAGAGCGCCAGCGCCGGGTCACGCACCCGCGCAGGCAACAACCTGGAGGCGGCATGGAACGACAGGCTTCCAGTGCGGATCATCGCCCGGCAGGCGTCCATGTCCTCCGCCGCGATCATTCCGCCGCCATCCTTGACGGCATCGCCGCCCGGACCGGAGCATCCGGCACCAGCGTCGCCAGCACCTCGGCCGTCCCGATCACCCCCGGCACGCCCGCGCCGGGATGCGTCCCCGCGCCCGCCAGATACAGCCCCGGCAGTTCCTCCGACACGTTGTGCGGCCGGAACCAGGCCGATTGCAGGATGCGCGGCTCCAGCGAGAACCCCGCACCATGCGGCGAGAGATAGCGGTCGCGGAACGTCTCAGGAGTAAACACCAGGCTTTCCGTCACGCGGGCCGTCAGACCCGGCAGCAGCCGATCCTCCAGGATTTTCAACATCTTCTGCCGGTAAGGCTCGGCCTCGGTGGCCCAGTCCACCCCGTTCTTGTGCCCCAGATGCGGCACCGGCGACAGGACGTAGAACGTGTCGTCCCCCTCGGGCGCGACCGAAGGGTCTGTGACAGAGGGCCGGTGGACATACAGGCTCATGTCCTCGGCCAGCTTGCCGGTCTGGAAGATGTCCTTGATATGCGCGCGATAGCGCGGCCCGACGAGGATGGAATGATGGCCGACCTCGGGCCACATGCCCTTGGTGCCCTTGGTGCCGAAATACCAGACGAACAGGCTCATCGACCAGCGTGACCGCATCAGCTTTGGCGCCGTCCAGCGCTTGACCGGCTGCTTGCGCAACAGGCGGGTGTAGGTCGTCGCCGGATCGGCGTTCGACACCACCACCTCGGCCGGCAACACACGCCCATCGGCCAGCTTCACCCCCGAGGCCCGCCCTTGGGCGACCAGCACTTCGTCCGCCTCAAACCCCTGCACGACGAAGCCACCCTGATCCTTCACGACCCCGGCCATCGCCTCGGCAATCGCCTGCACCCCGCCCATCGCGTAGTGCACCCCGAAGGCCCGCTCCAGATGGCTGACCAGCGCATACATACTGGTTACATGGAACGGATCGCCGCCGATGAACAACGGATGGAACGACAGCGCGAACCGCAGCCGTTCGTCCTTTACCCGCCGCGCTGCATGGGCATAGACCGACCGGTCCGCCCGCATCATTGCGAACTTCGGCAGGACCTTCACCAGATCCAGCAGCTTGTGCATCGACCGCCGCCCCAGGTCCTCGAACCCGAACCAATAGCGCGCCTCGGCATCCTTCAGGAACTTGCGGAACCCCGGCAGGTCGCCGGGAGACAGCCGAGCGACCTCGGCCTCCATCGCCGCATCGCCATTGCGCGCGTTAAAGCTGGACCCGTCTTCAAAAAGGATCTTGTAGTACGGCTCCATCGGCACCAGCCGCACATCACGGTCAAAGTCGCGCCCGCAGGTCGCCCACAACTCGCGCAGGGTCTGCGGCACTGTCACGATGGTCGGCCCCAGGTCAAAGCGATGCCCGCCCTGAGTGATCGACGAGCCTCGCCCACCCGGCCGGTCCAGCCGGTCCACGACCGTCACCTGCCAGCCCTTCGCGCCCAGCCGCATGGCCGAGGCCAGCCCGCCCAGGCCCGCGCCAATCACCACGGCACGGCCCTTGCCATCCCGCACAGAGGGCAATGTGTCAACCTGCCCGGACCTTGGATGCTGTGTCATCAGGCCAGCCTATACTGTCCATCCAGATTTACAACTTGGCTTTTTGCTAATGCAAACAAAGGTGATTTGTCTTCCATGCGGCTGCATTAAGTGTAATCCTGTCCTTACACATGACCCCCGAGTCACGGCCGCAAAAGTCACCGGGCAGAAGGATCACACCATTTCCGTAGCGACCCTCAGCCTGTTCCGCTTCTCGTCCCCCGCAAGCCGGTTCTGGGTGATCGGGCAGATGGCCCTTGCGCGGTCGCGGCACCTCTGGTCCGAGCAGGCACGCTTTGTCAAACTCTGCGGCTCCGGCACCGGTGAAGGCTTTACGCCGCGACCGAACTGGTCGGTCTGGGCCATCTTTGCCGTCTGGCCCGACCTTGCCCGCGCCCGGGATCACATCGCAAACCACACCGTCATCACCCGCTGGCGCGCCCGCGCGGCCGAAGACTGGACGGTCTTCCTCGCCCCCTTCTCGGCCCGTGGCAGCTGGGCCGGGGTGAACCCCCTGACCGACACCACGGACCCGCAGGCCCTGAACGGCCCCATCGCCGCCCTGACGCGCGCCACGGTGAAACCCCGGCACGCCCCTGCCTTCTGGCGCCGCGTTCCCGACATCTCCTCTCGGATCGGCAGTGACCGGAACGTCCTGTTCAAGATCGGCATCGGCGAGGTTCCCCTCCTCCATCAGGTCACCTTCTCGATTTGGCCCGACGCCGCCCGCATGGCCGAATTCGCCCGCCACATGGGCCCCCACGCCGCCGCGATGAAGGCCGCCCGTGACAACGGCTGGTTCGCCGAAGAACTTTACGCCCGCTTCCATGTTCTTGAAACCATGGGACAATGGAACGGCACCGACCCCCTCGCCGGGGCCTGGGACTTGGGAAAGGACGCCGCATGACCGCGCTTCACCGCAACCAGGCCACGCGCCCGCAACCGGCCTCGGGCGCAAAACCGCCCTTCCCCTTCACCGCCATCGTCGGCCAGGACGACATGCGCCTGGCAATGACCCTCACCGCCATTGACCCGCTGATCGGCGGCGTCCTCGTCTTCGGCGAAAGGGGCACCGGCAAATCCACCGCCGTCCGGGGCCTCGCAGCCCTCCTGCCGCCCATCCGCGCCGTCAGATCCTGCCCGGTGAACAGCGCCGATCCCGCCCATTGTCCGGACTGGGCCGGGATTACCGATCCTACCGTGGTCGAGAAACCCACCCCCGTCGTCGACCTCCCCCTCGGCGTCTCTGAGGACCGCGTGACCGGCGCCCTCGACGTCGAACGCGCCATTGCGCAAGGCGTGAAAGCCTTCGAGCCCGGCCTTCTCGCCCGCGCGAACCGGGGCTATCTCTACATCGACGAAGTCAACCTTCTGGAAGATCACATCGTCGACCTTCTCCTCGACGTGGCCCAGTCCGGCGAGAATGTCGTCGAACGCGACGGCCTGTCGATCCGCCACGCCGCCCGCTTTGTCCTTGTGGGCTCCGGCAACCCCGAGGAAGGCGACCTCCGCCCCCAGCTTCTCGACCGCTTCGGCCTGTCGGTCGAAGTCCGCTCCCCCCGCGACATCGCCACCCGCGTCGAAGTCGTGCTGCGGCGCGAGGCCTACGAAGCCGACCCCTTCGCCTTCGCCGCCACCTGGGGGCAGGCCGAAGCCGATCTCCGCGCCACCATCCTTGCCGCCCGCGCCGCCCTGCCGAAGGTGAAAACTCCCCGCGCCGCTCTGGAAGACTGCGCCGCCCTTTGCATCGCGCTCGGCTCCGACGGCGTCAGGGGCGAACTGACCCTGCTCCGCGCCGCCCGCGCCGTTGCCGCCAGCGAAGCCGCGCCCGCCGTCACCCGCGACCACCTGCGCCGCATCGCGGCGATGTCTCTCGGCCACCGCCTCCGCCGCGATCCCTTGGACGAAGCCGGGGCCTCCGACCGCGTCGCCCGCGCCGTCTCTGAGTCCCTCGCCTGATGGACAACTGGGCGCGCCTCTCCCTCGCGCTGCGTGTCCTCGCCGTCGATCCGGTGGGTCTCGGTGGCCTCTGGCTCCGCTCCCGCGCCGGTCCGGTGCGCGACATCGCCACCACCGCTTTGACGGCCACCCCCTTCGACCGCCCCAAGCGCCGCCTTTCCGCCAGCATCGACGACCTCGCCCTATTGGGAGGCCCCGACCCCGTGGCCACCCTCGCCGCCGGTCGCCCCGTCCACCGCCCCGGCCTCCTCGCCGATCCCGGGCTCCTCATCCTTCCGATGGCGGAATCCGCCCCCGCATCCCTCACCGCCCGCCTCGCGCAAGCCTTGGACAAGGGCCAACACGCCCTCATCGCCCTCGACGAGGCGGCCGAAGACGGAGAAGGCCTCCCCTCCGCCCTCGCCGACCGCCTCGGCCTCTTCCTCACCCTCGACGGCGAGCGCAGCCCCCGCATCCTCCCCAAACCCATCGGCCGCCGCACCCTCGCCAAGGCCCGCGCGCTTTACCCGCTCGTCACCCTGCCCGACGACCTCACCCAGGCCCTCGCCCAACTCGCCGCCCGCCTCGGCATCCCCTCGACCCGCGCCCTCCTCACCACCCGCCGCGCCGCCCGCGCCATCGCCGCCCTCGACGCCCGGCTGACGGTCACCGAAGACGACCTGATCGCCGCCGCCGAACTCGGCCTCGCCCACCGCGCCCTGCCGGAAGCCGAAGCCCAGCCCGACCAACCCCCCGAACCCCCGCCCCCGGACCAGCCCGACACGCCCGACACCCAGCCCGAAGAGCAAGACCTGCAATCCCTCGCCGACCTTTTGATCGAGGCCGCGCAGGCTGCCCTCCCCCCCGACATCCTGGCGAAACTCCAGTCCGACCGCGCCAACCGCGCCGCGCGGGGCGCATCCGGCACCGGCTCCACCAAGGCAGGCAACCGAAGGGGCCGCCCCCTCCCCTCGCGCCCCGGACGTCCCGACGGTCGCTCCCGCATCGACCTCGTCGCCACCCTCCGCCAAGCCGCCCCCTGGCAGGTCCTCCGCAAGCAGGCCGACACGCAAGACCGCGCCCTGATCGTCCACCGCTCCGACTTCCGCCTGAGGCGCTTCAAGGAAGTCTCCGACCGCGTCCTGATCTTCGTCGTCGACGCCTCCGGTTCCTCCGCGATGGCCCGCCTCGGCGAAGCCAAAGGTGCCGTCGAACTCATGCTCGCCCAGGCCTACAGCCGCCGCGACCACGTCGCCCTCGTCGTCCTGCGCGGGCAACAGGCCGAGCTGATCCTCCCCCCCACCCGCAGCCTCACGACCACCAAGGCCCGCCTGCGTGGCCTGCCGGGAGGCGGCGGCACCCCCCTGGCCTCGGGCCTCGCCACGGCCCTCGACACCGCCCTCCGCGCAAGACGCCAAGGCATGACCCCCAGCCTCGCCCTCCTCACCGACGGCCGCGCCAACATCGCGCTGAACGGCCAACCGGACCGGGTTCAAGCTCAAACCGACGCCCACCGGATCGCCACCGCCATCCGCGCCGCCGGGATCGCCGCCGTCACCCTCGATGTCGGCAACCGCCCGCAACCCGCCCTTGCCGAACTGGCGCAGGCGATGAACAGCCGCTATGTTCCGCTTCCCCGGGCCGACGCCCGGGCGATTGCCGCAACCCTGGCCTGAGATGACCCCCGCCGCCCTGCCAAACGACTGGCCCTTCAAGGCCCAATCCAGCCTGATCCAATCAGGCCGCCAGCGGTTCTGGGTCGCCGACACGGGGCCAAAGGACGCGCCGACGCTCCTCCTCCTCCACGGCACCGGAGCCTCCCTCCACAGCTTCCGCCGCACCCTCCCCGGCCTGTCACAAGCCTACCGCACCATCACCCCCGACCTCCCCGGCCACGGGCTTTCGGCCAAGGGCTTCACCGGCCGCCTCAGCCTCGACGCGATGGCGCAGGACCTCTGGAGCCTGTGCGACACCCTCGCAACCAGCCCAAAAGCCATCATCGGCCACTCCGCCGGGGCCGCCATCGGCCTGCGCATGGCCGAACTGCGCCCTGTCCCGCACATCATCGGCCTCAACGCCGCCTTGGGCGAATTCGACGGCGCTGCCGCCTTCCTGTTCCCGATCATCGCCAAGGGCCTCGCCACTCTGCCCTTCGCCTCGACTGCGATAACCACCTTCTTCGGCCGCCCCGGCACGGTGGAGCGGATCCTGACCGGCACCGGCTCTCCCCTCAACCCGGAGGGCCGCGCGCAATACCTGAGGCTCGTCCGCGACCCCGACCACGTCTCCGGGGCCTTGGGCATGATGGCTGACTGGCGGCTCCAGGGCCTCCTGACCCGCCTGCCGCAAACGACCACAAAAGTCACCCTGATCGCGTCAGAAGGCGACCGCGCCGTCCCGGCCAAGGTCTCCATCGACGCGGCCAAGCGTATCCCGGGCGCGAAACTGCACCTCCTGCCGAAGCTCGGCCACCTTGCACATGAAGAAACGGAGGACGGGCTTTCAGCCCTGATCCTGGACACGCTTGCGCAGGACAGCGCAACCGAGACCCCGCCCC
>JAZKHX010000005.1:0-204892 GCA_040385165.1 Pseudomonadota bacterium | reverse complement strand
GGCCCCGGATCAGGTCCGGGGCGGGGTATCTCAGACCGAACCCGCGATCTCCGAACTCCGGAAGATCAACGCCGCGTGTTTCTCAAGATAGATCCGCAGCCAGGGCGTGAATGCTTCCGGCTGCACGGCAATCTCGGACCGCAGGGCGTCCAGCGACACCCAGCGCACCGCCTGCACCTCGTCGGGGTCCAGTTCCAGGTCCAAAGGCCAGCCCGCCTCGCCGACGAAGACCTCGACCACCTCGTGCTCGATCAGCGGCTCCCGGACCCCCGGCACGTCGGCACGGTATTCCACCTGACCCACATGCCGCAGGTCCAGCCCGGAAATCCCCAACTCCTGCCCCAACCGCCGCTCGGCACAGACCGCCGCCGGTTCACCCCAGTTCGGATGCGTGCAGCAGGTGTTGGCCCAAAGCCCCGGCGTGTGATACTTCCCCGCCGCCCGCTGCTGGATCAGGATTTCCTGCCCCCGCAGCACGAAAACCGAAACCGCCGGATGCCGCAGCCCCTGCCGATGCACCGCCAGCTTGCCCACCGGCACCAGCGCGCCAGAGGCATCCCAGGCCGGGATCGGCAGATCAATCGGCTCCATCACGACCATTTTGGACTGACGACTCCCATCAGGTGCATCACGTTCTTCACCCCGATCTTCAGATGGGCAAGCGGGCGCGCCGCGACAAGCTTCTTGTTCATGTAAGCCTCGAAGGTCAGGCGCTGCACGTCGATATCGTGGCAGAGACTCACGAACCGCTCGCGCCGGTCGTCGCTGCGATAATACGCGTTCTGCATCGACCGCAAGACCTTGAAGACCGTGCCATGCTCTTTCAGGAACAGCTTCCGCGCCAGCTTCAGCTCCGACGCTTTCCCCGTCCGCAGGAAAGCCTGAGCCGCCGTCGCCGCCGCCCGCCCCCCCGCCATCGCATAGAAAATCCCCTCGCCCGAAGACGGCGCCACAACGCCCGCCGCATCCCCGGCCAGCACCACGTCACGCCCATTGTCCCAACGGTCCAAGGGCTTCAGCGGGATCGGCGCGCCCTCGCGCCGGATCGTCTCGCAGTCGGTCAACCCGGCCATCGCCCGCAGGTCTGCCGTCGCCTTCTTCAGGTCAACCGCACCGTCCTCGGTGCCCATGCCGACGCTCGCCTTGTCGCCATGCGGGAAGACCCAGCCGTAGAAGTCCGGCGAAATCTGCCCGTCATAGATCACATCGCAGCGCACCGGATCATAGCCGCTGTTCGCCGCCGGGGCCTTGATGATCTCATGATACGCAATGACGTAAGGGATCTTGTCGCCGCCCGGCACCTCGGCCCGCGCCACGCCCGACTTGGCCCCATCCGCGCCGATAACCACGCGGGTCAAGGACCGCTGCTCCTGCCCCGAGGCCTTCTCGCGCCAGACCACATGGGTCCCTGCCGCATCCCGCTCGACCCGCAGGAACGTGCCGGTCAGCCGATCAGCCCCGACCATCCGCGCGCGATCCCGCAGGAACTCGTCGAAATCCTCACGGTCGACCATGCCGACATAGCCGCCCTCGATGTGGATATCGACCGCGCGCCCCGTGGGCGAGATCATCCGCGCCGTCTTGATCTTGGCCACCACCAGATAATCCGGAATGTCGAAATCCTTGATCAGCCTCGGCGGGATCGCCCCGCCACAGGGCTTGATCCTGCCATCGCGGTCCAGAAGTGCCACCCTCAACCCCGCCCGCGCGAGGTCTTCCGCCGCCGTAGCACCCGAAGGCCCGCCACCCACCACGAAGGCATCATACATGCTCACTCTCCCGGAATGGCCAGACCGGCCGGCATCTGCCGTCGGTCGGGGATGGTCTGCAGGACGCGCAGCGCAATGGCCGCCGAAATCACGAACAGCCCCGCCTCCAGCGCGAAGGTGGCACCAAAGGCCGTGGCATCGGGCAGCACGGTCCGCCCAAGGTCGACCAGCACCGCGCCCAGAAGCCCGCCAAAGCCCGCCGCCACTGCCTGCGCTGCACCCCAGAGGCCCATCCGCGTGCCCTCCCGCGCCCCCCGACCTTCCCCCGCCAGCGCCATCATCGACCCGATGGCCGCCACCGCGAACATGCCGTTGAAAAAGCCCAGGGCCACCACCGCAGGCACCAGAAGCGGCAGTCCCGCCTGCCCGACCAGGGTGATCGCCGCCAGCGCCGCCGCCGACCCAAGGCACCCCGCGCTGACCCAGACCCGCAGGCTGCCAAGACGGAAGCCGGTGGCCAGCACGCCGACCAGCGCCATGCCGACGAAAACCCCGCCGTTCTGCGCCCCCGACAGACTGGTGGACTGTCCGGGAGTGAAGCCGAAGACAAGCCCCGCATAGGGCTCCAGGATCAACTCCTGCATGAAATAGGCGACCATCGACAGGAACACGAACTGCGTGAAGTGGCGGGTCCGCCGCTCGCCCCAGACTTCGGCGATCCCCTGCCGGAACGGCATCGGCGCAGGCTCACGCACCGCGACGACCCGGCCCTCGATGCCCGCAATCGCCAGCACCGTCAGCCCCAGCGCAGCCAGCGACACGACCGACACGACCTGCATCAGCCGGGCAGGCGTGTAGGGGTCCAGGAACTGCCCCGACACCCCCGCCGTCACCGCAATCCCGAAGATCATCATCAGCCAGGTGATCGTCGCCGCCGCCGCCCGCCTGCGCGGTGCGGTCGCTGTCGCCAGAAGCGCCAGCAGAGAGGTTCCAGATGCGCCCACCCCGACCCCGATCAGCGCATAGGCCAGGACCGACAAGGCCAGCCCGGCGACCTTCGCCTCCGGTATCCACAGAACCGCGAGCGCGGCCAGCATCGCCCCCAGGGCCAGCACCGCCATTCCGCCGATCACGAACCGCGTGCGGTTGCCGCGTGTGTCCGACCGGAAGCCCCAGTTAGGCCGGGTGATCTGGATGCCGTAATGCAGCCCGACCAGTAGCCCCGGCACCAGCGCGGGCAGCGCCAGTTCCACCACCATCACCCGGTTCAGGGTCGAGGTCATCAGGACCACGATCGCCCCGAGACACAGCTGCACCAACCCAAGCCTGACGATCTGCACCCAGGAAAGCGTCATGCCATCCCCCTGATCGCAAAGGCGGAAATCATCATGCCGGAGACATACAGAACCACCCCGGTCCCGTTGTACCAGGGCGCCTTGCCCTTCGGATCACGCAACAGCACCCGCATCGCCGCGACCTGAGCCAGCAATACCGCAGCCACCGCCAGCGCGTGCCACGGCTTGCCCCAGATCACCAGCAGCACCACCACCAGAAGCTGCGCCATGCCCATCACCGTGCAGGCGATCTTCGCGGCCACCTCCGGCCCCAGCACCACCGGCAGTGAGCGCACGCCGAACTGCCGGTCACCCTCCAACGCCTTGAAATCGTTCAGCGTCATGATCCCGTGCGCGCCAAAGGCGTAAAGCCCGGCAATCATCACGTTCTCGAAGCGCGGCGCGGTGCCCAGCAGCACGGCCGCCCCGGTGAACCAGGGCAGGCCCTCGTAACTCAGCCCCACCAGCCCAGGTCCCCACCAGCCCGACCGCTTCAGCCGAATCGGCTCCGCACTGTAAGCCCAGGCGGCGATCACCCCCACGACCGTCGCGCCAAAGCCCCACGGCCCCAGAACCCAGCCCACCGCCAGCGACAGGACCGTCATCGCCAGCGCAATCCACAAGCCCCACCGCCCCGGTATGCGCCCCGAGGGGATCGGGCGGTGCGGCTCGTTCACCGCGTCCACATGCCGGTCGCACCAGTCGTTCGCCGCCTGGCTCATCCCGCAGACCACCGGTCCGGCCAGGATCATCCCCAGAACAACCGTCGTCCAGTTCGCCCCCAGCGGCACGCCCGACGATACCGCGCCGCACAGATAGGCCCAGACCGGCGGGAACCAGGTGATCGGCTTGATCAGCGTCAGCATGGCGCGGGGTTCGGGCCAGCCTTGCACAGGGTGGGTGAGTGCGTCGCTCATGTGTCAATTAAACCTGACACTTCCGAGTCTGGCAAGACTTACGTTCCCCGAAAGGATCCCTGGCAGCGGCGCACAAGATCGCAAGCACAGTCCACGGGAACCCTCGCGCCTGCCAGAATGGCAGGCACGCAGGAGCGACCCGAAAACCGTTCCGGTCAGGTCACTCGGTTTCCTTGTTCAGGATCCCGAACTTGCGCAGCTTCACATACAGCGACTGCCGCGACAGGCTGAGAAGCTCGGCCGCCGCCGCCCGGTTGTTGCCGGACATCTCCAGTGCCGCCTCGATGCACATCTTCTCGATGATCTCGGTCGTCTCGTCGACGATCTCCTTCAGCGTGGAATAGCCCACCAGCCGCATGACGTTGCGCAGGCCCTCGTTGTCGGCCCCGGCGGCTGTGGGCCAGACGATGCTGTCCTTCACCACCGAATCCCGCGCGACGATGGCGACACACGGCTTGCCGCGATCCTGGAACAGCGTCGCGGACAGCTCCACCGACACCTCGCCCATGTAATCGGTGTTCAGCCGCGTCCGGTAATGCCGCAGGTGACCGACGCGCTTGACGTTGTCCAGAAGGACCTTCAGATCCACCGCCCCCCGCGCCAGGAAATCCGAAAACGCCCGGTCCACCACGACTGACTGGCTGTGGCTGTCCGTGAGATGCAGGAAGGCCTCGTTCGCGGCCTTGATCACGCCAGTTCCGTCCAGGAAGAGAATTGCGTCCGAGCCCTTGTCGAACAGGCTTTGCAGCATCAGGTTGCGGTCACCTTCCTGCGACTGGGCAACGTCGGACAACCCGATCCGGCACAGAAGCAGCCGGTCGCGCGCGGCGCGGAACATCTTGGCCGACAGCTTGACCCGCTGCGACGTGCGCCGGACGTTCAGGTCCAGCGGCCCGTCGGCGTCGCTCGTGGCATTGCGTGCCAGCGACTCGATCAGCTCGCCCCGCCGCCGCCCGTCGAATTCCTGCGCCACCGGCGCGTTCAACAGATCGCCCCGCGGCGCACCCAGAAGCCGGGCGGCCGAGCTGTTGAGGTCCACGATCCGCCCGGTGGTTTCCGACACGATCAGGATCGGGAACGAGTTTTCCTCCATCAGCACGCGATACCGCGTCTCCAGCTCGCGCTGCACCTCGTGGTCGCGCCCGATGGCCCGGTGCGCCTGGACCAGCTGTTGCTGCACTTCGGCCAAGGCGCGCAGATCGCGGCCCATCATCAGCCGGCGGTCCGTGCCCGGCCAGCGCCGCAGCACATAGCGCACGGGGAACTCATACTGGACCGGACCGGAATGGTTCAGCTCCAGCGGCGGCCCGCCGTCCGGTTGCTCAAGGCGCTGGCTCAGCTTGGTCCAGCTTTCCTCGGCGAAAAGCTGCTCCAGCGGCAGGCCCTCCCAGCCGACGGCCAGCGCGGCAAGCCCCGATTGCGGATTGGCGACCACGGTCTCGACACGCAGATCCGGCCCGACGACCAGCGTCAGGTCCGAGGCCTCTCCGACAAGGTCAAGCACCATCTGCTGCGCTGCAGGTGCCGGGTCTGACGCGATGGTACCCTCACGCTTCAACTCCATCCCCTTTCGCGACCGATTTCCGGCGCAGACTTACGGCCTTCCGGCCCGCACGTTCAAGTTCCCGTCCCTCCACGCAGGCCCCATATTCCGCAAGGAGTGCAGAAACGTCGCGCAACACGCGGTCGGCTCCGGTTTCCGCCAACAGTCGTTCGTCCGGAATGGGGATCGCCCCGCCGACGAAAATGCACATGTCGCCGCGCGACAACAGCCGCAGGGTCCGCACCAGCCCGATGCCCGAGCCAAGCGCCGCCGAACAACCCAGCGACACCAGCACCAGGTCGAACCGGTTCGCCGCCATCAGCTGCGTCAGCTCGCTTGCCACCGGGGCCACCCGCACAACCGCGCTGAGCCCCGCCGCGCGCAGATGCAAGGCCAGCACAAAGGCCCCCAGCGTGTGCTGCTCCGCCTCCGCCACGAGGATCAGCGCCGACGGACCCAGAACCTTGTCCGCGTCATCCAGCAGCTCATCCACCCGGCGCACCACACTGTGCAGGCGTTCGGTGCCGACGGTCACGTCGACAAAGCTGATCTGATCGGCCAGCCAGCGGTCGCCCAGACGGCGCGCGGCTTCGGGCACATAGCGGCAGGCGACGGCTGTTGCGTCCAGCCGCCGCGCGGCCATCGCTTCCAGCAACGCCTCCGGGTCGAATCCCGCATCCTGCGAAAGGGTCTGCATGAAATATTCGAAATGCTCTTGTTTGACTGTCGCACTGTTCTGACCGCGCACGGAAACCAAGTAGTTCAGCGCCTCCCGCGCAAGTCCGGCGTGGGCCTCCAGGCCGCATCCACCTTCTGCATCTGGTATCCCGGTGTCACGCATCGGCGACGCTCCCATGCGGTTGCGCAGATGCCGGGCCACGTTAGCACCGCCATGCGGTGATGAGAAGCCTCCGACTCGCGTGCTTCATGACACCTCAATCCCGTCATTCTGTCCACTTAAATTGACATTCTCCGTAATGCAGGGCAATCGAGATCCCGCAAATTTTTGTTATTATTACATTTAATTTCACAACGGCCGCCGACACCCATTGACCAGAAGCCGGAAAACCAGCCCGTATGCTCGCAGAAAAGTGTAAATTTGCATTGACAGACAATGCCGCCTGACTACGCTGAGTGTCAACGTGGCGAAGTTTGAGGCGTAAGGATGTCTGCTGCAGCCTCTGATCCCCGGCCTGACCCGCTTTACACGCCCAGCCAGCGCGCAAGAAGGGACATGACCGTCTGGACGACTGTGCAGGCCGTGCTTGCGCCCCTGCAGTTCCTCGTCTTCGCCGTCTCGCTGGTTCTGGTCCTGCGCTACCTCTGGACAGGCGAAGGCTACAGCGCCGCGACCGTCTCGATCCTGATCAAGACCGCCATCCTCTACACGATCATGGTCACCGGCGCGATCTGGGAAAAGGTCGTCTTCGGCCAGTATCTCTTTGCCCCGGCCTTCTTCTGGGAGGACGTCGTCAGCTTCGTCGTGATCGCACTTCACACGTTCTATCTCTACGGCCTGATTACGGAATCCATAGCGCCCGTGCAGCTCATGCTCATCGCGCTCGCGGCCTATGCGACCTATTTCCTGAACGCGGCACAGTTCCTCCTGAAACTCCGCCGCGCAAGGGCAGACAGCGCCGAACCTAGGGGGCACCCGGCATGAGCCTGGACACCCTCACCACCGGCTGCCTTCACGCCCCCGTCCTGCGGGAACGTGGCCAGCGTGAGGTGTTCTGCGGCCTCACCGGGATCATCTGGCTGCACCGCAAGATGCAGGACGCCTTCTTCCTCGTCGTGGGCAGCCGCACCTGCGCGCATCTCCTGCAATCCGCCGCCGGGGTGATGATCTTCGCCGAGCCTCGATTCGGCACCGCGATCCTGGAAGAGAAAGATCTCGCCGGTCTTGCCGACGCGCATCAGGAACTTGAACGCGAAGTCGAGCGCCTGCTTTCCCGCCGCCCCGACATCCGGCAGCTCTTCCTCGTCGGCTCCTGCCCGTCCGAGGTCATCAAGCTTGACCTCTCGCGCACCGCCGAACGCCTGAACGCGCGGCACGGGCCATCGGTCCGGGTCTACAACTACTCTGGCTCCGGCATCGAGACGACTTTCACCCAAGGCGAAGACGCCTGCCTTGCGGCAATGGTCCCGGGGCTGGAGGAAACCACCGACGCGAACCTCCTCGTCGTCGGCGCGCTCCCCGATGTGGTCGAGGACCAGTGCCTTTCACTCCTCACCCAGATGGGCATCGGCGACGTCAGCTTCCTGCCTTCCCGCCGTGTCTCCAACGCGCCGAAGGTCGGCGCACATACCCGCTTCATCCTGACGCAGCCCTTTCTGGCCGACACCGCACACGCTCTCGAACGCCGGGGGGCCGAGCGCATCACCGCCCCCTTCCCCTTCGGCGAAGAAGGCACGACCGACTGGCTCCGCGCCGTCGCCAAGACCTGCGGCGTCAATGTCGAGACTTTCGAGACTGTCACCGCCGCTCCCCGCGCCCGCGCGCGGAAGGCCGTCGCCGCCCATGCCCAGACGCTGCGCGACAAGACGCTGTTCCTGTTCCCCGACAGCCAGCTGGAAATCCCCCTCGCGCGCTTCCTCGCCCGCGAATGCGGCATGCTCCCGGTCGAGGTCGGCACCCCCTACCTGCATCGCGGGTTGATGGAACCCGAACTTGCGCTCCTGCCGCAGACCGTCCTCTCCGAAGGCCAGGATGTCGACCTGCAGCTTGACCGCCACGCCGCCCTGAAGCCCGACCTCACCGTCTGCGGCCTTGGCCTTGCGAACCCGCTGGAAGCCGCCGGTTACGCGACGAAATGGGCTATCGAGCTGGTCTTCACCCCGGTCCATTTCTACGAACAGGCAGGCGATCTTGCCGGCCTCTTCTCCCGCCCCCTCCGCCGCCGCGCGCTGCTTCAGGGGGCTGCAGAATGATTATTCATGCGGCATCCCCCCACCCCCAACCCCTCCCCACCAGGGGGAGGGGAGGCGCGCACCTCAGCCGTCTCGCGCAATCCTTCGCCCCAAGCGCCCCCCTCCCCCCGCGTGGGGGAGGGATGGGGTGGGGGGGCACCAGGCCAACCAGGGGAGAGCCGACATGAAGCTCACCCTCTGGACCTACGAAGGCCCCCCGCACGTCGGCGCGATGCGCGTCGCGACCGGCATGAAGGACGTCCACTACGTCCTGCACGCCCCGCAGGGTGACACCTACGCCGACCTCCTGTTCACGATGATCGAACGGCGCAACCACCGCCCGCCGGTCACCTTCACCACCTTCCAGGCCTCTGACCTTGGCGCCGACACCGCCAACCTCTTCAAGCGCGCCGCGCAAGGCGCCTATGACCGCTTCAAACCGCAGGCGATGATCGTCGGCGCGTCCTGCACCGCCGAACTGATCCAGGACGACCCCGGCGGCCTCGCCTCGACCCTGGGCCTGCCTTGCCCGGTGGTCCCGCTCGACCTGCCCAGCTACTCCCGCAAGGAAAACTTCGGGGCGGACGAGACCTTCCTCGCCCTGACCCGCGCCCTTGCCCAACCCTGCGAGCGCACCGCAGAAGTCTCCTGCAACATCCTCGGCGCAACAGCCCTCGGCTTCCGCCACCGCGACGACGTGGCCGAGATCGCCAACCTCCTGCGCAGAATGGGCATCACCATAAACGTGGCCGCCCCCTTGGACGCCAGCCCCGAGGACCTGAAACGCCTCCCCGCCGCGCATTTCAACGTCCTCCTCTACCCCGAAACCGGCGAAGGTGCCGCCCGCTGGCTGGAAAAGACCCACGCCCAGCCCTTCACCAAGACCATCCCCATCGGCGCAGGGGCCACCCGCGCGTTCATCGCCGAAGTCGCCGCGCTGGCCAATGTCAGCGCAGACGTCGATGAGTCCAACCTCCGCCAGCCCTGGTGGTCGGCTTCCGTCGATTCGACCTACCTCACCAACAAGCGCGTCTTCATCTTCGGCGACGCCACGCACGCCATGGCCGCCGCCCGCGTCGCCCGCGACGAGATCGGCTTCGAGGTCGTGGGCCTCGGCTGCTACAACCGCGAATTCGCCCGCCCGATGCGCGCCTGCGCCAAGGAATACGGACTGGAGGCCCTCATCTCCGACGACTACCTCGACGTCGAAGCCGCCATCATCTCCGCCGCCCCGGAACTCATCCTCGGCACGCAGATGGAGCGTCACATCGCCAAGCGCCTCGGCATCGCCTGCGCCGTGATCTCCGCCCCGGTCCACGTCCAGGACTTCCCCGCCCGCTATTCGCCGCAAATGGGGTTCGAAGGCGCGAACGTCCTTTTCGACACCTGGATTCACCCGCTGGTGATGGGGCTTGAGGAACACCTCCTCACCATGTTCCGCGAGGATTTCGAATTCCACGACGCCGCAGGCCCCAGCCACCACGGCGGCAAGGCCACCCCCGCGCCGATCCTCGAATCCGCCCCCGACATGGCGACCCAGATGATCGAGGCCGCACAGGCCCTGGCCGACGCCCTCCACTGGCTTCCGGAAGCTGAGCAGGAGCTGAAGAAGATCCCGTTCTTCGTACGCACCAAGGCCCGCCGCAACACCGAGAAATACGCAGCAGAAAAGGGCGTGACCGCCATCAGCATCGAGACCCTCTACGAGGCAAAGGCCCATTATGCGCGATGACCGCTACACATCGCCGGACCTGAAGAAAACCGCCCCGGCGGACCTCTACCACTTTGTCATCGTCACTCTCGACGCCCACGCCGCAGGCCCCGCCCAGCGCGTTGCCGGACGGCTGGCGAAAGACTTCCCCGGCATCCGCATCTCCGTCCACGCCGCCGCCGAATGGGCCGAGAACCCTGCCGCCCTGGCCCGGGCCAAGGCCGATGTCGCCCGCGCCAACATCATCGTCGCGAACCTGATCTTCCTCGAAGAGCACCTGACCCAGATCCTGCCCGACATGCAGGCCCGCCGCGACCAGCTGGACGCCTGCGTCGGCATCATCTCCGACCCGCAGATCGTGAAACTCACGAAAATGGGCGACCTCGACATGTCGCTCCCCGCCTCGGGCGCGATGGCCTTCCTGAAGAAACTGCGGGGCACCAAGTCCCCCTCCGGCTCCTCGGGCGAAAAGCAGATGGCGATGCTGCGCCGCCTGCCGAAGATCCTGCGCTTCATCCCCGGCAAGGCCCAGGACCTCCGCGCCTGGTTCCTGTCGATGCAGTACTGGCTTGGCGGGTCCGACGACAACATCGAAAGCATGGTCCGCTTCCTCGTCAGCCGCTATGCCCCGAACCGCGACTGGCGCCGTGTCAAGGCCGCGCTGCCCGTCGACTACCCCGATGTCGGCCTCTACCACCCCGACGTCCCGGCCCGCGTCTTCACCGACCCGGCCCTCTTGCCCAAACCCGACGGGGCCACCGCCACCGTCGGGCTCCTGATGCTGCGCTCCTACATCCTCGCCTCGGACACCGCGCATTACGATGCCGTCATCCGCGCGTTTGAATCCCGCGGCATCGCGGTCGTCCCCGGCTTCGCCGCAGGCCTCGACGCCCGCCCCGCCATCGACGCCTTCATGAGCCATGGCCGGATCGACACGCTCGTCTCGCTCACCGGCTTCTCCCTCGTCGGCGGCCCCGCCTACAACGACAGCCCCGCCGCCATCGCCACGCTGGAAGCCCTCGATGTGCCCTACGTCGCAGCACACCCCCTGGAATTTCAGACCCTTGGCCAATGGGCCGCCACCGAAGGCGGCCTTGGCCCGGTGGAAACCACCATGCTCATCGCCCTGCCGGAAATCGACGGCGCGACCAACCCCACCGTCTTCGCCGGTCGCCATGATTCGGGCGGCTGCCAGGGCTGCGCCAAGATGTGCCGCGCGCCCGATGCAGCAAACGCCCGCACCATCGCCCCCTGCTTTGAACGCATCGAGGCGCTGGCTGAAAAGGTTTTTCGCCTTTCCACACTCCGCCGCTCCGACACCGCGAAACGCAAGGTCGCGGTCGTCCTTTACGGCTTTCCCCCGAACGCAGGCGCGGTTGGCACCGCCGCCTACCTCGGCGTCTTTGAAAGCCTGTTCAACACCCTCCAGGCCATGCACGCCGAAGGCTACGGCCTGACGCCCCCCGCATCGGTCGAGGCCCTCCGCGACGCGGTCCTGTCCGGCAACGCCGCCGCCTTCGGCCAACCCGCCAATGTCGCCGCCCGGATCCCGGCCTCGGACCTCGTCCGCCGCTCCCGCTGGCTTTCCGAGACCGAAAAAGTCTGGGGCCCCGCCCCCGGTCGCGCGCAATCGAACGGGGCCGATGTCTTCGTCCTTGGCCGCCAGTTCGGCAATGTCTTCGTCGGCATCCAGCCGGTCTTCGGCTACGAAGGCGACCCGATGCGCCTGCTGTTCGAAAAAGGCTTCGCCCCGACCCACGCCTTCACCGCCTTCTACGACTGGATGAAGCGCGACTTCGGGGCCGATGTCCTTCTCCATTTCGGCATGCACGGTGCCTTGGAATTCATGCCCGGCAAGCAGGCGGGCCTTTCTGGCAAATGCTGGCCCGACCGCCTGATCGGGAACCTGCCCAACGTCTACCTCTACGCCGCGAACAACCCGTCCGAGGCGACGCTGGCCAAGCGCCGCTCCAACGCCGTCACCGTCACCCACCTGACCCCGCCCCTCGCCCAATCCGGCCTCTACAAGGGCCTCGTCGACCTTAAGGACAGCCTCACCCGCTTCCGCGCCCTGTCACCGGATGCGCCGGACCGCGAGGACCTCGCCCTCCTCATCGCCGAACAGGCGAAGGCGGTCGACATGGACCCGTCGAACCCCGATGCGCTCTGGCTGAAACTGCTGGAGACCGAAGGCGCCCTCATCACCGACGGCCTCCACGTCCTCGGGAAGCCCATGACCGACGCGCAGCGCGCCGAATATCTGGCCCTGATGCCCGACGACGCCGAGGCCCGCGCGACAGCCGCGCAGCACCTGCAAACCGACAGCGAAATCCCCGCACTCCTCCGCGCCCTCTCGGGCCGCTACATCTCCCCCGTCCCGGGTGGAGACCTCATCCGCTCGCCCCAGATCCTGCCCACGGGCCGCAACATCCACGCCTTCGACCCGTTCCGCATGCCGACAGCCTTCGCGCTGGCCGACGGCAAGGCCCAGGCCGACCGCCTGCTCGCCACCCACCCGACGCTCCCGCGCACGGTGGCGCTAGTCCTCTGGGGCAGCGACAACATCAAATCCGACGGCGGCCCCATCGCCCAGGCCCTGTCGCTGATGGGTGCCAAACCCCGCTTCGACAGCTACGGTCGCCTCTCCGGTGCCGACCTGATCCCCCTCGCCGAACTTGGCCGCCCGAGGATCGACGTGGTGATGACCCTCTCCGGCATCTTCCGCGACCTTCTCCCTCTGCAGACCCGGATGCTCGCCGAAGCCGCCCTCAAGGCCGCCACCGCCGACGAACCCGAAGCCCTGAACTTCATCCGCGCCCATGCCCTCCGCTACGCGTCCGAGATGGGCTGCGACATGGAAACCGCCGCCCTCCGCGTCTTTTCCAACGCCGAAGGGGCCTACGGGTCCAACGTCAATATCATGGTCGACAACTCCGCCTTCGGTGACGAAGACGAACTCGCCGACGCCTACGAGAACCGCAAAAGCTTCGCTTACGGCGTCACCGGCAAGGCCACCGGCAACCCCGCGCTGCTGCAAAAGGCACTCAAGGACGTTGATCTCGCCTACCAGAACCTCGAATCCGTCGAACTCGGCGTCACTTCCGTCGACCACTACTTCGACACCCTCGGCGGCATCGCCCGCGCGGTCAAACGCGCCCGTGGTGGCCAGGACACCCCGGTCTATATCGGCGACCAGACCCGTGGCGGCGGCACCGTCCGCACGCTCTCCGACCAGATCGCCCTCGAAAGCCGCTCCCGCACCCTGAACCCCAAATTCTACGAAGGCCTCCTCCGCCACGGGGCCGAGGGCGTGCGCCTGATCGAGGCGCATGTCTGCAACACCTTCGGCTGGTCCGCCACCACCGGCAAGGTCGAACCCTGGGTCTACCAGCGCCTGACTGAAACCTTCGTCACCGACGAGGCGATGCGCCGCCGCCTTGCCGCTCTCAACCCCGAAGCCTCCTCCCGCATGGCCCAGCGCCTGCTCGAGGCTTCCGACCGCAGCTACTGGACCCCCGATCCCGCCACGCTCGCCGCGCTGCAAAACGCTGCCGACGAACTTGAGGATCGCCTCGAAGGGATCGCAGCCGAATGACCCAATTCATGAAAGAGGCCACCGCATGAGCCCGCGCGACGAAATACCAAACCTCCGCGGGCTTGACGGCGAAGGCTCCGTCCAGGTCGCACTCGACCCCAGCGTCCGCATCGACGGCGCCAAGGTCTTTTCGGTCTACGGCAAGGGCGGCATCGGCAAGTCCACCACCTCGTCGAACCTCTCCGCCGCCTTTTCGATGATGGGCAAGCGCGTGTTGCAGATCGGCTGCGACCCGAAGCATGACTCGACCTTCACCCTGACGGGACGGCTGCAACCCACCGTGATCGACATCCTCAAGGAGGTCGACTTCCACGCCGAAGAGCTTCGCCCCGAGGATTACGTCGCCGAAGGCTTCAACGGCGTGAAATGCGTCGAGGCGGGCGGCCCCCCCGCAGGCACCGGCTGTGGCGGCTATGTTGTCGGCCAGACGGTCAAACTGCTGAAACAGCACCACCTGCTGGAAGACACCGACGTCGTGATCTTCGACGTCCTCGGCGACGTTGTCTGCGGCGGCTTCGCGGCCCCCCTGCAGCACGCCGACCGCGCGGTGATCGTCACCGCCAACGACTTCGACTCGATCTACGCGATGAACCGCATCATCGCCGCCGTGCAGGCCAAGTCCGGCAACTACAAGGTCCGCCTTGCGGGTTGCGTCGCCAACCGCAGCCGCGAGACGGACGAGATCGACCGCTATTGCGAAAAGGTCGGCTTCAACCGCCTGGCCCACATGCCCGACATCGACGCCATCCGCCGCTCGCGCCTGAAGAAGAAGACCCTGTTCGAGATGGACGACGAGCAGGACATCGTCACCGCCCGCGCCGAATACATCCGCCTTGCCGACGCCCTCTGGCGCTCGGTGAACGGCGAAGGCTCCACCCCGCAACCGCTGCCCGACCGCGAAATCTTCGAACTTCTGGGATTCGACTGAAATGCCCGACTACAGCCTCACCCGCGACCGCGTTGAGACCTACTTCGACCGCACCGCGACCCAGACGTGGGAGCGGCTGACGAGCCACGAAAAGGTCTCCCGCATCCGCGAAACGGTCCGCAAGGGCCGCGACCAGATGCGCGCCCTGATGCTGTCGCGCCTGCCACAAGACCTGCGCGGCGCGCGGGTGCTGGACGCGGGCTGCGGCACCGGGGCGATGGCGTCAGAACTGGCCACCCGTGGCGCCCAAGTCACCGCCGTCGACATTTCGCCCCAGCTGATCGACATCGCCAAGCGCCGCCTGCACCCGGCCCTCGCTGACCAGGTTGATTTCCAGTCCGGCGACATGTCCGACCCGGCCCTCGGGGCCTTCGACTTCACCCTCGCGATGGACAGCCTGATCTACTACCGCGACGCCGACATCGGCCGCGTCATCGACACCCTGTCGAAACGCACAGCCCAATCCATCGTCTTCACCGTCGCCCCGCGCACGCCGTTCCTGATGGCCTTCTTCACCCTCGGCAAGCTCTTCCCCCGCTCCGACCGCTCGCCCACCATGATCCCGCATGACGCCGCCCGGCTGGCGAAACATTGCCCCGGCAGCGTCGCACGCGTCGGCCGCATCACCTCGGGTTTCTACATTTCCGAAGCACTGGAGCATCGGTCATGATCCTCCGCAAGAAACATGTCGCCCAACTTGGTGCCCGCTGGATGCCCTTCGCCGACGCGGCCTCGGAAGACCTGCCCATCGGCCAGCTCTGGCGGCTTGCGCTTTTCCAGGTTTCCGTCGGCATGGCGCAGGTCCTGCTCCTCGGCACCCTCAACCGCGTGATGATCGTGGAACTGTCGGTCCCCGCGATGGTCGTCGCGCTGATGATCTCGATCCCGGTCCTCGTCGCCCCGTTCCGCGCGCTTCTCGGCCACCGCTCCGACACCTACCGCTCTGCCCTTGGCTGGAAGCGCATCCCCTATCTCTGGTTCGGCTCGCTCTGGCAGATGGGTGGCCTTGCCGTCATGCCCTTCGCACTCATCGTCCTGTCCGGCGACCAGTTCAAAGGCCCCGCCTGGGCCGGTGAAGTCCTTGCGGCGCTCGCCTTCCTGATGGCGGGCCTCGGGATGCACATGGTCCAGACCGCGGGCCTCGCCCTCGCCGCCGACCGCGCGACCGAGGAAACCCGCCCCCGCGTCGTCGCGATGCTGTATATCCTCTACCTCTGCGGCATGGGGGTTTCCGCGCTCCTCGTCGGGTTCCTCTTGCGCAATTACGACCCGATCTGGCTGGTTCAGGTCGTGCAGGGCTGCGGCGCGGCGACCCTGATCCTCAACATCATCGCCTTCTGGAAACAGGAACGCGTCCGCCCGATGTCAAGGGCCGAACGCGAAGCTCCCCGCCCCGCCTTCGGCGCTGCCTGGTCGGAACTGATGCAACAGGACGGCGCGCGCCGCCTCCTCGTCGTGGTCTTCCTTGGCACGCTCGCCTTCAACATGCAGGACGTGCTTCTCGAACCCTACGGCGGCCAGGTCCTCGGCCTTTCCGTTTCGGCCACCACCATCCTGACCGCGCTCTGGGCCCTCGGGGCGCTTGCGGGTTTCCTCTGGGCGACGCGCCGCCTGTCGAAAGGGGCAGACCCCTATCGCCAGTCCGCCACCGGCCTTCTGATCGGTATCGCCGCCTTCTCGGCCGTGATCTTCGCCAGCCCCCTGGACAGCTGGATCGTCTTCTACGCCGGCGCCTTCGCCATCGGCCTTGGCAACGGCATCTTCGGGCTTTCCACCCTGAACGCCGCCATGTCCCGGACGCAGGGCACGCTTGGTGCGGGCCTGATCCTCGGTGCCTGGGGGTCGGCCCAGGCCACCGCCGCAGGCCTTGCCATCCTGACCGGAGGAACCTTGCGCGACGCGGTCAACCAGCTCGTCGACAACGGCTTCCTTGGCACAGTCCATGACATCAGTCTTGGCTACACTGTGGTCTACCACTTTGAAATCGCGCTTCTCTTTCTGACTCTCGCCGCGCTTGGCCCCCTGGTCCGGATCGGCACCTACACCGTTCACCCGGACCAAGGCCAGCCAGGCTTGCGGCTGACCGAATTCCCAACCTGACAACGGAGGACCCCAATGGTTGGTGTCACATTCTTCGGCAACTTCGACCTTGCCTCGCTGGCGATCTGGCTCTTCTGGGGCTTTTTCGCCGTGCTGATCTACTATCTGCAGACCGAAAACATGCGCGAGGGTTTTCCCTTTGAGAACGAGGACGGGACCAAGGCCTCGAACCAGGCCATCTTCCCGCTTCCGAAACCCAAGACCTTCCTCCTGCCGCTGGGCAAGGGGACGGTAACCGTGCCCTCGGCAGAGAACGAGGCCGCCCACCGCCGCACCGACCTTGCGCTGGTTCCCTCGGGGTCCGAGGGTTTTCCCTTCATCCCCACCGGCAACGCGATGCTCGACGGTGTCGGTCCGGCCTCCTGGGCACCGCGCCGGGACGAGCCCGAGCTTGATGCCCACGGCCACGCGAAACTTCGCCCCATGGGGGCGGTCGAAGGCATGGCCGTCAGCGCCGGTCGCGATCCCCGCGGTCTTCCCGTGCAGGCGGGCGACCTCGAAGTCGTCGGCCGCATCAAGGAACTGTGGGTCGACGTGCCGGAACAGCTGGTCCGCTATCTCGAGATCGACCTGAACTCCGGCTCCTCGCGCCTTGTGCCGATGACCATGTGCAAGATCTGGGCCGACCGCGTCCGGATCAACGCCCTGACCTCCGACCTCTTCGACGGGATCCCCGCCACGAAGAGCCTGACCAGCGTCACCAAGCTGGAAGAGGACAAGATCTCCGCCTACGTGGCCTCCGGCTGGATGTATGCCAAGGGCCGCAAACGCGGGTTCTGAGCCGCCAAGGGAAGCGGCGCGCGCCCGCGCCGCTTCGTCTTACCCCGAAGATGGAGGGTCTGCCATGTCAGACCGTGATTTCGACTTCGAGCCGCAACCCGGCTTGCCCAAAGCCCTTCCCGAGGGCGAGACCCTGCTCTGGCAAGGCAGCCCCGACCCCGCCGCCCTCGCGCATGAGGCGTTCAAGGCGAACTGGGTGCTTGGCTACCTGCTGGTCCTTGCCGTCTGGCGCGCCAGCATGGCCTTCTCGGACGGCGGCTTCCGCCAGTCCGTCGCGGTGTTCCTGCCCTACCTCGTGCTGGCCCTCGCCGCCTACGGTCTGGTCCGCCTCCTTGCCCGCGCCAGCGCGAAGGCCGCGATCTACTCGATCACTACCCACCGCGTGATCCTGCGCATCGGCGCCGCGCTGCAAGTGACCTGGACCGTCCCCTTCACCAGGATCGCCTCCGCCTCGCTTGCCACCAGACCCTCGGGCACCGGCACCATCGCGCTCGATCTCGTCCCAGACCAGCGCATCTCGTATCTCGCGCTCTGGCCGCATCTGCGCCCCGGGCTGACACGCAAGGCCCAGCCTGCCTTCCGCTGCATCCCCGATGCCGCAGGGGTGGCCCGGATCCTGTCCGACGCCGCCCAGACCCGGGTGAACGAACCCGTGGTCAGCTTTGTCGGCTCCAGCCCGATCGCTGCGGAATAGGGGGCCCGCGATGTCATACCTCAGAACGCTCGCCGACCGCCCCAGCCCCGACCGCGAGATGATCCCCCGCGCCCTCCTTTGGGGCATGCTCGCCCTCGCCCTCTCGGCGCTGGCGATCACCGCCTTCTCGGTCCTGACCGACCGCCCGCTGACCGGCACGCCGGTTCCCGGCAAGGTCGTCGCCCAACGCCAGCTGATCCTTGAGGGCAAATCCGCCCAGGCCGTCACCGTCTACTCTGCCGACGGCAGGCTTCTTGCCGATATGGACCACGGCGGCTTCATCACCGTGATCCAGAACGCCATCCAGCGCTCCCGCACCGTGGCGCGCGTGACCGGCAACCCGCCGATCAATTTCGTCCAGTATGACAACGGCCGCCTCGTGGCCGAAGACCCGGCCTCGGGGGCGTCGATCGAACTCTACGCTTTCGGGGACGACAACAAAGCCGCCGTAGAGCGGCTTCTCGACCAACCATAAGGGAACAAGATCATGGGTATCTTCACGAAGGCGAAGGAAACCGTGCCCTGCACGGTCGAAGTCAGCCACCGCTTTGAGAGCCTCCACGCCCACGTCCGCTTCGACAATGGCGCGGTCGTCCATCCCGGCGACGAAGTCCTGGTTCACGGCGCCCCGATCATGGCCGCCTATGGCGACGTGATCGTCGAACGCCGCAACGCCACCATCACCCGCGCGGGCGCGCTGGAACGCTGGTGGACCCGCGCCACCGGCGATCTCGGCTTCATGGAACTGTGCGAATTCTCGTTCAGCGACGAGGTGACGCCATGAAGGACCTCAAGGACACCACCCACGGCGAGCTTCACTCCGAACTGGCCGGGGCCTTCGACACCACGGCGATGGCCACCGAAACCACGCTGCTGAACCCGCGTTTCTACACCACCGACTTCGACGAGATGGACCGTGTCGACGTCACCCCCGTCCGCAAGGAGTGGGACGCGCTTCTGGCCCAGATGAAGTCCGATCCGAACAAGGGCCATTTCAAGAAGACCGAAGCCTGGGACGCCGTCGACTGGGAGGGGATGGACCCGGCCCTCCGCGCCGAATTCATCGACTTCCTGGTCAGCAGCTGCACCGCCGAATTCTCCGGCTGTGTGCTTTACAAGGAAATGAAACGCCGCGGCACCAACCCCGACATCTGCGAGCTGTTCAGCTACATGTCCCGCGACGAGGCCCGCCACGCCGGTTTCATCAACGACGCCCTGCGCGAGGCCGGGGTGGCCGTGAACCTCGGCTTCCTGACCAAGGCCAAGAAATACACCTACTTCCGGCCGAAGTTCATCTACTACGCCACCTACCTGTCGGAAAAGATCGGCTATGCCCGCTACATCACCATCTACCGCCACCTTGAAGCGCACCCCGAACAGCGATTCCACCCGATCTTCAAGTGGTTCCGCGAATGGTGCAACGACGAGTTCTCCCACGGCGAGGCCTTCGCGCTTCTGATGCGCACCGACCCGAAACTGACCTCCAGTTTCGCCAACAAGCTGTGGATCCGCTTCTTCCTGACCGCCGTCTACGCGACGATGTGGGTCCGCGATCATGCCCGGAAGGATTTCCACGCCGCCCTCGGCGTCGACATCGACTGGTATGACCAGGAGGTCTTCCGCAAGACCTCTGCCATCGCCCGGCAGGTCTTCCCGGTGGAACTCGACATCGACCACCCGCGCTGGATTCCGGGCCTGCGCCGCTTCGATGCCGCCTTCAACGCCATGGCGGCGGCACAGAAGGCGGGTGGGGTCGGCGGAACGCTGCGCGGGATCGCTGCCCGTGCGCGGATGCTGACGGCCTTCGTCGGCCTCTACACGATCCCGGTCATCAAATCCGCGCCGCCCGCTTCGGTGCGGCTGGAGCCATCGTATTGACCTCACACCATCATACCACCGCTTCGGCGGCGGGTAGGATGCGGGATGGGCGCGTCCCGGCATCCTGTGCGGCACCCCCGTCATGGGGGTGCCGCACGTGACCAATCCCTGGATCATCGCCGCCTCGGCCATCTTTCTCTGGTGGGCCTCGACCGGGCTGATCCTCTGGCGCGTGCGCAGCGCCGATCTGGGCGGGCCGGATGATCATCTCTGGTCGGTCATCCTTGGACTGCCCTTGCTTGTCGGCGGGGCGTTCGGGGCCCATGCCTCGGTCAGCCAGCTGACGGTCGGCGGCGTCTACGGCGGCTTTCTCTCGGCGCTGGCCTTCTGGGGCTGGATCGAGCTTGCGTTCCTTTCGGGTATCGTCACCGGCCCGCACCGCGAACCCTGCCCGCCCGACGCTCGCCTCGGCGAACGGCTCTGGCGCGCTGTCGGTTCGATCCTCTGGCACGAATTCGCGCTGATCGCGGGGCTTCTGGCCTTGACTCACCTGACGATGAACGCCCCGAACCCCTTCGCCGCCCTCACCTTCGCGACGCTGTTCTTCGCCCGCGTCTCGGCCAAGCTGAACCTCTTTCTAGGCGCACCGCGCATCAACACCGAATTCCTCCCCCGCCCGCTCGCGCACCTCGCCAGTCATTTCCGCAAGGCCCCGATGACCGCCCTGCTGCCGCTGTCGATTGCCGCCCTCGCGCTGGCGACCGGCTGGTGGGCCGCACTGGCCGCGCAGGCGACCGAAGATGCGCCCTTCATCGGCTATCTCTTGCTTGCCGTCCTCACCGCCCTTGCCCTGATCGAACACCTCTTCATGGTGGTTCCGGTCCCCGACCAGAAACTCTGGCGCTGGATGCTTCCCGAAGCCCCCGTCGCCCAACCAACCAAGCACGACACCTGACAGGAAGCAGCCCCATGGACTTCGCCACCTATTTCCAAGACCGTATCCAGGCCCTGAAGTCGGAAGGCAACTACCGCGTCTTCGCCGATCTGGAAAAGCGGTGCGGCAACTTCCCCAAGGCCGAACGCCACCGCCCTGACGGGTCGAAGGAAAGCGTGACGATCTGGTGTTCCAACGACTACCTCGGCATGGGCCAGCACCCCGACGTGGTCCAGGCGATGGTGGACGCCGTGCAGACCTGCGGCACCGGCGCGGGCGGCACCCGCAACATCTCGGGCACCAACCATCACCACGTCCTGCTGGAACGCGAACTCGCCGACCTGCACGGGAAAGAGGGCGCTCTCCTCTTCACCTCGGGCTACGTCTCGAACTGGGCCGCGCTGTCGACCCTCGGTGCCCAGATCCCGAACGCGGTGATCCTGTCGGACGAAAAGAACCACGCCAGCATGATCGAAGGCATCCGCCACTCCCGCGCCGACAAAGTGTTGTGGAAGCACAACGACTGGCGCGACCTTGACCGCAAGCTGAAAGCCGTCGGCGACCGGCCGAAGATCGTGGCGTTCGAGAGCGTCTACTCGATGGACGGCGACATCGCCCCGATCCGCGAGATCGTCGAGGTCTGCGAAGCCCATGGCGCCCTAAGCTACATCGACGAGGTTCACGCCGTCGGCATGTATGGCCCGCGTGGCGGCGGTGTGTCCGAAGAACGCGGCCTCGCCCACCGCATCGACGTGATCGAGGGCACGCTCGGCAAGGCCTTCGGCGTCGTCGGCGGCTATATCACGGCACGCGCCGAACTGATCGACTTTGTCCGCAGCTTTGCCAGCGGCTTCATCTTCACCACCGCCCTGCCCCCGGCCTGCGCCGCCGCCGCCCAAGCCTCGGTCAGGCACCTCAAGCAATCAGCGCAGGAACGCTCCCGGCAAAAGGCCAATGTCGCCCGCGTCCGCGCCATGCTCGACGCGCGCGGCATCCCGCACATGAGGAACGACAGCCACATCATCCCGGTGATGATCGGCGACCCGGTGAAATGCCGGATGATCTCGGACATGCTGATGGCCGACTGGGGCATCTACGTCCAGCCGATCAACTACCCGACAGTGCCGAAAGGCACCGAACGGCTGCGCATCACCCCCGGCCCCCTGCACTCGGCCGAAGACATCAGCCACCTGATCGACGCGCTCTCGTCGCTCTGGAGCCGCTGCGCCATCGCCCACGCCGTCGCCTGAGCCATCTCACGCCGAAGTGTCGCGCGCTCCCTTGTCTTTTCATCACGGCGGATCATCTCGTATGGCCGCCAACACCCGGAGGAAACCATGAAACTGACCCTGACCGCAGCCATCCTCGCGCTTGCCGCCGTTCCGGCCCTCGCGCAGGAAGCCCCGACCGGCGATGCGGCCGCCGGCGAAAAGGTCTTCAACAAATGCCAGACCTGCCACGTCATCTCGAACGATGCGGGTGAAGTGCTGGCCGGCAAGGCCGGGAAAACCGGTCCGAACCTCTACGGGCTCCCCGGCCGCACTGCCGGCACCTACCCCGAGTTCAACTACGGTGAATCGATCGTCGCCCTCGGTGCGACCGGCTTCACCTGGAACGAAGCCGACTTCGTGACCTACGTCGCCGACCCGGGCAAGTTCCTGAAGGAAAAGCTCGGCGACAAGGCCGCCAAGACCAAGATGGGCTTCAAGCTGCCGAAAGAGGAAGACGCCAGGAACGTCTGGGCCTTCATCTCTTCCCTCTCCCCGGCCCCCGCCGCCACCAACTGACGCCAGTCGGCCCGCCCTCTGTCCGACTGCTCGGAGGGGCGGGCCCTACCAGCTCCCGGTCGAGGGCATGCTCGCCCAGGGCTCCGCCACAGCCTTCGCCGCCCCCCGTTGCAACAGCTCGATCGAGATGTTGTCCGGCGACCGCACGAACGCCATCCGCCCATCGCGCGGCGGCCGGTTGATCAGCACCCCGTTCTTTTGCAGGTTCGCGCAGGTCGCATAGATGTCGTCCACCTCATAGGCCAGGTGCCCGAAGTGCCGGCTGTCCGACGGCAGCCCGTTGTCGCCATCCCAATTATACGTCAGCTCCACCGGGCAATCCTCCTGCCCCGGCGGCGCCATGAACACCAGCGTGAACCGCCCCTGCTCGCTCTCATGCCGCCGCGTCTCCTTCAGGCCCAACAGCCTGTAGAACGCCATCGACTTCTCCAGATCCTTCACACGCACCATCGTGTGCAGATACTTGATGCCCATCTCATCCTCCATTCATTCATCTAGCGGTATCACGCACCCTTACCGCAAGCTATAGTCATCCCCGACTCGAAACCCTTATGAGGCCCCCGATGCCCCTCACCCCCGAACAACTGTCCGAGATCGAGGCCGCCCGCGCCACCCCCCGCCAAACCCTGCGCGCCGTCTCGGAGGGGATGGAGGCACATCTCTACCGCGCTACCGGCGTCCTTGACCACGGCTTCATCCGCGTCATCGACTACATGGGCGACGACAGCGCCATCGTCCAGGCCGCCCGCGTGTCATATGGGGCGGGCACCAAGCACGTCCAGAACGACGAGGGCCTGATCCGCTACCTCATGCGCCACTGGCACTCCACCCCGTTCGAGATGTGCGAGATCAAGCTCCACGTCAAACTCCCCGTCTTCGTCGCCCGCCAGTGGATCCGCCACCGCACCGCCAACGTCAACGAATACTCCGCCCGCTACTCGATCCTCGACCGAGAGTTCTACATCCCCGCCCCCGAACACCTCGCCGCCCAGTCCACCGTCAACAACCAGGGCCGGGGCGAGGTCCTGACCGGCGAGGAAGCCGCCCGCGTCCTTGACCTTCTGAAGTCCGACGCCAACCGCGCCTATGACCATTACGAGGCGATGCTCTCCCAGGACGGCCAACAGGGCCTGGCACGAGAGCTTGCCCGGATGAACCTCCCCGCCAACATCTACACCCAGTGGTACTGGAAGGTCGACCTGCACAACCTCTTCCACTTCCTGAGGCTCCGCGCCGACCCCCACGCCCAATACGAAATCCGCGTCTACGCCGAGGCCATTGCAGCATGCGTCCGCGACTGGGTCCCCTTGGCCTTTGCCGCGTTCGAGGACTACCGGATGGGGGGAGTGACGCTCTCGGCGAAGGCGATTGCGGTCCTGAAGCGGCGGCTGGCCGGGGAGGCGGTCACGCAAGACGCGTCGGGTATGAGCAAGGGCGAGTGGAGGGAGTTTGTGGAGGTTTGGGGGTAGGAATGTCCAGCCATGAAGCTGCGCAGTTCCTCGCTTCCTACCATGCTCTGGAAGACGCAAAGTTTGAAATGGTTCAAACTGTAAATGCAGGAGTCGGCAAGCCACTGTCAGGGCGGCAGTTCCGCGTTGCATATCTGCGCCTCAAACTTCTGGCGCATATTGATTCTCTCCTGAACATTATACAGAACCATTTTCAGTATCGCATCGATCAGTCGAAGCGCTTTAAGTGGCGAAAGACAAGATTCTATCCGTTTGATCATTATTCGATTTGCTCCCTAGGCAGGGTGTGTTTCGATGCAGCGCTGATGTTGCATTATGTATCTGAACCAGCCCTGAACTTAACAGAATGGAACTTGAGGAGAAAAGTCCTGTATCTGCACGATATTTCAAACAGGCATCGTTTTTTGAAGTTTGGAAACAAGTTGGTAAAAGATAGTCTCGGAGAAAAGGTCGATGATCAATGGATTGTCGATGGTCTAGTTGCTGATATTCTGATGCATTTAAGGGATTTGAATCTAGACCCCGACCAAAATTACACAAGCGGTCAGATGGTGTATGTTAAGGGGGTAAGGGGAGCAGTTCGCGAAGCAGGTTGGGATGTGAACGAGTATGAGTTCCAGCAGGCATACCTATCCAATTTTGTGCATACGCACCCTGTTAGTTACATGCGTGCATCAGAGCATGCAATCAACTTTGAAGAGCCAAGTCCAGCACAATATGCAGCCGCATTGGTTGCTATTCTATCAGCAATTAACGCTGCCACAAGCTCCAATCAAAGATGCCAGATGTTCTTAATCGAAGACGGCGATCAACTCGCGGGTTGCTTCGATAAGGATGGAATGCAGATTGGCGCAATTGGGAACCTATAGAGAGTTCCCGTAGCGAGCTGTAGGGTGCGCATTCATGGCGCACTTTTCTTCCGCGCAACACCCGTGATCCGCATCGTTTCCCACCGCATCGGTGCGCCATGAATGCGCACCCTACCTGTCGCGGTGATAACTCGAATACGGCCAGTCTTCCTGCCGTTCGACCAATCCGTGCTTCACGGGGTTCATCCAACAATAATTGACGTGGTTGCCCCAATCGGCATCGTCCCGGATATGATGCTCCCAGAACCGCTTCTGCCAGACGCCTGCCTCATTGCCCCGCCGGACGCCACCCGGCGCTACGCCCCGTAGGTCGGGCTTCAGACCGACTCTTCCTTCTCCAACATCTCCCACACGCACACGCCCGCCCCTCGCTCCATACCCGTTCGGTTGCACAGGAGTCGGTCTGAAGCCCGACCTACGCAATCCCATCGTGAACCGTGCCTTGATCGCCGCCATCCGCACCGAATACTCCGCGTCCCCCTCCGGCAACGTCCACACGCAATGCATGTGGTCCGGCAACACCACCCATGCATCAATCCGGAACGACCGCTTCGCCTTGGTCACCGCCACCGCCTGCCGCAAAATGTCCACATGCCGGACCAGCGTATCCGCGCCCCGGTCCACCAGATTGACCGTGAAGAAGACGCAAGCACCTGGCACCTTGGGACGGATATACGCGGACATGGCGGCACTTTGGCCTGGGTGTGGTTAACACCCCGTTACCCCCGCAACCCTTGCCAAAACCCCCATTTCAATATACATTGCATAACATATCACAGGACACACACGCCATGACCCGCCTCCTCACCCCCCACATCGCCACGATGACCGAACTCCGCGAACCGCATAAGGTCCTCGCGCGGGCCAAGGGGCAACCTATGGCGATCCTGAAAAGCTCCGAGGTCGTGGCCTACCTGATCCCCGCCGAACTCGCCCATCCCGAATGGGCCGATCCGGCGCATCCCGGCTACAACTCTTTCGACGAACTCTTCGCAGCCCTCAACGACCGCAAGACCTGACCACCGAAGAAATCGGCCAGATCATCATCCGCAGCGCCCAAGGTCTGATGGAGGATGGCGACCTCGCCGACTGGCTACGCGACAGGGCGAAGGCTGGCTAACGCAGCGTTAACCACCACCTTACCAAACCCCTAACGCCCACGCCCAACCCGTTGGCCCCAAACGAAAACCCGAAAATGTCCACCGTGGACAGCCAGGGCCTTTGCGGCCCCTCACCGCCCCGTCTGCACCCAGATCAGCCGCACCTGATCCGCCGTCAGATACCCCGTGACCCGCTCGCCCTCATCCGCCTGCCAGGCCCCGATGGCCCGGCGGGTCGCGTTGCTGAAGGTCCCGTCCTCGCGGCCGGTATCATAGCCCAGCTGCAGCAACCGGCGCTGCAAGTCGGCGCGTTCTTCCAGCGACAGCTCCAGAAGCTGCTCCTCCAGCGCCGCCGCATTGGTGGGCGCGGGCGGCGGGGCGACCTTGGCGGCCTGATCCGCGATCAGCTTGACCTGCGCCGCCGTCACATAGCCCGTCTGGGTCTTCTTGTTCGCCCGCTGCCAGGTCTTGATCGCCACCCTGGTCCTCGCCCCCCACAGCCCGTCCGCCACACCCGCGTCATACCCGAGCGCGATCAGCTGCTTCTGGATCGCGGTCCGCTGCGTCCGGGTCAGCTTCAGCGCGGCCTCGATCTCGGCCGGGGCCAGGCTGCCCGGATCAACCTCATCCGGCGGCACCACCACCACGCCCCGCGCCAGCACCTTCAGCTGCGCCTCGGTCACGTAGCCCGTGACCTTCTCCTTCCGGTCGCGCTGCCAGGTCGCAATCGCCGTCCGGGTGTTGCGGCCCCAGACCCCGTCCGCGCCGCCCGTCGCATAGCCCAGCCGCGTCAGTTCACGCTGCACCGCCAAGCGCTGCGTCCGCGTGATGCCCAGCCGGGCCTCGGCCGCTGCCGCCGCCTCGGTCGAACCATCAACCGGCACCCCGAGCCTGGACAGCGCGCGCTCAGCGTTCACCTTGTAGATGCCCTTCGGATACTTCTTCAGATAGGTCTGATATGCCGCCACCGTGTTCGCATTCTGCGCCGCGATGTAGGCCTGCTTGTCCAGCTCCTGCTGCAGAAGGCTGTCGGCAATGCCGCCGATGATGTCTTCGATGTCCTGCGCCGGAGCCGGGGCGGTCAGGGCAAGGCTGGTGGCCAGCATCAGGGGAAGGGTCAGGCTACGCATCTGGGGTCCTCGTCTGGGGCGCGGGCGGATGCCGCGTTCGCAGGGATAACGCGCAGAACCGGCGACGGTTGCAAGTCGGCGCTGGTCAGCCGCCCCCGGCGTGCTACCTTTTCCGCCGAAGGAGCCGTCCATGACCCTCACACTCTACATCGCCACTGCCGCCGTCTTCCTGATCCTCGATGCGATCATGCTGACCTTCGTGATGAAGCCGCTCTTCGCCCGCCACATCGGCCCCCTCCTGATCGAGCCGATCCGCTACCTCCCCGCGGGCCTTTTCTATGCAGCATATGTCGGGGGGCTGCTCTACCTCGTCTCCCTCCCCGCCCTGAAGACCGGCACACCCATCGTGATCCCCGCCGCCATCATCGGCGCCATGGCTTACGGCACCTACGAATTCACCAGCTACGCGATCATGAGGGATTGGCAACCCTCGATGGTGGCGACCGACTTCCTCTGGGGCATCTTCCTCACCGCATTCTCCGCCTGGGCCGGGGTGACGATCACCCGGATGATCCACGGCTGAAGCCCTTTGCAGCCCCCGCGCAAACATGTTACCACGCGGTAAACGCCCACGCGGAAGCGGTTGAAATCAATCGAAAAGCCGGGAATGCCCACGGTGGACAAAAGGACCCGAAGCCCATGATCCTCTACGGCATCTCCACCTGCGACACCTGCAAGCGGGCGCTGAAGACCCTCCAGTCCGCCGGGAGAGAGGTCACCTTCCGCGACATCCGGACCGCCCCCCTGACCGCCGCCGAAATCGAGGCCATCACCCACGAATTCGGCGACCTCGCGGTGAACAAGCAGTCCACCACCTACCGCAGCTTCAACGATTTCCTGAAAGCCTCCGACCCCGAAGCGCAAATCGCGGCCCAGCCGACCGTGATGAAGCGCCCGGTCATCCAGGACGGGGATCGCTGGTATCTCGGGTGGGACAGCGCGACCGAAACCGCGCTGACCAGTTAGATCACAAGAGCCGCAGGTCGCCCGCCGACTGCTTGCCATCCCGGCCCGACTGCAGCTCGTAGCCGATCTTCTGGTTGTCGCTGAGGCCCTTCAGCCCGGCCCGCTCCACCGCAGAGATGTGGACGAACACGTCCTTGCCGCCGTCATCCGGCGCGATGAAACCGTAGCCCTTGGTCGAATTGAACCACTTCACGGTGCCCGTCGGCATTCCGCTTCTCCTCTCAGAACCCCCTGCGGCGCCATTACCGCAAGCCGTGCCACCAGGTCTTCCAAGGCTTCGTTCCGAGAGCCGGTCAGGAATTCTGTCGTCACTCCGGCGATGATGCCAAGGATTCTCTGAAAATCAAGCCAGAAGGCGATTGGCTGCCCCGGTCGGCAACCGGGGCGCATGTTTTGCAGCAGGCACTGGGTCACGCGGCTGGCGGCAGCGCCTCGAACCCGAGGCTTGCGACCGCAGCATCCAGGCTGATCGTTTCGGTCCGGGTCTCGCCCAGACGGCGAACTGAAACCGTCCGGCCCTCGACCTCCTGCATCCCGATGGCCAGGATCACCGGAACCTTGCCAACCGAATGCTCACGCACCTTGTAGTTGATCTTCTCGTTGCGCACGTCCGCCTCGGCCCTGACGCCCGCCTTCTTCAACGCGGCCACGACCTCATGCACGAAGGGATCGGCGTCCGACACGATGCTGGCGACGACAACCTGCCGCGGGGCCAGCCAGAAGGGCAGTTTCCCGGCATAGTTTTCCAGCAGGATGCCGATGAACCGTTCAAAGCTGCCAAGGACGGCGCGGTGCAGCATGTAGGGCATGTGCTTCGTCCCATCCTCGCCGACATATTCCGCGCCCAGACGATGCGGCAGCTGCGCGTCGACCTGGAAGGTGCCGCATTGCCACTGCCGCCCGATGGCGTCGGTCAGCTTGAAGTCCAGCTTCGGCCCGTAGAACGCTCCGTCGCCGGGGTTGATCTCGAAGGGCAGGTTAAGGCTGCGGATCGCGCCTTCCAGCGCGCCCTCGACCTTGTCCCATTGCTCATCCGTGCCGATCCGCACTTCGGGGCGGGTGGACAGCTTGATCTCGAAACTGTCGAAACCCAGGTCCTTGTAGACCGACGACAGCAGCCGGATGAACCCGGCGCATTCGTCCTGAATCTGGTCTTCCGTGCAGAAGATATGCGCATCGTCCTGCGTGAAGCCGCGCACTCGCATCAGCCCGTGCATCGACCCTGACGATTCATACCGGTGGCACGACCCGAACTCTGCCAGCCGCAAAGGCAGGTCGCGGTAGGACTTCAGGCCCTGATTGAAGACCTGCACATGGCAGGGGCAGTTCATCGGCTTCAGCGCGTTGATCCGCTTTTCCTTGGCGCCTTCCTCGTCGACTTCCACGATGAACATGTTCTCGCGGTAGGCCTCCCAGTGGCCCGACTTCTCCCACAAGACCCGGTCCACAACCTGCGGCGTCTTGATTTCCTTGTAGCCCGCCTGCCGCAGACGACCCCGCATGTAATCTTCAAGCTGGCGATAGATCGTCCAGCCGTTCGGATGCCAGAACACCATGCCGGGAGCTTCCTCCTGCAGATGGAACAGCTCCATCTCGCGGCCAAGCTTGCGGTGGTCGCGTTTCGCGGCCTCCTCCAGCATCGTCAGATGCGCCTTCAGGTCGTCGCGGTTCTTGAACGCCACGCCGTAGATGCGCTGCAACATCGGCCGCGAGGCATCGCCCAGCCAGTAGGCCCCCGCAACATGCGTCAGCTTGAACGCATCCGCCGGAACCTGCCCGGTGCTTGCCAGATGCGGCCCGCGGCACAGGTCCTGCCAGTCCCCATGCCAGTACATCCGCAGATCCTCGCCCTCGGGGATGCGGTCGATCAGCTCCAGCTTGAACGGCTCCTGCCGCCCCCGGTAATATTCCACCGCCTTCTCGCGCGGCCAGACCTCGGTCCGCACCGGCTCGCGCGCGTTGATGATCTGCTTCATCCGCGCCTCGATGGCACCGAGGTCTTCCGGCGTGAACGGCTCCTCCCGGTCAAAGTCGTAGAACCAGCCGTAATCCCGCACCGGGCCGATGGTCACCTTCACCTCCGGCCAGATCTCCTGCACCGCGCGGGCCATGATATGCGCCAGGTCATGCCGGATCAGTTCCAGCGCCGCCGCGTCATCCTTCAGCGTGTTGATGGACAGCGTGGCATCCGCAGGGATCGGCCAGGCCAGATCCCAGTGCTTGCCGTTGACCTGCGCGGAAATCGCGGCCTTGGCCAGCGACGGCGCTATGCTCGCCGCCACTTCGGCAGGGGTCACACCCGCGTCATAGACACGCTTGTTGCCGTCGGGAAATGTCAGGGAAATCTGGCTCATGGCCGGTTCCTCGTCAGTTTGGCGCCTACGAAACGCCCGGTTGCGGGTTATGTCGGACGGTTCTTGCCAAGGGAGGCCTGTGAAGTCAAGCCATGCGCGGTTCTTCGCCCGCCAGTTGCATCCGGCCTGACGGATGGCACCCCTCATGCCTATATTCCCCGGCATGACAACCTTTCTCACCACCCCGCAAGGCCGCCACATCGCCTACCACCACACCCCCGGCAAGGGCCCGGGCGTGGTGTTTCTCGGCGGGTTCCGCTCGGACATGACGGGCACCAAGGCGCAGGCGCTGCAAGCCTGGGCCGAAGCGGCGGGGCGGTCGTTCCTGCGTTTCGACTACTCGGGCCACGGCCAGTCGCATGGCGCTTTCGTCGACGGCGCGATCTCGGACTGGCGCGACGATGCGGCAGCCGTCATCGACGTGCTGACCGAAGGCCCGCAGATCCTTGTCGGCTCCTCGATGGGCGGCTGGATTGCGCTCCTCCTTGCGCGCGATCTTGGTCCCCGCATCACCGGATTTGTCGGCATTGCCGCGGCCCCCGATTTCACCGAACGCTTGTGGGAGGCCGAATTCACCCTCGCCGAGCGCACCTCGCTGCTGGAAGACGGCGTCTTCCTCCGCCCCTCCGACTATTCCGATGAGCCCTACCCCATCACGCTGCGGCTGATCGAGGACGGGCGGCAGAACCTGGTGATGAACGGCCCCCTGCCCCTCGCCATGCCCGTGCGCCTGCTGCAAGGCAGCGCGGATACCGACGTGCCGCCCGCTGTCGCCATCTCGCTGTTCCACCAGATCTCCAGCCCGGATTTGCGCCTGACGCTGGTCAAGGACGCCGACCACCGCTTCTCGACCCCGCCGTGCCTGGCGATGATCACCGAGGCCGTCGAGGACGTGCTGCGCGCGCGCGACGCGCTTCCGCTGGAGGATCCCGGATTGCAGGTTTCAAACCTTGGCTGATGTGGCCAATGTGCCGACCGCTCCAGGTGATTTCCAAATCTGGATTTGATTCCAGCCCTTTGTAGGCTATCGTTCCGAAAACAAGAGACACCACCGCTTGCAGAAATCCTGCGCGAAGGTCGTGACGTGAGCGAGCCCCTTGTCCTGATTCCCGGCTTCATGGCCGATGCGCGCTGCTTCATGCCGCAGATCGCGCAGCTTGGAGCCGACCGCCCGCTGATCGTTCTCGGCCCCGGCCTTGGCGACAGTCTGGAGAAGATCGTCGCCGATCACGCGCCGCATCTGCCGCCGCGCTTTGCCTTGGTCGCGCATGGCCTCGGCGGAAACATCGCCATCGAGATCTTTCGCAGACGCCCCGAGGCGGTGACCCGGATCGCGCTCATCTCGACCGACCCCCTGCCGGAGACCCCGCAGCTTGCCGCAGAACAGGAGGCGCTGCTGGTGGCAGCCAAGACCGGGCACCTTCAGGCCTGCATGGCGCAGATGCTGCCCCTCGCCGCGCTCCACGACGCGCCATGGCGGGACGAGGTGATGGCGCTGGTCATGGACATGGCCGAAACCCTTGGTCCCGACCAGTTCCAGCGCCACCTGCGCGTGTTGCAGCGCCGCCCGGACCAGCAGAAGACCCTGCGCAAGGTCCATGTGCCGACGCTGATCATCGCGGGGGCAAGCGACACGCTGATCCCGCGCCGCCGGGCCGAGTTTCTCGCCGCGATGATGCCACAGGGCTGTCTCGAGATCATCCCCGAAGCCGGTCACCTGCCGCAGCTGGAACAGCCCGAGGCCGTGATGAACGTGCTGGCGACATTCCTCGCGGGCCGTCTGCCGACGCTGATGCTGCGCTGATCCTCGACAAGCCTTCCGCGGAACCTACTGCGCCGAGGCCAGCGCGATCTTCGCCTTGGGCTTGCCCGCAGCTTTGTCGATGAAGTTCAGGACCAGCGGGCGGATGTTCAGCCGCCAGCTTTTTCCGGCAAAGATGCCATAATGGCCCGCGCCCGGTTCCAGATGCTGGCCTTTCCTGTCGTCCGACAGCCCGGTCAGAAGCTTCAGCGCCGCGACGCACTGCCCCGGCGCAGATATGTCATCATTCGCACCCTCGACCGTCATCACCGAAACCTTGGTGATCGCGCCGAAATCCACCTTCCGGCCCGCGACCACGAACTCGTTCCGGGCAATCTCGCGGTTCTTGAAGATGCGTTCGACCGTCGACAGGTAGAACTCGGCCGTCATGTCCATCACGGCCAGGTATTCGTCGTAGAACCGGTTGTGCGCGTCGTGATCGGACGCCTCGCCCCGCGCGGCGCGCATGATCTGGTCGGAAAACGCCTTGCCGTGCCGTTCGGCATTCATCGTGATGAAGCTTTGCAGCTGCATCAGGCCCGGATAGACCAGCCGTCCGGCACCCTTGTATTTGAAGCCGACACGCTGTATCGCCAGGTGTTCCAGCTGTCCCATCGTCACCCGGCGGCCAAAGTCCGTCACTTCGGTCGCCGCGGCATCCGGATCGACCGGCCCGCCGATCAGCACCAGCGATTTCGGCTGCGCGTCCGGGTCTTCGGCGGCCAGGTAGGCCGTCGCGGCCAATGTCAGCGGGACCGGCTGGCAGACCGCGATCACATGCGTGTCGGGGCCAAGGAATTTCATGAACTCTGCCAGATAGAGCGTATAGTCCTCGACATCGAACTTGCCCGCCGAGACAGGAATGTCGCGGGCATTGTGCCAGTCGGTCACAAAGACATCGGCATCAGGCAACAGACTGGCGACCGTCGAGCGCAGGAGCGTCGCGTAATGGCCGGACATCGGAGCCACGACCAGCACCTTGCGCGCCATCGGCGACCGGCGGCGGACGAAGAACTGCACCAGGTTGCCGAAGGGCTTTTCCACCACCGCATTCACATCGACGATATGATCCTGCCCGTCCGGGCCGACGATCGAGCGGATGCCCCAGTCGGGCTTCGCGACCATGCGGCTGAAGGTCCGTTCCGTCACCTCGCCCCAGGCCGCCATCAGGGGCAGCATCGGGTTCATCGACATCGCGAAGGCGGGATAACTCGCAAAGGCCCTGGCGGATGCCCCCAACCACTCATTCGTGTTGCGGGCGCTTTCCATCAGGTCATAGGTGAACATATACTTCATCACGTCTCCTCGCCCGGGTGGGCAGATGTCACATGGCATGTCCTGAGAGACAGGCAATGCTGCATAGCGGCGACGATAAGGGGGAATGCTTAGCATGACAACAGAAGACAACACCCCCGATACCACGGACCGAACCGAGCGGTTGAACGCTAACCTCGCGAAAGTTGAGGAATTGTCAAAGCGCCTGACGGTCGCGCTGACCCAGCGCCGCAAGGTCGACCCCGCGCTGCACGGTCCGGCTCCGGACGTCTACATGAAGGCCGCCGCCGCCTATTTCGCCGAGATGATGGCCAATCCTGCCCGGGTCGTGGAACACCAGGTCAACTACTGGGGCAAGACGCTGAAGCATTATGTCGAGGCGCAACAGACGCTTGCCAGGGGAGAGTTCAAGGCCCCGCCCGATCCGGGGCCCAGCGACCGCCGCTTTGCCAACCCGCTGTGGGAGACGCATCCCTTCTTCAACTACCTCAAGCAGCAGTATCAGCTGAACGCCGACGCGATCTCGACCGCGGTGGGCGACATGGAGTCGCTGCCCCCCGATGACCGTCGCCGGGTCGAGTATTTCACGAAACAGATTGTCGACATGTTCAGCCCGACCAACTTTCTCGGAACCAACCCCGAGGCGCTGGAAAAGGCCGTGGAGACGGATGGCGAAAGTCTGGTGCAGGGCCTTGAAAACCTGGTGCGCGACATTGAATCGAACCAGGGCGATCTTCTGGTCACTCTGGCCGACCGCGAGGCCTTCCACGTCGGCCAGAACCTCGCCACCACGCCCGGTGCCGTCGTCTACCGCAACCGGATGCTGGAGCTGATCCAGTATGAACCCACGACGGAAAAGGTCCACCAGACCCCGCTGCTGATCTTTCCGCCCTGGATCAACAAGTTCTACATCATGGACCTCAAGGCCCAGAACTCGCTGATCAAATGGATTGTCGACCAGGGCTTCACCCTGTTTGTCGTCTCCTGGGTGAACCCCGACGCCTCCTATGCCGGGACCGGGATGGACGACTACATCCGCGATGGCTACCTCCGTGCCATGGCCGAAGTGCGCCGCATCACCGGCGAGAAGCAGATCAACGCCGTCGGCTACTGCATCGCTGGCACCACGCTGGGCCTGACCCTTGCGCATCTGCACAAGGCGGGCGACCAGACCGTCAGGTCCGCCACCTTCTTCACCACCCTCACCGACTTCTCCGACCCGGGCGAGGTCGGCGTCTTTCTCAACGACGATTTCGTCGACGGCATTGAACGCCAGACAGCTCTCGACGGCATCCTGTCGCGCAAGTTCATGAGCAAGACCTTCTCGTTCCTGCGCTCGAACGACCTGATCTACACCCCGGCCATCAAGTCCTACATGCTGGGCGAGGCACCGCCCGCCTTCGATCTGCTGTTCTGGAACGGCGACGGCACCAACTTGCCTGCAACGATGGCCGTCGAGTATCTGCGCGGCCTGTGCCAGAACGACGGTTTTGCCAAGGGCGAGTTCCAGGTCTTCGGCAAGCCGGTCAGCCTTGCCGACATCAGGCTTCCGGTCTGCGCCGTCGCCTGCGAGACCGACCACATCGCCCACTGGCGCGGCAGCTTCAACGGCTTCAAGCAGATGGGGTCGAAGGACAAGACCTTCCTTCTCTCGGAATCCGGCCACATCGCCGGGATCATCAACCCGCCGACCAAGAACAAGTACGGCCACTACACCAACGATGGTCCCGTCGCGGGCGATCCCGAAGCCTGGCTCAAGTCCGCGACCTTCCACAAGGGCAGCTGGTGGCCGCGCTGGGGCGCCTGGCTTGCAGGTCACTCCGGCCCGATGATCCCTGCGCGAATACCCGCTGATTCGCTGGCCCCGGCCCCCGGAACCTATGTCGTGGCTCAGCCGCAGCTCTGACATTTCACCCGCTTTCCGCAGGGTTAACCCGGCGCAACCTCGGGTTTTGCTGCATTGCAGAAAGAGACTTGAAATGCTGCGCTGCAGCACGTATATCTCTGTCATCAGGAAACGGGCCGATCCTCCCTCCCCCCCCTCTGGCCCCATGGAGAATGACATGACCAAGACCCCGGATTTCGCCAAGACCATGCAGGACATGATGGCTTCGTTCCCGGTTGACGCTTCGGCGTTCCAGAACGCGTTCAAGACCCAGGCTGCCTTCGCCGAGAAGTTCTCGAAAGTCGCGATCGAAGCCGCCGAGAAGTCGACCGAGATTTCGGCCAAGTGGACCAAGGACGCGCTGGCCAAGGTTGGCGATATCGCCAAAGCCAAGGCCGAGCCGGCCGACTACACCAAGTCGGTGACCGACTTCGCTTCGGCTGCTGCCGAAATGGCTGCCGAAAACCTGGCCGCCTTTGCTGAAGTCGCCAAGAAAGTGCAGATGGAAACCGTCGAGCTGATGCTGGCCGCTGGCAAGGACATCTCGGAAGATGCCACCGCCGCCGTCAAGAAAGCCACTGCCGACGTGACTTCGGTCGCCAAGAAAGCCGCCGCGGCTGCGAAGTAATTCGTAACGAGTTTCGCGTCCCCAAGGCGCAATACGGGCCCGGAGGCAACTCCGGGCCTTGTTCTTTTCCAGCCTTGTTCTTTTTCCCGGCCTTCGCCTATCCTGATCCCGACCCTGGAATGGCAACGCAGCATGACCGCCCCCCTCACGATCTGGACCTACGACTGGGTGCCGCAAGGCCCGCGCGGCCATGTGCGCGACATCCGTCTGCGCTGGGCCTGCGCCGAGGCGGGCCTGCATTTCACCATCGCCACGGTCCGGTTCGAGGACCGCACCGGCCCCGACCACCTTGACCGTCAGCCTTTTGCCCAGGTTCCCGCTCTGCAGGACGGTGACATCACGCTCTTTGAAAGCGGGGCCTGCCTGCTTTACCTCGCCGAAAGCTCCGACATCCTGATGCCGCGCGATCCGCAGTCCCGGGCCGAAACCCTGCAATGGGTGATCGCGGGCCTGAACTCGGTCGAGATGGTCTCGGTCCCCTGGTGGTTCATCGGCCTGTCGAAGCCTGCGGAGAACCCGCTGGAGAGCTGGCTCAACGCCCGGCTTGACCGCCTCGCCACCGTCCTGAAATCCCGCGACTGGCTTGCCGCCGGCCGGTTTACCGTGGCCGATCTCCTGATGGCCGACATCCTGCGCGTTCCGAAACTCCGCGCCATGCTTGGTCCCTTTCCGGCGCTGGAGGCTTATGTCACCCGCGTCCTCGACCGGCCCGCGTTCCGACAGGCGCTCAAGGACCAGCTCGACCACTTTGCCGCTGCCGATGCTGCACGCGCGAAAGGTTCGGGGGCAAAAGGGTCGGCGGCCCAAAGTCCCGGGACAAAAGGCTGACCTTTCTTTTTGCTGCGCCCTCCCCTAGACTTCTCTGCAAGCGCACAATCCCTGGGGGAGGGAAACCATGGCCGACTCCGACAAGCCGCTTCTGATCAAGCGTTACGCCAGCCGACGGCTCTACAACACGGAAACCTCCGACTATGTCACGCTGGAAGACATCGCCGGGTTCATCCGCCAGGGCCGCGAAGTCCAGATCGTCGACCTCAAGTCCGGCGACGACCTCACGCGCCAATACCTCCTCCAGATCGTCGCCGAACATGAATCGAAGGGCGAAAGCGTGCTGCCCGTCGGCGTCCTCACCGACCTCGTGCGCAGCTACGCCACTGGAATGCAATCGGTGATGCCGCAGTTCCTCGCCTCCAGCTTTGAAATGCTGCGCGAAAGCCAGGCCAAGATGGTGGAGAACCTCGCCGCCTTGCCGAACCCCCTTGCCGCCGTTCCGGGCTTCGAGGCGATGCGCAAGCAGCAGGAAGCCTTCCTCAAGACGATGATGGGCGGCATGCCCGGCTGGGGTGGCTCCGGTCCGGCAAAGGAAGACGACAGCCCCGCCGCGTCGGACGACATCGCCGACATCAGGAAGCAGCTGGCCGAGTTGCAGAAGAAACTCTCCAAGCTCTGACCGATGGCAGAGCCCGAAGGCCGCGTCACGCTCTGGGGGATCGAGGTCTTCGTCGCCGCCGCCGAGGATGGCTCGATCTCGGCCGCCGCCCGCCGTCTGGGCGTCAGCCCTTCCGCTGTCAGCCAGCAGCTCTCCGCACTTGAGGCCGCCCTTGGCGCGGTGCTGCTCGACCGCTCCGGCCGCCCGGTGCAGGTGACGCCTGCGGGGGCCATGTTCCGTCGCCACGCCCAGACCATCCTGAACGCCGCCTCCGAAGCCCGCGCCGAACTGGCGATGGCCGACCTCTCTGGCATGACCACACTGCGCATCGGCGTGATCGAGGATTTCGACAGCGATGTCACCCCGCGCCTGTTGTCCGCTCTCGCCTCGGACCTGAAAGGCTGCCGATTCCTGCTGGAAACCGGAGCCAGCCACCGCCTGATGGACCAGCTCGAGGCCCGCGCGCTCGACATCGTCATCGCCGCCGACTCGTCCACGGACAGCGCCCCGGAAGACTGGCGCGAGATCCACCCGATCCTCTCCGAGCCCTTCATCGCCGTCGCGCCCCCGGGCCGACAGATCGAGGACCTGCCCCTCATCCTCTACACCGCCCGCCACCTGATGGGCCGCCAGATCGCCGCCCACCTGTCCCGCCACGGGTTGAAACCCGCGCACCGGTTTGAACTCGACAGCTATGCCGCGATCCTTGCCATGGTCGCGGGCGGCGAAGGCTGGACGATCCTTACCCCCCTGGCCCTCCACCAGGCCCGCGCCTTCCGCGCCCAGGTCGAGGTCCGCCCTCTTCCCTTCCCCGCGCTTGCCCGCACATTGTCGCTCTCCGCCCGCGCCGGCATCCTGCACGGCGTCCCCGCCCAGATCGCCCAGCGCCTGAAACCGCTGATCGCCGAGGTGGTCATCGCCCCGGCGCTGAAAGCGACACCCTGGCTCGCCCCGGCCCTGCGGGTGCTTTGACCCCGTTCCGGGTGAACACCCTCCCGAGACTTCACAGCCAGGCCCTGCGTGGTCGCGCGTCCTTCGCCAGAACCGGTGTCCACTTTTGGCAGACACGCTCTATGGTCTTGCTCTTTTCAGCAAATGCTCCCGCCGGAGGCATCCGACCGCCCGGCCCGGCGCGACCTCCGGTGCCTGCTCCTGCACCGGCGCCAAGCGCCTCCCCTCCCCCTCCGTGGGGAGGGGATGGGGGTGGGGGGCTGCGCGGACAAATGCTAACGTTTCCCTAACAGAAAAAGACAACGCATTGATTCAGATACAGTTTCCAGATTTGTCCACCGTGGACAGATCTAGCCGCGGACCTCGACCGCCGCCTCGACGATCGCCGCTGCGATGACGTCCAGCTCGGCCTCCGTCAGCCGCGTCGGCAGGCGCACGTCGCAGGCCCGCATCAGCATGGCACGGGTCAGCGGCAGGTCCGGCACCTCGCCCAGGAACTGCCAGTTCCAGTAGGCCCGCGCGTTGCCTTCGCTCAGCCCGAAGACCTGGACCGACACGCCCCGGGCCTTCGCCGCCGCCTGAAAATCCCGCGCCTCGGCGTCGCTCCAGCCGCCGGTCAGGTTGAACTGGATCGAATCCGGCGCCCGCTCCTCCGGCCCCAGCGGCGCAGGCACCGACAGGTGGCTCGACCCGTTCAACGCGGCTGCCACCCGGTCATGCCCCGCGCGCCCCTTTGCGACCCGCTCGGCCACCAAAGGCAGCTGCGGCCGGATCACCGCCGCCGACAGGTTCTGCATCCGCAGGTTATACAGCGGCAGCTTGTTCTGCCAATGAGCGCAGGAATTCGTCAGGCCCGGATGCTTCTTCCAGTTCGCCTCGTAGGCCCCCGACATGATGATCGCCCGCGCCGCCACTTCCGGATCGTCGGTGATCATGATCCCACCCTCGCCCGCGTTCACCAGCTTGTAGGACTGGAAGCTGAAGCAGCCGACGCGCCCGATGGTCCCGATGTTCCGCCCGCCCCAGACCGTCCCGAGGCTGTGGGCCGCGTCCTCGACCACCGGCACCCCCGCCGCGTCACACAGCGCCATGATCGCATCCATGTCCGAGGTATGCCCCCGCATGTGGCTGATCATCACAGCGTCCGCCCCCGGCAGCTTTACTGCAAAATCCGCCATGTCGACCCGGTAGTTGTCCCCCACTTCGACCAGCACTGGCACGCAATCGGCATGCACGACCGACGACGGCACCGCCGCGAAAGTGAAGGCCGGGATCAGGACCTTGGCGCCCTTCGGCAGGTCCAGCGCCTTCAGCGACAGGAACAGGGCCGCCGAACAGGACGACACCGCCAGCGCATAGCGCGCGCCCAGAAGCTCGGCAAACTCGGCTTCCAGCAGCGCGACCGGCGCATCCGACGGGGCGGTGTAGCGGAAAAGATCGCCCGAAGACAGAAGCCGCTCGATCTCGGCCCGCGCGGCCGCGGGGATCGGTTCGGCGTCGTAGACGTTCGGAACCAGGGTCTGACCGTCGGGAGCCATCATGCACCTTTTCTTAATCTCGCGTTAAGAAAAGATTTAAACTCCTGCCCCGTGACACGCCAGTGACAAAATCTTTCCCCTGCGCCTTTCCGCCTAGAATTTCATCCCCGAGCGCGCCGCCAGCATCTGCATCGCTGTCTCCAGCTCGTGCCACGCGGTGCGGGCCATCGAGCGGAAGACCAGGATTTCGAAGGCATGGTCGCCGGTCCGCAGGATCACCACGTTCATATGGTTCAGTTGCGACCGCTGCGCTGTCCCGACCGGGCAACCCGCAAGCCGTAGATCGACCGGGACCAGACGCGCCAGAACATCGACAGCCGCCATGCCGGAAAGGCCCAGCACCGCCCAGCCATCCGACTGGTCCGTCACTGCCGCGCCCTCCAGCGCCGGGCAGTCCGCTCTCATCAGGAATGCCTGGTCGCGCCCGGTCCAGATGATCCGCGCAGTCTTCTTCTCGGCGAAAGTCCCCGGCTCCGGCATCGCCAGACCCAGAGCTTTCAGCCCCTTCGCCACCGCCTTCGCCCCGCCCGGGAACACGGCGACCGAGGTGATCGGTCCCGCATCGACCTCGGCGAGCTTCACCCCGCCCAGGGTCAGCGCGCGCCCGTCAAGCGCGGATTTCGCAATCAGTTCAGGCACGAAGCTTTTCTCCCTCCGGGTCATGGACCACCGGGTGCACCACCTCGCACAGCACGTCGAGGCCGCGCAGATGATCCACCTGCCGCACTTTTTCGCCCAACCGCGCGCGCCCGTCCTTCAGAAAGGCCAGCCCAAGCCAGGCACCGACCGTGGGCGACCAGCAGACCGATGTCACATAGCCCTGATCCATCTCGCGGTGCACTTCGGATCCCGGCGCGAAAAGATGCGCGCCTGCCGAAATCGGCGCGCTTGCCTTCAGGCCCACCAGTTGTTCGCGCTCCGGGCCCCAAAGGCCGGGCCTTGTCGCCGCCGCCTTGCCGATGCAGTCCTTCTTTGCGCTGACCATCTTCTCCATCCCGATGTCATGCGCCGTGACCCGGCCATGAATCTCGGCATGGGTGATGAAACCCTTCTCGATCCGCAGGACGTTCAGCGCCTCCATCCCGTAAGGCCCGCCGCCCATCGTCTCGGCCCGGGCCACGAGATCCCGGAACAGCGCCTCGCCATAGCGCGTCGGAACGGCCAGCTCATAGCCTTCTTCGCCACTGAACGAGATCCGGAACAGCCGCCCATCCACGCCGCCGATCCGCACCGGAGCGACCCCCATGAACGGCAGCTCCACCGGCACCTCAAGGAAGGAACTCACCAGCGCCCGCGCCTTCGGCCCCGCCACGGCAAACTGCGCCCAGCTTTCGGTCACGCTGATGAACCGCACCTGCCAATTCGCACAAAACGCCTGATGCACGAAGTCCAGATGCCGCATCACCAGCCCCGCTGCGGCGGTGGTGGTGGTCATCAGATAGTGGTCTTCCCCCAGCCGGGCCGAGGTGCCATCATCCAGCACCAGCCCATCCTCGCGCAGCATCAACCCATAGCGGACCCGGCCCACCGGCAGGCTCGAGAACGTGTTGGTATAGACGAAGTCCAGGAACCGCCCCGCGTCCTTGCCCTGAATGTCGATCTTGCCCAGCGTCGAGACATCCGCCACGCCCACAGCCTGACGCACCATGTTCACCTCGCGGTCACAAGCGTCGCGCCACGTCGCCTCTCCCGGCTTCGGGAAATAGCTCGGCCTGTACCACAAGCCCGCCTCGATCATCGGCGCGCCCCGATCGCGGCTGGCCTGGTCGCTGGTCAGAAACCGCTGCGGCGCGAACCCTTCGGCCCGGCCCCCCGCCCCCAACGCCGCAATCGACACCGGCACATAAGGCGGCCGGAACGTCGTCACCCCCGTTTCGGCAATCCCCCGCCCCGTCGCATCCGCCAACACCGCCAGCGCCGCGACGTTCGACGATTTCCCCTGATCCGGCGCCATCCCTTGCGTGGTGTAGCGCTTCATGTGCTCGACCGACCGGAACCCCTCCTGCGCGGCCAGCTTCACGTCCTTGGTCGTCACGTCGTTGGCAAAGTCGAGCCAGGCGCGGCCCTTCCCCTCGACCGCCCACAAGGCTTTCAGGCGATAGGGCATATCCTCGGCCTCCGGCACCGCAACCGACACCTTCCGACCCAAGTCCTCCACAGCCTTCAAACCCGCAGCGTGCCCGGTGGCCAGTGCCCCATGCGTCGACATCGACCCGTTCGCGGCCCCCACCGCCACAAGGCCCGGCACCGCGCCCTCCATCGGGACGAATGCCGCCAGATCCTCGCTCCAACGGGGCCGCCCGTTCATGTGGCAGGTCAGGTGGATCGTCGGATTCCAGCCGCCCGACATCGCCAGACAATCGGTCTCGATCTCGATGATCTCGCTGCCTTTCCGCACCTGGATGCCCGCAAGCCCCAGCCGCCCACGGCTGCCCACGACCTCGGCCCCCACATGCACCGAGCAATCCTCGACTGACGACGCATCGGGCCGCGGATCGATGATCGCCGCCACCGTCACCCCCGCCGCCATCAACTCCCGCGCCACGCCGCGTGCCTGGTCGGTGTTGGCGAACAAGGTCACGCGCTTCCCCGGAACCACGCCATAGCGGTTGAGATAGGTCCGCACGGCGCTGGCCATCATGATCCCCGGCCGGTCGTTGTTTTCAAACGCCACCGGCCGCTCCAAAGCACCCGAGGCCAGCACCGCGTGCTTCGCCACGATCCGCCAGAAACACTCGCGCGGCAGGTTCGGACGCGCCGACTTGTGCAGCCCCACCCGCTCCAGCGCGCCGTAGGTGCCGTGGTCATAGGCCCCCGTCACCGTGGTCCGCGCCATGATCCGCACATTGGGCAGCGCCTGCAACTCGGCCACCACCGAGGCCACCCAGTCACCCGCAGGCTGGCCCCCAATGGTCCCACCATCCGACAGCAACCGCCCGCCCAGCGCATGGCTTTCCTCGCAAAGGATCACATCCGCGCCCGCCCACCCCGCCGTCAGCGCGGCCATCAGGCCCGAGGGACCCGAGCCGATCACCAGCACATCGCAGAAAGCGAAGGCCTTCTCATAGGTCCCCTCGTCATGCTTGCCCGACAGGCTGCCAAGCCCCGCCGCGCGGCGGATGATCGGCTCATAAAGGCCCTCCCAGAAGGCGCGCGGCCACATGAAGGTCTTGTAGTAGAACCCCGCCGACAGGAAGGGCGACAGGTAATCATTCACCGCCAGAAGGTCATATTTCAGCGTTCCCAGCCGGTTCTGGCTTTGCGCCACCAGCCCCTCGAACACCTCCTGCATTGTCGCGCGGACGTTCGGGGTCTGGTTCGAGGCCCCGATGATCTCCACCAGCGCGTTCGGCTCCTCGGACCCCGCGGTCAGCACGCCCCTTGGCCGGTGATACTTGAACGACCGCCCGACCAGCCGCACGTCATTAGCCAAGAGGGCCGAGGCCAGCGTATCGCCCTTGTAGCCGGCATAGTCCTTGCCGTCGAAACGGAAGCGCACCGGCTTTGTCCGGTCAACGATACCCTTGCCGTCGATCCTCATGCCTTGCGCCCCGTCTTCAATTCGCTCACCAGTTCGACGCCGGAAATCTCATGCGTCACCGTATTCCGCGTGACCAGCAGCCACTGCGCACAGCCCGCCTCGTGATACCAAAGGTCCTTCGTCACCCCCGCCGGATTGTCCCGCAGGTGCAGGTAGTTGTCCCAGTCGGCCAAGGGAGCGCCCTCCGCAGGCCGGTGCAGATAATCCTCCGCCCCGAAATAGTAGAACTCCCGCCGGTCCCGTTCACCGCAAAGGGGGCATTTCAGGCGCATCGGCCAACCCTCATTCTATGTCCCAAAATATCCCCGCCGGAGGCTCCCGCAGTCGGGGCAAGGCGCATGTAGCTACCCATCCTGCACCGCCCTCAATGCAAGTTATGCTGGCTGCCGGTGCCTTCTTCGTCCAGAAGATGCCCCGTCGCAAAGCGGTCCAGCCGGAACCTGCGCGCTACCTCGTGGCTCTCGCCGGTCGCCATCAGATGCGCCATGCACCAGCCGCTGGCCGGCACCGCCTTGAACCCCCCGTAGTTCCAGCCGCAGTCAAGGAACAGCCCATCCACATGCGTCTTGTCGATGATCGGCGAGCCATCCGGCGACATGTCCATGATCCCGCCCCAGCTGCGCAACACCTTGGCCCGGCCGATCATCGGCATCAGGGTCATGCCTGCTTCCATAACATGCTCGACCATCGGCAGGTTCCCCCGCGCGGCGTAGCTCGCATAGAAATCGAGGTCGCCCCCGAACACCAAACCGCCCTTGTCCGACTGGCTGATATAGAAGTGACCCATCCCGAAGCTGATGACATGGTTGATGACCGGCTTCAGCCCCTCGGTCACGAAGGCCTGCAGGACGTGGCTTTCAATCGGCAACCGCATCCCGGCCATCGCCGCGACCTGAGACGACCGCCCCGCTACCACGATCCCCACCTTCTTCGCCCGGATCGCCCCACGAGTTGTCTGGACGCCCTTCACCACCCCGTTCTCGATGTCGATCCCCGTGACCTCGCAATTCTGGATCAGATCCACGCCCCGTCGGTCCGCCGCGCGCGCATAACCCCAGGCCACGGCGTCGTGCCGGGCCGTGCCGCCGCGGGGATGCAGGACGCCGCCATAGATCGGGAACCGGGCGTTATCGAAATCGAGGTAGGGCAGATGCTCGCGCACCCCGTCCCGGTCCAGCAGGATCGCGTCATCGCCCTGGTTGATCATCGCATTGCCGCGCCGCACCCAATAGTCGCGCTGCCCGTCGGAATGGAAAAGATTGATCTGCCCGCGCTGGCTATGCATGACGTTGTAGTTCAGCTCGGCCTCCAGCCCCTCCCACAGCTTCAGGCTGTGCGAATAGAACTCGGAATTGCCCGGCAGCATGTAATTCGCCCGCACGATGGTCGTGTTCCGCCCGATGTTGCCGCCACCCAGATAGCCCTTCTCCAGCACCGCGACATTGGTGATCCCATGGTTCTTGGCCAGATAGTAGGCCGTCGACAGCCCATGCCCGCCACCGCCGATGATGATGACATCATACTCGGCCTTCGGCGCCGGATCGCGCCAAGCCGGCGTCCAGCCCTTGTTGCCGAACAACCCCTCGGTGATGACCTTCATGCCGGAATAGCGCATGGATGAACTCCCCTGACCCGGCCATAAGACCGGGTGCAAGGCGGATATTCAAGACGGCTTGGCGAATTCCTGCGTTACGGGCGACAGACTTCGTCGCAAATGGCCGAAGATTCAGCCTCAGGCGGTCAGAACGCGCTACTGCACCATCCGGAAATAGTCCAGCGACAGGTTGCCTTCCATCCCCGTGCCGCACAGCCCCATCCGCATGTTCGAGGTGCCCGACACGGTGTCACCCGAGATGATCGAGGTGCCATGCAGCCCCTCGCCGTTCGCCGCGAACGCAATCTCCCGCAGCGCGATCAACTGGCCACCGTTGATCGATATGCCCGAGGCAAAATTCATGCCGCCCAACGAGACGAGCTGTGCCCCGCCGCCTGCGGCGCAGGCATCGGCCCGCCCGATTCGCGTGTCCGATGAGCCTGAAATTGACGAAGCGCCGGTGTGCAGCGTGGCGATCAGCCCGTTCTCCAGCGCCCCACCCGACCCGAAGCTGACCTGGCAGTTGGTGATGATCACGACATTGCTCAGAAGTTGCCGGATCTGCAGCTGCGTGCTGGTGCTGGAGCAGTAGAGGTAGTTCACCGCATTCGACCGCAGCGCCAGGACGCCGTTGCGGTCCAGCAGATCGCGGCCCGCCTGAACGGCGTCAGCGGTGGCACCAGATGGCGCCGGCCTGCCGTTCACGATGGTGATCTGCCGCGGCGTCCCGGTGATATAGCTCAACTGCCCGTCGCGGGTGGCCAGCTGGATATAGTTCCACATCGCCGCGATACCCGTCGCGTAGGGCGACGCAGTCACCTCGCGCAGGGCGTTGATCAGCCGGATCTGGATCGCGCCATAGCGAAGCGCCGCACTGAGGCCCTCGTTGGAGCGATAGCCCGACGCCGGTATGTCCAGCCGCGACTGATCCGGCATCGACACCACGGTGCCTTCCTCGAAATAGTTGTTGCTGTTCAGCGAAACCACATCGTTGGAATGGATGCAGAAGCCGTTGAGATATTCGTTGTTGCTCTGGATATCGACCATCCTTTCGGCCACGAACCCTTCGCGCAGGCAATCCGGCACATAGGTCTCGAACACCGAATCCGTCCGGACATCCCAGGAGTCGAAACCGGCGAATTTCAGCAGATAGGTCGCCACTTCGTTGCCGCCTGCGGCATCGCGATGGGTCAGCACCCGGACCGCTGTCCGCGAGTTTTCATCGGGCGTAAAGGTTCGGGTCGCCCGATCCCAGACGCCGAACTCGATGTCGGACGCCGTCAGCACCGGGCCATAAACGGCCCGCGGCATGTTGTAGTCGCCCAGCGCAAGGGCGACCGTCCTTGCGTCGTCGGCCGTGGCGTTTAGTGTGTAGTTCCGTGTGTAGAGCGCGTCATGGGCCGTCGCATCGGCGGTGAGCTGCAACTGCGTCCGCTGGTTGATCGCGTTCGAGACGTCTACAGCCAGGCCGCCGACCGCCAGGATCATCACTGTAAAGATCAGGCCCCCGACGGTCATCGTGCCGTCCTCGGATGCCAGGAACCGGGAAAATCTGCTCGAAACCCGCGCCATGTCAGAATTCCACCCTGTGTTCGGCCGAAATCACCATCGTCGTGTCGATCATCATGCCCAGGAAGCCGATTGCCGCGATCTCCTTGGTTTCCATCGTTGCCAGGGTCCGCACCACGCGGTTCTCCTCGATTGTCGTCGCGGTGGCGCTTGGCGACAGCCCGCGCAGCCGCGACAGGGCATAATTCTGCGCCTTGGTGATCCGTTCCGCCGGCGTTCCGGTGAACTGGCCAACCGAATACAGCCGGTTGGTATCCTGCAGGACGCGCATCGCGTGCGAGCGGCTCATGAACAGCATGCTCGAATCGACAACCAAAAGAAGGATTGCCATCACAATCGGCAACCAGAGCACGAACTCGATCGTCGCGCTCCCGCCTTCTTGTCTCAAAAATGCCTTTATTTTACAGAGCTTGCCACCCGCCCCTGTCGCCATGATCCGCCACCCCCGGAAATACCTACGCTTTTGAAAGCTAAAGTAACTTCGGATGCGAATATATCGCGCCGAACATTAACCCAAAATAAACGGATGGCAGGATTGAGCCAATACTGCGGCGAAATATGGGCGGGCGGCCTGCTCCCCTAAAGCCCTTTCGACCTGTAGGTTTGCGCCACCCGTCCGATCGACACGATGTAGGCCGCCACGCGCAAGTCCTCGACGTCCTGTCGGGAATGCCAGGTCTCGCGCATCGCCTGGTAGGCCGTGCGCATCGTGTCATCGAGGCCCGAGCGCACCAGCGCCAGCTCGTCCGAGCCGGTCAGGAAGCGCTCCTTGAACCCCTCTGCCAGGGTCCAGCCCAGGCCCTGGTCGGACGACAGCCGCTCCAGCTCCTCGACCAGCAGGCGGCTCCGCGCTTCCTCGGCCCGACGCTGCATCCGGCCAAAGCGGATGTGGGACAGGTTCTTCACCCACTCGAAATAGCTGACGGTCACGCCCCCGGCATTGGCATACATGTCCGGGATGATCACGCAACCCTTCCGGCGCAGGATCTCGTCCGCGCCGAAGGTGATCGGGCCGTTCGCCGCCTCGATGATCAGGGGGGCCTTGATCCGTTCGGCATTGCCCAGATGGATCACGCCTTCCAGGGCCGCCGGGATCAGGATGTCGCAGGCCTCCTCCAGCACCGCCGCGCCCTCGGCGACATGCGTCGCGTTCGGATAGCCCGCCAGCAAGCCCCCGTGCCGGTTCATCCACTGCCGCACGTCCTCGATGTCCAGCCCCTTGGGATCGAGGAGCGCCCCGTCCCGCTCGATCACCGCGATGACCTTGCAGCCGTCCTCTTCGCTCAGGAACTTCGCCGCGTGATACCCCACGTTTCCAAGGCCCTGCACGATCAACCGCTTGCCGTCCAGACCGCCGGTCAGCCCGGCCCTGGCCATGTCGTCCCTGTGCCGGAAGAACTCGCGCAGCGCATATTGCACGCCCCGCCCCGTCGCCTCGACCCGGCCCTGGATGCCCCCCGCATGCGGCGGCTTGCCGGTCACGCAGGCCTTGGCGTTGATGTCGGTGGTGTTCATCCGGGCATATTGGTCGGCGATCCAGGCCATCTCGCGCTCGCCCGTGCCCATGTCGGGGGCGGGCACGTTCTGGGCCGGATGGATCAGGTCGCGCTTGATCAGCTCATAGGCGAAGCGGCGGGTGATCTGTTCCAGCTCGTGTTCGTCCCATTGGCGCGGATCGATGCACAATCCGCCCTTCGACCCGCCGAACGGGGTTTCGACCAGCGCGCATTTGTAGGTCATCAGCGCGGCCAGTGCCTCGACCTCGTCCTGGTTGACCGACAGCGCAAAGCGGATGCCGCCCTTGACCGGCTCCATGTGTTCCGAGTGGACCGACCGGTAGCCCGTGAAGGTTTCGATCTTGCCGCGCAGGCGGACCCCGAAGCGGACGGTGTAGGTCGAATTGCAGACCCGGATCTTCTGTTCCAGTCCTGGACTCAGATCCATCAATTTCGCGGCCCGATTGAACATAAGGTCAACGGATTCGCGGAAACTCGGCTCTCCGGCATGCTGCATTCTGTCCTCCCAAACAGGCCGCGCGCAAGGCGGCGGCGCTGTCACCCTAGCGCCCGGAAGGGGGGACTGGGAACCCCGAAAGCAGCTTTCCGCGCAGGCCCAGGTCGGCGGTATCCCGCCGGTTCGGTCCGCGAATCGGGGGCACCTGCGAAATTCTTTCGAAGGAATGAACGGTTGGAGGAATTTCCACGATCTCGCGCCAACCGCTGCCGATAACCCTAGATTGTTTCCGGATTGTGGCGTCCCGGCCCGCGACTCTCAGGATTTGCCATACTTATGCCCGAAGTTGTGCCTATCTCAGCCTTTGGGGATCCGCCGGTTTTGGCGGGACGCTGCTAGTATGGATCGTGACATGTTTGACAAAGCTGCCAAGCGCCCGGTTTTCACATATCTCGCCCGCAAGGTCACCGATTTCCGATCCGAGGAATGCGGTGCCATCGCCATTTTCGTGCTGCTCATCTTCGTGATGATGCTGTATGTCGGCGGCATCGCCGTCGACGTCATGCGCTCCGAGACGCGCCGCGTCGCCTACTGGCAGACCGCCGACCGCGCTGCGCTGGCAGCCAGCAACATCGTCCTGCCTCCGTCGCAGTCGCCTGCATCGGTCTGCCTGGACTGGTGGAACAAAAGCGATCTTGGCGACGAGGCCGACGAGCTGACGGTCGACAACTTCACGCCGCTCTGCACGGGGCTTGCCACCGCCAGTTCGCGCGAGACGCAACTCGTCGGCAAGGTCCGGTCCTACAACTGGTTCATGCACATGCTGAACCAGCCCTATTTCGACATCCCCGTCGAAACCGCCGCCCAGCAGGGCGTGTCGAAGATCGAAGTGATGATGGCGCTCGACATCACCGGCTCCATGGGCGAGGCGTCAGGCTCGACCACCAAGATCGCGGCCCTGCGGCAGGCCGCCACGAATTTCGTGACCATCCTGAAATTCAATCGCGACGCAGGCGGCAACTACACGATCCCGAAAGACCCCAACAACCTGATTTCCATCGGGATGGTGCCTTATTCGTCGAACGTGAACATCCCTGCTGCGCTGCGCAACCAGTTCAACTACACGAACCTGTCCTGGTGGGACGGCGTGCCCAACGTCGGCGTGCAGAGCCCTTCGATCAACTGCCTTGAAATCCCCGAAAGCACCTATGGCACCACTGCCCTTTCGACCGGGATGGCTATTCCGATGGCGGCGGTGGCGCAGACCGCGTCCGGCAACCCGAGCGCCGCCGTCACGAACATATCCGCGACCGAAACCCGTGGCGGTATCGTGAACCTGAACTACACGGCGAGCGCAATTCCGAGCAAGAATACCAACAGCTTCATCTGCAACCACGGCGATAACTTCTCGACCGGGGCAGACGAATCCGGCTCGAACATGATCGCGCTGCCCTCGACCAGCATCACCGCGCTCAGGACCCAGATCGGCCAGCTGAACCCGCGCGGGACGACTTCGATCGCCGTCGGCATGCGTTGGGCAACCGCCCTGATCGACGAATCCGCACGGCCGATCTACAATGCCCTGCTCGTCGGCAGCAACCCCGCCATGGCCGGCCGTCCCGCCGACAACAGCGACAACGACACCCGCAAGATCATCGTCCTGATGACCGACGGCACGCACGTGGCCAGCAGCTACATCCGGGACGCCTACAAGACCGGCATGTCGCCGATCTGGCGTGGTGCCGATGGCCGCTTCGCCATCCAGTACGTCACGGGCGGCCCGGCCCTGACCGGAGGTACGCGCCCTGGCATCGCGCCGACCGCCACTCCCGCAAACTCCTGTTCGGGCTGGTCGCTGGCCGACACCGTCGTCAATGGCAACACCGTCCGCCGCAACTTCTTTGTCCCGCATCTCAAGGCCAACTCCGTGCGCCGCAAGGTCAATGCGGCCGAGGCGGAAGGCGCCGGCACGGGCACGAACGTCACCGGTGCCTGCGACCCCCGTGCCTGGCTTTCCACTCCCGTCTGGTCCGGCAGCGGTGCCGTGCGCCAGCTCGACTGGTCCGAGGTCTGGCGCTACGTTTCCGTCGACTGGATGATCGAGCAGCTCTACCTCCGCTCGAACGTCACCAGCGCCACCAACTACACTACCGTCTACAACACCTTCGTCGGCAACTTCATGTCCGGGACGGCCAACATGGACGCCCTCCTGAACACCAACTGCACCGCCGCCAAGAATGCGGGCGTCGAGGTGTTCGGCATCGTCCTCGGAAACGATGTCACCGAAGGCCCGATCCGGAACTGCTCGTCGCCGGGAACCGGCTACTACTACCGGGTCACCAATGCCGACGACCTCAACACGGCCTTCGAACAGATCGCGGTGCGGATCTCGGAACTGAGGCTGACGCAATGAACCGGCTTGGTCGCTTTCTGAAGGATGACTCCGGAACGGCAACGATCGAGTTTCTGTTCGTCTTCCCGATCATCTTCACGATCTTCACTGCGTCCTTTGAAAGCAGCCTCTACATGGCCAAGTTCGTCATGTTCGATCGCGGCGTGGATCTGGTCATGCGTCAGGTCCGCCTGGGCAATGCCATTGGCATGACCCATCAGTCGCTCAAGGAAGAGATCTGCGAGGAAGGCCTGCTGATCTCATCCAAGGCCGACTGCCTGCAAAAGATGCGGATCTGGATGCAACCGGTGAACACCGCGGACTTCGCCATGGTTGCGCCGCCGGTGACCTGCGTCGAACAGGCCAGCGAGTTGAACACCGACGAACCTCCGGCGAACGAATTCGCCTACGGGACCGACAACGACATCATGCTTGTGCGCATCTGTCTGAAGGAATGGCCGATATTCCCGACGACTGCCGTCAGCGTCAAGATGCCCCGCCAACCCGACGGATCGGTCGCAATGATCGTGACCTCCGTCTTCGTGAACGAGCCTGGATGAGTGCCCCCATGCGTACCCTGAAGCATCGCTTTGCCACCTTTCTGCGCGACGAGGATGGCCTGATCCTCGCCGAGGGGCTGTTGATGCTTCCGCTGGTGGTCTGGGCCCTGGTGGCGATGTTCATCTATTGGGACGTCTTCCGCACGATCAACGTCACGCAGAAGGCCGCCTACGGGATCGCCGACCTGCTCTCGCGGCAGCGTGACGTAATCCCGCTCACCTTTGCCGATGGCCTGCAGAACGTGATGGACTTCCTCACCCCGGGCGGGCATCCGGTCAAGATGCGGATCACCAGCTTTGAATACAATCAGGCGGCCAACAATTACAAACTGCTGTTCTCGTATTCGCCGATGGGGAAGGTTCCGCCGCTCGACGAGGCCACGATCCAGAACTGGAAGGCCGACAAGATCCCGACTCTGAACGACGGCGACAGCGTCTTCGTGCTGGAGACGTCGGTGGAATTCAAGGCGCAGCTGCAGACCTTCATCGCCGGGTTCCTGGTTAACGTAAACGACGCGACCTTTGGCGAATTCATCGTGACCCGCCCGCGCAACCGCAGGCTTTGCCTGCAGGGCACCACCACCTGCACCTGACGCGCAGGCCTGTTCCGGCACAGGCTTTTCCCCGGCGTGATCCGCAGCTAACGTGGCGGCGAAACTTCGGGGTTGCCATGCGCCTGTCCGTCTTGTCCTTTCTTGCGCTTGCAGCCCTCGCCGCCTGCGCGCCCTTTCCCGAACTTGATGCGCTCGGCCCCGACACCGGGGCGCCGCCGCCGCTCTTGCCGATGGAAGAGCTGCTCGGTCAGGCGCAATCGCCCGTCGACGACCCCGGGCCCGCTCTCGCAGCCCGCGCGGCCCGGCTGAAGGCGCGCGCGGCCGCGATCAAGGCGACCCCCCCGCCCGCGACCTGACGGCGTTGCACCCCGCGCCGCTTCCGGCTAACAGACACCAGCCCCGTCTGCCGAAGGTTCCGCTCATGTCCACCGCCCCCTTGCGTCTTGGCCTTGCCGGTCTTGGAACCGTCGGCATCGGCGTGGTCAAGATCATCCAGGCCCATGCCGACCTGATCGCCAGCCGCGCCGGACGCCCGGTCACGATCTCCGCTGTCTCTGCCCGCGACCGTCAGAAGAACCGCGATGCCGATTTGTCCGGCTTTGCCTGGGAAACCGACCCCGTTGCGCTTGCGCGCCGCCCCGACATCGACGTATTCGTCGAGGTGATGGGCGGCCACGAAGGCCCGGCGAAGCACGCCACCGAAGCCGCCCTTGCGGCGGGCAAGCATGTCGTTTCCGCCAACAAGGCGCTTTTGGCCCATCACGGCCAGGCCCTCGCCGAAACTGCCGAGGCCGCCAACCTGGCGCTCCGCTTCGAGGCCGCCGTCGCTGGCGGCATCCCCGTCATCAAGGCCCTGACCGAAGGCCTTGCGGGCAACCGCATCAAGCGCGTCATGGGCGTGATGAACGGCTCGTGCAACTACATCCTGACCCGGATGCAGGCCGAGAACCTGCCCTACGAGACCGTCTTCGAGGAAGCCCGCCAGCTTGGCTATCTTGAAGCCGATCCGAACCTCGACGTCGGCGGCATCGACGCGGGCCACAAGCTGTCTCTTCTCGCGTCCATCGCCTTCGGCACCCGCGTCGCCTTTGACGCCGTCGAACTCGAAGGCATCGGCAATGTCTCGATCGACGACATCCGTCTGGCCGAGGACATGGGCTACCGGATCAAACTTCTCGGGGTCGCCCAGATGACCGGGCGCGGGCTTGAGCAGCGCATGACCCCCTGCCTTGTGCCCGCCGACAGCCCGCTTGGCCAGCTCCAGGGCGGCACCAACATGGTCGTCCTCGAAGGCGACTCCGTCGGCCAGATCGTCCTGCGCGGCCCCGGCGCCGGGATGGGCCCCACCGCCAGCGCCGTCATGGCCGATGTCATCGACATCGCCCGTGGCTTCCGGCTGCCCACCTTCGGCATCCCCGCCAGCAAGCTGGCCGCGCCGCAGGCCGCGAAAGCCGCAACCCCCGCCCCCTACTACCTGCGGATGACGCTGCTCGACAAACCCGGCGCGCTGGCAAAGATCGCCACCTGCCTTGGCGATGCCGGCGTGTCCATCGACCAGATGCGCCAGTATGGCCACCAGGGCACCAACGCTCCGGTCCTGATCGTCACGCACAAGGCCGCCCCCGACGACGTCGCCCACGCCATGACCCGCTTTGCCGCGACCGGAGTCCTTGTCGGCAACCCCGTCGCGATCCGGATCGAGGAAGTCTGACAGGACAGGCCCCGCGTTCCCGTCCTTCCTGCCACTCGCTGACCGGCTGTTAGCGCCACCATCCTTGCCGCGCCACCAACCCCCCGCTACACCGAAGAAAATCGCGTGAAGCCGGGGGACACATGTCTGAAAAATCGCAATTCCAGGACAGGCTCCTGTCCCTTGGCCTTGGCCGCGTTTCCGAGGCCGCCGCCCTCGCCTCGGCCCGCCTGATCGGGCGTGGCGACGAGAAGGCCGCCGATCAGGCCGCGGTCAACGCGATGCGTGACCAGCTGAACCTGCTCGACATCAAGGGCGTCGTGGTGATCGGCGAAGGCGAACGCGACGAGGCCCCGATGCTCTATATCGGCGAAGAGGTCGGCTCCGGCAACGGCCCCGCCGTCGACATCGCGCTTGACCCCCTGGAAGGCACCACCCTCACCGCCAAGGACATGCCGAACGCCCTGACCGTGATCGCCATGGCCCCGCGCGGCACGCTTCTGCACGCGCCCGACGTCTACATGGACAAGCTTGCCATCGGCCCCGGCCACAAGCCCGGCACCGTCACCCTCGCCATGTCCCCGTCCGAGCGCGTCTCGGCTCTCGCCGCCGCCAAGGGCTGCTCGACCGAGGACATCACCGTCTGCATCCTCGACCGCCCAAGGCATGAGGATCTGATTGCCGAAGTCCGCTCCACCGGTGCCGCGATCCGGCTGATCACCGACGGCGACGTGGCCGGCGTCATGCACTGCGCCGAACCCGAGATCACCGGCATCGACATCTACATGGGATCCGGCGGCGCACCCGAGGGCGTGCTGGCCGCCGCGGCGCTGAAATGTATGGGCGGCCAGTTCTATGGCAAGCTTCTGTTCCGCAACGACGACGAACGCGCCCGCGCCCGCAAGGCCGGGATCACCAACTTTGACCGCGTCTACACCCGCGACGACCTCGTGCGCGCCGACGTGATCTTCGCCGCCACCGGCGTCACCTCCGGTTCCCTGCTCGCCGGGATCAAGCGCGATCCCGGCTGGGTGACGCTTGAGACGATCCTGATGCGCTCCAAATCCGGCTCGATCCGCCGGATGACCTACAAGACCCCGGTGCGCTGACCGTCGCCGGGGCGGTTCCGGGTTTCAGGCCGCAAGCGGCTCGATCAGCCCGGGCCCCGAGGCCCGGTTCGAGTTGACCTCGACCCCGACGCGGAACGGCGTGGTCAGAACGCCCGGCGCCGAGGCTGTCATCAGCACGGCCGCACCGTGCCCCGTCTCGCCCAGCCACAGGGGCCAGTCGTCCCGCTCCAGCACCACCGGCTCGCGGTGGTGGATTTCGGCCATGCCCGGCCCGGCCTCGGTCGACACGATCGCCACCGTGTCTATGTCTCCCCAGTGCTGCCAGAGCCCGGCCAGCGCCATCGGTTCGCCATCCGCCCGGGTGAAATACCAGGGCAACCGCGCGCCCTTCTCGCCTTCGGACCATTCGTAGAAGCCGCTGGCGGGCACGATGCAGCGCCGCGACCGGATCGCTTCACGAAAGGCAGGCTTCGTGGCCACCGTGTCGGAGCGCGCGTTGATGATCAGCGGCCCGTCGTTCGGGGCCTTGTACCAGGTGGGCAGGAACCCCCAGCGCATCGTCCGCAGCCGCCGCCGACCGCCATCCGAGGTCACCACCGCGACCGGGTTCGTCGGGCAGACGTTGAAGTTGGGCACCATCGGCAGATCGTTCCCCGGCACGGCATCGAACAGCGCCGCCAGGGCCTCGTTCGGATGAGTGATGGTGAACCGCCCGCACATCGCCAAACCCTACCCCGATCGGCCTGCGATGCAAGGCACCTCGGCTTGTGCCGGATCCGCCATCCGGGCAGAGTCCGACATCCGCTCCCTGTCCGGCCCCGAGCTTGCCGTGACCCATGCCGCCCCGTCCGAACGGGGTGCCAGCATGACCGGAACCCCGCGACCGGTCCCCGCACAACCGGACGGGACGCAAGACCGGATGGCCTGCTTCATGGACATCGGCGTCCGTCCGCGACCTCGCGTTCCACAGCCTTTTGCGGTCCTCGTCCTTCGACCTTGTCTCCTACCCGGAAGCACACCGCGAGGCGAGGCGAAGCCGTCGAAAAGCAGCGCCCCGGCTTACTGCCCCAGCTTCGTGATCCGCCCCTCGACCGTCACGTTCACGGACCCAAGCTTCTCGACATGGGCCATCACGTCATTGGCCACAAGCTGCCCCGTCGGCCCATCGGTGATGATCCGCCCCCCGCCCAGTGCGTCATAACCATCGCCGCCGCCCAGGATGTAGTCGTTGACGGCGACCTTGTAGAGCTTGTCGGCCTCCAGCGCCGCACCGCCGACCATCACCGCGCTGACCCGCGACCCGGCCGGTGCCGATGCGTCGAAGGCAAAGGTCAGCCCCGAGACCTGGGCAAAGCGCCCCGAGCCCTTCTCGACCTGGCTGACTCCGTTCTCCAGCGCCAGCAGGATCTGCGACCCTGGCAGTTCCGTCACCACCGTCGTGTTTCCGAACGGAAGCTCCGTCAGGATGTCGCGCCGCGTCAGCTTGCGACCGGCGTCATAGGTCGTGTCGCCCCGGATGCCGCCACCGTTCATGATCGCGATATCCGCCCCCGTCGCCGCCCGCATCGCATCCGCGATCAGGTTGCCCATCGTCGATTCCTCGGACCGCACCACGTTGCGGCGGCTGTCGAGCGGTGCCTCGACCGTTCCGATCTCGACGTTCAGGTTCTCGTCCATCGTCGCCCGCAACTTGTCCGCCATCGCCACCGACTCCGGGTCCGGCGTCACCCCCGCCGTGTCGATGAAACGGAACGCCGGGACCCAGCTGATCGTGCGTGTTCCGTCATCCTTCACCTCGATCTCCACCGTCAGGTCCACCGGAGACAGGAACTGCCCGTCGATCGACGTCTCGACATAGGCCGTCCGCCCGTCGTAGGCGGTGGCATACGAGTGATCGTCCCCAGACAGGATCACGTCGAACGCCCCGCTCGCCATCAGCGCGCGGTCGTTCTCCATGTTGGTCTGCACGACACCGACGACGAGGTCCGCCCCCTCCTCCCTGGCCTTTTCGGCAGCGTCGATCCCGCCGTCTACGGTGGGCAGGAACTTCAGGCTGCCCGTCGAAGACACCTCGGGCGAGGTATCCTGCGCCACCGGGATCAGCGCGATCTTCAATCCCGCCACCTCCTTCATCATCGCCCCGCCCAGACCCGCGATGGGGCTGCCATCGGCGTTGGTGATGTTGATCGCCGCCCAGGGGTATTTCGACGCCTTCATCTTCTCGAAAAAGTTGTCCGGCCCGAAATCGAACTCGTGATTTCCCGGAACCGCCAGATCGAAGGGCACCAGATTGGTGAAATCGATGGTGTTCTGCCCCTTGTCGAAGCCCGAAGCCAGCGAGGGCGACAACATGTCGCCATTGAACAGATAGAGCGTGTTCGGATTGGCCGCGCGTTCCGCCTTCGCCACCGCATTCAGCCGGGCAAAGCCGCCGCGTCCGTCCTCTTCCTCGAAGTTGTAGACATCGCCCACACCCAGAAACGTCAGCCTGACCGTCTCTGCCCCGGCCTGGGTGGCCATCATGGCTGCGGCAACGGCAAGTGTCGAAAGTTTCTGCATTGCGACTCTCCCAAGGATTGTGGTGCCAATGCCCCGACCTTGCGCTTTGCCGGGCAGGTGAGTCAAAGGAACATCAACCCGTCCCGCCGCGCGAGCATGACGACCGGCAAACCATTGCCACGGCGGCGCGGCTTCGCTATTCGGCGCTCATGCTGATCCTCAAGATCTTCCGCCGCCCCGAATGGGATGCCTTCCGCGCCGCCGGCGAAACCCGCGGTGCGCCCATCGATCTGGCTGACGGCTACATCCATTTCTCCACCCCGGCCCAGGTGGCCGAAACCGCCGCGAAATGGTTTGCAACCGAAAGCGATCTGGTGCTGGTGGCCCTTGACGATGCCCGCCTTGGCCCCGCTCTGAAATGGGAACCCTCGCGTGGCGGCCAGCTTTTCCCGCATCTCTACCGCGCCCTGCGGCTGGACGAGGTGGTCTGGGACAAGTCGCTGCCGCTGGGTGCGACCGGCCACATCTTCCCCGAGGGGCTGTGGTGAGCAGCCGCGAACGTCTGGGACTGGCGCTTCTGCATCGCCTCGACCCCGAACGGGCACATGGTCTGTCGCTTCTCGCCCTGCGTCTTGGGCTCGTGCCGCTCCCCGGCAGCCTGTCCTCGCCCCGGCTCGGCACGTCTGTCGCGGGCCTCGCCCTGCCCAATCCGATAGGCCTCGCCGCAGGCTACGACAAGAACGCAACCGCGCTCGGCCCCCTGTCGCGCGCCGGTTTCGGCTTCGTCGAGGTCGGGGCCGCCACGCCGTTGCCGCAGCCGGGCAATGACCGGCCCCGCCTGTTCCGCCTGACCGAGGATCGCGCCGCGATCAACCGCTTCGGCTTCAACAACGACGGCATGGACGCGATCGGTGCGCGGCTCGCGGCCTTCCCCCGGACGCCGGTTCCCGTCGGCCTGAACCTCGGTGCCAACAAGACCTCGGACAACCGTGCCGCCGACTTCGCTGCCGTTCTGGCCCACTGCGGTCCGCATGTGGACTTCGCGACGGTGAACGTCTCGTCCCCCAACACCGAAGGCCTGCGCAACCTGCAAGGCCGCGCCCTGCTTGCGGGCCTTCTGCAACAGGTCATGGAGGCGCGCCTTGGCCTGGCCCGTCCGATTCCGGTCTTCCTCAAGATCGCGCCCGATCTCTCCCCGGGCGAGCTTGAGGATATCGTCGAGGTCGCACTCGCTGCCCGCGTGTCCGGCATCATCGCCACCAACACGACCCTTTCGCGGGAAGGTTTGAAATCTGCAAATAGTGGCCAGACTGGCGGTCTTTCCGGGTCGCCGTTGTTCGAAAAGTCCACGCGCGTTCTTGCCCGCCTGTCCCAGCTCACCCACGGAACCCTGCCGCTGATCGGCGTTGGCGGGGTCGCGTCGGCCGAGGACGCCTACCAGAAGATCCGTGCCGGGGCTTCGGCGGTGCAGCTTTACACGGCGATGGTCTACCAGGGTCTGTCGCTGGTTCCCGCCATCGCCCGGGGCCTCGATGCGCTTCTCGCCCGCGATGGCTATGCCAATGTCGCGCTCGCCGTCGGCACGGGCCGCAGCGCCTGGCTCTGACCGAGGGAACCCCGGTCTTGAGCGCAGGTCAGGACGCCATGCCCGATCGCGAAGGCGATCAGAACACTTTGCCCTATCGCGAAGGCGATCAGAAAGCCTTGAACGTCATCGTGGTCAGCGTCCGCTGGATGTCCGGAATGTCGAACAGCTTCGACGACAGGTAATGCCCGACATCCTGCTCCTCGGGGATGTAGACCTTGGCGATCAGGTCATAATCGCCGCTGGTCGAATACAGCTCGCTCACGACCTCCCGGTCCCAGATCGCATTGGCGACCTCGTAGGTCTGGCCGGGGGTGCAGCGGAACTGGACGAAAACCAGGGCCATGAGAACGCTCCTTCTTTGAACGAAGGATAGGCGACTAGCGCGCCAAGCTGAACAGTCCGGGACGAAAAATTTTCGCCGAGAAATCCTGGTCCGCCCTACTCGCCTTCGCCCAGCGCCAGCGGCGACGGCTCGCGCCGCAGATCGGCCACCGACAACGGTTCCGAGGGCCGCGCCAGACGGTTGCGCACCACCCAGTACAGCCGATGCTGCGCCCGGGTGATCGCGACATAGGCCAGCCGTTTCCACAGGGGCACGCCGGCTTCGGACCGCCCGGATTGCGCGGCTGCGTACAGGTCGGGCGCAAAGACCTGCACCTCTTCCCACTGCGACCCCTGCGCCTTGTGGATCGTCACCGCCGCGCCATGCAGGAAGGCCGCACCCATCCGCGCCGCGTGGGGGATGAAGGGCTCTTCCTCGTCCGGCTTCTCGATCTTGATGATGCTGGCCGCCGACACCTGAGGCTCCTCGGCTCCCACCACATGCAGCCGCGCGAACCCGTCGCGGCTCCCCTCGCCCAGATAGATCACCTGCGCGCCCTTGATCAGGCCCCGTGCCTCCAGGTCGATCCGTTTCTTCCGGTGCTTCAGCGGCAGTTCGATCCCGTCGCAGATCAGCGGCTCGCCCGGCAGAAGCGCATCTTCCGGGGCGCCATAGGCCGCCCGGAACGCCTGGATCAGCCGCACCCGTGTCGCATTGCGCCAGACCAGCACGGGGGACCGCGCCATCAGCCCCGCCTCCACCCGTTCCGCCCAGACCACCCGGTCGTCGCCCCGCGCCTTTTCCTGCACCATTGCCTCGAAGTCCTCGAACCCCAGACCGTCGTCGCCCAGCGCATGCGCCAGGTCCAGGATCGGGTTATCCTCCGCCTGCCGGTGGATGCGGTGCAGGATAAGCTTGCGCCCTTCCGAAAGCTTGTCGAACACCATCTCCCCGGACTGCCCGACCGGAGCCAACTGTGCGGGATCGCCGAACAGCACCAGTGTCGGAAAGATCTCGCGCAGGTCCTCCAGCTGGCGTTCGTCCAGCATCGAGGACTCGTCCACGAACCCCATGTCCAGCGGCTCTTCCCGCCGCTTCCAGCCCTTGATGAAATCGCTGCCCTTCAGCCCCGCTGCCGCCAGCGCGCCGGGGATGCTGGCGACTTGGCTGTAGAACGCCTGCGCCCGATCCAGCGCCAGCTCGGTCAATCCGGCAATCGCCAGGCTGCCGATCACCGGCCTTGTGCCCGTCCCGGCCAGCCACTCGGCGATCTTCTCGTATTCCGGGTCATAGACCGGCGTGTAAAGGATGCGATGGATCGTCGTTGCGGGCACGCCGCGCAGGCGCAGCACGCTTGCCGCCTTGTTTGTCGGCGCCAGGATCGCCAGCGTCCGGCGGTCCTTGCGCCTGCGCCCCTCGTAGTCGCCGGAAATCACCTCGACCCCGGTGGATTTCAATGCCCGGTACAGCTCGGCCAGCAGCATCGTCTTGCCCGAGCCCGCCTTTCCCACCACCGCCAGAACGCTGGTCCGGCCTTCGGCCATCGGGGTCAGGCCGCCTTCGGCCAGATCGACCCCAGCCCCCAGAAACGCCGCCGCCAGCCGGTCATAGGCCTCGGCCTGGTCATCGGAAAAGATCAGCGCGGGTGCCTGCATGGCCGGACCATAACCCCTTGGGCGGCCAAGCGTAAGGCGTCAGTGCATCTGGCGTCCGGATGGCGGCGTCTGCGGTTCCTCCGGTGGATCGCCGTGGTCGCCGATCTCTCTGCGCGCTTCGTCGATCGCTTCCGAAACCCTGGCCGCCAGCCGAGGAAGGTCGTTCCGGGTCGCATAGGTTAGAAGATCCGACAGAACGTCGAAGACCCATTCGTGGCGCATGAAGTCCCTCGGCCAGAAATCTGTGCCGCCACGGCACCCTTGCCCTTCTCTTCAAGGGCAGGGACCAATGGCGACTCACTTAAACACAGATATCCGGGCGATGGGTGAATTCGGTGTTAAAGGTTGAATTTAGGTAAATTTGCTCGCCTCCAGCGTGTCCTCGAAGGTCCGCAGGCCGGTCCTTGGGGCTTGCACCAGCACCGCCATGTTGCCGGGCTTGTGCTGGTTCTTCCACATCAGCGTATGCGCGCGCGGGATTTCCGCCCAGGGGAACACCTCGGACATGCAGGGGTCAAGCCGCCGCTCGCACATCAGCTTGTTCGCGGCCGAGGCCTGCTTCAGATGGGCAAAGTGGCTGCCCTGCAGGCGCTTCTGGTGCATCCACATGTAGCGCACGTCGAAGGTGCAGTTGAACCCGCTGGTGCCTGCGCAGATCACCACCATGCCGCCCTTCTTGCAGACCAGCGACGACACCGGGAAGGTCGCCTCGCCCGGATGCTCGAACACCATGTCGACGTTGACACCCTTGCCGGTGATGTCCCAGATCGCCTTGCCAAAGCGCCGCGCCTCTTTCAGCCAGGTATTGTATTCCTCCGAATTCACCTTCGGCAGCTGGCCCCAGCAGGTGAACTCATTGCGGTTGATCACGCCCTTGGCGCCCAGCGACATGACGAAATCGCGCTTCGATTCGTCGCTGATCACCCCGATCGCATTGGCCCCCGCCGTGTTGATCAGCTGGATCGCATAGGACCCGAGGCCTCCCGAAGAGCCCCAGACCAGCACGTTCTGCCCGGGTTTCAGATCATGCGGCTCGTGCCCGAACAGCATCCGGTAGGCCGTCGCCAGCGTCAGCGTGTAGCAGGCCGATTCCTCCCAGGTCAGATGCTTTGGCCGCGGCATCAACTGCTGCGCCTGCACCTTGGTGAACTGCGCGAAGGACCCGTCCGGCGTCTCATAGCCCCAGATCCGCTGGCTGGGGCTGAACATCGGGTCGCCGCCGTTGCACTCCTCGTCGTCGCCGTCGTCCTGGTTGCAGTGGATCACCACCTCGTCGCCGACCTTCCAGCGTTTGACCTTGTCGCCCACCGCCCAGACGACGCCCGACGCATCCGAGCCTGCGATGTGATAAGCCGCCTTGTGTCCGTCAAAGGGCGAGATCGGCTGGCCCAGACCCGCCCAGACCCCGTTGTAGTTGACCCCCGCTGCCATCACCAGGACCAGCACCTCATGGCTGTCGATGGTCCAGGTGTCGACCACCTCCTGCACCATCGCCTGCTCCGGCGCGCCATGCCGGTCGCGGCGGATCGCCCAGGCGTACATCTTGGTCGGCACATGACCGAGGGGCGGCATCTCGCCCATCTCGTACAGGTCCTTCTTCGGCGCGTCGTAGATCACAGGAGCATTGTGCGTATCCAAAGCCAACGGTGCCTCCAAGCCTGATGCCGCGCCGCAGAATCGCTGCGCTCTTGCCCGCAGATAATATTCTTGCGCGCAATTTTGCAATAGTCTGATCGGACATTATTGAAATTTTATGTCTGCGGCGCTGCAGCGTTGACTAGACTTCCGGCACCGAGGCGGCATAGAAGTCCAACAGTGCCCGCCCCGCCGCCAAAGGCTGCAAAGCCTCGGTCACCAGCCCACGCCGGATCAGCGGCGTCAGCCCCTCCTCGACCGTGACCGCCAGCCCCTGCGGCGGCAGCTTCAGCACCGCCCCCGCCTCGGCCAGCCGCCCGATCAGCGCCGCCACCCGCCCGGTAAGCTCCTCTCGGCTTGCGGCCCCCTCGCCCAGCGCGCGCGCCACCAGCGGCACCGGCAAGACCGGCACCACCGCCGCAATCGCAGCCATCAGCCGCTCACCCAGCGCCTCGACCGTGCCCCCCGCCGCCAGATGTGCCCGCAGACTGAGAGGGGCACCAAACCCCGCCGCCGCTGTGCCAAACCCCTTGGTCCGCCCCCGGAACCGCGCCCACAGGAACCGCGCGGCATGCCACGCCACCCGCAGCGGCCGGTTGCGGAACCGCCGCGTCCCCGCCGCCGCCGCCTCGACCAGCACCCGATCCTCCAGCACCCGGTCATAGGCCAGCCCCACGGGAACAAAGACCACGTCCCGATCAACCGTCTCCCAGCTCTCGACGATATAGCTCAAGAGCCCCAGCTTCGCCGGTCCGACCCGCCCGTCCAGCGACAGCCCGCCCTCGGGAAAGATCGCCTGCGTCGTGCCTTCCTCGGTCGCCAGTTGCACATACCGCGCCAGCACCTTGCGATACAGCGCGTTCCGCTCGCCCCGCCGGATGAAATAGGCCCCCATCGACCGGATCAACGCCGACAACGGCCAGATCCGCGCCCATTCGCCCACCGCATAGCTGATGGCCGACCGGTCCGACACCAGCCAGGTCACCAGCACATAATCGACGTTCGACCGGTGGTTCATCACGAAGATCACCGTGGCCTTCGGGTCCAGATGCGCCAGCTCCTTGTCCACCTTGCCGACACGCACCCGGAACAGGAGGCGGCTCAGCCACTTCGCCGCCCGAGTCCCGAACCCGAAGTAGACCGTCGCCGAAAACCCCGGCACGATCTCGCGGGCATAGCGCCGGGCCTCCTCGAAGGCGACTTCCCCCGGCACCCCCGTTTCCGCCGCATGCGCCATCGCCGCCTCGACCACCTGTCGATCATAGGCCAGCCGCGCCACCATGTCCGACCGCTGCGCCAGCTTGAAAAGGTCGATCTTCCGGTCCAGCCGCGCGTTCAGCCGGGACAGCGCCTTCTCTGCCCGCCGCCGGAAGAACCAGCGCACGCTTGGGAACAGGAAATGCGTCGCAATGCTGGCCCCCGCAAAGCCCAGGATCAGAACCAACAACCAGACGGGAACCGCGACCGTGCCGAACATGGCCCCACCCTGCCCGAAAGCGAAAACCTCGTCGATGACTTCGTCACTCCTCGGAAGGCCTGCCCCGCGACGAGAAGCCGAAGGCGCACGAGGAGCATCGCCGCAGCGCAGCGATTGACACCGGCACGATCTTTCCCGTATCCCATCCTTGACGCAATAAAATTACCCGCCCGATTCACGAGGCTTCCATGACCGAAAAGCCCTGGCTCTTCCGCACCTACGCCGGTCACTCCACCGCTGCGGCCTCGAACGCGCTGTATCGGATGAACCTCGCCAAGGGTCAGACCGGCCTCTCCGTCGCCTTCGACCTGCCCACGCAGACCGGCTATGACAGCGACGATCCCCGCGCGAAGGGTGAGGTCGGCAAGGTCGGCGTCCCCGTGGCCCATCTTGGCGACATGCGCGCCCTGTTCGCGGACATCCCGCTCGACCAGATGAACACCTCGATGACGATCAACGCCACCGCCCCGTGGCTCCTCGCCCTTTACATCGCCGTGGCCGAAGAACAGGGGGCCGACGTCGCGGCCCTGCAGGGCACCGTGCAGAACGACATCATCAAGGAATACCTCTCGCGCGGCACCTACATCCTGCCACCGCAGCCGTCGCTGCGCCTGATCACCGACGTCGCGGCCTACACCGGCAAACACCTGCCGAAGTGGAACCCGATGAACGTCTGCAGCTACCACCTGCAAGAGGCCGGGGCCACGCCCGAACAGGAGCTGGCCTTCGCGCTGGCCACCGCCTGCGCCGTGCTGGATGATCTGAAAGTGAAAGTTTCACCGCAAGATTTCCCCGCAATGGCGGGCAGAATGTCGTTTTTTGTCAATGCCGGCATCCGCTTTGTCACCGAGCTTTGCAAGATGCGCGCCTTCACCGCGCTGTGGGACGAACTTCTCGAATCCCGCTACGGCATTACCGACGCCAGGCACCGCCGCTTCCGTTACGGCGTGCAGGTCAACTCCCTCGGCCTTACCGAACAGCAACCGGAAAACAACGTCGCCCGCATCCTGATCGAGATGCTGGCCGTCACCCTGTCCAAGAACGCCCGCGCCCGCGCCGTCCAGCTTCCCGCCTGGAACGAGGCGCTTGGCCTGCCCCGCCCCTTCGACCAGCAATGGTCGCTGCGCATGCAGCAGATCCTGGCCTACGAGACCGATCTTCTGGAATATGACGACCTCTTCGACGGCAACCCGGCCATCGACCGCAAGGTCGCCGCCCTCAAGCAGAGTGCGCTGGAGGAGCTTGCCCATATCGACGCGATGGGCGGTGCCGTTGCCGCCATCGCCTACATGAAGGGCCGCCTGGTCGAGGCCAACGCCGACCGCCTGACCCGCATCGAGTCCGGCGCCACCACCGTCGTCGGCGTCAACCGCTTCACCACCACGGAACCCTCGCCCCTGACCACCGGAGACGGCCTCATCATGCAGGCCGACCCGAAGGCCGAGGCCGATCAATGCGCCCGCCTCGCCGACTGGCGCGCGGTCCGCGACCCGGTCGGGGTGCAAGACGCCCTCGCCGCACTGCGGCAGGCCGCCCGCACCGGCGAGAACATCATGCCCGCCTCCATCGCCGCGGCCCGAGCAGGCGTCACCACCGGCGAATGGGGCAACGCCATGCGTGCGCTCTACGGTGAATACCGCGCCCCCACCGGCGTCTCCCGCAACCCCTCGAACCGCACCGAAGGCCTGGAGCCAGTCCGCGACGCGGTCGCCGCCGTCGCCACCAAACTCGGCCACCCCTTGCGCCTTCTTCTCGGCAAGCCCGGCCTCGACGGCCACTCCAACGGGGCCGAGCAGATCGCCGCCCGCGCCCGCGACTGCGGGATGGACATCACCTACGACGGCATCCGCCTGACCCCGCAGGAAATCGTCGCCGCTGCCGTCGAAAAGCAGCCCGACGTGATCGGCCTGTCGATCCTGTCCGGCAGCCACCTGCCCCTGATCCGCGAGACGCTGGACCTCATGCGCCAGCAGGGCCTGACCCAACCCCTCGTCGTCGGCGGCATCATCCCCGAGGATGACGCGAAGACGCTGCAGGCGATGGGCGTCGCGCGGGTCTACACGCCCAAGGATTTCCAGTTGAACCGGATCATGCTCGACCTCGTGGCGCTGGCCGACCCCTCCCCCGTGGCTGCCGAGTGATCCGACCCGCCGCAATGGTCAGCCTTCGCCCGGCACCTCGGGCGGATCACCGGCCTTGCGCCAGACCGACGCGCCGTTTTCGTACAGCTTGACCAGCCCGACATCCGCCCTCGCCTGTCGCCCGATGTCGGCCACCAGCTCGCGATGCGTGCTGCCGCGCAGGAACATGCAGCGCCAGGGCAGGGCATGCTCCTCCAGATGCAGGTTGATCTGGCGATAGAACTGCTTTTCCGGGTCCAGCCCCGGCTGCATCCGCCGCGCCGCCTCGCGCAGGAACGCGCCCTCGAACACTCCGGGCGAGGTGGAGAACGCATTCACCAGCTTGTCCTCGACAATCCTCCGGCCCTTCTTCACCACCCGGCGCGAGGTCTGGTGATACAGCCCCCGCGTATGCTTGCTGACGCACATGAAGGTCACCGCGCCGACATCCGGCTCGAACAGCGGCTCGATCCGGTCCGGACCGAACGGCTCCAGCGCGATCCAGTCGTCTTCCAGATGCAGCACGCGCGGCGCGGTCGTGGCCTCCCAGGTCCGCTTGACCGCCGAGGCGAAATCGGGCGTCTCGGGCCGGAAGATCGTCGCCTCGGGGAAGTGCCGCCGGATCAGCGCCTCGCACCGGTCGCCTTCGGCCGCATCGCCCATGAAAGGGTCGATGTTGGCGATCAGGCGGCGGATCTGAAAGTTCGGAAACACGTCCTTCGCGAACGATTCCAGCGTCTTCGCCAGCAATGCTTCGCGGTGGCCTGCGATCAGGGTCACGTCATAGTCCAAGCCGAACAGTCCTCGCCCCGGGTTCTTCTTCCGCCCCGTCCCGGATAACGCAGGTTTGGGCCGCGAACCAACCCGATTTTTCCGCTCTTGTCGGCCCCGCCCGCCCGGCCCATTAATGGGGCAGATGCCAGACGGCCTGCCAGACGCGAAACGGACGCAGCGCAAACCGCAAGAATGGCCACAGATCAGCCGGTTGACCGTGACACCGGCAGGAAGAGGGACAGATGACCGTTCACATCGGAGCCAAACCCGGCGATATCGCCGAAACCGTGCTTCTTCCCGGCGACCCCTACCGCGCCCGCTGGGCGGCGCAGACCTTCCTGAAAGACGCCGTCCTCGTGAACGAGGTGCGGGGGATGCTTGGCTATACCGGCACCTGGAACGGCCACCGGGTGACCATCCACGGCTCAGGCATGGGGATGCCGTCCCTGTCGATCTACACCAACGAACTGATCCGCGACTACGGCGCCAAGACCCTGATCCGCATCGGCTCCGCCGGAGCGTTGCCGACCCATGTCAAGGTCCGCGACGTGATCCTGGCACAGACCGCCTCCACCGTCGGTTCGCCCTCGCGGTCGATTTTCAAAGAGCTGAACTTCGCACCTTGCGCCGATTTTGGCCTTCTGTCCGCGGCTTACGCCGCTGCCAAAGCCAAGGGCACCCCCGTCCACGTCGGCGGCATCTACTCCTCCGACACCTTTTATGACGAACGCCCCGACCTTTCCGACCAACTCCTCCGCCACGGCTGCCTAGGAGTGGAAATGGAGGCCGCCGAGCTTTACATCCTCGCCGCCCGCCACAAGGTCCGCGCGCTGGCCGTCCTTACCGTGTCGGACCACATCACCACCGGCGAGGCCCTTCCCGCCGACCAGCGCGAACGCAGCTTTGGCGCGATGGTCGAGATCGCGCTGGAAGCCGCCTTCGCTTAGAGCCTGTCCGACAAAAGTGGACTCCGGTTTTGTCGAAAGACAGGCGACCACGAGATACCTGGAGGCTGTCTGGCGCTTCTATCAGCGTCAGACAGACTCTAGGCCCCCAGAAACTCGGCCACCCGAGCCACGGCGCTGCCCTTCGCCATGGGCCGTGCCGACCACAGCCTGAAGCCAGCGGCCAGCGCAACCCGGTGCGGAAACGGCGCAACCAACGCCCCCCGCTCCAGTTGCCCCGCCACCAGCGGCCCGTGCCCCATCAGCACCCCGGCCCCGTTCACAGCCTCCTCGACCGCCAAGGCGTAGAGCGAAAACACCGGCCCCCGCACCGACACCCTTGACCCCACGGCGGCCAGCCAGACCTCCCAATCCCGGTCCCAGGCCGTATCCGACAGGCAGGGCACCGCCGCCAGATCCTCGACCAGCGCCAGCCGCGCCGCCAGCCCCGGCGCGCAGACCGGAAACAGCTCATCCCCCGCCACCAGCCGCCCACCTGCCTCGGCCGGAAACAGGCTCAGGTCATGCAGGCTGCGCTTCAGGTTCGGCGGGGCCTCCAGCGCGGTGATCGACACCGAAATCTCCGGTGCCGCCGCCCGCAAGGCAGGCAACCGGGGCGACAGCCACAGCTGCGCAATCGCGGGCAGCGTGGCGATATGCACCTCCCGAGGCAGCGCCAGCGCCCGTAGCCGCGCCTCCGCCCCCGCCAGCGCATCGAAGGCTCCCGTAAGCTCATCCACCGCCGCCAGCCCCAGCGCCGTCAGCCGCACGCCCCGCGCCTGCCGTTCGAACAAGGCCGCCCCCAGCCGATCCTCCAGCGCCTTCACATGCGCCGTCACCGCGCCCGGCGTCACCCCCAACTCCGCCGCCGCCAGCGTGAACGCCCCCGTCCGCGCCGCCGCCTCAAAGGCACGCAGCGCGTTCAGCGGCAACCGGGTCAGGGGTGGTGGGGCGACTGGCATGGCTCAACTTTCCTGACCCTAATTTTCCGCAGAACTGATTTGTCCGCAAGCCCCGTCCTGCTTACCCTGCCCCAAAAGGAGTCCCGCCATGCCCCACCTCGCCCCCCGCCCCTGGGTCCCCACCGAGACCTACATCCAGACCCTCGCCACCGACGCCGGGAAACCCTCGGCGCAAGTCGCGACCCGCCTCGACGCCCTCATCGCCAGAAACCGCGAAATCCACGACCAGGATTGCTTCAACCTGAACCCCGCGACCAACGTGATGAACCCGCGCGCCGAGGCCGCCCTTTCCTCCGGCCTCGGTTCTCGCCCCTCGCTCGGCTACCCCGGCGACAAGTACGAAATGGGGCTTGAGGCCATCGAAGAGATCGAGGTCATCGCCGCCGAACTCGCCGCCGAGGTCTTCCACGCCAAATACGCCGAAATCCGCGTCGGATCGGGTGCGCTTGCCAACCTCTACGGCTTCATGGCCCTTGCCAATCCCGGCGACAGCATCATCGCGCCCCCCGGCACCATCGGCGGCCACGTCACCCACCATGGCCCGGGATGCGCAGGCCTCTACGGCCTGACCACCCACCCGGCCCCAATCGACGCCGACGGCTACACGATTGATCTTGCAGCACTTCATGACCTCGCCCACGCCGTCCGCCCCAAGATCATCACCGTTGGCGGCAGCCTCAACCTTTTCCCTCATCCGGTGGCCGAGGTCCGCAAGATCGCCGATCAGGTCGGGGCCAAGGTCCTGTTCGACGCCGCCCACCAGTGCGGCATGATCGCGGGCGGCCTGTTCCCCGACCCGCTGGCCGAGGGCGCGCATCTGATGACGATGTCGACATACAAATCCCTCGGCGGCCCCGCCAGTGGCCTGATCGTGACCAACGACGCCGCCATCGCCGAGCGCCTTGATGCCATCGCCTTCCCCGGCCTCACTGCCAACTTCGATGCTGCCAAATCCGCAGCACTTGCCTACACCCTGCTCGACTGGCGCGATCACGGCGCGGGATATGCCAAAGCCATGGTCGACCTCGCCCGCGCGCTGGCCTCCGAACTGACCAAACTCGGCCTCCCCGTCTTCGCCGCGGACCGGAGTGCCACCACCTCGCACCAGTTCGCCATCGAGGCCGCCGCGTTCGGCGGGGGCCAGGCCGCCTCCAAGACGCTGCGCAAGGCAGGCTTCCTCGCCTGCGGCATCGGCCTGCCGATCCCCGAAGTCCCCGGCGACATGAACGGCCTGCGCATCGGCACGCCCGAACTGGTCCGTCGCGGCGTCACCCCCTCCGACGCCCCAGCCCTCGCCGCCCTGATCGCCGAGGGCCTGCGCTCGAACGCCCCCGAAACCGTCGCCCCCCGGACAAAGGCCCTGCGCGCCCGGTTCCAGGGCCTCCACTTCGTGAACCATTGACCGCAGGCCTTGACCATCCCCGCCCCGTCCCGTCTTCTGGCCCGAACGGCAGGAGACGGCGATGCGGCAGCGGCAACTCGGACGGAACGGCCCCCAGGTCTCGGCCCTCGGCCTTGGCTGCCTGTCCTTCGGCGGCACCTTTGGCCCGACAACCGAGGCCGACAGCCTCGCCACCCTCGATGCCGCATGGGAGGCCGGGATCACCTTCCTCGACACCGCCAACAAGTATGGCGAAGGGATATCCGAGACCGTCATCGGCAAATGGCTGAAGCAAAGCGGTCACCGCCCCCACATCGCCACCAAGGCCGCTTTCACCGACGACCCCGCCCGCCGCATCGACAACCGCCCCGAATACATGCGGGCCGAACTGGAAGGCTCGCTCAAACGTCTCGGGCTCGACCACGTCACCCTGTTCTACGCCCACCGCCACGACCCGCAGATCCCCGCCGAGGACCTTGCCGGGACCATGCAACGCTTTGTCGAGGAAGGCAAAATCCTGGGCTACGGTCTGTCGGAAATCGGCCCATACACCCTGGAACGCTGCCACGCCGTCCATCCCGTGATGGCCGTGCAGAACGAATACTCCCTCTGGACCCGCACGCCCGAGCTTGGCCTGATCCTGCGCTGCGCTCAGTTGGGAGTGGCCTTCGTCCCCTTCTCTCCCCTCGCGCGCGGCGTCTTCGGCACGCCCATGGCCGACCCCACGAACTTTGCCCAAGGCGAATTCCGCGCCCGTATCCCGCGCTTTCACCCCGAGAACTGGCCCCACAACCGCACCATCCTGAAGGCCTTCCACGCCATGGCCACGGCCCGTGGCTTCACCCCCGCCGCCCTCGCCCTGGCATGGCTTCTGGACCGCGCCCCGCATATCCTGCCGATCCCCGGCACCCGCACGCCCGGCCACCTCCGCGCCTGGGCGATGGCCCCGGAAATCGACCTCACCGACGATGACCGCGAAGAGATCGACCGCCTCCTCCCCATCGGCTGGGCCTGGGGCGACCGCTACGACGACCTGCAGGCGCAGACGGTCGAACGCTATTCCTGACCGTGGCTCCGGTCATAGGCGTTCGGCCCCGACGGCGCCCACCCGACCGGCGGGGCCTTGGGCTTGAACACCTGCACCAGCAGCGGGTGGCAGACAGCCACATCCGAGGAATGCTCCGACGAACAGTCCCCGCCCGGACAGGCCGACAGGACGCCCAAAAGGTCGATCTCCGCCATGAACTCCAGATAATCCCCCGGCCGCACGGGGCTGGCCTTCATGAAATACTGCCCCGTATCGCGGGTGAACCCGGTGCACATGAACACGTTCAACACATCATGCACATGCACCTCCGCCGCCTTCACCGGCAGGCCCCAGTGGTCCGCCACCGCGCGGGTCAGGTTGGAATGGCAGCAATGGTGATACTGCTCGCCCCCCGACAACAGCGCATGGGTATAGGGGTCGCAGCGCGTGCCGATCACGTCATGGACCGACCCGCCGAAGGCATCGAAGCCGTACCAGTCCAGCGTGTCGTCGGTAACCGTCGCCATCGGCCGCAGATACGGCAGGCAAGACCACATCCGGTCCCCGGTCGACAGATGCGTGCCATGCAACGCCCGAGTCTTGCCGGAAAAGAACCGCTCCCCAAGATTGCCCGCCGCGAACAGGTTCAGGTCGCCGACCTGCGGACCTTCCACGCTGACGATCCGGAAGAACCACCCGCTCGGCACCTCGAAAACCCGCGCCTCACGCGGGGGGACCAGCACTTCCGACACAAGGCTCCACCCTGCCCGCGCGGCGCGATAGGCGGCAAGATCGGGGGCGGGCAAGCCCTCCACCGGATAGCAGATCACCGGAGCCACCGACTTGCGGGCGGCGGCATCGGACGGGGCGGGGTGTTCGGGATGGTCCGGTTTCATCCCCGCACCCTTGCGCCGTTTTGGCCCGCGATCAACCCCGCGCGCCGCCTCTATCCCCGCACATCCAGCGCAGGGAGCCTGCGGAACATCTCCAGCACCTCGTCCTCGCTCGCCCGCTCGGGGGCGCCCGCGTCCACCTCCGCCCGCGACCAGACCCAGCTTGCGGCCGGATCGTCCCGCATCGCCCAGGCCCCGAACATCCGCGCATCTTCGGCGATCATCCGCCGCGTCAGCCCCCGCACCTCGACATGCCGGTCATCAGCGCAGATCCGGGCATAGGTGCGCTCGACCGCCTTCTCCGGCCCCTCCAGCAGTTGAAGGTAAAGATCATCCCGACAGATCAGCGCCCCGGTGATCCCGTCGCGCAGATTGCAGCGCCGCGCCTCGATCAGGATGCTGGACAGAAGGCTCGCCTCGAACCCGAAAGGCCGCGAGGCATAGGTCAGTTGCAAAAGCATGAGGCCGTTCCTTCCAGAACCCGGCCCGATCAGCGGGGCGCGGGGAACGCTATGGAAAGCCTAGTCCGAACCACCCCCCGACGCCAGCACTCCGCGGTCAGACCACCCGCTCGACCATCATCTTCTTGATCTCGGCAATCGCCTTGGCCGGGTTCAGCCCCTTGGGGCAGGTCTTGGCGCAGTTCATGATCGTGTGGCAGCGATACAGCTTGAACGGATCCTCCAGCTGGTCCAGCCGCTCCCCCGTCGCCTCGTCCCGGCTGTCGATGATCCAGCGATAGGCGTGCAGCAACGCCGCCGGACCAAGATATCGATCCGAGTTCCACCAGTACGACGGGCACGAGGTCGAACACGACGCGCACATCACACATTCATACAGCCCGTCCAGTTTCTTGCGATCCTCGATCGACTGCCGCCACTCCTTTGCCGGGCGGTTGGTCTTGGTCTCCAGCCAGGGCATGATGCTGGCATGCTGGGCGTAGAAATGCGTCAGGTCCGGGATCAGGTCCTTGATCACCGCCATATGCGGCAGGGGGTAGATCTTCACATCGCCCTTGATCTCGTCCAGCCCATAGATGCAGGCCAGCGTGTTGATCCCGTCGATGTTCATCGCGCAGGATCCGCAGATGCCTTCCCGGCAGGACCGGCGGAAGGTCAGCGTCGGGTCGATCTCGGTCTTGATCTTGATCAGCGCGTCCAGGACCATCGGGCCGCAGCTGTCCATGTCGACAAAGTAGGTGTCCACCCGCGGGTTTTCCCCGTCATCGGGGTTCCAGCGGTAGACCTGGAACTTGCGCACGTTCTTGCCGTCCGGTTTCGGCCAGGTCTTCCCGGTGCGGATCTTCGAGTTCTTGGGCAGGGTAAACTGGACCATGGGTCAACCTTTCCGGGTCTTCGTCTTGGCAACTGGCTTGGGGTCGGAGGCGGGCTTCGTCAACTCGAACAGCGTCTCGCCACGCTGCAGGGCATAGGTCGAGACATCGGGCTCGACAGACACGAATTCGTGCAGATCGAACCCCGCCACGCGCATGTGGTCCTTCAGATCGCGGCCGAAATAGCGGCTATGGTCCTTCTGACCGAAATGCAGCATGCGGTCCCGTGCCGAGGTGATCTCCGGATTGACATAGGTCGTCGCCCAGGCTTCGATCACCGGGGTCGTGACCACCAGCCGCCCGCCGGGGCGCAGGCAGCGAAAGCACTCGGCCAGAGCCTTAACATGATCGACATGCTCCAGGATCTGGTGCGCGACGATCAGGTCGAAACTGGCGTCATCCAGCTCCAGCGCCTCGATGTTCAGCTTGCGGTCGACTTTCGTCCGCATGAAATCCGCCGTGACATAGGTTCCCGCCTGCGCGCGCAGGATCGGCTCGAACACCGGCTCGGGCGCGAAATGCAGGACCGACATGTCCTTGCCGATCCCGCCGCGCCGGTCGATCCACAGCTTGAACAGCCGGTGCCGCTCCCGCGACCGGCACAGCGGACACAGCCCGTCAAGACGCGGTGGCTCTCCCACCGGGGCAAACTCACCCTTATAGCCGCAGACCGGACAGGTCCGGGTGAACCCGGTCGCGATCATCGCCTCGAACTCGCGCACCCGTCGCCGCCGGATGCGCTCCAGCGCGCCGCGTGCAAACCGCAGCTGGCGGGGGTCCGGCGTGGGGATCACGTCCTTCGCCATCAGCGCCAGTCCGGCCGCATGTAGAGCGGACGGCTCGGCGGCTCGCCCGTTTTCTGCATCACGCAGCTCTCGTAGACCGCGGACGGGTCCCTGCCCAGAAGGAAGTCCGAACTCACGTTCAATTCCAGCCCCGCCGCCGTCCGCCCGTCCGAACTGGCCCCGACCGAAATCTCGCCCCTCGGCTGCTTGGCCAGGCGCGCGCGCTCAAAGCACTGGCGCTCGGCCTCGGCCAGAGTGATCGGCCCGCAGGCAAGCAAAACCACCGGAAATGCCAGAAATGAATGGCCTGCAATCCGCATCACGCGCTCCTCGCTGCGGGCGCTTCGGCCCGGATCGTGCCCAGCGGCACCAGTTGCCGCTTGCCCATCGGTCCCCGGCCCGGACTGAAATCCTCCAGCACCTGCAGGCCGTTCGCCCGCACCCGCGAGGCGCGCAGATGCACCTTCCGCACCCTCTGGCCCTCCAGCTCGAACTTCAGGAACCGCTCGGAATGCAGCCGCTTGCCCCGCGAGCAATATTCACCCATCCGGTCCGCCCGCTTGCCATAGGCCTCGATGCCATCCGCCCCCTTGGCCAGCGCAAAGCGGTCATTCAGCCCGAACCATTCCGACCAGTCCGGCACCAGCACGAACTGCCGGTGCGCCCGGGCAAGCATGTCCAGATGGTCCGCCATGCTGTCGTGATACAGCAGGTCGGGCCGGGCGAAGATCACGATGTCGGGCTGAAATCCCTCGGCCAGCAGCGTCGCCCGTTTCAGCGAATGAAGCTGATGCACCAGGTTCCGGAACGAGGCAAACTCGTCCCGCCAGATATCCCCCCGAACCTGCATCTCGGCCACGGGATACTGCTCCAGACAGGCACCCGGAGCCTCCGTCTCGACCGCATCCAGAGCCAGAAGCCGGTATTCCTCGGGGTCGAGGTCACCCTCCTCGCCCGAGCGCGCGTTGCGGATCGCGGTCTGGGTGAAGAAATGGCCGAAAGTGCGCACATCGCGGGCAATCGCCCGGGCCGGAGCGATCAGGTTTTCCGTGATCGAAGGCAAGGTCAGCCGCAGGGCCCGCGTGATGCCGAAGAACACGACCGCGACCTTCAGGTCCGCCTTCACGCGCCCCTTCACTGCCCCCTGCGCTCCGGCCGTTGCACCCATGCCTCGGTCAGCCACCGACCAGCGGCGGCACACCGTTGGACGCAAAGCAGGCCTGCGCCGCCGGACGTACTGCAATCGCGCGGATCGTGGCCTTTGTGGCGGTTCCCGCTTCCACCCCCACGTCCCGCGCCAGAAGCCGCAGCTCGGTCTCGTTTGCCGACTCGAGGATGCAGTTCGTCGCCTTCTGCGCCGGCTCCGCCGGCATGTCGATGTTCACCACCGGGAAAACCACCGTGTAAGCCGTGCGCTTCAGCGCAGAGTCGATCACCTCCGCCGGGTCGCAAGCCGCAAGAACCATCAGCAGAACCACAGGAAAAGCCGGATTGCGCATCAGAACTTCCTTTCCGCCGGGGCGATCTTGGTCAGGGCGATCCCGCCTTGCGCCTCGGTGGTCAGAGGGTCGGTATGCACCGCCCGGTAGTCAAGCGTCACCTTCGCTCCGTCCACCCAGGCCAGCGAATGTTTGCGCCAGTTGGCGTCGTCACGGGCCGGATGGTCCTCATGCGCGTGCGCGCCCCGGCTTTCGGTCCGGGCATGCGCGCCATAGATCGTCGCCAGCGCGTTCGGCATAAGGTTGGTCAGTTCCAGCGTCTCCATCAGATCGCTGTTCCAGACCAGCGAACGGTCGGTGACGTGCAGGTCGGCCATCTTGCCCGCGATGACCGTCATCTTCTTTTCGCCAGCCGCCAGCGTCTCTTCGGCCCGGAACACCGCCGCATCGGCCTGCATCGTGCGCTGCATCTCCAGCCGCAGGTCCGCCGTCGGCACCGCGCCCTTGGCGTTGCGCAACCCGTCGAACCGGCCCAGGGCCTTGTCGACCTCCGCCGCGTTGGTCGCCGGAACGCTGGAGGCGCGGTCCACCACCTGCCCCGCCCGGATCGCCGCTGCCCGGCCAAAAACCACCAGGTCGATCAAGCTGTTCGACCCCAGCCGGTTCGCGCCATGCACCGAGGCACAGCCCGCCTCGCCCACCGCCATCAGACCCGGGAAGATCGCGTCCGGGCTTTCAGCGGTCGGGTTCAGCACCTCGCCCCAATAGTTCGTCGGGATGCCGCCCATGTTGTAATGCACCGTCGGCAGCACCGGGATCGGCTCCTTGTGCAGGTCCACCCCGGCAAAAATCCGCGCGCTTTCGGTGATCCCCGGCAGCCGCAGCTCCAGCGATTCCCGCGGCAGGTGCGACAGGTTCAGGTGGATATGATCCTTGTTCGCCCCCACCCCGCGCCCCTCGCGGATTTCGATGGTCATGCAACGGCTGACATAGTCGCGCGGCGCCAGATCCTTGTAATGCGGCGCATAGCGCTCCATGAACCGCTCGCCCGCAGAGTTGGTCAGATACCCGCCCTCGCCCCGCGCGCCTTCGGTGATCAGGCAGCCCGAGCCATAGATGCCGGTCGGGTGGAACTGCACGAACTCCATGTCCTGCAAGGGCAACCCGGCCCGCGCCACCATCCCGCCGCCGTCCCCGGTGCAGGTATGCGCCGAGGTCGCGCTGAAATAGGCCCGGCCATAGCCGCCCGTCGCCAGCACCACCATCTTCGCGTTGAAGACATGGATCGTGCCGTCATCCAGTTTCCAGGCGACAACCCCCGTGCAGGCCCCATCGGTGATGATCAGGTCCAGCGCGAAGTATTCGATGTAGAACTCGGCGTTGTTCTTCAGCGATTGCCCATACAGCGTATGCAGGATTGCGTGCCCGGTCCGGTCGGCGGCGGCACAGGTCCGCTGCACCGGCGGGCCATTGCCGAACTCGGTCGTATGGCCGCCAAAGGGCCGCTGGTAGATCTTGCCCTCTTCGGTGCGGGAAAACGGCACCCCGTAATGCTCCAGCTCGTAAACGGCTTTCGGAGCCTCCCGCGCCAGATACTCCATCGCGTCGGTGTCGCCCAGCCAGTCCGACCCCTTCACCGTGTCATACATGTGCCACTGCCAATGGTCCGGCCCCATGTTCCCCAGCGACGCGGCAATCCCGCCCTGCGCCGCCACCGTGTGCGACCGGGTCGGGAACACCTTCGTCACGCAGGCGGTGCGCAGCCCCTGCTCGGCCATCCCCAGCGTCGCGCGCAGGCCTGCGCCGCCCGCGCCCACCACGACCACGTCATACTCATGCGTCTCATACGGATAGGCAGTCATCATCTGTCCTTCACAGCGCCATGCGGGCAAGCGCGAAGAGCCCCGTCGCGGCGATCACCCAGGAAAACAGGATCACGAAGATGACCAGCATCTTGCGGGCCGTGCCCCGGGCATAGTCCTCGATCATCGTGGTCGCACCCATCGCGAAGTGGCGCATCCCAACCACCAGCACCAGCGCCGTCAGGATCGCCGGAAACGGACGCGCGAAGGTTTCCAGCACCACGTCGCGCGGCGCACCCAGTGTCCTGCCGAAGATGTAAAGCCAGAGCGGGACCATAAACGCCAGGCCCACGGCCGAAACCGTCATCGACCAGTGATGCGCGGTCCCGGCATGGCCGGAACCCTTGCCTTCGGCGCGCTTGCGGGGGGTCAGATAGCGCATGGTCACCCTCACTGAACCAAAAGAATTGTGATCACAGTCAGAACGACCGACCCGATGATGCAGGCCCAGCCCAGCTTTTCGGCCGTCGGAATGTCCAGCCCGTGCCCCGCGTCATAGTAAAGGTGCCGCAACCCGGCCAGGTAGTGATACCACACCGCCCATAGCGAGCCGGTGAACACCAGATCACCGAACCAGCTGGTCGCCACCGCGTCCGCCACCGCGAAATGACTGTCCGAAGTCGCCGCCGCCATCAGCCACCAGACCGCCAGCACCACGCCCGCGACCAGCGCATGCCCGGTTATCCGCGTCAGGATCGAGCTGACCGCCGTCATCTGGATGCGATAGACCTGCAGATGCGGAGACAAGGGGCGGGATACGGGCGCGGCCCGCTTGACGTCTGCCATGATCGATCCTCACGTCTGGCGGCGCAGGTCCATCGGGCCAGCGCCAGGCTGTCTTTCGATACTCTGAATAGCGCGGATTTCGCCCGTGTCACGCGGGGAATGCCGCAACTGCAACATGTTGTCGCTATCAGGCGTGGTTTTCCACCAGATGTGATCACGAATTTTCAACGCGTGATCACATTCGACGCCAAGTGCCTGACCGAAGCGACTCGTTCTGAACCTCCGTCCTTTGTGCTACTCTCCGTTCATCGCCGAACCACGTCGGCTCGGCAGAAGGGAGACTCCCATGTCAGACCCCGAAACCCGCAAGTATATCGTCGGCTGGTTGACCTTTCCGCCCGGAAACCGGAGCCGGTTCCTGGAAATCCTGCCCGCCTATGTTGCCGCCTGCCGCGCTGAACCCGGTTGCCTGTTCTTCGAGATGAACCCCTCGGTTTCCGATCCCGACGTGATCACCCTGGCGGAATGTTTCACCAGCGAAGCGGCACATCAGGCGCATCTCGCGCGCGAGGCGTTCCAGGCGTTCTGGCCCAAACTGGCCGCCCTCGCGATCTCGGGCCGGTTCGAGAATGTGTTTGCCGGACGGGTTGCCGAGGACGCGGTGCAGTTCCAGCCCGGCTAGACCGGCACCAGCGCCCAGTAGTCCAGATCCAGCAGCACCTCCGGCAGATACTTGCCCTCCGCCCCGCGCAACGCCCCGGCCTTGCCCTTCGTTGCCACCAGCCGCAACCGCAGCGCCCTGACCGACGGCACCGAAGTCTCCGCCCGGTCCAGCACCTCGGACCAGGCCCGCACCGTATCCCCGGCAAAACAGGGGTTCGCATGCGCCCCCGCATTCAACGCCACCATCATCTGCGCATTCGCCAACCCATTGAACGACAAGGCCCGCGCCAGCGAAATCACATGCCCGCCATAGATCAGCCGCCGCCCATCCTCACGCTGGCCCGCGTCGAAATGCACCTTCGAGGTGTTCTGCCACAGCCGCGTCGCCAACATGTGTTCGGCTTCCTCGACCGTCACCGCATCGACATGGTCGATCACCTCACCCACCGCATAGTCGCCCCAGCGATGCGGCTCTCCGGCCAACCCGAAGTCATAGCGGCTGAAGTCCAGCCCCTCCGGCACCACCAGCGCGCCCGCGTTAACCACAGCGGCCAAATCCGGCACCGACACCGGCACCACCACCTCCCGCCGCCGCTTCTTCACCATCACCCAGCGCACATACTCCAGCACCACATCCCCATGCTGGTTCAGCCCGCGCGTCCGCACCCAGACCACCCCCGTCGCGCCCGACGAAGTCTCCTTCAGCCCGATCACCTGACTTTCCGACCGCAGCGTATCCCCCGGCCAGACCGGCTTCAGCCAGCGCCCCTCGGCATAGCCAAGGTTCGCCACCGCGTTCAGCGAAACATCCGGCACCGTCTTGCCAAAGACCGTGTGAAACGCCACCAGATCGTCCAGCGGCGAGGCCTTCAGCCCCACGCCCCTCGCAAACTCGTCCGAGGAATACAAAGCCCCCCGCGCCGGATACAGCCCATGATACAGCGCCCGCTCCCCCGCCCCCACCGTGCGCGGCACCGCATGGCGGATCACCTCGTCCAAGGCGTAATCCTCGAAAAAGCGCCCCGGATTGGTCTTCATTGCTGACCCAGCTTCACGTCCGGAGTGTATTCCCCCGGCGCTTCCTTCACGACCGCCTGCCCACAGCGCATCACGCCATTGGCCGCATCAAAGGCATAGGTGGGCCCGCCATAGAGCTCCCACCCCTTGTTCAAGGCCGCCGTCACCTTGTGACAGAAGGCCGAGGTGTCATCCGCGCTCAAGAAACGGTAAAGCCTCATCTTTTCCCAAGTCCCCGACAATTCGACCAAAATTGTCTTTCTCTTCGCCAAATATCCCACGGGGGTGCGGGGGTGTGAAACCCCCGCTCCGACCACAGCCCCAGGGCTGCACCCCCAGCCAGTTGTGCACCAGCATGATTGCCACCAGCACCGCGACCGCTCCCACGACGGCACCGATCTCCTTGCCGACCGGCGCAGGCTCCGGCAGAGGCCCGCGCGGCTCGGACCGGTTGATCAGGATCACCTCGACCACGGCCCAGGCCAGCAACCCGCCGAACAGGATAACGCTCGCCAGATCGCCGTTCACCAGCAAGTGCGCCACCGCCCAGGTCTTCACCGCCGTCAGCTGCGGATGCCGGATCGACCTCGTGATCCGCGTCTTCATGCCCGATGCGGCGTAAAGATAGACCGCGATCAGCATGAGAAGATTGTTCACACCCACCAGGAACCGTGGCGGGGACCACAGCTCCACGAACGCCGCGCCCTCGATCCCCAGCCAGTCGCTGCCACCATAGCCAACCACCATAAGCACCACGCCCGCCACCACCAGCACGGCGACCAGCCCCTTGCCCGGCTCGCCAATGGCCGCCCGCGATCCCGGAGCCAGCCGCTTCCACAGATGCGCCCCCCACCACAACAAAAGCCCCAGCACAATCAGTGTCATCGCTGCCCTCCATCGGTCGCGGCGCCACCCTGCCCCTAAACCGCAACCGCCGCAATCGCCTCGGCCTTGCCGATCAGCGCCTCGGCCATCGCCACATGCAGGTTCTCGACGATCCTGCCATCGACGACCGCCACGCCCTCGCCCCGCGCCCGCGCTTCGGCATGGGCCGCGATCTGACGCCGCGCCAGGTCCAACTCAGCGTCCGAGGGCGCAAAGACCTCGTTCGCCACCGACAGCTGCGCCGGGTGGATCAGCGTCTTGCCATCGAATCCCATGTCGCGGCCCTGCTCGCACTCGGCGCGCAAGCCCGCCTCGTCTCCGAAGGCATTGAAGACGCCATCGACGATCACGCGCCCCTCAGCCCTCGCCGCCAGAAGGCAGGCCCCAAGCCCCGCCAGCAGCGGCAACCGGTCGCTGCGATGCCGGGCACCCAGTTCCCTGGCCAGATCGTTGGTCCCCATGACCATCCCCTCCAGCCGCCCATGCGCCGCGATCGCTCCGGCGTTGAGACAGCCCTTCGCCGTCTCCAGCATCGCCCAGAGCGGGGCTTTCACCCTCGCCGCAACCGCGTCCAGGTCCGCAGGCCCGTTCACCTTCGGCACCAGCACCGCATCCACGCCGCCATGCGCCCCGAATGTCTCCAGATCCGCCTCGATCCAGTCTGTTCCAAGTCCATTCACCCGCACGATCCGCGCCCGTGCGCCGAAGTCAGCCAAGGTCAGCACACCCGCCAGCACCTCCCGCGCCCGCAGCTTCTCCTCGGGCGACACCGCGTCCTCAAGGTCGAAGATGATCGCGTCCGCCGCCAGCTCCCGCGCCTTCTCCAGCGCCCGCCCGCGCGAGGCCGGGATATACAGGACAGACCGGTATGGACGGATCACGACTCACCTCCGCGCAACATTCTTGCGCTTGAAAGCACGGATCAGACACAAACGGCAAGACCAAATGTGCTGCATTGCAGCAAATCGCGACCAAAGCTGCGTCGCGCCCGCCTCGTTAACTGCCTGGCAGGCCAACCCCGGCAGCCTTTCCGGTATCCAGACGCCAGAAAGGTCCCGTTGATGAACCAGAAGATGTTCGCCCTCTCCCTCGGCCTCGGCGGCATGATCGCCGCTGCCGACATCGCCAACAGCGCCCCGCAATGCGACAGCCGCGACCGCGTCACCGCCCTTCTCGCCGACCGCTACGGCGAAACCCGCCGGTCGGTCGGCGTCGCGGGTGAAGCGGCGGTGATGGAGCTTTACGCCGCCGATGCCACCGGCACCTGGTCGATCACGATGACCCTGCCCGATGGCCAGATGTGCCTGATGGCCTCCGGTTCAGGCTACGAGGCCGTCACCGAAGAGCTGCCCGCGAATGGGGATCCCGCCTGATCAGGCCGACACCGCTTGCAGGCCCGGAACCCCACCGCCAGACATTCGGCGGCCGTGCCACGGAACTCCGCGTTCCGGCGCAGGGGCGTCCGTGACGGACAGGTCATCCGGCAGAAGATCCCCGTCGTCCTGACGCAGACGAAGGCACGGCCGTCGAACCGGCCATCCCGCGCGGCAAGACTTTCATACAGAACATCCGCATCGGGCAACATCAGCGCTCCCTCCGAAGCATGCCGCTGCCTCCCGCCGCTGGCGTCCCCTCCCCCCGCGTGGGGGAGGGCCAGGGTGGGGGGGGCCGCCTCATAGCCTGGCGCAAGGCGATCGAAAATGCACCCCGCCCCCGCCCGATCCCGCAGGATCCGGGTCAGATCAGCCCCCGCGCCCCGTCCCAGATCAGCTTGGCCGAGATCAGCAGCAGCGCCCAGGTCACCAGCCGGAAGAACGCCCGCTCCGGCATGTGCTGCACCAGCCGAACGCCGGCGAACACCGCCACAACCGCCGGGACCGACAGGATCGCCGCCATCTCCAGGTTCTCGAACCCAAGCTGCCCCAGCGCATAATAGGGCACCAGCTTCACCGCATTGATGATCGCGAAGGCAATCGTCGAGGTTCCGGCGAACACCGCCTTCGCCATCCCCAGCGGCAGCGTGTAGACCTGATAGGGCGGCGCGCCCGCGTGGCTGACGAAACTGGTGAACCCCGTCACCGCCCCCCAGAACAGGCCCGGCGCCACCCTAGGCTCCTGCGCCCCGGCCTCCACCGGCTTGCGCAGGATCAGGTTCAGCGCGAAGGCCAGCCCGATCACCCCCACCAGAAGCGTCACCGCCGCTTCCGGCACCACGGTCGCCGTCGCCCAGCCGACCCCGATCCCGGCAATCGCCCCCGGCACCACGATCGCCAGCACCCGCCGGTCGAAGGCATGGCGATAGGCGTAAAGCCCGAAGGCGTCCGACACCACATAGACCGGCAGCAGCATCCCGGCCGCGACCACCGGGTTCATCACCAGCGCCATCACCGGCACCGCCAGCATGCCCACGATCGGCACGCCACCCTTGCCCATCCCCACCAGCGCCGCCGCGACCACAGCCGCCACCCAGAACCAGACCTCTGCCATCACATCCTCCGATGGCGTTACCGCTAACCCCTTCTCCGCGCGGTCGGAAGGGACATTTTTTTGCATACAATGGTATACCAAGTCGCCTCCAAGGCTGGACAGACCGGCGTTTAGCCGCTACCCCTGCCCCCGATTCACCCCAACGGAGGCTCCCATGGCCAGACCCAAGATCGCCCTCATCGGCGCCGGTCAGATCGGCGGCACGCTTGCACACCTGATCGCGCTGAAAGAACTGGGCGACGTCGTCCTCTTCGACATCGCCGAGGGCACGCCGCAAGGCAAGGCGCTGGACATCTCGCAATCCGGCCCGGTCGAAGGCTTCGACGCCGAGGTCACGGGCACCAACGACTACGCCTTCCTCCGCCGCGCCGATGTCTGCATCGTCACCGCCGGCGTGCCAAGGAAACCCGGGATGAGCCGCGACGACCTGCTCGCCATCAACCTCAAGGTGATGAAATCCGTCGGCGAGGCGATCAAGAAGCACTGCCCGCAGGCTTTCGTGATCTGCATCACCAACCCGCTGGATGCGATGGTCTGGGCGCTGCGCGAATTCTCCGGCCTGCCGCACAACAAGGTCATCGGCATGGCGGGCGTCCTCGACTCGGCCCGCTTCCGCCACTTCCTCGCTCTGGAATTCAACGTGTCGATGAAGGACGTCTCCGCTTTCGTCCTTGGCGGCCACGGCGACACCATGGTCCCCTCGGTCCGCTACTCCACCGTCGGCGGCATCCCGCTTCCTGACCTCGTCGCGATGGGCTGGACCACGCAGGAGAAACTCGACGCCATCGTCCAGCGCACCCGCGATGGCGGGGCGGAAATCGTCGGCCTCCTGAAGACCGGCTCCGCCTTCTACGCCCCCGCCGCGTCCGCCGTCGAGATGGCCGAGGCCTATCTCAAGGACCAGAAGCGCATCCTGCCCTGCGCCGCCCATGTGAAGGGCGCCTACGGGCTCAACGGCATGTATGTCGGCGTGCCCGTCATCATCGGCGCGAACGGGGTCGAGCGCGTGGTCGAGGTCAAGCTCGACATTGCCGAAAAGGCGATGTTCGAGAAATCCGTCGACGCCGTGAAGGGCCTCGTCGCCGCCTGCAAGGGCATCGATCCGACGCTGGCGTAAGCTGCCAAATCGCTGGCATGCCCCGTAGGTCGGGGCCTGCCCCGACTCTTTGGGGTGCGCATTCATTGCACAGCACCCGACGCGACCTTACGCTCCAGATCGCACCACACAGGGCCGCGCCCTCCCTCGGGCGGGCGCAGCAACGGTCGAAGGAGGCGCTTTATCCCTCAACCCCTCCCACCGCAGTTCGGGTGACCGACGTTGCAAAAGCGCCCTCCCGGGTGGGAGGGAGGACACGGCCCGGCGGGCTTCGCCCTTGATTCCGGGCCAGGGACAGCGCGAACCAAATCCAGTTGCCCCCCCTGACCTTCACTTGCCCTTAACCGCTTCCGCCGGATCGGATTCCCCAGCACCTGCGCGAGGGACCAATGCCCAACCACCTCCATTACGGCGACAACCTCACCGTCCTGCGCGACAGCATCGCCAGCGAGAGCGTCGATCTCGTCTACCTCGACCCGCCCTTCAACTCCAACGCCAGCTACAACGTCCTCTTCAAGGCCCCGGATGGAGCCTCCTCGGCGGCGCAGATCGAGGCCTTCGACGACACCTGGCCCTGGAACGACAGCGCCGAAGCGGCCTTTTCCGGCCTGATCAAACTGCCTTGCGGGGTTTCAGCGGAATGACCTCCGCTTGGGAATGGTTGGCATAGGTATCCCAGGTCGGCGTGTAATCGTCAGCCTGATTGCCCCACACCGTCCAGCCAACACGCGGACCACGCGCGAACATTTCCAGCCGTGGCCCGTTGCTGCACCCTTCGATCAGCGCATACTGCTCATCGGGCTTGCGGCTATGCTCGCGCTTCTGGGTCGAGATGATGTTCTCCTGCGTCCGCCCAAGCTGCAGCGTCCAGGCGTTCTTGCCTCGAACGCCGACAATCAGCGAAAACGGTAACGGCCATTTCCGAGGAACTCCAGATAGCCGCCGTCGCGGAGAACCTGCAATTGCTGCCGAACTTTCGGGCGAACGTTGTTGTTGCGCGGGAAGATCGCCGAGAGTTCGCGCTCGAAACCGTAGACGTCGGCAAGCGTGAAATCGGGTTGCCCGATCTTCTGAACGCAGCGCATGACTTCCAGGAGCCAACCGCGTGCCTCGCCATGACGTTCTTCGATGAACCGCAGGCGGTTCCATTCCGCAATGACGTCCGCCCTCTCCCGCACGAGACCGCTGCGGATGACGGAAATCTGCCCCGAGACCGGAATCCGATCCAACAAGATGTTTGAACCTACCCAACCGGCACGCCTCGCTGTAGGCCGGAGCGGTGGGCGTTTTTCTATGGCCTGGTGAACAAAGAAGTAGCGCGGAACGACCGTCAGATTCTCGACGCGACGCTGCTCCCGACTGTATTGCAGAAGGATCAAGTTGGGGGATGTGTCCGACCTGAGGCGTTCGATCTTTGTGTGATATGCGCCATCCGCCACCTTTCGGCCAAAAGGCGTGCTTTGGCTCTTCAATTCATACTGGTCACCGCACTCACCGCAGTAGAAGTCGGCTACAGGCCTGTTCGCAGGATAGCGCACAAGCGCCGAGCATCCGCAGTTCGGGCAGAACATGTTCGACCCGGCCCAATCCTCTGTATCGACTCTGGCTGTCTGGCTTGCGCTCACGAAGCGTGCCGCCGGTTCGCTGAAGCCTATCTTCATTCGGCCTTCGCCTGTATCGTGAACGTGAAATCGCCGGACTTTTGGGGATTCAATCGACCCACCACCTCATATCGCGGCCTATCCTCAGCCTCCACTGGTGATCGCCAAATCGTCCATGACCCATCGTCGTCCGGTTCCGCTACGATTGTCAGGTCCTCGCTAGATACCGGCGAGATGTTGCGCGCTTCACACTCGGGACATTCATCGTCGCAACCGCAAGACCAATCGCTGTCCCAAACCGCCCTACACTCGGGGCAGACATACTGATTATTGTACCATGCCACTCGCGCCTCCATGGTACATTAACCGGCATGCAAATCTCCGCCATGTCCCGCACCATGACCGACATCGCGCGCCTTCGCAACTTTCGATCCCTAAACCGAAGATCACCGAAGCCGCCTCTGCGGGCCTGCACGAGGAACCCGGCTTCGCCCCCGTCCCCCGCCTCCAGATCGTGACCATCGAACAGGCCATGGCCCTTCGCGAACGCGCCGTCCAGCTCCCCGCCCGCCGCGAAGACACCTTCAAACGCACCGCGCGCGAGGAAGACGCCACCCGCCAAAGCGCGCTAGACCTCTGACCCCTTCGCGCTTCACCCGAAGACCCCCTTCCTTTCGGGCCAGCGCAGCGCCCGACGCCCGACGCCCCCTCCCCCGGCCTTTGCTCTTTTCCCAAATACTCCCGCCAGAGGCATCCCCGGCCCATCCGGGCGACAGCTTCCCGAAGCACGCCCTGCAGGTCGGAGTGCACCCCGACTCCCTCCCGTCACCCCCACACGCCCGCGCCGTTCTCCCCCGCCTGCGGGAGCGATGGGAAGGCGGGCCAAGGTGAAGAACCCCCGATTCCCAAGTCTTAACACCACCCTAACGAAAATTTCCAACCCTTTGAATTTCCTCGTGATCCCGAATTTGTCCACCGTGGACACTTCACCACCCCCTTGCCCCCGCCTTCCAAATCCGGCATCCCCCGGACCAGACCCAAAGCCCCGGGAGGCCCCCCATGGACTACTCGAAATCCGGCAACCCCAAGGGTGCCCGTCACACCCTTCGCGGTCCCGACCACGCCCAGAAGGGCGCCCCGAAATCGACCACCCCGCCGCGCGAGACGAAGGAACAGCTCCTCGCCCGGATGAAGGCCGCCGCCAAGGCCTCGCCCCGGAAGGACCCCAAAGCCTGACCCGGCCCCCTGCTCCGAAACCGGCCTCCCCCTACCTCGCCCCCGGCTTCTATGAGGACGCCATCGCGACGGGCCGCCACCGCGACATCGTCGGCGGCCGCTGGGACGAGACGGGGCGGGTCCAGATGGCCGCCCTCCTGTCAGCGGGGATGGTGCCCGAGGATCACCTCCTCGACATCGGCTGCGGCGCCCTCCGGCTCGGCCACAAGGCCATCCCCTACCTCAAGCCCGGCCACTACTGGGGCACCGACGCCTCCCTCGCCCTGATGCGACACGGCCGGCTGACGGAACTCCCCGACCCCGCCGCGCTTCCCGAGGACCACCTGATCGAGGATGCCACCTTCGCCTTTCCCGGCATCCCCGACACGATCACCCTTGCCCTCGCCTTCGGAGTGTTCACCCACCTTCCCCACAGCGACCTGCAAACGGCCCTCCGGAACCTCCGCCGCTTCCCCAGCCTGCGGACGACCCTCTTCACCGTCTTCCTCTCCGACGCCCCCACTTCCACCCGCCAGCCCGACGGCGTTGTCACCCACCCCGACCGCCCGCCCTATCACGTCCCCGAAGCCAGGGTCATCGCCACCATCCGCGCCGCAGGCTTCACCCCGGCACGGCAGCCCGCGCTCCTTCCCCGCGGCCAGGTCCTCTGGACCGCCACCTGAGGCATGCCCCACTTGCGCGTCCCTCCGTGCAGCCCCACACTCCCCTCGACACTCCAGGAGATCCCATGCGCACCCTCGTCCTCGCCCTGTTCCTCGCCACGCCCGCAGCCGCCGAAACGATCTCCGAAGAAATCGCCCGCAGCGGCCTTGCCCCGACCGAGGCCCGCCTCGCCGCCCTGCCCTCTCCCAGCAACGAAGACCTCTTTGCCCTCGCGGGCCTGCGCTTCCTCGGCGGGGTCGAGGCCGCGCTTCAGCTCCGCTGGCAGACGGGCGTCAAGGCCGACTGGTCCGAACTTCCCATCCTTCGCCTCCCGATCCCGGAAAATCCGAACGCGATCCCGTTCCAGGCCGCCGACTTCACCGCGCTGATCCGCAACCTCGACGCCGACATGGACGCCTCGCGCGAGGCCCTTGCCCAGCTTGGCGACAAGCCCTTCGCGCTGGAGGTTCGCATGGCCGACCTCTGGTTCGACATCAACGCGAACGGCACCCGCGACGAAGGCGAGGCCCTCGCCGCCGTGACCGGCATGGCCCTGGGTGGAGGTCGCAGGTTCGGCGTCGCGGTCGAAGACCCGGTCATCACCTTCGACACCGCCGACGCCGCCTGGCTTTCCGCCTACACCCACTTCCTGTCGGGCTTCGCTGCCACAGCGCTCGCCTACGACCCCGAACCGGCGATCCAGCGGGTCCTCGACAGCTCCAGGGCGATCTACGCCCTCTGGGGCGACACGCCCCCCAACAACGCGATGGACATGATGTTCGGCCGCCAGGTCGACCGCGCGGCAATGGTCCTGATTGCTCTGTCCAAGACCCCCGACAAGGCCCTTGCCCAGAAGGCCTACGGGCATTTCCTGACCATGATCGAAGAGAACCGCCGCTTCTGGTCTCTCGTCGCGCTGGAGACCGACAATGCCGGCGAATGGGTCCCCAACGACACCCAGGTTTCCGGGATCGGCCTTTCCATGCCCCCCGGCACCGGCGCACGCTGGCAGGCCGTCCTTGCCGATGCCGAAAAAGCCCTGAAGGGCGAGCTTCTGATCCCCCACTGGCGCTTCGGAGCCGAGGCCGGGATCAACCTGAAGAAGGTTTTTGAAAGCCCGCCCCCGGTCGACCTGATCACCTGGATCCAGGGCGAGGGTCTCCTCCCCTATGCCGAGAAAGGCCCGCAGATGGGCATGCAGTCCTGGCGCGACTTCGAGGATTTCGTCCAGGGCGACGCGATGCTGTTCGCGGTGTTCCTGAACTGACCGGACGCCGATTTCGTCCAAGAAATCGCGCCGGAGCCTTCAAAGGCTCCGGTCCGGACTTTTCGAAAAGTCCGGCACCTACCCCGGAAGTCCCGCCAGCACCGTCTCCAGTGTCGCGACCAGCTTGTCGGCGATCTCGTCCAGCTCGGCGTCCGTCGCATTGAACGGCGGCGCCAGGATCACCGTATCCCCCGCCGCCCCGTCGATATGCCCGCCCGAGGGATAGCAGATCAGCCCCCGCCGCAGCCCCTCGGCCCGGATGCGTCCGTTCACCCCCAGTGACGCCTCGAACGGGGCCTTCGTCTCCGGGTCCGCCACCAGCTCCACCCCGATGAAATACCCCCGCCCCCGCACATCGCCGACCTGGCGGATATGCGCCATCCGCGCGCGCAGGTCCGCCTGCCAGCGCGGCCCCTTGTCGCTGATGCGCGCCAGCAGACCCTCTTCCGCCACGATCTTCTGCACCGCCACACCCGCCGCCAGACAGGCCGTGTGCCCGGTATAGGTATGCCCGGTCAGCGGCCCGCCATGGCCCGCAGCCATCACATCCGCGATCTCCTGTGTGTAGACCGCCGCCCCCAGCGGCAGGTAGCCCCCCGACAGCGACTTCGCCACGGTGATGATGTCGGCAGTGATCCCGTCCTCCTCCGACGCCCGCCAGATCCCGGTCCGGCCCGAACCGCACATCACCTCGTCGCAGATCACCAGCACCCCATGCCGCCGACAGACCTCGGCCACCGCGCGGCCATAGCCCTCGGGCGCAGGCAAAGCCCCGCCCGCAGCCCCCACCACCGGCTCGAAGATGAACCCCGCCACCGTCTCCGGACCCAAGCGGGCAATCTCCGCCTCCAGCTCCGCCTCCAGATGCGCGACCAGCCCGTCCCGCGTCACCCCGGCAGGCAGCCGATAGCCATTCGCCGCACTCACCCGCCCCACGGACGGCAAGGCCCCCGCAAAGGCCCGCTGCCGGTCCTGAAACCCCGACAGCGCCGTCGCCATCAGCGTGTTCCCGTGCCAGGACCGCTGTCGCGCGATGAACTTCACCCGCGCCGGATCACCCCGGTCATGGTGATACTGCAGCGCGATCTTGACCGCGCTTTCCACCGCCTCCGACCCAGAGGTCGTGTAGACCATGTCCGCCAGCCCTGTGGCCCGCGTGATGATCTCGCTCATTTCCTCCAGCGGATCGGTGGTGAAAAGATAGCGGTAGCCATAAGCGACCTTCTCCATCTGTCGGGCCACTGCCTCGTTCACCCGGGGATCGCCATGCCCGATGGAAAACACCGCCGGACCGCCCGAGCCGTCGATGTATTGTCGCCCGTCGACATCCCACAGATAGACCCCCCGCCCGTGGCTGATCTTCGGCAACGTGCTTTGCGTGATGTCATTGGCGCTTGGGCGCGGCATGGCGGTCTCCTTCTCTTGCCGCCCAGCCTTCGCAAGCGCCCCGATCCTTGTCAATCTGACCACCTCCCCGGTGATTCGCGCCCGCATCTGGCGTTACCGCCACCATGTGATCACGAATTTTCGGTGTGTGATCACACCATTCCATCCTGTGATCACATCCTTCATTTTCCCGGCATTTGCCCCGCATTACAGGCATTTGCCGTTTGGCCCCAGACTCAACCCATGCCAGAACGCCCCTGACCAATTCCCGGCCGACATCGAGGGCGCCCCATGAACATCCACGAATACCAGGCGAAAGAGCTTCTGCGCAGCTACGGCATCCCGGTCTCGGACGGTCGCGTCGTGCTGAAGGCCGAAGACGCCAAGACCGCCGCTGGTGAACTTGACGGCCCGCTCTGGGTGGTGAAAAGCCAGATCCACGCCGGGGGCCGCGGCAAGGGCCACTTCAAGGAACCCGAAGCCGGGGAAAAAGGCGGCGTCCGCCTGGCCCGCAGCGTCGGAGAGGCCGCCGAATTCGCCCGCCAGATGCTTGGCCGCACCCTTGTCACCATCCAGACCGGCGCGCCGGGCAAGCAGGTCAACCGCATCTACATCGAGGACGGCAGCGACATCGACCGTGAGTTCTACCTCGCCCTCCTGATCGACCGCCAGACCAGCCGCATCTCCATCGTCGCCTCGACCGAAGGCGGGATGAGCATCGAGGACGTCGCCCACGATACCCCCGAACTGATCCACACCTTCACCATCGACCCCGCCACCGGCCTGCAGGACTTCCACGGCCGCCGCGTCGCCTTTGCCCTTGGCCTGACCGGCGCGCAGGTCAAATCCTGCGTCGGGATCGTCAAGAACCTCTACCGGCTGTTCGTCGAAAAAGACATGGACATGCTGGAGATCAACCCCTTCTGCGTCCTCAAGGACGGCACGCTCCGCCTTCTTGACGCCAAGATGGGCTTTGACGGCAATGCGATCTACCGCCACCCCGACATCGCCGCCCTGCGCGACGAGACCGAGGAAGACCCGAAGGAACTCGCCGCGTCGAAGTTCGACCTGAACTACATCGCGCTGGATGGCGAGATCGGCTGCATGGTCAACGGCGCGGGCCTCGCCATGGCCACGATGGACATCATCAAGCTTTACGGCGCCGAGCCCGCCAACTTCCTGGACGTCGGCGGCGGCGCGACGAAGGAGAAGGTCACCGAGGCCTTCAAGATCATCACCTCCGACCCGCAGGTGAAAGGCATCCTCGTCAACATCTTCGGCGGCATCATGCGCTGCGACATCATCGCCGAAGGCGTGATCGCGGCGGTGAAGGAAGTCGGCCTCAAGGTCCCTCTGGTCGTCCGCCTCGAAGGCACCAACGTCGAGCTTGGCAAGGACATCATCCGCAAATCCGGCCTGAACGTCATCGCGGCGGATGATCTGAAGGACGGCGCGGAGAAAATCGTCAAGGCGGTGCGGGGTTAACCAGAATTGGACTTGAGAGCATACAATCTGCCAGACGAGGACTTGAGGCAGAGTTCTTATGTCCGTGCGATTGGCGCGGTAACTCGGCTATTTTCCTTCAGTGACACGAAGTGGCCCGAACTCCTGCTCCCGTCAGCACTTCGTCAAATGGAAGACGATCTCTTGATATCTGCGCTGAACCTTAGGCGTGTTGTAGAGCGCGAAACTACCGGAAGTCTAAGTGAGGTTACTCCTCTCTTTACCGACTTGAGCGGGAAGCCTGCGACTGACTATGAGAAATCTCTGTGGGTGATCCTTGGTCGGATTGTTCATCACGAGATGATGGAACCCGTGATCCTGAAGGATAACAACTACTTCTCGGGAAGCTCTGGCAAGATCGCAGGCTTCTTGGTTTGCGACGTAAAGGTAAAATCAGACCGTGGTTCAATCCTTGTGAATGTCCCCGGCTTTGCAATCGCGGCAGCAAATGAGCTCGGCCGCCAATTCAAACAATCTGCATAGCGGAGACATCGAATGTCCGTTCTCGTCAACTCCTCTACCCGCGTCATCTGCCAGGGCTTCACCGGCTCTCAGGGCACCTTCCACTCCGAACAGGCCATCGCCTACGGGACCAAGATGGTCGGCGGCGTGACACCCGGCAAAGGGGGTGAGACGCACCTCGACCTGCCAGTCTTCAACTCGGTCCACGAGGCGGTGGAAAAGACCCAGGCCAACGCCTCCGTCATCTACGTCCCCCCGCCCTTCGCCGCCGACTCGATCCTGGAAGCCATCGACGCCGAAATCCCGCTGATCGTCTGCATCACCGAAGGCATCCCGGTCCTCGACATGATGAAGGTCAAGCGCGCCCTCATCAACTCGCGCTCGCGCCTCATCGGCCCGAACTGCCCCGGTGTCCTGACCCCCGGCGAATGCAAGATCGGCATCATGCCGGGCTCGATCTTCTCCAAGGGCTCGGTCGGCGTCGTCTCCCGCTCCGGCACCCTGACCTACGAGGCCGTGAAGCAGACGACCGACGTCGGCCTTGGCCAGTCCACTGCCGTCGGCATCGGCGGCGACCCGATCAAGGGCACCGAACACATCGACGTGCTGGAGATGTTCCTCGCCGACCCCGACACCCATTCGATCATCATGATCGGCGAGATCGGCGGGGCCGCCGAAGAAGACGCCGCCCAGTTCCTCGCCGATGAAAAGAAGAAGGGCCGCTGGAAGCCCACCGCCGGTTTCATTGCCGGCCGCACCGCCCCCCCCGGCCGCCGCATGGGCCACGCCGGAGCCATCGTGGCCGGTGGCAAGGGCGATGCGCAGTCCAAGATCGAAGCGATGAAATCCGCCGGGATCGTGGTCGCCGACAGCCCCGCGGGCCTCGGCGAAGCTGTTCTGAAAGCAATCAAGGCGTAGGTCGGGCTTCAGCCCGACCCTCTTTCATGGCGGGCTGAAGCCCGCCCCAAAAGGAAACGCGATATGACCGATCAATCCCCCACCGCCGCCTTCGCCGCCTCGTCCTTCCTTGACGGGGCGAATGCAGATTACGTTGACCAGCTTGCCGCCCGTCATGCGCAGGACCCGAACTCGGTTGATCCGCAATGGGCCGAGTTTTTCCGCGCCCTTGGCGACAGCGAACTGGACACCACACGCGCCGCCCAAGGCCCAAGCTGGGCGCGCTCCGACTGGCCCCCGCAACCGGTAGACGACCTCACCGCCGCCCTGACCGGCGAATGGGCCGCCCCGCCGCCCGCGAAGGAGGCGAAGGCCGCCGGTGCCAAGATCGCCGCCAAGGCTGCCGAAGCCGGCGTCCCGCTGACCGACGAACAGATCCAGCGCGCCGTCCTTGACTCGATCCGCGCGCTGATGATCATCCGCGCCTACCGGATCCGCGGCCACCTCGCCGCCGACCTTGATCCGCTGGGCATGGGCGAGAAAGGCTCGCACCCCGAGCTTGACCCCGCCTCCTACGGCTTCACCGAAGCCGACATGGACCGGCCGATCTTCATCGACAATGTCCTTGGCCTGACCCACGCCTCGATGCGCCAGATCATCGACATCGTGAAGCGCACCTATTGCGGCACCTTCGCGCTGCAGTACATGCACATCTCCGACCCCGAACAGGCCGCCTGGCTGAAGGAACGGATCGAAGGTTACGGCAAGGAGATCCAGTTCACGCGAGAGGGGCGCAAGGCAATCCTGAACAAGCTGGTCGAGGCCGAGGGCTACGAAAAGTTCCTCCATGTGAAATACATGGGGACCAAGCGCTTCGGCCTCGACGGCGGTGAAGCCGTGATCCCCGCGATGGAGCAGATCATCAAGCGGGGCGGGGCCTTGGGCGTCAAAGACGTCATCATCGGCATGCCGCACCGGGGGCGTCTGAACATCCTCGCCAACGTGATGCAGAAACCCTACCGGGCGATCTTCCACGAATTCCAGGGCGGTTCCTACAAGCCCGAGGATGTGGATGGCTCCGGTGACGTCAAATACCACCTGGGTGCCTCCAGTGACCGTGAGTTTGATGGCAACAAGGTCCACCTCTCCCTCACTGCGAACCCCAGCCACCTTGAGGCGGTGAACCCGGTTGTCCTTGGCAAGGTTCGCGCCAAGCAGGACCAGCTGAATGACACCGCCGAACGCATTGCCAGCCTGCCGATCCTGCTGCACGGCGACGCGGCCTTTGCCGGGCAAGGCGTGGTGGCCGAATGCCTGCAGCTTTCGGGCATCAAGGGCCACCGGACGGGGGGCTGCATCCACATCATCGTCAACAACCAGATCGGCTTTACCACCGCCCCGGCCTTCAGCCGCACCTCGCCCTATCCCACCGACATCGCGCTTATCGTCGAAGCCCCGATCTTCCACGTCAATGGCGACGACCCCGAAGCCGTGGTCCATGCCGCCAAAGTCGCGACCGAATTCCGCCAGCAGTTCCACAAGGACGTGGTCATCGACATCTTCTGCTACCGCCGCTTCGGTCACAACGAAGGCGACGAGCCGATGTTCACCAACCCGGCGATGTATACCCGCATCAAGCGGCAGAAGACCACTTTGCAGCTTTACACCGACCGCCTCGTCGCCGACGGTCTGATCCCCGAAGGCGAGATCGAGGACATGAAGGCCGCCTTCCAGGCCCGCCTTAACGAGGAATTCGAGGCCGGCAAAGCCTTCCTGCCCAACAAGGCCGACTGGCTGGACGGTCGCTGGAAGAACATGGCGACCAAGGACCTGAACAACTACCAGCGCGGCGAAACCTGGATCAAGGCCGAGACCCTGGCCGAGGTCGGTGCTGCCCTGACCCGTGTGCCCGACGGGTTCGATTTGCACAAGACTGTCGGCCGTCAGCTTGAATCCAAGCGCGAAATGTTTGCAAAAGGTCAAGGCTTCGACTGGGCGACCGCCGAGGCGCTGGCTTTTGGCTCGCTGCAGACCGAAGGCTTCGCCGTCCGCCTCTCGGGTCAGGACTGCACCCGCGGCACCTTCAGCCAGCGCCATTCCGGCTGGATCGACCAGACCACCGAGGAACGGCACTATCCCCTGAACCACATCCGTCCCGGCCAGGCGCGGTATGAGGTCATCGACTCGATGCTGTCCGAATACGCCGTCCTCGGCTTCGAGTATGGCTATTCGCTGGCCGAGCCCAACGCCCTCACGATCTGGGAAGCGCAGTTCGGCGACTTCGCCAATGGCGCGCAGATCATGATCGACCAGTTCATCAACTCGGGCGAGTCGAAGTGGCTGCGGATGTCCGGCCTCGTGATGCTGCTGCCGCACGGCTATGAAGGCCAGGGCCCGGAACATTCCTCCGCCCGGCTGGAGCGTTTCCTGCAGCTTTCGGCCGAGGATAACTGGATCGTCGCCAACTGCACGACGCCGGCCAACTACTTCCACATCCTGCGCCGCCAGTTGCACCGGACCTATAGGAAACCCTTGATCCTGATGACGCCGAAGTCGCTTTTGCGGCACCCGATGGCGATCTCCCGGGCCGAGGATTTCACCGACGGTTCCACCTTCCACCGCGTCCTCTGGGACGATGCGCAGAAGGGCAACTCGACGCAAAAGCTGAAGGCCGACGACAAGATCAAGCGCGTCGTCCTCTGCTCGGGCAAGGTCTACTACGACCTTCTGGCCGAACGCGACGCGCAGGGGCTGGAGGACGTGTATCTCCTGCGGGTCGAGCAACTTTATCCGGTCCCGACGATCTCCCTTTCCCAGGAACTTGGCCGCTTCCCCAAGGCCGAGTTCATCTGGTGCCAGGAAGAGCCGAAGAACCAGGGGGCCTGGCACTTCATCGAACCCGAGATCGAGACCGTCCTCACCAAGGTCCGGGGCAAGCCGACGCGCATGTCCTACGTCGGTCGCAAGGCCTCTGCCTCGCCCGCCACCGGCCTCGCCTCCCGCCACAAGCATGAACAGCAATCCCTCGTCGCCCAGGCTCTTGGCCTGCCCGCATGAAGACCGGAGAACTCAAATGACTGACGTAATGGTGCCAGCCCTTGGCGAATCCGTGTCCGAAGCGACCGTTTCGACCTGGTTCAAGAAACCCGGCGACGCGGTGAAGCAGGACGAGATGCTGTGCGAGCTTGAGACCGACAAAGTCTCGGTCGAGGTGCCCTCCCCGGTGACCGGTGTCCTGACCGAGATCATCGCGCCGGAAGGCACCACCGTCGCCGCCAACGCCCGCCTCGCCATCGTCACCGAAGGCGCGGCAGCGGCCCCCAAGGCCGAGGCCCCGGCCCCGGTGACCGAAGACCCCAAGATCAAGGCCGCCGCCGCCATCGGCTCGCCCGGTGCCGGGCATGAGGAGCTTACCCCCCGCGCCGACGTCGAAAACGCCCCATCCGCCAAGAAGGCGCTGGCCGAGGCGGGCCTGACCCCCGATCAGGTCCAGGGCACCGGCCGCGACGGCCGGATCATGAAGGAAGACGTCGCCCGCACCGTCGCCGGGGCCGCAGGCGCGCAAGCCGCCGCCGCAGCCCCCACCCCGGCCCCCGCAGCCCTGCCCCGCGCGCCCGTCCCGGCCGAGGATGCCTCGCGTGAGGAACGCGTCAAGATGACCCGCCTCCGCGCCACCATCGCCCGCCGCCTGAAGGACGCCCAGAACACCGCCGCGATGCTGACGACCTACAACGAGGTCGACATGTCCGGCATCATGGCCCTGCGCAACGAATACAAGGACGCGTTCGAGAAGAAGCACGGCGTCAAGCTTGGCTTCATGTCCTTCTTCGTCAAAGCCTGCACCCACGCCCTGAAGGAAGTCCCCGAGGTCAACGCCGAGATCGACGGTCAGGACGTGGTCTACAAGAACTACGTCCACATGGGCGTCGCCGTCGGCACCCCCTCGGGCCTCGTCGTCCCCGTGGTCCGCGACGCCGACCAGATGGGCTTCGCCGCCATCGAAAAGAAGATCGCCGAGCTTGGCCTCCGCGCCCGCGACGGCAAGCTGTCGATGGCCGAGATGCAGGGCGGCTCCTTCACCATCTCGAACGGCGGCGTCTACGGCAGCCTGATGTCCTCCCCCATCCTCAACCCCCCGCAGTCCGGCATCCTTGGGATGCACAAGATCCAGGACCGCCCGGTCGTGGTAAGCGGCCAGATCGTCATCCGCCCGATGATGTACCTCGCGCTGAGCTACGACCACCGGATCGTGGACGGGAAGGGAGCGGTGACGTTCCTTGTGCGAGTGAAAGAGGCGCTGGAGGACCCGAGACGGTTGTTGATGGATTTGTGAGGGGAGCCGGGGCACGCCCCGACCTACGGTGATGCGCAGGGCGGGGTTTGCCCCGCCAACTTTGGACAAAGAGGGCCTTCGAAATGCAATCTTCCATTCTGTACAAAGTTGTTCTCGCGTCGTTTTGTTTGGCTTCGCTGCTTTATCTCGCCCAAACGGCATCATTCATACTTGAGCTTGTAAGTATCGGGACAAACCCCGTGTACGACACTGGTGGAAACATACTGAGCTACGCTTCCAGAGTGTTGACGGCCGTAATTGCAAGTCCGCTAACAACTCTTGTTGTTTTGACGACGGTGGCGATCTGGCTCCGGAGTGGGATGGCTTTGTGGATTCACATAGCGATGACTCTCACTGCCGTTACCTTTCAGGCCCGTGAGATCATTTTTCTCTTCTCTGGAATGGTCGGCTTCAAGACCATAGCGGCTCTCGTCTTTGAGTTCGTCGGCCTCTGCCTTCTCGTTGTACTTTGGCGTCGTGGCGAATTGATCATGCGGTCAAACCCGTAGGGTGCGCTACAGCGCACCTTACACCATCCCCCACCCCGGACCCCATATGACCCACCCCATTCCCAACGCCGCCACCCGCGCCTCCCCTCTCGCCTGCGGGGGAGAGGGTCAAGGTGAGGGAGTCAGCCCGCAAACCCGTCCGCTGCTCTTCTGCACCCCATTCCTCGCGGCCCTCCTCCTCACCACCGCAACCCAAGCCCAGGTCATCCCCACCGGCACCCCCGCCGCCGACATCCTCCTCTCCCAAGCCATCACCGAACACCGCGTCTTCCTCACCTGCTCCGCCCTCGACCCCGCCACCCACGCCCAGATCACCCAGAACTGGCAACGCGACGTCACCGAAGCCGCCGCAATCCTGACCGCCAACAAAGTCCCGCCCGAAGCCATCGCCGCCTTCACCACCGCCGCCGACCCCGCCAATCTCACCCCCGCCGAAGACACCCCCTGGGCCGAGGTCAAAGGCCTCTGCGACACCCATCCCGACTGGCAACAGCGCTATTACCAGTTCAATCTCATCCTCCTCGACCTGAAACTCCCCGGGGCGTTCCAGTGACCCGCAACCCGCCCACACACCGGCCCCCGCTCTTGACACCGGCCAAAGCCCGGCCTCCGGTATCCGCCAAGCCAATGACCCGGAGCGTCTGATGTTCATCCCCGCCAAGGGCCTCGACTACCGCGATTTCCTCGACGCGCTGCACCAGCAGTTGCGCTTTGACTGGTATCTCGAGGTCGGCTCGCAGACCGGCCGCTCGCTGGCGAAATCCCGCAGCCCTTCCATCGCGGTCGATCCGGTCTTCCGCATCAAATACGACATCGCGGCCAACAAGCCGCAGCTGCACCTATACCAGGCCACCAGCGACGATTTCTTCGCCGCCGGGCACCTCAAGGCGCTGAAGGCCAAGCCCGATTTCAGTTTCCTCGACGGGATGCACCTTTTCGAATACCTCCTGCGCGACTTCATCAATGCCGAAGCTGCGGCCAAACCGACCTCGGTCATCGCGATGCACGACTGCTGCCCCTTCGGCCACGCGATGACGACGCGCGACATCGACAACATCCCGCGCGGTCCCTGGACGGGCGACGTCTGGAAGCTGATCCCGATCCTGCAGGACTACCGCCCTGACCTTACGATCCAGGTCCTCGACTGCGCGCCGACCGGCCTTGTGGTCGTCTCGGGCCTCAAGCCGAAGAACCGGGTCCTGACCGAGAAATACGAGGAGATCCTCGCCCGTTTCACCGACCTGACCCTGGCCGACTACGGGGTCGAGAAGTTCTACGCCAGCTTCACCTACGTCGACCCGGTCAAGCTGGCGAACGACGGCTTCCAGACCTTCCGCCCCGCCGCCCGCGACTACATTCCCGCCGAAAAGCCGCTGGTCGCCCCGCCGCCGCCGCCCCCGGCGGAACCGGTGAACGTCCAGAAAACGACCGTCCACAACGTCGACCTCTATTCCGGCCACCGCGTGTTGCGCGACTTCGGCTACGACCTTGCCCGCTGCCTTACCGGCCCGCTGAGCGATTCCGTCGATGTCTATGTCGGCGTCCATTCCATTGACCGGCCGCTCGACACCGGGCGGTTCAAGATCGGCATCCAGACCGAACAATACCTCGACCGGCAAGGCCAGCCGATGTGGCGCATCCCGAAAGAACGCTTCCGCGCCCGCTTTGCCACTTTCTACGACGTGCTGCTCGACTTCAGCGCAGACAACGCGCCCGCCTACGACTTCCTGCCCGAAGCCCTGCGCGCCAAGCTGGTCTTCGGCCCGCATATCTTCCCGGAAAGCCCGATAACCCCGGATTTCCAGCCCACCCCGCCGGTGTTCTTCGGCGCGCTGAACGACCGCCGCCGCGGCCTTCTGGCGAAACTCCAGGCCGACCGCCCCATCGAGGTCGCCCCCCACGGCACTTTCGGCCGTCCGCTCGATGCGCTGATCGCCAGGCAGGGTGCCGTGCTGAACCTGCATTTCCGCGACGGCACCTATTCCGAATACCCCCGCTTCCTGAAGGCCTACCTGCGCGGCAAGCCGGTGCAGTCCGAACCGCTCGCCCCGCCGCTGCGCGCGGGGACGCATTACTTCGGCCTTGCTGCCACCCCGACCGCTGCCACGACAGAAAAGCTGTTCCGCAACCTCGCCGACTTCGCGGCCCGGCACAGCTTCCCCGCCTTTCTGGAAAATGCCCTCGACCGCGCGCGCCTGCGGAAGGCGGGCTGACCCGATGACCGCCGCTGCCGCACCAGACCCGAAGCCCCCGGTCGCGCTGGTCGCCTGCATGCGCAACGAAGGCATCCACCTCCTGGAATGGCTCGCCTATCACCGGGTGATCGGCTTCGGGCCCGTGGTCATCTGCACCAACGACTGCGACGACGGCTCCGACCGGCTTCTCGACACGCTCGCGATGGCCGGTGCGGTCACCCACCTTGCCAACCCCCTGCCCCCCGGCACCCCGCCGCAGGCCGCGGGCATCGCCCGGGCCATGGCGCATCTGTCCACCACCCCCGCCGAATGGCTCGCCCATCTCGACAGCGACGAGTTTCTCAACATCGCCCCCGGCGCCGCGCCCGTGCAGACACTCACCGCCCGCGCGGGCGAGGCCCACACCATCGCGCTCCCCTGGCGGCTGTTCGGTGAAAACGGCCACCAGAACTGGCCCGGCGAAACCCTGCTCGCCTTCACCGCCTGCCAGGCGGCCATCGACCCCGCCACCGTCAAGTTCAAATCCCTGTTCCGCTTCCGCGCCTTCGCCTCGGCCTCGGACCACATGCCGACCGCCCCCGTGATCGAGACGCCCCTGGCCGTCAACGCCGCAGGCGAACCCCTCTCCTCCGCCGCCCTCCACGGCCCGCCCCGCGCGCGCTACCAGCCGGTCGCAACCGCGATCCGGGGCGGGGCCGTCGTCAACCACTACGCCACCCGCTCAACCGACGTGTTCCTTCTGAAGAACGACCGCGGCCGCGGCATGGGGCCACCTTCGGACAAGTATCACCTCGGCTCGAAATGGCACCGGATTGCCAACCGCAACGACGTGCAGGACCGCACCATCCTCGCCCGCTGGCCCGAGGTCGCAGCCGAGCTTGCCCGCCTCCGCACCCTGCCCGGCGTGGCAGAGGCCGAAACCGCCTGCCGCGACTGGTTCACCGCCACAACGGCGCAGCGCCTGACCCCCGCCACCATCGCCCGCTGGACCAGGAAGGCCGCCGCATGACCCCCGAGCTGACCGCCCTCGCCCTTGCCGGTCTTCTGCAAGCCGTGCAGTTCCACCTTTTCGCCATCCCCGCGAACGCCGAGCTTGGCGTGGGCTACACGTCGTCTCCCCGCGACTATCCGCCCTCCCGCCCGCTCTCCATCGTCACCAGCCGCCTCCAGCGCGCGTTGAACAACCATTTCGAGGGGCTGATCCTCTTCACGCTCGCCGTGGTCGTCGTCACCCTCGGCCAGCAGTCCACCGCCGTCACCCAAACCGCCGCCTGGACCTACCTTGCCGCCCGTATCCTCTACATCCCCGCCTACGCCTTCGGCTGGCGCCCTTGGCGTTCCGCAATCTGGAGCGTAGGTTTCTTCGCAACCCTGACGATGATCGTGGCAACCCTTATCTGACACATTCTTCGTCCAGAAATATCCCACGGGGGCGCGGGGGTGTGAAACCCCCGGCTTCCGACCGAAACCGAAGGACCCGACCCATGGCAGATTTCGACACCATCATCATCGGCGCCGGCCCCGGCGGTTACGTCGCCGCCATCCGCGCCGCCCAGCTGGGCCAGAAGGTCGCCTGCGTCGAAGGGCGCGAAGCCCTGGGCGGAACCTGCCTCAACGTCGGCTGCATCCCGTCAAAGGCGCTGCTGCACGCGACCCACATGCTGCACGAAACGCATGAAACCTTCGCGAATATGGGCCTGATCGGGGCCGCCCCCAAGGTCGACTGGGCGAAGATGCTGGACTACAAGACCAATGTCGTCGGCCAGAATACCAAGGGGATCGAGTTCCTGTTCAAGAAGAACAAGGTCACCTGGCTCAACGGCTGGGCCACGATCCCCGCCGCAGGCCAGGTCAAGGTCGGCGATGAGGTCCACACCGCGAAAAACATCGTCATTGCGACCGGGTCCGAGGCTTCCTCCCTTCCCGGCGTGACCGTGGACGAAGAAACCATCGTAACCTCCACCGGCGCCCTGACCCTCGGCAAGATCCCGAAAACCATGGTCGTCATCGGCGCAGGCGTCATCGGGCTGGAGATGGGCTCGGTCTATGCCCGGCTTGGCACCGAAGTCACCGTGGTCGAGTATCTGGATGCCATCACCCCCGGCATGGACGCCGAAGTCGCCAAGGCCTTCCAGCGCATCCTGTCCAAGCAGGGGCTGACCTTCGTTCTCGGCGCGGCCGTGCAGTCCGTGACCAAAGGCAAGAAGGGCACGACCGTCACCTACAAGCTCAGGAAGACCGACGCCGAGGCCACCCTCGACGCCGATATCGTCCTCGTCGCGACGGGGCGCAAACCCTACATCGCCGGCCTCGGGCTGGACGCCCTCGGTGTCGAGATGGGTCCGCGCGGCACGGTCAAGACCGATGCCCGGTTCCAGACCAGCCTCCCCGGACTCTACGCCATCGGCGACGCCATCGCCGGGCCAATGCTGGCCCACAAGGCCGCAGACGAAGGCATGGCGGTGGCCGAAATCCTCTCGGGCAAGCATGGCCATGTGAACTACGGCGTGATCCCCGGCGTGATCTACACCACGCCCGAGGTCGCCAACGTGGGTCAGACCGAAGAGCAGCTGAAAGCCGAGGGCCGCGCCTACAAGGTCGGCAAGTTCCCCTTCATGGGCAACGCCCGCGCCAAGGCTGTTTTCCAGGCCGAAGGCTTCGTGAAGCTCATTGCCGACGCCACGACCGACCGCATCCTTGGCTGCCACATCATCGGCCCCGGCGCGGGGGATCTCATCCACGAGGTCTGCGTCGCGATGGAATTCGGTGCCAGCGCGCAGGACCTCGCCCTGACCTGCCACGCCCATCCGACCTACAGCGAAGCGGTGCGCGAAGCCGCCCTTGCCTGCGGCGAAGGCGCGATCCACGCCTGATCGGAACGCTCCTCGTTCGACTTCGTCTCCTCCTCGCAAAACCATAGCGAGGAGGAACGAAGTTCCCGACGAGCGGTCCCGCTAGACCTGACGCAACCGCGCCAGCGTCATCCCGACGGCCCGCAACTCCCGGCTTTCCGGCCTGACCCTGTTCAGCCCCGCCGCCAGCCACCCCACCGGACGAAGCCACCCGACCAGCCGCCGCACCGCCGCCATCGCGCCCTCGGGGGCCGACACCGCATAGGCCTCCAGTGCAACGTCCAGCCAGCGTCCGTCCTCGGGCCACAGCGTGAAGGCCGTCTGCGTGAACATCACCACATCCGCGGTCTGCCAGAACCCCGCCCGCTTCGCCTGGCGGAAGCGCTCCAGATCGATGAACCGCGCCGCGACCCCGTCCCAGCAGACATCGCGCACCGCCGGCCGGCCATGCGCCATCCCGGCCCAGTGCAGCCGCCCCAGCGCCCGCCCGGCCTCGGCGAAGGCGCGCAGCTTGTCCGTCTCGCGGCGTCCCGGATCGGCCGCCACCTCCGGCAGGGTCGGGCCTGCATCCGGCATCAGCACCCAGTCCGACCCTTCCGCCGCCACGCCCGCCACCGGCAGACCTGCCGCCGCCAGTGCCCGCAAGCCCTCGCGTTCCGCCGCAAAGGCGCGGTCCGGGTCGCCCTTCTGCAACCGCAGCCGCCCCGACAGCCGCTCGACCCGCTTCAGCCAGAACCGCCGCCCGTCCGCAAGATCCAGACGCCGCACTCGGCGGGGCGGCTCTGCCAGCGCGCGACGCAGGCTTTCGTCAAGGTCGGGGTCGGACACCGGGCACTCCAGCAGGTCGGATCGCTTTCCCTGTAATGCCCCGATGACGGATTTGCAAAACCCCGACACGTCTGCCTGCGTCGGGCCGGCTCTAGGGCTGGCTGCGCAGAAGAAGGCCTACGCCCAGCATGATGATCGCCATGCCAAGCATCTGGCGGACGCTCAGGCCTTGCCGGAACAGAAGGCGCGAGACGGCTTGTGCGAAGATCACCTCGATCAGGGCAAGCGTGCGGACATTGGCAGCCGAGGTCAGCGAAAAGCCGATGAACCAGAACTGCGAGGCGAAGGCGCCAAGAAATCCGGCGGCAAGCGAAGGTTTCCAGGCACCAAACGAGGCGACAAGCGCGGTCCGGTCGAAGGCCAGCAGCCAGACACCCAGAGTTGCGGCCTGCAGGGTCAGGCCAAGGGCAAGGATCGTGCTGGCGCGGATCAGGAAGTCGCCCTCAGGCAGGGCGACGATTGCACCGCGAAACCCGATGGCGGAAAGCCCGAAGAGCGCCCCGGCCAGCAGGCCGGTCAGCGCAGGGCCGCCGTCGCGCCACGTCGCGGCAGCGGTGCCGGGCTTGACGGACACCAGGACGACCCCGGCGGTGGCCGTCGCGATGGCCAGAAGCATCGGCAGGGTCAGCGGGTCCCCCAGCACGGCTGCGGCGACAAGGGCGACGAGGACGGGCTCGGTCTTGAGCCAGGCCGTCGTGACGGCAAAGGACTGCGATTTCATCACCGACAGCATGAGCGCCGTGGCCGCGATCTGCGACATCGCCCCAAGCGCGGTGAAGCCGATGGCCCTGGGCGTCAGCGACGGCAGCGGCTGCCCTTGCAGGCCCGCGACAAGGGCAAGGAAGACCAGTGCGAAGGGCAGGCCAAAGAGGAACCGGACATGCGTGGCCCCGACTGTGCCGATCGCGCGCGTCAGACTGGCCTGGGTTGCGTTGCGGGCGGTCTGGGCAGCCGCCGCGATCAGGGTGGCCAACACCCAGCCGAACCCCGCCATCACTGTCCCCGGTCCACCGCCCTGGCTCCCCTGCCCGTTCCTTTCATGTCCCTCTGACCGTGTCGATCATCAGCTGCACGTTGTCGGGATGCGCCTCGGGCGTGATGCCATGGCCAAGGTTGAAGATATGCGGCCCATTCGCAAACGCCTTCACCACATGCCGCGTCGCTGCAACCAGCGCCTGCCCGCCGGTCACCATATGTTCGGGTGCCAGGTTTCCCTGCACCGGGCCGTCGATCTGCACATTCGCCGCCGCCCATTCCGGGCTGACCGAATTGTCGATCGCAACGCAGTCCGCGCCGGTCCGGTGCGCAAACCCGATATACCCCTGCCCCGCCTCGCGCGGAAAAGCGATGACGGGGATGCCCGGATGCCGCGCTTTCAGCGCCGCGATGATCTTCGCGGTGGGGGCTTCGGCAAAATCGCGGAAGTCCTGGCCTTTCAGGGACCCGGCCCAGCTGTCGAACAGCTTGACCACCTCGGCCCCCGCCTCGATCTGCGCCGACAGATATTCCACCGTCGCCTCGGTGATGCGGTCGATCAGCGCCTGGAAGGTCGCCCGGTCCGCGGCCTTCAACGCATGCGCCGCGCCCTGGTCCTTCGACCCCCGCCCCGCGATCATGTAGGTCGCCACCGTCCATGGCGCGCCCGCGAACCCGATGAGCGTGGTTTCCGGCGGCAAGGCCCGCGCCAGGATCCGCACAGTTTCATAGACCGGAGCCAGCGTGTCGTGGATCGCCTCCACCGGCTTCAGGTTCGCGACCTGCCCCGGCGTGTCCGTCGTCTCCATCCGGGGGCCTTCGCCAGTCTCGAACCACAGCTTCGGACCCAGCGCCTGCGGCAGCAGCAGGATGTCGGCAAACAGGATCGCGGCATCGAACCCATAGCGCCGGATCGGCTGCAGCGTCACCTCGGCAGCGAGGTCCGGCGAATAGCACAGCGACAGGAAATCCCCCGCCTTTGCGCGCGTCTCGCGGTATTCCGGCAGGTAGCGGCCCGCCTGTCGCATCATCCAGATCGGCGGGGTCGGCAGCACCTCGCCCTTCAGCGCGCGCAGGATCGTCTTGGTCATTCCGGAGCCCTTTCTGTCGCGTCCATCGGTCGGCTGCGGCGCCGGGCTTGTCAAGAGTTGTCAGGCGCACCTGACAGCGGTAAGCCTTTCCGCATGAGCGATGATCTGCCCACCCCCGCCCGCCCCCTCAGGATCGGAACCCGTGGTTCGCCACTTGCGCTCTGGCAGGCGCACGAGGTGCGGCGCTGCCTGATGGCGGCCCTCGGCCTGTCCGAACCCGCCTTCGACATCGTGGTGATAAAGGTCACTGGCGACCAGATCCAGGACAAGGCGCTCCGCGAGATCGGCGGCAAGGGCCTCTTCACCCGCGAGATCGAGGATGCCCTCCTCGACCACTCCATCGACATCGCCGTCCATTCGATGAAGGACATGCCGACCCAGCAGCCCGAGGGCCTGATCCTCGACTGCTACCTCCCCCGCGCCGACGTGCGCGACGCCTTCGTCTCGCCCCGCTACGCCTCCATCGCCGACCTGCCGCAGGGGGCCATCGTCGGCTCCTCCTCGCTCCGGCGTCGGGCGCAACTGGCGCTCCGCCGCCCCGACCTTCAGCTGGTAGAGTTTCGCGGCAACGTCCAGACCCGGATGCGCAAGCTTGAGGACGGCGTCGCCCACGCGACCTTCCTCGCCATGGCCGGCCTCACCCGCCTCGGCATGGCCGAAGTCGCCCGCTCCGCCATCGCGCCCGAAGAGATGCTCCCCGCCGTCGCCCAAGGCGCCATCGGGATCGAGCGTCGCACCAACGACCCCCGCACCGCAGCACTCCTCTCCCGCATCCACGACCACGACACCGGCCTCCGCCTCGCCGCCGAGCGCAGCTTCCTTCTCACCCTCGACGGCTCCTGCGAAACCCCCATTGCAGGACTTGCGGTCCTTGACGGCGACACCCTCTGGCTCCGCGGAGAACTCCTCCGCCCCGACGGCTCTGCCTCGGTCACCGGCGACCTGCGCGGCCCCGTCGGCGAGGGTGCGCAGATCGGTCGCGATCTGGCCAAAACCCTCCTCTCCCGCGCGGGCCCTGGGTTCTTCGACTGATACCCCCTGGTCCGCCTTGGACGCGCCGGGTCAGGTTTGCCGCCACCCCAACGCCCTGAAATGCGTCATCGGTCCGGGCGTCCCCTGCCACCCTGACAACCCGGCCCCCAAGCACCCCAAACGCGGTCTTGCGCCTTTCCACCCGGCGGCCGAATCGGAATTGGCGGAGACGCAGTCAAACCTTGGCCGCGACGAAAGGGGTAGGTTTTACCAAAGACCAAAGGGCACCGTCCCTGCACGGCACCCGGAAAAGCTTTCGGCCCGGTTCAGTGTTGGCCGCATCAACAGAACGGACATCACGCGCGCTTCAACACGACCCAGCCGGGCATCTCCACCCGGGAAGACGGCTCCCTTCGGGCAGGATGACGCAACGAAGGCACTCGCCACACCAAACAAGCCCCCACCCGACCCGCCAACAGCAAAGCCCGACAGCAGGACAAGTCATCGGCGGCCTTGTGCCCCTCGGCAACCTCGCCACGACAGCCTCCGCCGACGGCAAGGACATCAGGGGCGCAAGTCCCACGTCCTCGTATCGGCAAGCCCCCCCACCAGCCCGCCGCCCCTGAACGCGACCCCATGCCTGCCCTTTACCCAAATACTCCCGCCGGAGGCCCCCCTTTCCCCTGGGCGCGCCGTCAGCCAACGGCCTCCCCGCTTGCCACAACGCTTCCCCCTTGCCCAAACTGCAGCACCCGCACGCCAAGGAAAGGACCCGTCTCGTTGCGCAGTCTCTCGTTCGCTCTCGCTCTTCTTGTCACCGCCTCCGCACTCCCCCAGCCGTCCCTCGCGCAAGACGACACCGCGCTTGGCGCAGCCGAATTCGGCGCTGACCTCGCCGCCGAGATCGAGACGGTCCGCAACCTCTGCTCGCAAGTCTTCTTCGTAAATCCCCGCGTTGCCGTTGAAATCCAGGCCGAGGGGTTTTCCATGCTGTCCCAGGTCCCCGAAGCCACAGCGAAGACGCTTCTGGACCAGAGGATCAGGACCTATATGGATGCGGTTTCGGCCACCGACCCGGAAACCTGGTGCAAGTCCACCCGCAAACGCATGCAGGACATCGGGGGGCCGTTCGCCGCCCTCTACGCCGAATAGCTCTCGGCCAATCGGCAACGCAAGCGGGCTGCCTCGGCAAGCAACCAAAAGCTCTCGTCTGCAAGGCCTACCCGTCCGCGCGCCCTCGGTGCCGCAAAGCCCCGTCCAACGAGCGGCCGCATGGCTCCCCGCGAACCCCCTGCATTTGCCAATGTCCCAAATACTCCCGCCGGAGGCAGCACCTCCAACCCGGGCAGACCAGCCCTCATCCCGTCACGTTTCGAGCTTCCAAGCAGCCTCCCCACGTCCCCCGCCGTGGGAAGGGAACCTCTATGGGGAAACCGGTGCCGCAAAGCCCCGTCCAAAGCGCGGCCCGCCTGGCCCCCCGCGCCCCCTGCATGTGCCCTTGTCCCAAATACTCCCGCCGGAGGCAGCGACGGCGGCCCCTCCAGCACCACAATTCCTCCCCACTCCTGGCCCTTGCGACCACCTCGCAACCGTTCCGAAGCCTCCTCCGGCGTAGGGTGCGCTACTGCGCACCACCTGTGAAACCCGATCGTGCCCGGCCAGAAATCGAGGCGCTGCCCGCGCACCTTTCGTCACCCTCTCTCAGGGGAAGAGGGCCAGGGTGAGGGGCAAACCCACAAGTTAACAAACACCTAACATCCGCGACCAACCCCTTGAAATCACGTCACTCCCAGCGCTTGTCCACCGTGGACACCTCAGACGACCTCCCCCCGATCCAGCCGTGAAAGCACCCCTTCCGCCCCCGCCAACACCGCCTCCCGGTGCCCCGCGTCCATCCCGTCCCAGACCCGGTACATCTGCCCCATCCGGGGGTTCCCCCTGAACCGCTCCCGATGCCGGACCAGGAAGTGCCAGTACAGCAGGTTGAACGGGCAGGCCCGCTCCCCCACCTTTTCCTTCACCCGATACCGGCACCCCCCGCAGTGATCCGACATCCGGTCGATATAGGCACCACTGGAAACATAGGGTTTCGACCCCAGCAGCCCCCCATCCGCGAACTGGCTCATCCCGATCGTGTTCGGCGCCTCGACCCACTCGAAGGCATCGACATAGACCGAAAGATACCACTCATGCACCGCGCCCGGCGCGACCCCGGCCAAGAGGGCAAAATTCCCCGTCACCATCAGCCGCTGGATATGGTGGGCATAGGCCAGACCCTCCGTCTGCCCGACGGCCGCCTTCATGCAGGCCATCCCCGTCTCGCTCCCCCAATACACCCCCGGCAAGGCCCGGGAATGCCCCAAGGCGTTCCCCTCCAGATACGCAGGCCCCGTGAGCGCCCAGATCCCCCGCACATACTCCCGCCAACCGATCACCTGCCGGATGAACCCCTCCGCCGCCTGGATCGGCACAAGGCCCCCCTTCCAGGCCGTCTCCACCGCCCGGCACACCTCCATCGGCCCCAGCAGCCCGATGTTCAGGTAGGGCGAGATCACCGCATGGCTGAGGTAAGCCTCCCCCTCCAGCATCGCATCCTGTTCTTCGCCAAACCGGGGCAGCCGCTCGGCCACGAACTCTGCCAGCGCCGCCAAAGCCCCCGCCCGATCCGTCGCCCAGCGAAACGGCCGCAGCCGCCCGAAATGGGAAAACCGCGCCTCCACCAGCGAAAGCACCTCCTCCACCACCCCATCCGGCGCGAAATCCCGAGGCCGCGCCCGCAACAGATCCCCCTTCGCCGGTTTCCGGTTGTCGTGGTCGAAATTCCACTGCCCGCCCGCAGGCAGGTCCCCTTCCATCAGCAAGCCGGTCTTCCGCCGCATCTCGCGGTAGAACCACTCCATCCGCAACTGCTTGCGCCCCTCGGCCCAGGCCGCAAACTCCGCCTCGCTGCAGATGAACCGGTCATCCTCCAGCACCCGCACCGGCACCGGCAGGTCCTCCAGGTCCCGCAGCACCCGCCACTCCCCCGGCTTTGTCGCAATCACCTCTGAAGCGCCAAACTCCGAGGCCCGCCGCAGCAGCTCCCCCGAAATCGTCTGCGAGTTCTCCGGGTCCTCCAGCCGCGAATAGGCAACCCGCCACCCCGCGGCCTCCAGACCCGCCGCAAACTTCCGCATCGCCGAAAGGATCAGCGCGATCTTCTGCGGATGGTGCGGGACGCTCGTCCCCTCCCCCATCACCTCCGCCATCACCACCACGTCCCGCGCCTTGTCCGCAGCCTTGAGGGCTGCCACGTCCAAGGTCAGCTGGTCACCAAGAACAAGAGCCAGCCTCACCACGGCACCACCTCGCCCTTCCAGTCGTAGAACCCGCCCGACGCCTCCGGCCCCAGCCCGTCCAGCACCGCAAGCAGGTTCCCCGCCGCCGCCTCCGCCGAAACCGCCGGATGCCCCGCCCGCAAGGCTGGGGCCAACCCCGTCTCCACCGTCCCCGGATGCAACGCCACCAGCACCGATACCGGATGCGTCCGCTTCGCCTCGATCGCCGCCGTCCGCACCAGCTGGTTCAGCGCCGCCTTCGCCGCCCGATACCCATACCAGCCGCCCAAGGCGTTATCCCCGATCGACCCGACCCGCGCCGACAGCACCGCCAGCCGCGAGACCCGGTCCCGCGGCAAAAGCCGCAGCGCATGCTTCATCACCAGCGCGGGGCCAATGGCGTTGACGGCGAACTGCGCGGCCAGGCCGTCCGCCGTGACCGCACGCAAGCTCTTCTCCGGCCCGATGCCCCCCAGCACCAGCGCCCCGGTCGCCACGATCACCAGATCGAACGAACCCTCCAGCGCCCCAAGCACCCGCGCGACCGACACCTCGTCCGTCACCTCCAGCCCGTCGGTCGAGCGCGACAGACCGACGACCTCGCCGCGCTCCCGCAACGCTGCACCCAGCGCCGACCCGATCCCGCCCGACGCTCCGACCACCAATGCCCGCATGTTCCCTCCAGGTCAGGTGCAGCAGATAGCGCACCGCCACCCCGCGACCATGGCTTGCTCTTTTGCCAAATACTCCCGCCGGAGGCGTCGCGCCCTCCACCAGAGCCGTCGCCCCGGCGCCCTTCCGCAGCGGCGCCGCCAAGCGGGGCCTCGATGGCCCCCGAGGCGGCTCCCCGTTCGGCAAACCCCGCCGTCGACAGGGTCAAGACCGCACGAAAGCGGATCACCATCCCATTGATTTTCCAATGATCGGCGCGAGTGTCCTGCGTGGACGGCGATCAGGCGACGATCTCGCTCGGGACGATGAAATCGACCGTCACCCCGGACCCGAAGCTGACGTCACCCCACTCTGCGACATCGAAATCCGCGACCAGGGTCGCCCCGGTCGGATAGCGCGCGAACTCGGGGTTCGCGGGCGGATGGGCCACCAGCCGGGCCGCGAATTCCGCGATCCCCGGGTTGTGCCCGATCATCATCACCACGTCGGCACCGGCATGGCGCAGGACCGCCATCATCACATCCGGCCCGGCATGATACAGCGCGGGCTTCAGCTCCAGCACGGGGGCTCCGGGAAGCGCAGGCGCGATGCCCGAAAACGTCTTTCGGGTCCGCACCGCGTCCGAACACAGGACTTCGCCCGGCACATAGTCGCGGCTGGCCAGCCATTGCCCAAGATCCGCCGCCGCCGCCTTGCCGCGGTCGTTCAGGGGCCGGTCGTGGTCAGGGGTCAGCGGATCGTCCCAGGAGGATTTCGCATGCCGCGTCAGGATCAACCGCTTCATCTGTGGAATTGCCCCATGTGATAGGCCGACTGTCCGGGCAGTCTTGCATAGCTTTGCGACACCGGGCAAGCGCGGCGCACCAGACAGCCCCCGGTCAGGCACTCTGCCCCCTCCGGCCGATCAAGCCAGCCGTGGCAGGCGGCGAGATCATAGCCCGCCCCGGTCAGCGCCCCGGCCGGGCAGGCGGTCAGGCAGGGGGCGGCGCAAGTGTCGCAGGGCCGGACACCCGGGGGTGGCACCGCCACCTGCTCCCGCAGCGCCAGCGCACCGCGAAAGCTGACCATCAGCCCCTGCCCGGCATGGACCAGAAGCCGGACCGGGCTGTCCCAGACCCGACCCGTCCGCAGGGCCCATTGATAGAACGGATGATACGGCGGGCCGCCAAAGGGAAACAGCGCCTTGGCCCCGAGGTCGCAAGCCAGACGCCCGATCACCCGCCGCGACCAGCGATCCACCGGGTCCGGCGCGCTGTCCCATTCCGGTTGCGCTGTCAGATGCGCCCAGAACCCCGGCTCCCTCGGCCCCAGCATCAGCAGCGTCCGGGTTCCCGCCGGAAAGCCCGCCTCGCCCTCCGCCACGGCAAAGCCGCCAAGGATCTCCAGCCGCTCCTCGGCCAGCCGGACCTCTAGCGCCGGAATGGCAGCCCCAGCACCCATCCCAGCCGCGCCGGTCTTTCGTCCTGCCATTCCAGCCCCACGGTCATCGCCTCATGCCCCGCACCCGGTTGTGGCACATGCGTGCGGAAAATCCGGTCCCAAAGCGACAGGCAGAAGCCGTAATTGCTGTCATGCTCCTCGCGGTGGATCGAATGGTGGACCCGGTGCATGTCGGGCGTCACCAGCACCAGCCGGACCAGCCGGTCCAAGCCCACCGGCAGCGCCACGTTCGCATGGTTGAACAAGGCCGTGCCGCTCAGCAGGATCTCGAACACCAGCATTGCCAGGGCCGAGGGGCCAAGTGCATAGACGATCCCGATCTTGAGGATCATCGAGGCGAGGATTTCGACGGGATGAAAGCGGAAACCGGTCGTCACGTCCATGTCGCGGTCGGCATGGTGGACGCGGTGAAAGCGCCAGAAAAGCGGCACTTTGTGCGTGACCAGATGCTGCGCCCAGATCGCGAGGTCAAGGATCAGGATGGCAAGCACCAGTTCCACCCCGGCAGGCCACGCGACGCGGTTCAGCACCCCCCAACCCTGCGCTCCGGCGTCCAGCGCCGCGCCGATGGCCAGAAGCGGCAACAGGATCGCCAGCCCCCGCAACGCCAGCGTGTTCAGCACCGTCATCGCGAGGTTCGTGGGCCAGCGTCGCCCGCGCGACAGGCTGCGGGCACGCTTCGGGACCAAAGCCTCAAGCCCCGCAAAGAGGGCGAAAAGCCCCAGAAACACCCCACCACGCCAGAAAAGCTCGGACTCCATGCAGCCACCCTACACCCGATTCGCAAAGACAGGCAACGCAACGCCGCGGGCAGTGCTGCCAGACAAGGTGCCATTCGCCAGCCGCACAGAAGGAAGACGGGTTGCGCACCCGGAAAGTCCAGCGGTTTCGGCCAGTTGACCTGTCGAACGCCGCTCAGCGCCTGACGTGCGGCTTTACTCTGGGCTGGGTCGCCCGGATCTGGCTTCCGGCACCGTGGTCGGTGAACAGCTCCAAGAGGCAGGCATTCGGCACCTTGCCATCCATGATGGTCACCGCCCGCGTCCCCTCACTGATCGCCATCAGCGCGGTCTCGGTCTTGGGGATCATCCCGCCCGAGATCACCCCGTCCCGCGTCAGCTGACGAATTTCCTCCGGCGTGATCTGGGTCATCACCTGGCCACTGGCATCCTTCACCCCCGGCACATCGGTCAACAGAAGCAGGCGGTCCGCCTGCAACGCGCCTGCAATCGCGCCTGCCGCCGTATCGCCGTTCACGTTGAACGTCTCGTTGTCCTTCATCCCCGTCGCCACCGGGGCCACCACCGGGATTATCCCCGCGTTGTAAAGGTCGCGCAGCACCTGGACGTTCATCTCGACCGGGCGACCGACGTAGCCCAGTTCGGGGTCGTCGGCCTCGCAGACCATCAGGTCGTCGTCCTTGCCGGAGATGCCAACGGCCCGCCCGCCCGCGTCCATGATCGCCTGAACGATGCGCTTGTTGACAAGGCCCGACAGGACCATCTCGACCACCTGCACCGTGGCCTTGTCCGTCACCCGTTTGCCCCGGACGAATTCCGACTTGATGCCAAGTTTCTGCAGCATCTCGTTGATCATCGGCCCGCCGCCATGGACCACCACCGGATGCACGCCGACCTGCTTCATCAGCACGATGTCGCGGGCGAATTCCGCCATCGCCGCGTCGTCGCCCATGGCATTGCCGCCGAACTTCACCACCACAACCGCGCCCTCGAACCGCTGAAGATAGGGCAGCGCCTCGGAGAGCATCTTGGCGGTGGTGATGGCGTCTTGCATGGTCAGGGTCTGCTGCTTCATGGCGGCCTCCGTGTCCCTGGCCGCATAAGGCTTTTCCGCCCCCCTGCCAAGCCTTGCGTTCCCCATCGGCAAGCGTAGCCTGCGCCACCAAAGGAGACCGCAGATGTCCGAGCAGAAAACCCTCGTCCTCACCGGGGCCAGCCGCGGGATCGGCCATGCCACCGTCAAGCGCTTCTCGGCCGAGGGCTGGCGGGTCCTGACCTGCTCGCGCCAGCCTTTCGATCCGCGCTGCCCCTGGCCGGGGGGAGAGGAGAATCACATCGAGATCGACCTCGCCGATCCGAACAAGACCATCGCGGCCATCGAGACGATCAAGGACAAGGTCGGCGGGCGCATCCATGCCCTTGTGAACAATGCCGGAATCAGCCCGAAGGGCCCCGGCGGGGCGCGGTTGGACACCTTGACCACCGACCTGCGGACATGGGGGCACGTGTTTCATGTGAACTTTTTCGCGTCCGTCATCCTGGCGCGCGGCCTGAAGGATGAGCTGACTGCCACCCGGGGCTCGATCGTCAACGTCACCTCCATCGCAGGCGTCCGGGTTCACCCGTTCGCGGGGGCGGCCTATGCCACGTCGAAGGCCGCGCTCGCGGCCCTGACGCGGGAAATGGCGCATGATTTCGGACCTCTGGGCGTCCGGGTGAACGCGATTGCACCCGGAGAGGTGGAGACATCGATCCTGTCGCCCGGCACCGAGAAGATCGTCGAAAAGCTGCCGATGCGGCGGCTTGGCCAACCCAGGGAAGTGGCGGACGCGATCTGGTTCCTGTGTTCGGATCAGTCCAGTTACATTTCCGGCACTGAGATCGAGGTCAACGGCGCGCAGCACGTCTAGGGTGCGAAGTCGCCGATCCGGGTCACGCGGAACGCTGTGACGCCTGCGGTGCGGGCGGCGAGATCTTCCTGACCGATATGGTTTTGCACCACCATGATTTCATTCAGGGATGCAAGCTCCACCGGGTCGAGCCGGTAGAGTGCGGGATCGAAACTGTCGGGTGCGGCAACCTTGGCCAGCCTGGTCAGGAAATCCTCTCCGAAGACCACCGCCCCGTCGAAGTCAGCGCGCTTCAGGAAGGCACCATCGAAATCCGCGGCAAGGATGACCGTGCCGCGCAGCGTCGCCGCCGACAGGTCCGCATCGCCGAAATCGACCCCATCCAGCAGCGCCCCGTCAAAATTCGCCGCCGTCAGTGCCGCAGCGGAAAAGTCGCTGTCGCTGATGGTGGCGCGCGCGAAATCCGCACCGGACATCCGCGTCAATGTCAGCCCGTCCTGCGCGGGCAGCGGTGTCCGGACCTGATCCGGGCCAAGCGAGGCGAACCGCGTGCGCGAGATGTTGGCCAGCCGAAAGCGGCTGTTTTCCAGAACCGCCGTCCCGAAATCGGATTCGACAATGTAGCTGCCCGAAAAATCGGCATAGGCCAGTCGCGCCTGCTGGGCGGTGACGAGGTTGAAATCGGTTGCCCGCAGGATCGCGAAGTCGAGATCCAGTCCGGCTAAGGTCAGAAACTCAAGGTTCCGCAGCCCGCTGGACACCAGCACCCGCAGCAACTGCCCCCGTTCCGGGCTGGCGGGCCGGTCGGTCAGCGCGGTCGCGTCCGTCCGCTCCTCCCAGCCGAAATAGGCGGCGGAGGTGTCGTAGCGGTCGCCCAGCACCTCGCGCCGCCGCAACAGCGCCACGCGCAGCCCGTCGGTCATGTCCTCGGGCCGCAGACCCGTATCCAGAAAGCGGTAGGGCAGGAGCGCCCGGGAAATCGAAGTGATCCGCAGGACAAGGCTGCGGTCCAGATCGGCCACGGGATCCAGGACATTCACCGGATTGACCGCCCCACCCCCGTTCACCCGGTCCACCACCCGGCCAAGTTCCGCGGCGATGTCGGTGATCTCGACCGCCAAGGCCGCATTGCGTGCGGCTTCGGCCAGTTGCACGTCGGTCTGGATCAGCTGGGTCTGCTCCTGGATGCGTGCGTTCTGTTCGCGCAGCAGTTCGGTCTGGACCCCGATCAGCTGGTTCTGCTTGAACAGCAGCGCCGTTCCGGCAAGCGCCGCCATCGCGGCAATCAGCGCGGTGAGCGAGGCGATGATCCAGCGGCGGGTGCTGATCCAGGCATAGCGCGCCAGAACCATCGCCACGAGGTCGCGCGCCGCCGAGGTCGCCCCGGCCGGATCGCGATCGAAGGCGCGGTCGGCGATCCGGGCCAGCGGGTCGGCGATCTCTTCCAATGCGACCTCTGCATGGCCGAAAAGTCTGCGGAGCAGCGTCTTGCGCAAGGCGAAGATCAGCACGCCCAGGATCAGGACGACCATGAGCGCCGACAGGAAGACCGACAGGATCAGCCCGGCGCTGTCGGCCAGAAAGCCGACCGCGACATAGGCCCCCAGCACCCCGGCCGCGATCCCGAAGGCAAAGAACAGCAGACCCATGCCGCCCGCCGCAAGGCCCGGGCCTGCCCGGACCAGCCGCGCCGCAGTTTCGGTTCCTGTCTCTGGCGTCGCCAACCCGTGCCTCTTGCGTCCAGCCGCTTTGACGATGACAAAGCCCGGCCTTTATGGCAATCGGCTTGGGCGACCCAAAGGGGATCCCCCATGCTCGACGACACCGACGACATCCACCCCCTGTTCCACGGCGCGCCGAAGGGGCTGGAGTTTCGCAAGCTGCGCAAACGGCTGGTGCAACAGGTGCGCGAGGCGATCGACACCTACGGCATGGCCCGGGCGGGGGACCGCTGGCTGGTGTGCCTCTCGGGCGGCAAGGACAGCTATACGCTGCTGGCCATCCTGCACGAGCTGAAATGGCGAGGCCTGCTGCCGGTCAATCTTCTGGCCTGCAACCTCGACCAGGGCCAGCCCGGCTTTCCCGCGACCGTCCTGCCGGATTTCCTGACCCGGATGGGTGTCCCGCACCGGATCGAGTATCAGGACACCTATTCGGTGGTCATCGACAAGATCAAACCCGGCGGCACGATGTGTTCGCTCTGCTCCCGTCTCCGCCGGGGGAACCTCTACCGTATCGCGCGGGAAGAGGGCTGTTCGACCGTCGTTCTGGGGCACCACCGCGACGACATCCTGGAAACCTTCTTCATGAACCTCTTTCATGGCGGCAGGCTGGCCTCGATGCCGCCGCGCCTCTTGAACGAGGACGGCGATCTTTTTGTCTCCCGCCCGCTGGCCTTCGTCGCGGAAGAAGATTGCGGCAGGTTCGCCGGTGCAATGGGTTATCCGATCATCCCCTGCGATCTTTGCGGCAGCCAGGAAGGCCTGCAACGCGCCCAGGTCAAGAAGCTCCTCGACGAATGGGAGACGCGCACCCCGGGCCGCAGGCAGGTGATGTTCCGCTCGCTGATGAATGTGCGGCCTTCTCATCTGGCGGATCCGGCGCTCTTTGACTTTGCGTCACTGACTTCCGTTCTGGCAGATGGCGAAAATTCTACGCAACTTTCGGCTGAGCGTTAAGGAACTGATCAGGAACATCCGCCTAGCCTTACCTCTGATCCGCGGGTGATTTGCCCGCCAGAACGGGGGCACCTCGCATGACTTTCGCGCTGCAACGGCTGGCGTATCATCCCTGGCATTTCCTCGCGCTCGTGCCGTTCGTGGCGCTTCTCGCGGTCCGGGTCGGGGGTGAAGACGCCCTTGCCGCCGTCGCGGTCGCTCTGCCGGTCATGATGCTGGCGCTTGGGCGGAACCGCTTGCCCGTCCCTCCCGGGGCGATGTCCGATCAGGTGATCGCCCGGCTGGATGCAACGCTGGCCGAAGTCAAGACACGGGGCGGCGCGACCGGGTGCCTGGTGATCCAGTTCGACGACGCGGCCCAGCTCTGCGACCGTCTGGGCCGCACCCGCCAAAGCGCGGTGCTGGCCACCTGCGTCGCCCGCCTGCGCGGCGCACTGCGACCGGGCGATCTGCTCTACGCGCTCGAAGACGGCAGTCTTGCCGTGGCTCTGGGAGCGTCACCGCGGCTGGACCTTGAAATCATGGTCCGGATCGCAGCCCGCCTGCAACTCGTGGCACAGCAGCCGGTCACGCTGGCAACCGGGATGGTGCAGGCCACCTGCTCCATCGGCTTCTGTCATGCGCAGCAGCTGGCGCAGCCCTCTGGACGGGCCCTGCTTGACGCCGCTCAGGTCGCGGGGGACGAAGCCGCGGGGTGCCGTCCCGGCGCCATCCGCGGCTATTCCGCCGATCTCGCCCGCGCGCGCGCAGACCGTGACGCACTGCGCGCCGGATTTGCCGCCGCAGTGGATTGCGGCGAAGTCCGGGCCTGGTTCCAGCCGCAGGTTTCGACCGACAGCGGTGAGGTGACCGGGGTGGAGGCGCTGGTGCGCTGGCACCATCCCGACCGGGGGTGTCTCGCGCCCGGCGCTTTCCTTCCTGCCCTCGAAGGCTCCGACCTGATGGAGCTTCTGGGCCAGACCATGCTGACCCAGTCGCTTGCCGCCCTGGCCGAATTTGACCGCAAAGGCCTGCGCATCCCGACGGCCGCCGTCAATTTCTCGGCGCAGGAACTGCGCGACCCGCAGCTTCCCGAACGGCTGGGCTGGACGCTCGACCGCTTCGGCCTCGCGCCCTCGCGGCTGACTGTCGAGGTGCTGGAATCGGTGGTTGCGGGCGACGGTGAGGACATCATTGCCTCGAACATCGGGCGGATTGCCGCGATGGGCTGTGCTGTCGATCTGGATGACTTCGGCACCGGCCATGCCTCGATCACCGCGATCCGCCGCTTTGCGCTGAACCGGCTGAAGATCGACCGCAGCTTCATCCGCGATGTCGACCAGAACCGCGACCAGCAGAATCTTGTGACGGCAATCCTGTCGCTGGCCGAACGTCTTGGCCTCGAAACCCTGGCCGAAGGCGTGGAGACCCCGGGCGAACACGCACTGCTCGCGCAGCTTGGCTGCGGTCATGTGCAGGGCTATGTCGTCGCCAAACCCATGCCCGTGGAAGACCTTGCCGCCTGGCTCGCCTCGCACCGCGAAACCCGGGCCAAGGCGCTGCGCATCGGCGTGCGGGCGCGCTAAGCGGCTGCGATGACGTCATATGGCAGCCCCAGGCAGGGTCGGATCGGCCCGTCCCTGTCGCCCCCGCCTTTGACTGCGCCCGAAAGGAGGGGCAGAGATCGGGGACTTGACCCGGGACAGAGCCGGGATCGGGCCGACCGACGCCGTCCCGCCTAATCCAGACGAAACAGCTTGTCGCGCGATGTCGCCCCGCGCAGCAGCCCAAGACGGGTCTTTGCCACGCCCAGCGCCCTGGCCAGACTTGCGCGGGCCGCATCGGTCGCACGTCCGGCTTCGGGCGTTTCGGTCACGGCGATGCGGATGACACCCTCCACCTCCTCGATCGCAGCCCGCCGTGCATTCGGCGTGACCCGCACCGCGAAGGTCGCGCCCGTCCGGGCAAGGTGGGAAAGATCGGTCATTCGCGTAAAGATGCCCGCCCCGGGACCACCTGGCAATCCCGAAATCAACGGTGGAAGCCCTGGCAGCCCGCATGTCGTCGCCATCCGGCGCAGCCTCAGACCCCGACTTCGATCCCCAGCCCGCGCTCGCGCGCCCGCGCCACGGCGACCGCCGCGACCGCAAGATCCTGCAGCCCCACGCCGGTCCCGTCGTAAAGCGTGATCTCCTCCGGACCGCGCCGCCCCGGATGCCTGCCGATCAGCACCTCGCCCAAAGGCACGATGGCGGTTGCCTCGACCAGTCCCGCGCCCACGGCATGCTGCGTCTCGCCGATCGAGACCGACTGCGCCACCTCGTCGGTGAAGACCGCCGCCGCCGCCACCAGCGCGGGCTCCACCTCCTGCTTGCCCCGGGTGTCGGTCCCCATGCAGGACAGATGCGTTCCTGGGCTGACATGCGCCGCCATAAGGCTTGCCGCGGGTGACGAGGTGATGGTCACGATCACTTCCGCCTCGCGCATCCGCTCCAGGGGCACGGCCTCGAACGGCAGGCCAAGCTCTGCCGCGACGGCCCCAAGCTTCGGCAGCATCTCCGGATGCAGGTTCCAGGCGATCACCCGGCGAAACCGTCGCACTCGCGCCGCCGCGCGCAGCTGGAACCCCGCCTGATGCCCCGCGCCCACGATCCCCAGCACCTCGGCCTCCGGCCGCGCCAGACGGTCGATGGCGATGGCCGAAGCCGCTGCCGTCCGCAGCGCAGTCAGAAGATTGCCCCCCACCATCGCTACGGGACGCCCGGTCTCGGGATCGAACAGGAAGACCGAAGACTGGTGGTTGATCATCCCTTTCGCGGCATTGCCGGGGAAATACCCCCCCGCCTTTACCCCCAGCTGCCCCGACGCGCGATCCAGCCCGGACTTGAAGCCATATTGCCGCCCTTCTCCCAGCGCCTCGCGCACGACGGGAAAATTGCGGGCATCCCCTCGCGCCATGGCTGCGAATGACACTTCAACTGCCTCGAACGCGTCTTCGGGGGTCACCAGCGACGCGATCATCGCCTCGGGAACGATCAGCATGACATCCTTCCCAGAGCCTTCGCCCTGATTGCGCTTTTCCCCAAATACTCCCACCGGAGGCGCTCTCCGACGGGATCAGGTGACGGATCTTTCGCAGAAAGATCGTGGCTTCAGTAAAGCTTGCCCCGGGCGGACACCGGCCACACGACCTCGACCTTTCCGCCCCGGACCCCGACATACCAGTCATGCACGTTGCAGGTCGGGTCGCAGTGTCCGGGCACCAGGCGCAGCTTGTCGCCGACTTTCAGGGCACCCGCCGGATCCTCGATCACCCCGTGTTCGTCCGAGCATTTGACGTATTTCACATCCGTGCGCCCGAAGACCACCGGCAATCCGCTGTCCACCGACTGCGCCTTCAGCCCGGCATCGACGATGGCCTTGTCGGCCTTCGCGTGGCTCATCACCGAGGTCAGGATGAACAGCGCGTTTTCCCATTCGCCCTGGTCGATCCGGTGCCCGTCCTTGTCAAGAATGCGCCCGTAATCCGCGTCCATGAAGGCATAGGAGCCGCACTGCAATTCGTTGTAAACCCCGGAACTGCTTTCAAAATAGTAGCTGCCGGTCCCGCCGCCGCCAACGATGTCGCAATCCAGCCCGAGGGATTTCAGCGCGTCGACAGCGTCCTTGACCTGGGCGACGGCGACATCGATCTTGGCCTTGCGGTCGGCATAGCTGTCCATGTGCTGCATCGCGCCCTGATAGGCCTGGATGCCCGCAAACTTCAGTCCCGGCGCCGCGTCGATCGCCTTGGCCAAGGCCACCACCTCCGGCGTGGTCTTCACCCCGCAGCGGCCGGCACCGCAGTCGATTTCTACCAGACATTCGATGGTGGAGCCATGCCTGACTGCCGCGGCGGACAGGTCGGCCACGTTTTCGGCCATGTCGACGCAGACGATTGTGCGCGCGCCAAGCTTCGGCATCCGCGCCAGCCGGTCGATCTTCAACGGATCGCGCACCTGATTGCTGACCAGCACATCCTTGATGCCGCCCCTCGCAAAGACCTCGGCTTCCGACACCTTCTGGCAGCAGACGCCGACCGACCCGCCCAGCTGTTCCTGCAACAGGGCCACGTCCACCGACTTGTGCATCTTGCCATGAACCCGATGCCGCATCCCGTGGGCCCGTGCGTAGTCGCCCATCTTGACGATGTTCCGCTCCAGCGCATCAAGGTCGAGGATCAGGCAGGGCGTCTGGATGTCGGCTGCATCCATCCCCGGCAGTGCAGGAATGTCGAAGCCAACCTCAAGCCCCTGGAAATCCGTATGTGTGTTCATGGTCGTCATCCTTTCATCCAGGGAAGCGTGTCGAGGTCCACATTGCCGCCGGTGATGATCACCCCGACCCGGCGGCCCTTGAAAACCGTCGGGTTGGCCAGAATGCAGGCCAGTGGCACGGCGCAGCTTGGCTCCATCACGATCTTCATCCGCTTCCAGGTCAGCTTCATCGCCTCGACGATCTCGTCTTCGGTCGCGGTGAAGATGTCGGTCACATGGCGGCTGACGAAGTGCCAGGTCAGGTCCTTCAGAGGAACCTTCAGCCCGTCCGCAACCGTCTCGGGCGCGTCGTCGGCGATGATCCGGCCCGCCTTGAAGCTGCGGTAGGCGTCGTCGGCGTTCTTCGGCTCGGCTGCATAGACATCGACGCCCGGGGCGGTCGATGACACCGTAAGGCAGGTGCCCGAGATCATGCCGCCGCCGCCGATGGGCGCGATGATCGCGTCCAGACCGTCCACCTGTTCCAGAAGCTCGCGCGAGCAGGTGGCCTGCCCGGCAATCACCCGGGGGTCGTTGTAGGGATGGACGAACTCGCCCCCCGTCCGGGCCTGCACTTCAGCAAACACCGCCTCTCGGCTGGAGGTCGAGGGCTCGCATTCGGTGATGACGCCGCCATAGCCGCGCACGGCATCCTTCTTCGCCTGCGGCGCAGTGCGCGGCATCACGACATTGCAGGGGATGCCTCGCCGACCTGCGGCGTAGGAAAGGGACAGCGCGTGGTTGCCCGACGAATGCGTGCAGACCCCTCTGGCGGCCATCTCATCGGTAAGGCCGAAGACCGCATTGCAGGCTCCTCGAACCTTGAACGCCCCCGCCTTCTGGAAGTTCTCGCATTTGAAGAACAGCTCGGCCCCGGTCAAACTGTTGAAATAGCTTGAGGTCAGGACCGGAGTGCGGTGGATGTAGGGGGCGATGCGGGCATGGGCCGCAAGCACGTCCTCATAAGTTGGAATCGGCATCTGGGTCAGGTCCTTCATGTTCTATTCCGCCGCCAGCGCCATTGCCGGAACCGTTCCCCGATAATACTCCTGCGCCGCCGCCACGCCCGACCCCAGCCTCACCGGCCAGCCAAGATCGGCCATGCACATCTCGGCCACGCAAAGACCCGACAGCACCATCGCCTCGGTCAGCATCCCCAGATGCCCGATGCGGAACACCTTGCCCGCGACCTCGCCCAACCCGACGCCAAAGGCCATGCCGTATTTCGAGGCCGCCAGTTGCACCAAAGCGGTCCCGTCGCAGCCCTCCGGCACCTTCACCGCCGTCACCGTGTCGGAATAAAGGTCGGGCGAGGCGGCGAAGGGCGTCATCCCCCAGGCAAAAACCGCGCAGCGCACGCCTTCGGCAAGGCGGTGGTGGCGGGCATGGACGTTGTCCAGGCCCTCGCTTTCCAGAAGGTCGATGGAATGTGCCAGACCGGCGATAAGGCCGACAGCAGGCGTGTAGGGATAGCCACCCCTGGCATAAGAGGTCAGCATGTCCTTGAAATCGAAAAAGGTTCGCGGCAGCTTCGCCGTCTCCATCGCCGCGATGGCTTTGGGCGAGACGCCCAGGATTGCCAGTCCCGCCGGCAACATGAACCCCTTCTGGCTGCCCGCCACGGCGATATCCACGCCCCAACCGGCAAAGTCGAACGGCATCGAGGCGATGGACGACACCCCGTCCACGAACAGCATCGCGCCATGCCCCGCCGCGTCCATCGCGGCCCGGATGCCGCCGATGTCGGACTTCACGCCCGTCGCCGTCTCGTTATGCGTGGCCAGCACTGCCCTGATCTTGCCCGAACGGTCCGCCTTCAGCGCGGCTTCGATCGCCGCCAGCGGCGCACCCTGCCCCCAGGGCGTCTCGATGATCTCGACCTCCAGCCCATGCCGCTGACACAGGTCGATCCAGCGGTGGCTGAACATCCCGAACCGCGCCGCCAGCACCGTGTCGCCCGGCGACAAAGTGTTGGTCACCGCCGCTTCCCAGCCACCCGTGCCCGTCGACGGAATAACGATGATTTCCCCCTGATCCATCCGCAGAACCCGCCGCACCCCTGCCACCGCAGGCTTGAACATACGCGCAAAGGCGGGGGAACGGTGGTCCAGTGTCGGCATGTCGCACGCCTTGCGCACGCTTTCGGGAATATTGGTCGGGCCCGGAATGAAAACGGGGTTCTGCATGGACATCGGGCAACTCCCTGAAAGATCGCCCACAAAAGCTACGCCCCGCGACACATCCGCGCAATTTTTTCGAAAAGATTTTTCATTGTCATAAACCCATGCTATTCCCTAATCCAGTCAATAACTTGCGCTTTTTCACCGATCAGGAGCCCCCCGATGGCACAGAAACCCCGCGGGCGCCCAAAGGCGTTCAACGACAAGACCGACCAGAACACGGTGCAGGCGCTGGACCGGGGTCTCGACATCCTGACCCATGTCGCCCTGAACCCCGGCCGGACGCTCTCTGAAATCGCCGAGGATACTGGCGAAGCCATCGCCACCGTCTTCCGCGCCCTGGTCACCCTGCAGGGGCACGGCATGGTCGAGGTCGACGAGCCCGGCCAGTTCTGGCACATCGGCCCCGGCGCCTTCCGCGTCGGCTCTGCCTTCCTGCGCCGCACCAAGGTCGTCGAACGCGCCCGCCAGCCGATGGACGCGCTGATGCGCGAAACCGGCGAGACGGCGAACCTGGGGATCGAGGTCAAGGACGAAGTCTTCTTCGTCGCCCAGGTTGAAACCTACGAGGCGATCCGCGCCTTTTTCCCGCCCGGCACCCGCGCGCCGATGCATTCCAGCGGGATCGGCAAGGCACTCCTCGCCTGGTATCCCGAAGAGAAGACCCGCGGCATCCTCGCCCGCAAGGGGCTGGAGAAGTTCACCTCGCTGACCCTCACAAGCGATTCTGCCCTGATGCGCGACCTTTCCCGCACCCGCGACCGGGGCTTTTCCATCGACGACCAGGAACGCGCCGAGGGGATGCGCTGCGTCGCGGCCCCGATCTTCAACGCGCATGGCGAGCCTGTCGCGGGCCTGTCCGTCTCCGGCCCCGCCTTCCGCATGGGGTTGTCGGATGCCACAAGGATCGGCGCGTTGGTTCGGGCGGCAGCGGATCAGGTGACCGAAGCGACCGGCGGCACCCAGCCGGAATGACGCTTTCGACATGGGCCGGTCGGTCGGGGGCCAGACGGCGACCCCTGACCGGCTAGACAAGGGCCAGCGCAAGGAAGGACCGACCCGGATGACCAAGCCCAACATTCTGATCCTGATGGTCGACCAGCTGAACGGCACCCTCTTCCCCGACGGCCCGGCGGACTTCCTGCACACCCCAAACCTGAAGCGCCTCGCCGCCCGGTCCACCCGGTTCAGGAACTGCTACACCGCCTCGCCCCTCTGCGCCCCGGCGCGCGCCAGCTTCATGTCCGGCCAGCTTCCCAGCCGGACCCGCGTCTACGACAACGCTGCCGAATTCGCCTCAGACATCCCGACCTACGCCCATCACCTGCGCCGTGCCGGGTATCAGACCGCCCTCAGCGGCAAGATGCACTTCGTCGGCCCCGACCAGCTGCACGGGTTTGAACAACGCCTGACCACCGACATCTATCCCGCCGATTTCGGCTGGACCCCGGACTACCGCAAGCCGGGTGAGAGGATCGACTGGTGGTACCACAACCTCGGCTCGGTCACGGGTGCCGGAGTGGCCGAGATCACCAACCAGTACGAATACGACGATGACGTCGCCTTCCAGGCCATCCAGAAGCTTTACGACCTCTCGCGCGGGCAAGACCTCCGCCCCTGGGCGCTGACGGTCAGCTTCACCCACCCGCACGACCCCTTCGTCGCGCGCCGCAAGTATTGGGACCTTTACGAAGGCGCGCCGGAATGCGAACCGCCCGCGCCGCTGGCCTACGACGACATGGACCCCCATTCCCAGCGCCTGATGGACGCCTGCGACTGGCGCGGAATGGAGATCACCCCCGACCACATCCGCCGCGCCAAACAGGCCTATTTCGCCAATATTTCTTACGTCGACGACAAGATCGGCGAGATCCTCGCGGTGCTGGAGGCGACCCGGCAAGAGGCCCACATCGTCTTCCTGTCGGACCACGGCGAGATGCTTGGGGAAAAGGGCCTCTGGTTCAAGATGAACTTCTTCGAAGGCTCCGCCCGCGTCCCCCTGATGATCGCGGCACCGCAGATGCCCGCAGGGCTGGTGGAAACCCCGGTCTCCTCCATCGACCTTGCCCCCACCCTCGCGGCACTGGCCGGCATCTCGATGGATGAGGTCATGCCCTGGACCGAAGGGGTCAACCTGATCCCCGTCGCCAACGGCGCGCCCCGCCCGCCCGTCGCCATGGAATACGCCGCCGAAGGCACCATCACCCCGATGGTCGCCCTGCGCGAAGGGGCCTGGAAATACATCCGCTGCCCGGCTGACCCCGAACAGCTGTTCGACGTCACCAACGACCCGCTTGAGACGACGAACCTCGCCCAGGACCCCCGCGCCGCCGACATCCTCGCCCATTTCCGCGCCTTGGCCGACCAGCGCTGGGACCTTTCCGCCTACGACGCCCAGGTCCGCGAAAGCCAGGCCCGCCGCTGGGTGGTCTACGAGGCCTTGCGCAACGGTGCCTATTTCCCCTGGGACCACCAACCCCTGCGCGCGGCGTCCGAACGCTACATGCGCAACCACATGGACCTGAACATCCTGGAAGACAGCAAGCGGTTTCCGCGCGGGGAATGATCCGCGCCTTGCGGCGACAAGATGAGTATTTGTGAAAAGAGCAAATCACGCAGGCTTGCTCTTTTCACAAATACTCCCGCCGGAGGCACCTCCGCCCGGACCGGGCGCAACGCATGGCTTCGGTCTGCGGCAGCGCCGTCCGAGGGGTTCGATACCCCGAGGACGGCTCCCCGGTTCAAGGATCACCGCGCGTCGGCCAGCACCCGCTCGGCACCCTTCCAGCCCATCAGGATTGCCGGAGCATTGGTGTTCCCCGCGATGATGTTCGCAAACGCACTGGCGTCGATCACCCGCAGGCCCGCCACCCCATGCACCCGCAGCCCCGCATCCACCACCGAGGTCGCCGGGTCAGGCCCCATCCGGCAGGTGCAGCTTGGGTGGTAGACCGTCCCCGACCGTGCCCGGAAATCCTGGATCAGCGCCTCGTCTGATCGGACCTCGGGCCCCGGTCGCAGCTCTTCCTTGATCAGTGAGGACAACGCCGGTTGCGCCGCAATGGTCCGCAGGAACTTGACCGCCGCCAGCATCTCTTCGACGTCATTGTTGGTCGAAAAGGCGTTCGCGGTGATCACCGGATGATCCTCTGCCTTGGCCGTCCGCAGCCGGATATGTCCCCGGCTGGTCGGGCGACAGTTGGACAACCCGATGGACATCCCCGACCAGGGGTCCGGGGTCAGCAGGGGACGCTCGCCATTGCGCGGGATCAGCGTCGAAAACGCCTGGAAATACAGTTGCATGTTGGGCCGATCAAGGTCAGCCCGCGTGCGGAAGAACCCGCCGCCGTGGTTGATCGACTTGGCCAGCGGCCCCCCGCCGCCGATGAAATACTGCAACCCGGCGCGGACCTTGCCCCACCAGGGCCGCAGCTCGTCATTGTAGGTCGGCACCTTCATCGCCCAGGTGTAGTTGATGCCCTGATGGTCGCTGAGATGGTCGCCGACGTTCGCATTGTCCAGGACGACCGGAATGCCCAGCGACTGCAAAAGCGCCCCCGGCCCGATCCCCGACAGCTGCAACAGCTGCGGTGAGTTGATCGCCCCGCCGGACAGGATCACTTCGCCCCGCGCCCGCAAGACCTGCGTCTCACCGCCCCGCCGGTACTCCACCCCGACTGCCCGTCCGCCCTCGATCACCACCCGGGTCACCATAGCGCCGGTGATCACCCGGACATTCGGCCGCTTCATCGCGGGCCGCAGGAAAGCCCGCGCGGCCGAGTTCCGCCGCGCCCCCTTGATCGTCATCTGATAGATCCCGGCGCCTTCCTGTTCCGCGCCGTTGAAGTCGGGGTTCTCGGCCAGACCCGCCTCACCGCAGGCCGCGACATAGGACGGCACCAGCGGATGCAGGCCCGAGCGGTTGGCCGAAATGAACAGCGGCCCGCCCTTGCCGCGCCAGGCATCCCCGCCCGCCTCGTTGTCCTCCAGCGCCCGATAGGCTGCAAGACATTCGTCCCAGCCCCAGCCAGGATTGTCGCGCCCCCAATCGTCGTAATCGGCGCGGTGCCCCCGGATCCAGACCATCGCGTTGATACTGGACGACCCGCCAAGCACCTTGCCCCGCGGCCAGTGATCCCGGTTTCCGGCCAGACCGGGATCAGGTTCGGTCTTGTAAAGCCAGTTCACGGCGGGGTCGTAGAACAGCTTGCCGTAGCCCAACGGCAAATGAACGTAGAACCGGCGGTCCGAGCCCCCGGCCTCAAGCACCGTCACCCGATGCTTGCCGGATGCCGACAACCGGTCCGCCAGCACGCATCCGGCGCTCCCCGCGCCCACGATGATGTAATCCGTCTCGTCCATGCTGCCCCCCGGCACGTGCGCCGCAGCCTAGCCGCGGGCAAAGGGGGGGACCGTCCGCTTTACGACATCAAATGTCGCAATAGCCTCGCCTCTCCCGCCGTGGGGAGGGGACGGGGGCGGGGGGGCATCTGGTCAGCCGTCAACCGCGAAGGTCGGCGCATAGTCCACCGGAAAATTCACCGACCGGGCGATGAAACAGACCTCGTGGATGCGGTGATGGATCGCCTCGGCCGCCGCAAGGTCCGTCCCCGGCTTCACCACGACATGCGGCCGCAGGGTCACCTTCATGAACCGCCCCGCCCCGCCGCGCCCGACCTCACCCACGCCCACCGGGCTGTCGGAGTAGCCCGTCACCACGATCCCCGCATCGCTGGCATAGTGCAGATACCACAGCATGTGACAGGCCGAGAGGGCGGACAGCAAGAGATCCTCCGGGTTCATCTTCGCAGGGTCCCCGCCCAGCAGCGGATCGTTCGAGCAATGAACCGGGGCCTTCCCCGGCACCGCGATGTCCCAGGTCCGGTCATAACCCTTGTAATGCGCCGTCCCCTCGCCCCGGTTGCCGGTCCAGAGGATGCGGGCGGTGTAGTCGTGGTTGGGCATTTTGCGATTCCTGCTGTCCATCTGAGCATGGGCGGTCTTTGTTCGACACCCTATGTCCTCTTGTACAGCCACTCTTGCATAAATGTCTGGCGCCTCATAGTTATTGGACTCTCTTGGTGCTGGTTGCGCGGCCAGGCCGGATTTGTTTGAAAGATATTGCATGTCCATTTTGACCAATGTGAATGTCTGGGCCATCGTCGGGGATTCCGATGCCGGAAAGTCAACGATGATCGGTCACCTTACAGCGCAGTTTGGCGCTACCAAGAACCCCAGTGGGCTTAGATCAGGACCGGCTAGCCGCGTCAATCCGACCGCAGTGGCTCCGTTGACCGTGAACAAGTTAACTTGTAGCCTTCAAGAACAGGAGCGACGTTTCTGAAGCACCTTTCTTGGTACGGCCGGCCGGCATAGGAGGCAGAAACTGAACCTAAATCGTATTCGTGACCATATGGAACGCTTGTTGCGGCAGATGGGTCGACCCGTCCGGATTGGTCGGCGGGACTACCGGATCAAAGGCTACTTCTCGAACATTGTCGCCCCAGAATCCGACGATGAACCAGAGGTGGCAGCGGCGATCGCCCGTCTACTGAAACGACCGGGAACCTTCGTCGATGTAGGGGCCAACCTGGGACAAACGCTGGGCAAGGTTCTGGCAGTCGACCCGGATCGCAGCTATCTCGGGTTCGAACCGCAAATCGGCGCTTGCCACTATATCCATGCGTTTCTCACGGCCAACGGGTTGCGCAATGCCCGGGTTTTGCCGTTTGGACTGTCTGACAAGACTGGCCTTATGTCGTTCTGGTCGGCCGGAGAGGCGGACACGATGGCAAGCCTGGTCGACGAAGGCCAAGGAAAGACCCAGTCCGTCGTCATGACCAGGATCGGCGACGAAGTCCTCTCCGAGCTGGATATCGGCGACATTGCGGCCATCAAAATCGACGTGGAAGGGGCGGAGTACCAGGTTCTTCGGGGATTCGAGAGGACGCTGTCCACCATCGGACCACCGATCATTTTCGAAGTTTTAGCGAACGTCGACGCCGATGGTTTCACGGATTTGCCCGCAGAGCATGTAAAGGCCAATTCGGAACGGGCGAACACGCTCCATACGTACCTGACCAGCCTCGGCTACCGGATCCATGTGCTTGGTATGTCGGGCGAGGACCGTGAAATCCAGGTGTTTGACCTGGACGATCCGGCCAAGATCTTCGGGACTAACTTTGTCGCGACGAAGGGGTGACGGGCGAACCTCCAGGAATCACGTCGCGAATTCGAGATCAATGGGTCCTTACCCTAGCAGGCCCTATACCGTCTTGCTGAGAGGTGGTGGCTTTCTGCGGCTTTGGTCCCGCAAGATGGCGATTCAGGAAGCGGGCTGGTCACCAGAATTCTCTTTAAGTGAAATATCAAAGCGCATTCTTCGGCATCAGCGAGCCGCAAGATCGGGCAACATCCTCATTGCGCTTCGCGACGTTGCCACAAATGGACTGCCGGAAGGGCACGAATATCTTAAGTACTTCCAGTCGCATGGCTGGACGATCAATTCGGTTGTGCCAATTCAGAAGACAGAGAATCCGCAAGAATACTTGTCTGTGGGGGCTCCCGTCTGTTTCATGAACTCTGCAGAGCTGCTTGAACCTGAGCACGGCAACCTTCAGGCTTTTTCGGAGCAAATTGCCCACAGGGTTGGACGGATCCGAAATCATTTTGCATGGGCGTGATTGCCTCAGCCTTGCGGAACTTATGTTCTGGCTGCCACGCAATGCACTCTTGCAGGTTTTGCCGGTCGGCTACCTCCCCTTCCACACCGGATCGCGCTTTTCGGCAAAGGCCTTCGCCCCTTCCAGCTGGTCCTCGCTGGCGTAAAGCCGGTCCACCGTCGGCATCTGCCGCTTGGTGATCCGGTTCAGCGCGTCCTGAAAGCGCATGTTCTCCGCCTCGCGCACCACTTCCTTGATCGCGGCATAGACCAGCGGCGGGCCGCTTTCCAGCAGCCGCGCGAGGTCCCACGCTTTGCCCAGCAGCTCTTCCGGCGCACAGACCTCCTTGATCAGGCCCCAGCGATGCGCCTCCTCGGCGTCGAACCAGCGGCCGGTCAGCAGGAGGTCCATCGCAACGTGATAGGGGATGCGCTTCGGCAGCTTGATGCTGGCCGCATCGGCCACCGTGCCCGACCGGATTTCCGGCAGGGCGAAGGTCGCGTTCACGGAACACAGGATCAGGTCCGCCGACAGGGCCAGCTCCAGCCCGCCGCCGCAGCAGATGCCCTGCACGGCAGCAATCACCGGCTTGTTGAGGTTCGGCAGTTCCTGCAACCCGCCAAAGCCGCCAACCCCATAGTCGCCATCCACCGCATCGCCCTCGGCTGCGGCCTTCAGGTCCCAGCCGGGGCAAAAGAACTTCTCCCCCGCCGCGCGCAGGATGCAGACCCGAAGGCTGTCATCGTCGCGGAAGTCGCGGAACACCAGACCCATCACCCGACTGGTCTTCAGGCTGATCGCATTGGCCTTGGGCGCGTCCAGAGTGACCTCCAGGATGGCCCCCTCACGGCGGGTTTTCACCGGGCCTTCGGTCCGCATCTGCATGTCCGGCATCACACTCTCCTGATCAGCGCATCCACCGCAACGGCACCGGATTGGCGCACGAGGACGGGGTTGATTTCGATTTCCTCAAGGCTCTCGTCCGCCAGCATCAGCTGACCCAGCCGCACGGCAATGTCAGCGACCGACGCCATGTCGGCCTTGGGACGCCCGCGATAGCCATCCAGCAAAGGCCAAAGCCGCAGACCGCGCGCCGCCTCCAGCACCTGATCCTCCGTCACCGGCAATACCAGCGTCACCGTATCGGCCAGCACCTCGGCGGTCACCCCGCCCATGCCAAGGGTCAGCGTCACCCCGTAGACCGGATCGCGCCGCAGGCCCAGCAGCACTTCGGCCACCGCGCCCGTCACCATCTCCTCGACAAGATACCCGGTCGCGCCCGGCATCTCGGGCTGGCCGTCAAGGCTCGCAAGCCCCAGACGAACCGCCCCCGCCTCGGTCTTGTGCGCAAAGCCAAGACCCTTCAAGACGAAAGGAGCGCCAAAGCGCAGCTTGCCCGCAACCTCGGCAATCGTCGCCCCGGTCACCGAACCCGGAACCGTCACCCCGGCCCCGGCCAGAAGCGCCTTCCCCTCCGCCTCGGTCAGCATCCGCGTTTCGCGCGACGGCAAGGCCGGTGCAGGCCGCCAGCCCGCAACGCCGGGCGCGGTCTGCGCCGCCTTGATCGCCGCCAGCGCGGTTTCAAGCCCCAGAAGCGCGCAGACACCGTCCTCCATCATCGCCTGAACGCGGGTTTCGCCGAAATTCTCGGCCATCGAGGCGACCGGGAAGGCGATCTTCCCCGTCGCCTTCTGCGCATCGACGATCGCCCGGAAAGCGGGATCATAGCCGGAAGGATCACAGCGGTCCGCGCGCGGGCTGTCGATGATGTAAAGCCCCGCGTCGTAGGCGTCGAGCATCGCGCTGAAAACTTCCGTGGTCTTCGGCCCGTCGCCCCAGATGAAAGTGTGGTAGTCCAAGGGGTTCGAGATCGTCGGGATCTCGCCCAGCACTGCGAACAGCCGGTCATGCGTGGCCTGGGGCACCGGCGGGAAATCGATCCCGTAGGGCGCCGCCAGGTCCGCGACCAATCCCGCCTCACCGCCCGAGCACGACAGCGAACAGATCCGCGTCCCGATCCGGGGTCCGTGGACATGGAAGATCTTCAGGGTTTCGATCAGCTCCGAGGGCGTATTCACCTCCGCTACCCCGATCTGGCGCAGGAAGGCGCTGGACGCAGCCCCGCCCCCGGCCAACGAAGCGGTATGGCTGGCGGCAGCGGTTCGGGAAAGCTCGGTCTTGCCCGACTTGATCGCCACCACGCCCTTGCCCATCGCCCGTGCCTTTTCGGCCAAGGCTGCAAAGGCCGGGGCATCGTCGATCCCTTCGATATAAAGCCCGACCGCCGTCACGCGCGGATCGTCCAGAAGCGCCCCTGTGAGTTCCGCCAGCCCCACGACAGCGGCATTGCCCAGACAGGCCACATAGGCGACCGGCAACCCGCGCTGCTGCATGCCGAGGTTGATGACGATGTTCGACGACTGGCTGACCAGCGCCACGCCGGACCGGACCGGCACCCCGCCATGCTGGTCCGGCCAAAGTAGCGCCCCGTCAAGGTAGTTGATCACCCCATAGCAGTTCGGCCCAAGGATCGGCATGTCCCCCGCAGCAGCAACCAGCCTGTCCTGCAGCCCCGGCTCCCCGGCCTCGGTCCAGCCGGAGGCAAAGCAGATCGCCCCGCCTGCCCCCATCTCGGCAAGTTCCGAGACAACGTCGATGGTGGCAAAACGGTTGACGCCGATGAACGTGGCATCCGGCGCCTCTGGCAGGTCGGCGAGGCTGAGGTAGGCCTTGAGGCCGCCAATCTCGGCTTTCGTCGGATGCACGGGCCAGACCGGGCCCTGAAAGCCCATTTTCCGGCACTGCTCGATGACATTTAGCGCCCAGCCTGCCCCCAGAACGGCGATTTGGCGCGGGCGCAGAAGACGGTCGAGGCGCGTCATTCCACGCCTCCGGCCAAGCCGAACCCGCCGGGGCGCTGCCCCGGACCCCGGGATACTTGGGGACGAAGAATGTAAACGCCCCGCCCCGGAGTCCAGAACGAGGCGCCATTCCACGTCGCGGTCATCGGCGTCCCCGCCTGTACCGCTCTGACAGAATCGCCGATTGACCTTAACGCGCGGTTACCGGAATCCGGAAAAGCCTGCATTCTTCGTCCTCAAGTATCCCACGGGGGGTCCGGGGGGTGTGAAACCCCCCGGTCCGACGTCTCAACCCCCGACTGCCCTCAGCAATTCGCGACTGATGATGTGCCGCTGGATTTCCGAGGTGCCCTCCCAGATCCGCTCGACGCGAGAATCCCTCCAAATCCGCTCCAGCGGCAGCTCGTCCATCAGCCCCATCCCGCCGTGTATCTGGATCGCCTCGTCGGCAACCATCGCCAGCACCTCGGTCGCCTTCAGCTTGGCCATCGACATGTCGGCCTCGGTCACCGTGCCCTGGTCGTATTTCCAGGCCGCCTCCCGCGTGAGCAACTCGGCCGCCTTCAGCTCCATCGCCATGTCAGCCAGTTTGAAGCTGACCCCCTGGAACTTGCCGATGGCCTGGCCGAACTGCTTGCGATCGGCCGCATAGGAGATCGCATGTCCCAGCGCCCGCTCGGCCCGCCCAAGGCAGGTCGAGGCGACCTGCAACCGCGTCGCCCCCAGCCAGGAATTCGCCACCTCGAAGCCCTTGTGAACCTCTCCCAGCACATTCGCCGCCGGGACCCGGCAATCGTCGAACTCCAGCACTGCGTTGGTGTAGCCGCGGTGCGAGACGTTCCGGTATCCCTCGCGCACCGTGAACCCCGGGGTGCCCTTGTCGACGAAGAACGCCGTGATCAGCTTTTTCGGCCCGCGCGGGGTCTGCTCCTCGCCCGTCGCCATGAAAACGATGGCAAAGCCCGCAAGGTCGGCGTGGCTGATGAAATGCTTGGTCCCGTTCAGCACCCAGTCGCCGCCGTCCGCCTTTGCAGAAGCCTTCATCCCGCGCAGATCCGACCCGGCACCCGGTTCGGTCATCGCCAGGCAATCCCAGGTCTCGCCCCGGATGCAGGGCATCAGATAGCGTTCGCGCTGGTCGGCATTACCGGCCAGAAGGATGTTCGACGGCCGCGCCACGCAAGTCCAGTGCAGGGCATAGTTCGCACGCCCCAGCTCTTTTTCGTACAAGAGCCACGACAGCGTATCGAGCCCCGCGCCCCCGACCTCCACCGGCATGTTGGCGGAATAGAGCCCCGCCGCCATGGCCTTCGCCTGGATTTCCCGGATCAGTTCCAGCGGCAGGACCCCGGTCCGTTCGACCATCTGTTCGTGCGGATACAACTCCGCCTCGACAAACGCCCGCGTCGTGTCGACGATCATCTGCTGCTCTTCGGTCAGTCCGAAATCCATCGCGTCAGTCCCTCTTCTGGCCGATGGCCCGGCCTGCGCCTTCGGGCAGCGGCAACCCGGAATGGGCGTCGGCGACGGCCTTCAGGTTCTTCCAGACCTCGGCTGCAGCGGGAACCGTCTTGCCCGCCTTCATGTCGACGTGCAGGCACAGCTGCTCGACCGTTGCGACGCAGGCATCGCCCTTCATGATCCGCACAAAGCTGCGGAACCGCTTTTCGTCAGCGGACAAGATCTGCAACTCACCCCGCAACTGGTCGCCCAGCTTCGCCTCCCCGAGGTGCCGGATATGCGTTTCCGCCGAATAGTAGCTGTGCCCCGCCGCGACATAGTCCATCCCCGCCCCGATCAGCCGCAGGAAGTTGTCCACCGTTTCCGAGTTGCAGAAGTAGTATCGGCTTTCGGTCATGTGGCCATTGTAGTCGATCCAGCCCGGCAGCACCTGCCCCTGCCACATGACCAGCGGCGCGGCCTTGGTCGCGCTGTCCGGCCCCGTCGCCATCTCGAAGTTGAAAACCGCCGCACGGCGCGCATCATGCTCACGCAGCACCTTGCCTGCGCCCATGTTGCGCTCCTTCAGCGACCGCAGGATGCCGACCAGGTTCTGATCGCGCAGCCGTTCCAGATCGCGGATGTGCATGTGGCCCGACTGAGCGTCGGATTGCCCCGCCACCAGATCGACCAGTTCGTCGTTGAACTCGGGCACATCGATCAGCTTGGTCCAGGGCCATTTCAGCGCCGGACCGAACTGCGCCATGAAATGCCGCATCCCGGCCTCACCGCCGGCAATGCGGTAATTCTCGAACAGCCCCATCTGCGCCCAGCGCAGGCCGAAACTCATCCGGATCGCATCGTCGATCTCTTCGGTGGTGGCCACCCCGTCCTTCAGCATCCACAGCGCCTCGCGCCAGACCGCCTCCAGGAACCGGCTGCCGATGAAGGCGTCGATCTCCTTGCGCATGACTAGGGGGAACATGCCGATCTCGGTCACGATCGCCTTGGTGCGTTCGATCACCTCCGGCGTATTCGCCGCCGAGGCCGAGATTTCCAGAAGCGGCAGCAGATAGACCGGCGTGAACGGATGCGCCACGATGATGTTGCCCGGATTTACCGCGCCCTTCTGCAGATCGACCGCCTTGAAGCCGCTGGTGGAAGAGCCGATGAGAATGTCCGGATTGGCCTGCTGCATCTGGGCATAGACCTGATGCTTCAGCTCCAGCCGCTCGCCCACACTTTCCTGAACGTAGTCCGCCCCTTCCAGCGCCTCAGCCATGGTGGCCGCAAAGGTCACGCGGCCTTCGGGGGGCATCGGCACGTCGGACAGCGCGGGCACTGCAAGCCGCGCGTTGGCCAACATGGTCGCCACATTGCGCTCGGCTGCCGGTCCTGGATCGAACACCGCGACATCCCAGCCGTTCAGCACGAACCGCGCCGTCCAGCCGCCGCCGATCACCCCACCGCCTATGATTGCCGCTTTCCGTGCCATATCCTGACCCATGTCCCGTTTCAGTTTCCACTCGTCCTCGCGCCTGCACTGGAGCGCGGGGTGCCACGCGACCGGCATGGCTCATCGACTTCAGTCCTATGCCCGCGCAGCGGCCAATCTCCTGTCAGTCAGCGGCTCCCGCTCGCCCGTGCGGATCACAGCCGGATCATAGGCCCTGCGGGCAAAGACCTCGCGCACAAGGGGGGCGAAGTCTTGAACGGTCATCATGGGATAGTCCGGATCAAAGCTCGACTGGTCCCAGAACTCGCAGAAATCGGCGCAGTCCTGGAAATACGCATGGTCCCGATAGCGGTCGCGCGCGTGCTGGTTCCCGCCGACGTGGTGCGCATAGTAAAGCCGCTGGAAGTCGCCGTGCTTTTCCACCACCCAGGCCACCTGCTCGCGCACGAAGGGCTTCAGGATCGCGGCGGCGTATTCGTCGTGGTTGTAGGGCGCGTAGATGTCGCCGATGTCGTGCAGCAGCGCGGCCACCACCCAGTCGGTATCCGCCCCTGCCCGCCAGGCCCGTGTCGCGGCTTGCAGCGAATGACCCAGCCGCGTGACCTGATAGCCCGACAGGCTTTCGTCCAGCTCGACCAGAGCGCCCAGAAGCCGGTCCGCAGTCCCCGAGGCGTACTCCCGCTCATGCACGTCCAGCATGGCATAGTCGGCGGCGTCGCCGTCCTTCATCGCGGTGAACTTGACCTTGTCCATGCTACTTCGCCACCGGCGCCCGCTTCTCCAGCTTCAGCTTCGCCCGCACCTCGGCCGGAGTGATCACCCGCGCGCCAAGGTTCTCGACGATGGTCGCCGCGCGCTCCACCAACTGAGCGTTGGTCGCCAGAACCCCCTTCTCCAGCCAGAGGTTGTCCTCCAGCCCCACTCGAACGTTCCCGCCCGCAATGGTCGCCGCCGCCACATAGGCCATCTCGTTGCGCCCAAGTCCGAAGGCGCTGAAGTGCCAGCCCGCAGGCACGTTGTTCACCATCGCCATGAAGGTGTTCAGATCATCCGGCGCACCCCACGGCACCCCCATGCACAGCTGGACCAGCACCGGGTCCGGGATCACGCCTTCGGAATGCAGCTGCTTGGCCAGCCACAGATGGCCAGTGTCAAACGCCTCGATCTCGATCCGCACCCCCGCCGCCGTCATCCGCTTGGCCAAATCCCGAAGCATCCCGGGCGTGTTGACCATCACATAATCGGCCTCGTTGAAGTTCATCGTGCCGCAGTCCAGCGTGCAGATCTCCGGACGACATTCGACGATATGCGCCACCCGCTCCTCGGCCCCGCACATGTCGGAAATCGCGGCCATCCGGGTCATGTCCTCGGTGCCGTCGAAATACATGTCGCCGCCCATACCGGCGGTCAGGTTCAACACCACATCCGTGTCGCTGTCCCGAATGCGCTCTGTCACCTCGCGGTAATAGTCCAACCGGCGCGAGGGTTTGCCCGTCTCGGGGTCGCGGACGTGGCAATGCACTACCGCCGCCCCCGCCTTCGCCGCCGCAATCGCGCTGTCGGCGATCTGCTTGGGGCTGCGCGGCACGTGGGGCGAACGGTCCTGCGTCCCGCCCGAGCCGGTCACCGCACAGGTGATGAAGACTTCCTTGTTCATGTTCAGCGGCATTCGGACCTCCCCGGGATTTGATCCCCACAATAGCCCGCTTGCCAGCCTGCGCTTTGCACTTTACGAAATCCTGATGACGGAAAATGCCATCTTCCAAGCCTCTGAGCAACCGCTCACCCTTGCGCTTCTCGTCCTGCCTCAGGCATCGATCCTGGAGGTCGCCTCCGCTCTCGACCCGTTGAGGAACGCCAACCGCCAGTTGGGGCATGAGGCCTACCGCTGGCGCGTCGTCTCGCCGGATGGCGCTCCGGTCCCGCTGACCTGCGGGATTTCGCTTCCATCGACCGGCCCGCTGTCTCATGCCGTTGGAGCCGATGCCCTGATCGTGGTCGCCGGCTACCGCCTGGCCGAGGTCGCAACCCGCCCACTGATCCACGACCTCCGCCGCATCGCCCCCCGCTTCCAGCTGGTCGGCGGCATCGACGCTGCGCCCTGGGTGCTGGCCCGTGCGGGCCTTCTCGACGGCCACCGCGCCACTGTGCATTGGGAGGACCTTGAGGATCTGGCGACCAGCCACCCCGAGATCGATGTCGTCCCCGACCGCTTCGTGATCGACCGCAACCGCGTGACGATCTCGGGTGCTGCCCCCGCCGCCGATTTCATGCTGCACCTGATCCGCGCCCGCCACGGGGCGGCGCTTGCGCGCCAGGTCGCTGCCAGCTTCCTGGCCACGATCCGCAGCGGACACGAACCCCAGATCGCCACGCAGGACCCTGCCCTCGACCCCCGCGTCACCCGGGCGCTGGCCCGGATGGAGGCCGGGATCGACGCGCCCGAGCCGGCCGTCGCCATCGCGCGCGCCGTCGGCCTCTCGCCCCGTCGCCTCGAATCCCTCTTCCGCGCCGCTCTGGGCACGACGCCCGCAGCCCACGCGCTAGACCTGCGCCTGCAGGCGGCCCGCCGAATGCTGACCGATACCCGGCACCCGCTGGCCGAGGTCGCTCTACGCACCGGTTTTTCCAGCCCCTCGACGCTGTCCCGTGCCTTCCGCGCCCGCTTTGGCCAGCCGCCAGGCAGCTTGCGGCGCTAGACTTCGTCACCTTCGGAATTGCTCCGCTCCTGCACGACCTTGCGCAGCGGGGTCAGCAAGATGAGCGTCAGCACGGTGACGACGCTAAGGATCACCGCGATATCAAGCTGCCCATAGCCCACCGCCGCCCCGATTGCCCCCGTGGCCCAGAGGCTCGCCGCCGTCGCCGTCCCGGTGGCACGGTCGCCCTGTTTCAGGATCGCACCGCCCCCGATGAACCCGATGCCGGTGATCAGCCCATCCATGATGCGTGACTGCTGCTCGGAGTCCGGACCGATGACCTCGATGGCGATCATCACGAAACCGCAGGCCGACATCGCGACCAGGGGAAAGGTCCGAAGGCCCGCGCTGCGCTCTTCCTGCTCACGGTTCCAGCCGATCGGCAAAGCCAGAAGGTAGGCGACGACCAGACTCGCCAGATGCGAGATCGCCGCTTGCGTGTCCCACGAATTCAGCAGTTCCATTCCGGCCCCTATGCTGCATCCAGAAGACCGCGGCCCTTCAACAGCGCCTCGACCCCCGGCATCCTGCCACGAAATTTCAGATACAGTGCCTCGGCATCCTCGGACCCTCCCGCCGACAGGATGAACCGCTCCAGCCGCGCCGCCGTCGCCGGGTCAAACGCGTCGCCCGCTTCCTCGAAGGCCGCGAAGGCGTCGGCGTCCATCACCTCGGACCACATGTAGCTGTAGTAGCCGCTGGAATAGCCGTCGCCACTGAACACATGCGCGAAATGCGGGGTGCCATGGCGCATCCTGATCGCCCGCGGCATGCCCAGCGCCTCCAGCACCTCGGCCTGCCTCTGCATCGGATCGGCCGGAGGGTTTCCGGTATGGAACTCCAGATCCACCATCGCGCTTGCCACGAACTCCACCGTGGCAAAGCCCTGGTCATAGGTTCCCGCCGCCAGAAGCCGCTCCAGCATGTCGCCCGGCATCGGCTCGCCCGTCTCATGGTGCCGCGCATGGGCCTCCAGCACCGAGGGCACCTCCAGCCAATGCTCGTACAACTGGCTCGGCAGCTCCACGAAGTCCCGCGCGACCGAGGTGCCCGAGATGAAGCCATAGGTCACGTCCGACAGCATCTGGTGCAGCGCGTGGCCGAACTCGTGGAACAGCGTCCGCGCATCGTCATAGGACAGAAGGCTCGGCTCGCCCTTGGCGAAATTGCAGACGTTGACCACGATCGGCCGCACCTCCCCGCCCAGCTTGCGCTGCGACCGCATCGCCGAACACCACGCGCCCGACCGCTTGGACCCCCGGGCGAAGTAATCCCCCAGGAACACCGACACATGGCTTCCCCCTCGGGTAACCTCCCACCCCCGCACGTCCGGGTGATAGAACGGCCCCTCGATCTCGCGGAATTCCAGCCCGAAAAGCCGCGCCGCACAGTCGAACATCGCTCCCAGCATGGCGTCGAGGCTGAGGTAGGGCTTCAGCACCGCCTCATCCAGGTCATGCTCGGCCTTGCGCCGCTTTTCGCTGTAATAGCGCCAGTCCCAGGGCTCCAATGGCCCGGCGAACCCGTCTGCCTTCAGCATCGCCTCCAGCACCCCCGCATCCGCCAAGGCCTTCGCCCGCGCCGGTTGCCAGACCCGCATCAGCAGGTCGCGCACAGCCTCCGGCGTCTTCGCCATCTCCGGCTCCAGCTTGAACGCCGCAAAGTCCGCATACCCCAGCAGCGCCGCCCGCTCCGCCCGCAGCGCCAGAATCTCAGCCGCAACCGCCCGGTTGTCGGTCCCGCCCCCGTTCGCCCCCCGAGCGACCCAGGCCTCGTAGGCCCGCTCACGCAAGCTGCGGTTCGGAGAAAACTGCAGGAACGGCACGATCAGGCTGCGGTTCAGCGTCACCACCGGCCCCGTGCCCTTCTCCACCCCCGCCGCCCGTGCCGCCTCCTGCACAAAGCCCGGCAGGGCCGCGAGATCGGCCTCCGAAATGTCCATGAACCAGGACCGCTCGTCCGCCAGAAGGTTCTGCGCGAAGGCCGTGCCCAGCACCGCCAGCCGCGACTTGACCGCCGTCAGCCGCTCCGCCGCCGCGCGCTCCAGCGCCGCGCCCGACCGCACGAACATCTGCCGGTAAAGCTCCAGCACCCGGCGCTGCTCGTCCGTCAGACCCAGGGCCTCACGCCCCTGCCACAAAGCCTCGATCTTCGCGAACAGCGCCTTGTTGTTGGTGACCTCGCTGGAAAACGCCGACATCTTCGGCGCCAGATCCCGCATCAACGCCTCGCGCGCTTCGGTGCTGTCGGCCCCGGCAAGATTGTAGAACACCCCCGACACCCGGTCGAGATCGCCCTCCGCCAGCTCCAGCGCCTCGATCACCTCGGCAAAACTCGCGCCCGGCCCCTCGGCGATCTCCAGGATCGTCGCCCGCGCCCGCGCCAGCGCGACATCGAAAGCCGGCCCGAAATCCTCGTCCCGGATTGCCGCGAATGGCGGCAGCCCGAACGGTGTCTCCCATTCTTCCAGAAGCACGTTCATCGAAAGATCTCCTTTGCCCTGAAAGCTAGGCGCACAAACCTCCAAGGTCCACCCTTGCTCTTTTCACAAATACTCCGGGGGTTTGGGGGTGGAACCCCCATCAGCCGAGGAGGAGCGCGCAGGCGCGACGACGAGAGGAAGGACATGCGGCGCAAGCCGCTCGAGTCACGACCCGTCCTGCCCGCGCGACCGCATCCGGGCCTCGAACCGCCGCAGGACCAGCGACAGGCCGATGGTCATCACCAGGTAAAGAAAGGCCGCCACGTTGTAGGTTTCGAAATAGCGGAAGTTGCCCGCCGCCGTCACCTTGGCCAGCTGCGCGACATCCGAGATGCCCAGCACAGCGACAAGGCTGCTGTCTTTCACCATTGCCACAAAATCATTGCCCAACGGCGGCAGGATCAGCCGGAAAGCTTGCGGAAATCGAACATGCCGGAACCTCTGCCAGCCATTCAGGCCCAGGGCCATCGCCGCCTCGATCTGGCCCTTGTCCACCGCCTGCAGGCCCGCCCGGAATATCTCGGCCAGAAAGGCGGAATAGGCCAGCATCAGCGCAAGGACCGCCCGCCACAACAGCGGCACATCCCGCGTGCGCAGAATCTCGTCGCCTGACAGCGCATTCACGCCCGCGACCACGCCCGGGACCAGAACGAAGGCCACATACAACAGAAGCACGATGATGGGCACGCCGCGCATCACCTCGATGTAAAGTCGTGCGCTCTGGCGCAGGACGATGTGCTTCGACATCCCCATCACCGCCAGCCCCAGTCCGATGCCGCAGGCCCCAAGATAGGCCACCACGGCCACGGCCAGCGTGACCACCAGCCCCTTGGACAGGATCGTCAGCGCACCCTTGTAGACCTCGTCCGACAGCATTTCGTAGAACAGCCAAAGGCCGGTTATCGCCAGGATCACCAGCCACCAGGGAAAGTCGCGGTCAGGCTCGGTGTTCGGGTCCATCAGGTTGCCCCCGGCGAAACCGGGGGCCGCCCTTCATTCGCCCATCTTGTAGTCGACGAACCACTTCTGGTTCAGCGCATCCAGCGTCCCGTCCGCCTTCATGCTGGCAATCGCCGCGTTGACCGGGGCCACCAGGTCCGACCCCTTCGGGAAGATGAAACCGAAGTCCTCGCTCGCCAGCGGCTCGCCGATGATCTTGAGGCCCCCGTTCGACGCCGCGACATAGCCGTTCGCCGCCGTCGAATCCGACAGGGTTAGGTCGACGTCCCCTGCCTTCAACGCCTCAAGCCCCGCCCCGAAGGTCTCGAACTTGATCACGCGCGGGTTTTCCTCGTTGCCATCGAGGATATTGTAGATCGCCGCGTAGAAGGGCGAGGTTCCGGGCTGGGCCGACACCAGAAGCTCCGGGATTGCCGCGAACGAAGCCGCATCAGTGAACCGGGCCTCGTCACCACGCACGATCATCAGCATTTCCGACCGCATGTAGGGATCCGAGAAGTCGACCTGCTCCTTGCGCTCGTCCTTGATGGTGATCCCGGTCATGCCGAGGTCGTATTGGGCTTCGGCCACCGCCGGGATCATCGCATCCCAGCTGGTGTTCTCATATTTCACGGTGATGTTCAGCCGCTTGGCGATTTCGGCCATCGCGTCGTATTCCCAGCCTACCGCCTTGCCGTCCTTGTCGAGGAACTGCAGCGGCGGATAGGCGTTCTCGGTCACCACCACGACTTCGCGGCCGGCGAGATCCGGCAGATCCTGCGCCAGCGCGGGAAGGGCTACAAGCGAAAGCCCCAGAAGGGCTGCGGCAGTCAGTTTCATCGGTCAGGCTCCCGGTTGGTTTCTTGCGATAGCAGACTATGCCCACCGGCCTGCGACAGTGCAAGGCACCCGTCGAAAAGCTGCTGCTTGCGGCACGCGCCTCCCGGCGGTAGCGCGGGTTAACAAATCCCTAACGTCCGCGACCAAACCTTTGATCCTGCTTTCATTTGCAGGATTGTCCACCGTGGACAGCCCTCAATGCTGCCCGCCGCAGACCTCGCAATCCGCCCGCTTCTTCACCCCGATCACCCTGGTCTCGGCATAGAGCGCGTCGTGGATCATGAGCCGCCCTGCCAGCGTCTCTCCCGCCCCAGTGATCCACTTCACCGCCTCGATCGCCATCATCGATCCGATGATCCCGGGCAGCGGTGCGGCCACCCCCGCCTCGGCGCAGGTCGGCACCAGGCCGGCGGCGGGCTTCACCGGGAAGATGCAGGCATAGCACGGCCCGCCCCGCGCGGCGTCGAACAGGCTCACCTGCCCCTCCCACTGGGTGATCGCCCCCGAAACCAGCGGCACCCCCGCCGCCACGCAAGCCCGGTTGACCAGATAGCGGGTGTCGAAATCATCGGTCCCGTCCAGAACCAGATCATACTCCCCGACCAGCCCCGCCGCGATCTCTTCGGTCAGCTTCCGATGATATGGCCGCACCTCGATGAAGGGGTTCAGCGCCCGCATCGCCACTTCGGCCGAGAACACCTTCGGCATCCCGATCCGCCCGTCGGTGTGGATCACCTGCCGCTGCAGGTTCGAGCCCTCCACCACGTCGTGATCGATCACCCCGATGGTCCCCACCCCCGCCGCCGCGAGGTAAAGGAGGACCGGAGAGCCAAGCCCCCCCGCCCCCACGACCAGGACCTTCGCCCCCTTCAGCCGTTTCTGCCCCGGCCCCCCGATCTCGCGCAGGATGATGTGGCGGGCATAGCGGTCCAGTTCGGCCTCGCGGAATGAACCGGAAGCAGGCGCAGTCACTGTCTCGGGCACCGTCCGACGGCGCAGGGCCTGCAGGGCCACGCGGTAGACCAGCACGACCGCCACCAGCAGCCCGAAGACCGCCCAGCCCCGGAAATCGCCCCCCACCACCCGCGCCAGGGGGTTCTCCACCTGAACGGGCAGGTGTGCGATCATCAGCACCACCCACCACCCCGCCGCCAGCTCCAGCCAGCGCGATCCCCAGCCGCGCCAGCGACCCAGCCCCCAGATCGCGACGAACCCCAGAAGACCGATCACGACCGAAAGCCCGTCGACCCGAACCCGCCCGCTCCCCGCTCCGTCTCGTCCAGGCGATCCACCACCGCGAAGCCCGCCTGCACGACCGGGGCGACCACGGCCTGCGCCACACGGTCGCCGTGCCGGATCGTGTAGGGCTCCGTCCCGAGGTTGATAAGCGACACTCCCAGCGGCCCGCGGTAATCGCTGTCGATCGTGCCGGGCGTGTTCGGCAGCGTGATCCCGTGCTTCGATGCCAGGCCGGACCGTGGCCGCACCTGCATCTCGTAGCCCTCAGGGATCGCCACCCGGATGCCGGTCGGGCAGATTGCCCGGCCCATCGGCAACAAGGTCAACCCGCCCGTGCGCTGCGCCTCGGGGAAGTTCGCGCAGAGATCCGCTCCCGCAGCACCCGCCGTCTGATAGACAGGCAACGGCAGGCTCTGGTCGGCCCAGTCTTCCCATAGAACGCTTACCACCGGGCGCGACCGCTCTGCCATTCTCTGTCCTCGAATTTCCCCGCCGAAGGCGTTTTCGGCGTCAGCCCGAAAGCGCCCCGACAATCCGCGCCGCAAGCCTGCGCGCAACCTCGTCCTTGCCCATCCGGGGCCAGACCTCGGCCCCTGACTCCGAAATCAGGGTGACCGCATTCTCGGAGCCCCCCATGATCCCCGTCGCGGGCGACACATCGTTGGCAACGATCCAGTCGCAGCCCTTTCGTGCCCGCTTGGCCGTGGCATGGGCGACGACATCCATGGTTTCAGCCGCGAAGCCAATCACCAACTTGGGTCGCCGTGGCCCCTTCGCCACCAAGGCCAGAATATCCGGGTTCTCGGCCCATTCCAGAGCCGGAGCCTTCCCCGAGCCGTCCTTCTTCAGCTTTTGCCCACTGGCATTGGCCACCCGCCAATCCGCCACTGCCGCCGCCATCACGGCCGCATCGGCAGGAAGGGCAGCCTCGACCGCCGAAGCCATCTGATGCGCGGTTTCGACCGCTACGACATCGACCCCGACCGGAGGCGGCACAACCGCCGGACCGGTCACGAAAGTCACCCGCGCGCCCAGATCGCGAAGCGCCGTTGCCAGCGCAGCCCCCTGCGCCCCGGATGACCGGTTGGCGATGTATCGGACCGGGTCAATCGGTTCATGGGTCGGCCCCGAGGTTACCAGCACATGCTTGCCCGCCAGAGGCCCTGCCCCCAGCGCCCCCTCGATAGCGGCCACGATGGCCGGGGGCTCGGCCATTCGACCGGGACCGAATTCGCCGCAAGCCATCTCGCCCGCATCGGGGCCGACGAACAGCACGCCATCCCCGCGAAGCGTCGCAAGGTTCCGCTGCGTCGCTGCGTGCTGCCACATCCGGACGTTCATCGCCGGGGCCACAAGCACCCGCTTGTCCGTGGCAAGAAGCAGCGTCGAGGCCAGATCGTCCGCCCTGCCCCCGGCCATCTTTGCCAGCAAGTCAGCCGTCGCCGGAGCCACGACCAGCAGGTCAGCCGAGCGCGACAGCTCGATATGCCCCATCTCGGCTTCTGAGGTCAGGTCGAAGAGCGCTTCATGCACCTTGGATTTCGCCAGGGCCCCCACCGACAGGGGTGTCACGAACTGCGCCCCGGCCCGCGTCAGGACCGGCACGACCGCGCCGCCCGCCTTCTGGACCAACCGGATCAGCTCCAGCGCCTTGTAGGCTGCGATCCCGCCGCCGATGATCAGAAGAATGCGCTTGCCAGCCAGCATCAGCAGGCCCTCCTTGGCGGCCTGCTGCAAGGTGTAGGCATCCGAAGGGGCAAACTCAACTCCCCGCCGCGCCGACAGCGTCAGGACAGGAAGTGCCGGACCTCGCGCGACTGGGTTTCCAGGCTGCGGCGCATCTTGGCGAAGGCCGCGGCTTCAAGCTGGCGGACCCTCTCCTTGGACAGGCCCAGTTCTTCGCCAAGCGACTCCAGCGTGCGCCCGTCGTCCTTCAGCTTGCGCTCGGCGACGATATAGCGTTCGCGCGGGTTCAGCCCCTGCATCGCGGTCACCAGCCAGTCGCGCAGCCGCGCGCTGTCATGCGCGCCTTCGACGGCTTCGGCGGCCTGCTGACCCTCGTCCTCCAGCGCGTCGATCCATTCCCGACCGTCCTCGTCGGAGGACTGGGTGGCGTTCAGCGAATAGTCCGAGCCGGACAGCCGCCCTTCCATCATCTCGACATCGGCCAAAGGCACGCCCACCTCTGCCGCGACGAGTTGCCGAAGTTGATGCTGGTCCAGCGTCTCACCCCGCTGGCTGGCCTCGCGCTCCAGTTTCGCCTGCACCCGGCGGAGGTTGAAAAACAGCGCCTTCTGGCTTGAGGTCGATCCGGTCCGCACCATCGACCAGTTGCGCATCACATAGTCCTGGATCGAGGCCTTGATCCACCAGACCGCATAGGTGGAAAAGCGCACCCCCCGTTCCGGATCGAACTTGTCAGCAGCTTTCATAAGGCCAAGACTGGCTTCCTGGATCAGGTCGTTCATCGGCGCGCCGTAGCGGCGAAACTTGGCAGCCATCGAAATCGCCAGCCGCATGTAGGCGGTGATCAGTCGGTGCAACGCGCGTTCGTCGCGGAAGTCGCGCCAGGCACGGGCCAGCCGGACTTCGGTTTCGGCATCCAGAAGTTCTGCCTTCATCGCTTGGCGCGACATGCTGAGGTCGGTATATCCGTCAAGTGCCATGACTACCTCCAGATCAGCCCATCCGGCTCTTTCGCCTGATATTTCCCTTTCTACGGAGCCCGCGCGTGACCGGATCACTTCAGCCCCTCACTCTGATCGTCGGCGGAGCAAGGTCGGGGAAATCCGCCTTTGCCGAAAGGCTGGTCGTCGGCTCGGGGCGCGCGCGCCGCTATATCGCTACCGCAGAAGCCTGGGATGACGAGATGCGCACCCGGATCGCCCAGCACCGGCGCGAGCGGGGCGAGGATTGGGTGACGGTCGAAGCTCCGATGGACCTGCCGGCGGCGCTGGCTTCTGTCAGCCCCGATGAGGTGGTCCTTCTGGACTGCGCGACGCTTTGGCTGACCAATCAACTTTTGGCCGAGCATGACCTTGAGGCCGTGACCGACGGCCTGATCCGCGCGTTGGCAGCCTGCAAAGGGCCGGTCGTCATCGTCTCGAACGAGGTTGGCTCGGGAATCGTTCCCGAGAATGCGCTGGCGCGACGGTTTCGGGATGAACAGGGGCGACTGAACCAGCGCCTTGCGGCCGAAGCCGCGCTGGTCGTGACGGTGATCGCGGGGCTGCCGCTGGTGCTGAAGGGCCAGCTTCCGTGACCCGCTTCTGGCTTGTCCGCCACGGACCGACCCATGCGAAGACCATGACCGGCTGGACCGATCTGCCCGCCGATCTTTCCGACACCGCCGCCCTTGCCCGGCTTGCCGCGCATTTGCCCCGGGGCGCGCCGGTCATCTCATCCGACCTTGTCCGCGCCGTGGCGACTGCCGACGCGCTTGGCCCCCGCCCCCGGTTGCCGCATGACCCGGACCTGCGGGAAATACATTTCGGTCACTGGGAAACGCGCGCCTTTGCCGAGATCGAAGCCGAAACCCCCGCCCTCATCCGCGCCTTCTGGGAAAGCCCGGGCGACGTCCGCCCACCCGGCGGAGAAAGCTGGAACGACCTGACAGCCCGCGTCTGGGCGGCGCTCGACCGGTTGCACGGCGCGGCGCCCGACCTGATCGTCGTCGCCCACTTCGGCCCGATAGTCTCTGCCCTGCAACGGGCGGAAGGCCTTTCCCCCGAAGCCGCCTTCGGCCACCGGATCGACAATCTCTCGGTCACCAGCCTAAGGTTCGGTCCTCCGTCACAAGTGTTCGAGATCAATCACCAACCGTGATAACCCGCCGCACAAATCAGCGTTTCCCATTCCGGCCCGCCTCGGCTTCAATGGCCGGGAAAGGACAACAAACATGACCTATGATCTTGTCATCGGTGACCGGGCCTATTCCAGTTGGTCCCTGCGCGGCTGGCTTCTCTTCGATGCCTTCGACATCCCCGTGAAGACCCATTCCGCCCGGCTTTACACCGACGAACTTCCAGCCCTTCTGAACGACTACTTCCCGGCGCGGACCGCCCCCACGATGCGGACGCCCGATGGCTCGGTCGTCCCCGAAACCATCGCGATTGCCGAGGAACTGGCGACCCGCCACCCCGAAGCCGTTCTCTGGCCGCAACAGCCCCACGCCCGGGCAGCGGCTCGGGTTCTGGCGGCAGAGATGCACGCGGGATTCAGCGCCCTGCGCAGCCATAGCCCGATGAACCTGCGCGCAAGTTACACCGATTGCCAGCCGCCCGACGCAGTTCTGGCCGACCTTGCCCGGCTTGAGATCCTCTGGTCCTGGGCGCGCGAAACCACGGGCTCATCGACACCGTGGCTCTGCGGCGCCTATTCGGCGGCGGATGCCTTCTATGCCCCCGTCGCCACCCGGATCGCCACCTACAATCTTCCCGTCAGCCCGCAGGCGATGCTGTATGTCAACGCCCATCTGTCACACCCGAGCTTTCGCCGCTGGCGTGCGATGAGCCTCATGGACGGAGCGGACCAGGAGTTCTATCGCCGCGACTATCCCCGTCGCGACTGGCCCGGCCCGGTCCCGCTGCCGACGAGGGCGGTGGACTGCGCTGACACGGTCAACCAGACCTGCCCCTATTCCGGCAAGCCCGTCACGCACGCGCTGGAGCTTTACGGTCGACGCTTCGGCTTCTGCAACGCCTTCTGCCGCGACAAGACTCTGGCCGACGCCGAAGCCTGGCCGAAGTTCATGGCGCTTTACCACTCGTAAACCATTTCGCCCTACCCGTTAACCAAGGTGAATCGGGTGGGCACATGGAAAAGTCCGGGACAAGACACAGCATTTTCTGTCCGCCGACATCCCCCGAGACAGTCGGATGACGGCGCGCGCCTACACCGTCGCTTTTGAAGGGGTCGATGCGCGTCTTGTCGAAGTCCAGTGCGCCGTCTCGCCGGGATCGCCGTCGTTCACTCTCGTGGGACTGCCCGACAAGGCCGTGACCGAGGCCAAAGAGCGGGTTCGTGCGGCGCTTCAGGCTCTTTCGATAGCGCTTCCGGCCAAGCGGATCACCATCAACCTGTCGCCCGCCGACCTGCCCAAGGAAGGATCGCATTTCGACCTGCCCATTGCCGTCGCGCTGCTTGCGGCGCTGGACATCATCCCGCGCGAGGATGTCGAAGCCACGGTCGCCTTGGGCGAGCTTTCGCTTGATGGCCGCCTCGTGCCCGTTGCAGGCGCACTTCCTGCTGCCATGGCCGCTGCCGTCGACGACCGCGCGCTGCTTTGCCCCAAGGCCTGCGGGGCCGAAGCCGCCTGGGTCGGCGCGACGACCGTGCTTGCCGCGGCGTCGCTGGAAGAAGTCCTGCATCACTATACCGGTCGGGCACTTCTGACCCCCGCCGAAGCGGGTGAGGTCCAGCGCAAAAGCTCGCCGCGCGACTTTCGCGAAGTGAAGGGTCAGGAACGCGCCAAACGCGCGCTGGAAATCGCTGCTGCCGGCCGGCATCACCTGTTCATGGTGGGAACGCCGGGGTCGGGCAAGTCGATGCTGGCCGCCCGACTGCCCGGCATCCTGCCGCCGCTTTCGGCGCCCGAGGCCTTGGAAACCTCGATGATCCACTCGCTTGCGGGGCTTCTCACCGAAGGCGGGATCAGCCGCGATCGCCCGTTCCGCGAACCGCACCACACCGCCTCGATGGCGGCCATTGTCGGTGGCGGGCGGGGCGCGAAGCCGGGCGAGATCAGCCTTGCCCACAATGGCGTCCTCTTCCTGGACGAGTTTCCCGAGTTTCCTCGCGCCGTCCTCGACACCCTGCGCCAGCCGATCGAGACCGGCACCGTCATGGTCGCCCGCGCCAATGCCCATATCCGCTATCCCTGCCGGTTCCTGCTGATCGCCGCCGCGAACCCCTGCAAGTGCGGCTACCTGTCGGACCCCAACCGCGCCTGCGGTCGCGCGCCGATCTGCGGCGAGGACTACCTTGGTCGCATTTCCGGCCCGCTGATGGACCGGTTCGACTTGCGGGTCGAAGTTCCGCCAGTGGCTTTCACCGATCTCGATCTGCCGGCTTCGGGCGACAGCTCGACTGCCATTGCTGGCCGGGTGGCCGCTGCGCGCAACCGCCAGACAGCCCGCTTCACCGACGCCGCTGACCTTCGCGTCAATGCCGATCTGGAGGGCAGCACGCTGGAGGAACACGCCGCCCCCGATGCCGAAGGCAAGGCATTGATCGGGCGGGTTGCCGAAAGGATGGGCCTCTCCGCCCGCGGCTACCACCGCGTGCTGCGCGTCGCGCGCACCATCGCCGACCTCGACGAAAGCCCGACAGTGCGACACCCCCATATCGCCGAAGCGATCAGTTTCCGGCTTTCATCCTCCATCGGCGGTCTTTAGGCGATCAGCATCTCAATCCCGCGCGCCCGGAAAGCGTCGGCTTCGGCGTCCGAGATTCCGCTGTCGGTGACGAAGGAATGGATCATCTCCAGCGATCCGAGGCGGGTGAAGCTCGACTTGTTGATCTTTGAGCTGTCGGCCACAAGGTAGACCCGGCTCGCCGCCTTGATCATCGCTTCCTTCAGTTGCAGGTCGGCAAAGGACGGATAGGTCAGCCCCGCATCCAGCGCGACCCCGGCCGTGGCCAGAAACAGCTTTCCGGCAAAGATGTTGCGGAAGTATTCCACCGACTTGTCGCCCGACAGGGACAGGGTCGGGGCCTTGAACTGCCCGCCCGGCATGTGAACTGCATTCCCCGGCACCGCGCCCAGGATGATGGCGATGTTCAGAGCATTGGTGATCACCGTCAGGTTCCGCCGCGCCACCAGCCGCAGCGCGATTTCCGTCGTCGTGGTGCCTGCATCCAGGATGATCGTTTCGCCGTCCTTCACAAGGTCCGCCGCCAGCGCCCCGATCCGCCGCTTCTGCGCCATGTTGTCCTGATGGTGCAGCGTCATCGTGCCAACCTGCGTCGGCAGGGTGTTCAGGAAGGCCCCGCCATGCTCGCGGGTGATCTGGCCTTCGCTTTCCAGCCGTTCAAGATCTTGCCGGATCGTGGCTTCGGACACCTGGAAGGCCGAGGCAAGCTCGCGCACACGGGCCGAGCCCTCCTCTTGAATCCAGTCAAGGATCCGGCGGCGCCGTGGTTCGGACAGAAGACCGGGCAAGGGTTCAAGCATTCGAAAGCTTTCAAGAGGATTTCTGTAGTCTAACCGCTACTATTTCCTTTGCAATAGAAAGAGAACGATAGTAATCAAAAAATTATCGCATGGAGGGAGCAGATGACGGCACTTTTCAGACGCAGGATAAGTCTTGGCCTAGTCATCGGCAGCCGGGCCTTCTTCAGTCCCGCTCCTTGCAAGGCCGCGCGGGAGGACGTGACCGCGCAGCTCGCCCGTCTCGGCATCGACGCAGTGATCCTGCCGTTCGAGGCGACCGCCAACGGCGCCGTCCAGTCGATCGCCGATGCCGATCTCTACGCCGCCCACTTCCGCGCGAATGCTGACAGGATCGACGGCCTGGTGATCTGCCTGCCGAACTTCGGCGACGAAATCGCGGTGGCGGAACTGGTGAACCGCGCCCGGCTGAACGTGCCGATCCTGCTGCAAGCCTCGAACGACGAGGTGTCGAAAGTCAGCATCAAGGACCGCCGCGACGCCTTCTGCGGCAAGATTTCTGTGACCAATAACTTCTGGCAATACGGCGTGCCGTTCAGCGAGACGACCAGCCACACCAGCGACACCTGGGGCGAAGAATTCGGGGCCGACCTCGACCGCTTTGCTCGTGTCTGCCGCACTGTCCGGGGCCTGCGCAACGCCCGCCTCGGCTCCATAGGCGCCCGCACCGGGGCGTTCCAGACCATGCGCTATTCGGAAAAGCTGTTGCAGGCGGCAGGCGTCACCGTCGTCACCGTGGACCTGTCGGAAATGATCGGGGCCGCCTCGGCCATACAGACCGACGACCCCGCCCTTCTGACCACCCTGGAGAAGGTCAGGACCTACGGCACCATCCCGGCCCACATCCAGCCTGCCCAGATCGAGAAGCAGGCCCGCTGGACCCTCGCCGTCAACCGCTGGATCGAGGAGAACGGCTGCGACGCCTCCGCCATCCAGTGCTGGCGGTCCCTGCAGGACAACTTCGGCTGCGCCACCTGCCTGACCATGTCGATGATGGGCGAAGACCTGATGCCAAGCGCCTGCGAGGTCGACATCATGGGTGCGCTTTCCATGTATGCCCTCGCGCTGGCAAGTGGCGCACCACCGGCCATCCTCGACTGGAACAACAACTACGCCTACGAGGAAGACCTCTGCGTCTGCACCCATTGCGGCAACTACCCCAAGTCCTTCATCGGCGACACGCCCGAGGTGGGCGAGCTGGATGTGCTGGGCGAAGCCATCGGCCGGTCGAAATGCTTCGGCGCGGTCAAGGGCAAGGTGAAGCCGGGGCCGATGACCTACTTCCGCCTGTCTACGGACGACCGCCGCGGCACCGTCAAGTGCTACCTGGGCGAGGGCGAGTTCACCGACCACCCCTTCGCCATGGACGGCGGCATCGCCACCACCCGCGTCCAGGGTCTGCGGAAACTCCTGAAATTCGTGACCCAGAACGGCTTTGAACACCATGTCGCGATGGTGCGCGGCCACCATGCCGATGTGGTGAACGAGGCCGTGACCCGCTACCTCGGCTGGCCGATCTACCATCATGGCGGCGAGCCCGAACCCCAACTCCACATCCCGAACCGGTTCTGAGAACATGCTGACGAACGACAAGCTTACCCTGATCCGGGACAAGGCGCTCTGGATGCGCCGCACCGCCTTTACCATGGTCCACCGCGCACAACTGGGCCATCCGGGCGGCGACTTTTCGGCGATGGACATCCTGGCGACGCTGTATTTCGGCGTCCTGAACTACGATCCGCAGCGCCCGAACTGGGCCGACCGCGACCGCTTCGTCATGTCCAAGGGCCACGCCACCGGCGCGCTTTACTCTGCCCTCTGTGCGGCGGGCTACTTCCCGGAAGACTGGCTCCGCACCTATATGCAGCCGAAGTCGCTGCTGAACGGCCACCCGAACCGCAACTACCTTCCGGGGATCGAGACGAACACCGGCCCTCTCGGCCACGGCTTCCCCGTCGCCGCCGGCATCGCCATCGCCGGGCAACTTTCAGGCGCCAGCTACCGCACCTTCGTCCTGACCGGCGACGGAGAGCAGCAGGAAGGGTCGAACTGGGAGGCCGCGATGGTCTGCGGCCACCGTAAGCTTGCCAACCTGACCCTGATCATCGACCGCAACCGTCTGCAACAGGGCGCGGGGACCGAGGAAACCTCGGGCCTGGACCCTCTGGACGACAAGTATCGCGCCTTCGGATTCGAGGTGCTGGAGGTGGACGGCCACGACCACGCCGGCCTTCTGGCCACACTGGCCGCCGTGCCGGGAACGAAGCCCCGCTGCGTGATCGCCAATACCACCAAAGGCAAGGGCGTCAGCTTCATGGAAGGTGTCACCTCCTGGCACCACGGCGTACCGAACGACGCACAATACGAACAAGCCATGCTGGAGCTGGTCTGATGGCGACAGCAGCCCCCACCCCCGCCGGATTCCAGGATTGCCGGAACATCTGGGTTGCGACGCTGGAGCAACTTGCCGAGGCCGATCCCCGCATTGTCGCTGTGGTCAATGATTCGGTCGGGTCATCCAAGCTGAACAGTTTCCAGAAGAAATTCCCCGACCGGGTGATCAACGTCGGCATCGCCGAGCAGGTCATGGTCGGCGTCGGCGCGGGGCTGGCCAACGGCGGCCGCATTCCCTTTGTCTCGGCCGCAAGCTGCTTCATCACCGGGCGCGCGCTGGAACAGGTCAAGGCTGACATCGCCTATGCCAACTTCAACGTCAAACTCGTGGGCCAGTCCTCCGGCATCGCCTATGGCGAGCTTGGCGCGACCCACCACTCCATCGAGGATTTCGCCTGGCTGCGGCCCCTGACCAACCTTACCGTCATCGTCCCCGCCGACGCCTGGGAAACCGCCGAGGCGGTGAAATGGGCCGCGAGCCACGAAGGCCCGGTCTACCTGCGCCTGTCGCGGATGCCGGTGCCCGACCTGAACATCCCGAACCGATGCTTCCGCCCCGGCCTTGCCGAAACCGTCCGCCAAGGCAGTGACGTGACCCTCATCGCCTGCGGCACTACCGTCCACCTTGCCGCCGGTGCTGCAGACCGGCTTGCCGCCCAGGGCATCAAAGCCCGGGTCCTCAACTTCTCCACCCTCAACCCGCTGGACGAAGCCGCCCTGCACGATGCCGCCGCGACCGGCGCAATCGTCACGGTCGAGGAAGCCAGTATCCGCGGCGGGCTTGGTGGGGCCGTGGCCGAATTCACCGCTGCACACAAACCCGTCCCGGTCGAGCGTGTCGGCTTCCCCGGCTTTCTGCCCACCGGGTCAGTCGACTGGCTGTTCCGAGAATACGGGCTGACCCCCGAAGGCATCGAAGCCGCCGCGCTCCGCGCGCTTGCCCGAAGGGCCTGAACGATGCGCGTCCTTGCCATCGATCAGGGCACGACCAACACCAAGGCGCTGCTGATCGACCAGACCGGCAGCATCCTCGCCCGCACATCCTCACCCCTGACGACCCGTTACCCCTACCCAGGCTGGGCCGAGCAATCGGCTGCCGACATCTGGGCCTCGGTCCAGTCCGTCATCACCAGCATCGTCGCCCAGACTGGCCCGCAGATCGACGCCATCGCCATTGCCAACCAGCGCGAAACCCTTGTCCTCTGGGACAGCGCCACCAGCGAGCCCGTCTGCCCCGCGCCAATCTGGCAATGCCGCCGCACCGCCGAGGCGAGTGCCGACCTGATCGCAGCCGGTCACGACCCCGCTGTCATCGCCGCGACCGGGCTTGGCATCAACCCACTCTTCCCCGCGGGGAAGCTTGCCTGGGTTCTGCGCAACGTGCCCACCGCCGCCGACCTGCACCGTCTGGGCCGCCTCCGCGCAGGCACAGTCGACAGCTGGCTCCTCTGGAACCTCACCGGCGGCGCGGTCTTCGCGACCGATCACTCCAACGCCAGCCGTACCCAGCTTTTCGACACGCGCAACCTGAGCTTCAGCCCCGAATTGGGCGCAATTTTCGGCGCTCCGGTCGATTGCCTGCCAACGCCCCGCCCTTCCGACAGCCACTTCGGCAGCACGGCCAACGGTGCCAGCGCGCTGCCCGCCGGCATCCCGATCCACGCCATGATGGGCGACAGCCATGCCGCGCTTTACGGTCACGGCATCCGCACCCCCGGGACCGTCAAGGCGACCTATGGCACCGGCTCCAGCCTGATGACCCTGACGCCCGGTCGCACTGCGTCGCGTCACGGCCTTTCGGGCACGATTGCCTGGACCGACCGGCACGGAACCGCCCACGCGCTTGAAGGCAACATCACTGTCAGCGCGCAAGCCGCTGCCTTTATGGCGCGGCTTCTCGGGCTTGGTGATGCCTCTGCCCTGTCACATCTGGCGCAGACCGTGCCCGACAGCGGCGGAGTGATGTTTGTCCCCGCGCTTGCCGGGCTTGGTGCGCCGCACTGGAACGACGCGGCACGCGGGACAGTGACGGGAATGACGCACGGAACCCTGCCCGCGCACCTCGCTCGCGCCACTTTCGAGGCCATCGCCCATCAGATCGCCGATGTGCTGGACGCAATGGAATCCGACATCGGACAGCCGCTCGCCACGCTGAACGCCGATGGCGGGGCCTCTGGCAATGCCTTCCTCATGCAGGTGCAGGCTGACCTGATCAACCGCCCGGTCCATGCCGCCCGCGTCGAGGAGATCGGGGCATTGGGCTGTGCCACCATGGCCTTTGCCGCGATGGGCCACCGGCTGCCCGCGTCCGACACCGCCGATCGCTATCTGCCTGGCCTCGACGCCGGTGCAAGGTCGCGCGCGCGCCTGACCTGGGGCCGTGCGGTAAGGCAGTCAGCGACCTGATCCCGCAAGTTGACCGAAGCGGACCTCGCGCCCCTCCAGCGGCGACGCGCCCTGTTGCGAACCGATTGCCGGACTGGCATCGCCATCGGCCCGGACCACCATTTCGCCAAGGCCCGGAACATCAAGATAGATCACCGTGTCCGCGCCCAGCCGCTCGACATGGCGCACAGTGCCGGTCCAGCGCGGAGTGTCGTCCGTCAGCCGCAGATGCTCGGGCCGGATGCCGTAGGTGGCGCAGGTCTCGCCCACATCCGTGCCCGCATAGAGGTTCATCTTCGGGCTGCCGATGAAGCCTGCCACAAAGGCTGAAACCGGGGTGCGGTAGAGATCCATCGGAGTGCCGACCTGCTCGACCTTTCCCGCGTTCAGGACAACGATCTTGTCAGCCATCGTCATCGCCTCGACCTGGTCATGGGTGACATAGATCATCGTCGCGCCAAGCTTGCGGTGCAGGTCGCTGAGTTCGATCCGCATCTGGGAACGAAGCGCCGCGTCGAGGTTCGAGAGGGGCTCGTCGAACAGGAACACCTTCGGATCGCGCACGATGGCCCGCCCGATGGCGACGCGCTGGCGCTGGCCGCCCGAAAGCGCCTTCGGTTTGCGGTCGAGATAGTCCGTCAGCTTCAGCGCTGCTGCGGCGGCTTCGACCTTGGCCTTGATCTGGTCCCTGGGCAGCCTGGCGAGCGAAAGACCGAACCCGATGTTGTCCCGCACGCTGAGATGCGGATACAGGGCATAGCTCTGGAACACCATCGCGATGCCGCGGGCAGAGGGTTCGGCGTCGGTCACGTCCTTCCCGCCGATCTCGATCACGCCGGACGTCGCTTCCTCCAGCCCCGAGATCAGCCGCAAGAGCGTGGACTTGCCACATCCCGAGGGGCCTACGAAGACGCAGAACTCCCCGGGCTCGATGGTCAGATCGATGCCCTTGATCACGTCCACCGCGCCAAAGCTCTTGCGGATGTCCTTCAGGATCACCGAGGAAGTCGAGGTCATGCGCTACCCTTTCACCCCGCCGGTGGTCATCCCGGCGACGATCTGGCGGTTGAAGAAGATGAAGACCAGTAGCGGCGGGATCGTCACCAGCAGGATGTTCATGAAGAGAAGGTTGTACTGGCTTTGGAACTGGCTCTGGAAGTTGAACAGCGTCAGCTGGACGGTGACGTTTTCCTTGCCCGGCAGGTAGTAAAGCGGGTTGGTGAAGTCGTTGAAGATTGCGATGGACTGGACGACGATCAGGGTGACGGTGACGGGCTTCAGCAGCGGCAGGATGACCTTGAAGAACACCTGCAAGGGTTTCGCTCCGTCGATGATCGCGGCCTCGTCCAGCGCCCTTGGGATCGTGCCGATGAAGCTGCGGTACAAGAGGACCGCGAACGCGAGGCCATAGGCAACCTGGATCAGGATCATCCCATGTATCGTCTTGAACAGGCCAAGACCCTGCAGCACCCAGATCGTCGGCACCACGGCGGGAGGAACCATCAGGCCCACCAGGACACAGGCGTAGATCACCTTGTTCCAGCCCGAGGGACGCCGCTGCAGCACATAGCCGACCATCGCGCCGAAGATCACCAGCAGGGTCACAGCCCCCACGGTGATGACGGTCGAGTTGAAATAGGCCAGAAGAAGCATGTAGTTGCGGGTCTGAACCACGTCGACGAGGTTCTGCCAAGGCTGCCACTGCTCGGGCCAGGTGAACAGGAACCGCGACGCCTCCTGCTTGGTCTTCACGGCCATGAGCAGGATGAACACGAAGGGCAGGATGAAGACGACGGTCGCAACCAGCAGCGCGACAAGGCCGATGTTCCGGCGGCGGGCAGCGGTGCGGCGCAGGCTCACAGGTCCACCTCGCGCGTGTTGAACCACCAGGTCAGTGGCAGGACGATGATGGCGATCAGAAGGAACAGGATCACGTTCCCGGCGGTGGCAAGGCCGTAGAATCCGGCCTGATACTGCTTGTAGATCACGGATGCGAGGACGTCCGAGGCAAAGCCGGGACCACCCCTGGTCGTGGCCCAGATGATGTCGAAAGACCGCAGGCCCCCAATCAGCGAAAGCGTGACGACCGTTACCGTCGCGGGCCGCACCAGCGGCACCGTGACCCGCCAGAACTGCTGCAACCGCGTCGCGCCGTCGATGCGGCTGGCCTCATAATACTCCGGCGAAATCGCCGCGAGGCCCGCAATGTAGATCAACGTCGCCAGACCCACACCCTTCCAGATGTCGATCATCGCGACGGAATAGAGCGCGATCGCAGGGTCCGACAGCCAGGCAGGGCCGTCGATACCCAAAGAGCCAAGGCCCAGATTGATCACCCCTTTTGTCGGGTGCATCAGCGCCGCAAAGGTGATCCCGACCCCGATGGTCGACACCAGCACGGGAAAGAACACGACCGAGCGCAGGAAGCCCTGGAACCAGATCCCACTGGTCAACAGGACCGCGAGCAACAAGCCCAGCACCGACTTCACGCCCGATGTCACGACGGCATAGATCAGCGTGTTGACCAGACCCTGCACCAGGAACGGCTCCTTGAAGAACTGGCGGTAGTTGTCCCAGCCGATGAACTCGGCCCGCAAAAGGTCCCAGCGGGTCAGACTGAACCACAGGCTTGCGATGGTCGGCACCAGAAACAGGGTGACGAAGACCACCGCGGCGGGCAGCACGAACCAATAGGGATAGGGTGAGCGTCGAGTGGCCATCGGTGCCTCGGGTCAAATGCCCCCGCCCGACTGGGACGGGCGGGGGCGAACTGGTGTCGGGAGGTTACCAGTTCGGCAGGCCCAGTTGCTTGGCCTGCTTTTCCACGTCCTGGTCGTAAAGCGCCGCCGCTTCCGCCGCCGGACGGATGCCACTGCCCACCTCGACCGTGATCTGCTCCAGCGCCGGTCCCTTGACCGGCGACAGGAACTCCAGTGCCGGGGCAGTCATGCCATCGGTCTGGAAGTAGGGCAGCATGTCCGTCACCGCCGGGGGTACGTCGGCTGGCAGTTCGCATCCCTTGATCAGGTAGGGACCGGACGCACCGCTGGCACCGATCATGGTGTTGCAGCCTTCGACAGATGCCACGAAATCCAGGAATTTGATCGCCTCTTCCTGGTTCGGGCTGGCAGCCGGGACATAGAGCGCAGCGGGCATCCAGACGGTGAGGCCGTTCTTTGCGGCATCTGGACCCGGCTGCGCGAAGAAGCCGAGGTCAGCCAAGTTGTCGGGATAGTTCTGCTTCACCGTGCCGATTCCGAAGGTCAGCATCGGATAGTGCGCGCCCTCGCCGGTCGCGACCATGCGCATCCCGTCCTCGAACTTCGCCACGCCGAAGTCCTCGTTCATGTAGTTGGCCTTGAACACGGCCTCCAGATACTCGAACCCGCGCATCGCGGCTGGCGTGGTCGCGTACTTTGCCTTGTTGGCCGTGTAGTCGGCGGCAAAGGTCGGGACCTCGGCCTGGACGTTGAAGTAGTCGGCCAGGACAAACAGCTGGCTGGTCCAGGTATCGCCGAAGGTGGTGATCACCGGCACCTTTCCGGCTTCGGCCACCTTTGCATTGTTCGCCATGAACTCGTCCCAGGTCTTGGGCACCGACAGGCCCAGCTCGGCATAGATCTTGCGGTTATAGAAGATCCCGCCGCCCATTGCCGGGCCGAACGGCACGCCACGCACGGTCCCATCGTTCGCCGTCACGACTTGCTTGAAGCTGTCCAGCACATTGGCCTGCCCGGCTATCCCGGTGAGGTCGGCCATCGTTTCCTCCGGCTTCAGCGCCTGGAACAAGGAACCGGAGTTGTAGTTGAAGATGTCCGCCATCTCGCCCGTTGCCAGCCGCGTCTTGACGATGTTGTCGCCCTCGGCCCCGCCGGTTCGTTGCTCGATATCGAACGTCACGTCCGGGTTCGCGGCCGTGTAGGCCGCCGTCACCGCCTCCATGGACGAGATGGTCTCGGGGTTGTTGTCGATCAGGACGGAAAGCGTCACCTCCGCCTCCGCCAGGCCTGCGGCAAGGATGATCGCCCCCGCAAGGGCAGCGCTGTGTCTGATGGTCTTCATGTTTCTGGTTTCCTCCCGTTGGTCGTTCAAGTCAGGTCGAAAGTGATCTCGTGATGGCCCGGCGGGACGGTCAGGCCCCCGTCGGGAACGGTCACGCGTTTGCCGTCCAGCGAGACGTTCTTTCGCTGGTCGCTGGCGGTCAGCCGCCCGGTGCAGCCGTCCGGCAAGGTCACGCGATAGGTCACGCGGTTGCCATCCTGCGCCCAACCCGCCTCGATCCGGCCGTGGCGGCAGTCGTGCCAGGCCTCGACCGGGGACAGCGCGGGCAGGATCAGCGGGTTCAGCGTGACTTCGTCAAAGCCCGGCTTCTCGGCTACCGGAGCCACACCGGCCACCCCCTCGAACAGCCACTGGCACACTGCGCCGTAGGCGTAGTGGTTGTAGCTGTTCATGTCGGGGTCATAGATCGTGCCATCCTCACCCAGCGCGTCCCAACGCTCCCAGATGCTCGTGGCCCCGCGGTCCACCTGATACAGCCAGCCCGGGACCTTGCGATTCAGGAAGATCTTCTCGGCCAGATCCGCCATCCCGTGCATCGTCAGCGCGGGCAGGATCGCAGGCGTCCCGATGAACCCCGTCCCGATCAGCCCATCGGCATCCTCGACCACCTTGCGGAAATAGGCTTTTCCGGCCGCGTAATATTCTTGCGGGACCAGGCCATACAGGAAGGCAAGGCTCCAGGACGTCTGGTCATTGTGCGCGATGCGGCCCGAGGGCGAAAAGAACTCATGCCGGAACGCCACGCGGATCGCCTCGGCCCGTTCGCGCAGGGCCTTCGCCTGGGCCTCCTCGCCGATCAGTCCGGCGATCTTGGCGGCCAGGTCGGTCGAGATGAAATGGTAGATCGTCGCCGCGCAGTCGTCGGCAATGGTGGGCCGGGGTTTCCGATTGTCCCCGACCGGCTGAATCCAGTCGCCGAAGGTGAAGCCCTTCGCACCCCATTCAGATGGCGGCCGCACGATGGGCCCGTCGGAGATGTCCCAGACATAGTCCAGCCATTTCAGCATGGCCGGAAAGTTCTCGCGCAGGACGCCGGTATCTCCGTAGTGGAGGTAAAGCTGCCACGGGATGATGACGATCGCATCACCCCAGCCGGTCGACCCTGCCCAGTCGCCACGTCCGCCAATCGGATGCAGGCGCGTCGGGTCGGGCGAAAAATGCGGCACCGCCCCATCGGGGCGCTGGTCATGGCGCACATCGCGGAGATACTTCTTGAGGAAGCTCTCGCAATCGGCCAGCCAGCAGGCTGTGCCCGCAAAGACCTGCGCATCGCCGGTCCAGCCAAGCCGTTCATCCCGCTGCGGGCAATCGGTGGGGATCTCGATGAAGTTCGACCGCTGCGACCAGATCGTGTTCAGGACCAGCCGGTTGACCGAAGCCTCACCACAGGTGAACCCGCCCGCCTGGACGGGAACCGAAGTGACCGGGACCTGCTGGATCGTCACCAGCCTTGCCCCGCCGGTCAGCGTGACGCGGGCGTAGCGAAAGCCGAAAAAGGTGAACATCGGCGCATAGGTTTCGACGCCGTCGCCCTTCAGCGTGTAGTGCTGCTCGGCCCGTGCGGACCGGAAGTTGCGGTTGTCGAAGGCGCGGTCAGGCCCCAGCACCTCGGAGAACTCCACCCGCACATGGGCGCCTGCCGGACCCTGCACCACGATCCGCGTATAGGCGCCGCAGTTCTGGCCAAAGTCATGGACCGTGCTGTCCCCGTCCGCCCAGCTTTCCGCTTCCGCAACCGGGTCCATCTCCTTGACGGGGCTGGTTTCATGCGGAACCAGCAGAGTGCGGTCGAAGGGCAGGACCTCCACCCCGGCAGCATCTACTGGCGCGATCCGGGCGTCATAGTCCTCGCCGTGGTAGATGCCGTTCCCCGTGACCGGCGTGAACCCCGAACGCCACGAGGCATCGGTCTTCACGACCGTCTTCCCCCCCGCCACCAGCTCGGCAAAGGCCCCGATCCGGGTCCCCCAGGTGTTCGGGATCGGGTTCAGCGCCCACATCAGGCGCGAGCGGAACCAGCCGTCCCCCAGCCATATCTCCAGCCGGTTCTTTCCCGGCTTCAACAGGGCCGAGACGTCGTAGGACTGATAGGCGATCCGGTCGTCATAGCAGGTCCAGCCGGGGGTCAAGAGGTCGTCGCCAACCCGGACACCGTTCAGGAAGGCCCGGTAAAGTCCCTGCGCCGACAGGTGCAGAACCGACCCGGCCGGAGCATCCGCCAACTCGAACTCCCGCGCGACAAAGGTGCCCGGCCCGCCCGTGCCCCGGTCGCAGGACGGAGCAATCATCTCCGCCGTAAATCCGTTCAGCGACAACGCTTTATCGGCTGCGGACATGACCCGCACCTGCCCCTCAAGGCCCATTCCATCTTCCTCCCAAAGGTGCCGAATCAGGTCTCCTCCCGTTTCGTGCACCGTTCTACGTAAATCATTCTACAACCCGCTTTGCCTTGCAACCATTTTTTGCTAGGGTCCCTCCCAGAGGTGGCAGATGGCCGATGGAGCAAACGAGACCCGCGTCACGATCCGCACTGTGGCGGCGGATGCGGGCGTGTCGGTCGCGGCCGTGTCCAAGGTCATGCGCAACGCTTACGGCGTGTCAGACGCCCTTCGCCTGAAGGTCGAGGCGAGTATCGAGAAGCTCGGCTACCGCCCCTCGGTCGCGGCGCGGGGCATGCGGGGGCGGACCTTCACTCTGGGCGTCCTTCTGGTCGGCATCGACAACCCGTTCCTGCCCGGTATCTTCCAGGGCATCGAAAGCGTGACCGAAGCGGCGGGCTACAAGATCATGGTCGGCGTCGGTGCCGCCCGCGCCCGGACCGAAGTCACGCTGATCGAGCAGATGATCGACAACCGGATGGACGGGCTGATCCTTGTCGCCAGTCAGATTTCCGGGGCAACGCTGGAACACTACGCCCGCCAGATCCCCATCGTGGTCGTCGGCCACCACGAGCCTGCCGCGCAGGGCTATGACACGATCAACAACGATGACCAGGCCGGGGCACGGCTGGTGGTGCGGGCGCTTCTGGACAGGGGCTACCGCGACATCGCCTATGTGACGCAGTCTGATCAGGACGACCACCTGGCCGATGTCGCCCCGCAGCGTGAAATCGGCTATCGTCAGGCCATGGCGGCGGCGAGCCTGTCCGACCGGACACGCGTCTTCCGCCTGCCTGCACACGGCTTGCCACGGACCGAGAACATGACTCTCCTGCTGACGGCACCCGACCGGCCCCGCGCCATTTTCTGCTGGTCCGACCTCGACGCGATCCCGCTGCTGAGCGAGGCCTTCCGTCTTGGCATCAAGGTGCCGGAAGACCTGGCCATCGTAGGCTATGACAATTCACCCACGGCGGCGCTGTCGATGGTCGCCCTGTCCTCGGTGGATCAGGACGGGCCGCGCCTGGGCAAGCTTGCCGCCGAAGCCCTCTTCAGCCGGATGAACGGGCGCAAGGTGGCCGAACACATCCTGATCGATCCCAGTCTGATCGTGCGGGGCAGCGTCTGACCTCCCCCCTGGACCTCTGACGGCTCCCGGACGAACCCCGATCAGTGACCAAGGATCTGACTGAGGAACAGCTTGGTCCGGTCGCTTTTCGGATTGTTGAAGAACTCTTTCGGTTCATTCTGTTCGACGATCTGGCCCTGGTCCATGAAGATCACCCGGTTCGCGACCGCCTGGGCAAAGCCCATCTCGTGCGTGACGCAAAGCATGGTCATGCCTTCCTCGGCAAGCTGGATCATCGTGTCCAGCACCTCCTTGATCATCTCGGGGTCAAGGGCCGAGGTCGGTTCATCGAACAGCATGATCCGCGGCTTCATGCACAGGGACCGCGCAATGGCGACACGCTGCTGCTGACCACCCGAAAGCTGGCCGGGATACTTGTTCGCCTGCTCGGGAATCTTGACCTTGGTCAGGAAATACATCGCGGTTTCCTCGGCTTCCCGCTTTGGCACCTTGCGCACCCAGATCGGCGCCAGCGTCAGGTTCTCGAGGATCGTGAGATGCGGGAACAGGTTGAAGTGCTGGAACACCATGCCCACTTCGGACCGCACCTTGTCGATGTTCTTCAGGTCGTTGGTCAGTTCCGTCCCGTCCACCACGATCTGGCCCTGCTGGTGTTCCTCCAGCCGGTTGATGCAGCGGATCAGCGTCGATTTGCCCGACCCGGACGGCCCGCAGATCACGATCCGCTCACCGCGCTGCACCGTCATGTTGATGTCGCGCAGCACGTGGAACTGCCCGTACCACTTGTTCATGCCGGTGATCTGGATCGCGACTTCGTCCGAGACCTGCATTTTGGAAGCTTCAGCCATGATATGTCCTTACCGGTGGTCGGTCTTCAGCTTGCGTTCCAGGTACATCGAGTACCGCGACATGCCGAAGCAGATGAGAAAGAAGATGACGCCGACAAAGATGTAGGGCTCCCAGTAGATGCCCTTCCAGTTGATGTCGGCACGGACGATTTGCGTGACGCCCTTCAAGGGGTCCATCAGACCGACGAAGGCGACCAGTGTGGTGTCCTTGAACAGACCGATGAAGGTCGACACGATCGACGGGATCGAGATCTTCAGCGCCTGCGGCAGGATGATCAGCCTTTGCGCCCGCCAGTAATCCAGCCCCAGCGCATCCGCCGCCTCGTACTGGCCGCGTGGCAGGGCCGCGAGGCCCCCCCGGATCACCTCGGCCAGGTAGGCGGCGGCGAAGAAGGTGACCAGGATGATGACCCGCAGGATGATGTCGAAATTCGTCCCCGGCGGCAGGAAGTACTGCAACAGCAGCGAGGCGGTGAACAGCAGCGTGATCAACGGCACGCCGCGGATGAACTCGATGAACCCGACCGACAGCGACTTGACGATCAGCATGTCGGACTGCCGCCCCAGCGCCAGCAGAATGCCGATGGGCAAGGAGAAGGTGATGCCGGTGACGCCGATGATGATCGCCAACAGGAAGCCGCCAAACTGGTCGGAGTTCACCCGGGGCAGGCTTGGATCGGCAACCACCGACAACGCCTCGATGACGAGCGGATGCAGAAGTATCCAGTATGCAGCCGCAACGACCAGACCTGCAAAAATCGAAACGCCTGCCATCCGGTTGCGCGCGGCGACGAACCCGCCTACAGCCGCCAGGACTGAGCCTACACCGATATAGGGCGTATAGGCGCTGTCGATCAGTAGCGACAGGTCAAGGTTTGCAATCCACCCAATCACGTGGAAAAGACCGACGAGCGCCCATGCAATCCACGCGATCAACCATACAATTCCCGACACAATGGCTCCGAACACAACCAGCAGCGGCCCACTGTCCGCGAAGTATCCTGGGTAGAAATCAGCCTTCGACAGTCCATCCCACATGCTGGTCGAAACCGTATCGACGAAATTGACCAGCGACGCCCCCACTATCAACGCGCCAAGCGCCACAATTACCGCAAAACCCAGATTCATAACCGGAACGCGAGTGAACAAAATAGCGGCGGTGATAGCTAAACCAATCGCCACGGCGAAGCTGACGACACCCCAGAACGACCCGCCCCACAACAGCCAGAAGCACAGGGCCGGGAAGAACAGCGTGAACCACAAAAGCTTGCCCGGCTGCACCTGTGCCAGCCCCAGCAGCCCCACCACAAGCAGGATCGCCAAAGCGAAGGCGACAGCCGGCGCTCCGGACAGCGTCAGCGTCACCAGCAGGAACACTGCGACGCAACCCAGCACGATGGTCAGCCGACGCTTCTGCCCGGCAAACAGAACCGGGGTGAGGGCGCAGAACAGCAGGCCAAATGCGGTGATCGGCCGCCACCATTGATCCGGCGGGTAGAAGCCGAAGATGAACGCCCCCCACCATTGCCGGACCATCGCCCAGCAGGCCCCGGTCGCACCTTCCCCCGCATTGGCGGTCACGATCTGGCGGCATTCCGACAGCGACCCGGCGTTCCACACCGAATTCAGCCACCAGGGCAGCGAAGCCTTGATCAGCCAGAAGATCGTCAAAGCGCCAAGAACCGTCAGGATGATGTTCAACGTCGACGAGAACAGGTTCTCGCGCATCCATTTGACCGCGCCGCGTTCGGTCAGCGGCGGGGCCAGTGGCAGAAGCATCTCGGTACGGGAAAACTCGATTGCCATGTCAACGCGCCTTCAGCTGAACGGATTTGTTGTACATGTTCATCAGGGTCGAGATCGTCAGGCTGATCGTCAGATAGATCAGCATCATCAGAAGCATGCACTCCAGCTCGCGCCCCGTCTGGTTCAGGGTGATGCCGCCAAGGGTGCCGCGCAGGTCCAGATAGCTGACCGCAATCCCGAGGGAGGTGTTCTTCGTCAGGTTCAGGTACTGGCTGATCAAGGGCGGGATGATCACTCGCAACGCCTGCGGCAGGACGATCAGGCTCATCGTGCGACCCGGCCGCAGGCCAAGCGCGAAAGCAGCCTCGGACTGGCCCCGGCTGATCGCCTGAATACCGGCGCGGACGATCTCGGCGATGAAGGCGGCGGTATAGAGAGTCAGCGCGATCACCATGGCGGTGAAGCTGTGCGCGACAAGGATTCCGCCCTGGAAGTTGAAGCCCTGCAGCGTCGGCACCTCCAGATGAAAGCCCATCGCGACCAGCAGGGCGATGACCGGCGCGAACAGGACAAGGATCGACTTCCACCATGTCACCGGGCGGATGCCGGTTGCCTCTTGCGTCACGCGCGCCGAGGCAAGGATGCGGCGGTTGACCCAGACCGACCCGACGATGACGGCGATGACGGCCCAGAACGTCAGATTCAGGCTGATGAACCCAAGGTCCAAGGTCCCAAGCCCACGCTCGAAAAGCGGCGAGGGGATGTTGGTGCCCCGGTTGGTGACGGCGACGCTGTCGAAGAACATCATCGAGGCAAGGGGGGCCTGGCCTGCAGCGACCATCTCGTCCGTCAGGCGGAAATCCCGCGGCTGGAAGGTGGTTTCCGAAAGGATGACGTAGGACAGCAGAATCCACAGCAGAAGCGGCACGTTGCGGAACATCTCGACATAGACCGTCATCAACCGGCTGACGAGCCAGTTCTTCGACAGGCGCAGCACGCCGATCAGCACACCCAGGACGGTGGCGAAGATGCAGCCGAAGAAAGCGACGACCAGCGTGTTGATCAGCCCGACCAGCAGCGCGCGGAAATGCGTGCTGTCGTTGGTGTATGGGATCAGCTGCTGGCCGATGTCGTAACCCGCTCGCTGCCACAGGAACCCGAAGTTGAATTCCTTGCCCCGCGCCGCGAGGTTCTGTGCGGTGTTGTTCAGAAGCCAGGCCACGGCCATCGCAAACAGGACCAGCACCACGATCTGAATCGTGTAGGACCGGTAACGAGTATCGTAGATGAGCATCGAGAGCCGAAAGCCATCTTTCGGCGCGTCCGTGGCAAAAGCCATCGTTTCCCCCTGTTTCCCGACGACGGCCCCGGTTTCCCCGGTGGCTGCGGGGTCTGCGCCCCTGGTCCGTCAGGTTGTAGCTTAAATGAAAGCGGGGGCGCACAAAGGCGCCCCCGGGTTCTGGATCAACGCAGCGGCGGTGCGTACTGCAGGCCGCCCTGGGTCCACAGCGCGTTCAGGCCGCGGGCCAGGTTGATCGAGGTGCCTTCGCCGATGTTGCGGGCGAAGATTTCGCCATAGTTGCCGACGGCGGCAATCGCGTTCTTGAAGGCCGCGTTGTCGAGGCCGATCTTCACACCCATGTCGCCCGAGGCGCCAAGCAGCCGCTTCACTTCCTCGTCGGTGGTCGAAGCCAGCACTTCCTCGATGTTGGCCGAGGTGATGCCTTTTTCTTCAGCGATCAGCAGAGCGTAATAGGTCCAGCGGACCACATCGCCCCACTGGTTGTCGCCATGACGGACAACCGGGCCCAGTGGTTCCTTCGAGATGATCTCGGGAAGAATCACATGGTTGTCGGCATCCGGCAGGGTCGCGCGGCTGGCGGCCAGACCCGACGCGTCGGTGGTGTAGGCGTCGCAGGCGCCGGCAAGATACTGGCGCTGCCCTTCCGAATCGTCGGCCACGGTGACGGGCTGGTAGGTGATGTTGTTCTGCTTGAAGAAGTCAGCCAGGTTCAGCTCGGTCGTGGTGCCGGTCTGGATGCAGACGGTGGCACCATCGAGTTCCTTGGCCGAGGATACACCGAGGTCCTTCCGCACCATGAAGCCCTGGCCGTCGTAGTAGTTGACGGCCACGAAATCGAGAGCCAGTTCGGTATCGCGCGAGAAGGTCCAGGTCGAGTTGCGGACCAGAAGATCAACCTCGCCGGACTGCAGCGCGGTAAAGCGGGTTTCGCCGGTGGTCGGCACGAACTTGACCTTGGTCGCGTCGCCCAGAACCGCTGCCGCAACGGCACGGCAGAGATCAACGTCAAAGCCGGTCCAGTTGCCGCTTGCGTCGGGAGCACCAAAGCCGGTCAGGCCGGTGTTCGATCCGCAGATCAGCTCGCCCCGCGCCTTGACGTCATCCAGGGTCGCCGCACCGGCCAGTCCCGCAACCATCGTCGTGGCAGCGAGAGCGCCGAAGAATACGGATTTTTTCATTCTTACCTCTTCCTGAGTAAGTGGCCCTTCGCGGGCCACGTTTTTTATGCAGCGCGATCCTTGCGCGCCGGTGATCGTGCAGGTGCCGTTTCGCCCCTACTGTCTCACAGTGTCGGCGAAAGCGCTTTTGTTGGTCAAGCGGCCTCTACCGAATTCAGGAAAAATGCCCGTTTCCAAAGCATTCGATCAGCAAATCTGCCTTGCGCACCGGCCTTGTTGAGGCGTTGGGCGAACTTGTCACCCACACAATCGATAGAATCGGTCGGCCAGCAGAAAGGCCGCCCGCTTTCCCCGGGCGACCTCGGCGGCCTCTTCGTCTTCGCCCCAGAGCGAGGCCTGCCAGTCTTCGTCCAGGCGCGACAGCCGCCAGGCCTCGTCCGCTGTGATCCTGCCGCGCTGAACGGCAAGCGCCAGGATCAACGAGCCCGAGATCGCCACAAGGTCATGGAAGCCCGCAAGCTGGAACGGGGTCATAGCCCTGACAAGGCCGGACAGGACAGAAAGGCTCTCCGGGGCTTGTGCGACGTGCACGATCCCGGCCGTCACCCGCAATCTTGCGCCGAGGATTTCGGCGGCCCACTCAAGAAGCGGATCCCATCCCGCGGCCTGCAGGTCGATCAGGTCGGCAGGGTCCACGGCCCGGTAGCACAGAAGGTCGCTGGCCCCATAGTCCGCCACCATCTGCGCGATCAGATCGAACTGCGCCGTCACCGTGTCGATCGCCGAATTTGCCATGCGCGTGAAGGGCATCGAGGTCGGATCGACCTTGTCGCCCTGCGCCTGCCATTCGGCGGCCACGGCCTCGGCCAGGGCTGCCGTGGGCAGGATCAGCGGTGCCTTGCGCGGCGTGCGCACCGGGCGGGCGTCAAGCTGCACCGCAAAACCGCCTTCGGTCGGGACTGTCCTTGCCGTGGTCCAGAACCGACGCGCAGCCCAGACGGTCACCTGATCACCTCGAACGGATCGGCGGGAACATCCGCCTCCTTCCAATCCATTAGCTTCCACGTCCTTGCCATGTGGTCCGGCAGGGGGGCCGTGAAGGTCATCGGCTTTTTCAGGATCGGATGCTCGATGGTCAGGGATCGGGCGTGAAGGTGCAGCTTCTTCGACAGATCGCCGCCGGCACCTGCGCCCCAGCCATCACCCAGATTGTCGGACTCGGACCCGCCATACTTGCCATCGCCCAGGATCGGATGCCCGATTTCGGCCATGTGCGCCCGCAACTGGTGGGTGCGGCCGGTAACTGGCTCCAAAGCCATCCAGGACAGGCGCTGACCCAGGAACCACAGCGTGAAATAGTCGGTATGGGCGCGCTTGGCATCCGGGTGATCGGCCATCCTGGCGGGATGGACGCAGATCATCTTCTCGCCCTCGCCCCCCCGGCCCCGGCCCGGCGCCTTTTCCAGCGCGAACTTGATAGAGCCCTGACGCGGGTGCGGCACACCCGCCACCACGGCCCAGTAGATCTTGCGCGCCGCGCGGTGGCGCAGCGCCTCGGACAAAGCCCGCGCCACGCGGTCGGTCCGCGCCAGCATCAGGACGCCCGACGTGTCCTTGTCCAGCCTGTGGACCAGCTTGGGCTTTTCCTTGTAGCCGAACTTAAGCGCCTCGGCCAAACCATCGACGTGCCGGTCACCCTGCCCCGAACCGCCCTGCGAGGGCAAGCCCGCAGGCTTGTTCAGGACGATCATGTGTTCATCCTTGAATAGCACCGCAGACTGGATCATCCGCGCATCGGCAGCCGATACGCCCTGAATGCGTGCTTCCGCCAGCGGTGCGGGGTCCGGCAGGGGCGGGACGCGCACCATCTGTCCCGGCAGCACGCGGTCCGACGCCTTGACCCGCGCGCTGTCAACGCGGACCTGCCCGGTGCGGCACAGCTTTTCGACCGCAACCTGGTTCAGTTGCGGGAACCGTCGCCGCAGCCATTTGTCCAGCCGCTGCTCGCCTTCGTCTTCGGTTACGGTCAGGGTCTGGACGGTCATGTAAGGCCTCGTGCCAGGGCCACGCCAAGCGCGACTGCAAGAAGGGAAAGGCCGACGGAGACCAGCACATAGAGGGCTGCCTGCAGGGTCTGGCCCTGCTGGATCAGCTTCAGCGTGTCAAGCGAGAAGGCCGAAAAGGTGGTGAAGCCGCCGAGAACCCCGGTCATCAGGAAAAGCTGCCAACCCGCGCGGGCATCGAGCAGTACGAACAGAAGACCGATCGCGAAGCTGCCCATGACGTTCACTGCGGCAACGCCCCAAGGCGCCCCGATTGCGCCGACCAGCAGGTGACGCAGCACGGAACCGATTGCGCCGCCAAGCGCGATGAGGGGAAGGATCTGGGACATGACCCCGCTTTGCGGCGAGGCGCGACGATTGTCAATGTTGCGTGTCGGTTCCGGCCGGGACGCATATTCCTCAGGCCAGGACATCAGCTCTACCCCTCCTGCCGTTTCGCCCGCAGCTTGGCGAAATACTCGGCCCGCTTTTTCAGCTCGCGTTCAAAGCCGCGTTCGGGGGGCAGATACCAGACCGGGCGCTTCATGCCGTCCGGGAAGTAGTTCTGCCCCGAAAACCCGTCTTCGGCCTCATGGTCATAGGCATAGCCGGACCCGTAGCCCTGCTCTTTCATCATCCGGGTGGGCGCGTTCAGAATATGCTTGGGCGGCATCAGACTGCCGGTTTCGCGCGCCGCCGCCCGGGCGGCCTTGTAGGCGGTGTAGACCGCGTTCGATTTCGGCGCGAGCGCAAGGTAGACCACCGCCTGCGCCAGTGCGAGTTCGCCTTCGGGCGAGCCAAGGCGTTCATAGGTCTGCCAGCCATCCAGACACACGGCCTCGGCCTGCGGGTCGGCAAGGCCGATGTCTTCCACAGCCATCCGCGTGATGCGCCGGGCCAGAAAACGGGGATCCTCGCCGCCTTCCAGCATCCGGGCGAACCAGTAAAGTGCTGCATCGGGGTCCGATCCCCGCACGGATTTGTGCAAGGCCGAGATCAGGTTGTAATGTTCGTCCCCCGACTTGTCATACTTCGCCGCCCGGCGCATCAGGCGCTGCGCCAGCTCCTCGCGGGTCAGGGGCGTGTCAAGTTTCCAGGCCGCAACTTGCTCGATCAGGTTCAGAAGCGCCCTGCCGTCGCCGTCGGCCATCTCCAGCATCGCCTCACGCGCTTCGCCCTTCAGCGGCAGCGCGCGTCCCAGGTCCTGTTCGGCCCTCTGCGCCAGACGCTCGAGATCCGCCAGCGACAGCCGGTCCAGCACGATGACCTGCGCCCGCGACAGCAGGGCGGCGTTCAGCTCGAAAGACGGATTTTCGGTCGTGGCCCCGACCAGAAGGATCGTCCCGTCCTCCATATGCGGCAGGAATCCGTCCTGCTGCGCCTTGTTGAAGCGGTGGATCTCGTCGACGAAAAGCAGGGTCCCCTTGCCGTTCTGCCGCCGCAGCCTGGCTGCCTCGAACACCTTGCGCAGTTCGGGGACGCCGGTGAAGATCGCGCTGATCTGGACAAAATGCAGGTCGGTCTCGGCGGCCAGAAGCCGCGCAATGGTGGTCTTGCCCACGCCCGGCGGGCCCCAGAGAACCAGCGACGAAAGCGACCCCGCCACCAGCATCGCACCCAAGGGACCGTCGCGGGACAGGACCTTCTCCTGCCCGATCACCTCGGCCAGCGACTTCGGCCGAAGCCGGTCGGCCAGAGGACGCGGGCCGCTGTCAGGGGCATGGGTCGCTGCGGTGTCGAAAAGATCAGCCATGGGGCACCTTACCTGCCTCCGACACCGGGCTAAAGCCGGAAGCGCAGGCGCAGGGGCTCGCCCTGGCGGATCAGGTCGATCTGCCAGCGCCGCGAGGGCTGGCGGGCCATGGTCAGCGCCTCGGATGGGGTGGCAATGGCAACCCCGTTGATCGCCGTCAGAACGTCGCCCGCCTGCAGGCCCATGTCGAAGGCAAAGTCCTCCGTCGCCAGGACAGCTACTCCGGTAGCGTCCAACGGCAGGCGCAACTCGGCGATCACCGCCGGATTGATCCTGGCCAGCGTCGCCCCGCGCAGGATCACGTCTTCGGTCACGGTCACCTTCTCCCGGTCCGGCAGGTCCGGCGCAGGGCCCAGCGTGACGTCCGCCTCGCCCATGATCCCGTTTTGCAGGTAGGTCAACGGCTGCACACCGGCTCCCGTCACGGACAGTCGGTAGAGGAACTCCTGCGGCGTGTTGATCGGGGCACCGTCGAGGGACAACACCACATCGCCCTCGCCCAGACCTGCGACCGCAAAGGGGCTCTGCGGATGCAGGGCGGTGATCATCACGCCGACAGGACGCGACATGCCCAGCGATTCGGCCACAGACCCGTCCACTTCCTGCACCGACAGCCCGGCCCAGGGGCGAAAGAACTGAACCTCGCCCGCCTTGGCCTGCGCCACGAAAGCGGCCACAAGGTTCGATGGCACGGCGAAACCGATCCCGTTCGACCCGCCGTCCCGCGTCAGAATCGCGGTATTGATTCCGACAAGACGACCCGCCATGTCCACCAGCGCCCCGCCAGAGTTTCCGGGGTTGATCGGCGCGTCGGTCTGCACGAAATAGCCGGTTCCGTCACCGACCTGCAAAGCGGACCGCGCGAGGCCCGACACGATCCCCGAGCTGACGGTCTGCCCGACTCCGAACGGATTGCCGATCGCCAGGACCAGATCTCCGACCTGCAATGCGTCGCTGTCGCCGATGGGCAAGGCCGGAAGCTCGGCGTCTGCCTCCACCTTCAGAACCGCCAGGTCGCTTTGCGGATCGACCAGAAGAATTCGCGCGGCATATTCCCGCCGGTCCGCCAGAACGACCCGGATGTCGGTTGCATCGGAGATGACATGGTTGTTCGTCACGACGAGCCCGTCACCCGACACGATGACCCCGGAGCCCAGTGCATTCTCCATCCGGCCCGGACCGTTCATGCCCTCGAAGAACTGGTCAAAGAACGGGTCCCCCGCGAACGGGTTCACCCGGTCCCGCACCTGCTGGCGCGCATAGATGTTCACCACCGCGGGCGCGGCTTCGCGCACGACGGGGGCAAAGGACAGTGCGATCTCGCCCGACGTGTGCGGGACCGCGGTTTCGGCCGACGCATGTGGTGGCAGGCCAAGAAGCAGCAGCAGGATCAGCAGACGACGCATTGGCTGGCCTCACGCAGAGATCCCGCCCAATCTGGGGTCGCCCGACCGGCGAGGCAACCCGTTACTTCCCGGGTTGCCCTCCGCGATATGGTCAGTGCCTCGGGCCCGAGAAATCCATCTCGACCACCTGGTTCTCGATCTCGTCGATCATCAGGACCGGCCCCATCGCGCGCATCTTCACGCCAACACGGTCTGCCCACCGCGGCCAGGTTGCGGACAGAAGTGTCAGGCAATGCGTTGCTCCCAGACTGCGCACAGTGTCGCCGAGCTGCATGATGAGTTGCGTATGAACCCGACGGCGGATCGCGGCCGGCGTGTCATGGGCCACGAACAGGCGCGAGCTTTCCCAGATGTGCCCCTCCATCGGGGCAGGATCGTGCAGCAGGTTCGCCGGGATCGTCTCCAGAAGCCCGCGCTGCGCGTCCCGGATCATGTAGCTGTAGATGCCACAGCCATGCGTTGTCGGCGTCAGTCGGTTTCCGGCAAGCACCTTGCCGTCGTCGTCATGCACCACGACCCAACGGCTCGCCGGCGTGTCGTACTGGTCATACTCCATGCCCATCGCCTCGGGCAGGTTCCACTTGTTGTGGACGATGAACAGCTCGCGTCTTGCGCGAAGCATATTGGCAAAAAGCTCGCCATGGTTGTGCATGTTGGCAAAGGAAAGCGTCGTTGTCTGCATAGGATCCTCCTGCAGGCTGGGTTAAGTCGTAACCTTGCAGGAGACGCCGTCAGATCAGACGGTTGTCCTTTGCGCGCTGGATCGCCTCGGCGGTTGTCCGCGCCATCAGGCGGTCGCGGGCAGAACTGATCCGGGCTTTCAGCGCACTTTCCGAGATTCCCAGCTTTTCTGCCGCAGCAGCAAAGCGGTCGCCCCCTGCAATGCATCGCAAGGCCTCGATCTGGGCCTCGGTCAAGGATTCGGGCGGCTCGCTGAGATCATGCAGGCGCTTCACCGCCCGCTCGATCTTCACGATCTCATCGTCCCGAAACTCCCGGTCCTCCCGGGCAAAGCTGGCAATGGTGCGCGACTTGATCGGGCCGAAGGCGACCGTGACGCCAAAGTTCAGCCCATACTCCATCGCTTCCTTGAACAGGCCGAACGGGTCCATCAGGGCCGGATCGCTCCACCGGATCCAGCCGGTCCGCGAGAAACCCCAGGCCGTCATCGGATCGCGCAGGACATAGCCGTTCTCGGTGTAATGGTCGATCCAGCGCTGATCGTAGGTCTGAAAGGTCAGAAGCGGTGATGTAAAGCGGATGTGGAGGCCGATGAAGTAGCCCGCCGTCGCCATCCGCGACACATTCTGCAATTCGACATCTATACCGGATCGGCTACTCATTCATACTTCACTCAACAAAACGTCTACGCAACCATAGCGTGCTGGCAGCAGAACTCCAGCCATTTGGGTCTTCGCCAATGTGAAGGCACGCGGATATCGTTCAATGCATCTTCGGGGCCATGTTTATGGTCACGCACACGCAATCGAGCCCATCGAAGTTCAACATCGGTCCGACGGGTTCGCATTCCAGACCCACACGGCGACCGATGCGGCGCGATGCTTCGGGAATAAGCCCCAGAACCGAGGTCGCGCCCAATTCGCGGGCCGCGTTCACCATTTCCTGGCGCAACTGCAACTGGACCCGCAACCGCAGTGCCGCCGGAACGGCTTCGGATACGAACACCCGGCTGCTTTCCCAGATATCTTCCGAAACGGGTGCCGGATAGTTCAGCAGATTCGATGGAATTGATTCAAGAAGACCCCGCTGGGCGTCGCGGATCATGTAGGTGTAGATTCCACACTTGTGTGTCGTGGGCGTCAGGCGGATGCCCGCAAGGACTTCGCCGTCTTCGTGGACTGCAACCCAGCGACTTGCCGGGGTGTCATACTGGTCGAACTCCATCCCATTCGATTGTGGCAGATCCCATTTGTTCTGCTGGATGAACGCCCGGTGCCTTGCCCTGAACATGTTGGCAAACAACTCGCCATGATTGTGCAAGTTGTCATATGAGAGAGTCGTGACTTCCATTTCCGTCTCCTTCTGCTTGAACGTCGAACAGTCAGAGGGAAACATCACAGGCTTACTACAGCAGTCGGTACTCGCGCGCCTTCTTCAGAGCCTCGGTCGCAGTCCGAGCCTCCAGTCTGATTCGAGCGGAATTCAGTCGGGCCTTGAAGGCACTTTCCGAAATCCCGAGCTTTGCCGCAGCAGCAGTGTGACGGTCCCCATTTGCTATGCATTGCAGCGCCTCGATCTGCGCTTTCGTGAGTTCTGATGGCGGCTTCGCAGCGATATGCAGGCGCGCGGTGATATCGGCGAGACGCTCCATCTCTTCATCCGTGAACTCGCGATCCGGCCGGGTGATGCCTGCCATGGACCGCGAGGTGATCGGACCATACGAAGACACCGCACCATACTTCATCCCGTAGGTCGCGGCCTTCTTCAGCAATTCAAACGGATCGGGCAGCGGAATTTCGCTCCAGCGGCGCGTTCCGGCAGTGCCGATGCCCCAGAAGATCACGGGATCGCGCAAATAGTAGGAATGCGAGTTGTAATATTCGACCCAGTCGGCGGGATAGCGACTGTGGTAGATCAAGGGGCTGGCAAAACGGATGTGAAGACCAACGGCATACCCTGCGGGTGCCAGGTCATGCAACTCTTCGTACAGTTCGCTCAATCTCTTACTCTGCGACATTCACACAAGGATCCCCGTCAGTCACATTCAACCTTAAGTGTAAAGGGTCAAGCGCGCCAGTGCGTAGGGGGCGAAATTCCCTGCTTGCGTCATCCCCGCGATTGCAGGGGCTTCCCCATAGGCAAAGGCCCGCCAAGTCTGGCGGGCCTTCTGTCGGCTTGACCGGATTTCAGGCGTCAGACGTTCTCGTCCGCCTCGGAGCGGGCGCGGTCCGCCGCCCCCTTGGCCGACGTGTCGCGGTCGACGAATTCGATGATCGCCATCGGCGCCATATCCCCGTACCGGAACCCGGCCTTCATGACCCGGACATAGCCGCCCTGACGGTCCTTGTAGCGCGGGCCGAGGATGGCGAACAGGCGCTCGGTGTGCATGTCCTGCTTCAGGGCCGCGTGGGCCTGGCGCCGGGCGTGCAGGTCGCCGCGCTTGGCCAGCGTGATCAGCTTTTCGATGATCGGGCGCAGTTCCTTGGCCTTCGGCAGGGTGGTCTTGATCTGTTCATGCTCGATCAGCGAGCCGCACATGTTGGCGAACATCGCCTTGCGGTGTTCATGGGTGCGGTTCAGTTTGCGGTAGCCGCTTGAGTGACGCATTGGAATCTCCGTATCTGCGTATTTTGCTTTGTCCGGCAGAGCCTACGTTTGGCTCCGCTCACCTTGGGCTTACGCCAGCTTTCCCCGCATTTGGCGGGCATTGTCGTATGTGCAAGGTGGGGTAGAACCCCACCCTACGTAGGGTGGGGTTTCACCCCATCCTAAAACTGGTCCTCAAAACGCTTGGCCAGGTCCTCGATGTTCTCCGGCGGCCAGCTTTCGACGTCCATCCCAAGATGCAGACCCATGCCCGAAAGCACTTCCTTGATCTCGTTCAGCGACTTGCGGCCGAAGTTCGGGGTGCGCAGCATCTCGGCTTCGGTCTTCTGGATCAGGTCGCCGATGTAGACGATGTTGTCGTTCTTCAGGCAGTTGGCCGAACGGACCGAAAGCTCCAGCTCGTCCACTTTCTTCAGAAGGAGCGGGTTGAACTCCAGCCCGCTATCGATCTCGCCGACCTTGGCCGATTCGGGTTCTTCGAAGTTCACGAAGATCGACAGCTGGTCCTGCAGGATGCGTGCGGCATAGGCCACCGCATCATCCGGGGTCAGCGAGCCGTCCGTTTCGATCTTCATCGTCAGCTTGTCGTAGTCCAGCACCTGGCCCTCGCGGGTCGGGGTGACTTCGTAGCTGACCTTCTTCACCGGCGAATAGATCGCGTCGATCGGAATCAGGCCGATCGGCGCATCTTCCGGGCGGTTCTTGTCGGCCGAGACATAGCCCTTGCCGGTGTTCACGGTCAGCTCCATGAACACGTCCGCACCTTCGTCGAGGTGGCAGATCACATGGTCCTTGTTCAGAACCTCGATCCCGTTGGATTCGCTGATGTCGCCCGCGGTCACGACGCCCGGCCCCTTGGCCGAGATCGACAGCCGCTTCGGGCCTTCCACGTCCATCTTCAGGCTCACGCCCTTCAGGTTCAGGACGATGTCGGTCACGTCTTCACGAACCCCGGCCACCGACGAGAACTCGTGCAGCACGTTGTCGATCTGGACGCTGGTGATTGCGCCCCCCTGCAGCGAAGACATCAGCACACGGCGCAGCGCGTTGCCCAGCGTCAGGCCAAAGCCACGTTCCAGCGGCTCGGCGATGATCGTGGCCACGCGTGCCGCATCGGCCCCCGGCTTCACGACCAGGCTCGCCGGTTTGATGAGTTCCTGCCAGTTCTTATGGATCATTCTGAAGCCCCTATTCTTGTCCGCTGCCGATGTCCGAAAGCCGGCGGACGCCCGAGGATCGTAAACGACGAAAACCGGGCCGCGAGGGAAGGCCCCCGCGACCCGGTCGAAATGAGTGCCTTAGACGCGGCGGCGCTTCGGCGGACGGCAGCCGTTGTGCGCCAGCGGCGTCACGTCCCGGATCGAAGTGATCTGGAAGCCCACCGCCGCCAGAGCGCGCAGCGCGGACTCGCGGCCCGAACCCGGGCCCTGCACTTCGACTTCCAGCGTGCGGACGCCGTGTTCCTGCGCCTTCCGGCCAGCGTCTTCGGCGGCCATCTGGGCGGCATAGGGCGTCGACTTGCGCGAGCCCTTGAACCCCATGGTGCCCGAAGACGACCAGGCAATCGCGTTGCCCTGAACGTCCGAGATCAGGATCTTGGTGTTGTTGAACGACGAGTTCACATGCGCCACGCCGGCAGCAATGTTCTTGCGTTCTTTCTTCTTCGTGCGGGCGGCCTTGGTATCGCGTGCCATGTTCCGGCCCCCTTATTTCTTCTTGCCGGCAATGGCCTTTGCAGGGCCTTTGCGGGTGCGGGCATTGGTGTGGGTGCGCTGGCCGCGGACTGGCAGGCCCTTGCGGTGACGCAGGCCGCGGTAGCAGCCAAGGTCCATCAGACGCTTGATGTTCATCGTGACTTCGCGGCGCAGGTCGCCTTCGACAGTCAGGTTCGCGTCGATGTATTCGCGGATCGCCAGCACTTCGCTGTCGTTCAGCTGGTTCACCCGGCGGGCGGCGTCGATCTTCAGCGCCTCGCAGATGGTCTGGGCGGTGTGGGGGCCGATCCCGGTGATGTAGGTCAGCGCGATCGGAACCCGTTTCGCGGTCGGAATGTTGACGCCAGCAATACGTGCCAAACGTGTCGTCCTTCTTCGGTTGCGGTTCCGTAGTGCCAGAACCTTTTTTCACAACACCGCACGGGCGGTTAACCCGGCGATACGAACTTCCAATAAGGAAGGCCCGCAAGGCGATTCCACCGCGGGACGCCGTGCATTAGGGGCTTTTCCCGGGGCCGTCAAGGCCGCGAGAGTGGTTTTTCAGGCTTTGTCAAGAACCTTGGCTATCGCACCGGCAACGGCGTCCACTTCAGCCAGGCCGTCAACGGCGGAAAGCTGCCCCTTGGCATAGTAGTAGCCGATCAGGGGCGAGGTTTTCTTGTAGTATTCCATCAGCCGGGTCTTGAGCGTTTCAGCGTTGTCATCCGCCCGGCGCTTCAGGTTCGTGCTGCCGCAAACGTCGCAAATGCCGGTCACCTTCGTCGGATGCGTGACGTCGTGATAGACCGCGCCACAGTTGCCGCAGGTGAAGCGCCCGGTGATCCGTGCGACCAGCGCCGCATCGTCGACCTGCATCTCGATGACATGGTCGAGTTTCGATCCGGTGCGCGTCATCAGCTCTCCCAGCGCATCCGCCTGATTCAGCGTGCGCGGGAAGCCGTCGAAGATGAAGCCGCCGCCCTCACCGTGACCGCCTCCGTCTTTCATCTTCGCCTCGATCAGGCCGATCACGATCTCGTCCGTGACCAGCTCGCCCCGCGCCATGATGCCTTCGACACGGCGGCCAAGCTCGCTCCCCTTGGCGATGGCCTCCTTCAGCATGTCGCCTGTCGACAGCTGCACCATGCCGCGGGTCTCTTCCAGCCGTTTGGCCTGCGTGCCCTTGCCCGCTCCCGGCGGCCCCAGAAGGATGATGTTCGCCATGGGGTCAGCGCCGCGCAGGGGCCTTGGGCGCACCCGTCTTCTTCTTCCCGCGCAACTGCGATTTTTCGATCAGGGCTTCATACTGGTGCGCCAGAAGATGTGACTGGACCTGCTGGATGGTATCCATCGTGACCGAAACGACGATGAGAACCGATGTCCCGCCGAAGTAGAACGGAATGCCGACCTTGCTGATCAGAAACTCGGGCAGCAGCACGACCGCAGTCAGATAGGCCGATCCAAGGACCAGGACGCGGCTCACCACATATTCCAGATATTCCTCGGTCTTCTTGCCGGGCCGGATGCCGGGAACCGAGGCGTTCTGATTCTTCAGGTTCTCGGCAACCTCATCGACCTTGAACGACACGTTGAGCGTGTAGAAGTAAGCGAAGAACACGACCATGGCCGCCAGAAGCACCATGTGCAGCGGCTGGCCGTTGCCAAGATTCGCCGCGAGCCAGGACAGCACGGGGTTCGTGCCGCCGCCCGAGAAGGTGCTGACCGTGGTCGGCAGGAGCAGGATGGACGAGGCAAAGATCGCCGGGATCACCCCCGCCGGGTTCACCTTGATCGGCAGGTGCGACGAGCCGCCCTCGTAGACTTTCATGCCGACCTGGCGGCGCGGATAGAGGATCGAGATCTTCCGCAGGGCGCGTTCCATGAACACCACGAAAGCGATCACGACGACGACCATGACGATCACCCCCAGGATGACCGGCGTGGAGAGCGCACCCGAGCGACCCTGCTCGAAGAACTGGGCAATGGCACGCGGAATCTCGGCCACGATTCCGACGAAGATGATCAGGCTGATGCCGTTGCCGATGCCGCGCGCGGTGATCTGCTCGCCCAGCCACATCAGGAACATGGTGCCGCCGACCAGCGTAATGACGCAGGACGCGACGAAGAAATAGCCCGGATTGTGCGCCAGCCCGCCGCCCTGGATCGACATGGCGATGCCGTAGCCCTGCAGGACTGCCAGCGCGACCGTGCCATAGCGGGTGTACTGGTTCAGCTTCTTGCGGCCCTGCTCGCCTTCCTTTTTCAGCTGCTGCCACGGCCCGTACATGGTGCCCAGAAGCTGCACGATGATCGACGCACTGATATAGGGCATGATTCCCAGCGCGAAGATCGCCATCCGGCTGACCGCGCCTCCGGTGAAGAGGTTCAGCATCCCGCCGATCCCCTGCCCCGCCTGCTGCATGAACTCGCGCAGTGCGTGTCCGTCGATGCCGGGAACCGGGATGTAGGTGCCAAGCCGGTAGACGATCAGCAGCCCGATCGTGAAGAAGATGCGCTGGCGCAGGTCGGTCGCCTTGCCGAGCATCCCCCAGCTGAGGTTCGCCGCCATTTGCTCTGCAGCAGATGCCATGTCTGGTCTCTTTCAAGCCAAGCGCCGCCCGACCGTTCTCCGGTCGGCGGCGCGGGAAAACTGCTAGCTGATGTAAGCGACCTTGCGGCCGCTCACAATGCCTATCTGGTCGCCTCCGCGCCCGGGGGCTTATTCGGCCGCAGCCGCGACCGGCGCCAGCAGCGTGACCTTGCCGCCAGCCTTCTCGATGGCTTCCACCGCCGAGGCCGAAGCGCCGGTGACAGTGAGGTTGAGCTTCGACTTCAGCTCGCCCTTGGCCAGCACGCGGATGCCGTCGCGCTTGTTCGAGGTCAGGCCGGCCGCGACCAGCGCGTCTTCGGTGATCTCGGCCTTCGCGTCCAGCTTGCCCGCGGCGATGAACTTCTCGATCAGGCCGAGGTTCACGACGGCGAATTCCAGACGGTTCGGCTTGTTGAAGCCGCGCTTCGGCAGGCGGCGATAGAGCGGCATCTGGCCGCCTTCGTAGCCACCGATGGCAACGCCCGAGCGGGACTTCTGACCCTTGATACCCCGGCCGGCGGTCTTGCCCTTGCCTGAGCCGGGGCCGCGAGCCACGCGCTTTTTCTTCTTCGCCGCGCCGTCGTTGTCGGCGAGTTCATGCAGTTTCATTTCGCTTCTCCTTGCCGGATGCGCCCCCGAAGCGAGAACGGGACGACCACGGCTTTTCTTGATTCTCATGGCCGGGACTGGCCACCGGGGGGCGATACAGCAGGTGAGCCTGGAAAGCAAGGGCGAGGCTGTCCACGGTGGACAGCCTCGCCTTATCTCATGATTCCAACAGGTTATGATTTTCCGTTAGGGTGGTGTTAACTTCTTAGGAGTCGGTCTGAAGCCCGACCTACGCTCCTTTGGGCCAGTGGAATTCCGGACGGAGGCCGGAGTAAACCGGACGACCGTCGGTCGGGGCCGGATAGCCCTTCGTCTCGTCCCAGAAGGCGTGATAACTGGCTTTCGGGAACTTGGCGTCATCGTAGCCCATGATGTTCGGCACCGCCACGCGGATGCGGCCCTGCTTGTCGTCCAGCATCAGGGCCGCGCCACAGTCGGCGCAGACGCAGATTTCCAGCGGACCGTTCGGGTTGTCCTTGTTGAACGGCACCCGGTTGATCTTCTCGGGGTGGTCGACATTGACGTCGCCGTGGTTGAAGAAGGCGACATGGGTGGTCTGCTGTCCGGTCACACCCTTGCAGACGTTGCAGTGGCATTCGTGGTTGTCGATCGGCTCGGCGGTGGCGGTGACGTGGACATGCTGGCAGCCGCCCGCGTAATGGGTGGTCATGGGTAGTCCTCCCTTGTGGCCCCGCCCCTCCTCGGGCGGGTTGAGTCGGTGGGGGAGGTTAGCACTGGCATCAGCGGGTAGGAAACTTTCATAGACGATGTTATCGACCCAAGCGTTAGTTGTTGACTAACCGTTAGCTGATAACTAACTTCTCGGACATGAAGCCGGTCGTGATCCAGCCTGCCGCCCGGAAGGTGCTGCGCAAAATGCCTGCGACCACGGCAAGGCGGATACTGGACAAGATCGACGCCTATGCCGCTGATCCGCAGTCGCAGGCCAACAATGTGACGGCACTGGTCGGGCGGGAGGGGATAAGGCTGCGCGTGGGGGACTGGCGGGTGATCATGCACGACGGCGAAGTGCTCGACGTGCTGAAGATCGGGCCGCGTGGCGGGGTGTATGACTGAGGAGAGGGTCATGAATAAGGTCACCATCGACCGCAGGGAGTATGACCGGCTTCTGGCGGACAGCGAGATGCTGGCGGATATCCAGGCCTATGATGCCGCCATGAAAGACCGGGGTGAAGGGATGCCGATGCCGGTCCTCCGCCGCATCATCGACGGGGAAAATCCGGTGCGGGTGATCCGCGAATGGCGCGGGCTGGCGCAAGCCGAACTGGCCCGCAAGGCCGGGATTCACCGGGTGCAGCTGCATGACATCGAGACGGGGAAGTCTCGGGGGTCGGTGGATACGCTGAAGGCGGTGGCGGAGGCGTTGGGGGTAGCGCTGGATGATGTGGTGTAGAGTTGAATAGGTCCATTGTGACGACGATGGATTGGCGTACGAGCTTCAGGACCGACCAAAATGCCGATCTGCAAACTATGCCACAACGAGGTTCCCAAACTCGCCAAGTCGCACATAATCCCGAAAAGTCTTTATGGTGAGACCCTTAGGAGCCCTTCAGGACCGGCTCGAATTCTTGCTTCAACAGAGGGTGTTCGTCCCACACGGTCTCAGGCAGGAACACAGCTGTCCTTGGTCCAACTCGACTGCGGATTGATGGAGTTAACGGCTACCGCATCTGCTTTGCAGGACATACGTGCTGGGTAAAGGTCGATAGTCGCCCGTTTCCAAACACGTTTGATGAAATTGCCCTTTCGGCAAATGACAGCCAGTTGGTCCTCCTCCTAACAGACTACGCATCAAGTCCAGAACGCATAGCAGCAACAAGACTGGTCAGGCTAAAGCAAAACAGAAAGTAGAACGCCCCCGCGTCTTCGCGAGGGCGTCTTGATAGAGAGTCGGGGTGAACCCCGACCTACGGGTCAGCGATTACCCGCGCTCTTCGATGATCTGCACGAGGTGGCTGATCTTGTTCACCATGCCGCGGACGGAGGGGGTATCCTCCAGCTCGCGGGTGCGGTTCATCTTGTTCAGGCCCAGGCCCTTGAGGGTCGCGGTCTGCACGGCCGGGCGGCGGGCGGCGGAGGCCACCTGCTTCACGACGATGGTCTTCTTGACCGCATCGGTTTTCTTGTCAGCCATGTTCAGGCCTCCACGGTTTCGGCTTCGGGCTTCCGAAGGATTTCGGCGACCTTCTTGCCACGACGCGACGCGACCGAACGGGGCGAGGTTTCGTGCTTCAGCCCGTCGATGGTGGCGCGGATCATGTTATAGGGGTTCGCGGAGCCGATCGACTTGGCGACGACGTCCTGGATCCCCAGCATCTCGAACACGGCGCGCATCGGGCCGCCGGCGATGATGCCGGTACCGGCGACGGCGGTCCGCATCACGACTTTCCCGGCGCCGTGGCGGCCTTCCATGTCGTGGTGCAGCGTGCGGCTGTCTTTCAGCGCGACGCGGATCATCGAGCGCTTGGCCTGTTCGGTGGCTTTGCGGATCGCTTCCGGCACTTCCTTGGCCTTGCCCTTGCCGAAGCCGACGCGACCGCGCTGGTCACCGACAACGACGAGTGCGGCAAAGCCGAAGCGCTTGCCACCCTTGACGGTTTTCGAGACGCGGTTGATCGCGACCAGACGGTCGGCGAATTCCGGGGTTTCTTCCGGGCGGTTGTCGCGGCGATCATTGCCACGGCCTTCCCGGCGGTTGTCACGTTCTGCCATATGGCAATTCCTTCGTGGTGGCGCGAGCCGCGCCGTTAGAACCAATCCTGGTGCCCCGGATCAAGTCCGGGGCCCGGATCATCGGGGCGGTGTCGCCACCGCCCGCCGATCGTCAGTTTGTCCGCCTACGCGGACGAGATCAGAACTTCAGACCGCCTTCGCGGGCTGCATCGGCAAGCGCCTTGATCTTGCCGTGGAACAGGAAGCCGCCACGGTCGAAATAGCACTCTTCGACCCCGGCCTTCTTGGCCCGTTCTGCAATCGCGGCACCCACTTTCGCGGACGCCTCGACGTTGTTCTTGCCCACCACGCCGAGATCTTTCTCGAGCGAGGAGGCCGCCGCAATCGTCACACCCTTCACGTCGTCGATCAGCTGGACGCTGATGTTCTTCGACGAACGGTGCACGCTGAGGCGCAGACGACCATGCGAGGTCGCCTTGATCTTGTTCCGGACGCGCAGGCGGCGCTTGAGGAACAGCTCTCTTTTCTTCAAAGCCATTTTGCCACCTTTACTTCTTCTTGCCTTCCTTGCGGAAGATATACTCATCCTTGTAGCGGATGCCCTTGCCCTTGTAGGGCTCGGGGGCGCGCCATTCGCGGATGTTCGCTGCCACCTGGCCGACCTGCTGCTGGTCGATGCCTTCCACGATGATTTCGGTCTGCTTCGGGACGGTGATGGTCACCCCCTTCGGCACGTCGAAGTTCACTTCGTGGGAATAGCCCAGCGACAGTTTCAGCACGTTGCCGGCCATCGCTGCGCGATAGCCGACGCCCTGGATTTCCAGGTCCTGCTTGAAGCCTTCCGAGACGCCGGTCACCAGGTTCGCAACCATCGAGCGGGTCATGCCCCACTGCTGGCGCGCGCGCTTGGACAGGCCACGCGGGGTGACCTTGACCGCGTCGCCCTCGATGGCGAGGGTGACGTCGTCGCCTGCGGTGAAGCTGCGGGTGCCTTTCGGGCCCTTCACTTCGATGGTCTGGCCGCTGATCGAGGCAGAGGTGCCTTTGACGAGCGTTACGGGTTTCTTGCCGATACGAGACATTGCACCCTCCTCAGAACACGGTGCAAAGCACTTCGCCGCCAACATTGGCCGCGCGTGCATTTGCATCGGAAAGAACGCCCTTGGGGGTCGAGACGATGGCGACGCCAAGGCCGTTGCGGACCGAGGGAAGCTCGCTCACACCCATGTAGACACGACGGCCGGGCTTGGACACGCGCTTGATTTCGCGGATCACAGGCTCGCCTTCGTAGTACTTCAGGCTGATGGTGAATTCGCCCTGCTTGTTGGCAGTGTCAGCCTTTTCGAAGCCACGGATGTAGCCTTCGGACAGGAGCACTTCCAAGACGCGGGCGCGCAGCGTGGATGCGGGGGTCACGACAGTGGACTTGCCGCGCATCTGGGCGTTGCGGATACGGGTCAGCATATCGCCGAGAGGATCGTTCATGGACATGTGATGCCTCCCTTACCAGCTGGACTTGACCATGCCGGGGATCTGGCCGAACGAGGCCAGGTCACGCAGCATGATACGGGACAGTTTGAGCTTGCGGTAATACGCATGCGGACGGCCCGTCAGCTGGCAGCGGTTGTGGATCCGCGTTGCCGACGAGTTGCGGGGCATCTCGGCCAGTTTCAGAGTCGCCTTGAAGCGCTCGTCCACCGGCTTTGACTGGTCGTTGATCACCGCTTTCAGCGCGGCGCGCTTGGAAGCGTGCTGCTTCACAAGTTTGGCGCGCTTCACTTCGCGGTTCACCATGGATTTCTTTGCCATATCTTCGGTTCCTCGCGCTTACGACGTGAAGGGCATGTTGAAATGCTTCAACAGCGCCTTGGCTTCGGTGTCGTTTTTCGCGTTCGTGCAGATGATGATGTCCATCCCCAGAACTTCGTCGACCTTGTCGAAGTTGATCTCGGGGAACACGATGTGCTCTTTCAGGCCCATGGCGTAGTTGCCATTGCCGTCAAAGCTCGACCCTTTCACACCCCGGAAGTCGCGGACGCGCGGAAGCGCCACGTTGATCAGGCGGTCCAGGAATTCGTACATCTTGTCGCCGCGCAAGGTGACCTTGCAGCCCAGCGGCATCTCTTCACGGACGCGGAAGCCGGCGATCGACTTCTTGGCCTTGGTGATGACAGCCTTCTGACCGGCGATCTGGGACAGTTCCTCGGCGGCCTGCTTGACCTTCTTGGTGTCCTTGACCGCCTCGCCGACGCCCATGTTCAGGACGATCTTGTCCAGACGCGGGATCATCATGTCGTTCTTGTAGGCGAATTCTTCTTTCATCGCGGCGCGGATCTTGCCTTTGTACTCGGCTTTCAGGCGCGGCGTGTAGGTGGCTTGATCCAGCATCAGATCACCTCCCCGGTGGTCTTGGCGTAGCGGACCTTCTTGTCGCCTTCCATGCGGAAGCCGACGCGGGTGGCCTTGCCGTTCTTGTCCACGATGGCCAGGTTCGACAGGTCGATCGGCATCGCTTTCGGCACGCGGCCGCCCTGGCTGGCCTGCGACTGCTTGGTGTGGCGGATCGCCACATTCACGCCATCGACAACGGCCTTGTTGGCATCCGGGTTGACGGACGAAATCTCGCCCTTCTTGCCCTTGTCCTTGCCGGTGAGCACGACGACCGTGTCACCCTTCTTGAGTTTCGCAGCCATCAGAGCACCTCCGGAGCCAGCGAGATGATCTTCATGAAGTTCTTGGCACGCAGCTCGCGCACGACCGGCCCGAAGATACGGGTGCCGACCGGTTCGCCCTGGTTGTTCAGGATGACGGCGGCGTTGCGGTCGAAACGGATGGTGGTGCCGTCTTCACGGCGAACTTCCTTGGCGGTGCGAACGACAACGGCTTTACGCACGTCACCCTTCTTCACGCGGCCCTTCGGAATCGCTTCCTTGACCGACACCACGATGATGTCGCCGACGGAAGCATAACGGCGGTGCGAGCCGCCAAGAACCTTGATGCACTGAACCCGGCGAGCGCCGGAGTTGTCAGCCACATCCAGATTCGTCTGCATCTGGATCATTTGAAAGTCTCCCGACCTTCAGGGGATACCCCTGGGGTTTCGATAAAACAGAAGCGGTTACGCGGTTGCGTCGACCACCACCGTCCAGCGTTTGGTTTTCGAAATCGGCGCGCATTCTTCAATGCGCACGGTGTCGCCGACCTTGAACTTGTTCTCCGCATCGTGAGCGCGGTATTTCTTCGACTTCCGCACGGTCTTCTGCAACAGCGGGTGCTTGAAGCGGCGTTCGACGGATACGGTGATCGTCTGCTCGTTCTTGTCCGAGGTGACGGTGCCCGTCAGGATACGTTTCGGCATTGGTTTTCCCCTTACTTCGCAGCGTCAGCGGCTTTTTGCACAAGAACCGTCTTGATGCGGGCGACGTCACGACGGACGGCACGCATGCGGGCGGTGTTCTCAAGCTGGTTGGTCGCCTGCTGGAAGCGCAGGTTGAACGCTTCCTTCTTGAGCTGAACCAGGCTGTCGCGCAGCTGGTCCGGCGTCTTCGACTTCAGTTCTTCGGCTTTCATGCCGGTTTCCTTTTCACAATCGCCAGACGGCCCCTGCGGGAGGGTCACCGTGGACCTGGCGGATCAATGGTTGACCGACGAATCCGGGAGCCCCGGAATCGTTGGATGGCGTCGTATAGGGGGGAAGGCGGCGGGGGGCAAGGGGGAAGTTGGGGTCAGGTTCTCAGCCGTTGCCGTCGCTCCATCCGCAACGCACTAAGGCTCGCTCGAATTGCTCCCACATTGCATCTTCGGGAGATCCGACCGAGATAGATTGGTACTCGCTTTTCGCATCCAGCCCCAAGTACCCCCGCACTACTTTTGTCAGCAGTGCAATCTTCTCGGAGTCATTACCGTAGACTTCGTTCAAACTCTTGCTGACGCATTCACAATCAACTTGCTTGATGCTTTCCCCGGTAGCACGACCGCAGGCTTCCTGAAGTTGATTGGCGCTCGCCCCACGAGAGAACCAGAAGAAAGCTGCCCCGACTATCGCGACCACAACGACTATTATACCTAAGCGCTTCATTTGTTCCTCATTAACGTCACCGCTGGCTTAGAGGCTAGGTGAGCGCAACTTTCAAAGCAAGTGTATCGTCAGAAGCAGGTTCGCGATTGTCAAAGTTGGGGAGCGGCAAGTGCGTATCTTGCCCCGCCCCTACCCCAACTTCTCCGCGATCCACATCTTGATCAGCGACTGCCGAGTCACGCCCAGACGCCCGGCTTCCTTGTCAAGGTCGCGGACCATCCAGGCCGGGAAGTCCACGTTCACCCGCCGCGCTTCCTGATTGGGGCGGCGGGCCTTGGACCAGTCGACATAAGCGCTGACATCTTCGCCATTGTCGAACATTTCGTCGAACTGTTCGGTCGTAATCGTCTCACGCGCCGTCATAGAACATCACCTCCGTTTTTCGCGCCCTCCGGACCGAGATGATCCGCACCACCTCACCGCGAAGAGTGCAGACCGCCGTCCAGTGCTTGCCGTCGATCCGACCGATCACAAGGAAGCGCGGCTCGCCTTCCGATGCGACCGGAGCATCGGCAAGCCCGTCATCCAGCCACAACGCCTGCGCCTCGACGAAGTCGATGCCGTGTTTGGCCTTGTTGGCTGCGCTCTTGGCCGGGTCGAACTCGAACTCCATGAGGCAATATAGGATAGAAACTATACCTTTTCAATCCTTCTCACGCCCACCCATAGTTGAAGCTGACCGAGATCCGCTCTTCCTCGGACATGTTCATCGGGACCTCGTGGCGGAGCCAGCTTTCCCAGAGGAGAACCTCTCCCACCGCCGGTTTGACGTAGACGAAGCGCTGCAGCTCTTGCGGCGCGGTTTTCAGGGGAACGGGGGCCAGCATCATCATCGGCAGGCGGGGGTCCTCCAGCTTCAGCGCCGAGGTGCCCGCCGGCATCGCGACATAGGTCGTGCCCGAGATCACCGAATGCGGGTGGATGTGGCTGGCGTGGGTGCCGCCTTCGGGCAGGATGTTGATCCAGAGCGAATTGCACTTCAGCTTCTTCTCGCCCAGGTCAAAGCCGAGGTCCTTGCAGAAGGCGGCGACGTGCTTGTCCAGCGCCTTTTCCAGATCGCCGAAGATTGGCATCCGCCAGGGCAGGTCATCCAGCGAGGCATAGGAGGTGTAGCCGGGATAGCCGTTCGCCTCGCACCACTCTTGCCCGGCCTCGTCATCCTCGGCCACCATCTCGCAGGTCTGGTGGAGTTCGGCGTAGTCGACCTTCTTCTTCGCGAGGTCATTAAGACCGGCGCGGTAAAGGCGGGTGACGAAGAGGGAGGTGATGTCGGCCATGGTAGTCTCCAGAGTTGAAAAGGCCCCCGCCGTTTCCAGCGGGGGCCGATATCGCAGGTCGGGGTTAACCCCGACTCTTACCAGTCTTCCTTCGCGACGATGCGCGTGGTGACCGGGAGTTTCATCGCGCCCAGACGCAGGGCCTCACGCGCGATTTCGTCGTTCACGCCGTCGATCTCGAACATGATCCGGCCGGGTTTGACCTTGGCCGCCCAGTAGTCCGTGGACCCCTTGCCCTTACCCATACGAACTTCGACGGGCTTGGCCGAGACCGGGACATCCGGGAAAATCCGGATCCAGACCCGGCCTTGGCGCTTCATGTGGCGGGTGATCGCGCGGCGGGCCGCTTCGATCTGCCGCGCAGTGACACGCTCGGGCTCGGTCGCCTTGAGGGCGTAGGAGCCGAAGTTGATCAGAAACCCACCCTTGGCTTCGCCATGGATGCGGCCCTTGTGCATCTTGCGGAATTTTGTGCGCTTTGGTTGCAGCATCTAATTCACTCCTTACGCGCGCTCGCGGTCGCGGCGCGGACCACGGGGGGCCGGGCCGTCAGCCGCTTCGGCAAGACGACGATCATGGGCCTGCGGATCATGCTCAAGGATTTCGCCTTTGAAGATCCAGACCTTTACACCGATGATCCCGTAGGGGGTCTCGGCTTCCGACAGCGCATAGTCGATGTCGGCGCGCAGGGTATGCAGCGGCACGCGGCCTTCGCGATACCATTCGGTCCGGGCGATTTCGGCGCCGCCAAGACGGCCGGCGACGTTCACTCGGATACCAAGCGCACCCATCCGCATCGCGTTCTGCACGCCACGCTTCATCGCGCGACGGAAGGAGACGCGACGTTCCATCTGCTGGGCGATCGACTCGGCCACCAGTTGGGCGTCAAGCTCGGGCTTGCGGACTTCGACGATGTTCAGGTGCAGTTCGGACTTGGTGAACACGGTCAGCTTCTTGCGAAGCGTCTCGATGTCCGCGCCCTTCTTGCCGATGATGACGCCCGGACGTGCGGTGTGAATGGTCACACGGCACTTCTTGTGCGGGCGTTCAATGATGACGCGGCTGATGCCGGCGGCCTTCAGTTCCTTGTGGATGAACTCGCGCATGCGGAGATCTTCCAAGAGGAGGTTGCCGTAGTCTTTCGATTCAGCGAACCAGCGGCTGTCCCAGGTGCGGTTGACCTGGAGGCGCATACCGATCGGATTGACCTTCTGACCCATTATGCGGACTCCCCGGCTTGACGGACCTTGATGGTGATTTCAGAGAACGGCTTCATGATCTTGCCGAAGCGACCCCGGGCCCGCGGACGGCCCCGCTTCATCACCAGGTTCTTGCCGACCCAGGCTTCCGCCACGATCAGGCTGTCCACGTCGAGGTTGTGGTTGTTTTCCGCGTTGGCAATCGCCGACTGCAGACACTTCTTCACGTCACCGGCGATGCGGCGCTTGGAGAAGGTCAGGTCGGCAAGGGCCTTGTCCACCTTCTTGCCGCGGATCATGCCCGCGACCAGGTTCAGCTTCTGCGGCGAGGTGCGCAGCATGCGCAGGATCGCCATCGCTTCGTTGTCCGCCACGCGGCGGGGGTTCTTTTCCGCACCCATGGCTTATTTCCTTTTCGCTTTTTTGTCGGCGGCGTGACCGTAGTAGGTCCGCGTCGGCGAGTATTCACCGAACTTCTGGCCGATCATGTCCTCGGTCACGTTGACCGGGATGTGCTTTCTGCCGTTGTAGACCCCGAAGGTCAGACCAACGAACTGCGGCAGGATGGTCGAGCGGCGCGACCAGATCTTGATCACCTCCGCCTTGCCACCGGCCTTGGCCTTTTCGGCCTTCTTCAGGACGTAGCCGTCGACGAACGGGCCTTTCCAGATGGAACGTGCCATGGATTAACGCCCTTTCTTCTTGGCGTGGCGCGAGCGGACGATCAGGCTGTCAGAAGCCTTCGGCTTGCGCGTCTTGTTGCCCTTGGTGCCTTTGCCCCACGGGGTAACCGGGTGACGGCCGCCCGAGGTGCGGCCTTCGCCGCCGCCATGCGGGTGGTCGATCGGGTTCATCGCGACGCCGCGCACCGTCGGGCGGATGCCCTTGTGGCGCATGCGTCCGGCTTTCCCGAAGTTCTGGTTCGAGTTGTCCGGGTTCGACACGGCACCGATGGTGGCCATGCATTCCTGACGGACCATGCGAAGCTCGCCCGAGGACAGGCGGATCTGCGCGTAGGAGCCGTCACGGCCGACGAACTGGGCATAGGTCCCAGCCGCACGGGCCAGCTGGCCGCCCTTGCCGGGCTTCAGCTCGACGTTGTGAACGATCGCGCCGATCGGCATGCCGCTGAACGGCATCGCGTTGCCGGGCTTCACGTCGGTCTTCGCGCCAGCGATGACGCTGTCACCCACGGCCAGGCGCTGCGGCGCGAGGATATAGGCCAGTTCACCGTCCTGATACTTGATCAGCGCGATGAAGGCGGTGCGGTTCGGATCATATTCGATCCGCTCGACGACCGCCGGGATATCATACTTGCGACGCTTGAAATCGACCACCCGGTAGAGACGCTTTGCGCCCCCGCCCTGGTGCCACATCGTGATACGTCCGGTGTTGTTCCGGCCACCAGTACGGTTCAAACCCTCGGTGAGGTGCTTGACCGGGCGGCCTTTCCACAGCTCCGAACGGTCGATCAGAACCAACCCACGTTGGCCAGGCGTCGTCGGCTTATACGACTTGAGTGCCATGTTCTCTGTCTTCCGTTTGCTTGCACGGGTGTTGCCACCCGGCGGTGAAGGGCTCCGAAGATCCCCGATTTAGTGTCCTTTCCTCCTGCGGCTGCAGCGGGAACGAACAAACCAAGAGCCCCGGACGAATCCGGGGCTTCTGGCGTGGCGGCGGAGTAGCAGAGGGGGGTGGGGGTGGCAAGGGGGGAAGTGGGAGAGTTCTTTGTTATCGCAGCTCATCAACGAGGATTGCTCGCCATCCGTTTAAACAAGCGATGTCAAGAAAGGGCCTTAGTTTGAACCTAGGGCTGTACACGAGCATTTCTTGCCGGATGGACCCCACGATGTGTAGACGTTTTCAAGGTCTCTCCAAGCGTTGCGGTGCTGCCCTTTTCGGCGTCTGCATTGTCTTGCAGACTGAGTTGGGTGTGGCCCAACAAACTCCCCTAACTATCGAGCAGAAGTACTGTGTCGGTATGGGCGGGGTAGCCGGTGGTTTTATGGATATGGCTAGAGCCGGGCGATCTGGAACTGAAATCAAAAATGAGCTTGCGCGTACTGTAAGACAGGCCGGATGGCCACTGGGAGTCAATGATTTCAATCTTGCTGTTGATCTCGGCGTAGAAGGCTTGCGCGGCGGTGATGACTCAAGAGCAGTCGCAGCCCTCATAATCCGTGAATGCCTCAATTACGCTTGGTACTCTCGCTGAACCGAATTGATTGGCGACCTGCATTACGCGTTCTTCGCAGCAAAAGCCCCCGCCTTCCGGCAGGGGCTCTCTCATTTCACTCAAGCCTAAGGCTCAGAGGCCGGTCGTCACGTCGATCGTCTGACCGTCTTCCAGCATGACGTAGGCCTTCTTCTTGTCGCTGCGCTCGCCTGCGCGACCGCGGAACTTCTTGGCCTTGCCCTTGGTGATGGTGGTGTTCACCGCCTTCACCTTCACACCAAAGATCGCCTCGACGGCTTCCTTGATCTTGGGCTTGGTCGCATCCATCGCGACCTGGAACACGACGGCACCCGCCTCCGAGGCCATGGTGGCCTTTTCGGTGATGACGGGCTTCTTGATCAGGTCGTAGTGCTCCGGCTTGATGGCCGCAGCGGTTTTCGGTGCTTTGCTCATTTGAGACGCGCCTCCAGGGCTTCGATACCGGCCTTGGTGATGACCAGGGTATCACGCTTCAGGATGTCGTAGACGTTGGCGCCCATGGTCGGCAGAACGTCGACGCCGTCCAGGTTGCGGGCGGCCAGAGCGAAGTTCGCGTCGACCGAAGCGCCGTCGATGATCAGGACGCGCTTCCAGCCAAGTTCCGACTTCATCTTGGCGAGGTTGGCGGTCTTGGCTTCGGCGAGGGTCGCCGCGTCCAGGATCACCAGCTCACCCGCCTTGGCCTTGGCCGACAGCGCGTGCCGCAGCCCGAGGGCGCGGAACTTTTTCGGCAGGTCATGGGCGTGGCTGCGCGGGATCGGGCCTTTGACAACGCCACCGTGACGGAAGATCGGGGCCTTCTTGGAGCCGTGGCGTGCGCCGCCGGTGCCCTTCTGGCGATAGATCTTCTTGGTCGAGTAGCTCACCTCGGCCCGGGTCAGCACCGAGTGGGTGCCGGCCTGGGCGCGGGCACGCTGCCAGCGGACCACACGGTGCAGGATGTCGGCGCGCGGCTCAAGGCCGAAGAGCGCCTCATCCAGGTCGATGGAGCCGGCCTTCTTGCCGTCCAGCTTGATCACATCGAGTTTCATGCTTCACCCCCTTCGACTGCAACTTCAGCAGCCGGAGCCGATGCGGACCGGATGCCTGCGGGGCGCGGTGCGTCCTTGGCTTCCGGCTTCTTGACCGCGTCCTTGACGGTGACCCAGCCACCCTTCGATCCGGGGACAGCGCCCTTGATCATGATCAGGCCACGGTCGGCGTCAGTGCGGACGACCTGCAGGTTCTGCGTGGTCACCCGGACGGCGCCCATGTGACCCGCCATTTTCTTGCCTTTGAACACCTTGCCGGGGTCCTGGCACTGGCCGGTCGAGCCGTGCGAACGGTGCGAGACCGACACACCGTGCGACGCCCGCAGGCCGCCGAAGTTGTGCCGCTTCATCGCACCCTGAAAGCCCTTACCGACCGAGGTGCCCGCGACGTCGACGAACTGGCCCGCGAGGTAGTGGTCGGCGGTGATTTCGGCACCCACGTCGATCAGGCAATCCGGGGTGACCCGGAATTCCGCGATCTTGCGCTTCGGGGCCACGTTCGCCTTGGCGAAGTGACCGCGCTGCGCGGCGGTGGTCCGCTTGGCCTTGGCCAAGCCCGCACCCAGCTGGACGGCGGTGTAGCCATCCTTGTCAGCGGTGCGCTGTGCCACGACCTGAAGGCTGTCCAGCTGCAGGACCGTCACCGGAACCTGCTTGCCATCTGCCAGGAACAGCCGGGTCATGCCCAGCTTCTTTGCAATAACGCCAGAGCGCATCTGTTTCATGCCCCCTTACACTTTGATCTCGACGTCCACGCCGGCAGCGAGGTCGAGCTTCATCAGCGCGTCCACGGTCTGCGGGGTGGGGTCGACGATGTCGAGAAGACGCTTGTGCGTGCGGATTTCCCACTGGTCGCGCGACTTCTTGTCGATGTGCGGACCACGGAGAACCGTGAATTTCTCGATCTTGTTCGGCAGCGGGATCGGCCCGCGAACGGTGGCACCGGTACGCTTCGCGGTGTTCACGATTTCCTGCGTGCTGGCGTCCAGCACACGGTAATCGAAGGCGCGGAGCCGGATGCGGATGGTCTGACCTTGCATCACTTTTTTCCTTTTAGAACATTGGGGTGGGCACGGATTGCCCACCCAAGAGGTTCTGTTTCGTTGGGTAAGGTGGGGTTGAACCCCACCCTACGTCTCATCACGCGATGATCTTCGAGACGACGCCTGCGCCGACGGTGCGGCCGCCTTCGCGGATGGCGAAGCGCAGTTTCTCTTCCATCGCGATCGGGGCGATCAGCTCGACCACGAACTTCAGGTTGTCGCCCGGCATCACCATCTCGGTGCCTTCCGGCAGCTGCACGGTTCCGGTCACGTCGGTGGTGCGGAAGTAGAACTGCGGACGGTAGTTCGCGAAGAACGGGGTGTGACGACCGCCTTCTTCCTTGGTCAGGATATAGGCCTCGGCCTCGAACTTGGTGTGCGGGTTCACCGACTTCGGCTTGCACAGCACCTGGCCACGCTCGACGCCGTCACGCTCGATGCCGCGCAGAAGGATGCCGACGTTGTCGCCAGCCTCGCCCCGGTCCAGAAGCTTGCGGAACATCTCGACGCCGGTGCAGATCGACTTCTTGGTGTCGCGGATGCCGACGATTTCAACTTCGTCGCCGACGTTGATCACGCCACGCTCGATCCGGCCCGTCACCACCGTGCCACGACCCGAGATCGAGAACACGTCCTCGATCGGCATCAGGAACGGCTGGTCCACGGCACGCGCCGGGGTCGGGATGTATTCGTCAACGGCCTTCATCAGGGCGTGGATCGAATCTTCGCCGATGTCCTTGCGCTCGCCGATCATGGCCTGGTGGGCCGAGCCCTTGACGATCGGAATGTCATCGCCGGGGTAATCGTAGGACGAGAACAGTTCGCGCAGTTCCATTTCCACCAATTCGACCAGTTCTTCGTCGTCAACCAGGTCGATCTTGTTCATGTAGCACACCATGTAGGGGATACCCACCTGGCGACCCAACAGGATGTGTTCGCGCGTCTGCGGCATCGGGCCGTCGGACGCAGCACAGACCAGGATCGCGCCGTCCATCTGGGCGGCACCGGTGATCATGTTCTTGACGTAGTCGGCGTGGCCGGGGCAGTCGACGTGCGCGTAGTGGCGCGCGGCGGTTTCGTATTCGACGTGGGCGGTCGAGATCGTGATCCCGCGAGCGCGTTCCTCCGGGGCACCATCGATCTGGTCGTAGGCCTTGAATTCGCCGAAATACTTGGTGATCGCCGCCGTCAGCGTCGTCTTGCCGTGGTCAACGTGGCCGATCGTGCCAATGTTGACGTGCGGTTTGTTCCGTTCAAACTTTGCCTTGCCCATCAGGGTCTCTCCTCATTCGTGTGTCGGTGACGGTGGGGTGAAACCCCACCCTACGGGGTGGTAGGGCGGGGTTTCACCCCGCCGCACCGTCATGCGTATTTCTTCTGGATTTCCAGGCTCAGGTTTTCCGGAACCGTGTCGTAATGGTCGAACTCCATCGAGAACACGGCGCGGCCCGAGGTCATGGACCGCAGCTGGTTGATGTAGCCGAACATGTTGGCCAGCGGAACCATGGCGGCGATGACGTTCGCGTTGCCGCGGCTGTCCTGGCCGTTGATCATGCCCCGACGCGAGGTCAGGTCGCCGATGACGCCGCCGGTATATTCTTCCGGCGTGACGACTTCGACTTTCATGATCGGTTCCAGCAGTTTCGCGCCGGCCTTTTTCAGGCCTTCACGCATGGCTGCCCGCGACGCGATTTCAAACGCCAGGACCGAGGAGTCGACGTCGTGGAACGCGCCGTCGACCAGCTGGACCTTGAAGTCGATGACCGGGAAGCCTGCCAGCGGACCGGAATCCATCACCGACTTGATGCCCTTTTCGACGCCGGGGATGTATTCCTTCGGCACCGCGCCACCGACGATCTTCGACTCGAACGAATAGCCTTCGCCCGGCTGGGTCGGCGAGATGATCAGCTTGACGCGCGCGAACTGGCCGGTCCCGCCGGTCTGCTTCTTGTGCGTGTAGTCGATCTCATGCTCGCGGCTGATCGTTTCGCGGTAAGCCACCTGCGGCGCGCCGATGTTCGCCTCGACCTTGAACTCGCGCCGCATGCGGTCGACGAGAATGTCGAGGTGAAGTTCGCCCATGCCCTTCATGATGGTCTGACCGGACTCAATATCGGTCTCCACCCGGAAGGACGGGTCTTCGGCAGCCAGACGGGCCAGAGCGATGCCCATCTTTTCCTGGTCGGCCTTGGTCTTCGGTTCCACCGCGATCTCGATCACCGGGACCGGGAAGGTCATGGTTTCGAGGACGACCGGAGCCGCCGGATCACAGAGCGTGTCCCCGGTGGTGGTTTCCTTCAGACCGCCAAGCGCGATGATGTCGCCGGCGAAGGCTTCCGAGATTTCCTCACGCTCGATGGCGTGCATCATCATCATCCGGCCGACACGTTCCTTGCGCTGCTTGGTGGCGTTCAGCATCGCGTCGCCCTTGGCCAGCTTGCCCGAATAGATCCGGGTGAAGGTCAGGGAACCGACGAAGGGGTCGTTCATGATCTTGAACGCCAGACCCGAGAAGGGCTGGTTGTCATCGGCCGACCGCGCGATGTTGCGGGTTTCCGTCTCGTCGCCCGGCGCGAAGCCCATGTAGGGCGGCACGTCGAGAGGCGAGGGCAGATAGTCGATGACGGCGTTCAACAGCGGCTGCACGCCCTTGTTCTTGAAGGCCGAGCCTGCAAAAACCGGGATGAAGTCGATGGCCAGGGTCGCCTTGCGGATCAGCGCCCGCAGGGTTTCCGGGTCCGGCTCGTTGCCTTCGAGGTAGGCTTCCATCGCGGCGTCGTCCTGACCCACGGCGGTTTCCACCAGGTTCATGCGCCATTCATCGGCTTCCGCCTTGAGCGAGGCACGGATCGGCTGACGCTTCCAGGAGGCGCCCAGGTCTTCGCCCTCGTAGACCCATTCTTCCATGGTCACGAGGTCGATGATGCCTTCCAGCTTGTCCTCGGCACCGATCGGCAGAGCCACCGGAACGGCGTTCGCGCCGGTGCGGTCCTTGATCATGCGGACGCACTTGAAGAAGTCGGCGCCGGTCTTGTCCATCTTGTTGACGAAGACGATGCGCGGAACCTTGTAGCGGTCAGCCTGACGCCAGACGGTTTCGGTCTGCGGCTCAACCCCGGCGTTGCCGTCGAGGAGGACGACAGCACCGTCCAGCACGGCCAGCGAACGTTCGACTTCGATGGTGAAGTCGACGTGGCCGGGGGTGTCGATGATGTTGAAGCGATACTTCGTGGCCTTGTCGCCAAGACCCGCGTCGGAATCGACCTGACGGTTCCAGAACGTGGTCGTGGCAGCCGAAGTGATGGTGATGCCGCGTTCCTGCTCCTGCTCCATCCAGTCCATCGTCGCGGCGCCGTCATGGACTTCGCCGATCTTGTGGGACTTGCCGGTGTAGTAAAGGATGCGCTCGGAGGTCGTGGTCTTGCCCGCGTCGATGTGGGCGATGATCCCGAAGTTGCGGTAGCGGTCGAGCGGATAGTCGCGTGCCATGATGGACCCTTACCAGCGGTAGTGGCTGAACGCTTTGTTTGCGTCGGCCATCTTGTGGGTGTCTTCGCGCTTTTTCACGGCGGTGCCGCGATTCTGCACGGCATCGGCCAGTTCGGCGGCCAGACGCTCTTCCATGGTGTTTTCGTTACGCTTGCGGGCCGCGATGATCAGCCAGCGGATCGCGAGCGCCTCACGACGTTCGGTGCGCACTTCGACGGGAACCTGGTAGGTTGCACCACCGACGCGGCGCGAGCGGACCTCGACGGACGGCTTCACGTTTTCAAGCGCCTCGTGGAAGGCTTCGACGGCGGGGCGCTTCAGGCGGGTCTGAACCCGGTCAAGCGCGCCATAGACGATGCTTTCGGCGACGGACTTCTTGCCGTCGAACATCAGGTTGTTCATGAACTTGGTGACCACCCGGTCGCCAAACTTGGCATCGGGCAGGATTTCGCGCTTTTCGGCGGCGTGACGACGGGACATCTGTTATCTCCTCACTTCGGACGCTTGGCGCCGTATTTCGAACGACGCTGACGACGCTCTTTCACGCCCTGGGTATCCAGAACGCCGCGGAGGATGTGGTAGCGCACACCCGGAAGGTCCTTCACCCGGCCGCCACGGATCAGGACGACGGAGTGTTCCTGAAGGTTGTGCTTTTCGCCGGGGATGTAGGAGATGACCTCGAAGCCGTTGGTCAGGCGCACCTTGGCGACTTTCCGCATGGCCGAGTTCGGTTTCTTCGGGGTGGTGGTGTAGACGCGGGTGCAGACCCCCCGCTTTTGCGGGCAGGATTCCAGGTGCTGCGACTTGGACTTCCGCGCGTTCGCTTCCCGGGGTTTCCGGATCAGCTGTTGAATCGTCGGCATTCACGTTCCTCGTTTCGATACTCGCCCCCCTGCCTTGGGGGCGCTGCTTCTCGACCGTGCCTTGCGCGAATCGCAAAACACGAAAACCGCTGCATCGCCCGTTGCCGGGTGATGACGCGGTGGACTTCCAGAGGATCGGGGTCTTTCGGCCCGGATCATGACCACTTCAAGCGCTCTGAGCCCTTGTCCCGGTCGCGACTGAGAGGTCGGGCTCGGGGTTTGGGTTGGCGGGCGTATAGGGGGAATCGCGGGGGGTGTCAACACGGCCCCGGACGGCTTTGGTGCCGGATCAGGCCGCCTGACGCCGCCGGAGCTGCCGCTCGCGCCAGAGGGTGAACAGGCCTGCCCCGATGACGATGGCGGCCCCCAGAAGCGTCCAGCCATCGGGAAGGTTGCCGAAGACGAGGAACCCCAGCGCAATGGCCCAGATCAGCGACGTGTAGCGGAACGGCGCGATGAGGCCGATGTCGCCGTGACGCATGGCGCTGACCGAGGTCAGGTAGCCCACGATGAGGAAAAGGCCCGCGCCAAGGATGCGGGCAAGTTCGCTGACCGTGGGGGACTGCCAGCCCTGCAGCGCCGTGCCGGTCCAGCCCATCAGCATGACGGCAACGGCCGCGCCAAGGGCGACGAGGCTGGAGGGGACCGCGCCTTGCAGCGGGCGGACCGACAGGTCGCGCACGACGACGCAGGCGACCGAGGCAATGCCGAAGAGCGACCAGCGATCGAAGCCTGCGGTGCCCGGGCGGATGATGATCAGGACACCGATCAGGCCGACGAGGATCGCCGTCATCCGCCGCCAGCCGATCCGGTCGCCGTAGACCAGCGCCGCGCCGAGGGTGATGAGCAGCGGCAGGGCCTGCAGGATGGCGGACAGGTTGGCGATGGGCATGTGCAGGAGGGCGGTCAGGAAGAAGACCGTGGCGGCCACGTCGGCGAGCGAGCGCAGGAGGATGAGGCCCGCGTCACGGCGGCTTGGACGAAAGCCGAAACCCTCGGTCGCGAGGGCCAGGACCGTGAGTCCCGCGACCGCGATCAGGCCGCGCAAGCCGATGGTCTGGTAGAGCGGCAGGGACTGGGTGACAGACTTCATGAAGGTGTCGTTGATCGTGAAGGCGGCCATCGACGCGCACATCAGAAGGATGCCGCGGAGGTTGTCGGAGAGGGGCAAGATGGGAGGTCCTTCACTGTCCGGCTTTCGGTAGCAGGCGGCGGCGGCGAGGGGAAGTGTCCACGCAGGACAGATTTGCGGGGCGTTTGGACTCAATGGGTTGGGCGTGGACGTTGACGGGCTGGAAAGGGTTGCAGGCCAAACGGTCACTCAGGCGATTGCCACGGGTGGCGCCGACCCGGCTATCGCACACCCGGTCCACAACGTGGTCCTCCGTCCGGGCCGACTGGTGTTTCGTGACCTTGGCAGACGAAGCCTCGCTGCCGGGTCGGGATCAGCGCTGGAGCCTAAGCGCGAAAATATTCCTCTCCGGATCATTGTTTCGCCGCAGAAAGCCTACAATACCGAGCTTCATTGCGACGGACGTTCGAGTGATTTTGGGGGCCAGGATGCACACCGAAAGCGATACTGCACCAAGGCCGGAAGCTGCGGTGTTCAATCAGGAAGGCACCGTGAAGTCCTCCGAGCCTGCTGCGCCGCCCCTTGCTGCACCTGAACACGCTGATCTACCGGCTGCGCCTTCTGACGCGCCTGTCGGCTACGCAGATCATCCATTATCGCCGCGACAGGTAGCCTTCCCGAAAGGTCGCAGGCCGCCGGGCGATTGCGGGTCGGGCCTGGACGGGGACAAGGCATTTCCATTCGCCCAGCGTCGTGCCCCTGAACCGGGCGGGGAACGCACGCAAGAACAGGTTTTCGCGCTGTGCAAACAAAAACCCCCGCCGGTCCTTCGACCGGCGGGGCTGATGTCGTGCCCGGAACCCGCGCGTATCAGTCGCGGCTTTCGATGGTGTCGACCAACCCGGCGTCGAAGACGTCGTCGATCTCGGGTTCCATCACCGCCAGCGGGGCGGCCAGGGCGGCGGCTTCTTCGGCCTCCGACCGGCGGGCCTCGATCACGGTCTGGTCGCGGTCGGCGGCGATCTTCTTGACGCGGCTGGTGGCGCCACCGGTGCCGGCCGGGATCAGACGGCCGACGATGACGTTTTCCTTCAGGCCCAGAAGCTTGTCACGCTTGCCCTGCACCGAAGCCTCGGTGAGGACGCGCGTGGTTTCCTGGAACGAAGCCGCCGAGATGAAGCTGCGGGTCTGCAACGACGCCTTGGTGATCCCCAGAAGGACCGGTTCGGCCTTCGCCTCGCGGCCGCCACGGGCGATCGACTTGGCGTTCTCCTCGTCCAGCTCGATCTTCTCGACCTGTTCGCCCTTCAGGAGCGTGGTGTCGCCACCATCGAGGATCTCGAACTTCTGCAGCATCTGGCGGACGATGACCTCGATGTGCTTGTCGTTGATCTTCACGCCCTGCAGGCGATAGACGTCCTGCACTTCGTCGATCATGTAGTTGGCAAGCGCCTCGATCCCCATGATCCGCAGGATGTCGTGCGGAGCCGGGTTGCCGTCCATGATGTAGTCGCCCTTCTGGACGAAGTCGCCTTCCTGAACCGGAATGTGCTTGCCCTTCGGGATCATGTATTCGACGGCAGTCAGCGTCTCATCCACGGGTTCAACCGTGATGCGGCGCTTGTTCTTGTAGTCCTTGCCAAAGCGGACGTAGCCGTCGGTTTCCGCGATGATCGCGTGATCCTTCGGACGACGGGCTTCGAACAGTTCCGCCACGCGGGGCAGACCCCCGGTGATGTCCTTGGTCTTGGCACCTTCGCGCGGGATACGCGCCACAACGTCGCCGGGCCGCAGTTCCTGGCCGTCTTCGACCGACAGGATCGCGTCCACCGACATGGAGTAGCTGATCGGCGCGCCCTGGTCGTTGCGGACCGGATCGCCCGTCGCCGGGTCCATCACGATGATCTCGGGCTTGAGGTCGCCGCCTTTCGGCACCGAACGCCAGTCCGAGACGATCTTCTGGGTCATGCCCGTCGCATCGTCGGTTTCCTCGCGGACCGAGATCCCCGCGACGAGATCCTTGAACCGTGCCACGCCGGTCTTTTCGGCGATGATCGGCAGGGTGAAGGGGTCCCATTCAAACAGCTTGGTGCCGCGTTTGACCGCTTCGCCGTCCTTGACGTGCAGTTTCGCGCCGTAGGTCAGCTTGTGGGCGGCCCGTTCCTGGCCCGCCTCGTCGATGATGGCGATCTGCATGTTGCGGCCGACGACGATCTGCTCGCCGGTCACGTTCTTCAGGATGTTGGCGTTGCGGAACTCGATCTTGCCTTCCTGGCTGGCTTCCAGGAACGACTGTTGACCGCCCTGCGCCACGCCGCCGATGTGGAAGGTCCGCATCGTCAGCTGGGTGCCGGGTTCGCCGATGGATTGGGCGGCGATGATGCCGACCGCCTCGCCGATGTTGACCAGCGTGCCGCGGGCGAGGTCACGCCCGTAGCACAGCGCGCAGACGCCTTCCTCGGCCTCGCAGGTCAGCGGCGACCGGATGCGGATCGAGGCGATGCCCGACCCGTTGATCAGGTCGGCGCGGCGTTCGTCGATCAGTTCGCCCCGTGCCACCAGGACTTCGCCGGTCAACGGGACGACCACGTCATCGGCCGCGACGCGACCAAGAACCCGTTCGCCCATCGGCACGATGACCTCGCCGTCGTTGACGGCGGCCGAGGCGGTAATCGCGTTTTCGGTGCCGCAGTCGTGCGACCGCACGATGCAGTCCTGCGCCACGTCGACCAGACGGCGGGTCAGATAGCCCGAGTTCGCCGTCTTGAGCGCGGTGTCCGACAGGCCCTTCCGCGCGCCATGGGTCGAGTTGAAGTATTCAAGAACGGTCAGACCTTCCTTGAAGTTCGAGATGATCGGCGTCTCGATGATCTCGCCCGACGGCTTGG
>JAZKHX010000004.1:217111-270437 GCA_040385165.1 Pseudomonadota bacterium | reverse complement strand
TTCCTTGGGGCGGACTCTAGTCGCAGGTGGAGGAAAAATCCCGTGGCAGGTCACCTGCCGTCCGACTGGCCAGACCAAGCGCGCCGCTTCGCGCTTATCCACGCCGCCCCGGCGTACCTTTACGAGCGGGTGGCGCGGGCATGACTGACGCACTGAACGCGCTGCGCTCGCGGATCGTGGACAGCCCCGGCGCGTGGATCATGTTTGAAGCCGACGCCTATCTGCCGTTCGACTCCGATGCTCATCGCGCGGCACAGCTCCGTCTCGCCCGTATGTGGGAGGACGCTACTGCCCTCGCCCATGCCCTAAGGGGCGAAGGGCTCACTGAAGACGAAGCGCGCGCGCTCGCCGCCAAGGAAAGAGCGGCGGCGATTTTGGAAGACGATGCTCGCCAGAGCTCAACATATGAAGAGGAAGACGACGATTGGACTACGAATTGACGGCCAGAGAAAAGGCAAGGCTAGAGGCTGTGACCTCTACCCTCATTGAAAGGGCGGCGGGGGAAGGCCTGACTGTCACGGCTGACCAGTTGGCGGGCCTCACCAGCGTGCGCATGGCTGTGCTGACCGATCTGGGGTTGGACGAAGGCGCGATGGAAGAGGTTCGCCGACTCGTGCCGGATCAGGTCCGTGCGAGAGAGGTTGAGCGTCAGCTTAACGACGCTGAATCCGACCTTCACAAGAAGGAGCTAGCCCGAATGAACATTTACCAGCGCGTCGCGCTGGGGCATGACCTAGAAGCGGCGCGGAAGGCGACTGAGGCAGCACGCCCAAAGGTCGAAATGACCGCCGAGGAGGAGGCCCAGAAGCTCCTCGCTCTTCGGCAGGTCGGCGACCCTGCCCAGCGTCTTTCAATCGCGAGAGAGTGGCGGCTAGCGTGAATCTGCCCGATCTTGTTGCCCGCATTAAGCAAGCTGGGGGCCACCCTGAATCGTACGTGACCGCACCGCGCAAGGATGGAACGCGGACTACAATCTACGGCGGAGTCCTGACCGCCGAAGAATGGCAGGAGGTTCTGCGGATGATCCGGCCCATCACCTCGCAAGGTATCACCCCCGAGATGCGTGCGCGGAATAGAGCACTGCAAGCCGCAGCTCGTTATGACGACTAGCCCGGCAGCGTGACGGCGGGGCCGTCATAGCGCCACCCTCCCCAAACAGTGAGACTGAAATGACTCTGCAATCGCAGACTGCGTCGGCATACGCCGTCGAAATCGAAAAACAACTGATCGAAGTTTTCTCCGGCCTACTGTCGGCGGAATGTGCGCCGCACCGTCACCCCGGACCGCCCCGAATACTGATCGACTACGCGGACCTTGCAGAGGCCTTCGGCTCTGAAAAGTTGGCGTACCTTGTGGCTTCCCGGGCGGGCTTCAAGCTATCCGATGATGGGCTGACATGGTCGCGCCTGCGCGGTCCGAACACCGAGGAAGAGGTTTGGGTTTTCGCGGACCTCAATCAGGCGCGCATCGCCCGCGCCGCTATCGACCCGGATGGAATCACCTCTGGGGGGCATCATGCGTGACGGCTCTGCAATCCTAGAAGTCGACAAGGGTAAACGGGACCGCCGGGCCGAACACCGGCGGAAATGGTACGCCGCTCAACGCGTCCGCGAGGGTTGGTCAGAAGCCGACTTCGAAGAGGAAGCCGAACGGCTTCAAGCCGAGATTGAGGCCCGCATCGCGGCGGGAGAGGTGACGCGATGCGACCCGGCGCGGGTCTGGGTCGGGTTGAACCTGCCCGGCGTTGATGGACTCGGGGCGGGCATCCGCGCTGGCCGGGCAGCGCGCCGGGCGGCTTGAAGCAACTTCGGCTTGAAGCCGAAGGCAACTCCACAGAAAGCCCAAACTTCGGCTTCAAGCTAAAAAATCATTAAAAATCATATACTTGACGAATCCACCGCGACTGTGAGATATGATTCGGACAACCACGAAAGGAGAGAAAATGGACTACGCCAACGAATACGACGCTGCCGCCGGTAAGGCGCTGGAAGCCATCGAATGGGATGGTTTCGATCCCCGCCCTGTAGGTGAGATAATCTTGGTCCTCGCCGCCGTGCTTGAAAACGCCGGGCATTCGAGTGCCAGCGTGTCGCTGATGCTGCGCAAAATGGCGGATGTGGGGGCCGCAGGATGAACCTGATCGACCTCGCCGCCCGCGAACGCACCGAGTCCGAACTGATCACACTTTCTGCGGAACTCCACGACCGCTGCCTTGCGGGCGCGACCCCCGACAACCTCCCCCAGATCATCCGCTTTGCGCGCCGGATTCTCGACACGGCAAGCGACGCGCAAACCTAGAAAAGGACCCCATGAACCAAGCTCACTTCGACCAAGACAACCCTTTCCTCCTAGCTGGAATATCCGTCTATCAGGCAGCTCGCCTGATCAGAGACGAAGACCCAAAGATAGTCTGCCTAGACGATCATCGGAACAAACCCACGCGACCGCCCGCCCTTTGGAATGACGCGGTGGTAATGGGTAACCTCGCCTCCCCGGCCTGTGCGGCGGTGCTGGACCTCCCCGCCGTTATCGGAACAACGAACGCCGCCCCCCGCGTCAGCGGGGATAAATGGGCGCGGCTTGGCGGGACGTGGCGGGATGTGGTCGGAGTGCTGACCAAGCACCCGGAACGGGTGGACAAGGGCGGTGACGCCCTGTTTTTCGCGGACTCGGAACTGACAGGCAAGCGCCGGAACGGAGTGGAATTCTTCTACAAGCTCAAGGACAAGATTCAGACGGTCTATGCCGTCGCAATCGACGTGGACGGCGGATGCACAGTTGAGTCTGTGATTGATCGCCTGCGAGACAAGGGTCTGTTTGGAGTGATCTACACCACCCATTCCCACACGTCGAAGGGCGGGCCGGGTAGTGACCGGTTCCGGGTTATCCTGCCGCTTGTTGAACCCTTCGACATGGGCACGGGGAATGACCGCAAGGACCGGGCAGCCGAATGGGAAGCCCGATACGTTGGACTCTGCACCGAACTTATCCCACAGGGTGGCGAGTGGGACTTTAGCGCCTCTCGCCCATCTCAGTTGATGTATGCCCCCGCCCGTCCGAAGGGTGCGACCTTCAAACACTGCGTCATCGCGGGACGTGGGTTGGACCTTTCCACCGTGCCGAAAGGGGATGCCTCCCCCTACCGGAAGACAGGCGCGACCTGCTCCGCCCGTGGCGCGGCACATGACGGCGAACCCGCGTTCTTGTCCGATGGGTTTGACCTCATGGCGTGGCATGCCGACCATGGCGAGTACTTTCTACTTGAGTCGTTCCTCGAATGGATTGGGTGGGATGTGGGTGGCCCTGCTGGGGAGGGTTTCGACATCCTCTGCCCGAACGCAGCGGCGCATACGTCTGGTGGCGATACAGCATGGGCAATCGACGGGCTGGACGCGGAAAACGGCGCGACGATCTTCTGCCACCATAGCCACTGCGCGGACCTGCGGACTTGGGACTTCCTGCGAATGCTGGAAGAAACGGCTGTACTGCCCGATGGCTTTGCCACCTTGTCCGCCCTGATCTGCGACCCGTCGCTGTACCCCAGCGAAATCGACGGGGAACCGGTGGAGGTTTGCCGCGCTGACTATGTGGAAGAGGCTGTAAAGGTGGAATGGCTCAAGACGCCCGCCGCCGTGAAGCGCACCTTTGCCGCCCTGTCCGACCGTTCCCCGGAAACGGCATTCGCCGCCCTTTATGCAGGGGTGGCGAAGGGGGGCAGCCGCGCCCCGGCGGTGGCGAAGCTGGAAGAGCTTATGAAGGGCTTGGGGCGGTTCGGGGCGAATGACCTCAAGCGCCTTGCCGGTGAGGGGCGCAAGTTGCTGGAAGCGGACCGCAAGGCCCACGCCGCCGAAAAGGCGGAAGAGGCCCGCGAAGAGCTTGCAGCCGCCCTGACCCGCGAAGACCTCGCCCACCCGTCTATGGACCCGGCGGAACCGCTTGGGGATGACCTGAATTCCTCCCTTGCTACCCTTGCCCGCCGGTTCGCGGCAGTGGACTTGGACGGCAAGTTTCGGATCGTTCGCAAGCCTGATCTGGAGGCGTTCAAGTCTGAAACGGACTCCACGATTGCCGTCTACCGCAAGGAAGACTTCGTGGACCTGCACCTTGACCGGCAGGTGAAGGACGGGGACTCGCTGGTGAACCCCGCGAAGGTTTTTCTCGAGACCGAAAAGCGGAAGTCGGGCCTTGTCTTCGCTCCGCCGCCCCACGCCTGCGGCTCGAACGACTTCAACATGTATCAGGGGCGGAAGCTCAAGGCGAAGCCGGGCGACTGGGCAACGCTTCGCGACTTCATCCTGCGTGTAATCTGCAACGGGGACGAAGCGAAGTACCAGTGGCTCATCCTGTGGATGGCGCACATGGTGCAGCGACCGGGGGAGAAGCCGGGAACGGCGGTCATCTGTCGGGGCGAAGGTGGGACGGGAAAGGGCACCTTCGGCGCGCTTCTCATGCGTCTGACGTCACCGCACTGCAAGCAGCTCGAAAAGGAAGCCCATGTCATCGGGCAGTTTGCAGGTGAACACCTGTCGAAGTGCGTTCTTGCCGTGGTGAATGAAGCCGTATTCGGCGCGTCCCCGCGCGTGTCGTCCGAGTTGAAGGCGCTGGTGGACAGTACCACCATGCAGGTGGAGGCAAAGGGCTTGAACGTGGTCACCGTGCCCTCGTTCATCCGCCTCTACATCGACTCGAATGACGCGCTGCCGGTCCTGATCGAAGGCAACGGTTCGGAACGCCGGTACTTCGTGCTTGAGACCAGCACGGCGGAGAAGCAGAGCATCACCTACTTCGCCCGCGTTCGCGACGCTCTGGCGGGTGATGAGATGGCGGGACTTCTGAACTATCTAGAGACTTATGACCCCGCTGACGCGGGCCTTGACTGGGCGGACGTCCGCACTGCGCCCGAGACGGCGGAACGGAAGGTCATGGGGTGGCACTCGCACCGCCCGCCTGTACGGCGGCTTCTGGAAGTCCTGCGCGACGAAGAGGTGACCTTGATTGTCGACGGCTGCCCCGAGACGTTCCAGCGGACGGAAGAGGGGTTGAAGGTGCATCGCGGCGCGTTCCGCGACTACATCGCGAACGCCGGGGACAAGCGCCGCGCGGAAGATAGGGACGTGGCGGGCATCTTTGCGCGTCTCTTCCCCGGCAAGGTTCTGACTGAGGGTCAGGGGCGTGTCGGCACCGTTGCAAATGCCCGGTGGTGGTGTTTCCCGCCCGAGGTGTTGGGCGATGTGGAAGCGCCCGCGTCCTCGCATCCGTCCTCGCAGACGAATGTCTGCGAGCGTTAACGGTGTGGTGAACAGTCTGCCCCCGCGTTAGCGGGGGAGCCGGCTCTGTTGCACAAATCCTGTGAGGGATTCATCTTGTGAATCCAGCGTGATAGCTGGAGGGCATGAGCAGACCGAACACACCGAGCTACAAGACCCTGAACTGGCCCGAGTATAACAAGGCTCTGAAGGGCCGTGGGTCGCTGACGGTCTGGTTTGATCCAGATATAGTCTGGGCGGCGAAGCCCACCGGCAAGCGTGGGCGACAGCCCGTCTACAGTGATGCTGCCGTCCAGACTTGCCTGACGATGAAGGTGCTTTTCGGCATGGCTCTCAGGCAGACGACCGGCTTCGTCGAAAGCCTGCTTGGCCTGATCGGCCTCGACTGGGACGTGCCTGATTTCAGCACGCTCTGCCGTCGCCAGAAAAGCCTCGCCGTGAACATCCCGCATCGGGGGGCACAGGGTCCGCTGCACCTCTTGATCGACAGCACCGGGATCAAGGTCGAGGGCGAAGGCGAGTGGAATGCGCGCAAGCATGGCGGAGCAAAACGCCGCGTCTGGCGCAAGGTCCATCTCGGGATCGACGAGGAAACGTTGGAGGTTCGGGCTGTTGAAGTCACCAGCAGCGATGTGGGCGATGCCCCGATGCTCCCCGAACTGCTCAGCCAGATCCCGCCCGACCAGGAGATCGCAAGCGTCACCGCCGACGGGGCCTACGACACGCGCAAGTGCCACGATGCCATTGCCGAACGCGGGGCCCACGCTGTCATCCCGCCGCGCAAGAATGCCAAGCGGTGGAAGGCCGTCACCGCAGGTGCGCGCTCCACGGTCCTTGAACCGGTGGCGGTCCGTTCCGCGCCGCGCAACGAAGCCCTGAGAGCATCGAAATACCTCGGTCGCGCACTCTGGCGAAAATGGAGCGGATACCACCGCCGAAGCCGCGTCGAAACCAAGATGCACTGTGTCAAACTGCTGGGTCAGCGCCTAATGGCGCGAGACTTCGATCGCCAGGTCGCGGAGTTCCACGTGCGTGTTGCCGTGCTGAACGGCTACACCGCGCTCGGCATCCCCGTCACGAAGGTCCGCCGTCTCTTTCCATCCGCCCTTCACCCAAATCGAGACGGATTCAAAAAGTGCATCAATTTCAGCGCGTTGTGGAAACCGATCTGCGCCGCAGTTGAAGCGGGTTCGTCTGCTCTCGGTGCGAACAGAGACACCCGAAGGCGGCGTAGTCGTGAGGGGTGCCGCGAACTCTTTGATGACAAAAGGACCGCGCCCAAATAGCCTGGTCCAATGTCAAACGGGCCGTGGACGGATGAAGAAAAGGACCAGATCGTCGCGGATTGGGCAGCGAACTGAAATACGGGCAATCAAACCGCACAATGATCTTCTGGAATGATCGAAAACGACCATGAACAGCAAGCCACCTCTCTGGTGGCGGCCGAGCGGGCGATCGCCGAGCTGTTGGACGCGGTGCGGCGTTTGGGAGGCGATCAGCACCACTGACCGGGGCACGGTGCTGATCGGCGATGGTTGTCCGACCTTGTTTTGTGTTCGTTTTTGGTTATATTGAATACGCAAGCAGCAACCGGAGGCTGGCCCATGTCCCGCACCACGACCATGACCGTCCGTGTCGGCGGCGCCCTGAGCGACTTCGTCGCCGCCAATGTCGGCGAGGATGGTTCCTATGAGAACGTCAGCGAATACATCCGCGATCTGATCCGACGCGACAAGGAGCGGTCGGAAGCCGAGGCTTTCGGCCGCCTGAAGGCCGAACTGACCCATGCCTTTGCGGCGCCCGAAGACAGCTATCAGCCCCTGACCGCTGCCGAAATCATCGCCCGCAACCGAACCTGACCGGATGGCCGGGATCCGCATACAGGCAGGCGCGTCTCTGCGCCTGGACGACATCTACCGCTACACACGGGATCGGTGGGGGGCCGAACAGGCCGACAGCTACATCACCGGGCTGTTCGCGGCCTTCGACCGGATCGCTTCGCACGGCGTTGCCTCGAAACCTGTGCCGGCCGAATTCGGCGTCGACGGGTTTGTCTTCCGCTACGAGCACCATTTCGTCTATTGGCGCAAGCTGTCCAACGGTGACATCGGCATCGTGACGATCCTGCATGAACGGATGCACCAGATTGATCGGTTCCGGGAGGATTTCGGTTTGGGCTCAGGCCGGGCGTGAAACCTGTCCGACGGTTCTGCGCAGATTTTCGCGTTTATCACCTGCGGTCCGACAGCAGGACGGGAGAGAGTTCGGTATTTGAGTCACTCCCTCCGGAATATAACCTGCCGGCGAACGACGCAGAGGGCACACAAAGCCGCCGTTGACCAATGTCTGCTCAACGGCCGGTTTGGGCCGGAAGCAGTCTTCACCACTAAGGGAAGTCGCAGGCACAATGACAGATCGTGCAGGTGGGCCGGGACAGATGCATTTCGGCCAGTTTCACTTGGCTGAATTGTTCGGATCGGAAGCCACACTATACACTTAATAAACCTGAGATGTCCCCCAGATTGTCCCCCCGATTCCACTGAAGCCTAGATTTCCGAATAATTGCAAAGCACAAGGAGATTTAGTCTGTCCAGTCCATCATGGGGGCAATGGAGAGGCGATGGGCGTCGGGGTGGGCCATGGGCGGGGGGTATCGCACAGGCGGGGCGGAAATTCCAGAGTGGCGGCTGTCCACCGTGGACAGAACGCGTTTATCCTTTGCAATCAGATGATTGGCGGATTCGATTCACGAAGCGTTAACCCGCGGGCGAGCGATATCATTTGCGCCGTCCTCTTCGGGACCGAGGCCGTAGGACATGCGGGTCATCTGGGCGATCACGCGGTCCATCTCGTCGTCGGGCAGGATCGGCGGCTCGCCCAGAACCAGGGCCTGCTGATACATGCGGGCCAGCGTTTCGACCTCGATCGCCATCCAGAGCGCGGCATCGAGGGTCTTGCCAAGGCTGATCTGGCCGTGCTGGCCCAGAAGGCAGGCCTTGCGATCCTCCAGTGCCTCGAGCGCGGCATCGGAAAGCGCCTGAGTGCCATAGGTGGCATAACGCGCGCAGCGCAGCGTGGTGCCGCCCATTACCCCGACCATGTAGTGAAACGCCGGGATCGTGCGGTGATGGCAGGCGATGGAGGTGGCGTAAAGCGAATGGCAATGCAGGACCACGTTCATGTCGGTCCGCGCCTTCAGGATGTCGCGGTGAAAGCGCCATTCCGAGGACGGCCTGCGACCGGCATAGGTGCCGTCCCAGCCCATCTCGACGATGTCTTCGGGCTGCATCGTGTCATAGGGCAAGGACGACGGCGTTATCAGGAAGCCGGAGCCGTGCCGCAAGGACAGGTTTCCGGCGGTGCCCTGGTTGATGCCCTTGGCATCCATCGCGCGGCAGGTGTCCACCATGGCTTGCCGGATGGCTTTGTCTTCGGGGGTCATGTCTTCACTCCGGCAAGGGCGCGCCAGCGCGCGGCGTAAGCGTTGAGGTTGGGCAGGGCAAAGGGCCGTGCATCGGTCAGGTCCAGCGGGACAATCCCGGGCGGGCGGCAGAGGAGGGCGGCGCCGGCGGCGATGCCGTAGCTTTCGGGAGCCACCAGCGTCTTCTGACCGGGGCGAAGGGCCGCGACGAGGCCGGCAAAGGCCGGATCGCGCAGGAAGCTGCCGTCCAGCACCCAGGGCCGCGCGGGGTCGAGCATCGAGCCACAGGTGACGGCGAGAAGCGCGCAGTAGAGGACGGCCAAGGCGTGGCGGTCTTCGGGTGTCTCGGGTGGGGGGCCAAGGATGCGGCCCTTGCCCGCGCTGCCGGGGAACTGGCCGTCATTGGTCCCGAAGGTCGGCAGCGCCATGGTGCCGCCCGCGATCAGGCGGGCGATCGCTGCCGTCGAGGCGGTCGCCGGTTCCGGCTGGTCGCCCGCCACGGCGGAATATTCGCGCCCGCCCATGGTCAGGACGCCACCGAGGGGCGCGCCATCCATGTCGGCGTTGCAGGTCATGCCGCGCGCCTCATCCAGGCGGGTCAGGTCCATGCGGTCGGCAAAGCAGACGATCCAGGTGCCGGTGGAGACGAGGACGAAGTCCTTCAGCCCGGCGGCCTGATAGCGGAAGAAGCTGACCGAGCTGTCATGGGCCCCGGCATGGACCCGCAAGGGCGGCAGGCCGTGGCGCCGGGCAAGGTCGGGGCGGATGGGGCCAAGGTCATCGGCGGCGCGGGCGAAAGGCGGCATCAGATGGCCCCAGCCGCGCGCGGTCACGATGGGTGCCCAGGTCTGGTCCTTCACGTTCCACAGATGCGACTGCGCCCCCAGGATCGAGGCCTCGCTGGCTGCCTGGCCTGTCAGCCGCCAGGCCCAGTATTGCGGGATGCCGAGGCACCAGCGGGCTTGGCCGAAGGACTGCGGTTCGGCGGTTTCGGCCCAGAACATCTGCCGGGCGGTGTGGGTCGCGGCCATCATCACCGCCGACCCCCGGTCGAAGAACCCGCCGGATTGCGGGGCATAGGCGGCGTCCAGGCCGGGCGGCAGGGGTTGTTCGTAGTCGATCATCGGCAGCACAAGGCCGGTGCCGTTCCGGTCGGGGTCAGCGCCCGCCAGCATCCCGCCAGAGCCGTGGCCCGAGGCGACGAAATGCCGAAGCGGATGAAGGCGCGCGAGGGCGGCAAGACCGTCCAGCACGAAGGCGTTTTGCGCGGCAAGATCGTGGTGGCGCCAGGGCGGGCCGGGCAGGACGGCGTTCGGGAGGGTCAGCGTCTCAATGACGTGGCCTTCGGCGGTGCAGGCCGAAAGCTTCACGTTCGACTTGCCGACATCCAGAACCGCGACGGTTCCGCCCTTCATGTCATCCTCGGATCAGCCGGTATTGCTTGGCCTTGTTGCGCAGGAACGGCAGGCCCTTGTCCATCACCTCCGCGAAGTTTTCGGCCACCGGACGCCAGACGGCAAGCCCGTAGCCGACTTCGGGCGGCATGTTGATGAAGCTTTCCATCGCAAGGCCGCCCTTGAAGCCGATGGCGGCGAGGGTGGCATAGACCTCGTCCCAGTCGCAGGTGCCTTCGCCGGGCGTGCCGCGGTCGCTTTCGGACAGGTGGATGTAGCGCAGATGGTCGCGGGCATCGAGGATGCCGTTGCCCGCGCCCTTTTCCTCGATGTTCATGTGGTAGGTGTCGAGGTGGATGAAGATGTTGTCGGCCCCCACCTTCTCGATCATCCACTTGGCCTGCCAGCCGGTGTTGATCAGATGGTTCTCGTAGCGGTTGACGGGCTCGATCCCGAAGGCGATCCCCAACTTCTTCGCGTGCTTTGCTGCAACCGTCAAGGCCTTGGCGATATTGTCATATTCGGCCATGGTCGGTGGCAGGCCGGTGCGCTCGCCGATGCCGCCGTAGGTGACACCGGACAGCGCCTCGCATCCCATTTCGGCGGCCTTGTCCATGCTGCGGGTCAGTTGTTCGATGGCCCCCTCGGGGTTGACGCTGGCCCAGTTCTTTTGCGGCAGGCCCAGCGAGGCCACCGCCCGCATTCCATGTTTATCCAACAGCGCACGGGTGTGGGCCGCGTCGACGATGGATGTGTCCAGCAGGGCGATCTCGATGAAATCCATCTTGTAGGCCGCAGCGGCGGGAATGGTCTTTTCCGCTCCTGCCCGGTCCCAGTGCATGGTCCACATGCTGGTATGAACGCCGAAACCTTCCATGCTCAACTCCCTTTGCGTCTGTGTTCGGATATCCGGCCCGCGCCCCAGCGCAGGATCATGACGCCGACGAGGAACAGGCCCCAGACGGCGGTCGAAAGATGTTGGTTGGCCCCCAGAAGGTTCAGCCCGGAGGAGAGGACCTGAAGCACGATCAGCGCGATCACCACCGGCAGGACGCGCCCGAAGCCGCCGAACGGGTCGACGCCGCCGAGGAAGCAGGCAAGGACGGTGACGAGGAGCAGCGCCTCGCCATGGCCGACGCGGACCGAGTTGAAGCGGGAGAGCATCAGGATACCGGCGATGGCGCACATGACACCCGAGAGGGTGTAGATCAGCACGAGCGTGCGTCTGGTGTGGAGGCCGGAATAGGCGGCGGCGCGGATGTTCGAGCCGATCATGCGGACGGAAAAGCCGTGCCGGGTGTGGTTGAGAAGGATGTGCCAGAGGACCGCACAGATGAGGAACAGGATCAGCGGCACGGGGATGCCAAGGACCGTGCCGTGGCCCAGGGTCGCCATCCAGGGTGGAAAGCCCGAGATGTCGCCGCCCTTGGTCAGGAACTCGCCGAGGCCGCGCAGGAAGATCATCATGGCGAGGCTGACGAGGATCGGGTGCGCGCCGACATAGGCGATGACGACGCCCATGACCGCGCCCGAGGCTGCGCCGACCAGAAGGGCAAGGACGGTGCCGAGGATGAAGGGCATGATCCCGGCATCAACCCCGCCATACTGGTTCAGCACGAAAGCCAGCGTCAGCCCGGCCATGTTGGCGGTGTAGATGATCGCCAGGTTGAAGCCGCCCGAGATGATCGGCATCAGCATGGCCAGGGTGAGCAGGCCAAGCTCGGGCAGCTGGAAGGCGATGGAGCCGAAGTTGGCCCCGCTGAGGAACCTTGGAGCGAGAAGGCCGAAGATGACAAGGACGAGGGCGAGAAAGCCCAGAAGGCCGGGAACCTCCGGTCCGACGGCGGCGGCGAGGCGGCGGTAAAGTGCCGTCATGCGCGGCCCCCCTGACGGGCGAACCACTTCGCGGGGTCGAGGTTCGAGGTGGAGATCGCGAGGAGAATGATGATGCCGACGACCATCTTGAAGGCATAGGGCGAGACGCCCAGAAGGTTCAGCCCGTTCTGGGTGATCGCGACCAGAAGGACGCCAAGGAAGCAGCCAAGGACCGACCCCCTGCCCCCGCCGAGGCGCGCGCCGCCAAGGACGACCGCCGCGAGGACTTCAAGCTCGCGCCCGACAAGCGCGTTGGGGACGACCTCCTTGGTGATGTGGGCCTGCATGAGGCCGCCGATCCCGGCCATGATCCCGCACCAGCCGAAGGCGATGGCCTGCATGATGCCGATGGGAATGCCCGCCCGGCGCGCGCCTTCGGGATTGTCGCCGAAGGCATAAAGCTGGCGGCCCGTCGTGGTGCGGCGGATCAGGACCCAGGTCGCCAGCATCGCCGCGGCCATGACCGCGACGGGCAGGATCAGTTCGGCCCAGGTGCCGTTCGCGGTCTGGTATTCCCAGAGGATGACACGCTGCGACCACCAGGATGGCAGGTTGTAGAGGAACCGCCCGGAGGAGAAGAACATCAACAGGCCGAAGAAGGCGTTGAAGGTCGAGATGGTGACGACGATGGATATGATGCGGAACTGGTGGATCAGGAAGGCGTTGATGAGGCCGAGCGCGAGGCCGAACGTCCCCGCGAACAGAAAGCCGACGGCCCAGTTCCCGCCGCCGACAGCGGCGAGGGCGTAGACGCAGAGATACTGCACCACGCTTGCCGCGACGGCGAAGGAAATGTCGATCCCGCCCGCGATCAGCACGACCAGCAGGCCGACGGCCCAGATCACGTTGACGGCGTTGTTGTTGAGAAGGCTGGTGAAATTCACCAGGGTCAGGAAGTCGGGCGACGCGACGGAGAGGCCGACACTGAGGATCACCAGCACGGCGAGGAGCTTTGATTCCGTGGGGTAAGCGCGCAGGAAGCTACGCATAGACGGCGGCCTCCATGTCTGGAAGGCCGGTCTGGCGCGGATCCCATTCATGGGCGATCCGGCCCGCCGCCATGTGCAGCACCCGGTCGGCGTTCAGGTAGACCTCTGGCACCTCGTCGCTGACCAGAAGGATCGCCAGCCCCTTTTCGGCCAGTTGCCGGACGATGCGGAAAATGCCCGCGCGGGCACCGACATCGACGCCGACCGTGGGACAGTCGAGAAGAAGGACCTTCGGCCGGGTCGCAAGCCACTTTGCCAGCACCACGCGCTGCTGGTTGCCGCCCGAAAGCGTGCTGACCGGGTCGGTCGGCCGGCCGATCTTGACCGCCAGCTCGGAGATCCAGTGGCTGACGGTAGCATCCTTCTTCCGCGAAGAGAGCAGGCCCCCTGCCCCGCTGATCTGCTTCAGCACCGACAGCACGGCGTTGTCGGCAATCGACTGTGGCTGGATCAGTCCCAGCGCCAGACGGTCTTCGGACACATAGGCGATGCCCCGGGCCACGGCATCGCGGTTCGAGGACAGAACCAGTTCCTGTCCGTTCAGCGTGATCCGGCCCCGGTCGGCCCGGGTCATGCCGAAAAGGGTGTGGCAAAGCTCGGTCCGGCCCGCGCCGATCAGGCCGGTCAGGCCCAGCACCTCGCCCGCATGCAGGGTGAAGCAGATGTCGCTATACTCTCCGGCCCGGGTCAGGCCGTCGACCCGCAGCACCTCGGCCCCGGTCACGTCCTGCGCCATCACGTCCTGCGCAAAGGAAGTGCCGGTCATCAGTTCGGTCAGCCGGGACTGGGTCATGCCCGCAGTCGGGTAGACGCCGACCATGCGGCCGTCGCGCAGAACGGTCACACGCGACGCGATGTCCAGCACCTCGGCAAGGCGGTGGCTGACGAAGACGACCGCCACGCCGCGCGCGGACAGCGTGCGGACCACGGCCAGAAGCGCGTCGGTTTCCGACTGGGTAAGGCTTGCGGTCGGTTCGTCCATGAAGATCAGCCGGGCGTCCGAGACTAGCGCCCGGGCAATCGCGACGATCTGGCGCTGCGCGATGGGCAGATCGCCGAGCCGCGCGTCAAGGTCGAGACCCACATCCAGCCGATGCAGCGCCGCCGTCGCCACCTGGTGCAGCCGGGCATAGGAGACCGCGCGCGGACGATTGCCGAGAAGCGTCTCGAAGGCGATGTTCTCGGCCACGGTCATTTCGGCGAAGAGCGCCAGGTCCTGCCAGATGACCGCGATCCCGGCCTTGCGCGCCACGGTTGGGGTGATCTGGGCAAAGTCCTGACCGAAGATCTCCATCCGCGCGCCGGGTTCGGGCTGGTAGACGCCGGTGATGATCTTGATCAGCGTGGACTTGCCCGACCCGTTTTCGCCCGCCAGGCAATGGACCTCGCCCGGACCGACCGTGAAATCCACGTCGTCCAGCGCCTTGACCCCGCCAAAGATCTTGCGGATCCCGGAAAAGCGCAGGGCGTCCGGGGCTGCGGTTTCATTTGAAGACGCGGTGTCAGGTTCGGCGGGGAGCATGGTCATTCCAGATTGGTATGGTTGGCGCGCATCGCATCGGCGGTGACCCCGAGCTGCGCCTTCAGCTTCAGCACCATGACCTCGAACAGGACGAAAAGCGCGCCCTCGAAGAGGCTGCCCATCGGCAGGACCGAGGACGCCCTGTCGCCCAGGTCATCCGCCATCGTCTGCGCGGGAAGGTGCAGGATCATGTCGGCCAGCGGCACGCAGCGGCCCCCGGGTTGCGCGGTGATCAGGATCACTTCTGCTCCTGCCGCGCGGGCGACGCCCATCAGCGCCTCGGCGGTGGAGATGTAGCCGGGGCCGCAGGTCACGAGGAACACATCGCCCGGCCCCACCGCAGGCGTGGTCATGTCGCCTTCGACGGCGGCATCGAGGCCCATATGGAACATCCGCATGGCAAAGCCCATGATCTGCAACCTTTCGCGACCGCCGCCGAAGACGACGATCCGACGGGCGCGGGCAAGCCGGTCGACAAGGGCGTCGACCCGGGCATCGTCCAGCGTCGCAAAGACGCCGCCAAGCTCATCAAGAGCGGTGCGGTAAAGGCTCATCGGGATCCCCATGGCAGGCAAGTCTCCGGGGCCGCGGGAGCGGCGGCCCCGGAGGAGCAGTGGCTGCGGTCAGAGACCGAGGTCGGCCAGACCGTCCACCGTCTCGGCGTTGATGGCAATCAGGTTGTTGGTGATGATGTCCTTGTTCGCCGCATCGGGCGACACGACCCCGAGGCCGGGAATGTCGGTGCCCTCGGTGATTTCGGTCCCGTCAACCAGCATCTTGCCAATGGTCACGAAGACACGGCCCGCTTCGGCCGGGTTCCACATGAAGCCGCCCGAGATCGCGCCGGATTTCACCAGGTCGCGGCCCTGTCCGGGCGAGAATGGCCCGATGACATGGATCGTGCCTATCGCGCGGCGTTCCTCGATGGCACGACCGGCGCCGATCGGACCCTGGCTGCCAAAGGCAAGGAATCCCGTGAGATTGGGGTTCGCTGCCATCAGGTCGAGCGCGGTCTTGCGGCTGTCATCGACGTTTTCGGCAACGCCATAGCGTTCGCCGACCGGCTTCATGTCAGGATACTTGGCCGCCAGATACGCGATGGCCGCGTCGGCCCAGGCGTTGTGCAAGGGCACCGTCAGCGAGCCGACGAAGACGCCGTATTCGCCCTTGCCGCCCATCTTCTGCGCCAGAAGCTCGGCATGGGTCTCGCCAAAGCCCTGAGCCGAGGCCATCTCGAAGTTCCAGTCGACATTGTTCAGGCCTGGGCCTTCGTGGCTGACGACCTTGATGCCGGCCGCACGGGCCTTTTCGAGGACCGGCTCCAGCGCCGCCTCGTCATTCGGGACCACGCCGATCACGTCGACGCCCTTGGCGATCAGGTCCTCGATCGCGCGCACCTGAAGCGCGGGGTCGGCGCTGGTCGGGCCGATCATGGTGGCGTCCATGCCAAGCTCGGCGCCCTTTTCGGTGATCCCCATCTCCATGGCGTTGAACCACGGGATACCGCCGATCTTGACGACGACGCCCATGGTCGGCTTGTCCTGGGCAAGAACGCCAGAAGGCAGAGCGGCAGTCAGGGCGACGCCGCCAAGAAGTGCGCCAAAGGTTCTTCTTTTCATGTTCATCCTCCCAAAAAGGCCCGAAAGGGGCCGAGTCCTGTTTGCTGCATCGATTGTGCAAACAGTTTTCAAGTCAGCGTTGCCACTGACCAGAGATGCCTGCGCTGGGTTCTCCTCCCGGGATCGGCCAACTGCACAATCGATATTGCGCATCAAGCCGCCATGCGACTAGAGTCGTCAAGAAGTTTCTTGCCAAAGCTGTTCACGATGACCCGCGCGCCCCGCAAGGCCACCATCTACGACATTGCCCGGCTGTCCGGGGCCTCGCCCTCGACCGTGTCGGCGGCGCTAGGGGAAAGCTGGCGGACGCGGCGCATTGCCGAGGCCACGGTCGAGAGCATCCGCAAGATAGCGGCCGAACAGGGCTATTCGGCCAACATGCAGGCCCGGGGCCTGCGCAAGGCGCGGTCCGGGCTGGTGGGGATGATCATCCCCTTGCACGACAACCGCTTCTTCACCGCGCTGTCGCAAAGCTTCGAGGCTTTCGCGCGGGAACGCGGGCTGGTGCCGGTCATCGCCTCGTCGCTGCGCGAGCCTGTGGAGGAGCGGCGCATCGTCGAGACGCTGATTTCCTATGCGGTGGACTTCCTGTTCATCGCGGGGGCGACCGATCCGGATTCGGTCAGCGCGCTGTGCCGGTCGGCCGACTTGCGCCACATCTTTGTCGACCTGCCGGGACGCGGGGCACCGTCAGTGGTGTCTGACAACCACAAGGGCGCGGCCGAACTGACGCGGCGCCTTCTGGCCGACCGCCCGCTGCGGGGCGGATCGGCGCGGGACCGGCTGTATCTGATCGGCGGCGACGCCGGCGACTATGCCACCGCACGGCGGATCGAGGCCTTCCGGGACGTGCTGACCGAGGCTGGCATTCCCCCCGACCCTGCGCAGATCATCGCTTGTGGCTATGCCCCCCGCAGTGCCATGCGCGAAGTCGCTGCCCTTTGCGACCGGCTGGGAGGCTTGCCGGGGGGGCTTCTGGTGAACTCGCTGACCGCGTTCGAGGGGGTTCTGGGGCATCTGTCGGGCCAGCCCGCCGAGGCACTGCGGGCCATGGTCGTCGGCTGCTACGACTACGATCCCTTTGCAGCCTGGCTGCAATTCCCGGTCCACATGGTGCGGCAGGACGCCCACGGGCTGATCCGCGAAGCCTACCGGATGATCGACGAGAATGTCCGCAACCTGGTGCTGACCATGGTCGAGCCGGAACAGATCGCGCCGCGCACCTTCTATGACAGCCCGTTCGCGGATCGGGGCTGAGGCGGGTCGAAAGATGAACCGAAGATGAACGGCGGGTTCGTGGCTGGTTAAACAAGCCTGATGCAAGGTCTGGATATGCCGAGTCGCGATTTGCGCAAAAAAACGCGAGTGACTGGCTGGGTCAATGGGGGTTGATCATGCTGCGTTCGACTGTCGAAGAAGGCCTTCTGCACCTGACCGCCGACTTGCGCGCGACTGAGGGGATCGTGCGCAAGCCGATGCAACGGAAGGGGAAGACCACCTTGTTCCTGACGGACCGCAAGCAGTTTCCGCCGGTGGATGACGTCGTTGCGATTTTGGACCGGATCGCCTCGCGGGCGTTCATCGCGTAAACTGCAATCGACTGCCAAAGAAAGGCCGCCCTGTCACCGGGGCGGCCTTTTCCATTGCCGGGTCTGGCTGCGGTGTCGTTGACCGGCAGGATGCCTGCCGGTCAGACTGTCGTCTGTATCAGAGGCCGAGGAGCTTCTTCACGGCTTCTTCCACCGCGTCGGTCACCGGCTTGTTGGCGGCCGCTTCCAGAAGCTCGCGCTCCAGTTCGGGCTGATCTTCAAGCCGTCCCTCAAGATCGGCAATCTCGGCTTCAAGATCGGCGTATTCGTCTGCCTGCTCCAGCTCGTCCAGCAGTGCCTGTTCGGCGTCTTCGGCATCGATCAGTGCGTCGCGGGCGGCCTGCAGCTCGATCTCGTCGGGATCGGCCAGGGCTTCCAGCCGCGCCACTTCCGCCGCCTTGGCCGCGACATCGTCCTGCGCATCACCAAGTTCGGTTTCGATCTCCGCGCGATCGCGGGGCACATCCATAGCGTCGAAAAGTGCGGTCTTTTCCGCAAGCTCGGCTTCAAGCTCTCGCCCTTCGAGGACCGCGTCACGGTAAGCCGCGATCCGGCCCACACGCGAATTCGGCGACGCGTTCTTGAAGGCATTGGCATTGGCGTGGGCCGCGTTCAGCGCACCAAGCTCGGAGGGGCTGACGCCCAGTTCGTCGGCAAGCCGCTTGGTCTTGGTCGAAGCCTTCGACTTGGTCTTCTTCGATGCCTCGGTGCCGCCGGATTTCGTCTTGGACTTCTCGCCGCCGTCAGTGGTCTTGGCAGCGCCGCCATTGCCATTGCCGTTCGACTTGCCGTTGCCGCCACCGTTGCCGTTGCCGTTGCCGTTGCCGCCGCCGTTGCCATTGCCTTCGCTGCCGGATTTGGCGAAGGCCATATCGGGAACCGAAACAGCCGCGACAAACGCAGCCGAACCAAGCAGTGCGATGGTCAACGAGCAGGCGCGCAGGACCTTCAGGGTTGATGTTTTCATGGATAGACCTTCTCGCTGGACGTGGCTGAAAGGCTTCAGGACCACGCGGTTGAAATCTCTGCACAGCGCGACAGGCAAGCCCGGCTCCTCGCCCGACCTACAGCCCGAGTCGCAATCTGTGGTAGAGTTAGACACGAAGCCGCTTTAACGAGGCAGGAACCGGGTGTTAATTTTGGGTTCATCCAGAGGTCGCTATACTGGTTGCATGCGAATACGGTCCGCCCTGCTGTGTCTTGCCCTGATTGCCCTGACCGGTCCGGTTCTGGGGGCAACCATGCGCGAGCTTGACGGGGCCGAGTTGCGCCGTGTGGTGCGCGAGGGCGACCTCCTGGGGTTGAAACAGGTCCTCGCGTCCCTCGCCCGCCAGACCGGAGGCGAGCCTGTCGAGGCCCGCGCCTTCGAGGCGGACGGTGTGTTCTACCGGATCGTCCTCAAGAAGGCCGACGGAAGCCTGGTCAGCATGATCATCGATGCCAAGACTGGGGAACAGGTGGCGAAGGGCTCTGCCATCGGCAGGCAGATCGTCGCGGCGGCGGACAGCGCCACCAAGGCCAAGGGTGGCAAAGGCCAGGCGGCCAGTGACAAGGCCAAGGGGAACGCCGGGGGGAACGGAAACGGGAACAGCGGCGGCAACGGAAACGGGAACGGTGGTAGCAACGGCGGTGGGAACGGTGGCGGCAACGGCGGCGGCGGGAATGGTGGTGGCAACGGCGGCGGGAAGAACTGATCCCGCCTTAATTGTTGCCAAATTGACGGGTAATCCTTGCCGACATGAGAATACTGCTCGCTGAAGACGAACTGGTCCTGTGCGATCAGATCAAGAAAGTCCTCGTGGCCGAGGGCCGGATCGTGGACGTCGCCAATGACGGCCAGGAGGCCTGCTTTCTCGGGACGACCGAACCCTACGACATGATCATCCTTGACCTCGGCCTGCCGGTCCGCGACGGAATCTCGGTCCTGCGCGAGTGGCGCAGCGCAGGCGTGGCGACGCCGGTCCTGATCCTGACGGCGCGCGACGGCTGGTCGGACCGGGTCGACGGACTGGATGCCGGGGCGGACGACTATCTGACCAAGCCATTCCACCTCCCGGAACTTGCGGCACGGGTGCGGGCGACCCTGCGGCGCAGCTCGGGCCGGTCAAATCCGCTGTTCCAGCAGGGCGGTCTGGTCTTCGACACCCGCCATGGCCGCGCGACCGTAAACGGGGTGCCGGTAGATCTGACCTCGCAGGAAGTCGCGGTGCTGTCCTATCTTATCCACAACTCCGGGCGGCTGATTTCGCGGACCGAACTGTCCGAGCATATCTACGAATATGACGGCGACCGGGATTCCAACACGATCGCGGTCTTCATCAACCGCCTGCGCAAGAAGCTGGGGCCGGACCTGATCCAGACGGTGCGCGGGCGTGGATACATGATCGACGCGCCCTGATGCTGTCCTTGCGCCAGAGAGCCTGGATCAGCGGCGGAGTGTCGGCGCTGGTGTCGATGGCTGTCGGCATCCTCCTGCTCTATACCTTTCTGAATGAGCGCGAGTCCGACCGGTTCGACCGCGCGCTGACGGAACGCCATACTCAGGTTGTCGTGGCGCTCAGCTATGCCGTGGACGATCCGGCCCGGCTGGCAGAGCTTCTGTTCGACCCGCAATACCAGACGCCGTTTTCCGGGCGCTACTGGCAGGTGACGTCCCCCGATGGGCAGAGCTTCGCCTCCGGGTCGCTGCTGGGGGCCAGCCTGCCCGGCGGGGACACGGCCCAGGCCGTGCTGGAGCTGCGGGATGCAACCGACCCGGACATCGAGGAGGTGCGGATCGCTGCACAGCGCATCACGCTGGAGGATGGCAACGCCTGGGTTGTCGCGGTTGCCGAAAGCCTCGCGCAGCTGAAGACGGACCGCAGGAACCTGCGGCAAAGCCTTGGCGCGGCCTTTGCGCTGGTGGCCGCGATCGGGCTGGCAAGCGTCCTGTTCCAGACGGCAGCGATCATCCGCCCGCTTGACCGGTTGCGGCGTGATGTGGCGCAACGCTGGGACCACGACGAGGCACTGAGCGCGGCAGAATATCCCGAGGAAGTGGCACCGTTGGTGGGCGACATCAACACCCTTCTGGCCCGCAACCGAGAGATCGTCAGCCGGTCGCGGCGGCAGGCGGCGGACCTAGCCCATGCGCTGAAGACGCCGAGCGCGATCCTGCGCAACGAGTTGTCGGTGCTGGCAGAGAGATCGCAGGACATGGGCAAGGCGCTGGACGCGCTGGACCGGGTCGACGCCCAGCTTGCACGGTCGCTGGCGCGGCTCAGGACCGCGAACACCGGCGAGACGGTGCAGGCGAAGACCGACCTCAGCCATTCGGTCCACCGGTTCCAGCGCCTGTTCGGGATGATGGCGGACCGCGAGGGCAAGACCTTGACGGTGGCCTGCGAGCCGGGACTTGCGGTGCGGATGGATGCGCAGGACCTTGAGGAGGTGCTGGGCAACCTTCTGGACAATGCGCTGAAATGGTGCCGCACGCGGCTGTCCCTGACGGCGCAAAAGCGCAAGGGCGGGATCGAGGTCGTCGTCGAGGATGACGGGCCCGGCATTCCGGAGTCGGACCGGGCCGAGGCGATGCGGTCGGGGACGCGGCTGGACACCTCGAAACCCGGGACGGGGCTGGGGCTGGCGATCGCAAGCGATCTGTTGCAGGCCTATGGCGCGGTGCTGGTGCTGGAGGACAGCCCGGGGCTTGGCGGGCTGGCAGTCCGGGTCACCCTGCCCTCGCAGGGGGTGCGAGGGCCGAGAATGGGCTAGAGTCTGTCTGACGCTGATAGAAGCGCCAGACAGTCTCCAGGCGTTTCGTGATCGCCTGTCTTTCGACAAAACCGGAGTCCACTTTTGTCGGACAGGCTCTAGGCGCGGGGCAAGTGTCCACGGTGGACAAAATCCGATACCCTTATAGATTCAGGTGCTTAGTCGCGGACGTTAGGGGTTTCTTAAGACTCGCGCGCGCCTCCCCGGACCTCGGCTGCGTCAGCGTTGCGGCAGGATCAGAACCGCGCGGAAGTCGTTGACGTTGGTCAGGGTCGGACCGGTGACAACCTGCGTGGCTGCCCTGGCGAAAAAGCTGTGCGCGTCGTTGCGCGCCAGCGCCTCGGCAGCTCCAGGAGTGTCGAGGGTCGTCGGGCCGACAAGGGCACCGGCCACTTCGGCAGCGCCGTCCACCCCGTCGGTATCGCAGGCGATGGCATGGACCTGCGGGTGGCCGCCCAGGGCAAGGGCCAGGGCAAGGCAGAACTCGGCGTTCGGGCCGCCGATGCCGTCGCCCCGGCGGGTGACGGTCAACTCGCCTCCGGACAGGAGGAGGACGGGCTGGTCGCCGGGTTTCAACTGCGCCGCGAGGTCGATGGCCATGGCGGCCTGGTCGCGGGCGACCAAGCGCGCCTCGCCTTCCAGGCTGTCGCCAAGGGTGCGGACCTGGGCGAAAGGGGTTGCAAGCGCGGCGGCGGCAGCAAGGGACTGGGCGGGGGCGGCGTAGATCACATTTTCAGTGCGGGACAGGCGCGGGTCGCCGGGCGGGACGACGCCGGACCGATCAAGCGCGGCGCGGGCGCTGTCGGGGACCGGGATGGACCAGCGGTCGAGGATCGCACGGGCGTCCGAGGGGGTCGTGGCGTCGCCGACCGTGGGGCCGGAGCCGATGAAGGCGGGATCGTCGCCCGGAACGTCCGAGATCATCAGCGCAAGCAGTCGCGCCGGAAAGGCTGTGGCGGCAAGCTGGCCGCCTTTCACCCGGGAAAGGTGCTTGCGCACGGTGTTCATCGCCGAAATCGGCGCGCCGGAAGCCAGGAGGGCGGCATTGACCGCCTGCTTTTCGGCCAGTGTCATGCCACCGGCAGGCGCGCACAGGAGGGCCGATGCCCCGCCCGAGATCAGGGCAAGAACGGTGTCCGCTTCGGTCAGGCCCTGCAGAAGCGCCAGCATCCTCTGCGTGGCATCGACCCCCGCCTGATCGGGCACCGGGTGTGCAGCCTCGACGATCTTTATGCCACGGCACGGGCGACCATAGCCGTAGCGGGTGATCACCAGGCCCTCGCACGGCCCCCATGCAGCCTCGACGGCTTCGGCCATCCGGGCCGAGGCCTTGCCCGCGCCGATGACGATCAGGCGACCCTGCGGCTTTTCCGGCAGGAACCCGGCCAGCGAGCGCATGGGATCGGCGACCTTGACCGCACGGTCGAAAAGCTGGCGCAGGAAGGCGGCGGGATCGGGGATCATGGGGCAAGGCTCGACGCGCGGGGGACAAGTGTGACCGGCGTAACGGTGACGGGCGCGGGGCGCTGGTCCTTTTCCAGCCAGTTCAGCACCGTTTCCGCCATCGCCCGGCCAAAACCCGCGATGTCGCAGCGGACCGACGACAGGGCAGGAAAGGCCTGGGCGCAATCCTCGATATCGTCGAAGCCGACGACCTTGAGGTCGGGGCCGACGGCACGGCCAAGCTCGGCGCAGCCGGTCAGCAGGCCCAGCGCGGTCAGGTCGTTGAAGCAGAGGACCGCGTCGATCCGTGCGTGATCCCGGGTCAGCCGAAGGGCTGCCTCGCGTCCGAAGGCACGGCCGGGGCGACCCGGCAGGTGCAGCGGCGTCAGCCCCCGGTCTGCCAGCACAGCAAGGTAGCCCGACATCCTTGCCTGAGTGACCGCGCGACCTTCCAGCCCGCCGACGAAGGCGATGGCCTTCGCGCCCTGGGCCAGCAGATGTTCCGTCGCAAGCCGACTGCCCTCGGGATAGTCGGGGGCGGCGAAGGGAAACCGCGCGCTGTCCACAACTTGCCGCAGCACCTGCAATGCGGGGACGTTGGCCCGGGCGATGGCGTCGAAGGTCGCGGCCTCATCGCCATAGGCGGGCGAGACGATCAGGGCCGAGACGGAATGTTCCAGCATCGCGCCGACGACCTGGACCTGAAGCCCCGGGTCTTCGTCGGTGTTGGCGATCACCGTCGCATAGCCCCGCGCGGACAGCGCCATCTGCAGCGAGGTGGCAAACTCGGTAAAGAACGGGTTCCTGAGGTCGTTGATGACCAGGCCGATCAGCCCTGCATTGGCCGAACGCAGGTTGGCCGCCGCGCGATTGTAGACATAGCCAAGCTCGGTCATCGCGCGACGCACGTCCTGACGCGTCTGGTCCCGGACCAGCGGGCTGTGCTGCAGAACAAGGCTCACGGTCGATTTCGACACTCCGGCCAGGGTTGCCACGTCGATGATCGTCGGCCGTTTGTCCATCGCACCTTACGTCTGTTCGACCCCATGCAGGGCAAGAAGCGTCTGCATCCGCGCTTCTGCCAGATCGGGGCGGGAAAGCAAGCCTGCTTGGTCGGCAAGCCGGAACACCTGCGCGTAGTGGGTGATGTCGCGGGAGGACTGGAAGCCTGCCGGCATGATGAAGTGGGACTGATGGCCGTTCAGCCAGCTGAGGAAGGCGATGCCGGCCTTGTAGAACCGGGTGGGCGCGTTGAAGATTTCTCGGCTCAGGGGGACGGTGGGGGCGAGGAGGCGGTGGTAGGTTGTGCTGTCGCCCATGGCGAGGGCTTCGAGGGCTTGGGCGGCCGCCGGGGCGATTGCGGCGAAGATGCCGAGAAGGGCGTGGGAATGGTGGGTGCCGTCGCCTTCGATCAGGGGGGCATAGTTGAAATCGTCGCCGGTGTAGAGCCGGACGCCTTTGGGGAGGCGGGCGCGGAAGGCTTCTTCGTGGGCCTGGTCGAGGAGGGAGATCTTGATGCCATCGACCTTTGCGGGGTTCCCGGCGATGAGGGTGAGGACGAAGTCGGAGGCTTTCGCGACGTCGGTTGACCCCCAGTAACCCGAGAGGGCGGGGTCGAACATGTCGCCGAGCCAGTGCAGGATGACCGGGTCTTTCGCGCCGTCGATCAGGCGGCGGTAGACGTGGGCGTAGGTGTCTTCGGTGGCGTTGATGGCGGTGAAGGCGCGGGAGGCCATGAGGATAAGCTGTCCCCCGGCGGTCTCGATCGCCTCGGCCTGTTGGGTGTAGGCTGACAGGATGGCGTCGGGGGTGGCAAGGTTCTGCGCGTGGTCGGTGCCTGCGCCGCAAGCGACGCGGGGCTGCATCGGGTGCGCCTTGGCGGCGCGCATCGTGCGCTGGATGAGGTCGAGGGCGGTGGGCCAGTCGACGCCCATGCCGCGTTGGGCGGTGTCCATCGCCTCGGCGAGGTGGAGGCCCTGGTCCCAGAGCTGGGTACGGAAGGCGAGGGTTGCGTCCCAGTCGACGGCGGGGCGGGTGTCCCAGGGCGAGCGTTCGCGCAGGGGGTCGGAGACGACATGCGCGGCGGCGAAGGCGGTTCTTGTGAGCGGCGTGTGCGGGGCGCGGGGGGTGAGGGGGGTGCCGGTGAGGTGGTAGGGTTCCAGACGGGCGTCGGCGGTGGGGAGGGTCAGCATCCGGGTATTCCCTTGGCGGTTTTGAAAATGAGCGCTGGCGCGCAAGGCTTTTGTCTCGTCGTCGGGGCTTTCGCCCTCCTCCTCGGCGTTGGGGGCGCTTCGCCCCCCAGACCCCCCGAGAGTAATTGTGAAAAGAGCAAGGGCATGGGGTCTCAGCAGGGCAGGTCGAAGACGAGGATGCCGTCGAGGCCACCCTGGGCGGCGGCGACGAGGGCGGCGCCTGCGCGCTTGTGGTCGGGGTGGTCCTGATAGGCGGCGAGGGCTTGCCAGTCGGCGAAGTCGACGGTGAAGCCGTGCAGGTAGCCACGCTCGATCTGCTCCGGGCTTTCGCTGCGGCCGGAATGGATGGCGAGGAGGCCGGGGAGGTTCAGCGCGTGGAGGTCGGCGAAGATCGAGGCGATGTGGGTGTCGGTGACCTCGGGCCGGGCCTTGAGGAGGACGATGTGGCGGATCATGCGCGGGCTTCCTTGATCATGTCTGCGGCCTTTTCGGCGATCATGATGGTGGCGGCGTTGGTGTTGGAGGAGACGACCGTGGGCATGATCGAGGCGTCGACGATGCGGAGGGCTTCGATGCCGTTGAAGCGGAGGGTGGGGTCGACGACGGCCTCGGCGTCCGCGCCCATGCGGCAGGTGCCGGCGGGGTGGTGGTCGGTTTTGGCGTTCTTGATGGCATAAGCGATGTAGTCTTCGTCGGTTTTCACGTCTGGGCCGGGCAGGCGTTCGGCGAGGACAAAGGGTTTCAGGGCGGGTTGGCGCATGATCTCTTGCGCGAGTTTGAGGCCCTTGATCGACATCTCGCGGTCGGAGGGGTCTTCCCAGTAGTTCGGGTCGATCAGGGGGGCGGCGTTGGGGTCGGCGCTGGCGAGGCGGACAGTGCCTCGGCTGCGCGGGCGGAGGAAGGCGGAGTTCAGGGTGACGCCGCCTTGCGGCATGGCGGCGACGCCTGCTTCGATGCCGGAGCCGAGGCCGAGGTGGAACTGGATGTCGGGGCTGCGGGCGGAGGGGTCGGCGTACCAGAAGCCCCCCGTCTCGAAGAGGGACGATGCCACCGGACCCTTGCGGGTCAGGAGGTATTGCAGGCCCGCGAGGGCGGACCAGTGCGGCTTGGCATAGCGGTCGTAGGTGTGCGGGCCGGTGCATTCGGCGATGACGAAGAGGTCGAGGTGGTCTTGCAGGTTCGCGCCGACCTGCGGGCGGTCGAGGACGACGGGGATGCCGAGGCGTGTGAGGTCGTCCGCCGGGCCGATGCCAGAGAGTTGCAGGAGGCGGGGGGAGCCGATGGCTCCCGATGAAAGGATGACCTCGGTGCTGGCGCGGTGGGTGGTCTCGGCAGTCTGGACGCCGACCGCCCTGCCCTTCTCGACGACGATCCGCAGGACCTGCTGGCCGGTTTTCACGGTGAGGTTGGGGCGGCCAAGCGCGGGTTTCAGGAAAGCGGTCGAGGTGGAGGAGCGGCGATACCAGCGTTGGGTCAGCTGGTAGTAGCCGAGGCCGTCCTGCGTCTCGCCGGTGAAGTCGCGATTGCGCGGGATACCGATCTCGGCCCCGGCGGCGAAGAAGGCCTCGCAGATCGGGAGCGGCGCGCGGGGCTGGCTGACGCCGAGCAGACCGTCCTTGCCGTGAAAGCGGTTGTCGTGGGTGTCGTTCACCTCGGACTTGCGGAAGTAGGGGAGGATGTCGTCATAGCCCCAGCCGGGGCAGCCCATCTGGCGCCAGTCGTCATAGTCCTGAGCGTTGCCGCGCGTGTAAAGCTGGGCGTTGATCGAGGAGCCGCCGCCGATCACCTTGGCCTGCGTGTAGCGGATCTGCATGCCACGCATGTGGCGCTGCGGCACGGTCTGCCAGCCCCACGAACCGATGCCCTTGGTCATCTTCGCAAAGCCTGCGGGCAGGTGGTAGAACGGGTGGCGGTCACGGCCCCCGGCTTCCAGGAGGAGGACCTTGGCGGCGGGGTTTTCGGACAGGCGGGCGGCGAGGACGCAGCCTGCGCTTCCGCCGCCGATGATGATGTAGTCGTAGGTCATTGCTTTCTCGCCGTTTGCCATCCCGCGTCGACGTGTCGATGAAGCGCCTCCCCTCCCCCGCGTGGGGAGGGGCTGGGGGTGGGGGGTGCCGGGTAGTTACGGGTGCGCGATTTGCTCATGGCGAGCCCCCCACCCCATCCCTCCCCCACGGCGGGGGGAGGGAGGCGCTTGGGGCAGCCGTGTGCGCGGAATGCCAGGCGGGGTGCATGGTCACAGCCTTTCGATGGAAAGCCCGCCGTCGACGGGGATCACCGCGCCGGTGGCGAAGGCCATCTGGCCGGTGACAAGGGGGATCACGGCCTGGCCGATGTCGGCGGGCTGGCCCCAGCGGCCCATCGGCACGAGGCCGCCTTCGATGCGGGCGGTGTATCTGTCCTTCACGCCCGCCGTCATGCCGGTTTCGATGATGCCGGGGCGCAGCTCGAAGACGCCGATGCCGTGCGGGGCGAGGCGGAGGGCGAGGGTCCGGGCGGCCATCGCGGCGGCGGCCTTGGAGATGCAGTAGTCGGCACGTTCCGGGCTGGCCAACTGCGCCGAGACGGAGGTGACGAAAGTGATGGAGCGGTAGTGCGCGCTGATGCCGCTCAGCATCCTTTTGGCGACCTGCTGGGCCAGGAAGAAGGCGCCGGTCAGATTGATGCCGAGGATCCAGTCGAAGTTTTCGGGCGTGATGTCGAGCATGTCGCCGCGCACCTTCGCGGCCACTCCGGCGTTCTGGATCAGGGCGTCGAGCGGGCCCTGAGCGGCCTCGACGCGGTCGAGAAGCGCGGGAATGGCGGCGAGGTCGGAAAGGTCGTGCTGGTAGTAGAGTGCCTCGGGGCCAAGGGTTTGCAGGGCGCTGCGAACAGTGGCGTCATCTGGGGCCGACCGGGAAGCGATGGCAAGGCGGAAGCCCTGGGCGGCAAGGGCCTGGGCGATGCCGAGGCCGATGCCCTGCTGGCCTCCGGTGACAAGGGCGAGAGGGAGAGTCATGCGTGGGCCTTGGCGATGTGGTCACCCGCGCGGAGCGCAAGCGCTGCGATGGTGAGCGAGGGGTTCACGGCGGCGGAGGTCGGCAGGACCGAGGCGTCGCAGATGTAGAGGTTGTCAAGGTCGTGTGCCTTGAGGTTTGCATCGACGACCGAGGTCGCGGGGTCCGCGCCTATCCGGTTGGTGCCGCATTGGTGCGAGGGTTTCGACTTCGGAAAGCCGCGCGACAGGGTGATCGGCCAACCGGCCTTGCGCATGGCTTGTTTCAGGCGTTGCACCAGAAGCTCGTGCGCCGCGGTGTTGGTCTTGCGCCAGTCGAGGACGACCTCGCCGTTCTGCCATAGAACGCGGGAGTTCGGGTCGGGCAGATCTTCCGACATGGCCATGATGTGGATCGAATGTTCGGCGATGTGTTGGGCAAGCCAGAGCGGAAGGCCCGCCTCGCCCGCGAGGATCGGGCCGGTGATGCGACCGAGCATCTGGATATTGCCGAGGGGTTCGCCATTCGGGCCGCCATTCAGGTAGAAGTCGTTGATCTGGATGGTCTTTTCGTAAACCGTGCGGTTGCGGCGGAAGGGGTTCCAGGCGATCATGCCGGTCAGGTTGTGGTTCATGAAGTTGCGCCCAACCTGATCGGAGCGGTTCGCGAGGCCCTGCGGGTGGTCCCCGTTGGCGCTGGCGAGGAGCAGGGCGGAGGAGAGGATCGCGCCCGCCGAAAGGACGATGAGGGGGGCGGAGAGGGTTTCGCGCACCCCTGCCCGTTCGACCTCGAGCCCGGTGACGCGGCGACCTTCGGACAGGATTCGGGTGACTTTCGTGCCGGTCATCAGGGTGACGTTGGGGTGCCGCAGCGCCTCGGCGAGCCCGCAGTTTTCGGCGTCGGACTTGGCACCGGTGGTGTCGGGGAAGGCGTCCCAGCCGGTGCGGGCACGTTTGAGCCAGGCGTCGATGTCGACCCCCAGAGGCAGGGAGGAGACGTGGAGGCCCTGGGCGGTGAAGGCCTGTCTCAGTCGGGTGATGTCGGGCTCGTCCGGAACCGGCGGGTAGGGATAGGGGGCGGAATGGGGGGGTTCGGACGGGTCGCCCGCCACATCGCCCCGGACGCGGTAGAGGGTTTCGGCGCGGGAATACCAGGGTTCCAGATCGGAATAGCGGATCGGCCAGCCGGGGGTGGTGCCGTCTATGTGGCGGAGAGGGGCGAAATCCTCGGCCCGGTAGCGCAGGAGGACTGCGCCGTAGAACTTGGTATTGCCGCCGACATAGGCGTAGTTGCCGGGGTGCAGGGGGGCACCCGAAATGTCGCGCCAGACCTCGTTCGGCTTGAAATGGCCGCGCTGGAAGATGGCGGCGGGATCGCGCGCCTCGGGGCTGTCGGCCAGCCGTTCGCCGCGCTCCAGGATCAGGATGCGGCGGCCGGTTGGCGCGAGGGCGGCGGCGAGGGAGGCCCCTCCCATGCCCGAGCCGATGATGATGACGTCCGGCTGCATCAGGGGGCGATCCGTTCCTCGGTTGACGGATCGAAGGCTACTGCCTTTTCCATGTTGATGGCGAAGTCGAAATTCTGCCCCGGCGCGACCGAGGCGTCGGCACGCATCCGGGCGATGACATCCTTGCCCGACAGCGTCATCGTCACGAAGGTGTCGGACCCTGCCGGTTCGGTCACTGTGACGCGGTTGGTGAAGGGCTGGATGTTCCGGGATTTGCGGTCGGCACCCTCGGGGTCGGTGATCGCCTCGGGGCGGATGCCGAGGAGGATGGGTTTGCCTGCCCAGGCCGCAAGATTGGTCTGGCTGAACCGCAGCTTGCGGACCGCCCCGTCTGCATCGGTGAGGGCGGCGTGGGGCTGGCCGTTCTCGATCACCACGGTCGCCGGGACGATGTTCATCGCCGGGCTGCCCATGAAAGTGGCGACAAACAGGTTCGCCGGGGTGTCGTAGATGTCCTTGGGCGTGCCAAGCTGCTGGACATGGCCCTTGTTCATCACCGCGATGCGGGTGGACAGGGTCAGCGCCTCGATCTGGTCATGGGTGACGTAGACGATGGTGGTCTTGAGCTTCTGGTGCAGCTTCTTGATCTCGGTCCGCATGTCGACGCGCAGCTTGGCGTCAAGGTTGGAGAGCGGCTCGTCGAACAGGAACACATCGGGGTTGCGGACCAGTGCCCGGCCCATCGCGACGCGCTGGCGCTGGCCGCCGGACAGTTGGCCGGGTTTGCGGTCGAGAAGGTGGTCGATCTGGAGCAGCTTGGCCACCTCGGCCAGGGCACGGTCGCGGTCGGGTTTCGGGACGCCGTGCATCTCCAGCCCGAAGGTCATGTTCTGGCCCACGGTCATGTTGGGGTAAAGCGCGTAGGACTGGAACACCATCGCGATGTTGCGCCTGGACGGGTGGACCCCGTTCACCACCCGGTTCCTGATGGCGATCTCGCCGCCAGATATCGCCTCCAGCCCCGCGATCATGTTCAGAAGCGTGGACTTGCCGCAGCCCGAGGGGCCGACGAGGACGAGAAACTCGCCTTCTTCGACCGCGATGTCGATGCGGTGCAGGACCTGGACCGGCCCGTAGGATTTGGTCACGTTGCGGATGTCGAGAAAGCCCATGTTTTCAGCCCTTTACTGAGCCCGCCATCAGCCCGCGCACGAAGTAGCGGCCTGCGACGATGTAGACGAAGAGGGTGGGAAGGGCGGCGAGGATCGCGCCCGCGAAGTGGACGTTGTATTCCTTCACGCCGGTCGAGGATTGCACGAGGTTGTTCAGCGCCACGGTCATCGGCTGCGAGGTGCCGCCGAAGCTGACGCCGAAGAGAAAGTCGTTCCAGATGTTGGTGAATTGCCAGATCACGCTGACGACGGCGATGGGGCCGCTGACGGGCAGAAGGATGCGCCAGAAGATGCGGAAGAACCCGGCCCCGTCGATCATTGCCGCACGGACCAGCTCGGTCGGGAAGCTGGCGTAGTAGTTGCGGAAGTAAAGCGTGGTGAAGCCGATCCCGTAGACGACGTGGACCAGGATCAGCCCGGGCACGCTGCCCGCGAGGCCCAGCTTGCCCAGGACCACGGCCATCGGGATCAGCACGATCTGGAACGGGATGAAGCAGGAAAACAGCATCAGCCCGAAGACCCAGGTATCGCCCCGGAACCGCCATTTGGTCAGGACATAGCCGTTCAGCGCGCCAATGATGGTCGAGATCGCGACGGCGGGGACGACCATAAGGATCGAGTTCAGGAAATAGGGCTTGAGGCCGGTCGGCTCCACCCCGATCTGGGCCGTGGACCAGGCGGACCGCCAGGGGTCGAGCGTCCACTGCGACGGCAGGGCCATCATGTTGCCGCTGGTGATCTCTGCCAGGGGCTTCAGCGAGTTCACCCCCATGACGTAGAGCGGCAGCAGGTAGAACAGGGCGAACAGGATCAGAACGAGATACAGGAAGACACGGGTGGCGCGGCCGGTCGAGACGGCGGTGTCCTGGGTCACGGCAGACATCACGTCTTCTCCTTCAGCTCGGCGTAAAGGTAGGGGACCATGATCGCGGCGATCGTCATCAGCATGATCACGGCGCTGGACGCCCCGATGCCCATCTGGTTCCGGGTGAAGGTGTAGGAATACATGAAGGTCGCCGGCATTTCGGTCGCTCGTCCCGGACCACCTCCGGTCAGCGCGATGACCAGGTCGTAGGACTTGATCGCCAGGTGCGACAGGATGACGAAGGCCGACAGGAAGGCGGGGCGGAGGAGCGGGATCACGATCCGGCGGTAAAGCTGCCAGTTCGAGGCGCCGTCGATCTGGGCGGCCTTCAGGATCTCGTTGTCGATGCCGCGAAGCCCTGCCAGGAACATCGCCATCACGAAGCCCGAGGTCTGCCAGACGGCCGCGATGACGATGGTGTAAAGCGCCATCTCGCCATCCTTGATCCAGGTGAAGGAGAACGATTCCCACCCCCAGGTGCGCAGGATCTTTTCCAGCCCGATGCCGGGGTCGAGGAACCATTTCCATGCCGTCCCGGTGACGATGAAGGACAGCGCCATAGGGTAGAGGTAGATGGGGCGCAGCATGCCTTCGCCCCGGATCTTCTGGTCCAGGAAGATCGCCAGCATCAGCCCGATCAACGTGCAGATCACGATGTAGAGGCTGGCGAAGATCGCGATGTTGACGATCGCGGTGTTCCAGGCCGGAAGGGCGAAAAGCTTCTCGTAATTCTCGAAGCCGACCCAGGTGAACTTGGGCAGCATCTTCGAGCCGGTGAAGGACAGGACAATGGTAAAGAGGATGAAGCCGTAGACGAAGAGAAGCGTCACGGCGAACGAGGGCGCAAGCACCAGCTTTGGCAGCCAGTCCTGCAGCACCGTGCGGAAATCGGCCTTGGTGGCCATTCTTGTCCTCCCGTGGGTCCAGGTCGACCAATATCCTTGCTCAAGGAAATTGGGTTTGGGGGGCAGCCGGTGCCGCCCCCCGTTCGGAGGTTACTGTGCTGCCGCAACGGCCTCGGCGAGGGCCGCTGCCGCCGCCGCACCATCGGCATATTCGCCGTTGAAGGCCGCGGTGATCACGTCATAGGTCGCGTTCTTCACCGCAGCCGGGGCGGCATGGCCATGCGCCATCGACCCGAAAAGCGTGCCTGCCGCATTGGCTTCGGCCAGATCGACCATTCCCTTCTTGCCGCAGTCGTCGAAGGCGTCGTTCGGCACGTCGGTCCGTGCGGGAACCGAGCCCTTGACCACGTTGAACGCCGACTGGAAGGTCGGGTTCATGATGGCGCTGGCCATGGCTGCCTGCGCGGCCTTCGCCTCTTCGCCTTCCACGTTGAACATCGCGAACTGGTCGGAGTTGAAGGTCACCGCGCCCTGTGTGCCGGGGAAGCGGATGCAGACGAAGTCGGTGCCGGGGACCTTGCCGGCCTTCAGGAACTCGCCCTTGGCCCAGTCGCCCATCATCTGCATTCCGGCCTCGCCGTTGATCACCATGGCCGAGGCCAGGTTCCAGTCGCGGCCCGAGAAGTTGTCATCGACATAGGAGCGCAGCTTGATCAGGCGGTTGAACGCCTCGGCCATCTGTTCGCCGCCGAGCGCAGCCGGATCCAGGTCGATGAAGGCGGCCTTGTAGAAGTCCGTGCCCATCCCCAGGACTACGCCGTCGAAGACGGTCGCTTCCTGCCAGGGCTGGCCTCCATGCGCAAGCGGGGTGATCCCGTTGGCCTTCATCGCATCGAGGACCGCGACCAGCTCTTCCCAGGTTTCGGGAGCCTTGCCGCCGGCGGCATCGAGGGCGGCCTTGTTGATCCAGACCCAGTTGGTCGAATGCACGTTGACCGGCGCGGCGATCCACTTGCCGTCGGGCTTCGAGAACGCCTGCAGTGCGGTCGGCACCACCGCATCCCAGCCCTCGGCCGTGGCGACGGCGGTCAGGTCGCCGAGCGCGCCTTCGCCGGCCCAGTCAAGGATGTCGAAGCCCAGCATCTGCACGGCCGTCGGCGGGTCGCCTGCGGTCACGCGGGCGCGGAGCGCGGTCATCGCCGCCTCGCCGCCACCGCCTGCCACGGGCATGTCGACCCAGCCGATGCCCTTGCTGGCCAGGTCTTCCTTCAGCACGTTCAACGCGGCAGCTTCACCGCCCGAGGTCCACCAGTGCAGGACCTCGACATTCTCGGCAAAGCTGATCGATGTGGTCATCACGAGGGCCGCCGCAGCGGTCAGGGTTTTTCCGAAAAGGCGCATGGTTTCCTCCCTTTTGCGCATCACATTGCCCGCGGTCAGCGGGGTCTTACCCAAGGCGTCCGCGTGCGGCCGATCCGCATCACGAGCGACTTGATTTCCATGAATTCATCGAGGCCGTAGCGCCCGATCTCGCGCCCCAGGCCGGATTGCTTGACGCCGCCGAAGGTGACTTCGGGAAAGCCGTCCATCCAGGTGTTGGTCCAGACCGTGCCCGCCTGCGCAGCCCGTGCGAAGGCAAGGCAGGTGTGGATGTTCTCGCTCCACACGCCCGCCGAAAGACCATAGTCGGCGTCGTTCACGAGGTGCAGGGCTTCGTCCGGCGTGCGGAAGGTCAGGATTGTCAGGACCGGTCCGAAGACTTCCTCGCGGGCGATGGCCATGTCGGGGGTGACATTCGTGACCACCGTGGGCTGGTAGAACTGCGCGCTCAGGCCCGGCACCTCCAGCGCCGCGCCGCCCAGGGCGACCTTTGCCCCGGCCTTGCGCGCGGCGCTGACATAGGCTTGGATCTTCGCGCCATGTTCGCGGCTGACGATGGCACCGACTTGCGTTGCAGGGTCGAGCGGGTCGCCAAAGGCCACCTGACGCGACAGATCGACCACGCGGGCGGTGAAGGCCTCTGCAATGTCTTCATGCACGATGATCCGGCTGCCGGAGTTGCAGCACTGGCCGACGTTGAAATAGACTCCGAAGACCACGGCATCGGCGGCGCTGTCCAGGTCGGCGTCGGGGAAGATCACCTGCGGATTCTTGCCGCCAAGTTCGAGCGCGACCTTTTTCAGCGTGCCGCTGGCCGCGGCGGCGATGCCCTTGCCGACGGCGGTTGATCCGGTGAAGGTGACCATGTCGACGCGGGGATCTTCGGCGAGGGTCGCGCCGACCGGCTGGCCCAGGCCCAGCACGATGTTGACGGTGCCTGCGGGCAGGCCAGCCTCGATCAGAAGTTCGGCAAGAAGGACGGTGGTCGAGGGGGTAAGCTCGGAGGGTTTCACGACGCAGGTGCAGCCTGCCGCCAGCGCGAAGGGCAGCTTCTGGGACAGGATCCAGAACGGGAAGTTCCAGGGCGTGATGATCGACACCACGCCGACCGGCTCTTTCAGGGCCACGGCCAGTATGTCCGGGCCCAGCGAATTGTGGCTGTCGCCGTGCAGGGTCCGGGCAAGCGACGCCGCATAGCGCCACAGGTCGGCGGCACCCGAAACCTCGCCCGTCGACTGGGTGATCGGCTTGCCGGATTCCAGCGTTTCCAGCAGCGCCATGCGGTCGGCGTTCGCCTCGATCAGGTCGGCGACCTTCAGAAGGACCAGAGCGCGCGCCTTGCCGGAAAGCTGGCTCCAGCGGCCGTCGTCGAAGGCCCTCCGGGCGGCGGCGATGGCGGCTTCGGCTTCGGACTTGCCCCCTTTCGCAGCCCGGCTGACGACGACCCCGTGCGAGGGCGAAACCCGTTCGGTCACGGCCGCATCGGCACTGTCCAGCCACTGACCGTCGATCAGGTGCCGGGCACGGAAGGGCGTTGCCGGAAGCGTGGCGTTCGACGAGGGGATCACGGTCAGGTCAAGCATTTCAGGTCCCCGGGAATTCTGGTTTGCGCTTGCCCTGGAAGGCGGCGACGCCCTCTTGCCGGTCGTCGCTTGCCGCGATGGCGGCAGAGCCCAGAGCCTCGATCAGGGCGGCGCTGTCTTCGCCTCGCCCGGCATGGATCATCGCCTTGGTGATCTCGGTCGCGCGGGGGGAAAGACCGGCTGCCTTTTCCGCGATGTCCTGGGCTGCCGCGCGGACATCCTCGGCGATCTCGGCGGCAAAGCCGCTCTGGACCAGCCGGTCGGCCCCGATGCGGCGACCGAAAAGCGCCATTTCCTTCAGCATCCCTTCCGGGATCAGCCGGGCGAGGCGCTGGCTGCCGGACCAGCCTGGAACGATCCCGACCCCGGCTTCAGGGAGCGCGATGGTAGCGCGGGGCGCGATCAGGCGGATGTCGCAGGCCGCCGCCAGTTCCAGACCGCCGCCGAAAGCGTGTCCGTTCAGCGCGGCGATGGTGGGTTTCGACAGCCGTGCCAGCCGGTCAAAGATGCGATGCCCGCCGCGCACCCAGCTGCGGGCAAACTCTGCCGGAGAAAGCCCGCCCCAGGCGTTGATGTCGGCACCCGAGCAGAAGGCCCTGTCGCCTTCGCCGATCACGATCACGGCGCGAACCTCCGGACGGGCCTCGATCACGTCGAGATGGCTGACGAGTTGTCCCAGCATCTCGACCGTGAAACAGTTCAGCCTGGCCGGATTGTCGAGCCGCAGTTCGGCCACCGGACCGGCGATGTGCAGGCGGACGCCGGTCATGGTTGCCACCCCATCGGGCCTTGGGCCAAGAGGGAAAGCGGCATTGTGGAGGCGTTCTCGGCAATCGAAACGCGCCCCTGCGACGCGGCGACGATGTCGCGGGCCGGGTCGATGCCCGGCATGATCTCGGTCGCGACAAGGCCCTTGCCGGTCAGCCGGATCACGCAGCGTTCGGTGATGTAAAGGACTTCCTGCCCCTGGACGCGGGCCCGGTTGCCCGAGAAAGTGACGTGTTCGACCTTGTCCACCATCTTGCAGAATTTGCCCGGGGTGGCGACTTTCAGACCCGTGGCGGTCAGCTCGACCCCGGCCCCGGCCTCGAACCAGCCGGAAAAGACGATCTTCCGCGCATGCGAGGTGATGTCGACGAAGCCGCCGCAGCCTGCGGTCAGGTAGGGTTTCTTGCCCAGCTTCGAGACGTTGACGTTGCCGTCGATGTCGATCTCCATGAACGACAGGAACGAGAGGTCAAATCCGGCACCCTGGAAGTAGATGAACTGCTGTGGCGCGGGAACATAGGCGTCGGCGTTCGAGGCGCAGCCGAAGGCGAAGCCGGTCAGGGGCATTCCGCCGACCGCCCCCTGTTCGATGGCCCAGGTCACGGCTTCGGGATGGCCTTCCTCCAGCAGGATGCGCGGGACCATCGCAGAAATGCCGAAGCCGAGGTTGGCGGTCATGCCCCCTTTCAGCTCCAGTGCGGCGCGGCGGGCGATGATCTTTTCGACGCCGTGTTCGGCCAGGGTGAAGCTGGACCAGGGCCGCATGATCTGGCCGGAAATGGCGGGATCATAGGGTGTCTCGCAGGTCTGCTTTTGATCGGGGTCAAGGACGATCAGGTCGACCAGATGGCCCGGCACGCGCACGTCATGGGGACGCAGCGAACCCCTGGCCGTCACCCGGCTGACCTGCGCGATCACCAGACCCCGGTTGGTGCGGGTGGCGATGGCCTGCTCCAGCCCACCCAGATAGGCGCCTTCGTGTTCATAGGTCAGGTTGCCCCATTCATCCGCCGTGGTCGCACGCAGGATGCAGACATCGGGCTGGATGTTGGGGAAGTGGAGCCAGGTTTCGCCGCCGAATTCGACCCGCCGCACAATCGGCGCTGCCGCCCCGCGCGCGTTCATCGCGCAGCCCTCGCGGACCGGATCGGCGAAGGTGTCCATCCCGACCCTGGTCAGCACCCCCGGGCGACGCGCGGCGGCTTCGCGGTGCATGTCGAACATGATGCCAGAGGGCACGTTGTAGGCGGCAACCCGGTCCTCGACGATCATCTTCCAGATCTCGGGCATCGGCAGGTTCGACGATCCGGATGGATACGAACCGGCCAGAACCCTTGCCAGCAATCCGTCCTGTGCGATCCAGTCCATCCCCTTGACACCATACATGTCGCCCGCGGCGATCGGGTGCAGGGTGGTGATGGCCCTGGGCTGGCCGTCCGCCCGGAACCGGTCGCCCAGCGCCCGGAGGACCAGGTCCGGGCAGCCAAGCGCCGAGGAGGAGGAGACGGTCACGACCGCCCCGTCCTTGATGCGGGAAACGGCCTCGGCGGCGGGAACGAGCTTGGTCATGCGGTCCCCGCTACCGTCTGACGCTGGCCTGTGCGGGCGGCCTCACGAACAGCGAGAGCCACGGTCAGCGAGGCGATGCCGTCCTGGCCTGTTGCAGCGGGCTGGCCGTGACCGGCGATGGCGGCCAGGAAATCCTGCACCGATTGCAGGTAAAGGTCATGCGTGGAATAGGGCACCGTTTCCCGGCCCGCGGCGGTGACCAGGGTGATCTCGCCCACCGGCGCCTGGGTCATCACGCCGGTCGCGAAGATCGAGCCGTCGGTGCCATGCACCTCCAGCCCCGATCCGGCGAAGGGATGGGTAAAGCTCTCGTGGCTTAGCACCATCGCGCCCGAAGGCATGGTCCAGACCGACATCGCGGAATCCTCGACCCCCTGCCCCATGCCGCTGGCCCCCATCTCGGCCACGACCGAAACCGGCGTTTCGCCCAGAAGGAACCGCGCCACGTCGGCGTCATGGACGGTGATGTCCGGGATCACGCCTCCCCCGGCCCCGGGATTGTCGATCCGCCAGCCCTGCAGATGCTGCGGAAGATGAACCGCGTGAAAGAGGCGCAGGGACAGCACCCGACCGATCCGCCCCGCCCGGATCAGGTCCCGGATGGCGCGATGCGACCCCGAACAGCGCAGGTGGTGGTTGGTGGCAAAGACCAGCCCTGCCCCATCGGCGGCACGGACCATGTCTTCGGCACCGGCCACCGCCATCGCCAGCGGCTTTTCGCACAGCACATGCTTGCCCGCCGCGAGAGCTGCCAGCGCCTGTGCCTGGTGCTTTTCGTTGGTCGAGGAGATGTAGACCGCCTGGATTGTCGGGTCTTCCAGCAGGGCCTCCAGCCGGGTCGCGGCGCCGGGAATGCCATGCGTCCGGGCGAAATCCTCGGCGCGGGAGGCACTGGTGCTGATGACAGCGGCCAGATCCTGACCCGCCGCACGCAGCGCGCCGATCATGTGTTCAGCGGCTATCGTGCTTGCCCCGATCAGTCCCCAACGCATGATTCTCGCCCTATTTGGTTCGTTCCAATAATTACTGGAACGATCCAAATTTCGTCAAGAGCTGATTTTGACCTGACTTGGGCCCGGTCGCGGCAGGACTTCGACTGGCGTGAACTTCAGGATGAAACTGGGGGGAAACCGGTCCGTATCCGACGGTTCGGGCCGACCTGGCGGCAAGCCCGGCAAAGCGGATCGTCAGATCAACGCCTTGATTTCGGGCTGGCGACCGTCGACCCGTTCCTCAGGTCAAGCTTCTGCAGATCTTCCAGAAGATCCAGGAGCGCCTCAAGCCGCTTGCGGCCGAACTCTGCCTCGATCCGGCCCAGGATGGCCGTGCTGTGCGCGGCATGGGCATTGACCAGCGCAAGCCCTGCGGCCGTGATCGCCACCACGGTCTTGCGGCGATCCTCGGGCGGGGTCATCCGCGAGATCAGGCCCTCGTCCACCATCGGCCCGACCATCCGCGTCAGGCTTGACAGCAGCAGCACCGCTTCAGCGGCCACCTGGCTGAGTTCAAGTGGCCCGCGTTCCTGCAGAACCCGCAGGACACGCCATTTCTGTTCGTTGACACCTGACGTCGCCAGCATGTCGCGAAACGGGCCCATCACCGTTTCCCGCGCCCGAAGCAGCGCGATCGGCAAGGAACGGCGGGTTTGGCGAAAGCTGGGCGTGTCGGTCATGCTCCGGTTATGGCGCGTTTTCCGGGCAGCCTCAATCCGTCGAAAATTACTTGACAAAGCAAGTATCATGCCGCTGACTGACCACGGGGAGGCCGCAATGCCGCATATTCAGATCGACTACTCGCCGAACCTCGAGAGCCGCCTCGATGTCGCCGGTCTGTGCCGGGCCTTGCGCGATGCGGCGGTATCGACCGGCATCCTGCCTCTTGCGGGGATTCGGGTGCGGGCGATCAGGGCGGACCATGTGGTGATCGCGGACGGCAATCCCGACCACGCCTATCTGGATATCTCGGTCCGCTTGCGTGGCGGGCGGTCGGATGCGGCGAAGGCCGAGGCGACCACGCGGATCTTCGCCGCCGCCGAGGCCTATTGCACCGAGGTCTTGGCGACGTCCTCCTTCATGCTGTCGATGGAAATGCGCGACATCGACCCCGCGCTGTCGCCCAAGGCCAGCTCGATCCGCAAATACCTGGCCGGAGGCACGGAATGACCTTGAAGACCCATCTGGAAAAGCTGGACCGGCACCTGTCGCGGTTCCGGTCAGGGGGCATCCTGAACCTGATTGACGGTCGGGACGTGGCCGGGACCAGCACCTTCCAGACCCATTCGCCGGTGGACGAAAGCCTGATCGCCGAGGTCGCGCGGGGCACGGTGGCCGACATCGACCGCGCGGCAAAAGCCGCAAAGGCTGCCTTTCCGGCCTGGGCGGCGCTGCCCGGCGACGCGCGCAAAGAGGTCCTGCACCGCATTGCCGACGGGATCGAAGCGCGGGCCGAAGAAATCGCGCTGTGCGAATGCTGGGACACCGGGCAGGCCTGGCGCTTCATGTCGAAGGCCGCCCTGCGCGGGGCGGAAAACTTCCGCTTTTTCGCCGACGCGGCACCCGGCGCACGCGATGGCAAGTCGCTGCCGACCCGCGACCATCTGAACGTGACCTCCCGCAAACCCATCGGTCCGGTGGGCGTCATCACCCCGTGGAACACGCCCTTCATGCTGTCGACCTGGAAGATCGCCCCGGCGCTGGCGGCGGGCTGCACGGTCGTCCACAAGCCGGCCGAGTTCTCTCCGCTGTCCGCGCGCCTGCTGGCCGAAATCTGCCATGAGGCGGGACTGCCCCCCGGCGTCCTGAATCTCGTCAACGGAATGGGAGAGGAGGCAGGCAAGGCCCTCACCGAACATCCCGACATCAAGGCCATCGCCTTTGTCGGCGAAAGCCGCACCGGCAGCATGATCATGAAGCAGGGCGCCGACACCCTGAAGCGCGTCCATTTCGAGCTTGGCGGCAAGAACCCCGTCGTGGTCTTCGACGATGCCGACCTTGACCGCACGCTGGATGCGGTGATCTTCATGATCTACTCGCTGAACGGCGAACGCTGCACGTCTTCGTCGCGCCTTCTGGTGCAGGACACGATTGCCGAGACGTTCCATGCGCGCCTCATCGATCGCATCAACCGGATCAGGGTCGGTCACCCGCTTGATCCCGCGACCGAGATCGGACCGCTGATCCACAAGACCCATTTCGACAAGGTCATGTCCTATGTCGGGATCGGCGAGGCCGATGGTGCGACGCTGGCCGCCGGGGGCACGCGTCTGGGCGAGAGGGGTTGGTTCGTCCGACCGACGCTGTTCACCCATGCCACCACGCAGATGCGGATCGCGCAGGAAGAGGTGTTCGGCCCCTTCCTCACCTCGCTGACCTTCAAGGACGAGGCCGAGGCGCTGGAGATCGCCAACGCCACCGCCTATGGCCTGACCGGCTATCTCTGGACCCGGGACCTGACCCGCGCCTTGCGCTTTTCCGATGCGCTGGAGGCGGGGATGATCTGGGTGAACAGCGAGAACGTCCGCCACCTGCCCACCCCCTTTGGCGGCGTCAAGGCCAGCGGCATCGGGCGCGACGGCGGGGACTGGTCCTTCGAGTTCTACATGGAACAGAAGAACACCGCCTTCGCCCTTGGTCCCCACAAGATCCAGCGTCTGGGAGCCTGACATGCCCGTCCCCGCCCCGAACCTTGCCCCGCCCTTCAACACCGTCCGCCTGAGCCATGTCGAATACGGCGTGACCGATCTTGCGAAATCCCGCGCCTTCTATGTCGACACCCTGGGTCTGCAAGTGACCGACGAGGACGGCTCTACCATCACCCTTCGCGCCATGGAGGAACGCGGCCATCACTGCATCATCCTGAAGCGGGCGCCGGTCGCCGACGTGCGCTATCTGGGCTTCAAGGTCTGGGACGAGGACAACCTCGACCGCGCCGCAGCCTTCTTTGCAGCCAAGGGCCTTCCAGTCGACTGGGTCCAAAGCCCCCACATCACCCGCGCCTTCCGCACCCGTGACCCGCACGGCATCCCGCTGGAATTCTACGCCCGGATGGACCGCCTGCCCCCGATCCATCAGAAGTATGCACTCTACAAGGGTGTCAAGCCGCTGCGGATCGACCATTTCAACTGCTTTTCGCCCGACGTCGACGCCTCGGTCGCCTTCTGGAACGAGATCGGCTTTCGCGTCACCGAATACACCGAAGACGCCGCGACCGGTCGGCTCTGGGCCGCCTGGACCCACCGCAAGGGCGGCGTCCACGACATCGCCTTCACCAATGGCACCGGGCCACGGCTGCACCACACCGCCTTCTGGGTGCCGACGCCCTTGAACATCATCGACCTCCTCGATCTCATGTCCACCACCGGCTGGCTGGCAAACATCGAGCGTGGCCCCGGTCGCCACGGCATCTCGAACGCGTTCTTCCTGTATGTCCGCGACCCCGACGGCCACCGGATCGAGATCTACTGTTCCGATTACCAGACCGTCGACCCCGACCTTGAGCCGATCAAGTGGGACCTGAAGGACCCTCAGCGCCAGACCCTCTGGGGGGCCCCTGCCCCGCGGTCGTGGTTCGAGGAAGGCAGCCTCTTCGCCGGAACAACCCCGGTTCCCGCGACGCTCACCGCCAGCCCGATCATCGCGCCATGATGCTGGTCACTTTCACGGTCGGGGGCCAACAGCACTGGGGCGTGACCGCGCCGGGAGGCGTTCTGGCGCTGTCGGATCAGTTCCCCCAATGGCGCACCCTACGGAACGTGATCGAAGCTGGAGCTATCCCGCGAGTCATTCAGGTCGCAAATGGCCAGCCCGCCAGCCACCCCGAAGGATCGTTCACCTACGATCCGCCGATCCCGGACCCCGAAAAGATCATCTGCGTCGGCGTGAACTTTCCCGACCGCAATGCCGAATACAAGGACGGGCAGGACGCCCCGCCGAACATGTCGCTCTTCATCCGCTTCCCGCGCAGCTTCACCGGGCACGAGCATCCGCTGATCCGCCCCCCGGAAAGCCCGCAGCTCGACTACGAGGGCGAGATCGCCGTCGTCATCGGCAGGGGCGGTCGCCGCATCCCCGAAGCGCAGGCGCTGTCCCACATCGCCGCTCTTACCCTTTGCAACGAAGGCACGATCCGCGACTGGGTGAGGCACGCCAAGTTCAACGTCACGCAAGGGAAAAACTGGGACCGCTCCGGCGCGATCGGGCCGGGGCTGGTCCCCTTCATTGACCCCGCCCAGATCACAGACGTCCAGCTAGTCACCCGAGTCAACGGCGAGACCCGCCAACAGGACCGCACCAGCCGCATGCTGTTCCCGGTGGCTCGGCAGATCGCCTACATCTCCACCTTCACCACGCTGGTCCCCGGCGACATCATCGTCACCGGCACCCCGACCGGGGCCGGTGCCCGCTTCGACCCGCCGATCTGGCTGAAACCCGGCGATGTGATCGAGGTTCGGGCAGAGGGCCTGCCCACCCTTCGCAACACGGTCGCGGACGAATGACACCGCAGGATCACCGCGCTGCGGCCGAGGCCCTTCTGACGGCCGAGGACAGCCGGACCCAGATCGGCCTTCTCTCCCGGACCTACCCCGGCATGACGCTGGACGACGCCTATGCTGTGCAGTCCGAACTCGTCGCGATGAAACTGGCCCGGGGCCGCACGGTCATCGGCTGGAAGATCGGCCTGACCTCGCGCGCCATGCAGGAGCAGCTGAAGATCGACACGCCGGATTCGGGCGTGCTTCTGGACGACATGCTGTTTGCCGATGGCGCGACGGTTCCGAAAAACCATTTCATTCAGCCGAGGGTCGAGGCCGAGATCGCCTTCCTCATGGCCCGTGACCTGTCGGGCGCGGCCGTCACCCGCGATGACGTCATCGCCGCAACCGCCCATGTCGCCCCCGCGCTGGAAATCCTCGACACCCGCATCTTGCGGACCGACCCAGCCACCGGACGGGTGCGGATCATCACCGACACCGTCAGCGACAATGCCGCCAACGCAGGTATCGTCCTTGGGCCCCAGCGCCATGCGATAGACGCCCAAGACCTTCGCTGGGTAGGGGCCATCGTCAGGCGCAATGATGTGGTCGAGGAAACCGGCCTTGGCGCGGGCGTTCTGGACAACCCGGTCACGGGAATCCTCTGGCTTGTCCACCGTCTTGCCGCCTATGGTCAGGGCCTGAAGGCGGACGATGTCGTCCTTTCCGGCAGCTTCGTGCGGGCCATCGAGGCCCCGTCCGGCAGCCGGTTCGAGGCCGACTTCGGTGCCTTTGGGTCCGTCAGCATCAACTTCGAGTAGATCATGCCAGCTCCCCACAACCGCCTCAAGCATCGCCTTGCCGAAGGCGAAACGCTCTATGGCTGCTGGCTGGGCATGGCCGACCCCTATGCCGCCGAAATGGCCGCGACCTGCGGCTTCGACTGGCTCTTGATCGACGGTGAACACGCGCCGAACGACCTGCGCACGACCATGGCACAGCTTGCGGTGATCGAGCCCTCGCCCAGCCTGCCGGTCGTGCGCCTGCGCGACGACGACCCAGCGCGGATCAAGCAAGCCCTGGACGCGGGCGCGCAGAGTCTCCTCATCCCGATGATCGAGACTGCCGAACAGGCAAAGCGCGCCGTTGCCGCCACCCGCTACCCACCCGAGGGCATCCGCGGCGTCGGCTCCTCGCTGGCCCGCGCCTCGCGCTTCTCGGCGATCCCGGACTACCTGAAGACCGCGAATGACCAGATCTGCCTGATCCTGCAGGTCGAAAGCCGGGCGGGTCTGGCCGCCCTGGACGACATCCTTGCCATTCCCGGCATCGACTGCGTCTTCATCGGCCCGGCCGACCTTGCCGCCGACATGGGCCAACTTGGAAACGCCGCGCATCCGGAGGTCCGCGCAGCGGTGATGGACGCACTTTCCCGCATCGCGGCTTCGGGCAAGGCGGCCGGGGTCCTGTCGACCGAAGACGACTTCATCGCCGATTGCCTGAAAGCCGGAGCGCGGTTCGTCGGCGTCGGGATCGACGTTCTGGCCTATGTCGGCGCGCTGCGGGCGCGGGCAAGGCAGTTCATTCCGCGCTGACCAGCGCCAGCGCCCGGATTGGCGATCCCGTCCCGTCCTTGATCTTCAGCGGCGTGACGATCAGGATCGCGCCCTTCGGCGGCAGCAGGTCGAGGTTGCACAGGCTGGCAAGGCCAAAGCAGTTGTCCCGATGCAGGAAATTGTGCGCCGGAAAGGGCGGGCTGAACTTGCCCGCCATTCCGGCATCGGTGCCGATGCACTGCGTGCCCCAGCCGGTGATGCCCTTGCCAAGAAGGTAGTCGATGCAATCCGTCGACGGCCCGGGCGAGTGCGAGCCGTCCTCGAAGGGGTCCGGGTCTTCATTCAGGAACAGCGCCTCGTCGTGGTTGCGCCGGTCCCAGTCGGTCCGCATCAGCACCCACTCCCCCGGCCCGATTTGCCCATGCTTCGCTTCCCAGGCCTTCACATGAGCCGCCGTCAGCAGGAAATCCGGGTCCGTCGCCGCCTCGGCCGCGCAGTCGATGACGTTCGCGGGCGCGATCAGCCGCTGGACCGACAGGGTGTCGGTAAAGCCGTCCGGGTGGTCCTTGCCCGACAGCCAATGGTGCGGCGCGTCGAAATGGGTGCCGGAATGTTCGCCAAGCTCCAGCCAGTTCCAGGCCCAGAACGGGCCGTCGCTGTCGTATTCGCTGATGCGGTGGATCGCGACTTTCGGGGTGTTCCGGGCAAGGTCCTCCGGCAGTCGCAGGATCGGCGTTTCGGGGCCAAGCTCTGCGGTGAGGTCGACGACCCGGACCCCGCCCCCCGCCAACCCCGAGGCCAGCGCCGCCAGCAGCTCTCCCGCTCCCTTCGCGGTCGTGCCCTGACCGGCAAACCGGCGACGGCGGCGGGCCATGACCTCTTCGACCATATCGAAGACGGCATCGACCGCGCGCTCTTCGGTCACGAATCCGGGGGACAGCCGCAGAATCGGGCCGCGGAAATCGACCGAATAGCCTTCGACCCCCAGCGCGCCCACGCAGGCGGCGGCCTCGGCCTTGTCGGGCATCCGGATCATCACCGCCCCGCCCCGTTTTTCCGGGTCGCGGGGCGAGTGCAGGGCCAAGTCCAGCCGGTCGGCGCGGTCGATCACCCGGTCCACCAGCCGGCGGTTGTGGGCGGCGACCTCGGTCAGCTCCTGCTTTGCGAACCACTCCAGCGCGGGCAGCGAAGCGAGGGCCGCCACCGACCCCGGCGTGCCGGTGTCGAAGCGGCGGATGTCGGGGGCGTAGTCGAAACGGTCGAGGTCCCAGGAGAAGGGGTTGTTCTGGCTGAACCAGCCCCGGGCTTCGGGCTGCAGGGTCGGGATCAGGTCCTTGTCGGCGTAAAGGATGCCCGCCCCCGGCGTCCCGCAGAGCCACTTGAGGCTGGTCGAGACGACGAAGTCGACCTTCGGGTTCATCGCGTCGAAGGGCATCAGGCCCGCGCCTTGCGTGATGTCGGCGACCATCAGGCTGCCCATTGCCCTGCCATGCGCGACGAGGGCGGGGTAATCCATCTTCGACGAGCCTATGGAGGTAACCCAGGTCAGGAGGGCAAGGCCAACGTCGGGGGTCCAGTTGGCGAGGAAATCTTCGGTCTCGACCCAGGCGCAGCCATCGCTCAGGGGGACGGTGGTGAGGGTGAAGCCCAGCTTCGGGGCAAGGCCCGCGAGGAGGAAGTGAAGCGAGGGGAAGCAGTCGGCGGCGACCAGCACGCGCTTGCCTTTCAGCATCCCCTCGGGCAGGGCGCGGAGGATCTTCTGCAGGCCCTCGGTCACGTTGTCGATGGTGGTCAGGCTGCCCTTCGGCACGTTGATCAGCCGCCGCCAGCGGTCGATGAAGTCCTGCCGCTTGCGCAGGACGTAGCCCCACTGCTTGTCGTTCGGGGCGGCCCAGATCCCGGAGAACTCGGCCATCGCGCGGGCGAGGTCTTCCTCTTTCCCCGGGTAGATGCCGATGGAATGGTAAAGGAAATAGCCGCCGTCCGTCGTGTTCCGCTGCATGAGTTTCCGGCCCTCCCCGGCCTTGGGGAGGAGAGTGCCAGCCTCGGCAGGGGGCCGCAAGGGTCACAACTGTCCACGGTGGACAGAATTGGATACTGTCGTGAAAACAGGAGTTTGCGCGTGGCCGTTCAGGGTTTCTTAAGAATTTCACCACGCCATCCGTCGGTTGCGGCGCGAGAGCGGACCGCATCTAACTGCACGACCGAGATGCCGTCCGGGCGGGCCGTGACTTCAGTCGACCTTCACACCTTCGGCACGCTGACCATGATCCCGTCCAACTCCGCGCTCATCTTGATCTGGCAGGACAGGCGCGACGTCGGTTGCCGCCCGGCCTCGGTGATGTCGAGCATGTCGTCCTCGAACGGGCCGGGCGCGCCTGCCCGGATCGCCCAGACCGGATCGACGATCACATGACAGGTGGCGCAGGACATCGAGCCGCCGCATTCGCCGATGATGCCGGGAACGCCGTGCCGGGTGGCGGCCTCCATCAGGGACTGGCCCTCGGGGACATCGAGGGTGATCGCGCGGCCGTCGGCCTGGGTCCAGGTGACTTTCATGGGCGTCCCTCAGACATACCAGATGTAATAGTCGCGCAAGGCCGCGCCTTCGAGGCCTGCGGTCTTGGTCACCTCGATCCGCTTCATGAAGAGGTGGTGTTCGACCAGTTCCGGGCCGAGGGCCCGGGCAAGGGCGGTGTCGGCCTCCAGATCATCCATCGCCTCGGCCAGCGAGGCGGCGACGCCGTAGCCTGCATCGGTACGGTCAAAGCCGTCGCCCGCCTCAGGCGCGGGAAGATCATAGCCGTTTTCGACGCCAAGCCGCGCGGTTTGCAGCAGGGCCGCAAGGGCGGTGTAGGGGTTGCAGCTGGCGTCGGCCATCCGGTGTTCCAGCCGGGTCTTCGGACCGCCTTCTTCCGACACCCGAACCGTGACGCCGCGATGATCGCCGCCCCAGTTGCACCAGTAGCCAGACATCGAGGCAGGTTGCAGGCGCAGGTAGCTGCCCACGGTGGGGGCGAGGAGGCCCGCAAGGCCCTTGTGGTGGTGAAGCCAGCCCGCGACGACACCCTTGGCGAGGTCGTTCATGTGGTCGGGGCCACCCTTCGGGCCGGTTTGCAGGGCGTTCTTGCCCGCCTTGTCGGCGAAGGAGAGGTTGAAATGCAGGCCCGAGCCGCCCTTTTCCAGGATCGGTTTCGGCAGGAAGGTCAACAGGATGCCATGCTCCAGCGCCACTTCGCGGGCCATCTGGCGGAAGAGGACCATCTCGTCGATTGCCTTGACCGCCGTGTCATAGGCGAGGGTGAATTCGTACTGCGGGGTGTCGTATTCGGCAGTGATGAGTTCCAGCTTGAACCCCGCCTCCTCGGCCCGTTTCCAGATCGCATCGGTGAAACCGGCGGGGTCGGCGAAGGGGCCGGTGCCATAGACGATGCCGCCGGGGGCGTGCATCGGGGCGATGGAGCCATCCTCGGCGATCTCGAAGGCGAAGGCTTCCAATTCGATGCCGACCTTGGGGGACAAGCCCTTGGCCTGCCAGGCGTCCACCGCGCGTTTCAGGGCGGAGCGGGGGCAAAGCGGGATGCGCGCGCCGTCGCTGTCGTAGAGGTCGCCAGTGACGACCTTGGTATCGGGTTCCCAACCGTCGCGGATCTCCTCGGCTACCCAGCGCAGTTCCATGTCCGGGATGCCCTCGCGGCATTTGGTGTGCGGGGCGTCAAGGATCAGGTCCTTGTCCCAATGCACGCTGAACGTGGGCCGCGCCATGCGGGTGCCGTCGGATTTCAGTTTCGATGCGGGCAGGTATTTGCCCCGCATCAGGCTGAGGTGGTCGCAGAACATCGCGCGCAGGCGGTCGGCCATGTGTTTTCCCCCGTTGGTCTATTGCAGCGTCACGCGGACCGGCAGGCTTTTCAACCCGGCCACAAAGTTCGAGCGCAGGAATTTCTGCTCTCCTGCCGGCTCAACGGATTTGATGCGCTTTGCCAGTTCCTGGAAGAGGACGCGGACTTCCAGCCGGGCAAGCCACATCCCGAGGCAGAGGTGCGGGCCGCCCTGCCCGAAGGCGAGGTGCTTGTTCGGGCTGCGGGCAAGGTCGACGCGGAAGGGCTGGTCGAAGGCCGTCTCGTCGCGGTTGGCGCTGGCGAACCAGTAGAGGACCTTGTCCCTTGCCTTGATCGACTTGCCATGGAGGTCGAAGTCGCGGGTGGCGGTGCGGCGGAAGTAACTGGTGGGGCTGGCCCAGCGGATGATCTCGTCGGCCATGGTGTCGTCGACGGCGCCGGACTGGATCAGGGGCAGAAGCTCGGGCTGGTGGGCGAGGGCCTGCAGGCCTGCGGCGATGGAATAGCGGGTGGTGTCGTTGCCTGCAGCGACGACGAGGCAGAAGAAGTTGCGGAATTCGTTTTCCGGCATGACCTGGCCGTCGTGGCCGGGTTGCAGGATCATGTGCAGGACGCCCGAGGTGTCGCCAGCCGCGGTTTTGCGGGCCATCAGGTCCTTGGCGTAGACAAAGAGTTCCGCGCCTGCCGGAGAGTTGAACGGCATCATGCGGAATTCGTCGGTGGTCAGCTTGTCGAGGACATGCGGGGTGAAGTCGGGGTCGGTGTTGGCGATGAGGGCGTCGCCCTTTTCCACCAGCCAGGGGAGGTCGTCGTCGGGCAGGCCGACGATGCGGCCCAGCATCCGCATCGGCAGTTCGCGGGCGATTTCTTTCGTCGCGTCAAAGGTTTCGCGTTCAAGGGCCGCGTCGAGGATCGTGGTGCAGAGGTCGCGGATGGACTGCTCGAACGTGGCGATGACGGGTTTCGAGAAGGCCTTGGCGACCTTCACCCGGGTCATCATGTGTTCGGGCGGATCGGTTTCCTGGAAGGTGCGGCGGGCGAGGTATTCCTCGTAGCTCTGATCCTCCATCCTGATGCCTCGGGCGGAGGAGAGCAGGTCAGGCTGGCCGTTCAGGCGCAGGATGTCCTCGTGGCGGGTGACGGACCAGAAGCCCTGGCCCTGGGGGTAGTCCGTCCAGTGCATCGGGTCATTGCGGCGCAGGCGGGCGAAGGTGTTGTGGGGCGCGCCTTGGGTAAAGGTGTCGTGGCTGGTCAGGTCGGCGAAACCGTCGTCGGTGGGTGTCCAGACTGTCATCGCTTCCTCCTTGCCCTTGGGCGCGCTTTGTATAATGATGAACATGTTAAATATGTAAAGGGAAATCTCATGCATATCGCGGTGCTGGCGACGAACACGGATGACAGCGCATTCGCGGCGCGTCATCCGCGGGATGTTCAGAAGTTCCGGGCGCTGCTGCACGCGGTGCGGCCGGGGTGGAAAATCACCGCGTTTGATCTGCCGAAGGGTGAGTTTCCTGAAGATGTGCAAGGGTTTGACGGGTTCCTGATCGGGGGCAGCCCGTCTTCGGTGCATGACGAGGATGCCTGGATTGACCGGCTGTTCGGGGTGATCCGCGAAGCCCATGCGGCGGGCAAGCCGCTGGCGGGGGCCTGCTTTGGGCATCAGGCAATTGCCAAGGCGCTAGGGGGAGCGGTGGGGCCGAATCCCGGGCCGTTCGTGCTGGGGACGGCAGAGACAGAGGTTGTCGCCCCTGCCCCGTGGATGGAGCCGGTGGCGCGGTTTCGCCTTGCGGCGGCGCATGGGGAACAGGTGACGGCGCTGCCGCCGGGGGCGGAGGTCGTGGGGCAGACGCCGGGGTGCCCGGCGGCCTGCTACCGGATCGGAAGCGCGGTCTTTGCCACGCAGTATCACCCGGAGATGACGCCTGCGTTTGTGGCCGCGCTGGTCACTGAGTTTTCGCCCATGTTTCCGGCAGAGGTTGGGACGGCTGCGCTGGCCTCACTTCCCCTTGGCATGGAAGGGCAGCGCTTTGCGGAATGGATCGCGCGGTTTTTCGAGGGCCCGAGGCCGCAAGTCTAAAATTTTTCGTCGAAAAATTTTAGACTTGGCTCAGGACAGGGCGGCCAGAAGGTCCATCGCGGTGACCTGATCGAACTGGACATGGGATTGCATCATCGCCTCGGCCCCCGCCGAGTCCCGGTCGGTGATCAGCCGCGCGATGGCGCGGTGTTCGGCGGCGGATTTCGGGATCGCACCCTGAAAGCGGTAGCGCGCGCGATAGTAGGCGAGCAAGCGGCGGGCGTTGGTCTTCAGGCTTTCCAGCAGGACGCCGTTGCCCGACGCAATCGCCACGCAGGCATGAAAGCGCAGGTTCAGCTGATAGTAGCCGTCCGGGTCCTCGGTCGGGCTTTGCGCGGCCTTCGCCTCGCAGGCGCGAACGGCGGCTTCCAGATCCTCGGCCCCCTGGCGCGACAGGCGACGGGCGGCGAGGCCTGCGGCCTGGCCTTCCAGCTTGGCGTGGACTTCAAGGATCGCGAGGAATTCCTCCAGCGTCGGGCGGAAGATCGTGGCCCCCTTGCGCGGCAGGCGGCGGACGAGACCCAGCGCTTCAAGATAGAGGATCGCCTCACGCACCGGGGTCCGCGAGACGCCGTGGGTTTCGCTGAGTTCCGCTTCGTCCAGAAGGTCGCCGGGGTTGAGCGCGCCAAGGTCGATCCGGTCCAGGATGTGCTGGACGAGGCTCGGGATCTGCGGGCCGGCGAAGGGGGTGGACATGGAAGCTCTCCTTGGCCGCGACCCTGCCACGGGCGGCCCCGCCCGTCGATGACTTCGATACGCCTCACCGGTCCCCGACGCGAAGGCGAAGTCGCACGAGCAGGCTTTCGGTCAGAGCGCCGCAAAGCCCGCGTCGAGGGCGGCGAGGATGGTGGCGGCATCGGCTTCGGTGATCACCAGCGGCGGCGACAGGATGATGTTCGGGCCGGAGACGCGCACCATGGCCCCGGCCTCGTAGGCCTGGGCCTGGACCTGGCCGGGCTGCGCCTTGGGCGGAGCGGCCTTGTCCGGCCCGGCAAGCTCGATGGCTAGCATCAGGCCATGGCCGCCGCGCACGTCGCCAATCACCGGGTATCTGGCCTTGAGCGCGGTGATCCCGTCCCAGAGCTGCTGTCCGCGGGCGGCGGCGTTGACCGGGACGTTCAGGCGCCTGGTTTCTGCCAGACAGGCCAGTGCGGCCGCAGCCCCGACCGGGTGGCCAGAGTAGGTGTAGCCGTGGCCGATGGCCGCATTGCCCGTCGTGTCGGTTTCAAACACCTCGGCCACGCCTTCGGCAATCATGACCGCACCGAAGGGGAAATAGCCATTGGTGATCGCCTTGGCGGTGCAGGAAAAGTCCGGCTTCACACCCCAGAGGCGGCTTCCCGTCCAGGCCCCGGTGCGGCCGAAGGCGGTGATGACTTCGTCGGCGATGAGGAGAATGCCGTGTCTGCGGCAGATGGCTTCGACGCCGGGCATGAAGGTCGGGTGCGGCGGGATGACGCCGCCCGCGCCGAGGATCGGCTCCATGATGAAGGCGGCGATGGTGGCCGCGCCCTGGAAGGCGATCTCGTCTTCCAGGGCCTGCAGGCAAAGCTGGGCGAGTTTGGCCGGGTCGGGTTCGTTGAAGGGATTGCGATAGGTGTAGGGCGCGGGAATGTGGAAGCAACCCGGAAGCAGGGGTTCATACATGGTCCGGAAGTTCGCGTTGCCGTTGACCGAAGCCCCGCCCGTGTGGGTGCCATGGTAGCCCTTCTTCAGGCTGAGGTATTTGGTGCGCCCCCCCTCGCCCCTGATCTTGTGATATTGCCGGGCAAGGCGGAGCGCGGTTTCCACGCTGTCCGACCCTCCGCTGGTAAAAAAGGCGCGGGTCAGGCCGTCGGGCTCGAAGAAGGCGCGCAACTCCTCGGCCAGTTCGATCATCTTGTCGTTCGAGGTGCCGCGGAAGGTGGAATAGTAGGGAAGCTGGTCAAGCTGGGCGCTGATCGCGTCCTTCACCGGCTGGCAGGAATAGCCGAGGTTGACGTTCCAGAGGCCGCCCACGGCATCCACCACCTCGTGCCCGTCGAGATCGCGGATGCGGGTGCCCTGCGCGCCAGTAATGATCACGGGCGGGGTCTTCAGGCTGTCCGAGGGCGCGGTCATCGGATGCCAGAGCGAGCGGGCGTTGTTGGCCTTGAGGAAGTTGGCGTCTTTCATGGTCTTGCTCCTGTCAGGGGCGAATGGGGGGCTGGCCGCCCCGAAGGCGGGTGATCTCGTCCCCGGCTGTGGCAAGTTCGGCGGTGATCGTGTCATGCAGCGCCGGGGTCATGCGCGGGGCGGCGGCAGCGACCGCCAGCGCGCCCGTGCAAGTGCCGGTCGCGTCGAACAGGGGCACGGCCAGACCATGCACGTCCTTTTCAAAGGTCGAGACGGTTTCGGCCCAGCCCGTGCGGCGTGCGGCATCGACGCGGGCTTGCAGGGCCTGCGGGTCGGGCAGCGTGGCGATGATCTTCGCGGCATCGGCGTGGTGGGCAAGGACCGCAGCCCCCGAGGCGGTCAGGTGCAACGGCAGGACATCGGCATCCTCCATCATCACCTTGACGCCGGGGCGTGAGGCATAGGCGAAGGCAAGGGTCTGCAACCGGTCGGCGACGAGATGCGACAGGTGCGCAGTTTCCCCTGTCGCTTCGGCAAGGCGGCGCAGGGTGGGCATTGCGGCTTCGCGGGTGGGCACGGCGGCCTCCCTGGCGGAGATCAGCGGCAAGCCCATCCGCCT
>JAZKHX010000004.1:22442-217101 GCA_040385165.1 Pseudomonadota bacterium | reverse complement strand
AGCAGCGCGGGCACGGCGGCCTCGCGCAGTGCGGCAAGGCGCAAGACCGCGGGGCCAAGCCGGTATTCGCGGGCGGGGCCGGTCTGTTCGACAAGCCCCCGCGATTCGAGTTCGGACAGCAGCCGGTGGCAGGTGGCCTTGTTCACGCCGGACGCGCGGGCCAGCTGGGACAGGCCCAGCTGCGGCTGCGCACGGGTGAAAAGGTCCAGAAGATCAAGTGCCTTGCCGACCGTTCCCATGCGTTTGCGTGCCTTCTGTCCCGGGATCCGGGCGATCCCGATCCATTTCTGTTGACAGACCGGCGCGGGGGCTGTCAATCTATTTTTGAACCATCGGTTCATATATTGAACCAACAAGCAAGGATGGAGCATGGCAATGGATCAGGCCACGATCGACCGGCTTGCGGCGGCTCCGGTCGCAGCGGGACAGCTTTTGATCGATGGGCGCTGGGTGGATGGCGAGGGCGAGACGCCCGTCCTGTCGCCGATCGACGGACGCCAGCTGACGGTGCTGGCGACTGCGGGCGCAGCGGACGTCGCCCGTGCCTGCGCCTCGGCCCGCCGGGCGTTCGAGGACGGGCGCTGGTCGGGTCTTGCGCCCTCGGCGCGCAAGGCGGTGCTGCACCGGCTGGCCGATCTGATCGATGCCCATGCCGAAGAGCTTGCCGTGCTGGGCGTCCGTGACAATGGCACCGAGATCGCGATGGCGCTGAAGGCCGAACCGGGAAGTGCCGCCCAGACCTTCCGCTACTATGCCGAGGCATTGGACAAGGTCTATGGCGAGATCGCGCCGACGGCTCCGAACGTGCTGGGGCTGATCCACCGCGAGCCGGTGGGGGTGGTCGGCGCGATCGTGCCCTGGAACTTCCCGCTGATGATCGGGGCGTGGAAAGTGGCGCCTGCCCTGGCGACGGGGAACTCGGTCGTGCTGAAACCGGCGGAAACCGCGTCCCTGTCGCTTTTGCGGCTGGCAGCACTGGCGCTGGAAGCCGGGGTGCCGCCCGGCGTCTTCAACCTGGTCACGGGGCCGGGTCGCGTCACGGGCGAGGCGCTGGCGCTGTCCCCGGATGTCGATGTGCTGGTCTTCACCGGATCGGGCGCGACGGGGCGGCGGTTGTTGCAGTATTCTGCACAGTCGAACCTCAAACGCTGCTATCTGGAGCTGGGTGGCAAGTCGCCCAACATCGTCTTCGCCGATGCGCCGGATCTGTCGGCAGCCGCGAAATCCGCCGCAAACGCGATCTTCCGCAATGCCGGGCAAGTCTGCGTCGCGGGCTCACGCCTTCTGGTCGAGGCCTCGGTGCATGATGCTTTTGTTGCAGAACTGGCAACGGCGACGCGGAAGATGGCGGTCGGCAACCCGTTGCAGCTGGAGACGCAGGTGGGGGCGGTGAACTCGCTGACCCAGCTGGAAGGCAACCTCGGCTTTGTCGCGGATGCCAGGCGCGAGGGCGGCGAGATCGTCACGGGCGGCACGCGCGCGCTGGAGGAAACCGGAGGCTACTACATGGACCCCACGATCGTGACCAATGTCCGGCCCGAACATCGGCTTTACCGCGAGGAGGTCTTCGGCCCGGTCCTTGCCGTCACCCCTTTCACGGATGAACCCGAGGCGCTGAGGCTGGCGAATGCGTCGGATTTCGGACTGGCGGCGGGGGTCTGGACCGGCAACCTGTCGCGCGCGCACCGGATGGTGCGGGGCATCCGGTCGGGGGTCATCCACGTCAACACCTATGGCGGCGCCGATGTCACCGTGCCCTTGTCGGGCGTCAAGCAATCCGGCAACGGCGCGGACAAGTCGCTGCACGCGCTGGAGAAATACTCCGACCTCAAGACCGCCTGGATCCAGCTGTGACGGCTGCACCCTGCATACTTGTCGCTGGCACCTGGGATACCAAGGATGCCGAACTGGGCTACATGCGGGACGTGATCGTGGCCCAGGGCGGCCAGGTCCTGACGATGGACGTTTCGGTCCTTGGCGATCCGTCCCGGCCCACCGACATCTCCAAGCATCAGGTGGCCGAAGCGGCGGGATCGTCCATTGCGGCAGCGATTGCGGCCGAGGACGAGAACACCGCGATGCAGATCATGGCGGCGGGATCGGCACGGCTTGCCGCGCGGCTTTGCGCCGAGGGGCGCATTCAGGGTGTGATCGTGCTGGGCGGCACGATGGGCACCGATCTTGCGCTGGACCTGTGTTCCGCGCTGCCCCTCGGCGTGCCGAAATATGTGGTGTCGACCGTCAGCTTCAGCCCGATGCTGCCGCCGGACCGCATCCCGGCGGATATCCAGATGATCCTATGGGCTGGCGGGCTTTACGGGCTGAACGGGGTCTGCAAGGCCTCGCTGTCGCAGGCGGCGGGGGCTGTGCTGGGTGCCGCGCGGGCGGTCGAGGCACCCCGCCGCGACAAGCCGCTGATCGGGATGACCAGCTTCGGCAAGACGGTGCTGCGCTACATGGTCAGCCTTAAACCGGCATTGGAGACGCGGGGCTTCGAGGTTGCGGTGTTCCATGCAACCGGGATGGGGGGCCGGGCTTTTGAGTCACTTGCCGCAGGTGGGGCCTTCGCCGCCGTGCTGGACTTCGCCCCGCAGGAAGTCGGCAACCATCTTTTCGGATCGGCGATCAGCGCGGGTGCAGACCGGATGACCAGCGCAGGCGCGCAGGGCATCCCGCAGGTCGTGTCGATCGGCTGCTGCGATCTGGTGGACCTTGTCGGCTGGCATCCCTTGCCTGCCCATCTGGAAGGCCTGCCGGGCCATGCGCACAACCGACTTCTGTCCTCTGTGGTGCTGGACCCGGACGGACGTCGCCGCGTGGCGCGGGCGCTGATGGGCAAGCTTGCGGCGGCCAGGGGCGAGGTGGTGTTTCTCTTGCCGCTGCGCGGCGGCAACGAATGGGACCGCGAAGGCGGGCCGCTTTGCGATGCTGAAGGGCTGGCAGCCTTCGTCACGGAAATCCGCGCTGCCTGTCCGGCGAACGTCCGGCTGGTCGAGCTTGACGCCCATATCAACGATCCCGCGTTCAGCGCGGCAGCCCTTGCGGTTGTGGACGGCTGGATCGCTTCGGGCATCCTGCCGAGGGGCTGACGACGCTGGCACGTCAGACCGGAAGACAACCCTGAATTGCATCGCGATTCATTCCTGCTGCGAAACAGCCAGACGAATTCCGGACCAGCAGATTTCCTTGCAGCCGGGCTTCCCGCCAGGGTTGAGCGCGGCCATCCTTCAAATCTCCTCTTGATCGCCCCATTTTCGCCCTCATCCACAACCATCACAAATAGGATGAATTGGTGCGTTTAGGTGGACGATAGTCCCGGCGCTTAAGTCTGTGCGGCTGGCGGCTTGCCTGAGGCGGACGAAAACGCTGGAAAGTTTGCACTGTTGCAAGAAGGGTGAACGAAATGGCGCAGCAAAAGGCGGCAGAGCCCGCAGTCGAGGAGGTCGATGACCTGATCGACGAGTTGCAGCCGGGTGCGAAGCTGCTCAAGGGCCAGTACACGATCACCCGTTATCTCAACAGTGGCGGCTTCGGCATCACCTACCTTGCCAGGGACAGCCTGGACCGCGACGTCGTCATCAAGGAATGTTTTCCCTCGTCGGTCTGCCGCCGGTCGAAAGTGATGGTGGCGGCCCGCTCGCGCGCACACACCGCCGAACTGCGGTCGGTCATCCAGCTTTTCGTGCGCGAGGCGCGGAACCTGGCCAAGATCGTGCATCCCAACATCGTCTCGGTCCACAATGTCTTCGAGGACAACGGCACCGCCTACATGGCGCTGGATTTCATCGACGGGCTGGACCTGCAGCAGATCATCGATGGCGAGGGCGAGCGTCCGACCCCCGATCAGGTCGTGGAGATCACCACCAAGCTGATCAAGGCGGTGGGCTTCATTCACGACCATGACATGCTGCACCGCGACATCTCGCCGGACAACGTGCTGATCACCAAGTCGGGCGAACCGATCCTGATCGACTTTGGCGCGGCGCGCGAGAAGGCCAGCCAGACCAACCGGGCGATGTCGGCGCTGCGGGTGGTAAAGGACGGCTATTCGCCGCAGGAATTCTATATCGCCGGGTCGGAGCAAGGACCGTGGAGCGATCTCTACGCGCTTGGCGCGACGCTGTATCACCTGATCTCGGACGAGCCTCCGGTCAACGGGCAGGCCCGGCTGGGTGCCTTGGCGGAAGACCGACCGGACCCCTATGCAAAACTGAGCGGGCGGTATCCGGGCTATCCCGCCGGCTTCCTCGAAGCCATCGACAAGGCGATGAGCACCCTGCCGAAACAGCGGCTGCAATCGGCTGGGGACTGGCTGGCCATGTATGAAGGCAACGGTCCTGCCGCCGTGGTGCTGACCGAGCCGAGCCCGGGCACCGATGATGCGGTGCAGCGGGTGGTCACCGACTTCCAGCGCGAGGAAGCCCTGATCGGGGGTGCCGCCGTCAAGGCCGGTCCCGGCCCGGCGCCGGTCGCCAGGGCTGCGTCGCAGCCGGCAGCCAATACACCCGCGGCCCGCGGCAAGGGGCCGGCGCAGCTTCTGGCCGGTGTGGCCGTTGCGCTGGTCGTGGTTGCGGGCGGCTATGTGATGCTCGGCCTGAACCCGGCCGACAGGGACGCGGCCTCCAAGACAAGCGCGGCGGACGCGGCGGCAGCGCCGGCGCCGTCCGCCGAAATCGCGTCAGCGACGCCGGTCACACCGGAACCCGCGACCGAAACCGCAAGTGCCGGCAACGTGGCGGCAGCGGCCAGCGTGGCCGACGCCGCGCCTGCGGCCGAGGATCCCGGACCGGCCGCCGACATCGCAGCTGCCGAACCGGCCCCTGCCCCGCCCGTCGATGCCAAACCCGCCGAACCGGTCGTCGCAGAAGAAGCCGCAGCGCCGGTGGCAATCGAGCCTGTCGCCGAGCCCGCTGACGTGGCCGCCGTTGAACCTGCCGCCGAACCCGCAGCCGAGCCTGCCGCAGCGCCGCTGGTGGCCCCGGCGGGCACTCCCTCTGCGGTTCAGGTCGGATTTGCCGCCTGGGATGCCGAGCTTCCCTTCGCGGCGGACGACCGCATCATCGGTGGCAAGCAGACCGCCATCGTCCTGCGCCTGTCGCCGGGTGTGGACCTAGCGGAAGCCGGGGACTGGCTGCAGCAGGGCTTGCTGATCTACTCGGTCAACGGCACGCCGACGCCGACCGCCAGCGCCCTGACAGCAGCCATCCTGAACGCGATGCGGGTCGATCCCGATGGCAAGGCCCGCGTCGTCATCGAATACGCCGGATCAGAGCTTGCACGGAAATCGGGCCTTCTGACCGTTGGCGCCGTGCGGCTTGTGAGCCTGACCAACGGGGTTTCGGTCCGGACCTCCGTTGTCGACGGCGTCTGGACCAGCACCGTCACCGGCGTCGCCAAACCCGAGATCACCACGCTCCGGCAGGGCGACATCCTGTTCCGGGACAAGACCACCGCAATTCCGCTTGACGGGCCGGAGGCACTTGAGACCATCCTGCGCGACCTGGTTGCAGCCGGGGCGACGCAGACGGAATTCTCGATCATCCGCGACAACAAGGTCAGCGCGGCCGTCATGCAACTCGCGATTGACGGAGGTCAGTAGGCATGGGGCTGTCCGCTGACCCGCAGGCCTTTGGTCCCGCCGCGGCCAAGGCCGACCTGAAGGTCGCGGGCAACGCGGGGGGGGCTGTGGCCGGCAGCCGGTCCGGTCCGCTGGACCCCCTGATCGCCGCACTTGGGCGGGCGGTGGAACGGTCTGCCCAAAGCCTGCACCACGACGCCGACCCGGACACATCGAGCTAGGGCCGGGATCGCATGACACGAAACGTTCATCAGGGTCGCCGGGACCCGGCCGGGCACGAGGCCTGCGCCACAGGTCCCAAGATCGACCGGACACAGGAGCAAAGATCATGACATTCGCTCGGACCCTGCTTTGCGGCGGCACGGCACTTCTTCTGTCCAGTGTTGCCGTGCAGGCCCAGGAGGCCTGTTCGACCTACAAGGTCAAGGTCGGCGACAACCTGCGCTTCATCGCGCGGGCGGCCTATGGCGATGCCGATCTTTACCGGCTGATCTATGACGCCAACGTCGCCATCATCGGCGAGAAGGCCGACCTGATCGAAATCGGCACCACCCTGTCCATTCCCTGCGACCCGAAGTCCGTCGCCGCCAGCACCCCGGAAGCCCTCCCCGCCCCGGAAAGCGTGACGCCGGTTGCCGCGACGCCGGAGACCGCGCCAGCCGCGCCGGACGCCGCGCCCGCAGTGAAGCCGATCGCGATCGTGACCGGCAACGGTTACGCGCCCTTTGCCGACGAAACCCTTCCGGGCGGCGGCATGATGACCCAGCTTGTCGAGATGGCCATCTTCCGCGCCGATCCGGGCATTGCCTACAATCTCAGCTTCATCAGCGACTGGCAGGCGCATATCGATGCGCTGCTGCCGTCAGGTGCCTATGACCTCAGCTTTCCCTGGGTGCGCCCGGATTGCGAGGGCACGACCATGCTGTCACCCGGCGATCAGGCGCGCTGCAACGACTTCGTCTTCTCCAGACCGTTCTACGAGATCGTCGATGGCTTCTTTGCCAAGCGCGACAGCGGCCTGATGTCGGTGACCAGCTATGCCGGCTTTGAAGGCACGCGGATCTGCCGCCCCGAAGGCTATACGACCGGCGTTCTTGACGCTGCGGGCCTCACCGCACCGGCGATCACGCTCGTGCGCGGCAGCGATGCCAAGGACTGTTTCCGCGCGCTGGCGGCGGGCGAGGTCGACCTGGTGTCGGTCGATGCCGAAGCGGGCGATTCGATGCTGGCAAAACTGGGCCTGATCTCGACGGTCGGGCAGAACCCGCATCTGTCGACCATCCTGAGCCTGCATGTCATCGCCTATAAGTCCAACCCGCGCGCCGTCGCGATGCTGGACGAGTTGGATAAGGGCATGATGGAAATGTACGAGACCGGCGAATGGTACGACATCGTGTCATCCGCCCTGACCCTGCAACGTCAGCAGCAATAGCGGTGAGGAGCAGAATGACCACGTCCTCACCAAAGGGTCGCCATGCACGTTCCGGCCCGCTATTGATCACTCAATCGCCTTATTCACGCCATCTATGCAACCTTATGCTGCAACATCAGCAGTATTGTTTCGGTAGCGCAAGTTATCAGCACCCCCACGGTCCGAAAAAGGAAACCCGTCGAATGAGAACCGCTTTGCTTCTGCGCCGGTTGCCCTTCCTCGCGGCTGCGATGATATCGCTCCCCATCATCGCCTCTGCCCAGGAAGCCTGCACCACCTATTCCGTCAAGGATGGCGATACCCTGGGCTCGATCGCCCAGGCCGCCTATGGCACCTTCGACTACCAGAACATCTTCAACGCCAACCGTGACGCGCTGGCGGCGAACCCGAACAGTCTTCCGGCCGGCCTGCAGCTGGTCCTGCCCTGCGAGGACGGTCGCCTGGCCCCCGACCAGGAGCTGAGCTCGGTCATCGCGGCCGAAACCGAAAAGCAGGAGTCGACGGCGAAGAAGTCGAACGTCTACGAGCCGCCGCTGAAATTCGTGACCTCGAACAACTGGGCACCGTTCACCGACGAGACGCTGACCGGCGGCGGGATCTTCGTGCGCATGGCCGCCACCGCCATGCAGCGCGGTGGCAATGACCGCGAATACAATGTCTCGTATGTCGACGACTGGATGGCACATATCGACACTCTCCTGCCCTCCGGAGCCTTCGACATTTCGATCGCCTGGGAAGCGCCGGACTGCTCGAAGCTCGACATGCTGGGCGAGTTTTCGGCCCGCATGTGCACCGAGTTCGACTTCTCGCTGCCGATCTACGAGGCGGCCTATACCTTCAACACCCTGCCGGAAAGCAAATACGCCAACGCGCGGTCGTTCGACGAATACGCCGGCGCGAAGATCTGCCGTCCCGAGGCCTGGCCGCTGGGCGACCTTGAAGTGAAGGGGCTGACCCCGCCGGTCGTCGAGTATGTCCAGCCGAAGAACCCGCTGGACTGCGCCGAGCTTCTGATGAAGGGCGAGGTCGACATCTACTCGATCGAAACCGAAACTTCGGTCGCCAACTTTGAAGAGCTTGGCGTCACCGACAAGGTCGTCACCAACCCGGCGCTTGCGACCTTCATCTCGTATCACTTCCTGACCTCGAAGAGCAATCCGCGCGGCCGGGTCTACATCGCCATGCTGAACCGCGGCATCACCGAGATGCGCGAGTCGGGCGAATGGTATGACATCGTCGCCACCGGACTGGCCGAGTTCAACAAGATGACCCAATAGTCCCGTCGTCCAGCGGGATTGCAAAGGCCCCGGTCCGTGCGACCGGGGCCTTTTCTTTTCATGCGGCCCGCTGGCGCTGCCGAAACAGCGGTGCCCCCGACGCACGGCCCCCGTTGCGCGACCCCCGGCAACACGCGACGGACTAACCTCTTGGAACATTCGTTCCGTATGCTATGGTGGCGCGACCACGAGCCGAGAGCCGCCCATGCCGAAGGAAGACGCCGCTATACTCTTGCGTGATGCACCGCAGACCATTGACGCGTTCCGCGACCGGCTTCTGGGCCTGAGCGGCCAGTTGCCCCGACGCCTGCAGCAATGCGCCGACCACATCGCGCGGCACATGGACCAGATTGCCCTGTCCACGGTCGCCCAGGTGGCCGAGGGCGCCGGCGTTCCGCCCTCGGCGATGATGCGCTTCTGTCAGATCATGGGATTTTCGGGCTATGCCGAGATGCAGCGGCTGTTCCGCGAGGCCCTGTCGCGCGCCACGCCAGACTATGCCACCCGGCTGGCAAACCTGAAGGCTGGCGGAGCGGGCCAACCCTCTACCCTGGTCGCGGAATTTGTCGAGGCCGGGCGGCAGTCGATGGAGGCGCTTGCGCGAGATCTGGATGAAACAGCCTTAAATCAGGCTGTTACGACGCTTGCACAGGCCAGGACCATCCATCTGGCGGGGTTCCGGCGGTCGTTTCCGGTGGCAAGCTACCTTGCCTATGTCTTCGACAAGCTGGGCATCCCTGCGATCCTGCATGACGGGGTGGCGGGCCTTGCGCACCGGTCAAGCCTGCGGCCCGGCGACGCGCTTCTGGCGATCACCTTCTCGCCCTACTCGGAGGAGACCCTGACCCTTGCCACCCATGCCCGGGACCAGGGCCTGCCGGTGGTGATCCTGACCGACCCGCCCGCCAACCAGCTGGCCGGGCTTGCCGACACCATCCTGACCGTCACCGAAATCGACTTCGGCGCCTTCCGGTCCCTGTCTGCCGCCATCGCGCTGGCCCTTGCGCTGGCGGTGGCGGTGGCGACGCGACGCGAAACTTAGCTCTTTCCCGACTCACCATTTTGGAATAAACGTTCCACCGCAAGGGGGCGACTCGGCCCCGGATGGAGCCGCCCGCATGTCCACGACCAAGACCCTCGACGTGATCACCATCGGCCGGTCTTCGGTCGACCTCTACGGCGCGCAGATTGGCGGGCGGCTGGAGGATATGGGGTCGTTCCAGAAATACATCGGCGGCTCGCCGACCAACATGGCCGCCGGGACCGCGCGGCTGGGTCTGAAGTCGGCGCTGATCACCCGGGTCGGCAACGAACACATGGGCCGCTTCATCCGCGAGGAGCTGGCGCGCGAAGGCGTCGACGTGCGCGGCGTGAAGACCGACCCCGAACGGCTGACGGCGCTGGTCCTGCTGGGCATCCGCGACGACAAGCAGTTCCCGCTGATCTTCTACCGGGAAAACTGCGCCGACATGGCCCTGTGCGAAGACGACATTGACGAAGGCTTCATCGCCGAGGCGCGGTCGGTTGTCGCCACCGGCACGCACCTTTCCAACACCAGGACCGAAGCCGCCGTCCTGAAGGCGCTGAACCTGGCGCGCAAGCACGGCTTGCAGACGGCGCTGGACATCGACTATCGACCGAACCTCTGGGGTCTGGCGGGCCATGGCGACGGCGAAAGCCGCTTCATCGAAAGCGCCGCCGTCACCGCCAAGCTGCAATCGACGCTGCATCTATTCGACCTGATTGTCGGCACCGAGGAAGAGTTCCACATCGCGGGCGGCACCACTGACACCATCGCAGCACTTCGTGCCGTGCGGGCGGTCAGCAAGGCCACCCTCGTCTGCAAGCGTGGCCCGATGGGGGCCGTGGCCTTTACCGGCGCAGTCCCGGACAGCCTGGACGACGGCGAGACCGGCCCCGGCTTTCCGATCGAGGTGTTCAACGTCCTTGGCGCGGGCGACGGCTTCATGTCGGGCCTGATCAAGGGCTGGCTGGACGCCGAACCCTGGCCCACCGCCCTGAAATACGCCAATGCCTGCGGGGCCTTCGCCGTCAGCCGCCACGGTTGCACCCCGGCCTACCCCTCCTGGGAGGAGCTGCAGTTCTTCCTGAAACGCGGGGTCGTCGAAAAGGCGCTGCGCAAGGATGCGGTGCTGGAACAGGTCCATTGGGCAACGAACCGCCACAAGGACTGGTCGGTGATGCGCGTCTTCGCCTTCGACCACCGGATGCAGCTTGAGGCGATGGAGGGTGCCACCCCCGCAAAGATCGGCGCGTTCAAGGAGCTGTGTTTGCAGGCGGCCCTGCAGGTCGCCGATGGGAAACCCGGCTACGGCGTGCTTTGCGACAGCCGCCTTGGCCGCGACGCCCTGTTTCAGGCCGCTGGCACTGGTCTCTGGATCGGGCGACCCGTGGAATGGCCCGGCTCGCGCCCGCTGACGCTGGAACCGGAACTTGGCCCCGACTTCGGGGGCCTCCAGGAATGGCCGCTGGAGCATGTGGTCAAGGTCCTGTGCTTCTACCACCCCGACGACGATGCCGCGACCAAGGCCGCGCAGGAAGACACCGTCCGCCGCCTGTTCCACGCCTGCCGTCGCAACCGGCTGGAGCTGCTGCTGGAGATCATCCCGTCCAAGGTCGGCACCGTCGATGACGAGACCAGCGCCCGGATCATCCAGCGCTTCTACGACCTTGGCGTCTATCCCGACTGGTGGAAGCTGGAGCCGTTCAGCACCGATGCCGCCTGGGCCAGTGCCTGTGCAGCGATCACCGCGAACGATCCTCATGTCCGCGGGGTCGTGGTGCTTGGCCTCGATGCCAGCGAAGAGGCCCTGTCGGCCTCGCTGGCCCTTGCGGCAAAGCACGACCTGGTCAAAGGTTTCGCCATCGGTCGCACGATCTTTGGCGATGCCGCGCGCGGCTGGCTGAAGGGCGAGATGACCAGTGCCGACGCCGTCCAGATGATGTCCGACCGTTATACCCGCCTTGCTGCCCTCTGGGACAAGGTGCGCGAGGGAGCAAAGCAATGACCACGATCCGTCTGACTGCCGCACAGGCCTTGGTGCGCTGGCTGTCCCTGCAACAGGCCGAGGATGGCAGCCGCTTCATCGAGGGCGTCTGGGCGATCTTCGGCCACGGCAACGTCGCCGGTCTGGGCGAGGCGCTGCACGCCCACCGCGATGCGATCCCGACCTGGCGCGGGCACAATGAACAGACGATGGCCCATACCGCGATTGCCTATGCCAAGGCGATGAAGCGTCGCAAGGCGATGGCGGTGACGACCTCGATCGGGCCGGGGGCGACGAACCTGGTGACCGCCGCCGCGCTGGCGCATGTGAACCGGATTCCGGTCCTGATGATCCCGGGCGATGTCTTTGCCAGCCGCGCGCCGGACCCGGTGCTGCAGCAGGTCGAGGATTTCGGCGACGGGATCATTTCGGCCAACGACTGCTTCCGCCCCGTGGTCCGTTACTTCGACCGGATCTCGCGCCCCGAGCATATCCTGACCGCCCTGCCCCGTGCCCTGCAAGTGATGACCGACCCTGCGACCTGCGGGCCGGTGTGTCTGGCCTTCTGTCAGGACACCCAGGCCGAAGCCTATGATTACCCGGTGGAATTCTTCACGCCGAAGGTCTGGCACATCCGGCGCCCGGAACCCGACCAGCGCGAGCTGGAGGCCGCCGTGGCCACGCTGAAAGCCGCCAAGAACCCGCTGATCGTCGCGGGCGGTGGTGTGCTTTACTCGGGCGCCGAGGCAACCCTCTTGGACTTTGCGCGCACCCACAACATCCCGCTGGTGGAAACCCAGGCCGGGAAAGGCGCGGTCGATTGGGAAGAAAAGCTGAACTTCGGCATGCCCGGCGTCACCGGGTCGGACTGCGGCAACCAGTTGGCCGCCGAGGCCGATGTGGTGCTGGCCGTCGGCACCCGGTTGCAGGACTTTACCACCGGCAGCTGGTCGATCTTCAAGCGGCCGGGGCGCAAGATCCTTTCGGTGAACGTGCAGCCGCATGACGCGACAAAACGCGGGGCGCAGGCTTTGGTCGCGGATGCCAAGGTTGCGCTGGAGAAGCTGTCGGCGGGTCTGGGCAAGCACCGCTTTGCCGATCCGGACTTTGCCGCGCGGGATCAATGGTTTGCCACCACCGGGGCGCTTTGCGCGGCCCCAAGTGGCAACCAGCTGCCCACCGACGCGCAGGTCGTGGGCGCAGTCAACCGCAGCGCCACGGCGCAGACCATCGTGATGGGCGCGGCCGGGTCGATGCCGGGGGTCCTGCACACGCTCTGGCGCGGGTCCGAGGGCGGCTACCACATGGAATACGGCTTCTCCTGCATGGGCTATGAAATCGCAGGGGCGCTTGGGATCAAGATGGCGAGCCCCGACCGCGACGTGATCTGCATGGTCGGCGACGGGTCCTACATGATGGCGAACTCTGAGCTTGCGACCGCCGTGATGATGGGGGTGCCCTTCACCGTGGTCCTGACCGACAACCGCGGCTATGGCTGCATCAACCGGCTGCAGGCCCATACCGGGGGGGCTCCGTTCAACAACCTTCTCGACGACAGCTATCACGTCAACGCCAGCCACATCGACTTTGTCGCCCATGCCGGGTCGATGGGGGCACGCGTGGTCAAGGCGGGAGGGATCGCCGATCTTGAGGCTGCGCTGGCCACGTCGCGCGGCGGCTCGGTGCCCACCGTCATCGTGATCGACAGCGATCCGGGTCCGGGGACCGGCGCGGGCGGATCCTGGTGGGAGGTCGGCGTGCCCGAGGTCTCGACCCGCAAAGAAGTGGTCGAGGCGCGCAAGGACTATGAAGCGGGCGCCAAGGCCCAATGGCTTGTGAACTGAAGGACAGACGAATGAGCGTTAAGATCGGGATCTCTCCCATCTCGTGGCAGAACGACGACCTGCCAGACCTGACCGCCGCCTACACGATGGAGCAGGCTTTGAGTGAGGCCCGCGAGATCGGCTATACCGGCGTCGAACGCGGGCGGCGCATGCCTTCGGACACGGCTGGGCTTGGGGCCTATCTGACGGCCAACGGGTTGTCTCTGTGCGGCGGCTGGTGTTCCGGCAACCTTCTGGTCAACGACGTGAAGACCGAGATCGAGGCGGTGCGCCAGCAGGTCGAGCAGTTCGTGGCCCTCAAGGCCCCCTGCATCGTTTATGCGGAATGTTCCAACACCGTGCAGGGCAACATTGCCGTCCCGGTGAACGACCGCCCGAAGTTTTCTGCCGCCGACGTGCGGGCCTATGGCGCGAAACTGTCGGAGCTGGCGAAATGGATGGCGGATCAGGGGATGCCCTTGGCTTACCACCACCACATGGGCTCGTTCGTCGAATCCGAAGGCGATGTGAACGCGCTCATGGAAGGCTCGACGGCAGACGTGAAGCTCTTGTTCGACACCGGGCATCTCTTGTTCGGCGGTGCGGACGTGATGCGCGTGTTGGACCGCTGGGCTGACCGGGTGCACCATGTCCACTTCAAGGACATCCGCCCCGAGGTGGTGCGCGACGTCCGCGAGAACCGGAAAAGCTTCCTCGATGCCGTGATCGCCGGGGCCTTCACCGTGCCGGGCGACGGCTGCATCGACTTTCAGGCCGTGGCGGACAAGCTGAAGGCCATGGATTACCACGGCTGGATCGTGGTCGAGGCCGAGCAGGACCCGGCCAAGGCACCGCCCTATGAATATTCCAAGCTCGGCTACGAACACATCCTGAAGGTCTGCGCCAAGGCGGGGCTGACCATCGACCATTCGCGCCCGTCCTGAGGGAAATCCCATGCCCGACCTCCTCCGCCACCCCACCGGCACCCGCGGCAAGGTGCATGAGATTTCCCCTGAAAGCGCGGGTTGGGGCTATGTCGGCTTCACCCTCTACCGGCTGGAACCGGGCGATGTGGCGGAAGAGGTGACGGGGGACGAGGAAGTGATCCTCGTGATCGTCGAGGGCAAAGCCCGCGTCGAGGCCGCAGGTCAGGACTGGGGCGAGATGGGCGCGCGGATGGATGTCTTCGAGAAGACCCCACCGCATTGCCTGTATGTCCCGAATGGGCAGGCCTGGAAGGCGACCGCGACCACCCATTGCACCATCGGGGTCTGCAAGGCTCCGGGTAAGGGCAACCATCCGGCCCGCCGACTGGGACCGGAGGGGATCACCCTCACCCCGCGCGGCCGCGGGACCAACACCCGCCACGTCAACAACATCGCGATGGAGGGTCTGGACGTGGCCGACAGCCTGCTGGTGACGGAAGTCTTCACTCCGGCGGGGAACTGGTCGTCCTATCCCAGCCACCGGCATGACGAGGATGACTTCCCGAACATGACCTATCTGGAGGAAACCTACTACATGCGGCTGAACCCCGGTCAGGGCTTCGGCATCCAGCGGGTCTATACCGAGGACGGCTCGCTGGATGAGACGATGGCGGTGAAGAACCACGATGTCACGCTGGTCCCGAAAGGGCACCATCCCTGCGGCGCGCCCTATGGCTACGAGATGTATTATCTGAACGTGATGGCCGGGCCGATCCGGAAATGGCGGTTCAAGAACGATCCCGACCACGACTGGATCGCCAAGCGCGACGCCTGAGGCCCGTCCACACCGGACAGGACCGATGCGGCCAACCCTTTCAAGGGGTTGGCCGTTCGCGTTCAGGTAGTCTTTCCCGTGTCTTGCGCGGATCGGAAAGTTCGTCCTGCGCCTTTGGCTTCGTCTTGCCGGGGATCGCAGCTTGCGAGGAGGAGACGAAGTCGAACGAGGAGCAGCCTTTGCCTTGAAGCGCCCCCCCGCCTCGTCTAATCAGGGACAAGCCCGAAGGAACCCCCAAGACATGCGCATTCTGATCACCAACGACGATGGCATCAACGCGCCCGGGCTGGAGGTTCTGACCGGGATCGCCATGGAAATAGCCGGGCCAAAGGGCGAGGTCTGGACCGTCGCCCCCGCCTTCGAGCAATCCGGCGTCGGGCATTGCATCAGCTACACCCACCCGATGATGATCGCCGAGCTTGGCCCCCGCCGCTTTGCCGCCGAGGGCAGTCCTGCCGACTGTGTGCTGGCCGCGATCTACGACGTGCTGGACGGGGCAAAGCCCGACCTTGTGCTGTCGGGCGTGAACCGGGGCAACAACGCCGCCGAGAACGTGCTGTATTCCGGCACCATCGGCGGCGCGATGGAGGCCGCGTTGCAGGGCGTGCCCGCCATCGCCCTGTCGCAGTTCTTCGGGCCGGAGAACGCCAAACTGGCCGATCCGTTCGAATCCGCGCGCGTCCATGGCGCGGGCGTGGTGCGGGCGCTTCTGGACAAGGGGCTGTGGACCGGCGACGACTACCGGACCTTCTACAACGTCAACTTCCCGCCGCTGCCTGCCACCACCACCAGGGGCATGAAGGTCGCGGCACAGGGCTTCCGCCGCGACACGGGCTTCAGCGTCGAGCCGCACCAGTCGCCCTCGGGCCGCAAGTTCCTGTGGATCAAGGGCGGGCACCAGCACACGCCCACCCTGCCCGGCAGCGACGCGGCGGTGAACCTCGACGGCTTCATCTCGATCACGCCGATGCGCGCGGACCTGACCGCGCACGACCTTTTGGCGGACCTCGAGGTGCGGCTCGCATGACCCATGGACCGGAGGACGAACCGACCTCCGACCTGCTTGCCGAACGCAAGATGCGCTTTCTCTTTGCCCTCCGTTCCCGCGGTGTGACCGACAGTCGCGTCCTGACCGCGATGGAAAGGATCGACCGTGGCCGTTTCGTGCGCGGCACCTTCGCCGACCGCGCCTACGAGGACATGCCCTTGCCCATCGCCTGCGGCCAGACGATCAGCCAGCCCTCGGTCGTCGGGCTGATGACGCAGGCGCTGGCGGTGAACCCGCGCGACACGGTGCTGGAGGTCGGCACCGGGTCGGGCTATCAGGCGGCGATCCTGTCGCAGCTGGCGCGGCGGGTCTACACCGTCGACCGTTACCGGCGTCTCGTCCGCGAAGCGACCGAGGTTTTCCACCAGCTGAATCTTGTGAACATCACCGCGATCACGGCGGATGGATCGCATGGCTTGCAGGATCAGGCCCCCTTCGACCGGATCATCGTGACGGCGGCGGCCGAAGACCCGCCCGGGCCGCTTCTGGAGCAGCTGAAGCCCGGCGGGATCATGGTCCTGCCGGTGGGCCAGTCGGATGCCGTGCAAAGCCTGATCAAGGTCACGCGGACCTCAAGCGGGTTTGATTACGAGGAACTTCGCCCAGTGCGCTTTGTCCCACTGGTAGAGGGCATGGGCTCCGAGTAGGATGCTGCGCAGAAATCGGGGCGCCCCAGACCGGGCGAACCCGGGCGGCGGATGATCAGGCGGGACCAGATGGCTAGAACCATGAGACTTCGGGCAACCCTTGCGCTCGGCGCAAGCGCAACCGCCCTGTCGGGCTGCATCAACACCGGGGCACTGGATTGGGACCTGCGGCAAGGCCGGGGCGACACTTCGCAAGCCGCTCGGCAGGCGACAGCGGCGGCCCCGACGCCGGATGGCAATGGCATCATCTCGTATCCCGACTACCAGCTGGCCACCGCACGGCGCGGCGAGTCCGTGGCAAGCATGGCGGGCCGTCTGGGGACCAGCCCCGAGGCCCTGGCGCAGGCGAATGCCCTGCGCCCGACTGACCCCTTGCGCGAGGGCGAATTGCTCTTGCTTCCCGATCGGGTCAGCGCCGTGCCGCAGCCTGCGGTGATCGGCGGCGCGGCCTTGCCCGGCAACGGCGGTTCGGTCGACATCACCGCGATTGCCACCACGGCCCTGGACGAGGCCGGGCCCACGCCGGTCGCCCCGTCCCCTTCCGCATCGACGCCGGTGCCTGGCCAGCCCCTGACCCACCGCGTCGCGCGGGGCGAGACTGCCTTCATCATCGCGCGGTCCTACAATGTGTCGGCCAAGGCGCTGGCGGACTGGAACCAGCTTGGCCCGGACATGGCGGTGCGCGAAGGCCAGACGCTGATCATCCCGATCGCCACGGCGGCGGCCCCCGACCCCGAACCGGTGCCGACCGCCCCGGGAGCCGGCAGCCCGACGCCCGAGCCGCCCTCGGCCAAGAAGCCGTTGCCGGACGAGAAGACCGAAGCCGCCGGCACCAAGCCCAAGGCCACACCGCCCTCGCCCGATCTGGGGTCCGATGCGACCGGGGCATCCGCGACGAAGATGGCCATGCCGGCCTCGGGCAAGATCATCCGGGCCTATGACGCGAAAAAGAACCAGGGCATCGACATCGCGGCGGCGGCGGGCAGCCCGGTCAAGGCGGCCGAAGCCGGGACCGTGACGGTGCTGTCGTCCGATACCAACGGCAAGGGCATCGTCATCGTGCGCCATCCCGGGACGCTGCTGACGGTCTATGTCGGAGTCACCGGCATGGTGGTGAAGAAGGGTGACAAGGTGAAGCGGGGCCAGGAGATCGGCAAGGTCGCCCCCGGAGACCCGCCCATCATGCATTTCGAAGTGCGCGACACCTCGAAGAAGAGCTACGACCCGGCCGATTTTCTGCAATAGCGCCTGTCCGAAAAAAGTGGACTCCGGTTTTGTCGAAAGACAGGCGGCCACGAAACACCTGGAGCCTGTCTGGCGCTTCTATCAGCGTCAGACAGACTCTGGGGACGAGTTTTCTGCGGGAGTTCGGACCTTTCGCGGAAGGATCGTGATCAGTCGGGGGGCAGTCGGGGGGTCAGTCGAGGGGGGCAGGCCGGGGTTCAGTCGGGGGCTTGTGACACCAGCACCTTGTCGATCCGGCGACCGTCGAGGTCGATCACCTCGAAGCGGTAGCCTTCCGCCGTGAAGGTCGCACCAAGCTCGGGGATGTGGCCGAGCTGGTGCAGGACCAGCCCTGCCACGGTATCGTAGTCCCCGGCCATCTCCTGCGGCAGGCCCAGCTTGTCGCAGAACTCGTCAGCCGGCATCCAGCCCGCAACCAGATGGCTGCCGTCCTCGCGTTCGACCATGGCGGGTTCGTCGGCCTCGGAGGCCGCAACCGCGCCGGTGATCGCCTCCAGCACGTCGCCGGTGGTCAGGATGCCCTCGAAATGGCCGTACTCGTCATAGACGAGGGCAAAATGGTGTTCGGATTTCTGCAGGATTTCAAGAACATCCAGCGCCTCGGCCTGGTCGGACACCACGGGCACGTCATGGACCAGCGCCTTGAGGTTCAACGTCTCGCGACGGGAAACGACCTGGAAAGCCTCGGAGAGCAGCACGATCCCGACGACTTCGCCCTGCGCATCGGCGACCGGCATCCGGGGGCGGGCCACCTTGCGGATCGCGGCGACCGCCTCGACACCGGTCGCTTCGAGCGGCAGCATCTCGACCTCGTGCCGGGGCGTCATCAGCTGGCGCGCCGTGCGGTCGGACAGTCGCATGACCCCGGTGATCATCTCGCGTTCTTCGGTCTCCAGCACGCCGCCTTCGTGGGCTTCGGCCAGAAGGACATGGACCTCTTCCTCGGTCACCCGGTTCTCGCTGGACCCGCGCTGGCCCAGGAGCCACAGAAGGACGCGTCCCGAGCGGTCGAGGAACCACACGAGTGGCGCGCCGATGACCGACAGGAAGGTCATCGCCGGGGCCATGCGGATCGCCACGGCCTCGGGATTGCGCAGCGCCATCTGTTTGGGGACCAGTTCGCCGACGATCAGGCTGACATAGGTGATCGCCACCACGACGCCGCCGACGCCAAGGGTCGCCGCCCAGTCGGTCGGGACACCTTGCGCCACGAGCCAGGCCTGCAACCTCAGGCCGAGGGTCGCCCCCGACAGCGCACCCGACAGGACGCCGACAGCGGTGATCCCGATCTGCACGGTGGACAGGAACCGGCCAGGGTGTTCCGCCAGACGCAGCGCCATGCGCGCGCCGCGACTTTTCGCCTCCAGCGTCTTCAGCCGCCCTGGCCTTGCGCTGACGATGGCCAGTTCGGACATCGCAAGCACGCCGTTCACGACAATCAGGGCCAGGATGACCAGGATTTCAGCAATCATGATCTCTCTCGCCTAAGGCGAGTTGCGCGAGGCTGCAAGTGAAGATCACATGTCACGCCCGGATGCGCACCCCTTCGCGCGCCGCAAGGTCGCAGAAGAACTGCCAGGCAACCCGGCCCGACCGTCCGCCCCGCGTCGCCTGCCATTCGATCGCCTCGGCATAGAGGCGGTCGTCGGGCACCTGCACCCGATGCGCCGCGCAATAGCCGCGGATCATCTCCAGGTAGTCGTCCTGACTGCAGGGATGGAACCCCAGCCAGAGGCCGAAACGGTCGGAGAGCGAAACCTTCTCCTCCACCGCCTCGCCCGGGTTGATCGCGGTCGAGCGTTCGTTCTCGATCATGTCGCGCGGCATCAGGTGGCGGCGATTGCTGGTCGCGTAGAACAGCACGTTGCCGGGCCGACCTTCGATGCCGCCGTCAAGGACCGCCTTCAGCGACTTGTAGTGCTGGTCGTCGTGGGAAAACGAAAGATCGTCGCAGAACAGCAGGAACTGGTGCGCTGCGGCCCGCAGGTGGGCCAGCAGGCGCGGGACGGTTGGCAGATCCTCGCGCGACAGCTCGACGATCTTCAGGTCATGGCCTTCCGCCCGCACGGCGGCATGGACCGCCTTCACCAGGCTGGATTTTCCCATTCCGCGCGCGCCCCACAGAAGCGCGTTGTTGGCGGGCAGCCCGCGCGCAAAGTGCCGCGTGTTTTCCAGCAGCGTGTCGCGCGACCGGTTCACGCCGACCAGCAGCCCGATGTCCACCCGCGCGACCTGGGCCACCGGGTCCAGCCGGTCGGGCCCCGTGTGCCAGACGTAGGCCTCGGCAGCGAAATCGGGCGCAGGGCCAGGGGCCGGAGCAAGCCGTTCCAGCGCAGCGGCGATCCGCTCCAGCGGGTCGGTCACGCCTTGGTCTCCGGGGTTTCCGACGGGCTGTCCGTCTCGTCATCCCACAGGCCCTCGGCCCGCAACTCGGCCTCGCGCCGCTTTTCGATCCGGCGGATCAGGAAGATCGAGACTTCATACAAGGGATAGACCGCCGCGAAGAGGATGATCTGGCTCATGAAATCGGGCGGAGTGACGATGGCTGCGACCAGAAGGATGATCACGATGGCGTAGCGCCGCATCGCGATCAGCCCGGCCGATGTCGCCAGTCCGGCCTTGCCCATCAGCGTCAGAAGGACCGGCATCTGGAAGCAGAGGCCGAACGCGACGATCAGCTTGAGGCTGATGTCCAGCGTCTCGTTCACCTTTCCCTGGAACACGATGTCGATCCCGGTGTCCTGCACCGGGGCGGCAGCGTCGGCCACCGGAACGTCGGACAGACCGGGGACCAGCGCCGTCACGATGGAAAACGCATCGGCAAAGCCCAGAAAGAAGGTCATCGCGATCGGCGTCACCACGAAATGCGCAAAGGCCGCGCCGATCAGGAACAGCACCGGGGAGGCGATCAGGAACGGCAGGAAGGCCTGCTTCTCGTTGCGATACAGCCCGGGAGCCACAAAGCGCCACAACTGGTAAGCTATCACCGGAAAGCTGAGCATCAGCCCGGCCACGACCGAGATGTGGATCAGGACGAAAAAGTATTCCTGCGGTGCAGTATACTGCATCACCGGGTTCGGATCCCCCAGTTCGCGCATCGCCCGCTCGATCGGCCCCAGCATGAAGTCGAGAATCGGCTCGGCCACCACGAAGGCCAGGATCATCGCCACCAGAAAGGCCGCCACCGACCAGATCAGCCGGTTTCGCAATTCGATCAGATGCTCGACCAGGGGGGCCGAACTGTCGTCAATCTCGCTTTTGGTCATGCGTCGTCACCACCCGGGACTTCGGGTTTCTTGCGCCGACGCCCCGGCTTCTTGGCCTCGGGCACCGGGGTTTCAGCCACCGAGATCGCGCGCAGCCTGGCTGCCGCCTCGTCGGCCACGGCCTTGCGCGCCGCCCGCTTTTCGTAGAGCGCCGCCGTGTTCGGTCCGGCCTTGGCGGCTTCCGCCGCGCCGGGTGCGGGCGCAACCGGTGCGGCTGCGACGGCGGTCTGGGCCGCAGCGGCCGGAGGCGACGGCGGCATCGGTGCCGGGGTCAGCGGCTTGGTCGGCTTGGCCGCGTTCTTCAGCGGATCCCATTTTTCGAACTTGTCGGCCGCACTGCGCACCGTGTCCAAGCCCATCGCCTTGGGATTGGCCACCTTGCGCAGGTCGTCGGCCACGTCCTGCACGCCCGATTCCTTGGCCGCGGCTTCCATCGCCCGGTTGAATTCCCGCCCCATGGCCCGCAGCTTGGCGGTGAAGCGGCCAAGTTCGCGGAACATGCCGGGCAAGTCCTTCGGGCCGATGATCACCAGCGCAACGACCGCCACCACCAGAAGTTCGGACCAGCTCAGTTCCATGGTCTTTCTCCCCGAAGCCCGGGCTTCAGGCCTGGTCTTTCTCGGCCGGGGTCACGTCCTTGGCAGTCTCGGCCTTGGCGTCCTCGATTTCCTTGGCGCCGTCGGAGACGCCGCGCTTGAAGGCGGTGATGCCCTTCCCGACTTCGCCCATCAGCGAGCTGACCTTGCCCTTGCCGAAAAGCACAAGAACGACGACCGCGATCAGCAGGATGCCCGGCAATCCGATGTTGTTCAGCATTGAAACCTCCGATTTTGCCCGCTCAAGGGCTTCGAGTGCATGTAACTGCCCCGTATTAGGACCATGAGCCCCCCCGTTCCAAGGGCCAAGCCGCTTGCGCCGTGCAGTCAACTGACAGTATTTTGTCAGTAAGTCGGGCAGATGCGCCCGTCTTTCGCCCGGAATCCCGATGAAACGCGACGCCCGCCTTTACGACATCGTCCAGGCCCTGCGTGACGGCCGGCTGCATACGGCGGGCGAGCTGGCCCGCTCCCTGGGCGTTTCGACCCGCACGATCTGGCGCGACATGGAGATGCTGGCGGCCTCGGGCCTGCCGGTGACGGGCGAGCGGGGCCTTGGCTATATCCTGCGCTCGCCCTTGATGCTGCCGCCGACCATGCTGACCCCCGAAGAGCTGGAGGCGCTGGTCGAGGGGCTGCGGCATGTGGGCCAGGACGGCAATCCGCGGGCCAGGGCCGCGCGCAGCCTGCTTTACAAGGTCGCGACCTTGCTGCCGCAATCAGGGATCGCGGCAGAGCAGAAGGACGGATGACGGGCGGCAGTCAGCCGTCGGGGGCGTCGAAGACAAAACAGCGGTCGCGCCGGATCATCAGCCACAGCACGGTGCCGGGCTTGGGCAGGAAGACCCCAGGAACCGAGGCCGTCAGCCGGGCCCCTTCAAAATCCATCGCGAAATCGACCAGGCTTTCGCGGCCAAGGTAGCGGCTGCGCAGCACGGTGCCGCGCGCGGGGATGCCGTCTTCCGGCGTCGGGTTCGGACCGCGTCCCGCGCGGTCGAAGTCGATCCGCAGATGCTGCGGGCGGATCACGATCTCGACCGCCGCGCCGTCCTTGTGACCGGGGGTCAGGAAGGCTCCGAACGGCGTTTCGGTCAGCGCCCCACGCGAGATGCCCCGGATCACGTTCACATCGCTGAAGAAGGCCGCGGCCGCCTTGTCCACCGGCGCGTTGTAGACATTGTAAGGCGCGCCCTTCTGCACGATCCGGCCCCCGCGCATGAGCGCGATCTCGTCGGCCATCCGCATCGCCTCGTCGGGCTCGTGGGTGACCAGAAGCACCGCCGCGCCCGCCTCTTTCAGAAGTTCGAGCGTGCGGTCGCGGATGCCGTCGCGCAAGCGGTTGTCGAGACCCGAAAACGGTTCGTCCATCAGCATCACGCGCGGGTTCGGCGCCAGTGCCCGCGCCAGTGCCACGCGTTGCTGCTCGCCCCCCGAAAGCTGGTGCGGATGCTTGGGTCCAAAGCCGGTCAGATCGACCTTCTCCAAAAGCTCGCCCACCCGCCGCGCCTTTTCCGCCCGGTCGATGCGCAGACCGAAGCCGACGTTCTCGGCGACCGTCAGATGCGGGAACAGCGCGAAGTCCTGGAACATCAGTCCGACCGACCGCACTTCGGGCGGCACATGCACCCCCGGGCCCGCGACCAGCTGGCCGTCAAGCCGGACTTCGCCCGAGGCTGCACGCTCGACCCCGGCGATCATCCGCAACGTCGTCGACTTGCCGCAGCCCGAGGGGCCGAGAAGGCAGGTCACCTGCCCGGCGGCGACCGCAAGTGACACGTCGTCCACCACCTTGCGCCCGCCGAAGGACCGGCCAAGATGGGTGACCTCAAGGCGAAGGGGGGGGCTCTCGGGCATGAAACTCAGGGAAATCCGTCAGGCGTTCCCCTAGCAGCGCAGACACGGGCGGGCAAGTCCGACCGCATGAGTCGCTGCGGATGCACTTGGGACGACATGGCATCAAAGCTGGCGCCGCTTTGGCGATTGATGCAAGGCGCGGTCCAATCCCTGGACTTCCCCTACGGAAATTTGACGGAAACGCCGGGCGGTGGTTGCCTTGCAGGATTGGTTAACCGACAGGTGCGAAAATGCTGTCCCGACCGCTTGCATTGATTGCCGCTGCCGCCATTCTGGCCAGCCTGTTCCTTCCCTGGTTCTCGTCTCCGTTCGGAGAGAACGTGGTTCCCTGGACCGTCCTGCGCGACCTCGACCCCGCATCGGCGCAGGCGATCCTCAAGGACGCCCGGCCCGAAGCGATCGCCTATGGCTGTTCGTTCGTCCTGGCCGCGCTGTTCGTCCTTTTTGCGCTGATGGGGCGCGAGTCGCGGCTTCTGGCCTTGCTGACCGGCCTCGTGCCGGTGTCGCTGGTCGCCTGGGCGCTGGTGTCGCTGATGGTGCGGACGGATGCGGCCGCCCTGTCGTTCTCCGGTGCCGAGGTGTCCGAGCTTGCCGCGCGGGTTCTCGGGGCCGGGGCCTGGACTTGGGTTCTGGGCGCAAGCACCCTCGCGACGCTGGGCCTGATCGATCCGGGCAGGCGGCGGCGACCGTCCTACACGTGATCTACAGCGTGGTGTTTGTGGCTCCGCCATCCAGAAGCAGGTTCTGCCCGATGATGAAGCCCGCGTGCTGCGAACACAGAAACGCGCAGGCCGCGCCGAATTCGCCCGGCGTGCCGTAGCGACCGGCAGGGATCGTCGCCGACCGTTCGGCGATGGCGTCCTCCATGCTGATCCCGCGCGCCTTGACCACGGCGCCATCCAGCGCGATGGCGCGGTCGGTGGCATGGATGCCGGGCAGAAGGTTGTTGATCGCGACCCCCTTCCCCGCCACTTGCCGCGCAGTGCCCGCGACAAAGCCCGTCAGCCCCGCCCGGGCCGAGTTCGACAGGCCGAGGACCGCGACCGGGGCCTTGACCGAAACCGATGTGATGTTCACCACCCGTCCCCAGCCCTGCGCGATCATGCCCGGCAACACCGCCTGCATCAGCGCGATGGGGGTCAGCATGTTGGCATCCAGCGCCTTGATGAAATCCTCGCGCGCCCAGTCGGACCACATCCCCGGCGGCGGCCCCCCGGCATTGGTGACCAGAATGTCGAACGGCCCCTCTGCCAGCACGGCCGCGCGGCCGGCCTCGGTGGTGATGTCGCCCGCAACCGTCACCACGCGGACCTGGAACCGCTGGCGGATCTGCGCGGCCGTGGCCTCCAGTGCTTCGGCTCCGCGCGCGTTCAGCACCAGATCGACGCCGGCCTCGGCCAGGGCTTCGGCACAGCCCCGGCCCAGCCCCTTGGACGACGCGCAGACCAGCGCCCGTTTTCCCCTGATCCCGAGATCCATGCGATACCCCCTGGCTTTGCTGGAAGCCTAGCAGTCGGGCTGGCAAGGGCAAGCCCGCCCGACTGCCCGGGCGGCATCAGGTCGAATAGAAGAATTCTTCCCGCACGATCTTGCCAGCCTTGACGTGATAGACCGCAACCTCCCGGTTCTGATGCCGCTCGCCGCTGGTCCGGTTTTCGGTGTCCATGCCGAAGATCACGGCAAAGCGGTCGTCGCCGTGCAGGAAGGGGCCTTCGACCGTCAGGCCATGGACGATGAAGGTCGCGTCCCACCAGTCATGCTTGCCATGTATGCCGGCAAGCCCCGTGGTCGTGGCCCCGCCGCCCATGTCCATCGCTTCGACCGACACCGCGTCCGGGGCATAAAGCCTGTCGAGATTGGCCTGCGCCCGATCTTCGCGGCAGCCGGCGACAAGTTCGTTCGCAATCTCCTGCAAGGTCATCCGATCCTCCGATGTTCCGTTTATGTTCCCAACATGCGCCGGATTTCCAGAGGTTTCAACCGCCCTGAAGCCAGTCAAGGCGATCTGCGAAACCGCTGCCAGTTCAGATCGGCAAAACATGGGCCCTGCGTGGCCTCGGTGAACTTGATTCCGTTGTGCCCGCCGTTCCATTCCATGATCTTTACCGCGCCCGCGTCGTCCACGGTCAGATCCCAGCCGATGCAACGGACATAGGGAATTCGCGCATGGCAGCGCAGGGCGACCCTCACGCAGTCCGCGAAATTCGGGATGGCGTGCCCGGCAAAGGGCAGGTCCGACTGCGGATGCCGGTCGATACGAAGCCAGTTTGGCAAGTAGCCGGTCGGGGACAGGTCTCCGCTTGCAGGGTCGACAAGCGCATTGACCTCATCCGAGGACACCAGATAGTCGACGCTGCCCTGTCCAAAGCGCAGGTAGGCGGCCCGCAGGCTGATCCCGCCCAGATCATCGCAGGCCGTCGTCAGCCGCAGCGTCGCCACGGCCGGACTGTTGCCAAGCCGCCGGAACAGCTCGTGCTGGCGGATGAAGGCCTGGAACACGCCGGAGCCAAGACTGGCGACCCGGGCCGGATCAAACCCGGCGCGATCCAGCACCTTCACGCCGACGCCGGACTGAGACGCATCGCTCTTGAAGATGACGCGGTCGCCCTGGCCGAACAGGACCTCGACCAGATCGCGCGCGGCAACCGGCGTCCCGTCGCGGCCGATCACCATGCCGTTGACCTGCGCCGCAAGGTCGGGAAACTCCGCTGCGTCGAACAGGGTCATGTTCAGGCTGCGCAGGCCGCTCAGCTCGCCATATTGTCCCGAGGTGTGCGGCAGGACACATTCGTCATAGAAATTATCCGCGATCCACCCGTCCTTGTAGCGTCCCGCGACATGGGCATAGACGTGCAGCCAGGGGGCGAACTTCGCATGACCCAGCACCTCGACGGCATAGGCATCGCAGCGCGCCCGGTCGGCAGCGTTCAACGGCCCGTAGGCCTGCTCCAGCTTTGCCAGCTTGGCCCGCGCGGCGCGGATGTGGTTCCGGGCGTAATGCCGTCGCATTGCGGCCTTGGCGACGGTCCTGGCGGTCTGGAAAATTCTGCTCATGCTCTGACTTGCGGCTTTTGACCAGACATGTGCATGGCCAGGTGATCCTCGCAGGAACCTAGCCGCTTGCCGGGCAACCCGCAATTTCCGTTTTGCCGGCTAGAGGCCAAGGATTGATCCCGCACTGCCTGATGGGCAACCTGCCGCCAAGCGAGCTGCGATTGTTCTGAGGTGCCGCCCGTCAGTGGTCGCGGCAATCCGCAAGCCCCTGAACGGCTCCCAAGCCAAATCCTTGCGAAAATGTCGCGCGGCGGATATGCCGCGCCCATGACAAACCGTGCCCCCCTGCCCCCGGAAATCGCCCGCCGCCGGACCTTTGCGATCATCTCGCACCCCGATGCCGGGAAAACCACGCTGACGGAAAAGTTCCTGCTGTTCGGCGGCGCGATCCAGATGGCGGGACAGGTCCGGGCCAAGGGCGACGCGCGGCGCACCCGGTCGGACTTCATGAAGCTGGAGCAGGAGCGGGGCATCTCGGTTTCCGCCTCGGCGATGTCCTTCGACTTCCGGCACTACCGGTTCAATCTGGTCGACACGCCCGGCCACAGCGATTTTTCCGAAGACACCTATCGCACGCTGACCGCCGTCGATGCTGCGATCATGGTGATCGACGGGGCCAAGGGGGTGGAAAGCCAGACGCGGAAGCTGTTCGAGGTCTGCCGGTTGCGCGACCTGCCGATCCTGACCTTCTGCAACAAGATGGACCGCGAAAGCCGCGATGTGTTCGAGATCATCGACGAGATCCAGGAAAACCTCGCCATCGATGTGACGCCCGCAAGCTGGCCCATCGGCATGGGGCGGGAATTCGTGGGCGCCTATGACCTTCTGCACGACCGGCTGGAGATCATGGACCGCGCCGACCGCAACAGGATCGCGGAATCGATCAAGATCAGCGGCGTTGATGATCCGAAACTGGCCGCACACATCCCGGCGGACTTGTTGAAGAAGTTCCATGAAGAGCTTGAAATGGCGCGCGAACTGTTGCCTGCCTTTGACCGCACCGCCTTCTTGAACGGTTCGATGACGCCGATCTGGTTCGGCTCGGCGATCAATTCGTTCGGGGTCAAGGAACTGATGGACGGCATCGGCGAATTCGGGCCGGAGCCGGAGCCGCAGAAGGCCGCCGAACGCCAGGTCAGCGCCGATGAAACCCCGGTGACCGGCTTTGTCTTCAAGGTCCAGGCCAACATGGACCCCAAGCACCGCGACCGGGTGGCTTTCGTGCGCCTCGCCTCCGGGCATTTCGAGCGCGGGATGAAGCTGCATCACGTCCGGTCGAAAAAGCCGATGTCGATCACCAACCCGGTCCTGTTCCTTGCAGCCGACCGCGAGCTGGCCGAGGAAGCCTGGGCCGGCGACATCATCGGCATCCCGAACCACGGCCAGCTGCGCATCGGCGACGCGCTGACCGAAGGCGAGACGCTGCGCTTCACCGGCATCCCGTCCTTCGCGCCGGAACTGCTGCAATCCATCCGTGCGCTGGACCCGATGAAGGCCAAGCACCTTGAAAAGGCCCTGACCCAGTTCGCCGAGGAAGGGGCCGCCAAGGTCTTCAAGCCGATGATCGGGTCCGGCTACGTCGTCGGCGTCGTGGGCGCGCTGCAATTCGACGTGCTGGCGAGCCGGATCGAACAGGAATACTCGCTGCCCGTCCGGTTCGAGGGGTCCAACTTCACCTCTGCCCGCTGGATTTCCGGCGACAAGGCCGAAACGGAGAAGCTGGTGAACGTCAACAAGGGCCATATCGCGCATGACAGCGACGGCGACCTCGTGTTCCTGACCCGCCTGCAATGGGACATCGACCGCGTCGTGCGCGACTATCCCGGCGTCAAGCTGACGGCGACCAAGGAGATGATGGTCTGATGACCGGCCCGGGCCCCGCGGATGACCCGGACCTGACCTATCCCGGCGCGCCCGACAGCGTGATCGCCTCCTGGCAAAGCCGCCGCGGGCCGGTGATCCACGGCCGGGACGAAAGCCTGCCCCCCCTCGACATCGACCTTGCCGCGCTGCGCGCCGAGACGGTTCCGCAACTGGAACCCAACCTGCCGCCGCGCCGGTCGCACTACATGCGCAAACGATGCAGCTGCGCAAGGAACTTGCCGGAAAGTCGGAACTGGCAGCCCTGAACGCCGACCTCATCGTGCATCTGCGCCGCGAAAGCTATCCGGATCACGCCCCGGCCCTGTTCCATCGCATCTGGCGCGAGGAAGCTCCGGCGCTGATCGCCGAACTGCCCGGCCGGTGGCTGATCTCGTCGATCATCACCTTTGCCGACCACGGCGAGACCGAGGCGCAGCGGCGGATCGGGCAGTCGCTCAACATCCTGTTTTCGATGATGAAACTCTACGAATTCGAGCGGCTCCATTCCGGGACGGCATCGGATCGGCCGTTCACCGGCACGCCGCCGAAAGGCTCACCCCTGCCGATGGGGATGCAGCGGTTCGGGATGGCGGGCGGCGGGCTTGACAAGAACCTCCTTGCGCCGATCTGGCACGAGGCGCAGCAGGACCCCGTCGCAGGCCCGCTGGCCTGCCATCTGCTGCACCGCCTGAACGCCGATCCGCGAACGCTGTTTCGCCGTATCCGCCTGATGCGCGCGGCGCGCCGGGACGAGGACGACCAGATTGACGAACAGTCGTGGGATCAGTCGGACACGGACCGCCAGCCATGATCCGGCGAGCGTTTGGCCAGGGTGACCCGTCGCGTCGCTGCGGGACCTGTCTTGCAGCCCAATGCCGCGATGGTCAGCAGGTGGTCGCCTTTCGCAAAGCCGTTGCCCATCCGCACGACGGCAAGCTCTCCCGGTTCAAGGGGCGGGGTCTGGCCAAGAATGGTCGCGGCCGCATCCTCGACCCGGAACCGGACGTGACGGCAGCCGGAGTCAGGAGCGGCGATCAGGATGCCGTAGCTGCGCGTTTCCGAGGTCGAGTTCAGCCGCCAGGATGTCCCGCAGTCGGATCGGCAGTCAGTCGTTTCCGCCGCAGCCGACGCGGCAAGGGCCAGGACAAGCCCGACCAGATAACGGCCTTGTGTCACAATGAACCTGCTAAAAAAGGACTGGCAAAAACGGTCGCATGAATGGCATGAGCCTACCCGATCCGGCAGTATCGGTCCACGCCTGCTGGCCCCGACTTGACCCGACAGCCGATTTCCGCTATGCGCACGCCACGCGGCCAATCGGGCCGAGACGCCGGGGCGCCCGGAAACTAGCGTCCCATCACACATGCGGTCCGATACCGCATTTATAGGACGCTAATGACCAAATTTTCCGACCTCGCGCTGGACCCGCGCGTGCTGCAGGCCGTCACTGAAGCCGGCTATGAAACCCCCACTCCGATCCAGGCGCAGGCCATCCCCGAGGCCTTGAAGGGCCGCGATGTCCTTGGCATCGCCCAGACCGGCACCGGCAAGACCGCCAGCTTCACCTTGCCGATGATCACGCTTCTGGGCCAGGGCCGCGCCCGCGCCCGGATGCCGCGGTCGCTGGTGCTGGCCCCGACGCGGGAACTCGCCGCCCAGGTGGCGGAGAACTTCGAGATCTACGCCAAGCACACCAAGCTGACGAAGGCCCTGCTGATCGGCGGCGTCGCGTTCGGCGAACAGGACAAGCTGATCGACCGGGGCGTCGACGTGCTTATCGCGACGCCGGGCCGTCTTCTTGACCACTTCGAGCGTGGCAAGCTGCTGTTGACCGGCGTGCAGATCATGGTGGTCGACGAGGCTGACCGGATGCTCGACATGGGCTTCATCCCGGACATCGAGCGTATCTTCCAGCTGACCCCCTTCACCCGCCAGACCATGTTCTACAGCGCCACCATGGCGCCCGAGATCGAGCGGATCACCAGCACGTTCCTCACCAACCCCGCCAAGATCGAGGTTGCCCGCCAGGCCACCGCATCGCTGACGATCACCCAAAGCCTGATCGAGGTGAAGCCGATCCGCAAGGACCGCAGCTTCGGCGACAAGCGCGCCGTCCTGCGGGCACTGATCCGTGCCGAGGGCGAGGCCTGCACCAACGCGATCATCTTCTGCAACCGCAAGATGGACGTGGACGTGGTGGCGAAGTCTCTGAAATCGCACGGTTTCAATGCGGCTCCGATCCATGGCGACCTGGAACAGTCGATGCGGATGAAGACGCTGGATGCCTTCCGCGACGGCACCCTGCACCTGCTGGTCGCCTCTGACGTGGCAGCGCGGGGCCTCGACATTCCGGCAGTCAGCCATGTCTTCAACTTCGACGTCCCCTCGCACCCCGAGGATTACATTCACCGCATCGGCCGCACCGGTCGGGCGGGCCGTCTGGGCAAGGCGCTGACGATCTCGGTGCCGTCGGATGCCAAGTATCTGGCGGCCATCGAAAGCCTGATCAAGACGGAAATCCCGCGCGGCACCCTGCCGGAGGGGTTCGAGCCTTCGACCGAGGACAGCCGCCCGGATCAGCCGCGTGCCCCGCGCGAGGATCGCAAGGGCCGCGAACGGGGCGGACGGGGCCGCGATCGTGACCGTCCGGTAAAGCCGCATGACGAGGCGGCCCCGATGGCGCCGCTGGTGGTCGTGGCGAAGGCCGAGGTCGTCGAGGACGCCCCGCGCGAAGAGCGCCGGGAACAACCGCGGGCGGACCGGGGCGACCGCCGCCGCGATGACCGCAGCGCGTCGCGCGGCGAGACCCGGGGCGAACGTCCGGACGACGCCCGGAGCGACCGACGCGAGCCGCGCGAAGAGCGTCGGGATGACCGTCGCGACGACCGGCGTGATTATCGCCGCGACCGCGATCTGGGGCCGTCGGTGATCGGCATGGGCGACCATGTGCCGGACTTCATCCTGCGCAGCTTTGCGCTGAAACCCACGAAGGTCGAAGAGCTGGAAGACGCAGCCACCGGCACCGAAGGCTGACCCATCCGACAGAAACGCAAAAGGCCCCGTCCAGGACGGGGCCTTTTTCATGGGGGTTCTCGGTCTATTCGGCCACGAGCCGGCTGATCACCACGGTCACTTCCGGCTTCTTGCCGATCTCTTCCATGGCAACCTGACGGACGACCTTGCGGATTTCCTCTTCCAGCTTGGTGTCGTCGGCCATCACCTTGCGGCCAAGCCGCCCGATGACCTCGTCCAGATCGGACTCCATCGTCTCGGACAGCGGCCGTTCGCCCCGGCCGGTGGGCGGCAGGCCCATCAGTTCGACCCAGGGCTCGCCCATCGGGGTGTCGGTTTCGTCCAGGATCACCGTGACCGTGACCAGCCCGTTCAGCGCCATGCGGATGCGGTCGCGGACCACCCCGTCCAGCGCACCGATCAGTGCGGTGCCGTCCAGGTAAAGCCGACCCGTTTCCACATATTCCGCCACTTCCGGCACATCGCCCGTCAGGTCCAGCATCGTCCCGTTCGGCGCGACCGCTGCCGCGATGCCGCTTTCCGTGGCAATACGGGCGTGTTCCGACAGGTGGCGATGTTCGCCGTGCATCGGGATCAGCATGTCGGGCAGCACAAGCCGGTGGACATGTTCCAGGTCCGGACGGTTGGCATGGCCCGAGACGTGATACTTGCCGCCCTGGTCGTCGATGACCTGCACTCCCGCCTCGGAAAAAGCGTTCCAGACCCGCAGCACGTCACGCTCGTTGCCGGGGATCGTCTTCGAGGAGAACAGGAAAGTGTCCCCCTCTTTCATCTCGATCCCCAGGTATTTGCCGCGCGACAGCTGTGCGCTGGCGGCACGGCGTTCGCCTTGTGAACCGGTGACAAGAAGCATCAGATTGCGGCGCGGCACTTCCAGCGCCTCCTCCGGGCTGACGGTCTTCGGGAAGCCTGTCAGCACCGCCGCCTCGGTCGCCGCCGACAGCATCCGCTTCATCGACCGGCCAAGAACGCAGATCGTGCGATCCGCCGCGCGGGCGGCCTCGGCCAGCGTCTTCAGGCGCGCGACGTTCGATCCGAAGGTCGTCGCCACCACCATGCCGGTGCGGCTGCGGATCAGCTCGGTCAGGGGTTCCGCAAGCGTCGCCTCGGACCGGCCTTCGTGGGTGGAAAACACGTTGGTGGAATCGCAGGTCATCGCCTTGACCGGGCGCTCCTTGACGATCTCGGCGATCCGCGCGTCGTCCCAGCCTTCGCCCACAACGGGGGTATGGTCGATCTTGAAGTCGGCCGAGTGGAAGATGCGGCCCGCAGGCGTGTCGATCACCAGCGCCGAGCTTTCGGGAATCGAATGCGAGACGGGGACGAACTGCACCTTGAACGGGCCGACCTCAACCGTCGCCGGGCGCGGCTCGACCACGATGATCTGATCGACCGGCAGGCCCGCTTCCTCGAACTTCAGCCGCCCGATGGTCGCGGTGAAGCGGCGGCAGTAGACCTTCTTCTCCAGCTGCGGCCAAAGCGGGGCCAGCGCGCCGATGTGATCCTCATGCGCGTGGGTGATGAAGATCGCCTCCAGCCGGTCAAGCTTGTCATGCAGCCAGCTGACATCGGGCAGGATCAGATCGACCCCGGGCGACGTGTCCATGTCGGGGAAGGCCACGCCCACGTCGACCAGGATCAGCCGCTCCTTGCCCTTCGGCCCGTAGCCGTAGACATAAGCGTTCATCCCGATTTCGCCGGCACCGCCGAGGGGAAGGTAGATGAGGCGGTTCGCGCTCATGGGGTATCCTTGTTGAAAGCGTTGATCAGGACGAGGCCGTGCATGGTCAGATCGTCCTCGATGGAATGAAATAGCGCGGTTCCCTGTGCGAAAAGGCTGGCAAGGCCCCCGGTCGCGATAACTTTCATGGGCCGGTCACGCTCGCGGCGCACTTCGCGCACGATGACCTCGACCAGCCCGATGTAGCCCCAATACACGCCCGACTGCATGCAGGCCACCGTATTCGTGCCGATGGCCTTCAGGGGCCTGGCCACATCGACGTGAGGCAGAGCGGCGGCGGCCATGTGCAGCGCCTCCAGCGACAGGTTGACGCCGGGCGCGATGACTCCGCCGATATAGGCGCCGTCGCTGTCGATCACGTCGAAGGTGGTGGCGGTGCCGAAGTCCACCACGATCAGGTCGCCGCCATGGCGGTCGAACCCTGCCACGGTGTTGACCAGCCGGTCGGGGCCGACCGTGGTGCCCTGATCCACGCGCGGGGCGACCGGCAGCTTGCAGTCCGGCTTGCCCACGACCAGCGGGCGGCAGCCGAAGTAGCGGTCGCAGAGGACGCGCAGGTTGTAGACCACGCGGGGAACGGTGGAGGAGATGATCGCCTCGGTGATCTGGGCCTCGGTCTTCGTCAGGGCCATCAGGGTGGAGAGCCAGACGAAATACTCGTCCGCCGTCCGCTTGTGGTCGGTCGCGATCCGCCAGGTGGCAAGGAACTTCGCCCCGTCACAGACGGAGAAGACGGTGTTGGTATTGCCGCAGTCGATGGCCAAAAGCATGGCTGGCCCCTTTCGTTGTGAGCGGTCTGAAATTTTTCGGTGAAAAATCTCAGACCTGGTCGGTCAAAAGAACACTTCGGCGGCAGAGATGGCAACCGGGCCGGATGTCATGCGCAGGATCAGGTTGCCCGAACTGTCGATTGTCTCGAACACGCCTTCGCGCATCTCGGCCCCGGTGCGGGCGCGGATCGTTTCGCCCAGACGCGCAGCGTGGTCCAGCCAGTCTGCGCGCAGGGGAGCGAAGCCCTCGCTGCGAAAGGTGGCCTCGCGCCGGGCATAGGCGGGGGCGAGCGCGTCGAGGAAGGCTTCCGGAGTGACGCGAAGGCCGGTTTCCCGCAGCAGCGAGACGGGCGGGACGGCACCCGGCTCGACCATCGACGGATCGGGGGCCGCGATCAGGTTCACGCCGATGCCGATGCAAAGCACCGGATCAGGGCCACCCAGCCCCGCGCTTTCCAGCAGGATCCCCGCCAGCTTGCCGCCGTTCAGCAACACATCGTTCGGCCATTTCAGCGTGTAGCTTTGCGGCAGGCCGGTCATCGCCACCAGCGCGTCGCGCAACGCCAAAGCGGCAGCGAAGGACCGCAGCGCGACCGTCTCGGGCGGTTCGGCTGGTTTCAGGACCAGCGTGCCGTGGAAGTTGCCCAGGGGACTGGACCACGGCCTTGCCCTTCGCCCCCGACCAGCGGTCTGCAGCCCTGCGACAATCCAGGTGGGGCCGTCCAGCGCAGCCGCCCGACGAAAGCCCTCGGCATTGGTGCTGTCGATCTCGGGGAGGGCGATGCGCCCTGCCCCGCCGCCCTCAACGGACAAGCGCTTCGGCGGCGGCCGCCGCAATCGGCTCGATCCCGAACAGGTTCACGACGCCCAGCAGCATGATCGCGGCCACCGCGACCAGCATCGCCCATTGCACCGGGGCCATGCGGCTGTCGACGGGTTCCTGCTCGGCGCCGAAATACATGAAGTAGACGATCCGCAGGTAGTAGAACGCCCCGATCACCGAAGCCACCGCCCCGGCGACCGCAAGCCAGACCCAGCCCGCATCGACGGCGGCTTTCAGCACATAGAACTTGCCGAAGAAGCCGACCATCGGCGGGACACCGGCCAGCGAGAACAGCAGCACCAGCATCGCCAGCGCCTTCAGCGGTTCGTTCTTCGCGAACTGGTTCAGCCCGGCGATGTCGCTGACCGGGCGGCCGTCGCGCTCCATCGACAGGATGAAGGCGAAGGTGCCGACGTTCATCGTGACATAGATCGCCATGTAGATCATCGTCGCCTGCACCCCAAAGGCGGTGCCGACGCTGAGGCCGATCAGGGCAAATCCCATGTGCGCGATCGACGAATAGGCCATCAGCCGCTTGATGTCGCGCTGGCCGATCGCGGCAACTGCACCAAGGAACATCGAGGCCACGGCGAGCCCCGCAAGCACCTGGCCCCACTGGCCCGGAATGCCGCCGAACGCGTCCTGGATCAGCCGGGCGATCAGGCCCATCGCGGCAACCTTCGGGGCCGTGGCGAAGAAGGCGGTGACCGGCGTGGGCGAGCCTTCGTAGACATCCGGCGTCCACATGTGGAAGGGCGCGGCGCTGACCTTGAACGCCAGCCCCGCCAGCATGAACACCAGTCCGAACAGCAGGCCGAGCGGCACGCCGTCCTGCACTGTCGTCAGAATCCCGGCGAACTGGGTGGTCCCGGCATAGCCGTAGACCAGCGACGCGCCGTAAAGCAGCAGCCCCGAAGACAGCGCGCCGAGAACGAAATATTTCAGACCGGCCTCCGAGGACCGGGCGCTGTCCCGCCGCATCGCCGCGACGACGTAAAGCGACAGCGACTGAAGTTCGAGGCCCATGTAAAGCGTGATCAGGTCGGCGGCGGACACCATGACCATCATCCCCACCACGGCCAGCGTGACGAGGATCGGGTATTCAAAGCGCAGAAGCTCGCGCCGGGTCATGTAGTCCTGGCTCATCACCAGCACGGCGGCAGCGGACAGAAGGATCGTCACCTTGGCAAAGCGTGCGAAGGGATCGTCGGTGAACAGGCCGCTGAACACCGTCCGCTCGCCCGCCCCGCCCGCGCCGATGTAAAGCGCCAGCGCCACGAACAACCCTGCCGTCGCCCAGACCAGCGTCGCGGCCAGCTTGTCCTTCGAGGTATAGGCTGCCCCGATCAGTGCAAGCATGGCGTAACCCGCAAGCACGATCTCGGGCAGAAGGGTCTGGAAATCAGCAGAGGTCATTCCGAAACTCCTTCGGTCAGGGCCAGGCCCTCAGCCGGCTGCGCGGCCTGGTAGTCGGTGACGAGGGCCGTGACAGAGGGCCCGATGATGTCGGTCACAAGGCTGGGGTAGACGCCGAGGATCAGCGTCATCGCGATCAGGGGCGCGAAGATCACCTTCTCGCGCCGATCCATGTCGGTGATCGACTTCAGGGCTTCCTTGATCAGGTCGCCGAACACGACCCGGCGATAGAGCCATAGCGCGTAGGCCGCCGACAGTATCACGCCACTGGTCGCCACGGCGGCGACCCAGGTGTTGACCTGGAAGATGCCCATCAGCGTCAGGAATTCTCCCACGAACCCGCTGGTGCCCGGCAGGCCGACGTTGGCCATGGTGAAGAACATGAAGACCAGCGCATAGGCGGGCATCCGGTTGACGAGGCCACCATAGGCGTCGATCTCGCGGGTGTGCATCCGGTCGTAGATAACGCCGACACACAGGAACAAGGCACCCGAGATGAAGCCGTGCGACAGCATCTGGAAGATCGCGCCGTCCACGCCCTGCTGGTTGACCGCGAAGATGCCCATGGTGACATAACCCATGTGCGCGACCGAGGAATAGGCGATCAGCTTCTTCATGTCGGTCTGCGCCAGCGCCACCAGCGAGGTGTAGACGATGGCGATGGCCGACAACCACAGGACCAGCGGCCCCATCACGTCCGCGCCCACCGGGAACATCGGCAGGCTGAAGCGCAGGAAGCCGTAGCCGCCCATCTTCAGCAGGATCGCCGCCAGCACGACCGAGCCTGCCGTGGGGGCCTGGACGTGGGCATCCGGCAGCCAGGTGTGGACCGGCCACATCGGCATCTTCACCGCAAAGCTGGCGAAGAAGGCGAGGAACAGCATGGTCTGCAAGCCGCCGACGACCTGAAAGCCCAGAAGGCTGAAGGTTTCGGACCCGAACTCATGCACCAGAAGCTTGGTGATGTCGGTGGTGCCCGCATCCAGATACATCGCGATCATCGCGACCAGCATCAGCACCGAGCCGAGGAAGGTATAGAGGAAGAACTTGAAGGCCGCGTAGATCCGGTCCTTGCCGCCCCAGATGCCGATGATCAGGAACATCGGGATCAGCCCGGCCTCGAAGAAGAGGTAGAACAGCACGAGGTCGAGCGCAACGAACACGCCCAGCATCAGGCTTTCCAGGACAAGGAAGGCGATCATGTATTCCTTGACCCGCGTTTCCACGTTCCAGCAGGAATAGATCGTGATCGGCATCAGGAACGTGGTCAGCATCACGAACAGGATCGAGATGCCGTCGACGCCCATCTTGTAGCTCAGGCCCAGGATCCAGCCCCTCTCCTCGACGAACTGGAAGCCGGTGTTCGACGGATCGAAGCGGAACAGGATGAACAGCGAGATGACAAAGGTCGCGCTGGTGGTGAAGAGCGCAAGCCATTTCGCCCCCTGCCGCGCCGCCGCATCGTCGCCGCGCATGAACAGCGCAAGGATGACGGCCGCGACCAGTGGCAGGAAGGTGATGATCGAGAGAAGCTGGTTATCCATTATGCGCGCCCCTTACTTCGCGCCGCCGAAAAGCGTCATCCAGGTGACAAGGACAACGATCCCCAGCACCATCGCGAAGGCGTAGTGGAACAGGTAGCCCGACTGCGCGCGGCCAGCGAGGCGGGTGAAGAACGGGATGATCCCCATCGCCACCCCGTTGAGCGAGCCGTCAATGACATTGCCGTCGCCGCGCTTCCACAGGAAGCCCCCCAGCCAGCGGGCCGGGCGGACGAAGATCACGTCGTAAAGCTCGTCGAAGTACCACTTGTTCAACAGGAACAGGTAGAGCGGCCGCTGCTGCGTGGCCAGACGGCGCGGCAGGCTGGGATCCCTGATGTAGAACAGCCAGGCCAGGCCCAGACCGATCAGCATCGCGACGAAGGGCGAGACTTTGACCCATTTCGGCGATTCGTGTGCTGCGGCGATCACCTCGCTCTCCGGCCCCATGAAGATCGCACCCTTCGGTGCCACACCGACGACAGGTCCCGGCTCGGAGGCGGAGGCGACGGCAGGGGCTTCGCCCTCGGCGGGCACGGCCTCTGTGGCTGCCGCAGGTGCCTCGCCGGTCGCACCCCCTTCGGTGGCCGCAACCTCCTCGGTGGCTGCAACGCCTTCGGTTGCCGCGTCTTCACCGGCCGATGCCTCGCCCTCGGCCAGTCCGTGTGGTGCCGTGGCTTCCATCCCGAACCAGGTGCGCATCTGCGCTTCATCGCCGAAGAACACCTTGTACCACAGCATCCCCGAGAACACCGCACCCAGAGCGAGAACCGCCAGCGGGATCAGCATGGTCATCGGGCTTTCGTGCGGCTCATGCGAGCCGTCGCCGTCGCCATGCCCGTGGCCATTGCCGTGACCGTGGCCGTTGCCGTGACCGTGCCCACCATGACCCGCCGCACGGTTTTCGCCGTAGAAGGTCATGAACATCAGCCGCCAGCTGTAGAAGCTGCTCATGATGGTCGCCACCAGGAGAAGCCAGAAGGCGTAGCCCGACCCGACCCAGGCAGTCTCGATCACGGCGTCCTTCGACAGGAACCCGGCAAAGCCGTAGCTGGTCAGAGGAATGCCGACGCCCGAAGCCGCCAGCGTGCCGATCATCATCGCCCAGAAGGTCAGCGGGATCTTCTTGCGCAGGCCGCCATAGTTCCGCATGTCCTGTTCATGGTGGGTCGCGGTGATCACCGAGCCCGCGCCGAGAAACAGCATCGCCTTGAAGAAGGCGTGGGTGAACAGGTGGAACATCGCCACCGAATAGGCCCCCACCCCCGCCGCCACGAACATGAAGCCGAGATGCGAACAGGTCGAATAGGCGATCACGCGCTTGATGTCGTTCTGCACCATGCCCACCGACGCCGCAAAGAGCGCCGTCGTCGCGCCGATCACCACGATCATCGTCTTTGCCTCGGGCGCGAATTCGTAAAGCGGCGACATGCGGCTAACGAGGAACACCCCCGCCGTCACCATGGTCGCCGCATGGATCAGCGCCGACACCGGCGTCGGGCCTTCCATCGCGTCCGGCAGCCAGGTGTGCAGGAAAAGCTGCGCCGATTTGCCCATCGCACCGATGAACAGAAGCACGCCCACCAGGTTCGCCGCATTCCATTCGGACCACAGGAAGGTGAGGTTGGTTTCGGCCAGCGCGGGGGCGGCGGCGAAGACATCGTCGAAACGGATCGAGTCGGTCAGGAAATACAGCGCGAAGATGCCAAGGGCGAAACCGAAGTCACCCACCCGGTTGACCACGAAGGCCTTGATCGCGGCGGCGTTGGCCGAGGGCTTGCGATAGTAGAACCCGATGAGGAGGTAGGACGCGACACCAACGCCTTCCCAGCCGAAAAACATCTGCACCAGGTTGTCGCTGGTGATCAGCATCAGCATGGCGAAGGTGAAGAACGACAGGTAGGCAAAGAAGCGAGCCTTGTAATGCTCGCCCTCGTGCCAGTTCTCGTCATGCGCCATGTAGCCGAACGAATAGAGGTGAACGAGCGCGGAGACCGAGTTCACCACGACCAGCATGATCGCCGTCAGCCGGTCCAGCCGGATCGCCCATTCGCTGCCCAGCGTCCCGGATTCGATCCAGCGCATCAGCACGATCTGCTGGGTGGTGCCGTCGAAGGTCAGGAAGATGTACCAGGACAGCGCCGCACCAAGGAACAGCAGCGCCGTGGTGATGACCTGCCCGGCCTTCTCGCCGATCAGCCGCCAGCCAAACCCGCAGATCAGGGCCCCGATCAGCGGAGCGAAAAGGATGATCGTTGCCATCTGGGTCAGCCCTTCATCACGTTGACGTCTTCCACCTCGATCGTGCCGCGGTTGCGGAAGAACACGACCAGGATGGCAAGACCGATGGCGGCCTCGGCGGCGGCCACGGTCAGGACGAACATGGTGAAGACTTGCCCCACCAGATCGCCCGAGTAGGAGGAGAAGGCGACGAGGTTGATGTTGACCGCCAGCAGCATCAGTTCGATCGACATCAGGATGACGATCACGTTCTTCCGGTTCAGGAAGATCCCGAAGATCCCGATGACGAACAGCGCCGCCGCCACCGTCAGGTAATGTTCAAGTCCGATCATCGTCTGGTCCCTCGTGGCCCTTTGGCCTGTTCATTTTTCGGTGGGGTGGAACCCCACCTACGCGGCCTTGTAGGGTGGGGTTCCACCCCACCAAAATCACAATCCCTGCCCGGGTTTCACGTCCTTCAGCTCCATCGCCTTGGCCGGGTCGCGCCACATCTGTTGCAGGACGTTCTGCCGCTTGATGTCCTTGCGGTGCCGAAGCGTGAGCAGGATCGCCCCGATCATCGCGACCAGCAGGATCAGCCCCGCCAGCTGGAACAGGAGGAAATAGCGGTCGTAAAGCAGCATTCCCAGCGCCCGGGTGTTCTCGATCTCGGTCGGGGCGACGGCCTGCCGCAGCCCCTCGGCCCCGTCGGCCACCGACCACACGCCGACGCCGATGGCGACCTGCATCAAGAGGACGACGCCGATGAGGAGGCCCAGCGGCATGTAGCGCGCCAGTTCCCCTTTCAGCGCGGCAAAGTCGATGTCCAGCATCATGACGACGAACAGGAACAGCACCGCCACCGCGCCGACATAGACGATCACCAGAAGCATCGCCACGAATTCGGCCCCGAGCAGCACGAACAGACCCGAGGTCGACAGGAACGCGAGGATCAGCCACAGCACCGAATGCACCGGGTTGCGCGACAGGGTGACCATCAGTCCGGCCGTCACAGTGATCACGGCGAACATGTAGAAGGCGAATGTGAAGACGGTCATGCGTCTTTCTCCTCAGGCGTTTCCGCGAAGACGGCTTGAGCAACCTCAAGCGCCTTCTGCATGGCGGGGACACCGCCGAACATCGACATCTGCCAGATCACTTCCGCGACCTCGCGCTTGGTGGCCCCGGCGGAGAGGCTGTTCTTGATCGTCACCCGCAACTGCGGCTCGCCCACCGGACCCAGAACCGTCAGCGCCGCGATGGTCACCAGAAACCGGGTGCGGGCGTCGAGGCCTTCGGGGTTGAAGGTCTTGCCGAACCACATCTCCAGCAGTTCCTTCGGCATTGCCGGGAAGAACTTTTCCATCGACTTCGCGTCGAAATTCTCCATGCCCGGCATGAAGGCGCTGGCCATCTTCTGGCCCTGCTCCATCCAGGCGGAAAACATCTTGGCGAAATCGTCGGTCATGGGCGGTGGACCTCAGCGATAGGGGGCGTCGATTTCAAGGTTGCGGGCGATCTCGGCCTCCCAGCGGGCGCCGTTCTCCAGAAGCTTGTCCTTGGTGTAGAACAGCTCTTCCCGCGTCTCGGTCGAAAACTCGAAGTTCGGGCCTTCGACGATGGCATCGACCGGGCAGGCTTCCTGGCAGAAGCCGCAGTAGATGCACTTGGTCATGTCGATGTCATAGCGCGTGGTGCGCCTTGACCCGTCTTCACGAGGCTCCGCGTCGATGGTGATCGCCTGCGCCGGGCAGACCGCTTCGCACAGCTTGCAGGCGATGCAACGCTCCTCGCCGTTCGGATACCGGCGCAGCGCATGTTCGCCGCGGAAGCGGGGCGACAGCGGCCCCTTCTCGTGCGGATAGTTCAGCGTGGTCTTCGGCGCGAAGAAGTATTTCATCCCCAGGCCGAAGCCCTTGATGAAATCCATCAGCAGGAAGTAGCGGGTCGCGCGGTTCCAGTCGATGTTGGACATCATCAGCCTCCAATCGTCCAGCGGGCCCAGAACCCACCCAGCACTTCAAACTTGGCAAGGAACGCCACGATCACGACCCAGGCCAGCGACATCGGCAGGAAGACCTTCCAGCCGATCCGCATCAGCTGGTCATAGCGGTAGCGGGGGACGATGGCCTTCACCATCGCGAACATGAAGAAGAACAGCCACATCTTGGCGACCATCCACCACCAGCCGTCGGCCAGCCCGGGGATGGGCGAGAGCCAGCCACCGAAGAAGAGCAGGCTGATCAGCGCGCACATCAGGAAGATCGCGATGTATTCACCAGCCATGAACAGAAGGTAAGGGGTCGAGGAATATTCCACCATGAAGCCGGCGACCAACTCGCTTTCGGCCTCGGGCAGGTCGAAGGGCGGGCGGTTGGTTTCTGCCAAGGCGCTGATGAAGAACAGGAACACCATCGGGAAATGCGGCAGCCAGTACCAGTTGAACAACCCGTAATCGCCATCCTGTGCGGCCACGATGGCCGAGAAGTTCATCCCCCCGGTCGAAATGATCACCCCGATGATGATCAGGCCCAGCGACACCTCGTAGGAAATCATCTGTGCCGCCGACCGCAGCGACCCGAGGAAGGCGTATTTCGAGTTCGACGCCCAGCCGCCCATGATCACGCCGTAGACCTCCAGCGAGGAGATGGCGAAGACGAACAGGATCGCGACGTTGATATTCGCCAGCACCCACCCAGAATCGAACGGGATCACCGCCCAGGACAGGATCGCCAGCACGAAGCTCAGCATCGGGGCGAGAAAGAACACCGGGCGGTCGACGCCCGCCGGGATCACGATTTCCTTGACGACATATTTCAGCGCGTCGGCCACCGATTGCAGCAGGCCGAACGGCCCCACCACGTTCGGGCCGCGCCGCATCTGCACCGCCGCCCAGATCTTCCGGTCGCCGTAGACGAGGAACAGAAGGCTGATCATCACGAAGGCCACGATCAGCAGCGACTGCGCCGCGATCAGCAGCGCCAGTCCGAACCCCGTGGCAAAGAACCCGTCCATGTCAGTCCCTCACTTCAAACCGTCGGTATTCCAAGCTCGGCGCAGTCCACCACCGCCGCTTCGGCGTCGATGGTGCGCAGGCCCTCGGGCTGGCTGGCCGAGATGAGGTAGACCGCATCCCCGTACCATGTCTGCCCGTCCTTCTTCACGATGGTCCGCACTTGCCGCGCGAAGCCAAACCCTTGATCCAGCGCATATTGCGCCGCAGCGCAGCGACCGTAGGCCTCGACGTCCGACCGGTCGGCAGCACCCGTCATCGCGACGCTGAAGCTGACCAGATCGGTGTCGAGCAGGATCGTCGAAACCCCCTGATAGACCGCCGTCTCACCGCGCTCCTCTGGCACCTCTCCGGCTGGCGCGCAAGCCCCCAGCGCCGCTGTCGCGGTGCCGAGTGTGGCAAGCAGGGAGAGGCGCTGCACCATCTTATTCCGCCGCAATCGGTGCCGCCGCGCGAGCCTTGGCCATGGCGGACAGTTCCGCCATCACCGAGGAGGCCCGCGCGATCGGGTTCGTCAGGTAAAAGTCCTTGATCGCATTGCGGAACGTGGCCTTGGCCGGAAGTTTCGCCTCCAGCGGTCGCCACACATTCTGCGGCACTTCGTCGATCCGACCCAGATGCGGATGCGCATTCACCAGAGCGGCCCGCAGACCGGCCAGCGAATCCCACGGCAGTTGCGCGCCAACCTCGGCCGACAAGGCGCGCAGGATCGCCCAGTTCTCCTTGGCCTCACCCGGCGCAAACCCGGCGCGGAAGGCGAGTTGCGGACGGCCTTCGGTGTTGACGAACAACCCGTTCTCTTCGGTATAGGCCGCGCCCGGCAGGATGATGTCGGCCCGGTTCGCGCCCCGGTCGCCATGCGACCCCTGATAGATCACGAACGGCGCATCCGCCCCGTCGCGGCTGATCTCGACCTCATCGGCACCGAGGTTGTAGATCACCTGCGCGCCTTGCGTCGCCATCGCGAGGCCACCCTCGGTCACCGCGCCCACATCCATCGCGCCGACGCGACCCGCCGCCGTATGCAGCACCAGGAACTTCGCGCCCGCGCCCTGGACATAGGCCATCGCCTGCGACAGAACCGCCTCGCCGTCTGCCTCATTGATCGCACCCTGGCCGATGATCACCAGCGTGTCGGGTTTTTCCGTCACCCGGCCCACCAGGTCCACCAGCGCGGCGCGGTCGGTGCCCATGTGCTTGTAATCATAGGTCAGATCGACCTTCTCGCCGAACAGCCCGATCATCGCGCCATTGGTCCAGGCCTTGCGCAGCCGCGCGTTCAGCACCGGGGCCTCGACCCGAGGATTGGTCCCGATCAGCAGGATCACCTTCGCCGTGTCGATATCCTCGATCTTCGCGGTGCCGACATAGCCCGAGCGGTTGCCGACCGGCAGCTTCGCCCCATCGGTCCGGCATTCAACCTTGCCACCCAAAGATTCCACCAGCGTTTTCAGGCTGTAAGCCGCCTCGACCGGGGCCAGATCGCCGACCAGACCGGCCGCCTTCTTGCCCTTCATCACGGCCGCCGCCTTCTCCAGCGCCTCGCCCCACGATGCCTTCCGTAAGCGTCCGTTCTCGCGCACATAGGGCGTGTCCAGCCGCTGCCGACGCAACCCATCCCAGACAAAGCGGGTCTTGTCGGAAATCCACTCCTCGTTCACCCCGTCATGGTTGCGCGGCAGAAAGCGCATGACTTCGCGGCCCTTGGTGTCGATGCGGATGTTCGACCCCAGGGCATCCATCACGTCGATGCTTTCGGTCTTGGTCAGCTCCCACGGCCGGGCGGTAAAGGCATAGGGCTTCGAGGTCAGCGCCCCCACCGGGCAGAGGTCGATGATGTTGCCCTGCAGGTTGGAATCCAGCGTCAGGTTCAGATAGCTGGTGATTTCGCTGTCTTCCCCGCGCCCGGTCTGGCCCATCTGGGTGATCCCGGCGACTTCGGTGGTGAACCGGACGCAGCGGGTGCAGGAAATGCAGCGCGTCATCTTCGTCTCGACCAAGGGACCAAGGTTCAGGTCCTCGGACGCCCGCTTGGGTTCCCGATAGCGCGAAAAATCAACGCCGTAAGCCATCGCCTGATCCTGCAGGTCGCATTCGCCGCCCTGGTCGCAGATCGGGCAGTCGAGCGGGTGGTTGATGAGCAGGAACTCCATCACCCCTTCCCGCGCCTTCTTCACCATCGGCGACTTGGTCTTGACCACGGGCGCCTGCCCCTCCGGCCCCGGCCGAAGGTCGCGCACCTGCATCGCGCAGGACGCGGCAGGCTTTGGCGGGCCGCCCACAACCTCGACCAGACACATCCGGCAGTTGCCCGCGATGGTCAGCCGTTCGTGGTAGCAGAAGCGCGGGATCTCGACCCCGGCCACTTCCGCCGCCTGGATGATGGTCATCGCGCCATCGACCTCGACCTCGATCCCGTCGATACTGATTTTCTTGAGGTTCGCCGCCATCGCCCTACTCCGCCGCCACTTGTGCGCAACCGTGGGTCTTCCACGCCTGCGCTTCTTTCAGATATTTCCAGCCGAAGGCATGGTCGCTGTCGCCATGCGCTTCCAGATGCTTCAACCGCGCCAGCGCCTCGTCCAGCGTGGGACGGTGCCCCGCGGGCACCCACCACATGACGAAATGCATCCGGCCCAGAACCTCGAACCACTCCGCCCGCCGCTCATAGAAGGCGCGGTGGACGGTGTTCCAGACGAACTGCTCCAGCGTCGCGACGCTTTCCCAGACCGTCAGGTTCGACACATATTGCGGGTCGCCGTCGATCTTGGCTTCGGTATTCCCGGTGCCGGGCTCGCCCGAGCCTTCCATCATCCAGACGAACCCGGGCATCCGCTTGCCCAGACCGTTGATCCGGTCCAGTGCGGCCATGAACTCGGCCACGCGCGGGTCGTCCGTGGGGGCCAACAGGCGCCCCACGTTCAACTCGGCCAGATGGTGCCCGGCGGCTTCGTTCATTTCTTCGACCTCAGCAGATAGCCGACAAGGCTTTCCTTGGCGATTTCCTCTTCGCCGATCGCGCAATAGGCGTCCGGGTTGCCCGGCTCTGCCCCCTTGGCTTTCAGCCACTCGGCGGCCTTCACCTTGAACTTGGCCTTTTCCTCTTTCGAGGTCACGAATTCGCGCACGACGCCGGCCTCGTAGCCCTGCTTCAACGCGTAGTCGCGAAGGTTGTTCAGCTCTCCCAGCGCGCGCAGAGTGCGGGCCTCGATGGTCGGGCAGTTGTCGGCGATGGCGTCGCCGATGAAGCCCTGCAGAAGCTTTTCGCCAATCACCGGTTCTTCGTTGATCGGCACCAGCGCGTAGGCCGGGGCGGTGAGGGCAAGGGTCAGTGCAATGGTCAGGTTGCGAAGCATGTTGGCCTCCTTGGCTGCTTTAAGCAGCCGACAATCGGCTGCTGCTCGTGGCCGGGAGATGGGGGTAAACCCCCTTGATATGCCATGACAAACCGGGGTTCTCAGCGGTTCGTGACCGAAGGTGACGGCATTCGTCATGCACAGCCCTCCGGATAGACCCATTCGCCCGTCGCCCGGTCAAACCAGTCGTAGATCGAGACGTTGACCTTGCCCCCGCAGGCCGCATCCGCCGCGCGGCGGGCAAGCGAGCCTTCCCACATTGCGAACGGCTGGCCGTTGTTGGTGACCCGCACAGGCTCACGCGAGGCAGGCGAGGCCAGCGTCGCTTGTTGGCAGCCGGACGCCACGAGCAGGAACGTCAGGGCGAACGGAGCCCGCAAAGACATACCGATCATCGTCTGGTCTTGCGTGTTCATATCTGACCCCTTCGGCTGTGCCGAGGCGGGCGAACCGCTGCCTTTTCCAGCACGACGAGACTGTCGTAGACATGGATCGCGCCAAGATGACCAGCCGTGGCCGCAATACGCTGTCCCTGGTTGTGATACCAATGGTGCATGTCGTCGATCATCGTCTTCACGACTTCCAGGAAACTGCCGGGACGCCCGTAGCCACCACCGAAATTGCGCCAGTAGCAAGCGTGCAGGTCCTCGATAAGATAGACGCCGCCCTCGGACAGCAATGGGAACAGCGTGTCAAGGCTCGCCCGAATATGCTTGGACACATGGCTCCCATCATCAAGCACGATGTCGACGCCGCCCATTTCCTCCACCACGCGCTGCAGGAACCCGGCATCATCCTGTGACCCGATGCGAATCTGCGCGGACTGGCCGTTGAACTGCGCACAGGCTGGGTCGAGGTCGATACCGAACAGCACGGCCTCCGGACCAAGGAACTTGCGCCAAAGCTGCATCGACCCGCCACGGCTTACACCGATCTCCAGCATCCGGACCGGACGTCCGCGCCAAGGGCTGAGATAGCGGTCATAGATCGGGAGATAGTGATGCCATTTATGGACAATCGGCCCTTCGTTTGCCCAGAACAGATCGTCGACTTCAGTTGCGGAGCCAGCGGCCGGACGGTCACCATCATGCACGAATGGCAGGATATTGCCCTTCGTGCGATATCGAGCCCAAAGTTCCGAGACGCCGACAACCATTTTCCCTACTCCGCCGCCACCGCACTCAACCGCCCGGTGCGCTTGGCCTTGATCCGGTCTTCGATCTCATCCCTGAACGCCCGGATCAGGCCCTGGATCGGCCAGGCCGCCGCGTCGCCCAGGGCGCAGATCGTGTGGCCCTCGACCTGCTTCGTCACGGACAGAAGCATATCGATCTCCTCGACCTCGGCCTCGCCGCGCACCAGACGGTCCATGACCCGCATCATCCAGCCGGTGCCCTCGCGGCAGGGGGTGCATTGGCCGCAGCTTTCGTGCTTGTAGAACTTCGACAGCCGCCAGATCGCCTTGATGACATCCGTCGACTGGTCCATCACGATCACCGCCGCCGTCCCCAGACCGGACCGCTGCTCGCGCAGCCAGTCGAAATCCATGATCGCGTCGTCGCACTGCGATTGGGTCAGAAGGGGCACCGACGAGCCGCCCGGAATGACCGCCTTCAGGTTCTTCCACCCGCCGCGCACGCCGCCGCAGTGCCGCTCCAGCAGCTCCTTCAGCGGGATCGACATCGTCTCTTCGACGACGCAGGGCTGCATCACATGGCCCGAGATGCCGAAGATCTTGGTGCCGACATTGTTCGGACGACCGAACGAAGAGAACCAGTCGGCCCCGCGCCGCAGGATCGTGGGCACGACGGCGATCGATTCTACGTTGTTCACCGTGGTCGGGCAGCCATAAAGCCCCGAGCCCGCCGGGAACGGCGGCTTCATCCGGGGCATGCCCTTCTTGCCTTCCAGGCTTTCCAGAAGGGCGGTTTCCTCGCCGCAGATATAGGCCCCGGCCCCGTGGTGCAGGTAAAGGTCGAAGTCCCAGCCCGACTTCGCGGCGTTCTTGCCCAGAAGCCCCGCGTCATAGCATTCGTCGATCGCGGCCTGCAGCGCCTCGCGCTCGCGGATGTATTCGCCGCGGATGTAGATGTAGCAGGCATTCGCCCCCATCGCGAAACTTGCGATCAGGCAGCCCTCGATCAGCGTATGCGGATCGTGCCGCATGATCTCGCGGTCCTTGCAGGTGCCGGGCTCGGATTCGTCGGCGTTCACCACCAGATAGGACGGCCGCCCGTCCGATTGCTTCGGCATGAACGACCACTTCAGCCCGGTCGGGAACCCTGCCCCGCCCCGCCCGCGCAGGCCGGATGCCTTGACCTGTTCGACGATCACGTCGCGGCCACGCTTGATGATGTCGGCGGTGCCGCTCCAATGCCCGCGTTTCATGGCACCCTTCAGGCTGCGGTCGTGCATCCCGTAGAGGTTGGTGAATATGCGGTCCTGATCCTTGAGCATCCCAAGCTTCCTAACTCCGGCGTTGCCGCCGGTTTCCTAACCCTGACGTCCCCGCCAGATCTGATACGTCACCACCATGGCCCAGACGAACCCCGCGATGGCTGCAAGGTCGAAGAGAAACGCATAGCGCGCCTCCAGACCGAATTGTCCGCCCAACCACTGCGCCCCCATCCACAGGACCATCGTCGTTGCCAGCACGATGCCCACCAGCCGCGCCTGGGCGGCGCGTCGGACATCGGCTGGATCGGGACGGGTCTTGGGCATGGCTCTCAATAGTTGTTGGTCTTGGCGCGTTCCCGGAACGCCTCAAGCCCTTCGGTCACGATGATCCTGGCCTGTGACACCCATTTGTCGCGGGTGATCCGGCCCTTGAACGTCTTCATCTCGGAATCGACCAGAGCCACATCGGCATCCGACCATTTGGCGATCTGGTCGAAGTGATAGAACCCCATTGCATTCACCAGCTTTTCCAACGCCGGTCCGATGCCCTCGATTTCCTTCAGGTCATCGGCCTTGCCCTTGCGCGGTGCGGTCAGCCGCTCCGGCCCGGCGGGCTTGGCCGGCTTCGGCTTGGCGGTCGCCTTTGGCTTTGCCTCGGCCTTGGGCTTGGCAGCGGTTTTCGCCGCCGCCGTGGCTTTGGGCTTGGCCGCAGCCTTGGACGCCGCAGCGGTCTTGGCAGCGGTCTTGGCGGCGGGCTTGGCGTCGGGCTCTGGCTCGGCGGCGCGCGGGGCCGTCACGAAGGCCGCCGCGTTGGTCTCGGGCTTCGCGTCAGCCGTGCGCGGCGTGTCGACTGCGGCCGCCGGGGCGGAGGTCGGGGCCGACCGCCCCGTGTCACCAGCCACACCGCCAGCCCCAAGGTCGCGAGACGTGGAGGGCATGCCCAGGATCAGCCCGGCCAAGAGTGCGACCACGATCCCGATCGCGGCTGCAGGCGCAAAGTCGAAATCGCCGACGGCGATCAGCGCCCCGAAGGCAACCAGCCCTGCCGCCGCCCCTATCATCCAGCCGCCCAGCCAGGGGGCATTCACATTCTCTGCCTTGCGCATTCCGTGTCACTCCCTCTGATGCGACCGGTTTATCCGGGACGCCTTGTTACCCATTACCGTATTGCCTTGGCAGCAGAGGCGGCGTCTTCGACCGTTCCGCCCTTGGCCAGGATCCTGGCCTGGACCACCCACCTGTCGCGCGTGGCGCGTCCCTTGAACGATTTCAGCTCGGCATCGACCAGCGCGATATCGGCGTCCGTCCAGGCGGCGATCTGGTCGAAATGGTAGAAGCCAAGGCTGTTGACCAGCTTTTCCAGCGCCGGTCCGACCCCTTCGATCAGCTTGAGGTCATCCGCCTTGCCGCCGCGCGGGGCGGTCAGGCGGACCAGACCGACGGGCGCGGTCTTCGCGGCCTTCGGCTTTGCCGAAGCTTTCGGCTTTGCCGCAGCTTTCGGCTTGGCTGCGGGCTTGGCGGCAGGTTCCGGCTGTACCTCGGCTTTCGGCATGGCCTCGGCCCTTGCTGCCAGTTCAGCCTTCGACTTGAACTCTGCCTTCGGTTTGGCGTCGGTTTTCGGTTTCGACTCTGCCTTCGGCTTGGCCACGGCCTTGGTGGCGGCGGGCGCGACCGGGGCCGTCGCCGCGACCGGAGGCGCAGGCGGGGCCACCACCGGCTGCGGCGGAAGGATCGGTGCCGGTTCCAGCCGCGACAGCGGCGTCACCACGGACGAGGGCCGCTGCGGCAGCGGAGTTGCCGGACCGGACCGCCCTTCGGGCCGCACCGGCACCGCAACGATGGGCGAGGCCTGCGCGCCTTCGATTCCGCTGACCCGCGCCCCGCCCTCGGTCGCGGCAGGGACGATCCTGCGCACCTGACGCCCGGCTTCGATGTCTTCGTAGCGGGTCACGGCAAGCGCAAGCCGGTGCAGGATCAACAGCACGATCAGCGCAATCGCCAGGGCAAAGACTGCGGCCGGGAACAGGTGATAGTTCAACAGGAACCGCAGCGACACAAAGCTCACAAGACCGGCAGCAACCACCAGCGCCCAGCCGCCGGTGCCTATCGTCGTGTCGTTCTCCGCGTCGGTCATGCCGTCCTGCTCCCCTGAACCACCCGGCGCTGCCGACAGCGGTCAAACCCCTTACCAGACTATCCCCGTGCCGCCGCCTCGGCGTCCGCGACCGAACCGCCCGCTGCAAGAACCTTTGCCTGCACCACCCACTTGTCGCGGGTCACGCGGCCCTTGAACCCTTCCAGATTGTCATCGACCCAGGCGATCTCGGCCTCGGTCCAACCCGCGATCTGGTCGAAATGGAAGAACCCGAGGCTGTGGCACAGCTGCTCCAGCTTCGGCCCGATCCCGAGGATCAGCTTCAGATCATCCGGCTTGCCCTTGCGCGCGGCCTTCAGCGCCTTGGGCCTGGTGCCCGCCGCGACCGGAGCTTTCGCTTCCGGTGTCGCCAGAGGCGTCGCGTTCGGTGCATTGCCGTCCGCTTCCGGCTTGCCCATGGAGGTGGCCCTCGCTTCCTGCACCATCGCTCCGGTGGCATCCGCCGGGATACCAGCCGATGGCTTCGGCTCGGTCGGCTTTCCCTTCGCCGGTTTCGGCGACTCGGGCCGCCCCAGCCAGGGGGTCAGCAGCGGCACTTCGGTCCCGTCGATCCGCTTGACCGTGTCCCTCAGGTCCACCGCCGCCTGCGCGCTGGCATTGTACTGTTTGCGACCCGATTCAAAGTCCTTCAGGCTGGTCAGCCCCCCGATCGGTTCCGACGCATAGCGCCCGTTCTGCGGGCCCGGCACCGGAACCTCGCCAGCCCGGAACCGCCCGATCAGGTCGCGCAGCTTTTCCCCGGTCAGGTCCTCGTAATAATCCTTCCCGATCTGCGCCATCGGCGCATTCGCGCAGGCCCCCATGCACTCGACCTCTTCCCAGGAGAACTTGCCGTCCGCGCTCAGGGTATGGGGGGTCGAGGCGATCAGTTCCTTGGCCACCGCCACCAGATCCTCGGCCCCGCAGATCATGCAGGACGTGGTTCCGCAAATCTGGACATGGGCCACCGAACCCACGGGTTGCAGCTGGAACATGAAGTAGAACGTCGCCACTTCCAGCGCCCGGATATAGGCCAGCCCCAGCATATCCGCGACATGTTCGATTGCGGGACGGGACAACCACCCCTCCTGCTCCTGCGCGCGCCACAACAGCGGGATCACCGCGCTGGCCTGACGCCCTGCGGGATACTTGGAAATCTGACCTTTCGCCCAGGCCTCGTTCGCCGGAGTGAAGGCGAAAGAGGCGGGTTGGTCTTTGTGAAGACGACGCAGCATCAGAACATTCCAGAGATGAGAGCAGGAGCCGCGATCATGCCGACCGGCAGCAGGACAAGGCCAAGCAGAAGAAACGGCGCAATTCCAAGGGCGATCACCGGTCAATCTCCCCGAAGACCACGTCCATCGTCCCGATGATGGCGCTTACATCGGCCAGCTGGTGACCCTTGCAGATCCAGTCCATCGACTGCAGGTGCAGATACCCTGGCGCCCGGATTTTCGCGCGGTAGGGTTTGTTGGTCCCGTCGGCGACCAGATAGACCCCGAACTCACCCTTCGGTGCTTCGACGGCGGCATAGACCTCGCCAGCCGGGACGTGGAACCCTTCGGTGTAGAGCTTGAAGTGGTGGATCAAGGCCTCCATCGAGGTCTTCATCTCGGCCCGCTTCGGCGGTGACAGCTTGCCGCGCGTCAGGACGTCTCCCTTTTCTACCCGCAGCTTGGCGCAAGCCTGGCGGATGATGCTTGTCGACTGGCGCATCTCCTCCATCCGGCAGAGATAGCGGTCATAGCAGTCGCCGTTCTTGCCGACCGGGATCTTGAAGTCGAACTCGTCATAACATTCGTAGGGCTGGCTGCGGCGCAGGTCCCAGGCCAGGCCCGAGCCACGCACCATCACACCGGAATAGCCCCATTCCAGGATGTCCTTTTCGGTGACGATCCCGATATCGGCATTGCGCTGCTTGAAGATGCGGTTCTCGGTCAGAAGGCCGTCGATGTCGTCCAGCACCTTCGGGAAGGCCACGGCCCAGGTGTCGATATCTTCGACCAGCGCGTCCGGCAGGTCGACATGCACGCCGCCGGGCCGGAAATAGGCCGCATGAAGCCGCGCCCCGCAGGCGCGTTCATAGAAGACCATCAGCTTCTCGCGCTCCTCGAAGCCCCAAAGCGGAGGCGTCAAGGCTCCCACGTCCATCGCTTGCGTGGTCACGTTCAGAAGGTGGTTCAAGACCCGCCCGATTTCACTGTAGAGAACCCGGATCAGACTGGCCCGGCGCGGCACCACCGTCCCGGTCAGGCGTTCGATCGCCAGGCACCAGGCATGTTCCTGATTCATCGGCGCGACGTAATCCAGCCGGTCGAAGTAGGGCAGGTTCTGCAGATAGGTGCGGCTCTCCATCAGCTTTTCGGTGCCACGATGCAGCAAACCGATATGCGGATCGCAGCGTTCCACGATCTCGCCGTCCAGCTCCAGCACCAGCCGCAGCACGCCATGCGCCGCCGGATGCTGCGGGCCGAAGTTGATGTTGAAGTTGCGGATCCGCTGCTCGCCGGTCTCGAAATCCTTCGAGCCGTCGTCATAGCTGTTCACGCGAATATCGCCGTCCATCAGACCTCTCCCTTGCGGTCACGGGTCATCATCGCGCACCCGCCTTGCCGGACAGCCTGTCGCTGAACGCCATCACCCACAGCAGCACGACAGCGGCAAGCGGGAAGACCGCGACAAGGGCGACCCAGCTCGGGATGCCAAAACGCGGCAGAAGCCGCCAGAAGGGCACCACGATCACCACGGCCGCAATCAGCGTCCACACAAGGCCGCCGCCGTGCATCGCACCCCAACCCCAGCGGGAATCGAACTGCATCATTTCGCACCTGCCTTCTGGTCGCCGGGAAGGATGTATTCCGCACCCTCCCAGGGGGACATGAAATCGAACTGCCGGTATTCCTGCACCAGCTTCACCGGTTCATAGACCACCCGCTTCAGCGCCTCGTCATAGCGGACCTCGGTGTAGCCCGTGGTCGGGAAATCCTTGCGCAAGGGATGACCGCGGAACCCGTAGTCCGTCAGGATGCGCCGGAGGTCGGGATGGCCCGAGAACAGGATGCCGAACATGTCGAACACTTCGCGCTCGAACCAGTTGGCCGACGGATGCAGGTCGATCAGCGAGGGCACCATCTCGTCCTCGGCGACCTTCACCTTCACGCGGATGCGGTGGTTCCGGTACATCGACAGGAAGTGGTAGACCACGTCGAACCGCTGCGCCCGTTCCGGGTGGTCGACAGCCGTGATGTCGACCAGCGTCGAGAACCGGCACGAAGCATCGTCGCGCAGGGTTTCGACCAGTGCCGTCAGGTTCGCGAGGTTCGCCACCAGCGTCAGCTCGCCAAAGGCCACCGTGGACGACACCACGGCCTCGGGCTGCTTCAACGCAATGAATGCCGCCAGTTCCTGCAGGGCTTCGGACATGGGGCTTACCTCACCAAAGTGCCAGTGCGGCGGATCTTCCGCTGCAACTGCAGGATGCCATACAGCAGCGCCTCGGCCGTGGGCGGGCAGCCGGGAACATAGATGTCGACCGGGACGATCCGGTCGCAGCCCCGCACGACGGAATAGCTGTAGTGATAATAGCCGCCGCCATTGGCGCAGGAGCCCATAGAGATCACATAGCGCGGTTCCGGCATCTGGTCGTAGACCTTGCGCAGGGCCGGGGCCATCTTGTTGGTCAGCGTGCCCGCCACGATCATCAGGTCGGACTGGCGCGGCGAGGCGCGGGGCGCGGTGCCGAAGCGTTCCAGGTCATAGCGCGGCATCGAGGTGTGCATCATCTCGACCGCACAGCAGGCAAGCCCGAAGGTCATCCAGTGCAGACTGCCGATGCGGGCCCAGTTGATGATGTCCTCGGTGGACGTGAGGATGAATCCCTTGTCCTGCAGGTCCCGGTTCAGCGCCTGGACCGCGACCTCGTGATCCGCACCTGCGGCATTCCCGGTCATCACTCCCATTCCAGGGCCCCTTTCTTCCATTCATAGGCGAAGCCGACGGTCAGCACCGCCAGGAACAGCATCATCGACCAGAAGGCCGCCATGCTGATCTCTCCGAAGGCCACGGCCCAGGGGAACAGGAACGCGACTTCCAGATCGAAGATGATGAACAGGATCGACACCAGGTAAAACCGCACGTCGAACTTCATCCGCGCGTCGTCGAAGGCGTTGAAGCCACATTCGTAGGTCGAGACCTTTTCCGGGTCCGGATTGCGGACCGCAAGGACTGCGGCGGCCAGGATCAGGACAAGGCCCAGACCGGTGGCAATGGCCAGAAGGATGAGGATGGGCAGATACTCACGAAGAAGCAGATCCACGAGGGGCTCCTTGAATGCTGGCGGCGCGCGTGCAGGCAGACCGTCGCCGGTCCGCTTCGTCTTCTCGCCCGTTTACTCTGCGCCCCTGCCGGGGTCAACCGAAGCCGGGGCAGATTCCGGGCTTTTGCGGGCGCAGAAAATCCGGATTCCAAAGCGTTTCACTCAGCCATTGCCACCTCCGGCAGGGCCGGTTTCCCCGACCTTGACCGGCGGGCCGCACCGTCGTCATCTCGCCTGCGGTGTCCCCCCGACGAAAGGAGCCCCGATGCGTCTGCCCCTCGCGCTTGGCCTTGTTGCCGCCACCGCCCTGCCGCTTGCCGCACAGACCTGCGGCGTCGACCCCGCCGCCATCGAGGCCCGCATCGCCGAGCTGGAGGCCAGCTACGGCGCGATCCTGTCGGACATCGACTGCGACGCGCCGACGCTGCCCTCGCAGGTCCTGTTGTGCGACAGCGCCGAGGCCCAGGATGACGCCCTGTGGCGCATGGGGCGGCTGGATGACCTTGCCTGGGTCTATGCGTTCGAGAACGCCACTGGCCAGGAGGTCGACCTGGCCAACCCGCCGCGCGACAGCGGATTCCTGGCCGAACGCGACGCCTGCACCGACGAGGCCTGCCTCTGCGAGGCCCTGGTCGCGCATACCAACGGCAGTCTCGGCGGCACATCGCCCTACCCGCAGTGAGGTCGGGCGATCAGGCGGAGCGCTGGCGCGCGAGGCATTTGTCTCGTCGTCGGCCTTCGCCTCCTCCTCGGGCGATGGGGGCATTCTGCCCCCAAACCCCCTGAGAGTATTTCACAAAGGGCAAGCTGCAGGTCAGCGCGTGACGGGGTGGAAGGTGTAGGCTTCGCCGTCGCGGTCCAGCCGCCCGATCCCGGGATGCGGCAGATGCGCGCCTGCGACGATCCAGCCTTCATCGACGGCGCGCGCCAGCAATTCCGCCCGCGTCGCCCGCGCCTGGGTAGGGTCTTCGTCGAACTTCCAGGTCACCTCGGGACGGAAGAACTGCAGCGGGTGATGCACCAGGTCGCCCCAGATCAGAAGCCGCCCTTCGACGAGAAAAGCCATATGCCCCTGCGAATGGCCCGGAGCGTTCACCGCCACCACCCCCGGCAGCGGACCGTCGCCCTGCTCCAGCGGCACGAGGCGCGGCAGGACCGGGATCATCCGCGGCTCGGCCCGGAAGGCCGTCAGCTCTTCGCTCGCCACCAGCACCCGGCCGGCGTTGGGGAAAGCCAGGCCGCCGTCTTCGTCCACCAGCCCCGACAGATGGTCGATGTGGGTGTGGGTCAGCGCCACCACCGTCACGTCCTGCGACCCCGATCCCGCCTCGGCCAGAGCCTCGCCCAGGCGGCCCAGCCCCTTGTGCCAGGCGGTTCCCGCGCCGCTGTCGATCAGCAGGCATCCCGCCTGCCCGCGCACCAGAAAGGCGCGCACCGGCAGGGGCAGCCGCCCCGCCACAAGATCGCCCGCACCGTGATCGCCCTGTGCCAAATCGCCGGGCGTCGACCCGCCGGGCGGGCGCAGACAATCGACCGGCATGGTGGTCTCGCCGTCCAGAAGCATCGTCACCGTCAGTTCGCCCAGCTCGACCTCGCAGCTCAGCGCCGTTTCCCGCAGCACCCGCATCAGCACCAGCTCCCGCGCAAACCGCCGCCGTAGTCGCGCGCATGTCCCGCCCGGACCATCGCGCGCGCCACGTCCAGCCCGTCCAGCTCCAGCCGCACCAGCGCCCGGCCATACTGGTCCGTTCCCTCGCGTTGCAGAGTGATCTGGTCAGCCTGCTGGATCAGCGTCCGCAGCGCCCAGCTGGCCCGTTCGGCGGCGGCGAATTCGGCAAAGCACTTCGGCGCGTATTTCTCGGGCGTGTCGAACCCCAGTAGCCGCGCGCTCAGCATCCCGTCGTCGGGGCAGATCATCGACAGCGTGTCGCCATCGACCACCCGGATGACGCGACAGTCGCCCCGGTCGCTTGCCACCGTCTTCATCACCGCAATCATCAGATCGGCGAGGGTCGGCACCACGACCAGACCCGCAATGGCAAGCCCGATCACCAGCTTCAGGTAGAACCGCGGATCGGCCAGCCGCCGCAGCCCGCGCACCACGGGTCCCGCACGCCGCGCCGGGCGGAACAGCCAGCCCATCAGTCGGCAGCCGGAGCCGCAACCGGCACCAGCGCCCCGGCCTGCCCTGCATGCGCGACCACTTCCGCGATGATCCGGGTGATCTGCGCCACGTCCTCCGCAACGAAGGTCAGCGGCAGGCGCATGTCGATCAGCCCCGCCAGCACCCGGTCGGTCCGGGCCAGGGCCTCGGGGGCGGCATAGCGCCAATGCGCATAGCGGCTGGTAAAGCCCTGCGGGTCGGCGGCACCGAACCACTTCAGCTCGACGCCCCGCTCTGCCGCGCCTGCCACGAAGCCCGCCACCCGCGCTGGCTCCCAGCCCGGCAGCAGGAACTGGAACGACGAACCGACATAGTCCTCGTGCTGCGGACGCGGGATCAGCTGCACGCCCGCCACCCCGGCCAGACCCCGCTCCATGCCCTGATACAGCACCCGCCAGCGCGCCCGGCGGTCATCCAGAAGGGCTATCTGCGGTCGCAGGATCGCCGCGCGCAGGTTGTCCATCCGCGACGAGACGTTCGGCACGTCCAGCTTCAACGCCTCGAACACCTCCGGCGCCGGGGCCGCACGGTGCCGGGCATACAGCATGTAGGACCCCGACAGCAGCACCGCCCGCGCCGCGAGGTCCGCGTCATCGGTGACCAGAAACCCGCCCTCGCCGGAATTCATGTGCTTGTAGGTCTGCGTCGAATAGCAGCCGATGGCCCCATGCCGACCCGAGGCCACCCCGCGCCACTTCGCCCCCATCGTGTGCGCGCAATCCTCGATCACCCGCAGCCCCAGCCGATCGCAAATCGCCATCAGCGCGTCCATGTCGCAGACATGGCCCCGCATGTGCGACAGCAGCAGCACCTTCGCACCGGTTGCGAGGGCCTGCGCCTCCAGATGCGCCAGATCGATGGTCAGATCCTCGGCCACCTCGACGAAGACCGGCCTTGCCCCGATCGAGGCAATCGCCCCCGGGACCGGGGCCAGCGTGAAGGCGTTCGACAGGACCGGATCGCCGGGCTGGACCTGGCATGCCCGCAAGGCGCAGGCCATCGCCGCCCCGCCAGAAGCCAGCGCTAGGCAGTATCTTGCCCCGACATAGCCCGCGAATTCCTCTTCCAGCAGCGCCGTTTCGGCGATTTCCCCGGCGACCGTGTTGTAACGATGCAGCCGCCCATGCCGCAGCACCGCCATTGCCGCTTCGATCCCGGCCTCGGGGATCGGTTCCTGCTGGGTAAAACTGCCGTTGAACCTTTCCATGTCGCGTAAGCCCCGTCCTTGTTCTCAGTTGTCCTTTGTCCGCCGCACCGTGCGCAGATACATCCCGACCACGGCAAACAGCAGCACGGCGGCGAGGTAGAACGCCACGTTGGGCGACGGGGTCCCGCGCTCCTCCTGCATGAAATAGCCGAACACCTGCGAAAACACGATGGTGCCGATCAGCATCGCCACGTTCATCACCGCCGAAATCCCGCCCTGCAACTCGCCCTGCGCGTTTTCGGGGACGATCTTGGACATCATCGCCACCAGCATCGGATGCACGAACCCCTCGGGTCCATGCAGCACCATCAGCACGATCACCACCGCCAGCGACCCCGCCAGACCATAGCCCGCCGACACGATCACCGCGATGATCAAGCCGAAGAGGCAGACCTTCCATTCGCCGAACCGCGCCACGACCGGGCCGGTGACAAGGCCCTGGAACAGCGCCGTTATGATGCCGAAGACGGCCAGCGACAGCCCCACCATCGCCTCGGACCAGCCGAACTTGGCCATGCCCCAGAACGGCCAGATCGCCGGATAGACCGCCGAAGCCGCGAAATAGACGAACAGCACCCCGCACAGCGGCAGAATGCCGTGATACTCACGAAACACCCGGAACGCGCCGAACGGGTTCGACCGCGCCCACTCGAACGCCCGGCGCTTTTCCGGCGGCAGCGTTTCGGGCAGGACAAACCAGCCGTAGACGAAATTCAGCAGCGAGATGCCCGCGGCGACGTAGAACGGCACCCGCGGCCCAAGCTCGCCCAGAAGGCCACCTATGGCGGGGCCAAGGACGAAGCCCACGCCGAAGGCGGCCCCCACCATGCCGAAGGCTTTCGCACGGTCCTCAGGTGCGGTCACATCCGCGATGTAGGCATTTGCGATCACATAGGACGACCCGCAGATCCCCGCGATCACCCGACCGACGAACAGCCAGAACAGGGTCGGAGCAAGGGCGGAGAACAGGTAGTCCACCCCCAGCCCGAAGATCGCCAGCAATAGCAAAGGGCGTCGGCCATAGCGGTCGCTCAGGTTGCCCATCAGCGGGCTGAAGGCGAACTGCGCCACCGAAAAGACCGCGAACATCCAGCCGCCGATATAGGCCGCATCCGCAAGGTCCATCTGCCCGACCTCGGTGATCAGCGCGGGCAGGACCGGCATGATCAGCCCGAAGCCGACCATGTCCAGAAAGACCGTGATCAGCACGAAGGTCACCGCATGGCGGCTGGCCGGAACGGGGGCGTCTGCGGCTTCAGTCATGGGGGCGACCCTATGGGCCGGGGCAGGAACTGTCAAACCGGGGGCCCTGCGGACGCGCCCCATTCCGGCCCCTGTGGCCAGAGGTTAAGAAACCCTGAACGCCCGCGATCAAGCCATTGCTTTCATTATATTTTGCAGAAATGTCCACTGTGGACACCATCAGCCCAGCAGCCGCCTTGCCAGCCCCGGCAGGTCCTCGAACCGGTCCAGCAGGGCCGCCGGGCGGAACCTTTCGACCCCCCGCCCCTCCGGCCCGAAGGTGACCAGCGCGACCGGCACTCCGGCGGCCACCCCGGTCTTCGCGTCGGTTTCGGTGTCGCCCACCAGCATCGACCGGCCGACCACGCCCCCGGCCCGCTCCACCGCCGCCCGATACGGGGTCGGATCGGGCTTCCTGACCGGAAACGTATCCGCCCCGACCAGCGCCCCGAACGCCCCCCGCACCCCCAGGGCGGTCAGCAGAAGCTCCGCCAACCCCTCGGGCTTGTTGGTGCAGACCGACACCGCGATCCCCTCGCCCCGCAAGGCCTCGACCGCCGCCATCGCTCCGGGATAGAGCCGCGTATGCGTCGCGATCCCGCCCCGGTAGGCCTCCAGCAGCCGGGGGTATGCCGCGTCGACATCGTCCTCGGACCACTTCGTCCCCAGCCGGTCGAACGCCAGCCGCAGCATGGCCCGCCCGCCATGGAACGCCGTGAGGGCATCCCCCGGCCCCAGCACCGCCCGAGGCAGCGACGCATTCGCCGCCACCAGCAGATCGGCCGAGGTGTCCGCCAAAGTTCCGTCCAGATCGAACACTACACAGCGCATCGCGGGCACCTCATGACGGTCCTGTAACCTCAAGTGAAGCGCGGCCCCTTGCCACCCTTCGCCACCGGGGTAAAACGGGCGCCGGAAGTTTGGAAGGGCAAGAATGCAGGTTTCAGTCATCGTTCTGGCCGCTGGGCAAGGCACGCGGATGAACTCCGACCTGCCCAAGGTCCTGCACCACGTCGCCGCTGCCCCCCTGCTCCACCATGCGCTCGCCACGGCGCAGGCCCTTGAACCCGCGCGGATCGTCACCGTCACCGGGCATGGCGGCGAGGATGTCGCGGCCTCTGCCACCAGCTGGTCCGAGGCCGTGGAAACCGTCGTCCAGGACCCGCAACTCGGCACCGCCCACGCCGTCGCCCAGGCCGCGCCCCTCCTCGCCGACGCGCCCGGCGAGGCCATCGTCCTTTACGCCGACACCCCCCTGATCCGCGAGGAAACCCTCCGCGCCATGCTCGACGCCCGGTCGCGCCACGCGGTCGTCATCCTCGGCTTCCACGCGCAGGATCCGGGTCGCTACGGGCGTCTCCTGACCCAGGGCGATGAGCTTCTCGCCATCCGCGAATTCAAGGACGCCACAGAAGAAGAGCGCGCGATATCCCTCTGCAATTCCGGCGTTGTCTGCGCCGAAGCAAAGACCCTCTTCTCCCTCATCGCCGAGGTGAAGAACGACAACGCGGCCGGGGAATACTACCTGACCGACATCGTCGAACTCGCTCGCCAGCGCGGCCTTTCCGCCGGCGTCGTCCTGTGTGACGAGGCCGAGACGCTGGGCGTCAACACCCGCGCGCAACTGGCCGAGGCCGAGGCCGCCTATCAGGCCCGCGCCCGGGCGGACGCCCTTGAGAACGGTGTCACCCTGACCGCGCCGGAAACCGTGTTCTTCGCTCTCGACACCCATATCGGCCGCGACGCGATCATCGGGCCGAACGTCCTGTTCGGCCCCGGCGTCACCGTCGAATCCGGTGCCGAGATCAAGGGCTTCTGCCATCTGGAAGGCTGCCACATCAGCCGCGGCGCGACGGTGGGTCCGTTCGCAAGGTTGCGCCCCGGCGCGGAACTGGCCGAGGATGTCCATGTCGGCAACTTCGTGGAAATCAAGAACGCCATTCTCGACGAGGGCGTGAAGGTCGGCCATCTGTCCTACATCGGCGACGCGACCATCGGCGAGCATACCAACATCGGCGCGGGCACCGTCACCTGCAATTACGACGGGGTGATGAAGCATCGCACCGTGATCGGCAAACGCGCCTTCATCGGGTCGGATACCATGCTGGTCGCCCCGGTCACGGTGGGCGACGGGGCGCTGACCGCTTCGGGGTCGGTGATCACCGAAGACGTGCCTGCCGAGGCCGTGGCCATCGGTCGGGCGCGACAGGTCATCAAGGAGGGTCTTGCGACCAGAATGTTCGAAAAGTTGAAGTCTATTAAGGCTGCGAAGGCAAAGGGGCATTAGAATGTGCGGTATTGTAGGGGTTCTGGGCAATCATGAAGCTGCCCCGCTGCTGGTCGAGGCGCTGAAGCGTCTGGAATATCGCGGCTACGATTCCGCCGGGATCGCGACGGTGAACGCAGGCCAGCTCGATCGTCGCCGCGCGGTGGGCAAGCTGGTGAACCTGTCGGACCTTCTGGTCCATAACCCCTTGGCTGGAAAGGCCGGCATCGGCCACACCCGCTGGGCCACCCATGGTGCCGCGACCGTCACCAACGCCCACCCGCACCGCGCGGGCGGCGTGGCGGTGGTTCACAACGGCATCATCGAGAACTTCCGCGAGCTTCGCGCCGAACTGGCCGCCGACGGCTACACCCAGGAATCCGAAACCGACACCGAGACGGTGGTTCTTCTGACCCGTCGCGGCATGGACCGTGGCGCAACCCCGGTCGAGGCTGCGAAAGAGACCCTCTCGCGGCTCCACGGCGCCTTCGCGCTTTGCTTCCTGTTTGACGGCCAGGACGACCTGATGATCGCCGCCCGCAAGGGCTCCCCCCTCGCCATCGGCTGGGGCGACGGCGAGATGTTCGTGGGCTCGGACGCCATCGCACTGGCCCCGATGACCGACCGGGTCACCTATCTGGAAGAGGGCGACTGGGCCATCGTCACCCGGGCTGGGGCCGAAATCTATGACGCGCGCAACGCCCGCGCCAACCGGGCCGAAACCCGCATCCAGCTGGATGCGACCCGGATCGAAAAGGCCGGCTACAAGCATTTCATGGCCAAGGAAATCGCCGAGCAGCCGGTGGTCATCGCCGATGCCCTGAAGCGCTACACCTCGGCAGAAGGCACCCTCCAGCTGCCGCAAGAGCTTGATTTCACACATATCGACCGGGTGACTCTTGTCGCCTGCGGCACGGCGTCCTATGCCTGCCACGTCGCGAAATACTGGTTCGAGCAGATCGCCGGTCTGCCGGCCGACATCGACATCGCGTCCGAGTTCCGCTACCGCGACCCGGTCCTGTCGCCTGCCTCCATGGCGATCTTCGTCAGCCAGTCCGGCGAGACCGCCGACACGCTGGCAGCCCTGCGCCATGTCCGCGACAAGGTGGCCAAGGTCGTGTCGGTGATCAACGTCCCCACATCTTCGATCGCGCGGGAAAGCGACCTTGCGCTGCCGATCCTGGCGGGGGTCGAGGTCGGCGTCGCGTCGACCAAGGCCTTCACCTGCCAGCTGACCGTGCTGGCGCTGATGGCGCTGAAGGCCGCACAGGACCGGGGCCGGATCGACGCGGCCCGGATGCGGGACCGGCTGGAATCCCTGCGCGCGTTGCCGGGCTTGATGAACGCGGCCCTTGCGCTGTCCAGTCCCATAGCCAGGGTTGCCGAGGACCTCGGCAAGGCGCAGGACGTGCTGTTCCTCGGGCGTGGACCGATGTTTCCGCTTGCGCTGGAAGGCGCGCTGAAACTGAAGGAAATCAGCTACATCCACGCCGAAGGTTATGCGTCGGGTGAACTGAAGCATGGCCCGATCGCACTGATCGACGCCGCCGTGCCGGTGATCGTGCTGGCCCCCAAGGACGGGCTGTTCGACAAGACCGTGTCGAACATGCAGGAGGTGATGGCGCGGAAGGGCAAAGTGCTGCTGCTGTCCGATGCCGACGGGGTCGAAACCGCCGGTCAGGGCACCTGGAAGACCCTGACCCTGCCGACGGTCGACCCGCTCTGGGCACCGATCCTCTATGCCGTCCCCGCGCAGCTGCTGGCCTACCATACGGCCATCGCCAAGGGCACCGATGTCGACCAGCCCCGCAATCTCGCGAAATCGGTGACGGTCGAGTAAGGCCCGGCAATCGCTGCGAAAATTCTGCCAGAGCCGCCAAAGGCTCTGGCCTTCCGGAGTCTGAAGCGCCTCCACCATGATCCACCGGACCGCCGGCCCCGTATCCTGTTAAACGGAGCCGCACATGCAGCGCAGAACCCTTCTTCTCGGACTGGCCACCCTGCCCCTCGCCGGCTGCGCCCGGACACCCGTCCCGCCGACGACCGCCGGTCCGCCGATCACGCTTGTCTCCGCCTTCCGGGGCCGCACCACGGGCCGGGGGCATTTCCGGGTCTGGCTCACCGGAGATGAACGCCGGTTCACGGCGCGGCTGAACGGAACCGTCACCGGCCGCGATGGCGCGCGCAGGCTGACCGTGGTCGAGGATTTCCTTTATGACGATGGGCAAGAGGACCGCCTGACCTGGGTCTTCACCGAGGTCGGCCCCGGACGCTGGACCGGCAAGCGCGAGGATACGGTGGGTGAGGCCCGCGTGATCGAGGAAAACGGCCGGATCAGCCTGTCCTACACTGCAGATTTCAAATCACCTTCCGGCGTCAACCGATTGGGATTTGAGGATATTCTCTATGCAGAGGCGGATGGAACGGTCATCAACGACGCCGTGGTCAGTCGGGCCGGGATCGCCGTCGCCTCGGTCCGCTTCGTGATCCGCCGCTGACTTGCCCTTCCCCGGCCCGGCTGGCACTCTGCCCGCCAGGAGGACCGCCATGGGCAAGCGTTACACGGCTTTGCAACCCGACCAGATCGCTTTCATCGGCGAGCAGCACGTCTATTTCGTCGCCACCGCGGCCCCAGGATCGCGGATGAACCTGTCGCCCAAGGGCATGGAGTCCTTGCGGATCCTGTCGCCCACCCGGATCCTCTGGCTGAACTTGACCGGATCCGGCAACGAAACGGCAGCCCATCTGGCGCTGGAGCCGCGGATCACGCTGATGTGGTGCAGCTTCACCACCCGCCCGCTGATCCTGCGCGCCTATGGCACGGCGCGGGCGGTCCACCGCAGCGATGCGGATTGGACCGTGCTTGCCCCCCAGCTTCCCGACCAGCCCGGCGCGCGGCAGATCGTCGAGGTGTCGGTGGACCTCGTGCAGTCCTCTTGTGGCTTTGCCGTCCCCTTCATGGACTTCCGCGCCGAGCGCCCCGTCCTCAAGGATTGGGCGACCGGCAAAGGCCCGGACGGCCTGCGGGCCTATTGGCAGGAGCGCAACCGCCAGACCATCGACGGACTTCCGACCGGGATCGAGGCCAACCTGTGACGCCGCTGGATCAGCTTCGGTCCTGCGCCGATCCGGCAAAGGCCGCCGAGATGGCCGCCTATCACAAGGCCAGCCGCCCCTATCTGGGCATCCCTGTGCCCCGGATCGAGGAGCTGACCGACGCGTGGCGGGCCGCGCTGTCGCTGGACGACCGGATTGCGCTGGCGGCCGATCTCTGGCGGACCGACATCCACGAAGCCCGCGTCGCTGCCGCGAAGCTCTTGACCCAGGCCCGGATTCGCCCGGACGACGCCGCATGGGCGCTGATCCTGTCATGGGTTCCCGACTTCGACGCCTGGGCCATCGCGGATCACGCCTCGATCGCGGGACAGAAGCGGCTGGTGGCCGACCCCTCGCGTCTCGACACGGTCGAGGCCTGGGTGCAGAGCCCGCACCTGTGGACCCGCCGGGCGGCGCTGGTGATGACCCTGCCCTGGACCAAGCAGAATTTCCCGAAGGATCAGGATCTTGCGATCCGCGCCCGGGTTCTGGGCTGGTGCGCGACGCTGGCCCCCGACCGCGACTGGTTCATCCAGAAGGCGGTGGCCTGGTGGGTGCGCGACCTGTCGAAACACGACGCTCCGGCGGCAGCGGCCTTCCTTGCGGCGCATGGCGAAACGCTGAAGCCTTTCGCCCGGAAAGAGGCGGCGCGGCATCTGGAAGCCGCCGCCGCAAACTGAAAATGGCGGCCAAGGAACAGGCCGCCATTCCTTCCTTGTCGTCAGGCGTCGGGTCCCTACCGGCCTTCAAACTTTCCGTCGAACTTGTCTGGGCCAAGCCCGTTTACCGACTTGGTTTCCGCCGTGCCGCCCGACAAGCTGCCGGCATTGGTGCCGCCAGAGCCATCGGCGTTGGTATCAGGCCCGTTGCCCCAGCCGTTGTTGCCCTTGGACTTTTCCTCAGGCTCGCAATCGTCAGTGCATTCGAGGTAGGCAGAGGCCGTCGTGGCGAAACTCATCGCCAGCGCAATAACAGAGGCCGCGGCAGTCAATTTTTTCGGTGTCACTTTTCCCTCCCTAATTGATGGGTCAGGAAAGGCTACACGACTCAAATTAACCCAGAATTAACGCCTTTTGCGCCGCAGACTGCACACTGTATCCATTCCTTATACAATTAGCCAAGCTCTTGCCACTTTGTTGCCAAGCCTTCGGCCCACTTGCCGCCAGTGCTGCTCAACTGCGCTCAGGCCCCGCGATTCCGTCGCCAGCCGATCCGGTCGAACAGCGGCCCGTAAACCCCCGCCAGTGCCCGGAGCGCGGCCCCATCCGTTCTGCCCGCCGGTTCCCACCCCTTGGTCGCGATGCCGAGGATCCGGGGCGCAATCATGCCTTCGGCCTGCCAGTCCTCGGTGGTGAACTCGCCCCAGAAACAAGCCTCGACCCCGGCGATGCGCGGGACGATATCCTCGGCCCCTATCGGCACCGGGTCCCAGTCCACGGTCTTGTCCAGGGACAGGAACCCCGCCCAGGCTGCACCCCAGTCATCCGGGTCATCAGAGTGCGCCAGGTCGAAATAGGCGTTCTGTGCCGGGCACATCACCACGTCATGCCCGCGCCGCGCCGCTTCGACCCCCGGCCCCTGCCCGGTCCAGCTGAACAAAAGTGCGCCATTGCCGATGCCGCCCTGACAGCCCTTCGCCGCCTCTTCCCAGGCCGCGACGCGCACGCCACCTTGGGCCAGTTCGGCACCAAGTTTCGCCAGCATCCAGCCCTGCACATCGTCCGAGGTCACCAGCCCCTCCCGCGCCTTCAGCGCCGCCACGGCGGGCGAGCCGTCCCAGGCCCCGGGTGGTGCCTCGTCGGCCCCAAGGTGCAGCATGGCCATCGGGAACAGCCCCGCAACCTCGCGCGCCAGCGGCAGCAGCACGTCCCAGGTCGCAGGCACCGCCGGGTTGACGATGTTGTCAAGATAGCCCTGGATCGAGATCTCCTCGCCATTGTCGCCGGGATCGCGCAAGCCGGGCACCGCCTTGATCATCGCGTGGGAATGCGCGGGCACCTCGATTTCCGGCAGCACCTCGATCTGCAGCGCCTTTGCCCGCGCCAGCACCCGAGCGACATCGGCCCTTGTATAGCTGCCCCCTGCCCGGATGCCGCCGCCGAACACGCCTGGCACCAGTTCCCCCTCGCCCCGGAAGGCCGTCCGCTGCCAGAGGCGCGGTTGCGTCTCCACCTCCAGCCGGAAGGCCTCGTCATCGGCGAAATGCCAGTGGAACCGGTTCAGCTTCAGAAGCGCCATCAGGTCCAGAAGTCGCAGGATGAACTCCACCCCGAAGAAATGCCGCGCGCAATCCAGGTGTTGTCCACGCCAGCCAAAGCGCGGGGCATCGGTGATCACGCCGCAAGGCAGACGACCACCGCAGGTTTCGCGCAGGATCAGCAGCGTGATACAGGCATGGTGCAACCCGGCTGGACCACCGACTGCCACGCCCAGACCTTGCCGAGAGATGCTCAGCCGGTAGCCCTCGGGTGGCAGATCGCCCGCCTGGGTGACATCCAGCAGCTGCCCCCCGGACTGGACAAAAGGCGCGAGGCCAAGCCGCAGGGCCAGGTCGGCGACACCCCCCGCCCCCGGGACCGGGGCCAGCCCGGAAAAGTCGACCGTTCCGCCCGTTGCCACCCAGTCCAGCGGCTGCGGCACCAGCGGCAGCCGGACCGCCGCCAGCGGCGGGGCTGGAGGACCCTCCGCCATTCGCAGGCCACGGTCGTTGCCCTGCGGCAGGGGCAGGCAGTCGCGACCAACCCGCAGATAGGCACCCAGCGGCAGCCATGCCCGGTTGCGTGGGCCGAACTGCCTGTCGGCATGCTCCAGCACCAGCTCGTGCAGCGTCCCCGGCACCAGATCCGGCAGCGCCACTTCGCCGTAGCCCGCGACCCGGCGCACCAGCCTCCCGCCTGACACCACTTTCGGCGCGGCCATCAGCGAAAAGCACAGGGTCGGCGCGACGAGGGCGCGGTCGGTTCCGATCTCGCACCGGATCTGCGACCCGTCGATGCGGGTGGCGAACGTCAGGGTCATGGCGCGTCCAGCCTCAGTTCGGCAATGAAATCATAGATGTCGCTGCGATAAAGCCCCCGCGTGAATTCGATGGGACGACCCGAGGGCAGGTAGGCTGTCCGGTCGATCCGCAGCACTGCCGCCCCCTCGGCCAGCATCAGCAGCCGGGCATCCGCCGAGTTGAGGTTGACCGCCGTAATCCGCTGCACGGCCCGTGTCGGTGCCTTGCCCATCCCGCGAAGCACGTCATACAGCGAAGTTTCCACCGCCTCGGGGTCGGGCAGGATATCGGTCGGCAAGGATGACCATTCCAGCGCCAGCGGCGTGTCATCGGCAAAGCGCAGCCGTTCGACCCGCGCCACCCGGTCGGCGGCGGACAGGCCCAAGGCCATCATCTCGTCCGGGGTCGGCAGGAACACCCCGCGCCGCTGGATCCGGCTGGAGGATGTCTTGCCGCGCTGGCGCATGTATTCGGTAAAGGAAAGAAGGGCGGACAGCGAATGTTCCAGCTTGGGTCGCGCGGGCCGGACAAAGGTCCCCGCCCCCCGGCGCTGTTCCAGCACCCCGTCCTCGACCAGCTGGCTGACGGCCTTGCGCACGGTGACCCGGCTGACATCGGCGATCAGCGCCAGCTCGCGTTCCGGCGGCAACTGGGTTTCCGGGGCAAGTTCGCCCGCCCTGATGGTCGCGGCAAGATGGCGATACAGCTGTTCATAGCGCGGTCCGCGACCGGTGCGGAACCAGGCGTCCGGGCGAAACAGCGCAAGGTCGTCGTCCACCGCCACCCCCGAATTGGTATTATATGGATAGGACCAGTCCGCACCACGCTTGCAGCATGAGCGGAAAAGAACGCGAAAAACAAGCAGAAAACCGCGATTGGTTCGATTTTTTCGCGCTATTGGTATTATGATGGTAGCATTATGGCAGATTTTTGGTATCGTCACACCAATCAGACGATTCGGGCCGCCACACCCGGTCGCAACAGGGGGAATGCGCATGACACTGGCCGCCCAGGGCACCGCCGCGCCGGAACGGATGCGCCGCAAGGCCTTGTCCGACCGCGCCTTTGCCTGGGCCCTGATCGCGCCGGCGATCCTGTTCATCGCCGTCATCGTCGCCTGGCCGCTGATCGAAACGATCCGGCTGTCGTTCACCAACGCCTCGCTGGCGGGCGAGGAATATGTCGGCCTGGCCAACTACCAGAAGCTGTTCAGCGGCGGAAAGTTCGGCGAGATCATCGTGCGGACCTTCGTCTGGATGTTCTTCTCGGTCAGCCTCAAGCTGATCCTCGGGCTGATCGGAGCCAGCCTGCTGATGGCGGTAGTGCCCGGGCAGGCGCTGTTCCGCATCCTGATCATGCCGCCCTGGGTGATCCCGATCGCCATGGGCTGCCTTGGCTGGCTCTGGCTGTTCAACGGCGACTTCGGGATCATCTCGGGCGTGGCGCAGGCCATCGGCATCACTGACGGCCCCTTTGCCTTCCTCGCCTACCGCAATTCGGCCTTCTGGTCGGCCATCGTCACCGACGCCTGGGTCGGCACGCCCATGGTGACGCTGTTCTTCCTTGCCGCGATGCAGGGCGTCTCGCGCGATCTCTATGAGGCCGCCTGGGTCGACGGCGCGGGGCGTTGGTATCGTTTCCGTCGAATTACCATTCCCCAGATCATGCCGGTGATTGTTTCCATGGCTCTGATGTCGGCGATCTGGACCTTCAACAGCTTCGAGATCATCTGGATCCTGACCCAAGGGGGCCCCCGCGGCGGGACCACGACGATGATCATCGACACCTACAAGGTCGCCATCGCCAACCTGCAGTTCGGCGAAGGGGCCGCCCGGGCAGTCATCATCGTGATCATGCTGGCCCTTTTCAGCCTTCTCTACCTCTGGGTCCTGGGGCGGGTGAACCGCAAATACGGGGTGAAGTAGGATGATGGACCGCTACACCCTCTGGCAGAAGATCGGCATCTACGCGGGGATCGGCATTTTCCTGGCGTTCATCCTCCTGCCCTTCTTCGAGATGTTCATGACCTCGCTGAAGCCGCTGAACCACATCTTCCGCTCGCCCTACCAGTTCTGGTCCGACGACTTCAGCTTCGATGCCTATACCCGGATGTGGGAGCGCGTGCCGAACCTTGGCCGCTACATCTGGAACTCGATCTTCATCGCCACTGCCGTCACCTTGATCGCCATGATCGTGATCGTGCCCGCAGCCTACGCCTATGCGCGGCTGGAATTCCCGTTCAAGACCCAATCGCTGGGCCTGTTCCTGTCGGTCAACATGTTCGCCGGCGCGGTGCTTCTGATCCCGCTTTACAAGCTGATGCGGACCCTGGGCCTGCTCAACACCTACTGGGCGATGATCATTCCCGGGGTGGCCTTCCTGATCCCGACCGGCATCTGGCTGCTGCGCGGCTATCTGGAGAAGATCCCGAAAGAGATGGAGGAAGCCGCCTACATGGACGGCGCATCGCGGCTTTACACCCTGCGCCGGGTGATCCTGCCCCTGGCCGGTCCCGGGCTGGTCGTCGTCGCCACCACCGTCTTCATCACGGCCTATGCCCAGCAATACCTCTTTGCCATCACGTTCAACAGCGACGGCGACCTCTATCCCCTTCCCGTCGGCCTGCTTCAGTTCATCGGCTACCAGAACGTCGAGTGGAACATGATGATGGCCGCCGCGCTGACCGGGATCACGCCCGTCCTGGTCGTGTTCCTGTTCCTGCAACGCTACCTCGTCGCCGGTCTGACGGCGGGGGCTGTGAAAGAATGACAGACCGCAACACCACAAGGAGGTTACCCATGACCACATTCAACCGACTGGCGCTGGCCACAGTCCTGATGGGCGCGACTGCCCTTCCGGCGCTGTCCCAGGAAATCCAATATATCATGTGCGGCGACGAACGGCAGGCCGAGAGGGACTCGGTCGCCGCATTCGAGGCTGCCAACCCCGGCATCAAGGTGAACCTCGAATTCCTGCCCTGGGGCACCTGCTCGGAAAAGGCCATGCAGATGGCCGCCGCCGGCGATCCGCCCGGGCTGGCCTATATCGGTTCGCGGTTCCTGAAACAGCTGTCGAAGGCCGACCAGATCCTGCCGATCGAACTGACCCCCGAACAGGAAGCCGCCTATCAGCCCGGCATCCTGTCGACCGTCGAGGACGGCGGCAAGCGTTGGGGCTTCCCGCACGCCTTTTCCAACAAGGCGATGTTCGTGAACTGCGACCTCTTCGAGCAGGCCGGCCTTGAATGCAAGGTGCCCGCCGACTGGACCGAGATGAAGGCCGCGGCCACCGCGATCAAGGAAAAGACCGGCATCGCGGGCATCGGCATCGCGGGCAAGGATTTCGACAACACGATGCACATGTTCCTCGACTTCATGTATTCGAACGGCGGCACCGTGGTCGACACCGTGACGGGCGAGATCAAGTTCGACGACGTGCCCGCCCGCGAAACGCTGCAGCTTTACGCCGACCTCGTCCCGGTGATGGCCGAAGGGGCCACCGCCCTGGAACGCGGCAACCTGCAGGCGCTGTTCGAGGACGGCAAGATCGGCATGTATGTCACCGGACCCTGGGGCATGGGCCAGCATGCCGCGAAGAACTTCAAGGTCGGCCCGATCCCGCGCGGCCCTTCGGGCACATCCGGCTCGATCCTGATCACGGACAGCATCGCGGTCTTCAAGGGCTCGGGCGTCGAGGCCGAGGCGATGAAGCTGGCCGCCCACCTGACTTCGGGCGCATCGCAATACGCGCTCGACAGCGAATGGGGCCTGCCGCCGATCCAGAAGTATGAAGAGCAGGGCATCACCGATGTCTATTACGCCAAGCCCGAATGGAAGCTCTTCCTCGACACCACCCCCACCGGTCGGCCGGAACCGATGGTCTACAACTTTGCCTCCCTGCAGGCGGTGTTCACAAACATGATCCAGGGCGTCATCCTGGGCGAGATCACCGACATCAACGCCGCCGTCACCGAAGCGGCGGAAGGCATCAAGGCGATCCAGTAATCCCTCCCCCGGCGGGCCGCATCGCGTGCGGCCCGCCTCCTTCTTCCCTGTCGGACACGCTCATGGCCACGCTTGACCTAACTTCCATCACCAAGGATTTCGGGACGCACAAGGTGCTGTCCGGCATCGACCTTGCGATCCGCGACAAGGAGTTCGTGGTCTTCGTAGGCCCTTCGGGCTGCGGCAAGTCCACGCTTCTGCGCATCATCGCGGGGCTTGAAGCCGCCACGACGGGCCGCATCCTGATCGACGGCAGCGATGTGTCGGACGCGGCCCCGGTCGACCGCGGCATTTCGATGGTGTTCCAAAGCTATGCGCTCTACCCGCACCTCTCGATCTACGAGAACATCGCCTTCCCGCTGCGCGTCGCCCGCCTGCCGGAACCCGAGGTCAAGGCAAAGGTCGCCCGCGCCGCCGACATCCTGCAACTGACCGAGAAACTCTCGCTGAAACCCGGCCAGCTCTCCGGCGGCCAGCGCCAGCGCGTCGCCATCGGCCGCAGCATCGTCCGCAACCCCAAGGTCTTCCTGTTCGACGAACCCCTGTCGAACCTCGACGCCGCCCTGCGCGGCGAAATGCGGGTCGAGCTTTCCGCCCTCCAGCGCGACCTCGACGCGACCATGGTCTATGTCACTCATGATCAGGTCGAGGCGATGACCATGGCCCATCGCATCGTCGTCCTGAACAAGGGCCGGATCGAACAGTTCGGCACCCCGATGGAGCTGTATCACCACCCCGCAACCAAGTTCGTCGCCACCTTCATCGGCCAGCCCAACATGAACCTTATCCCTGCGACCATTGCCGATACAGGCGCGGATGGCATCTCTGTCAGCCTCCCCGGCGGGGCCCGGATGACGATCCCGGTCGATCCCGGCACGGCCCGCAGCGGCGACCGCGTCGAAATCGGCGTCCGCCCGGAAAACCTGGCGCTGGGTGACGGGCTTTCGATGCGGCTTCGGGTGCTGGAACGGCTGGGCGGAACCGCCATTGCCTATGGTATGCTGGATGACGGGCTCAAACTTTGCGCAGCCCTTCCCGGTGACACCACTGTCCACGAGGGCGAAGCCGTGGGCCTGACCTTCGCCCCCGCCGACGCCCATGTCTTCGACGCCGATGGCCGCGTGATGCGGCGGCGGCAGGCCCCAGCCCTTGCCGCTTAAACGAAGGCTCGCCGCCTGAAGGAAGGAGAGACCCATGCGGATTGTCACCTCAGGCATCGGCCTGCGGGCAGGTCACGTCTTGACCACGCTCTTGGAGGAAATGCCCGAAGCCCGGGTGGTCGGCTACTACGACCCCCAGCCCACCCATCTTTCGATGATCGGCGAGGATACCCCCCGCTATCCGTCCGTCGAGGCGATGCTTTCGGACGCAAAGCCCGACCTCTACTGCGTCTTCTCGCCGAACGTCTTTCACCTCGACCAGATCCGGCTGGGACTGGAGGCCGGGGTGCAAGTCTTCACCGAAAAGCCGGTCGTCGTCTCCATCGACGAAACCCTGGAACTCGCCCGCCTGCTCGCCAAACACGGCGGCACGAACCGCGCCATGGTCGGCCTCGTCCTGCGCTATTCCCAGCATATGACCGACCTTCGTGCCGCGATGGCTGCAGGCTGGCTGGGCGAGGTCACGTCGCTGGAGGCGAACGAACACATCGGCCCCTACCACGGTGCCTTCTTCATGCGCGACTGGCGCAGGAAGACCGGCCTCGCGGGCGGCTTCATGCTGGAAAAGTGCTGCCACGACCTCGACATCTACAACATGGTCACCGGCTCGCGGCCCGCCCGCGTCGCCAGCTTCGGGGGCCGCAAGTCCTTCGTCCCGGCAAATGCGCCGCAGTCGAACGCCGAGGCGGAGATCTTCCACGTCAAGAAATCGGTCTGGGAAGCGACCGACGATCCCTTCCTGTCGGACGGCGACATCATCGACTACCAGACCGCGATCCTGCAGTACGAAACCGGCGCAAGCCTTGCGTTCCACACCAACCTCAACGTCCCCGACGAACACCGCCGGTTCTGCGTGATGGGCACGCATGGCATGGCCGAAGGCGACTTCGTGCGCGGTTTCCTGCGCGTCACCGCCCGAGACGGCCGCCGTCTCGCCGACCACGACTATTCGCAAGGCACCGCGATGAAAGGCGCACATTACGGCGCGGACCAGCTCATGTGCCGCGACATCACCGCCTACCTGCGCGAAGAACGCCAGACGCTTCCGGTCTCGATCCTCGACGCGATGGAAGCCGGCATCGCCGCATTGGCACTGGATCAGGCCCGCCTGACCGGACAGGTCGTCGACCTGACCGATACCTGGGCCAGCCTTGACGCCCATGGGTTGCGCACATGACGGACCTTGCCCCCGACGCAGGCCAGCACATGTCGCGCGAGATCGCCGAAGCCCCCGCAGTCTTCGCCGCTTCCGTCGCGCAGCCCGTCACCCTGCCCGAACTCGCCAAGCTCCGTGCCATCTACACCGTCGCGCGCGGCTCCTCCGACGCCGCCGCCAACATCCTCTCCTACGAGATCATGCGCGAGACCGGGCTGCCGACCACCTCGCTCCCGCCCTCGATCTTCTCGCTCGGCCACGGCGTCCGGCTGGCCGAAACCGCCGTCCTCGTCGTCTCGCAATCCGGCGCGTCCGACGACCTTGTCCGCTCCGCCAACGGCGCGCGCGCCGCAGGGGCCACCGTCCTCGCCCTGACCAACGCCCCCGGCAGCCCGGTGGAAGCTGCGGCCAACGCCACCCTGCGCATCGGTGCAGGAACCGAACTCGCCGTCCCCGCCACCAAATCCGTGGTCGGGGCCATCGCGGGCGGCATGGCCCTGCTGTCCGCCCTGGTCCCGACCTATGCCTCCCGCGCCGCGGCCTCGGCCGGGGCGATCGCCGCCCTGCAAGGCAAAGAGCTTCCCCAGAGCCGCACCATCCTCGCCGCCCTCCTCCGCGCCTCCCATGTCTATGTCATCGGGCGGGACACCGGCTTTGGAGCGGCGCAGGAGCTGGCGCTGAAGCTCAAGGAATGCTGCGCGCTGCACGCCGAGGCCTATTCCTCAAGCGAAGTCCTGCACGGCCCGCTGCAACTGGTGACCAACCCGCTCCTCATCCTGATTCTCGACACCGGACAACCCGATGTCCAGCCCAGCCTCGACACCGCCGAAACCCGCTTCCGCGCCGCAGGGGGGTCCGTCTTTCGCCTCCGGCCCTCCGACGTCGGCGCCACCGATCTCACCCCCGCCGCCGCCGCCGCCGCCCTCCTGATCCTGACCTACCCGCTCGTCCTGAAAACCGCCCTCGCCCTCGGCCACGACCCCGACCGCCCGACAACGCTCTCCAAGGTGACGCAGACCAGATGACCGACCTCGCCCGCCACGCCACCGGACGGGAAATCCTGTCCCAACCGCAAATCTGGCGCAGCTGGGGCGCGACGCTGCCCGTCGCCGACCTCCGCCACTGGATCGCTCAGACTGGCGTGCAAGAGGTCTGGTTCTGCGGCGCAGGCACCTCTGCCTACATCGGCGACACTCTGGCAGCCGGGTTTGAAGGCCAGACCCTCGAAGGAAGGGGCGGCCCCCGCCTCCGCTCTGTTCCCACCACCGACATCGTCGCCCGCCCGCGCGCCTACCTAGGCGGTCGACCGAAACTGATCGTCAGTTTCGGTCGGTCGGGCAACTCGACCGAGAGTGTCGGCCTTCTCGACGCTCTGGACGCCCTCGCCCCCGGCTGGCCTCGCCTCAACATCACCTGCAACGGCCGGTCGACCCTTGCCACAAGGCCCGGCGCGAAAGTCGTCACCCTCCCCGAAGCCACCCACGACCAGGGCTTCGCGATGACCTCCAGCTTCTCCACCATGCTTCTCACCGCCGCCGCCCTGTTCGACGCCAGCCTCCCGGCAACCGGAACGCCAGACCGCTTCGCGACCCTCGCCGACGCCCTCGCCAGCCTCCTGCCCAGCTTCATCTCCCAGGCCCGGGCCACCCGCCGCCCCGCCCGCGCCGTCTTCGCGGGCTCCGGTCCCCTCGCCTTCGCCGCCCGCGAAGCCGCCCTCAAAGTGATGGAGCTTTCCGCCGGCCAGATTCCCGCCCTCTGGGACTCGACCCTCGGTTTCCGCCACGGCCCCAAAAGCTTCACCACGCCCGGAACCGACCTCTGGCTCTTCCGCTCTGCCGATCCCATGACCCGCGCTTACGACAACGACCTTCTCGCCGAGCTTGGCACCCAGTTCCCCGACGCCATCGTCACCGCGCCCGAAGTTCCGCAACCCTTCGGTGATCTCTGGTCCGCGCCACTTTACGTCGCTCTTGCGCAAGTCCTGGCCGTCACCTGGTCCGCTGCCCTTGGCCTGAACGTCGACGACCCCTTCGCGGGCCTTGGAACCCTGACGCGCGTCGTCTCCGGCGTGAAGCTTCATCCGGTGACGCCATGATCGCCGCCCCGATCGCAGCGGGCATCGACCTTGGCGGCACCAAGATCGAGGCGCAGGTCTTCGCCCGCGACTGGGGCCTTCACGCCCGCCAACGCTGGCCCACGCCGAAGGACTACCCGGCCCTTGTCGCCGCGCTGGTCAAGGCGATCCGCTGGTGCGAAAGCCACGCGGAAAACCTCCCCGTCGGCATTTCCGCCGCCGGTCTCATCAACCCAGGGACCGGTTTCGCCCTGACCTCGAACCTCCCCGCGACCGGCCGCCCCTTCCCCGCCGACGTCGCCATTGCCGCGCAGCGGAAGATCGCCTGGATCAACGACTGTCGCGCCCTGACCCTCTCCGAGGCGATACTGGGCGCAGCGCGCGGGGCCGACCCCGCCGTCGGCCTCATCCTCGGGACCGGCGTCGCAGGCGGTGTCGTGACCGGCGGCAGGCTTTTGCCGTCCCCGGCACAGACCGGGGGCGAGTTCGGCCACTTCCCCCTCGCCGCCGCCCCCATGCAAACCCACGGACTGCCGATCCTCACCTGTGGCTGCGGCAGACAGGGCTGCGTCGAGACCTACCTCTCCGCCCCCGGCATGTCCCGTATCGCCGCGCACCTGACCGGCCAGACCCACAGCCCCGAAACCATCGTCGCCGGTCGCGGCTCGACCCCGGCCTTCGCACTGGCCTGGGACATCTGGCTTGACCTTGCGACCGAGTTTCTCGTCACCCTGTGCTTCACGCTCGACCCCCAGGTCATCGTCCTCGGCGGCGGGCTGTCCCGCGCCCCCGGGCTGACCGACGACCTGACGAAACGGCTTGCACTGGCCACCCTTGCGGGCTTCCCGATCCCCGCCATCCGGCTCGCCGAAGGCGGTGACGCCTCCGGGGCCCGAGGTGCCGCCCTCCATGCGCTGAACGAAGGTGCCACGGGGGCCGAACATGCCTGACCTCCGCCAGATCATCGCCCGCAACCGCGCCGGGGACGCCGTCGCCATCCCCTCGGTCTGCACCGCCCATCCCGGCGCGATCGAGGCCTCGCTGGCCCTCGCAGAAACCCTCGGCCAGCCCATCGTGGTCGAGGCCACCTCGAACCAGGTCAATCAGGACGGCGGCTACACCGGGTTGCGGCCCGCCGACTTCATCCGCTTTGTCCAGGGCATCGCCAGCGGCGCCGGGGTTGACCCCGGTCGCATCCTGTTCGGCGGCGACCACCTCGGCCCGCAGGCCTGGCGCAATCTCCCTGCCGACAAGGCGATGGAAAAGGCGCATCAGATGGTCGCCGACTATGCCGCCGCAGGCTTCACCAAGATCCATCTCGATTGCTCGGAAGGCTGCGCCGGGGAACCCGCCCAGCTGCCCGATGCGATCACCGCCGCCCGCTCTGCCACCCTCGCCGCAACCGCGCTGCAACACGCGCCCGACCCCTCCAGGTTCATCTTCGTCATCGGCACCGAAGTCCCGCCGCCCGGCGGGGCCCGCACCGACGATCACGGTGACATCCCGCCCACGACGCCCGAAGCGGCGCGCGCCACTCTCGACGCCCACCGCGACGCCTTCGCGGCCAAGGGCCTCCCCCTCGACCGGATCGGCGGCCTCGTCGTCCAGCCGGGGGTCGAGTTCTCGCCGATGGAGGTCCATCACCTGCCGTTGCAGCGCGATCCTGGCCTCCTGTCCGCCCTCGCCGACTGGCCCGGCATCTGCCTTGAAGCACATTCCACCGATTACCAGCACGCCTCCGCCTATCCCCGTCTGGCCCGGCTCGGCTTCGCCTTCCAGAAGGTCGGCCCCGCCCTGACCTTCGCCTGGCGCGAGGCGCTCTACGCCCTCGATGCCCTTCGGGCGCAGAACGGCTGGGCCACCGGTCCCGCGCTCGCCGACACGATGGAAGAGGTGATGCTCGCGAACCCCGCCCACTGGCAGGGCCACTGTCACGGCATGACCGCCGACCCCCGGACCGAGCGTCACTTCGGCCTCGCCGACCGCATCCGCTACTACTGGCCCGACGCCCGCGCGCAGGCGGCGGTGCAGCGCCTGATGGCCGACCTCGCTGGCAAACGGCTGCCCGACCCGATGCTCGCCGCGCATTTTGCGCCGGTCGAGATTGCCACTGCCCGCGCCAGCCACTATCCCCTGCCGCGCGCGCTGGCTCTGGCCCGGGTGCAAACCGCCCTTCGCCCCTATTTCTTCACGGGACCCCGGTCATGAGCGCGATACCCGACCTCTGGCTTCTCCCCGACGCCCTCTTCGACGGCCAGGGCCTGCAACAGGGTGCCGCCCTCGGCATCGCCGGACAGCGCAGCCTGACCGTGACCGACGCCGCAAGCCTCCCCGCCTCGGTCGCCACACGCCGCCTCAAAGGCACCCTCGCCCCCGGTTTTCTCGACCTGCAGGTCAACGGCGGCGGCGACGCGCTTCTGAACAACGACCAGTCGCCCGAGGCCCTTCACCGCATGGCCGCCGCCCACCGCCAATTCGGCACCGTCGGCATCCTGCCGACCGTGATCACCGACGCACCCGGGGTCCTGGCCCGTGCCGTCGATGCCGTGGTCGCCGCCCGGGGTTCGCCCGGCCTCCTCGGCCTTCACATCGAAGGTCCGCATCTCTCCCTCCCCCGCCGGGGCACCCATGCTGCCGAATGGGTCCGCCCCTTCGACGCCACCACGCTCGCCCATGTCCAGCGTCTCCGGGCCGAGGGGATATTCGTCAAGATCACCGTCGCGCCCGAAAACACAACCCCGCAGGACGTGGCCCGGCTCGTCGGGACCGGAGCCATCGTCTCCATCGGCCATTCCGACGCCACTGCCGAAGAAACCCGCGCCCTCCTGGATGCCGGGGCCACATGCTTCACCCATCTCTTCAACGCCATGTCGCCGATGCTGAACCGCGCGCCCGGCGTGACCGGCGCCTGCATCAACTCCTCGGCCTATGCCGGCATCATCTGCGACGGCATCCATGTCGCCGACGAAATGGTCGGCCTCGCCATCCGCGCCCGTCCCGTCCCCGGCCGCATGTTCCTCGTCTCGGACGCCATGAGTACGGTGGGCGGTTCCGACCACTTCCGCCTCTACGGCCAGGATGTCTGGCTGAAGGACGGCCGCCTGGTGAACGCGGAAGGCTCGCTTGCCGGGGCCCATGTCACCATGGCCGAGGGCCTGCGCCGCCTGATCACCAGGGTCGGCGCCAGCCCGCAAACCGCCCTCGACATGGCCAGCGCCGCCCCCGCCCGCCTCATCGGCCGCCCTGACCTTTCCAGCCCGGAACAGCGCGACCTCGCCGACCTTCTCGTCCTCGACGCCGATTGGCGCGTCACCGGCACGGTCCTGGAAACGCTCGACAGCCTGCCCGCCTGACCCGACGGGCCATTTGCTCTTTTCCCAAATACTCTCGGGGGGCTGGGGGTGAAACCCCCGGGGGCTTGGGGGGGGTGCAACCCCCCTCAGCCGAGGAGGAGGCGAAGGCCGACGACGAGACAGAAGCCGCGCGCGGCAGCGCTCAAGTCAACACCCGTCCAACACGCCCTCAAGGCCCGTAGACCGTCACTTCCGGCAATTCGGTCAAGACCAGCCCCAGCGCCTGGAATGCCGCGAGCGACAGCAGCGCCCCACCCGTCCCCGGCCGCAGCTCCAGCCTCAGGCTCTTGCCCGCTGCGGTCACGATCCGGCCCTGCCCGGTCTTTGTGACCAGAGCCGACGACAGCCAGATCCCCTGCTCTGCCGGCGGCCCGAGGGCCACGACCACCTTCCCAAGCTCCCGCTCGCCCCCCGCCGCCGGCGCGGCCAGCGCCGCCGCCCTTTCCTGCGCGGAGGTCTTGTCCAGAGCCTCGGCACTGACCGCCCGGGTGGTGCCCAGCACAGCCGTCGATGCCGCCGGGGCGGACTCGGTCGCAGGCAGCGGCTCTACCGGACCGGTGATCGAACCCGGCCCCCCCGGCGCCTTCTGGAACAGGGCACATCCCGACAGGGCCACGGCGAGAACGAAAGGCAAGGCAAGCTGGCGCATGGTTCCAGCCTAGCCTGCCGCCCTGCGCCCCGCAATCGTCGCATCCAGCCTTGTGCGCCCCCCCGCACAGGCCTACCTTCACCCCATGACGCCGCTCATCGACCCCTTCGCCCGCGCCATCAGCTACCTGCGCGTCTCGGTCACCGACCGCTGCGACTTCCGCTGCACCTACTGCATGTCGGAACACATGACCTTCCTGCCCAAGGCCGACCTTCTGTCGCTGGAAGAACTTGACCGCCTCTCCTCGGCCTTCATCCGTATGGGCGTCCAGAAGCTGCGCATCACCGGCGGCGAGCCCTTGGTCCGCAAGGGCATCCTGACCTACTTTGAAGCGATGTCCCGCCATCTTGCCACCGGCGCGCTCAAGGAACTGACGCTGACCACCAATGGCAGCCAGCTTGCGAAATTCGCCCAGCCCCTCGCCGACCTTGGCGTCCGCCGCGTGAATGTCAGCCTCGACACCCTCGACCCCGCGAAATTCGCCCGGATCACCCGCTGGGGCCGCCTGCCTCAGGTGCTTGACGGCATCGAGGCCGCCAAGGCCGCCGGTCTTCGGGTCAAGATCAACGCCGTCGCCCTGAAAGGCTTCAACGAGGACGAGCTTTTTCCGCTTCTCGACTGGTGCGCCACCGAAGGCCACGACCTCACCTTCATCGAGGTCATGCCGATGGGCGAGGACATGTCCCCCCTGCGCCTCGATCAGTACTGGCCGCTGAAGGACCTGCGCTCCCGCCTCGCGGACCGCTTCACCCTGACCGACCTGACCGAGCGCACCGGCGGCCCCGCCCGCTATGTCCGGATCGAGGAGACCGGCCAGAAGCTCGGCTTCATCACGCCCCTGACCCACAATTTCTGCGAAAGCTGCAACCGGGTGCGGCTGACCTGCACCGGCGAACTTTACATGTGCCTTGGACAGGAAGACATGGCCGACCTCCGCGCGCCCCTGCGCGCCAGCCCAGAAGATGCGGTCGTCGAACAGGCGATCCGCGCCGCCATCGCGCGAAAGCCCAAGGGCCACGACTTCGACTATTCCCGCCAGAAGGTCGCCGGCCAGATCACCCGCCACATGAGCCACACCGGCGGCTGACCCCCCTCGCTCGACGTTGTCTCCTCGTCCGACCCGGTCGGTCTGCTTGCGAGGAGTGCATGAAATGCTTCGACGAGCGGCTCAGACCTTCGCCTTCTGCTCTGCCACATGCAGCAGCGCCTCCAGCAGCGCCACTTCGACGACGCGCCCGGTCCCGATCCCGATCACCTCGATCTCGTCGCTGCCCCGTGTCTCGCGCAGGGAACAGCGCCAGTGCCCGTCCGGCTCTTGCGCCTTGCCGGTCAGCTGGATCGTCCAGCCGGGCAGACACAGATCGATCGCATGCAAAAGCTGGCCCACCAGCTCGCGTCCGCCGCTGGGCGCCGGCATCTCGGCAAACACGCGGCGCACCAGCACGGCGGCCTGATCGAACTGATCGACAGTCAGCTCGTCGGCACCCTGAACCCTGTCCTTCAGGCTTCGGATCTCGCTCTTGCTCATCTTGCGTCTCCCTTGGTTCGGACCGCTCCAGATATAGCGGCCCCGCGCGCCGCTGCCTTGATCCGCGTCAAGACCCGGACCGAAAAGATGGCGCATGATTCGGGCCTGATCGAAATCGCCCCGAAGGAGGCCCGCGATGCCGAAGAAGTCCGTCAACGTCCTGTGGTTTGAAGACCTGTCGCGCGGCGATGTGGCGCTTGTCGGCGGCAAGAACAGCTCGCTTGGCGAAATGGTGCAGCAACTGGGCAAGAAGGGGATCCAGGTCCCCGGCGGCTTTGCCACGACTGCGGACGCCTTCCGCGCCTATCTGTCCGCCAACGCCCTGCCCGACCGCATCGCCGGGGTGCTGCACCGCTGGCAGGACAGCAAGCTCAGCCTGCATGAGGCCGGGACCGAAGTGCGCGCGATGATCCTTGCGGGTGACTGGCCTGCGGACATCGAAGCCGACATCCGCAAGGCCTACCGCGAGCTTTCCCGGCGGGCCGGGACAACCGACCTCTCCGTCGCGGTCCGCTCCTCCGCCACCGCCGAGGACCTGCCGGACGCCAGTTTTGCGGGCCAGCAGGAGACCTACCTGAACGTCAGGGGCGAGGCTGCCCTCCTTGCCGCCTGCCGCCGCTGCTATGCCTCGCTGTTCACCGACCGGGCCATCACCTACCGCACGCTGAAGGGTTTCGACCATGCCAAGGTCGCCCTGTCCATCGGCGTGCAGCGCATGGTGCGGTCCGATACCGGCGGGTCGGGGGTGATGTTCTCGATCGACACCGAAAGCGGCTTCGACAAGGTGGCGCTGATCACCGCTGCCTGGGGCCTTGGCGAAAACGTGGTGCAGGGGGCCGTGAACCCCGACGAATACGAGGTGTTCAAGCCCTTCCTCGGCAAGAAGTCCCTGACCCCCATCGTCAAGAAGGCGCTCGGCGCGAAAGAGATCAAGATGATCTACGCCGGGGCCGAGGGCGGCACGACCCGGAACGTCCCCACCTCCAGGGCCGAACGCGCCGCCTTCGTGCTGTCGGATGCCGAGATTCTGTCGCTCGCCCGGATGGCAGTGACCATCGAGGACCATTACGGTCTGCCGATGGACATGGAATGGGCGCGCGACGGCGACACGGGCGAGCTGTTCATCGTCCAGGCCCGCCCCGAAACCGTGCAATCCCGCGTCAAGGCCGGGCTGATCCGCTCCTACTCGGTCAAGCGGGCCGGGAAGGTCTTGCTCAAGGGCCTCTCCGTTGGGTCCGCCGTTGCCACGGGCCGCGTCTGCCTGATCGAAAGCGCCCGCGACATCGACCGCTTCGTCGACGGCGCGATCCTTGTGACCGGCACCACCGACCCGGACTGGGTCCCGATCATGAAACGCGCCTCGGCCATCGTCACCGACCACGGCGGCCGGACCAGCCACGCCGCCATCGTCAGCCGCGAGCTTGGCCTGCCCGCCATCGTCGGCTGCGGCACCGCCACCCATGTTCTGCACGACGCGCAGGAAATCACCGTCAACTGCACGGGCGGCGACGAGGGCCTGATCCACGAGGGCCTGGCCGAGATCTCGACCGAAGACCTCCGCCTCGACGATCTGCCCGCGACGCGGACCAAGGTCATGCTCAACCTCGCCAACCCCTCCGCCGCCTTCCGCTGGTGGCGGCTGCCATCCGACGGCGTCGGCCTCGCGCGGATGGAGTTCGTGGTGATGAACGCCCTCAAGGTGCATCCCATGGCCCTGGTCCATTTCGACAGCCTCAGGGACGAAGCCGCCAAGGCGAAGATCGCCGAGCTGACCCGCGCCTGGCCCGACAAGACCGACTACTTCGTCGACGGCCTTGCCCGGGGCCTGTCGCAGATCGCCGCCGTCGCCTGGCCGAACCCCGTCATCGTCCGGATGAGCGATTTCAAGACCAACGAATACGCCGACCTCCTCGGCGGCGGCGCCTTCGAGCCGGACGAAGAAAACCCGATGATCGGCTTTCGCGGTGCCTCGCGCTACACCTCGCCGCGCTACGAGGCGGGCTTCGCGCTGGAATGCCGCGCGATCCAGCGCCTCCGCCGCGACATGGGCTTTGCCAATGTCGTCGTCATGATCCCCTTCTGCCGCAGCCCCGAAGAAGCCGACCGCGTCCTCGCCACCATGGCCCGCCACGGCCTGACGCGCGGCAAGGACGGCCTCGAGGTCTACGTCATGGGCGAGATCCCCGCCAATGTCATCCGCGCCGAAGAGTTCGCCACCCGCTTCGACGGCTTCTCCATCGGCTCCAATGACCTCACGCAGCTGACCCTCGGCGTTGACCGCGACAGCGAAGAGCTGGCCGCCCTTTTCGACGAATCCGACCCCGCCGTCCTGTGGATGATCGCGACCCTGATCGCCCGCGCCCACAAAGCAAAGGCCAAGGTCGGCCTCTGCGGCCAGGCCCCCTCGAACGACCCCGCCTTCGCCCGCCTCCTGGTCAAGGCCGGGATCGATTCGATCTCGGTCACGCCCGACAGCTTCGTCGCGGTGAAACGCAACGTCGCCGCCGCCGAGACAAAGCAGGCCAGGACCTGAACCGGCCCGCGCCTCCCCTCCCCCTCCGTAAGGAGGGGATGGGGGTGGGGGGAACCCGACCAACGCTACTTCGTCAGGATCAGCTTGCCCGCCCGGGTGATCCGCAAGGAATAGACCTGACCGTCCAGCACGATCCGCGCCAGCGACCCGCCTTCGGTCAGCGCGCGCGCGTCATGCACCGGGGTCGCATCCGTGGTCAGCCATGGCTCCACAAGCATGTTCATCGCCCGGCCTCCAGCCGCGCGATCAGCGCCTCAAGAACGGCTGCGGGAAAGACCCCCGCCGCACCGATCAGGATTTCCAGCAAGTCGCCCCGCGGGGCACGACGTTCGGGCATGATGACCTCCAGATGATCGACACACCGGGCGGACCCGAACCGGGCTGGCTAGGCTACTGGATCATATCCTTACTAAAATACTCAACCATGTCAACGCATATTCCGCTGGCCCGCCGCGCGCCCAAGCGGCTATCCTTCCGCCCGGACCCGATCATGACCCAAGACCCCGCCGCCAGCCTCCTGTCCCTTCCCTCGCCGCAAGTGCCGACATGGGTCCTTGCCACTCTCACCGCAACCCACTGGGGACGCACCGGCACCCTTCACTCCCTTACCTCCGAGCGTGACCAGAACCACCGCTTCGAGTCTTCGGACGGAAGTTTCACCCTGAAACTCGCCAACCCCGCCGAACCGACGCCCCTGACCGAGTTCCAGACCCTCGCGCTGCGTCACGTCGCCTTGCACGCCCCTGACCTCCCGGTCCCCCGCGTCATCCCTGCCCGCGACGGCCGGACCATCGTCCCCACCGAAGATGGTGCCCTCAGGCTCCTCACCTGGCGTCCCGGCACCCCCCTTGCCCATCTGCCCCGGAACCCTGACCTGGCGGGTGCCATCGGCTCTGCCCTTGGCAGACTGGATGCAACCCTTCAGGGCTACCACCACCCAGCCGCCGACCACCGCCTTCTCTGGGACATCCGCCACGCCTCCGACCTCGCCCCCCTCACCTCTGCCCTGCCCGAGGACCTGAAGCCGCGCGTCGCCGCCTGCCTCGCCCATTTCATCACCCACACCGCGCCGACCCTTGCGCGGCTCCCGCGCCAGGTGATCCATGGCGACTTCAACCCCCACAACCTCCTCGCCGATCCCGCCGATCCCGCCCGCCTGACCGGCATCCTCGATTTCGGCGACATGACCCTTTCACACCGCATCTGCGACCTCGCCGTGGCTGCGTCCTACCTGATCGACCCTTCAGACCCGACCGCCCTTCTGGTCCCCCTGACCCGCGCCTACCACCAGGCCAACCCCCTGACGGCAGAGGAAATCCGCCTGCTTCCCGACCTGATCACCGCCCGCCTCGTGACCACGCTCACGATCTCTGCCTGGCGCGCTGCCCGTTACCCGCAGAACGCGCCCTACATCCTGCGCAACGCCTCCATCGCGCGCGCGGGCCTCGATGCGCTGACCGACCCCGCCGCACTGACCCGCGCCCTGCTTCAAGCCTGCGAAAGGCCCCGCCCATGACCGGCCCCATGACCCGCCAGACCACGATGCTGAACGCCTATACCCCCGGCGCCGGGCACCTTTCGCCGGAAACCGAGGCCTTGGCCCTGCGCCGCGCCAGCGCGCTCGGCCCCGCCTACCGGCTTTTCTACGAAACCCCGGTTCACCTCGTGCGCGGTCAGGGCGTCCGGCTTTATGACCCGCAGGGCAACGCCTACCTCGACTGCTACAACAACGTCGCTTCCGTCGGGCACTGCCACCCCCGCGTCGTCAAGGCCCTGTCGGCCCAGGCCGCCACCCTTGCCACCCACACCCGCTATCTCCACGATGGCATCTTAGACTATGCCGAGCGCCTGCTTGCGCTGTTTCCACCCGAGCTTTCGCATGTGATGTTCACCTGCACGGGGAGCGAGGCGAACGACCTTGCCCTGCGCATCGCCCGTGCCGCGACCGGGGGGAGCGGAGTGATCGTCACCGACAACGCCTATCACGGCGTCACCCTGGCCACCGCCGAGATGTCGATGTCGATCGGCCCCGCCGTCGCCCCGGGGCCCGGCGTGTTCCCGATCCCCGCGCCCTCTGCCGCCAATTACCCGAACGGCATCGCCGAAGGCTTCGCGGCGGCCGTGGCCGGGGCCTGCGACAGGATGGCCGCCCAAGGCCTCAAACTCGCCCTCCTGATCGTCGACACCATCTTCTCCTCCGACGGCGTCTACCCCGACCCCACAGGCTTTCTTGCCCCTGCCGCCGCCGCAATCCGCAAGGCCGGGGGCCTCTTTCTCGCCGACGAGGTGCAACCGGGCTTTGGCCGCACCGGCAGCCATTTCTGGGGCTTCCAGCGCCACGGGATCGTCCCGGACATGGTCAGCTTGGGCAAGCCGATGGGCAATGGCTACCCGCTCGCGGGCCTTGTCCTCAAGCCCGCCACCATCGCTGATTTCGGCACAAAAGCGCGCTACTTCAACACCTTCGGCGGCAATGCCGTCGCCGCCGCCGTGGGCCTCGCCGTCCTCGACGTGATCCGGGACGAAGGGTTGCAGGTGAATGCCGCCACTGTCGGCATGGCCTTCGCCGACGGCCTCCGCAGCCTCGCGCAGCGCCACGCCGCCTTGGGAGAAACCCGCGCCGCCGGCCTGTTCATCGGCCAGACCATCCTGACCGACGGCCAACCCGACCCCGACCGCACGGCACGACTTGTGAATGCCCTGCGCGACAACCGCATCCTGATCAGCTCGACCGGCCCGAAAGGTGACAGCCTGAAACTCCGTCCGCCCTTGCCCTTCGGCATGCGGGATGTCGATCAGGTCCTGACCACGCTCGACAAGGTGCTGCAAACGGCCTGACCCGGGCCTTTGCTCTTTTCGCGGAATTACTCTCCGGGGGATCGGGGGGTGAAGCGCCCCCGACGACCAAGCCGGTTGGCGCTTGCGCCAGAGGCGAGACAAAAGGCTTGCGCGTCAGCGCTCAATGAAAAACCCGCCGCAGCCCGCGCCACGGCGAACACGTCAAGAAACGGTGAACGGCCACGCACAAGACTTTGATATTAATATGAAATCAGATAGTGTCCACCGTGGACACCTCACCCCAAAGCGTAGCCGGCGCCCCGCACCGTCCGCACCGGATCGGCCCCGCCGTGGCTCATCAGGCTCTTTCTCAGGCGGCCCACATGCACGTCCACCGTCCGGGTATCGACATAGATGTCGCGCCCCCAGACAAGGTCCAGAAGCTGCTCGCGGGAGAACACCCGCCCCGGCCGCTCCATCAGCGTGACCAGAAGCTTGAACTCGGTCGGCCCCAGCTTCAGCACCTTCTCCGCCCGGTAGACCCGGTGGCTTTCCGGATCGAGCCGGATATCCTCATGCTCCAGCACCACCCCAGCCGTCGAGGGCCGCACCCGCCGCAGCTGCGCCCGCGCGCGCGCCATCAGTTCCAGCACCGAATAGGGCTTCACCACATAGTCGTCCGCCCCGGTCTCCAGCCCCCGGATCCGGTCCACTTCCTCGGCGCGGGCCGACAGCATGATGATCGGAATGCTGCGCGTCTCGGGCCGCATCTTCAGCCGGCGGCAGACCTCGATGCCGCTGACCTTCGGCATCATCCAGTCCAGGATGATGATGTCCGGGTCCTCCTCGTCGACCAGGACCATCGCGTCCTCGCCGTTGTCGGCCTGCGTCACCGCAAAGCCCTCGGCTTCCAGGTTGTAGGCCAGGACCGTCCGCTGCGCGGGCTCGTCCTCGACCAGAAGCACCCTTGGCTGTCCGCTGCGGGCCATGCTCACACTCCCGTTCCGGTGCTGTCGACCTTCGGCCGCTCGTCCCCCGGCAAGGCGCCAGTCACGAGATAGACCACCTGCTCGGCCACCGCCGTCGCATGGTCCCCGACCCGTTCGATGTTCTTGGCGATGAAATGCAGGTGCATGCAGGGCCCGATGTTGCGCGGGTCCTCCATCATGTGGGTCAGAAGCTCGCGGAAGATCGAATTGTACATCTGGTCGATGTCGCGGTCGCGGTGCCGCACATCCTCGGCCAGTTTCACGTCACGGCGGATATAGGCGTCCAGCGCGTCGGTCAGCATCTGCACCACCGCCTTCGCCAGTCTCCGGATCGACCCCGGCGCCCCGGCGACCAGGGTCATCTGCGACAGGACTGCCGTCCGCTTGGCCATGTTCTTGGCATAGTCCCCGGCGCGCTCCAGCGCAGCGGCGATCTTCATCACCGTCAACACGGTGCGCAGATCGCCCGCCGTCGGGCCGCGCAAGGCCAGCAGCATCGCGCATTGCGCGTTGATCTGGTCCTCCAGCGCGTCAATCGCGGTGTCCCCGGTGCGGACCCGGGTGGCCAGGTCCTCGTCGCGCGTGTCCAGAGCCTCGGCAGCGTCCAGAAGCGCGGTTTCGACCAGCCCTCCCATCCGCATGACAAGCGCCTGTGCGGATTCAAGATCGCGGTCGAAGGCGGTGACGATATGCGCGGTGTTCATCTGTCGCTCCTTACCCGATGCGCCCGGTGATGTAGGCTTCGGTCCTGGTGTCCTTCGGGTTGGTGAAGATGGTCGGCGTGTCGCCGTATTCCACCAGGTTGCCGAGGTGGAAGAACGCGGTCTTCTGGCTGACCCGGGCGGCCTGCTGCATCGAGTGGGTCACGATCACCACCGAGAAGCTGGCGCGCAGATCGTCGATCAGCTCCTCGACCTGGGCCGTCGCGATGGGGTCCAGCGCCGAACAGGGCTCGTCCATCAACAGCACTTCCGGCCCCGTCGCAATCGCCCGCGCGATGCACAGCCGCTGCTGCTGGCCGCCGGACAGGCCGGTGCCCGAGGCCTCCAGCCGGTCCTTCACCTCGTTCCAGAGTGCTGCCTTGCGCAAGGACGCCTCGACGATGCCGTCGAGTTCCGCCTTGTTGCGGGTCAGCCCGTGGATCTTCGGACCGTAGGCCACGTTGTCGTAGATCGACTTCGGGAACGGGTTCGGCTTCTGGAACACCATGCCGACCTTGGCGCGCAGCTGCACCGGATCGACGCGGGGGTCGTAGATGTCCTCGCCTTCCAGCAGGATCTTGCCGGTCACCCGGGCGCTGGCGACGGTGTCGTTCATCCGGTTCAAACAGCGCAGGAAGGTCGACTTGCCGCAGCCCGACGGCCCGATGAAGGCCGTCACCGCCCGGTCGAGGATATCGACGTCGACATCCTTCAGCGCATGGTTCTGCCCGTAATAGACCTGAACCCCCCGCGCCGAAATCTTCGCCGTCGCGGTGTCGAGCCCCGATGCCGCCCCACGGATGTCATCCATCGCCCGCTCCATACCGCCCTCCTGCCGCTTTAGGGTGGCATGGTGAAGCATATGCGACGGATTTGTAACAGCAGGATGACGACCCTCGGCAGCGCGTTTCAGCTGCGGGCCAGAAGGGCGTCGATTTCGGCCCGCGCGGGCATCGCGGGTGCCGTGCCGGGTCGCGTGACCGAAATTCCGGCCGTGGCGCAGCCGAAGCGCACGGCGTCGACCACGTCGCGGCCTTCGGACAGGGCCACGGCAAGGCCGCCGTTGAACGCATCGCCCGCTCCGGTGGTTTCGACCACCGGCCCGGCGCTGATCACCGGCACATGCACCGATCGCGTGCGGTCCCGGTAAAGCGCCCCGTTGCTGCCGAGCGTGATGACCGCAGCGCCGACACCTCGCGCCAGCAGCGCGTCGGCCGCCGCCTCGGCTTCGGCGACCGAGGTGACGGGCAGCCCGGTCAGCGCCTCGGCCTCGGATTCGTTCGGGGTGACATAGTCGCACAGGGCCAGCAACGCATCGTCCAGCGCCGCTGCCGGGGCCGGGTTCAGGATCGTCGTCACCCCGGCCGCGCGGGCAATCTCCAGCCCGCGGCGCGCGGCCGGGATCGGCTGCTCCAGCTGGGTCACGAAGACCGAGGCCGAACGGATCAGCCCGGCCTTGGCGTCCAGATCGGCGGGCGTGATCCGGGCTGCGGCACCGGGAGAGACGATGATCGCGTTGTTCCCGGTCGCCTCTTCCAGAAAGATGAACGCCGCGCCGGTATAGCTTTCGCTGTCCTCGGTCACCTCGGCCTCGACCCCGGCCCGGGCCCAGGTCGACCGCGCGATCTGGGCGAAATCGTCCTTGCCAAGCCGGGTGATGAAATGCGTCCGGCCACCCGACCCGGACCGGGCCATCGCCGCCGCAACCGCCTGGTTCGACCCCTTGCCCCCCGGCCCCAGGGCAAAGGTGCGGCCCAGGATCGTCTCGCCCATCTTCGGCATGCGGTCGGCGCGATAGGCGGTGTCGGCCACGAAAATTCCAAGGATCACGATCGGTTTCATGGCCGCAGGCCTCCCAGGTCTTTTCGCCCTTGCGCCGCCTGCTGCGGCCAGATGTCGGCTGTCCGCCGGTTGTCCTTGCCTGCCACCGCTTGCCCCTCCGGATTTTCCCTGGCGACAGGATATGCCCGGCTTGCCCGCCCCGCGCAAGCAAAGCACGGGACCCCTTGCGGTCGGCGGCGGGCCCTGCGCAGTCTGCACCGGACCCCGACCCCGGAGCGCCCGAGTGTCCCTTCCGCCCTACCACTGGCCCGATCCCGACCGCGACTACGCGAACGGGGCCTTCATCCCCGGGGCCGCCGACCATCCCGCCCGCTGGACCGAGGCCGCCGCTGCCTTCCGTCGGTCGCGCAAGCCAAGGCTGGAGCTTGATCTTGCCTATGGCCCGTCGCCGAGGGAGCGGCTTGACCTGTTCCTGCCCGATGGGCCGGCGAAAGGCGTGGTCGTCTTCGTCCATGGCGGCTACTGGCACCTGTTCTCCAAGGCGCACTGGTCGCATCTGGCGGCGGGGCCGTTGGCCCGCGGCTATGCCGTGGCGATGCCGAGCTACACGCTGGCCCCCGCCGCGCGGATCGCCGAGATCACCGCCGAGATCGCCCGCGCCTGCTGGTTCGTCGGCACCCGCGTCTCTGGGCCGATGGTGGTCACCGGGCATTCCGCCGGCGGGCACCTTGCTGCCCGGATGGGCTGCGCCGACATTGCCGTGCCAGTGGCGCGGGTCGTGCCGATCTCGCCCCTGACCGAGCTTGGACCGCTGATCGCCACCTCGATGAATACGACGCTGAAGATCGACGCCGCCGAGGCCGCAAGCGAAAGCCCGGCGCGCCATGCCTTGCGCGACGGTGTCAGCGCGCATGTCTGGGTCGGGGCGTCCGAACGCCCGGCTTTCCTGATGCAGGCCCGCATCCTGTCCGAGCAATGGGCATGTCCCTGGACCGCCGATCCGGGGCAGCACCATTTCAGCGTGATCGACGCGCTGGCCGACCCGGCCTCGCCGCTGTGCGAGACGCTGCTTCAGGGCCTCTGACGGCGGGTCAGAGCAGCATCGCCGCCTCTGCGCGCCGCGCTTCGGCCTCGCGCTCGGCCTCTACCCTCGCCCTGCGACGGCGGTTCGCCTCGTAGACCAGCGCAAGGATCAGCGTCAGCAGGATCAGAAGGAACGCCAGCGCGTTGATCTTCGGGGTGATGCCCGACCGGACCTGGCTGAAGACATAGACCGTCAGGGTCGTCTCGCTTGCCTTGGTGAAAAGCGTGACGTTGAAGTTCTCGATCGACTGGAAGAACGCGATCGCCGCCGAGGCCGCGATGGCGGGGTAGAGATGCGGCAGAAGGATGCGCCGCAACACCTGACCATGGCTGGCGCCAAGGTCCAGCGCCGCCTCTTCGAGCCCGGGATCAAAACTTTGCAGCCGTGCCAGCACCAGAAGCATCACATAGGCCGCGATATAGCTGACCTGCCCCAGCGTCGCGAGGTGCAGGCCGCGTCCGAAGGGCCAGGTTCCGGGCGCGCCCAGGGTGTTGCCCATCTGGTTCCAGAACAGCACCGTCGAGATGCCGATGACCAGTCCGGGGGCCAGCACGGGTGCCACCATGAAGCCGTAGAGCGTGGCGCGCACCTTGCCCGAGATCGAGTTCAGCACGATGGCCGCCGCCGTTCCGATCGGCACTGCGACCGCCACCACCGCCAGCGCCACCAGGATCGAGTTCAGGAACGCCCCCCACATCACCTCATCGGCCCAGAGATCGCCGAACCAGCGCCAGGTGAAGCCTTTCCAGGGGGCGACGGTCGGCAGCTTGCTGTCGTTGAACGCCGCCCCCGCCATCACGACCAGCGGCACCAGGAGGTAAAGGACGAAAAGCCCGAAGTAGATCTGCCCCAGCAGTGCGCGATTGCGGATCATTTGGCGATATCCGACAGTTTGACCTTGAAGACCCGCATCGCAAGAATGACGAAGACGATGCAGACCAGAAGGAAGATCATCGAATAGGCCGCCCCGGTGTTCCAGTCGAGCGCGTCGTTGAACCAGGTGTAGATCGTCTGCGGGAACCAGTTCGCCTTGGTTGACCCGACCACGGTCGGCACCAGAAGCGACCCCGCCGACAGCATGAAGACCATCACGCAACCCGACGCGATGCCGGGCTTGGCATGCGGGATCACCACCCGCCAATGCGTCCGCCACCAGGGGCTCCCAAGATCCTCGGCCGCCTCGATCTGGTTGGTGTCAAGCGAAGTGATCGCCGTGTAGATCGGGAACAGCATGAACAGGACATAGCAATAGGTCAGCACGATCACGATGGCGTCGTAGGACGTGAAGACCCCGTTCTGCCAGCGGATGCCCTGATCGATGATCCCCAGCGCGTTCAGCAATGCGTTCAGCGGGCCGTTGAAGGTCAGGATGATGTACCAGGCAAAGGCCCGCAGCGCCTCGGACACCCACATCGGGATGAACAGCAGGAGGAGAAGCGTCGGGATCGACTTCGGATGCGCGACCTTGGCCAGGAAATAGGCCAGCGGATAGGCGAAGATCAGCGTCAAGAACGTGACCAGCGCCGAATAGAACACCGTGTCGAGGAAGGTCTTGATGTGGATCGGCATCGTCACCGGGATGCCGAGGATCGTCGTCGCGAAGCCGTTGTCGAAGATCTTGCCATAGTTGGCCAGCGAATAGAAATCCTTCGGCCCGCCGATCTCGACCACCGGCAGATAGGGGCGGAAGCTCTGCTCGAACATCGCGAAGTTCGGCAGGATGACAAGGACGATGATCCAGAAGGCGACCAACAGACAGAACACGGCGGTCAGCCCGGTCCCATAGCGGCGGATAAGGTCCTGCATCGGTCAGCCCCTTACATTCGCGTCAGGCAGAAGCAGCGCCCGTGCGGCGTCGAAGCTGGCAAAGACCTTCTCGCCCACGCCCGGCACCGAGGTGACGCCGTCGTTCTTGACCTCGGCCGAAAGGCGCTTGCCCCCGGCGGCGACCCCGTGGACTGAAATGAAAGCCCCCTCGAAGGCAACCTCCGTCACCTCCATCTCGACCGAATTCTCGGCGGCGGCAGAGCGTGACAGAACCGTATGTTCTGGCCGGACATACAGTTTCAGCGCCTTGCCCTGGGCCTCGGGCGCGATGCGGGCGCGGAAGGCGCCATGCGGGCCGGTCAGGCCTGCCATTCCGGCGGAAACCGGGCCGACGTCACCCTCGAAGATGTTGTTTTCGCCCACGAAACTGGCCACGAACCCGTTGACCGGGTTGTCGTAGATGTCGCGCGGCGCGGCGATCTGCTGGATGCGGCCCTGGGACATGACGCCGACGCGGTCGGACATCGCCAGCGCCTCGCCCTGGTCGTGGGTGATGTAGATGAAGGTCACACCCGTCCGCTTCTGGATCGCGCGTAGTTCGGCCCGCATGTGCTGGCGCAGCTTCAGGTCCAGCGCCGACAGGGGTTCGTCCAGCAGCATCACCGAGGGTTCGACCGCCAGCGCCCGCGCAATCGCCACCCGCTGCTTCTGCCCGCCCGACAGCTGGCTGACCATCTTGTCGGCCGCCCCCGGCAGGTCGACCAGCTTCAGCAGATCATCCGCCTTCTTGCGCCGCGTCGCCTTGTCGATCCCCCGCACCTCCAGCCCGAAACTGATGTTTTCCCAGATCGGCATCAGCGGGAACAGCGCGAGGTTCTGGAAGATCAGCGCGGTCGGCCGCTGGTTCGGGCGCGTGCCCTTCACATCCTTGCCGCCGATCCTGATCGCGCCCTCGGTCGGTTCGATGAAACCCGACACCATCCGAAGGATCGTCGTCTTGCCGCAGCCTGACGGACCAAGGAACGAAAAGAACTCGCCCGGCTTGATCGACACATTGGCATTGTCGACGGCCCGAAAGGTCCCGAAGTCGCAGCAGACATTCTCCAGATCAATTCCCGCGCTCATGGTCCCCGTGGTCCCCCTGTCAGTCATTCTTTTCATTGCAGGCTAGAAGGCCAGCCCGGCCCGTTCAATGGGTATCGCCTGACCGCATCGGACATTCGGTCCGGCAGACCGCCGATTGCCCGAAAAAGGCACGCCGAGCCCCGAAAGGCCCGGCGTGCGCCAGATCATGAACGCAACAAGGCGAACCCGATCAGGCGGCCTTGTACTTGTCGGCGTATTCCGAACGCTTGGCGATGAATTCCGCCGACTGCTCGGGCCACCACCACAGCTTTGCCAGCGCCGCATCGTCGAAGGTGCCGCCGTAGTAGGCCGCGACTTCGGGGTCGATGAATTCGGCCGAGCCCTTGCCCACGGCGTTCGACGAGAAGGCGGCCGCCCACATGGCGGAGCCTTCCGCGGTCGAGACGAACTTGGCAAGTTCGTGTGCCTCGTCGACGTTCGTGGCGTTCTTCATCAGCACGAAACCCTGGTGCCAGGCAAAGGCGCCTTCCACGGGGGCGATGTATTTGTAGCCGTCGTTGCGCAGGTTGAAGCCGGTCGAATCCCAGTTCAGGCCGATCGTCGCACCGTTTGCGGTAAAGCCGGCATTGGCCTCGTTCTCACCGGACCACCACTGCACGACGTTGCTCTTGGCCTTGATCGCCTCGGCCAGAGCGATGTCCCACAGTTCGGCCATCGCCGCCATGTCGGTGTAGCCGTCCAGCCAAGGACGCGGCAGCTTGCCCGTCGCGTCCAGCCAGCGGCCCATCGCGGCCAGCGCCGAGTGCGGACGCACGACGGCCTGGTTCTCCGGGTTGAAAAGGTCCCCCAGCGAGGCGGGCGACGACAGCTTGGCGCTGGCTTCGTTGACGACCAGCGCCTCGGTGCCCCAGTTCGACGGCACATACATCAGGTTGTCGCCGTCGCGCGACCGCTCACCGGCCGACCCGTCGGCCAGGCCCGGCAGGTAGTTGTCCAGCGCCAGTTTCGACGCGTCCCAGGCGCCGAGAAGGCCGTTCGAGTTCCAGCCGCCCCAACGGTCGATGGTCGGCTCCAGCATGTCGACGCCGCCAGCTTCCAGCGCGACCTTGCCTTCGGCGAACATGGTGTCCTGGTCGGGCAGTTCCTTGAAGTTGACCTTGATGCCGGTGGCTGCGGTGAAGGCCGGGAACACCTTTTCGGCCAGGGCCGGATAGCCCGCCCAGCCGATGAAGTTCACTTCGCCCGACGAGGCCAGCGCCTTCGACGAGATGATGGCCGGAGCGGCGAGGATGCCCGCACCGGCGGCGGAGCCTTGCAGGAACCGGCGGCGGTTGAAGGCGGATTTGTCGTGTGTCACGGTAGTCTCCCTTGTTTGAAAGGTATGAAGCGCGCGGGCTGTCCCCGGATTTTATCGTTTTCGCGGGCGCACCAGAGGCTGACTATCAGACCCCGTGTAACAGGACCTTGTCAGTCGCAGGCAGCACTGCGGCGTCCAGACCTTACTCCCGTATCGGGTGGGGCTGTCAACGGCACAATGCGTTGATTCAACCGTCGGTTGGCGCACTGGCGGGCTGCGCCGGTTTCCCGGGCGGACAGGGACGGTCACGGCCTCAGCCGGACGACGCTGCCGCGCCGATGTCGGCCTGCGCGACCGCGACCGATTTCAGCACCGCATGAACCGCGACCCCCGGCGCGAGGCCCAGCGCAAGGGCGGACCGGCGGGTCACCCGCGCCAGCAGGAACTCGGACCCCAGCGACAGCCGCACAATTACCCCCGGCCCCTGCCCCTCGTGCAGCGCCACGACCGCGCCTGGAAGGATGTTCAGCGCCGAAAGCCCCACGGGCCTGTCACGCGACAGGATCACGTCCTGCGCCGCGATCCGCACCCGGACCACGCGCCCCGGCTCCCCCGCGACGTGCGGCAGCCACAGCGGGCCTGCCGACGTCTCGAGCCGGGTCAGCCCGTCGTCCTCGTGGCTTGCGATCCGCGCGGTCAGCACCGCCCCCGCATCGCGCAAGCCCAGAAGCGGCGCTGTGACCGGGTCCGACAGGATCTCTGCCGCCGGTCCCATAGCCGCCACCCGCCCCGCCTCGATCACCGCGATGGAGGTGGCCAGCCGCGCGACCTCGGGCAACGCGTGGCTCACATACAGGATCGGCAAGCGTGTCTCGTCGCGCAGGGCCTCGATGTAGGGCAGGATTTCGGCCTTGCGCGCCTCGTCCAGCGCCGCGAGCGGCTCATCCATCAGCAAGATCCGGGGGGCAGCCAGCAGCGCCCGCCCGATGGCCACGCGCTGCTTCTCGCCCCCCGACAAGGTGCCCGGTCGGCGCGACAGCAGCCCGCCGATCCCCAGAAGCTCGACCACCCGCGCCATCCCCTCGACCCTGCGGCGGCGGACGCGGGGTCCGTAGGTCAGGTTCTCGGCCACGGTCATGTGCGGGAAAAGCCTTGCGTCCTGAAACACATAGCCCACTTCGCGCCGATGCGGCGGCAGGTCGTTCAACACTGAACCATCCAGCACGATCCGCGCCTCGTCGGGCCGCAGCAGCCCGGCAACTGCGTTCACGATGCTGGTCTTGCCCGACCCCGACCGCCCGAAAAGACAGGTCAGCCCCCCGGGGAGGACGAGGTCGATCTCCAGCCGGAAGTCGGGAAAGTCATGGCGCAGATGGATCTCCAGGGTCATTTGCCGGCGATCCTTCTCGCCACGCGCCGCGACAGCCCCTCCGAGACAGCCAGCGCCACCATCGCCACCACGACCGACACCGCGACCAGCCGCAGGGCCGCCCCGTCGCCACCCGGAACCTGCAGGAAGGCGTAGATCGCGGTCGGCAGGGTCTGGGTCTCGCCGGGGATGTTGGCGACAAAGGTGATCGTCGCGCCGAACTCGCCCATCGCCTTGGCGAAGGCCAGCACCGCCCCGGCGATGATCCCCGGCAGGATCAGGGGCAGGGTCACTGTCAGAAACACCACCAGCCGGGACGCGCCAAGCGTCGAGGCCGCTTCTTCCAGCCTGGGGTCCACCGCCTCGATCGCCAGCCGGATCGCCCGGACCAGAAGCGGAAAGGCCATCACGGCAGCCGCCAGCGCAGCCCCGGTCCAGCGGAAGGCGAAGGTGAAACCGAACCAGTCCCAAAGGCTTGCCCCGATCCAGCCCTGCCGCCCGAAGGTCAACAGAAGCAGGTAGCCCGTCACGACGGGGGGCAGGATCAGCGGCAGATGCACCAGCCCGTTCAACAGCCCGTGCCCGACGAACCGGCCTCGCGCCAGGGCATAGGCCACCAGAATCCCGACCGGCAGGCTGGCAAGCGTCGCCACCAACGACACGCGAAGGGACAGCATCAGCGCCGTCGCCGCCTCGGGGGAAAGCCAGTCCGGCATCGGGTCAGATCACCCTGTTGCGTCGTGTCATGGCAAGACCTGGAAGCCTTGCGCGACGAAGACCGCCTCGGCGCCCGGCGTTTCAAGATAGTCCAGAAAGTCCTGCGCATCGGCCCCCGAGGTCACCGTCAGAGCTGCGGGATAGACGACGGGCGCGTGACTGACCTCCGGGAATGTGCCGACCACCGCCACCCCCTGCCCCGCAACGGCATCCGAGGCGTAGACGATGCCGAAGGGGGCCTCGCCGATCTCGACCAGCTTCAGCGCCGTGCGCACGGTGTCGGACTGCACCACGCTGGCCGCGACGCCCTGCCACAGACCAAGGCTTTCCAGCGCCTGCTTGCCGTATTGCCCGGCGGGCACCGAATCGATCAGGGCCATCGCCAGCTTGCCACCCGCCAACAGCCCCGCAAGGTCGAGGTTGCGGTCGATGGTCACGGGCGCGACCGTGCCATGTGCGACCAGGATCAGCCGGTTTCCCAGAAGATCGCGGCGGCTCTCGGGCCGGATCAGGTCCCTCTTGGCCAGATCGTCCATCCATTGCACCGAAGCTGACAGGAAGATGTCCGCAGGCGCGCCCTCGGCGATCTGCCGGGCCAAGGCGGGTGTCCCGCCATAGGACAGCACGACCGGGGTCCCGGTCGCCTTCGTGTAATCCGCTGCGATCTCATCCAGCGCGGTTTTCAGGCTGGCGGCGGCAAAGACGGTGACATCGGCCAGCACCGGCTGGGCCATCACAACAAAAGCGGCGGCAAGAATCGCGCGCATGGAGCCTCCGATATGTCTGGCTGAACATATGGCCACGCATCGGCAGGGCGGCAAGCGTTATTTCCGACCAGATATATCCCCAAGCAGCCCTGAGATGCGCGACACGCCCGGCGCTGCGGCGGCGTCGACGGCGGCCAGCAGGTCCCGGTAGGCGGCCAGCACGGTCTGACCCTCCTCGGACAGGACCGCGCCTCCGCCCCCCGCCCCGCCACGCACTGACAGGACCAGCGGCGCGCGGAACGCGGCGTTCATCTCTTCGACCAGCGCCCAGGCGCGCTTGTAGCTCATCCCCATCGCCCGGCCCGCCGCCGCGATGGACCCGGTCTCGGCGATCCGGGCCAGAAGCTCGCCCTTGCCCGGCCCGAAAACCAGCCGGTCGCCGAACAGAAGCCGCAAGCGCAGTGTGACAGGTTGATCCGCCATGCGCCAAGAATTGCCGCAAGCGCCGGGGCTGACAAGGGCAGACCGTCACCCTGCGATCCGGCACCGGCGCGGGCGAGAGTATCGAATCGTTGACCAAAAGCGCTTTGGAGACTATCCCTGTCAAAATGTTTTGGCCGGCGAAAGGGAGCTTTGCTTCGTCTCCAAAGCGTTTTGAATGGAAAGTGGCCGCCAACAAGGGCGACCCTAGGGAGGAATACCAATGAAAATCATGAAAGGCCGCGCACTTCGCGCGACCGCAACCGCAGCCATGCTTGCCGTGTTCGGGGCACCCGTCATGGCTGAAGAGCTGTTCTACGTCTCTGGCGCTGTCGGCAACGCGGTCGAGAACTTCAAGACCCTGGTCAAGCCGTGGGAAGAAGCCACCGGCAACACCGTGACCCTGGTGCCGATGCCCGCGTCCACCACCGACCAGTTCGGCCAGTATCGCCTGTGGCTTGCCGCCGGCGCGACCGACATCGACCTCTACCAGACCGACGTGATCTGGGCGCCGCAGCTGGCCGACCATTTCGTCGATCTCACCGAAGCCGCCAAGGACCTGGCACCCACCCACTTCCCGTCGATCATCCAGTCGCAGACCGTGAACGGCAAACTTGTCGCGCTGCCGATCTTCACCGACGCGCCCGCGCTCTACTACCGCAAGGACCTGCTGGACAAATATGGCAAGACCCCGCCCAAGACCTGGGCCGAGCTGACCGAGACCGCGCAGATGATCCAGGACGCCGAGCGTGCCGAGGGCAAGGCCGATCTCTGGGGCTTTGTCTGGCAAGGCAACGCCTATGAAGGCCTGACCTGCAACGCGCTGGAATGGGTCAAGTCCTTTGGCGGCGGCCAGATCGTCGAGCCCGACGGCACCATCTCGATCAACAACGAAAACGCAGTCGCCGCACTGGAGACAGCGAAGTCCTGGGTCGGCACGATCAGCCCGGACGGGGTGCTTGCCTATCAGGAAGAGGAAGCCCGTGGCGTCTGGCAGACCGGCAACGCCGTCTTCATGCGCAACTGGCCCTACGCCTACGGGCTGGGCAATGGCGACGACTCGGCGGTCAAGGGCCTGTTTGGCGTGACCACCCTGCCGGTCGGCAAGGAAGGCGATACCTCGGCGGCCACGCTGGGCGGCTGGAACGTCGCGGTGTCGAAATACTCGACCAAGCAGGAAGCCGCGATCAGCCTGGCGATGTATCTCGCCGGTCCGGAAGCCCAGAAGCAGCGCGCCATCAACGAATCGAACCTGCCGACGATCGTCGCCCTCTATGACGATCCCGACATCGCTGCCGCCCAGCCGATCATCCCGCAGTGGAAGGACGTGTTCCTGAACGCCGTTCCGCGCCCCTCGGCCCCGACGCTGGGCAAATACAACGAGGTTTCGGCAAAGTTCTGGTCGGCCGTTCACAGCACGCTCTCGGGCGAAGGCACGGCTGCCGAGAACCTGGAGCTTCTGGAAGCTGATCTGACCGAACTCAAGGGGTCGGGCTGGTAAGTCCTCCCGGACCTGACTGACCCCATCGGCGGGCGGCTTTCTTCATGGCAGGTCGCCCGCCTTTTCTAACCGGGTCTCGAGGGGGGACCCGACAGGGGAGGGTATCATGGCAACAAATGACGGGGGGCTCAGCCTCTCGCAGCAACGGCAACGCGCGGCCTTCTGGTTCCTCGCGCCGATGCTTGCGGCACTGTTCTTCGTGGCCGCATGGCCGCTTTTGCGCACGATCTGGTTTTCGCTGACCAACACGCTGCTGTCCGACCTTTACGGGGGCGAGTGGATCGGCTTCGACAACTACCTGTCGATCCGCACCCTGGAATCGGGCCGGGTGATCTATCGCGGCACGCTGGTCGATCCGGCCTGGTGGAACGCGGTCTGGAACACGGTGCGCTTCGCCTTCGTCTCGGTCTTCTTCGAGACGGTGCTGGGCCTGATCGTCGCCCTTGTCCTGAACGCCGAGTTCAAGGGCCGAGGCCTTGTGCGCGCGGCGATTCTGATCCCCTGGGCGATCCCGACCATCGTTTCGGCCAAGATGTGGGCCTGGATGCTCAACGACCAGTTCGGAATTTTGAACGACATCGCGCTGAACCTCGGGCTGATCGACCAGAAGATCGCCTGGACCGCCTCGGTCGACACGGCGATGTACGCGGTCCTGATGGTCGACATCTGGAAGACGACGCCCTTCATGGCGCTTCTGATGCTTGCCGGCCTGCAGATGGTGCCGCGCGACATCTACGAGGCGGCCAAGCTGGACGGCATCAACCCGGTGAAGGTGTTCTTCAAGGTCACCCTGCCGCTGATCCGCCCTGCCGTCGCCGTCGCCGTCATCTTCCGGATGCTTGACGCCCTGCGGATCTTTGACCTGGTCTATGTGCTGACGCCGAACAGCGCCGCCACCAAGACCATGTCGGTGATCAGCCGCGAGAACATGATCGACTTCGACAAGTTCGCCTATGGCGCGGCGCAGTCGACGCTGCTCTTCGGCATCATCGCCATCTTCGTCAGCCTCTACATCTGGCTGGGCAAGGTCGACCTTTCCGGGGAGGGCCAGAAATGAACGCGCAGAAACTGCTGTCAACCGTCGGTTTCTACGCGCTTGTCGTGGTGATCGTCGTCTTCTCGGTCTTCCCGTTCTACTACGCGATCATCACGTCCTTCGCGACCGGGACCGAGCTGTTCAAGGTCAGCTACTGGCCCCGGTCGTTCGATTGGGGCAACTACGAATCCGTCCTGGGCGGCCGCAACTTCGTCCGCTCGATCGTCAACTCGGTCTTCATCGCGACGACGACCGTGGTCTTCGCGCTCTTTCTGGCCGTGACCGCATCCTACGCCCTGGCGCGGGTGCGGTTCCGGGGGCGGGGCCTGCTTCTGATGATGATCCTTGCGGTGTCGATGTTCCCGCAGATTGCCGTGCTTGCTGGCCTGTTCGAGCTTGTCCGCTTTCTGGGCATCTTCAACACGCCTTACGCGATGATCATGTCCTATGTGATCTTCACTCTGCCGTTCACGGTCTGGGTGCTGACAACCTTCATGCGCGACCTGCCGGTCGAGATCGAGGAGGCCGCCATCGTCGACGGCGCCACCCCCTGGATCATCATCACCAAGGTGTTCCTGCCGCTGCTGTGGCCCGCCCTGGTGACGACCGGCCTTCTGGCCTTCATCGGCGCCTGGAACGAATTCCTCTTCGCCCTGACCTTCACCTCGTCCGAGACGACCCGGACGGTGCCAGTGGCGATCGGTCTTCTGTCCGGCGCAAGCCAGCAGGAGATTCCCTGGGGTCCGATCATGGCGGCATCGGTCATCGTTACCGTCCCGCTGATCATCCTCGTCCTCATTTTCCAACGCAAGATCGTCGCGGGTCTGACCGCGGGCGGCGTGAAGGGCTGACATCATGGCAAAGATCGAACTGAAGAACGTCACCAAGTCCTACGGCGCCGTGCAGGTGATCAAGGGCATCGACCTGACCATCGAGAAGGGCGAATTCATGGTCTTCGTCGGGCCTTCGGGCTGCGGCAAGTCCACGCTTCTCCGCCTGATCTCGGGGCTGGAGGAAATCTCCACCGGCGACATGACCTTTGACGGCGAAAAGGTGAACAACCTGATCCCGTCCAAGCGCGGCATCGCGATGGTGTTCCAGTCCTACGCGCTCTATCCGCACATGAAGGTCTATGACAACATGGCCTTCGGGATGAAGCTCGACAAGACCAGCGAGGCCGAGATCAGGAAGCGCGTCGAATCCGCCGCGAAACTCCTCCAGATCGACCACCTGCTCGACCGCCTGCCAAAGCAGCTGTCGGGCGGCCAGCGCCAGCGCGTCGCCATCGGTCGCGCCATCGTCCGCGACCCGCGCGTGTTCCTCTTCGACGAACCGCTGTCGAACCTCGACGCGGCCCTGCGGGTCCAGACCCGTCTGGAAATCGCGAAACTGCACCATTCGATGTCCAACGTCACGATGATCTATGTGACCCACGACCAGGTCGAGGCGATGACCCTGGCCGACCGGATCGCCGTGTTGCGCGACGGCAAGCTGGAACAGGCGGGCAGCCCGGCCGAGCTTTACGAGAACCCGAACTCGCTGTTCGTCGCCGGGTTCATCGGCAGCCCGAAGATGAACTTCCTGACCGGCAAGTTTGCCGCCGATCACAACTGCACCACGCTTGGCGCACGGTCGGAACATATCGACGTGGTCGACGGCGGGCCCTGGTCCGGCGAAGTCCTGCACGTCGAGGACCTCGGCTCGGACCACTTCCTCTTCGTGGAAATCGGCAGCGATGAACCTGTCATCGTCCGTCGCCCCGGCAAGGCAAACATCGCGGTCGGGGCCAAAGTGTCGCTCGCACCGAAGGCCGGCCACCTCTACCGCTTCGACGCCGACGGCAAACCCGTCCGCTGACCCTTCCCCGCGCGCCCGGGGCGGTCCCTTGGGCGCGCATCCATTTGAAGGAGACTATCCATGACCATCCGCGTCACCGTCTGGGGCGAAAACGTCCATGAACAGAAGAACAAGGTCGTGGCCGAGGTTTACCCCAAGACCATGCACGGCACGATTGCCGAGTTCCTGAACAAGGAAGACGGGATCAAGGCGACCACCGTCACGCTGCAGGACGCCGAACACGGGATGACGACCAAGAAGCTGGCCGAAACCGACGTGCTGATCTGGTGGGGCCATGCCGCCCATGGTGACGTCGACGACAAGATCGTCGAACGCGTGGCCGAGGCCGTCTGGTCCGGCATGGGCGTGATCTTCCTGCACTCCGCCCACTTCTCCAAGCCCTTCAAACGCCTGATGGGAGCACCCTGCAACCTCTCGTGGCGCGAGGCCGGTGAGCGTGAGCGGCTCTGGGTCACCTCCCGCCAGCACCCCATCGCCCGCGGCATCCCCGACCATTTCGAGATCGAATACGAAGAGATGTATGGCGAGCCCTTCGGCGTGCCCGAACCCCTGGAGACCGTCTTCGTCAGCTGGTTCCAGGGCGGCGAGGTGTTCCGCTCGGGCCTCACCTACCGGCGCGGCGCGGGCAACATCTTCTACTTCCGCCCGGGGCACGAAACCTACCCGACCTACCACCAGCCCCTGGTGCAGAAGGTGATCGCCAACGGCGTCCGCTGGGCCTTCAACCCCGAGGCGCGGCTGGCGAAACCCACCGACGCCCCGAACACCCCCGTCGGCAAAACGCTGGAACCGCTGGAAGAACGCGGGCCCCGTCTGCACCATGACGGCGAGGCGGGGTTCCGCTGATGCAACCCGTCCGCATCCTGATCCTTGGCACCGGCGGCATGGCGAAGAACCATGCCGACCACTTTGCCGCGATCCCCGGCGTCACGCTTGTCGCCGGGATCGACACCCGGGCTGAACAGCTCGCCGCTTTCCAGGCTAACCACCACATCCCGCACGGCTTTGCCTCGGTTCAGGACGCCATCGCCTGGGGTGAGTTCGACGCGGTGACCAACGTCACCCCCGACGCCGCGCATTATGCGACGACGATGCCCTTCCTCGCGGCGGGCAAGCATGTCCTGTGCGAAAAGCCGCTGGCCACCAACGCCGCCCACGCGACCGAAATGGCCCAGGCGGCGGCGAAGGCGGGTGTTGTGAACATGGTCAACCTGACCTACCGCAACGTCCCCGCCCTGCAGAAAGCCGCGCAGATGGTCCGCGACGGCGCCATCGGCACCATCCGGCATTTCGAGGCCTCCTACCTGCAAAGCTGGCTCACCCAGCCCGCCTGGGGCCATTGGGACAAGGAAAGCCAATGGCTCTGGCGGCTGTCGACCAAGCACGGCTCCAAGGGCGTGCTGGGTGACGTGGGCATCCACATCCTCGACTTCGCCACCTTCATCGCGGGCATGGATGCGACGCAGATCTCCTGCCTTCTCCAGACCTTCGACAAGGCGCCCGGCGGGCAGATCGGCGAGTATGTCCTCGACGCCAACGACAGCGCCACGATGCAGGTCCGCCTCGCGAACGGCGCGCTTGGCACCGTGGCGGCCACCCGCTTTGCCACCGGCCACCTCAACGACCTCCGCCTGCGGCTCTATGGGATGACCGGGGGCCTCGAAGTGCGCTTCGAGAAGGGGATCAGCCACTTGCGCGCATGCCTTGGTGACGCGATCAGGGACGGCACCTGGATCGACATCGACTGCCCCGCCGTTCCCACCGTCTACCAGCGGTTCATCGCGGCGATCCGGGGCGAAGCCCCGGCCGACCCCGATTTCGCCCGGGGGGCAGCACTTCAGGTCCTCCTCGACCGCGCCGAAGCCTCGGCAGGCCAGGACGGCAAGCTGCTCACGGTCTGACCGGCCGCTCTTCGTTCACTTCGTGTCCTCATCGCTCGGATGGTCCGAGGAGTACACGAAGTGTTCGACGAGGCTTGCCTCAGGCCAGCACCGCCTTCACCCGCGCCGTGAAATCCTCACCCCGCTTCTCGAAGTTCGGGTACTGGTCGAAACTCGCCGCCGCCGGGGCCAGGAGGACGACCTCCCCCGCCTGCGCCTCCTCAGCCGCCCGCGCCACCGCGCGCTCCATCGTCTCGCAAATCTCATATGGGGTTTCGCCGATCTGCAAGGCAAATTCCCGCGCGGAATGGCCGATGAGATAAGCCTTCACCACCGACCCGAGATGCGGCTTCAGCCCGGATATGCCACCCTCTTTGCCCATCCCTCCGGCGATCCAGCGGATCTTCGGAAACGCCTGCAACGCCTTGGCCGCCGAATCCACGTTCGTCGCCTTGGAGTCATTGACGAACCGCACCCCACCGCGTTCGCCGACCAGCTGGCTGCGATGCGGCAGGCCCGCAAAGCTGTGCAAGGCCCCTTCGATCAGCTTTGGTGCGAGCCCCAGCGACCGGCAGGCCGCATAGGCCGCGCAGGCGTTCTGGTGGTTGTGGGCACCCGGCAAACCCTTCACCTCGCGCAGGTCGATCGACGCAACCTGCCGCCCCTTGCGCCACTCCGCCAGGAACCCCTTGCGCGCGAATACCGACCAGCCGAACCCTTCCAGCTTCTGCCCCGAGGACACCCGGATCACCCGGTCATCCTGCGCGCCTTGCGCCAGCGCGCCGGCCAGGAACCGCCCCTCGACCTCATCCACGCCCACCACGGCCCGGTCCGGTCCCCCCAGGGTGAACAGCCGCGCCTTGGCGGCGAAATATCCACCCATCCCGCCATGCCGGTCCAGGTGGTCCGGTGACAGGTTGGTGAAGACCGCCACATCCGGCGTCAGCGCCCGGGCCAGTTCGGTCTGGTAGGATGACAGCTCCAGCACCACCACCTCGCCGTCCTGCGGCGGGTCGATCGACAGCACCCCGGTGCCGATGTTCCCCGCCATCTGGCTCGGACGTCCCGCCTCGGTCAGGATGTGATGGATCAGCGCGGTCGTGGTGGACTTGCCGTTCGACCCCGTCACCGCCACCACCTTCGGCGGGGTTTCCATCTCGGCCCATTCGTCCGAGCCGGCACTCTGGAAGAACAGACCGATGTCGTTGTCGACCGGAATTCCAAGCTCCAGCGCGCGCGCGATGACCGGATGCGGACCAGGGAAAAGATGCGGAATGCCGGGCGAGGTCACAAGGCAGGCGACCCCCTCCAGCCCCGCGTGCCGTGTCAGGTCGGTCAGCTCATGCCCGGCGGCCTCGGCCCTGGCCCGCGCTTCCGGGCTGTCGTCCCACAGAACCGGCTCCGCCCCCCCGGCCCGCAGGGCCTCGGCCGTGGCCAGGCCCGACCGCCCCAGCCCCAGCACCGCCACCCGCTGCCCCTTGTAGCCCTTCACCGGGATCATCGTCTTTCCCTTCCTGCATGCCCCGTCAGGGATAGGTCAGGGCGGACGCAAGGGAAAGGGGGGTCATGGCCACGAAAGGTTGCGGCCCTAGGCCAGTCCCGGCAGGTCGCTCTGGCCCAGGGCCCAGAGGGCCTCGACGCCGGGACGGTGGACCGAATCCGGCAGCTGCGCCGCGATCAGCGCGCGGAAGTTTCTGGTGACCTTCTGCGTCGACGGATGCAGATCGCCCAGCGTCGCGCGGAAAACCGCGAGGGCGGCGGCATAAAGATCTTCGGCTTCAGCCGGACGGCCCTGCACCTCGACCACACCGGCCAGGTTGTTCAGCGCCACGCCATAGTCGCGATGGGCCTCGCCGATGGTCGCGCGGTCGATCTCCATCGCCTGTCGGAACAGGGCTTCGGCCTCCGGCATCCGCCGCCCGGCCCGCACGACTTCGGCCAGCGCGCACAGCCGCCCGGCGTGGTCCGGATGCGTCCGGCCGGTCAGCGCGAGGTCCAGCGTCAGCGCCTGACGCAACACGTCCTCGGCGACCGGAAGTCGCCCCTGCGCTTCGGCCAGCTGCGCCAGCCCGGTCAGGCAGTCGATAACCACCGGATGCGGTCCCCCGGCCAGCCCGCGCGCCAGGTCAAGCGCCTTGTGCTGCAAGGGTTCGGCCTCGGGGACGCGGTCCTGCGCCAGCAGCACACCCGCCAGCGCGTTCAGCCGCCCGGCATAGTCGGGATGCCCTTCGCCAATCGTCGCGCGGGTGACTTCAAGCGCCTTTCGCAGCGCCGCCTCCGCATCGGCCAGGCGGTCCCCGGCTTCCAGGACCCGGGCCAGTTGCGCCAGATGCCGCGCATGCTCCGGGCCGGGTGGCCCAGCCCTGGCCCGGCCGTTAAGGACGGCCTTGCGCAGGATGCCCTCGGCTTCGGCGGGGCGGTCCTGTGCCTCCAGCGTCAGCGCGTGTTCGGCCATCGCCATTGCCCGGTCTTCCGGCGTCCCCGAGGTTTCGGCCAACACCATCAGCCCCTGACCCAGGCGGAAGGCCGTCGTCAGGTCGCCCGTCCGGCAGGCCAGGGCGCGGGCCTTCTGCAAGGACCGCAGGTCCGGGTCCAGCCGCGCCGCCAGCGCGTAGTGCCTCGCCGCATCCGGCCAGCGCATCGCCGCTTCGGCGATCAGTCCCTGCGCGAAGGCCAGCCGCGCGGTCCGGTCCGCCGGCCCGGAGTTCAGCGCCTGCAACTCGGCGAAAACGGCTTCTGCCGGCCCAAGGTCGCCAGCGGCCAGCGCCGCCTTCGCATCCGCAAGCCGCCCCAGGCCGACAAGAGCTGAAGCGGCGGACGTTTCGGCCAGGATCTGGACCAGCTCGGCCTCCGGTCCGTGCCCGTCCCAGGGCAGGCAGGCCAGCCGCCGGACAACTTCCCCGATTGCCAGATGCAGTCCCGCGAGTTCGCCACGCGATGCCGCGCTCTCGGCGGGCATCGCGGTTCGCAACTGCTGGAAGACCGCCTCGCACCGAGCCTGCAACATGGCCAACTGGGCGCGCAACGTCGCCTCGCGCCGCGCCAGGGTGGCTTGCGCCAACCCGGGTGCCGCGCCCTGCCCTTCGGCTGCCGTCTGATCCTGTGCCGCCACGTCGTTCCCGCAGTAGACCCGATACCGTCCCATCCCGGATGGTCCCCGACGGTGTAGGGGACCGGTGGGCGTCCGGCAAGAAAGGACTGCCGACCCGACTGCCAAAGCCCGGACGACTGGCGAAGCCTTGCAACACCTGCGGTTCGCGGGCAGGCATTTTCTGTTCCCGCCCAATGGCCAAGCCTGTATGACCATGGTGACACCCTGCCCTGACGGAGCCGCTCCTTGGACCAAGCCAGCGCGATGCCGGTCTTTCCGATCGCCGAGACCCGTTTCGGCCGCATGTTCACCCTGCAGGGTGATACCGTGATCGGCCGGTCGCTGCGCATTTACGGCGAGTTCGCGGGGGACGAAGTCGACAGCATCCTGTCGCTGGTGCGTCCGGGGGACCATGTGCTTGATCTGGGCGCCAACATCGGCTTTCACACCCTTGCGCTGGCCCGCACGGTCGGGCCGTCAGGTCAGGTCACCTCGGTCGAGCCGCAGCGGTTCTGCTTTCAGCTTCTGTGCGCCAATGTCACGGCAAACCAGCTGACGGTCGTGGAATGCCTGCGCGCCGCCGTCGGCGATGCGCCAGGGATCTGCGCGGTCCCGCGTCTCAGCCCGACGGCACGGCACAATGCCGGCGCGACCACGGTTTCGCTGGACCCCGGGGCCGCGGACCAGACCGACACCGTCCCGCTGATCACCGTCGACAGCCTGGCCCTTGCCCGCTGCGACCTCATCAAGATCGACACCGAAGGCTTCGAGGACCGCGTGGTCCGCGGTGCGCTCGGCACGCTGCAGACCCTGCGCCCGGCGCTTTACATCGAGGTCCACGACCGCGACAAGCTCCAGCGCCTGCACGGTCTTCTGAAGCCGCTCGGCTACAGCCTGATCCTGCACCGCACCCGGTTCTTCAGGTCCGCCAATCCGGCGGGCGAACCGGCCAGCATCTTCTCGCCGAACGCCGGCGGCTCTGCACTGATCGCCCTGCCCCCCGGCCGCGATCTTCCCGGCCCGCTCCCCGGCAAGATGCAAAGCCTGGGTTAGCCGGCCGGCCCGGCCGCTATCGCCTGCATCTCGGCCTGTATCGGCCGGTATCTGAACCGGGCCGCGATGATGCCATGGTCATTCGTGCCGCTTTCCTTGTGGTCATCCCAGTTCAGATGGTCATTCATCACCACCATCCCGTCGAACAGCCAGACCCGCTTGCGGCTGTTGTCGTAGAACTCCTGGCTGACAAGGATATGGTCCAGACTCTCCATCATGTCCTGGTGGATGTAGGTGTAATAGACATCCCGCGTGTTGCGGTATTCCTGCAGCGTCTGCGCGGTGTAAAGCGCCGCGTCGCCGCCGCCGATGCTGTCGCCGACCAGATACCGCGGCTGCTCGGTCAGGATGTTTGCCGTGTTGGACATCTGGGTGTCGTTGATGTCGCCCAGCACGATGACGGGCGTGACGTTGCCCCGCATCAGCCCGGTCAGCAGGAACCGCAGCGCCGAGGCCTCAGCCGTCCGCCGGATCGTCGACAGGGCGGACCCGAGGTTGCCCTGGTGCGGTTTGTAGACCTCGCGGTCAGCATTGAACCAGCGTTCGCGGAAGACCTTGGTCGGGGCCTTGGACTTGAAGTGGCAGACAAAGACATGGACCGGCGGCTGGTCCTCGCGCGGGCGGATGGTGAAATGCAGGACGGGGCGCGAGAAGCTGCGCACCTTGACGCTGATCGCCGGGGTCTGCGGATCGTCGCCCCGGCTTTCCAGCACGAACGCCGCGGGGAAGCCGGTGATCCACTCCGGCGTGCCTTCCAGAAGCCCTTTGGCCACGATGGCCGCGCAGACGATTCGCGTGCCGTCGGCATCGGGCGGAATCAGGAGATCATAGTCCGCCGTCAGCCCCGCCTCGGCGACCACCCGCTCCAGCGAGGCCCGGTGCCACAGCTCCTGAAACCCCATCACCTGCGGCTTCAACCGGCTCAGCACCCGCTTCGACCAGTCGATCTTCCGGTCATAGACCGCCTGCGTCCAGCCATCCGTGTCGCCATACAGCGGCAGGCCGGGTTCGTTCAGGTTCAGAAGGTTGAAGGTGGCAATGTCCAGCGTCCGCAGCTTCATGGCAAAATCCTTTCCGTTTCAATGCCGCAACCCTAGCACGAAACGCGTGGGAAATCGCCCCTCACCTTACCTTCAGCGTCGCCAGTCCCACCATCGCCAGGATCAGACTGATGATCCAGAACCGGATCACGATCTGCGGCTCGGACCAGCCCTTCTTCTCGAAGTGGTGGTGGATCGGGGCCATCAGGAAGATCCGCTTCTTGGTGCGCTTGTAATAGGCGACCTGCAGGATCACCGACAACGCCTCGACCACGAACAGCCCGCCGACGATCGCCAGCACGATCTCGTGCTTGGTCGACACCGCGATCGCCCCCAGGGCACCGCCCAGGGCCAGCGACCCGGTGTCGCCCATGAAGACCGCAGCCGGGGGGGCGTTATACCACAGAAACCCCAGCCCTGCGCCAAGCAGGGACGAGGAAAAGATCAGCAGCTCGCCGGTGCCGGGCACGAAATGGACTTCCAGATAGTCGGTGAAGTTCGAGTTGCCGACGACATAGGCGATGATCCCCAGCGTGCCCCCGGCAATCAGCACCGGCATGATCGCAAGGCCATCCAGCCCGTCGGTCAGGTTCACCGCATTGGCCGCGCCGACGATCACGATCATGCCGAAGGGCACGAAGAAGATCCCAAGGTTCACCAGCGCGTTCTTGAAGAACGGAAAGGCCAGCTGATTTGTCAGATCCGCCGGGTGGAACTGTGCCGCCGCATAGCTTGCCAGCGCCGCGATCAGCAGCCCCAATCCCATCCGGATGCGGCCCGAGACGCCCTTGGTGTTCTGCTTTGTCACCTTGGCATAGTCGTCGGCAAAGCCGATCAGACCGAAGGCCAGCGTCACCAGCATCACGATCCAGACGAACGGGTTGTCCAGTCGCGCCCAGAGCAGGGTCGAGACCATCAGCGCCGACAGGATCAGCAGGCCCCCCATCGTTGGCGTTCCTGCCTTGGAGAGGTGGCTTTGCGGCCCATCCTCGCGGATCGGCTGGCCCTTGCCCTGCTTTCTGCGCAGAAAGTCGATCAGGGGGCGCCCGAACAGAAACCCGAAGATCAGCGCGGTGGTGAACGCACCGCCCGCGCGGACGGTGATATAGCGGAAGAGGTTGAATACCCCGCCCCCATCGGCGAACTCGGCAAGCCAGTAAAACATCTAGTGGGTTCCTTCTGTCGGCGGCGTCCCCTGCCCCATTTTCCGCAGGGCGTCAACGATAAGGCTGACCTTCGACCCCTTCGAGCCTTTGACCAGCAGGATATCCCCGGCGTCGACCAGGCTGCGCGCGCGGGCGGCAAGCTCCGTCGCGGTTTCTGCCCACTCGCCGCGCTGGGTGCGGGGCAGAACCGCGTGCAGCGCCCGCATGCGGGGTCCGACACAGTGGATGATGTCGATCAAGGCCAGCCCCTCGTGGCGGGCAATGGCCGCGTGCAATTCAGCCTCGGTCGGCCCAAGCTCCAGCATGTCGCCCAGAATCGCGATCCGTCGCCCGCCGCCCACGCGCCCGATACCGTCGGTCGGTCTGGCAGCGACAAGCACATCCAGCGCCGCCGCCATCGAGGCCGGGTTGGCGTTGAAGGCATCGTCGATCAGGTCGAAATAGGTTTCTTCGACGATATCAAGGACGATCCGCTCGCGCTGCCCGCGCCCCGGGGGCGGCATCCAGCGGCCGAGGTCATGCGCCGAGATCATCGGGTCCGCCCCCAGCGCCTCGGCGACCGCCAGCGCCCCCAGCGCGTTCAGCGCGAAATGCCGCCCGGGTGAAGACACCTTGTACAACAGCGGCACCCCATGCCGCGTGGCCCGGCACACCGTCGCGCCATCGCCCAGCCGCGCCTCGACCAACTGCCAGTCGGCACCCGCGCCCATGCCGAAGGCCAGCGGCGTCGCGCCGACCTCAGCCGCCTTCGCCGCAAGGATCGGGCTTGTCGCGAGGTCGCCATTGAAGACCGCAACCCCCCCGGGCAGCAGTCCCTCGAAGATCGACGCCTTTTCCCGCGCGATCCCCTCGACGCTCTCGAACGCCTCCAGATGCGCGGGGGCGACCGTGGTGATCATCGCCACGTCCAGCCGCGCCAGCCGCGCCAGCGGTGCGATTTCGCCCGGATGGTTCATCCCGATCTCGATGACGGCAAAGCGGGTGTCGACCGGCATCCGCGCCAGCGTCAGCGGAACGCCCCAATGGTTGTTGTAGGACGCTTCCGCCGCATGGGTCGCGCCCTGCCCCGACAGGATCGCGCGCAGCATCTCCTTGGTCGAGGTCTTTCCGACCGATCCCGTGACGCCAACCACCCGCGCCGTGGTCCGTGCCCGGGCAAAGGCTCCCAGGCCCTCCAGCGCCCTCTGCACGTCCGGCACGACCAGCAGCGGGGCCTCCGGCGAAACGCCCTCGGGGACGCGCGACACCAGCGCCGCCGCCGCCCCCCTGGCCAGCGCCGCCGCGACAAAGTCGTGCCCGTCCCGCACATCCGTCAGCGCCACGAAAAGATCGCCCGGCTGCAAGGTCCGGGTGTCGATCGACACGCCCGAAGCCTCCCAGGCCTGCGTGACCTGCCCGCCCGTCGCCCTCGCCGCATCAGCCGAGGTCCACAGCATCAGATCACCCCGTCCAGCGCGGCCACCGCGACGCTGGCCTGCTCCACGTCGTCGAACGGATAGATGTCGGTCCCGACAACCTGCCCGGACTCGTGCCCCTTGCCCGCGATCAGCAGCGCATCGCCGGGCAACAGCGCATCCACCGCGCGCAGGATCGCTTCGGCCCGGTCTGCGACCTCGTTCGCCTCGGGGCAGGCCGCAAGGATCGCCGCACGGATCGCCGCGGGGTTTTCGGTGCGCGGGTTGTCGTCGGTCACGTAAAGGACATCGGCATGCCTGCGCGCCGCTTCGCCCATCAGCGGCCGCTTGGTCCGGTCCCGGTCGCCCCCTGCGCCGAAGACCACCACGATCCGCCCCATCACATGCGGCCGCAGCGCCCTCAGAGCGGTTTCGATGGCGTCCGGCGTATGGGCGTAGTCGACATAGACCGCCGCCCCGTTCCGCCGCGTCGCCGCCAGCTGCATCCGCCCGCGCACACCCGTCAGCCGGGGCAGCACGCCCAACACGGCCTCCGGCGCATCCCCGGCCGCAATCGCCAGCCCGGCGGCCACGGCCACATTCTCGGCCTGGAACGCCCCGATCAGGTTCAGCCGGGTCTGGAACGCCCGCCCCTGCCACAGGTAACGCACCTCCTGCCCCGTGGCGTCGGGCCGGGTCGCCGCGATCTGCAGGTCGGCCCCCTGCCCCTTGCCCACGGTCAGCACCCGCAGGCCCCGCGACAGCGCCAGTTCGGCCATCTCGGACCCCTTCGCGCCGTCCAGGTTCACCACCGCTACCCCGTCCTCGGGCAAAAGCCGGGTGAAAAGCTGCGCCTTGGCCTCGAAATAGGCCGCCATCGTCCTGTGATAGTCGAGGTGATCCTGCGTCAGGTTGGTGAAGCCGCCCGCACGCAGCCGCACCCCGTCCAGCCGCCGCTGGTCGATCCCGTGCGACGATGCCTCCATCGCCGCATGGGTCACCCCGCCCTGCGCCGCCGCCGCCAGCAGCTTCTGCAAGGTCACCGGGTCCGGCGTCGTGTGGCTGCTTGGCGCGGTCCAGGCCCCCTCGATCCCCGTGGTGCCGATGTTGATCGCCTCATGACCCAGCGCCGCCCAGATCTGCCGGGTGAACGTGGCAACCGAGGTCTTGCCGTTGGTCCCCGTCACCGCGACCATCACGTCGGGCTGCGCCCCGAACCAAAGGGCCGCCGCGCAGGCCAGCGCCGCCCTCGGGTCTTCGGCCACCACCAGCGCCACGTCGCTGTCCGCCAGCACATCGGCGGCCAGACGCAGCCCTTCGGCGTCGGTCAGCACCGCCGAGGCCCCCTGCTCCAGCGCGGCAGGAATGAAACGCGCGCCGTGGACCTGCGTCCCCGGCAGCGCCGCGAACAGCATCCCCGCCCGCACGGCCCGGCTGTCCACCGTCAGACCCGACAGCGCCGGATCGCGGCCGGCCCGGGCCGTCAGGCCCAGATCGGATAGCCGTATCGCGCGCGCTGCCATGTCATCTTCCCGTCAGTTGCTGGCGGCAGTTACCGCATCCATGGCCGGGGGTTCAAGCGTGGGCCGCAGCCCCATCAGCGGCGCCACCCGCCGGATGATCTCGGCCGCGACCGGCACCGCCGTCCAGCCCGCCGTGCGCCGCGTCTCGGACAGCGTGTCATCCTGCGGTTCGTCCAGCGTCACGATCAGCACATACTGCGGGTTGGAAGCCGGGAACATCGAGGCAAAGGTGTTCACCACCTTGTCATCGTAGTAGCCGCCCGTGCTTTTCGGCTTGTCCGCCGTGCCGGTCTTGCCCGCCACCTCATAGCCCGGCACCTCGCCAAGACTTGCCGTGCCCTTGGTCACCACCCCGCGCAGCATCTTGACCGCTTCCGTCGCGGTATTCTCGCTCATCACCCGCACGCCCGTCGTCTCGCCCTCGCGCTTCAGCAGCGTCGGCTTGATCATCACGCCACCGTTGGCGATCGCCGCGTAGGCCGCGGCCAGGTTCAGCGAGCTTGTGGACAGGCCCTGGCCGTAGGCCGCCGTCACCGTGACGATGTCGGGCCATTTCTTCGGGATCAGCGGCTTGCCGCTGCGGGATTCCGCCAGTTCGACCGGCGAGGGATCGAAAAGGCCAAGCGATTTCAGGAACGCCTGCTGCCGCAGCCCGCCGATCAGCAGCGCGATCCGCCCGGTGCCGACGTTCGAGGACTTGATGATGATGTCGGTGACCGAGGCCATCGGACCGTAGTTCTTGCCCTCGAACTCGTTGATCTTGCTGTTGCCGATCCTGAGAGGCGGCGTCACGTCGAACATCGTCTCGGGGGTCACGAAGCCCAGCTCCAGCGCCTGCGCCACCGCGAAGATCTTGAAGGTCGAGCCCAGCTCGTAGACGCCCTGAACGGCGCGGTTGAACAGCGGGCTGTCACCCGGATCGCCCTTGACCGGCGGTGCCGGGCGGTCGTTGGGATCAAAGGTCGGGAATGAGGCCAGCGAGATGATCTCGCCGGTCCGCACGTCCATCAGGATAGCGGCAGCCCCCCTGGCATTGAGCATGGTCATGCCCGCCCCCAGCACCTCCTCGATCGCCGCCTGAACCGACAGGTCGATCGACAGGGCCAGCGGGGTGCCCGCTTGCGCCGGATCGCGCAGGCGGGCGTCCATCGCCTTTTCGATTCCGGCCGTGCCGATCACTTCGGCCGAATGGACGCCTTCCACCCCGAAGGAGGCACCGCCCAGGATATGAGCCGCCAGAGTCCCGTTCGGGTAAAGCCGCATCTCGCGCGGGCCGAACAGCAGGCCGGGGTCGCCGATGTCGTGGACGCTCTGCATCTGCTCCGGCGACATGACCTTGCGGATCCAGACAAAGCTGCGCCCGTCGGTAAAGCGGCGCTCCAGCGCCTTGGCATCCAGCTCGGGGAAGATTTCGGCAAGTTTCACCGCAGCCCCCACGGGATCGATCATGATCTTGGGATTGGCATAGAGCGCGTAGGTCATCATGTTGGTCGCCAGTATCCGACCGTTGCGGTCGGTGATGTCGGCCCGCTGGGCGATGATCTCGGCCCCGGGGGCACTGGCACGCGGCTCCAGCGGCTCGGTCGCCGCCATCAGCCCCATGCGGGCGCCGATCGCGACGAAGGCCATCACGAAACTGGCGCACAGGACCATGAGGCGGAACTGCGCCCGACCCCGCGCCTTTTCCCGGATTTCGTCATGCCGAAGCTTCAGGTTTTCCCGTTCGATGCTGTCCGGGTTCAGCCCCTGTTGCCGGGCCTGGAGGATGCGGGCCAATGGACGAAGCGGAGTGCGCATCAAAGTCCCTCCTCGGGTGTTGCAAGCGTGCCCTGGATGTCGGTGCTGAAACCGATTTCGGGCACGCCGGTCGGCGGATAGGCAACCTGTGCCGCCGCTCCGAACTGGCTCGGCTCCATCGGCAGAAGCCCCAGGCGGTCGAAATTCGCCGTCGTCAGATCGCGCAGCCGGTCCGGGCGGTTCAGATAGGCCCATTCCGCGCGCTGCACCGACAGGGTCTCGCGCAGGCCGACGATCTGGCGTTGCAGCCCTTCGACCTCCTTCAGCGCAGCCTGCGTCGCGTAATTCTCGCGGTAGGCCCAGAAACCCAGCGCGATCAGCGCAAGGAACGACAGGGCATAGAGGACAGAGCGCATCAGCGGCGGCCTTTCTTCTGAATTTCGGGCAATCCCAGATCTGCGGGCGAAAGCGGCTGCGCCGGCGCGGCGGTCCGGCGTCCGACCCGCAGCTTGGCCGAGCGCGCGCGGGGGTTCCGCGCGATTTCGACGGCATCGGGGGCGACGGCGCGACGGGTGACCATCTCGAACCGGGCGGTGGTGTCGGCTTTGGCGGGCGCATAGCGGTTGGCATTCGCCTCGTGGCCGCTGGCAAGCTGGAAGAACCGCTTCACGATCCGGTCCTCAAGGCTGTGAAACGTCACCACCGCCAGCAGGCCGCCGGGGCGCAACGCCCGTTCCGCCGCCCCAAGCCCCTCGGCCAGCTCGGAAAACTCGGCATTCACCGCGATGCGGATCGCCTGGAACGACCGGGTCGCCGGGTGGGATTGCCCGGGCTTCGGGCGCGGCAGGCAGCGGCTGACGATCTCGGCCAGCCTGCCCGTGGTCGCGATCGGCTCCACGGCCCGGGCCGCGACAATCGCATGGGCAATGCGCCGGGACGCGCGCTCTTCGCCGTAGTGGTAAAGGATGTCTGCCAGAACCGCTTCGTCCGCCGTATTGACAAGGTCTGCCGCCGAAGGCCCCGCCTGGCTCATCCGCATGTCCAGGGGCCCGTCGCGCATGAAGGAGAACCCGCGTTCGGCCTGGTCAAGCTGCATGGACGAGACGCCGAGGTCCAGCACCACCCCGTCCAGGGGTTCCCCGGCCAGCGTGTCGAGGTCGGAAAAGGTTCCCGCAACCAGCCGCATCCGGTCGCCCTGCGCTTCGGCCCATTTCGCCGCCATCCGCAGCGCCAGCGGGTCCCGGTCCACCCCGATCACTCGGGTTGCGCCCGCTGCCAGCAAGGCCCGCGCATAGCCCCCCGCCCCCAGCGTCCCGTCCAGCCAGACACCCGCAACGGGGGCACATTCCCGCAGGATCGCCTCGATCAGAACCGGGATATGGGGATCGTCGGACAAGGGGCCCAAGGGCAGATCCGGCAGCGGACCCGGCATGGCCTAGTCCTTCCGCTTGTGCCGCCCGACCAGCGTCAGCGGGTCGACATCGTCATCCTCGTCGTCTTCGTCGTTGTCGCCGAACTCGGCGTCATAGACGTCGCGGCGATACAGCCTGAACCGGTTCGTCAGCCCCGCAAAGGCGACCTCGGACTTTTCCGCGATGTCACCCGAAAGGCCGATCTTCTCGCGCACCTTCTGCGGCAGGACGATCCGGCCATCCGGCTCGACCTCGACCATAACCGACCGGGTGATCAGGTTGAGTTCCGCCTTGATCCGCTGGGGCGATCCGTCTTCCATCGACTCGATGTCCGCTGCCAGCTTTTCCGCGCCAAGTTTGCTGTAGCATTCCACGAAGGTCCGCTTCTTGCCGCCATAGATCATGTAAAGCCGGGGACGTTGCGAGTTCGAGGCCAGGGGGTCGTCGGACAGGAGAATGGCGCGGAAGGCAGCCGGGATCGACACCCGCGCCTTGGCATCTACCTTCTGGTAGATCTCGCCTATGAACCTCTCTGCCATCGCGCTTCGCGACCTTCACCAAAACTTCCAAAGCCCTGCGATGAAATGAAAAAGGCGGATCGGGTTGCTGCCACTACCCGATCCGCCGCTGTCCCATCGCTGGGCGTCCAGCTACGCTTGCCACCTGGGGGAGATGCTGCTCGCTTGCGCGCCGGATCTCTGTTTCGCCGATGAAAGGGGCTGCCTGTATGAAGCTGCCTTACGCCTATTCGGGGTCTTGAGGCCGCCCCTCGCCGTCTGTTGCCCATCTCATCGTCGTGAACTATGTATGTTTGGGATTTCATGGGAATGCAAGGGAAAAAATGGGCGCAAGGCGCATCATCTTGTGCCGGACATCCTGATTTTTCAGGATTTTGTGCCCAAACCAGGTGGCCATTTTCTATCTGTAGAAAGCTGAACCCAATCTCTCGCTAGATATTGTGTCTTGATCACACGAAGTGACAGTCCCGTGAGCTTTGTTGACTATCCGCAGCCAACCCCCGCGGATCAGCCCGACGCCCTGTTCCCAGCGATTCTGCCAGGAATCGCGCCTGTCAGACAGCCGCAAGGGGCCGTCTCCCACGATTTCCCGTGAAGTGTGATTCGATTCCCGCAGTCAGCCTGCGGCGGGCCGCCCGAACACCAGCCGCAGATAGCGTTCCAGGTGATCGAACGCCTCGTGCGCCGGACCGGGATCGTTCAGCGCCTTGGCCAGGATGATTCCGCCCTGCACCGCGACCTGAACCTGCCGGGCCAGGCTCTCCGCCGTCACCCCCGGCACCGGATGCGCCGCCAGTGCCGCCGCCAGATGGGGCAGCACATGCTGAAACCCCGAGCGCACGCTGCGCGCCGCCGCCTCGCGCATCGGCACCGAGGTTTCATGCACCTCCTGCACCGCCGTGCCGGCCACGCAGCTGAACTCCGGGATCGGCTGGCCGAGGATCTCGCGCCGCAGGTCGAGGTAGGCGAAGACGCGGTCCAGCGGGTCGGGCAGGGCATTGTAGGAATGCCCGGCAAACATCGCGCCGGTCATTTCGGTCCAGTCGTCGATCACCGCCACGCCCAGTGCCTCCTTCGACGGGAAGTGATGGAAGAAGGCGCCCTTCGTCACCCCTGCCGCCGCACAGAGGTCATCGACGCTGGTGGCGGCAAAGCCCCTGTGGCGCACCAGCCCGCGCGCCGCCTCGATCAGCCGCGCCCGCGCTTCGCCCCGCGCGGGACGGTTCATTCGTCTGACACTGACGAGGACCGACAGCGGCGGTCGAAGGGACTGTCTTTCGGCATGTTCCGTCCTCCTAAACGGATCCCCCAGGTGTCAGGAGCCGGGCGAGCCCAGCGCCATCGGGAAGGAATGATGTTCGTGTTCGACGACCCAATGCCCGTCGATCCGGCGCAGGCCCAGCGTCAGCCGACCGGCAGGCGCGTCGTCCATCGTGCAAAGAAGCACCGCCCGGACCCAGGCGACATCCTCGCCCGCGACGATATGCGTCTCGCGCAACTCGAACCGGCGTGAGCCGGGGTCGCCGAAATACAGTGTCCAGGTGTCGCGGTAGGCGTCAATGCCCCTGGCCTGCAACGGCTCCGGCACGTCGAACATGACGATGTCGGCGCTTCGGCCCTCGACCGCGCCTTCCAGATCCTGCGCCCGCACCGCTGCCGCCCAACCGGCAAGCATCTGCGCGATCTCGGCCTCGGCGTTCACGTCGCCGCATCCGCTGCGGCCGCCACCGCCGCGATGTCGATCCTGCCCATCTGCATCACCGCCGCCAGCGCCCGCCCGGCCCGCGCCTTGTCCGGGTCGGTCATCAGATCGTAGACCAGCGTCGGCACCACCTGCCACGACAGGCCATAGCGATCTTTCAACCAACCGCAGGGGCCGTGGCTGCCGCCGACCGAGGCCAGCGCCTCCCACAACCGGTCGGTTTCCGCCTGATCCGGCGTGCCGACGGACACCGAGACACATTCCGACAGCGGGAACATCGGCCCCGCATCAAGGATCTGGTAGGGCACACCGTTCAGGGTAAAGTCGACAACCTCGAAGAACGAATTGCCCTCCGGCCCGCCGTTGTGGCTGGAATAGCTTGATTCCACCCGGCTGTCTGGAATCAGGCCGCAATAGAACTCCGCCGCCTCTCGGCCCCTGCCGTTGAACCACAACACCGTGCGAATGGAATGGGTCATGTGTCTCCTCCGCGTCCCAGGCGAGCGCCGCCTTGGCGACTCTGTCCATCGATCAAAAACATACCAACCAGTTGGTATGTTTTCAATCCGAAAACCGCTGCCGGGATCTTGCGGCTGCAGACCGCCAAAGATGCCTCCGGTGATCTGGCAACCCCGACGCGCGGCCCGACCTCAGGCCCGCGCGACCAGAAACCGGCAGGACGCGCCGATCCGGAACGACCCGTCGGGCTGCCGGAACGGTGCAAGCATCGCGCGATGCGCGTCATCGACGGCCTCGCTTCCCACCAGTCCCTTCGCCCATGCCGCGACGCCCGACAACTCCGGACCCCGGCCCGTCGTGGCCTCGTCGGGATAGCTCCACCCGTTGTCCACATCGACCACGTCTGCCGCCGTCAGACCCGCCGCCTCGGCAAAGGCCCGAAGTCCGGCCTTGTCCGAAAGTGCAAACGGCCCCGGGGACCCGCTCCTGCGCGATGTCCAGCAGGGCCTCGTATCCGTGCCGACCGGACAAGACCGGCCTCAGCCCATCCCGCCCGCGATCAGCCGCTGCGCCAGCCGCGCATAGGGTTCGGCCAACGGGCTGTCCGTCGCCGCAATCGGCACGCCTGCGTCCCCCGCCACCCGCACATCCAGCGCCAGCGGCAGCTCTCCCAGGAACGGCAGGCCCAGCTTCTGCGCCTCGGCCGCGACGCCGCCATGGCCGAAGATATGCGCCTCGTGCCCGCAGTTGGGGCAGATGTAGGTCGACATGTTCTCGACCAGACCCAGGACCGGCGTCTTCAGCTTGCCGAACATGTCCAGCGCCTTGCGCGCATCCAAGAGCGCCACGTCCTGCGGCGTGCTGACCACAATCGCCCCGGTCAGCTGCGTCCGCTGGCACAGCGTCAGCTGCACATCCCCCGTGCCCGGCGGCAGGTCTACTATAAGGACGTCCAGCTTGCCCCAGGCCACCTGCCCCAGAAGCTGCTGCAAGGCCCCCATCAGCATCGGCCCGCGCCAGACCACCGCCTCGTCTTCCTTCAGCATGAGGCCGATCGACATCATCGTGACGCCATGCGCGATCAGCGGCTCGATGATCTTGCCATCGGGGCTGGAGGGCCGCTTTGACACCCCCATCATCTTCGGCTGCGATGGCCCGTATATATCAGCGTCCAGAAGACCGACCCGCCGCCCCTGCCGCGCCAGCGCCACCGCCAGGTTCGAGGCCACCGTCGACTTGCCCACGCCGCCCTTTCCGCTCGCCACCGCGATGATCCGGTCGATCCCCGAGATCCGCTGCGGCCCCCCGGCCTGCGGTGTCGGGTGCTGGCCGATCTTCAGCGACGGCGGCGCCGCCTTCGCCGCCGGACCATGCGCCGTCATCACCACCTGCACCGACCTGACCCCCGGCAGCGCGCGCAGACGCGCCTCGGCCTCGGCCTGCGCCGGGGCCAGCGCGCGCGCCTCGTCCGGAGTTGCCGCCTCGATCACAAAGCGGATCGTGTCCCCGTCGACCGCCAGCGCGCGAATCAAGTCCCGGCTCACCAGATCGCCGCCGCCAGGCACCGAAACCCCCGCCAGCACCCGCATCACATGGTCCCGATCCACTGCCATCGTTTCTTCCCCGCACAAGATTTGCACTAAGGTCGTAGTCTTTGCCCGGAAGGGCAAGCGCCGTTGACCATTTGCTCAAAAAATCGGCGAAGACCTTAATATATCATGACATTTTCGTGTCCTCAGCCATGCGCATGCTGCATGGCAGCATTGCAGCCTGGCGGTATTGTGCATCTGCAGCATGAGGTCCATGTTACCCCTAACAGCGCGACAGAACGTTGCTGACGAAACATCAAGAGGCTTGAGTGACATGGCTTATGTGAACACCAACCGTATCGCCCGCAAGGGCTTCGCCGACCGCCTGGCGTTCGTGAAGGACACCGTCCTGACTGCGATTGCCCGGCGCCGCACCTACCTGCGCACCGTGGCCGAACTGAACGGCCTGACCGACCGCGAGCTTGCCGACCTCGGCATCAGCCGCCTCGGCATCAGCGAGATCGCGCATGAGGCAGCCTACGGCAAATAGGAATTCGTGAGGTCCCCTCCTCCTCCCTGGGACCGAAACGATATGCGGCGATGCCCTCCTCCTCCCCGGCATCGCCGCCCCAATCCGGGGCGCAACAGCCCCAAGACCATCGGCTGACCCACCCTCCTCCCGGGTCATCTGGTAATGCGGCGGTGCCCTCCTCCTCCCTGGCATCGCTGCTCTGACCATCCGGGCCGCATGGCCCGACACCGATCACCGGCCCACTCCTCCTCCCAGGGCACGGGATCATCGCGGCGGTGCCCGTCCTCCTCCCTGGGCACCGCCGCCCCCATTCCGGGCCATGTCGGCCCCACAACCATCGGGCACCCACCCTCCTCCCGGGTCGCCTGGTACAGCGGCGGCGCCTCTCCTCCTCCCTGGCGCCGCCGCGCAAACCATCCCAAGGCCCCCTCCTCCTCCCTGGGGCCGACAGGATCGCGACGGTGCCTCTCCTCCTCCCTGGCACCGTCGCCCCCATTCCGGGCCGCTTCGGCCCGACCACGGATCGGGCGTCCCACCCTCCTCCCGGGGCATCCGACCTTGCGGCGGCCCCCTCTCCTCCTCCCTGGGGGTCGCCGCCTTTCTCCCCTCCCCCCTTGCAAGCCGCGCCGTGCCACCGAATAGTCCGGCGGCAAGACCAAACGGCGCAGGCCGGGACAGGGGACGGGATGCGGCTTTCAGTGATCTCGGCGGCGACCGTGGCCGCACTTGTGGGCTACGCCTCATCGGTCGCGATCCTTCTGGCCGCGGCCACCGCCGTCGGGGCCACCCCCGCCCAGACCGCAAGCTGGCTGCTTGCGATCAGCCTCGGCAAAGCGGCAGGCTCTGCCTTCCTGTCCTGGCGCGCCCGGGTGCCCGTGGTCCTCGCCTGGTCCACCCCGGGGGCCGCGCTGATCGCCGCGACCTCCGGCATCTCCTTTGCCGAAGCGGTCGGAGCCTTCGTCATCGCGGGACTTCTGATCGCGGCCACCGGCCTTGTCCGCCCGCTTGGCGCTCTGGTCGCCCGCATCCCCGACGGCATCGCTGCCGCCATGCTGGCGGGCGTCCTGCTGCCCTTCTGCCTCAAGGGGGCCACCGCCGCGCAGGGCCTGCCCGCCCTGGTGCTGCCGATGGTCGCCGTCTTTCTCGTCGTCCGGCTCTGGAACCCCGCCTTCGCTGTCCTTGCCGCCTTCGCCACCGGCGCGGCGCTCGCTCTCGCAACCGGCTCCGATCTGTCCACCCTCCGCCTTTCCGCGCCGGTCCTGGTCCCGACAGCGCCCGAGTTCCGCCTCTCGGTGATCCTTGGCCTTGGACTGCCGCTTTACCTGGTCTCCATGGCCTCGCAGAACCTGCCCGGCTTCGCCACGCTCCGCGCCGCGGGCTATGAACCCCCGGTGAATGCCGCCCTCACCACAACGGGGCTGATTTCCACGATCACCGCCTTTTTCGGGGCCCATACCGTCAGCATGGCCGCGATCACCGCCGCGATCTGCCTCGGACCCGATGTGCATCCCGACCGCGACCGCCGCTGGATCGTCGGCCTCGCCTATGCCGGCGTCTGGGCACTCCTCGGCCTTCTCAGCCCGACGGTTCTCGACCTGATCGCTGCCCTGCCTGCTCAGGTCGTCGCCGCCCTTGTCGCCCTCGCCCTCCTCGGCCCGCTGATGGGTGCCCTGACCGGGGCTTTCGCGCAGGCCGACCAACGCTTTCCAGCCACGCTGACGGTCGTGACGACCGCCTCCGGCCTTGCCGCCTTCGGCATCGGTGCCGCGTTCTGGGGCCTGATCGTCGGCCTTGTGGTCTGGGGGCTTCAGCACCTTCGCCCGACCCGCTGACGCGGTTCCTGATCACGTTTGAAACCGTCAGCGGCATTGCCGGTTGATTTCAGACCACGTCGCAACGCACTCTGACCGCCCAGCCCCGTCCACACCGGTCAGGAGGCCCCCCGATGCCCACCCAGGTCTTTGACGTCCTCGCCCAACGCACCCCAATCGGATGGGCCAACCTCGACGACTTCGACCTCGGCCCCGCCAGCACCGCCCCCGACGGCATCGTGATCGACCAGCCCGGCTGGACGCTCTACGGCCTCGACGACGCCCATGACCATGCGATCTTCACCGACCTGCCCCCGACACCGACCTTGCCGACAGCCCCTTCGCCTATGCCACCCAGCACCGCCTGGCGCGCCGCCTGCTGACCATGTCTCTGACCGATCTGGAGGCCGTGGCCGACCTCGCCCCGCCCGCCCCGCGCGTGATCCTGATCTTCAGCATCGGACGCTGCGGTTCGACGCTGCTGTCCCACGCCCTGAACACCGTGCCGGGCGTCTGGTGCCTGTCCGAACCGGATGCCTTCTCGACCCGCATCATGCAGCACTACCATTCGCGGCAGCGTTCCAACTTTCCCCGCGACCAGATCATCCGCCTGATCCGGGTCTGCACCCGGCTGCAATTCCGGCCTCCTGAGGGACAGCAAGCCGATGTATTCGCAATGAAATTCCGCAGCCATGCGATCTTTCAGGCGGACCTCTACCATCAGGCCCTGCCCGACGCGGCCTGCGTTTTCCTTTGCCGCGACGCGCTTGGCTGGGCGAATTCGGTCTACAGCATGATGCGGCAGTATGACGTTCCCGGCAGCCTGACCGGCCCCAACCGCACCCTTGCCTGGAGCATCTTCACCGCCGGCTCTGACGCCGCACCGCTGGCCCGGGTCATCGACCTTGCCGCGCCCGACGTGCCGATGGAGCTGGCCCTCGGCCCGGCCTGGACCCGCAACATGGCCGAATACACCCGCCACCTGCGCGCTGGGGTGCCGTTCCTGGCCTTGCGCTACAACGAGTTCAACCGGGACCGCGAGGCCTCCATCGCGCGGATGCTGCGCCACTGCGGCCTGCCGGAAGGTCACGCCGCAACGGCCATGCAGGCGTTCGAGACGGACTCGCAGTCCGGCACCCATCTGTCGCAAGAGGCGACGACGGTACGCCTGCCCCGTGACCGGCTGGACCGGCTGGCTGCCCTGATGACCCGCCTGCCCGCCTTCACCGAGCCGAACCTGATCCTGCCCAACACACTCACCGCGCCCGCCCGATAAGCCCCACGCCAGCCCCGGGGCACCAAAACTTTTCGAAAAGTTTTGCCAAAATCCTTCGAAGGATTTTGCCCCGTCGAACCCGCGACGACAAACCTTAACACCACCCTAACAGAAAAACCCAACCCCTTGAAATTCCTCACGGTCCCGGCTTTGTCCACCGTGGACACATTCCCCGGACCCCGCTATCCTGCCCTCCGTCCAACCAGAGGAAGACCCCCATGCAGACCATGCTCGGCGTGATCGGAGGTTCGGGGGTCTACCAGATCGACGGCCTGGAAGGTGCCTCCTGGATCAAGGTCGCGTCCCCCTGGGGCAAGCCCTCGGACGAGGTTCTGGTGGGCCGCCTCTCCGGCCTGCCCGTCGCCTTCCTCCCCCGTCACGGCCGCGGCCATGTCCATGACCCCGCCACCGTCCCCTACCGCGCCAACATCGACGCCCTGAAACGGCTCGGCTGCACCGACATCCTCGCCGTCTCCGCCGTGGGCAGCCTCCGCGAAGACTTCGCCCCCGGCGATTTCGTCCTCGTCGACCAGTATGTCGACCGCACCACCCGGCGTCCGCCCTCGTTCTTCGGCCCCGGCTGCGTCGCCCATGTCAGCCTCGCCGACCCGACCTGCCCCCGCCTCGGCGCGCTGGCGGCGCAGGCCGCGCAAGCCGAGGGTCTGACCGTCCATCAGGGTGCCACCTACCTGTCGATGGAAGGTCCCCAGTTCTCCACCCGCGCGGAAAGCCGGATGTATCGCAGCTGGGGCGCCGACGTGATCGGGATGACCGGCTTCTCCGAAGCCCGCCTCGCCCGCGAGGCCGAGCTGTGCTACGCCTCCCTCGCCATGGTCACCGACTACGACTCCTGGCACGACAGCCACGGCGCGGTGGATGTGGCGCAGGTGATCGCCGTGGTCCACGCCAACGCCGCCGCCGCGCGCGGCCTTGTCTCCCGCCTCCCTCCCGTTCTGGACCCTGATCGCCGGCCCTGCCCGCACGGCTGCGACCGTGCCCTCACCCACGCCCTCATGACCGCCCCCGACAAGCGCGACCCCGAGCTTTTGGCCAGGCTCGACGCCGTCGCCGGGCGGGTTCTGTGACATCGTGCGGCAGGTCCTGATCCTCGGGGCCGACGGCTTCATCGGGCGTCATCTCGCCTTCGGCCTCAGGGCGAAAGGCTGGTCCGTCACCGCCCAGGCCCGCCACCCCGCGCGCCTTGCGGCCATGGGCTTTGCCACCCTCCGGGCCGACCTGACCGACCCCGCCACCCATTCCCCCACCTTCTGGGCCCCGCAGCTGCCCGAAGGGGCAGCCCTCGTCAGCGCTGCAGGCCTCCTGACCGGGACTGAAGCTGATTTCCGGGCCGTCCACCAAGATGCCCCCGCCGCCGCCCTGAATGCCCTGCGCGGCCCGGCCCTGCTGATCTCTGCCGTGGGTATCCAAACCGATACCCCCTTCGCCCGCTGGAGACGCCAGACCGAAACCCTCTTCCAGGGCCACTGCATCCTGCGCCCCGGCCTCGTGCTGGGCGAAAGCTCCTTCGGCGGCTCATCCCTTCTGCGCGCCCTGGCCGCGATGCCGGTCCGGGTTCCGGTGGTGGGCGACGGGCAGCAGCTCTTCAACCCGATCCATGCTGCCGATCTGGCCGACCTGGTGGCCGAGTGCCTCGACAAGGCCACCCCGGGGACGTGGGAGATCGGCGGACCGGAGGTGCTGACCCAAGCGGAACTCATCGCGGGCTACCGGGCCTGGCTGGGGTTGTCGCCGGTGCCACCGCTGCACATTCCGCCGCGGGCGGCCCGGATGCTGGGCCGTCTTGGCGATGCGCTCCGGCTTGGCCCGGTTTCGGCCACGGCGGTTGCCCAACTGCAGGCCGGCGTCCTTGCCCATCCCGAACCGCTGCTCACCCGGCATCAGACCCGTCCGCGCGGCGTCTCGACCTTCCTCGCCGCACGCCCTGCCGGGACACAAGACCTCTGGCAGGCTCGCCTCTACCTGCTGAAGCCACTCATCCGCCTGTCGCTCGCCGCACTCTGGCTGGTATCCGGCCTCCTCGGGCTTGCAAGCCCGGCTGCGACCTTCGCGCCCGGTCTGCCTTTGCCCGAATCGCTTGCCACCGCCCTGGCCCGTGGCTTCGGCCTCGCCGACCTGGCCCTGGGCCTCGCCCTCTTGCGGAACTGGCGGCCGAAACCCGTCGCGCTGGCACAACTGGTCCTGGTCGTCGCCTACACTGCCGGTCTGACCCTGCTTGCCCCGACGCTCTGGCTCGACCCCTACGGTGGTCTTCTGAAAAACTTGCCGATCCTCGCGCTTCTGCTCGTCCACCTCGCCCTGGTGGAGGAACGCTGATGGACGCCTTTCTCATTGCGAAGTCGTTGCACATCCTGTCTGCCACCGTCCTTTTTGGCACCGGCATCGGCACGGCCTTCCAGATGGTCTGGGCGATGCGCGGCAACCGGGCCGAGGTCGTCGCAGGCGTCGGCGCAGGCGTCGTGGCAGCAGACTGGATCTTCACCCTGCCCGCCGGGCTGGTGCAACCCGCGACCGGCCTCTGGCTGGCCCATCTGGCCGGGTGGGACCTGACGGCACCCTGGCTGATGCTGACCTATGCGCTTTACGCCGTTGCCCTCGCGGCCTGGCTGCCGGTCGTCTGGTTGCAATACCGGATCCGCGACCTCTGCCGCGCGGCCGGTTCCGGGCCAGTGCCGCCGGAAGCCCGCAGGCTTTACCGCCGCTGGTTCCTGCTCGGCTGGCCCGGCTTCGGCGCGCTTGTCGCGGTGTTCTGGCTGATGGTATCGAAACCCGGCACTCCATTCTGAGGATCCCATGGCCAAGACCGTCAAGGACTACATCCGCACCATCGTCGACTTCCCGCACGAGGGCATCCTCTTCCGCGACGTGACCACGCTCTTCGCCGATCCGCGCGGGTTCCGGATGTGCGTCGACCAGCTTTTGTCGCCCTATGCCGGGCTGCGCATCGACAAGGTCGCGGGGCTGGAAGCGCGGGGCTTCATCCTCGGCGGGGCCGTCGCGCATCAGCTTTCGACGGGCTTCGTCCCGATCCGCAAGAAGGGGAAACTCCCCGGCCAGACCATCGCCCAGGCCTACAAGCTGGAATACGGCGAGGCGGTGGTCGAGGTGCATGACGACGCCATGCAGCCCGGCGAGAAGGTCCTGCTGGTCGATGACCTCCTTGCGACCGGGGGCACGGCGGAAGCGGGCATCCGGCTGATCGAACGCCTCGGGGCCGAGGTGGTTGGCTGCGCCTTCGTGGTGGACCTGCCCGACCTTGGCGGTCGCCGGAAGCTGGAAGCGATGGGCTTGGATGTTCACGCGCTTTGCGCCTTCGAAGGGCTCTGACGTCGAACCCGTTGCGCGACCGGAGTTTTTCAAACTCCGGCACGATTTCTGCGAAGAAATCGTCTGCGCCGGGCGCTGACTCCGGCTTCCGTTAACCGTCCTGAAAGAGAATCACCCTACATCTGTGCTTGTCAGGGCTACCCACCCTGGCCGCGCTTCTACCCAAAGCGTGTTCCACACACCCCCCAAAGCACCCCGTCGCAGGCTTCCTGCGGCGGGGATGTTCTTTGCGGGCGGCCCTCAGCCCAGAACCGCGCCCGGATTCATGATCCCCGCCGGGTCAAGCGCCGCCTTGATCGCCCGCATCGCCGCCAGCTTACCCGGATCGCCATATCGCGCGAGGTCCGCAACCTTCAGCCGCCCCACCCCATGCTCTGCCGCGACCGACCCGCCCAGCGCATGCACCAGGTCATGCACCACCGTCTTCACCCTGTCGCGCACCGCCTCATGCTCGGCCTTCGCGTGGCCCGCTTCCGGGAAGACATTCCAGTGCAGGTTTCCATCCCCCAGATGCCCGAAACAGTTCACCCGGAACGCCCCAAGCGGCGCGATGGCCGCCGGGGCTGCCTCGATGAAGCCGGGGATCTCGGACAGGGGCAGGGAAATATCATGGCTCGACACCGCACCCACTTTTCGGTTCGCAAGCGGGATCGTTTCCCGCAACTGCCAGAGCTGCGCCACCTGAGCGCCCGAGGTCGCGACGACCCCGTCCGTCACCAGTCCCGCCTCGGCCCCCGCCTGGTAGAGCCCGGCCATGGTCGCTTCGGCGTCAACCCCCGCAGGAAGCTCCAGTTCCAGCAGCACCTGCCAGTCGGGCACCGGATCGAAGGGCGCGCGCAGATCGAACCCGGTCTCGGCCAGGAAGTCGAACCCCCTGCGGTGAACAAGCTCGAAGGCCGAAACGAGGCCTGCAGCCCGCTCGCCACACAACGCCAGCAGGTCCAGCGCCGCTCCGGGCGACGGCACCACAAGCATGGCCACGATGCGGGACGCCGGACGCGGGAACAGCCGCAGGCTCGCCGCCGTGATCACCCCCAGCGTGCCCTCCGACCCGATCAGAAGATGCCGCAGGTCATAACCCGCGTTGTCTTTCCGCAGCCTCGTCAAGCCATTGAAAAGACTGCCATCCGGCAGAACCGCCTCCAGCCCCAGGCACAGGTCGCGCGCATTGCCATAGCGCAGCACCGCCGTCCCGCCCGCATTGGAAGCAAGGTTCCCGCCGATCCGGCAACTGCCTTCCGACGCCAGGCTGAGCGGGAACAGCCGCCCGACCTTTTCCGCTTCGGCCTGCACATCGGCAAGGATCATCCCCGCCTCGACCACCAGCGCATTCTCTTCCGGCCAGACCCCGCGCACCTGCGTCAACCTTTCCAGCGACAGCAACAGCGGCACCGGGCCATGGGTCAGGATCTGGCCGCCAACCAGCCCGGTTCCCCCGCTCCAGGGCACGATGCCCACCCGCGCCGCCGCACAGGCGCGGACGATCCGCGCGACCTCCTCGGTCGTGCGGGGCCGCGCCAGCACACCCGCCTGCCCCTGCCAGCGGCCGCGGGGTTCCTCCAGGTGGCGCGGTTCGGGCGGGGTCAGCGTGCCTTCGGGCAGAATCGTTGCCAAGGAAGAAACAAAGGCGGTGTCGCATGGGGTCAGCATGGGCGGCGCTCCTCGGTCCCCTTGGTAGCGCCGGGGACTGTCCTGCGCCAGAGGGCGCTCAGTCCAGAAAGGCCGGCTCCAGCACCATGACCGTCGGCTGCGACGGCAGGTCGTCCAGCGACAGCGCGATCTGCGCCCCGCCGGTTTCGACGACAGCGAACTCGTCCGACATCGCTGCAAGGAAGCTCTGCAACGACTCCCGGCTGAACCAGTGCATCGGGACCACAACCGAGGACTTGAACCGCTTCACCACCCCGACCATGTCCTCCAGCCGCATCGTATAGCCGCCATCGACCGGCACCATCACCACATCAAGCCGCCCGATTGCCGCGTATTGCTCGTCGGTCGGGATCTGATGCAGATGGCCCAGATGGCCGACGCACAGGCCCGCCACCTCGAAGATGAAGATCGAGTTGCCATCCTTCTGCGCGCCCTCTCCGAACGGGCCCCGGGTGTCGGTCGTGACATTTCGCACCAGCATCGCGCCAAGGTCCAGCCGGTGTTCGGCGGCGACACCCCCCTGCGGCCAGCCTTCCAGCACATTCGGTATCCGCCGGTCCGGGGCTGCCGTCCAATGCGTCGTGTGGGCGTTGTTCATCGTCACCACGTCCGGCACCAGGTCCTCGGTGCCAAGATAGCCGGTGTAGTCGGTGACCGCGACCGTGCCGTCTGCCGTCACGATGGCGAAACTCGCATGGTCAATGTAGCGGATCAGGACGCTGTCGGCCGCCAGCCCGTCCTCCAGCGCCACGGGGACAACCTGCGGTTCGGCTGCGGCGACGGCGATGCAGTGCGACGGGATCCGTTCCTGCCCAAGCACGGGTCCGGCAAGCACGGCAAGGATGAGGGGCAGGCGCATGGATCACCTCCGCGGCGTTGCAAAGGGTAACCCGGAATTGCCGCGCGTCATCGGGACTTCCGATCACGGATGCGCGAGGTCAGCGCCGCGCCATCCGCGCCAGTTCGGCCACCGTGCGCAAGTTCCGCGCCGTCATCGGGACGGGCAGCAGGCGCGGCAGCTTTTCGGCCAGCCTCGACGTCCCGAAGCCACCCGGAGTGTGCAGGGTGAACCGGCACGGACCGAAGTGCCAGCCATCCCCCGGCAGGGCCAGCGCACGCAACACGGCATCATCGGGCGCAGGCGTCTCGCGCAGGAAGAAGACATGCACCAGCTTCGGCTCGACCCCGGCAAAGGGATGGTCTGCCAGGGCAGAAGCGATCTCCTCCGCCGTCAGGACAAAGGTTTCCGGCGCAAAGCCGAACCGGACTGCAACGGCATCGCGGATCGCCGCCTCCAGGACCGGCCCGGCAAGGTCGCTGTCGAAAACCGCGTTGCCGGACTGGATATAGCTCTCGACCCGCCCCAGCCCGAGCTCGGTCAGCATCTCGCGGAACGCCGCCATCGGCAGCTTCCCCGCCCCCGAGACGTTCACCCCGCGCAAGAGCGCGACCCGCACGCCCATGGCTTTCCCTTCCCCAAATATCCCCGCCGGAGGCAGGCCCGAGCCGGTTGCGCGTTCTTCACGCGCAGAGGCGAGACAGAGACCTGCGCCGCAAGGCGCTCCTTTCTGCCGGCGTCCCGACCTCAGCCCACGTCGGTCCGGCCCCGCCGGTCGCCCCGCAGGTTGGCGTAAAGCACATGGTTGCGCCAGCGCCCGTTGATCTGCAGATAGCTCTGCGCCACGCCTTCGTATTTGAAGCCGCATTTTTCCAGCACCCCGCGCGAGGCCAGGTTCTCCGGCAGGCAGGCCGCCTCCAGCCGCGACAGGTCCAGCCGGGTGAAGGCATGGTGCGTCAGCGCCAGGATCGCTTCGCGCATGTAGCCGTGCCGCGCATAGGGCGCACCGATCCAGTAGCCGAAGGTCCCGGTCTGCGACGGCCCCCGGCGGATGTTGTCCAGGGTGAGGGCACCCAGAAGCTGCTGGTCCTCGCGCCGGACCAGCAGCATCGGCAGTGCCTGACCCTGCGCCTCGGCGCGGGTCGCCCAGTAGACCCGGTTGGTGAAGGCCCGTCGCGTCAGGTGGTCGTTCGACCAGACCGGCTCCCACTTGATCAGGAACTCGGACGAGGCCTCCCGCAACTCGGACCATTGCCGCCAGTCGCCATGTTCCGGCAGCCGCAGCGTCATTCGCTCGGTCTCGACCCGGACACGGCGCTTCAGACCCAGCATCAGACCGACAGACCCTGCCGAACCTCGTCGATCCCCGGAGCCGCCGCAACGGGACCGTAGACCGCCAGTGCCGCTTTTGCGCTGGTCAGATTGGCGGCGTAGCTGCGCACCAAGGCGGTATCCACCGCATCGATCCGCGCAACCGCCTCGCTGACCGCCGGGATCCGGCCCCAGATCGACAGGAGGCGCGCGTTGCGCTCTGCCCGGCTGGACGGGCTTTCCAGCCCCATCAGAAGCCCGGCCTTCAGCTGCGCCCGGGCGCGCGCGACCTCGGCCTCGCTCATGTCATCGGCGGCCCGCTTCAGCTCGTCCACCGTCAACCGGGTCAACTCGCCGATCTCGGCCTCCGAAGTTCCGGCATAGACCGTCACCTGCCCGGTATCTTCATAGGCGGCGGACTGGGCATAGATGGAGTAGCACAGTCCCCGATCCTCGCGGATCTTCTGGAACAGGCGCGAGGACATGCCTCCCCCCATCGCCGTCGCATAGACCTGCGCGGTGTAGACCGCGTCGTCGCGGTAGCCCGGCCCCTCGAACGACAGCGCAAAATGCACCTGCTCCAGGTCCTTCACTTCGCGCCGTTCGCCCCCGACGAACCGCGCGGCTTGCACCTTGGACGCGCCCACCGGTTTCAACCCGCCGAAGATCCGTTCGGCGGCCGCCACGATGGCATCATGGTCCACGCCCCCCGCCGCCGACAGGATCATCTGATCGGGGCCGTAATGCGCGCCGGTAAACCCCTCGAAATCGGCCTTGCGGAAGGCTGAAACCCGGTCTTCCGGCCCCAGGATGGTGCGGCCGAAAGGCTGGTCGGGGTAGCTCACTTCGTGCAGCCAGTCGAAGATGATGTCGTCAGGCGTGTCCAGCGCCTGCCCGATCTCCTGCAGGATCACGTGGCGTTCCGTCTCGATGTCCGCCTTGCGGAACAAGGGGTTCAGCACGATGTCCGCGATCACGTCCAGCGCCATCACCACATCCTGCGACAGGACGCGCGCGTAATAGGCCGTCATCTCGCGGCTGGTATAGGCGTTGATGTAGCCGCCGACATCCTCGATTTCCTCGGCAATCCGCAGGGCCGACCGCCGCCGGGTGCCCTTGAAGGCCATATGCTCCAGGAAATGCGCGATGCCGTTCTGTTCGGGCGTCTCGTGGCGCCCCCCGGCTTCGACCCACAGGCCGATACTGGCGGATTGCAGGCCCGGCATCGCCTCGGTCACGATGCGAAAGCCGTTCGGCAGGGTGTGCAGTCTTTGCATCAGCGGGCGATCCTTTCGCGGACCAGGGACTGGATCGCGGCCAGGTCATTCGGCACCCGCGTCATCCGTTCGGGCCGCTCGAAAAGGTCCGCCATATGCGGCGGCAGGTCCGGCCTGATCCCCGTCGCGCGCTGCACCGCATCGGGGAACTTCGCCGGATGCGCGGTGGCCAGAGTGATCATCGGCGCGCCGCCCACATGCTCCTCGGCCACCTTCACGCCCACGGCAGAATGCGGGCACAGCAGCTCTCCGGTGGTCTTCCAGTGCCGTGCGATCACCGCCAGCGTCTCCTCTTCGGAACAGCGGCCCGAGGCGAAGCTGCCGCGCAGGCTTTCGATCGCGCCCTGGCTGATCCTGAACCCGCCCGCCTTCAGCTCGACCATCAGCGCCGCCACCGCCGCCCCGTCGCGGCCATAAGCATCGAACAGGGCGCGCTCAAAGTTCGAGGACACCTGAATATCCATCGACGGGCTGATCGAGGGCCGGACCCCGTCCGTCCGGTAGTCACCCGACCGCAGCGCCCGGTCGAGAATGTCGTTCTGGTTCGTCGCGATCACCAGCTTGTCGATGGGAAGCCCCATCCGTCTGGCGATGTAGCCCGCGAAGATGTCGCCGAAGTTCCCGGTCGGCACCGTGAAGCTGACCGCGCGGTGCGGCGCACCCAGCGCGGTGCCTGCATAGAAGTAGTAGACCACCTGCGCCAGCACCCGCGCCCAGTTGATGCTGTTCACCCCCGCCAGCCGGACGCCATCGCGGAAGGCAAAGTCGTTGAACATGTCCTTCACGCGGGCCTGCGCGTCGTCGAAGTCGCCGTCGATGGCCAGCGCATGACAGTTCGCCTCGGAGGGCGTCGTCATCTGCCGCCGCTGCACCTCAGACACCCGGCCATGTGGAAACAGGATGAACACCTCCACATTCGCCAGCCCCCGGAACGCCTCCATCGCCGCCGACCCGGTATCGCCCGAGGTCGCGCCGACGATGGTGATGCGCTCGCCGGTCTTCGCCAGTGCGGCCTGCATCATCTGGCCGATCAGCTGCATGGCGAAGTCCTTGAAGGCCAGGGTCGGCCCGTGGAACAGTTCCAGCAGGAAATGGTTCGACCCGAGTTGCACCATCGGCGCGCGGGCGGCGTGGTGAAAGCCTTGGTAGGCCTTGGCGATCAGGCCCCGGAATTCGTCGTCGCCGAAGAAGCCGCCCAGATAGGGCCGCATCACCTGGAACGCGACCTCCTCATAGGGCGCGCCCGCCAGCCTCTCGATTTCGGTCCTGGGCAGGACCGGCACCGTCTCCGGAACGTAAAGCCCGCCGTCTCGGGCGAGGCCCGTCATCATCGCCTCGCCAAAGCCAAGAACGGGGGCCGTGCCGCGGGTGGAAACGTATCTCATCGCTGTCGCCTTCAAACCTTCCGCGTCCTGATACGCCACAGAAGGAACAGTGTCATCCCCGCCCATGTCACCGCCAGAAGGAACCACTGGACCGCATAGCCCCAATGATCGTTGGGGATGCCCGAGGTGTCCACCGGCATCGGGACGATCCCGTCCCCGGTCGGCTGGCGCGCGACGATCAGCGTCGGCTCGGTGTTCAGCTTCGCAGCCATCGCGGGCACGTCGCGGGCAAACCAGAGGCCCGTCTTTTCGTCCGGCGGGGGGGTGGAGCTGTTGCTGTCCTGCGGCCAGTGCAGGTTCCCCTCGACCTTCGCCTCACGCGGCGCACGCGGCACGCTCCGCGCCTCATCCTCGACAAACCCGCGCTGCACCATGATCCTGCGGCCGTCTGCCAGCGCGAAGGCCTCGATCACCATGACGCCGGGACTATCGCCCTTCCGTCCCGCCAGCACCTCCAGGTATTCGCCCGTGAAGCGCCCCTCGGCCACCACCGCCTGAAACTTGTCCGGCCCCTCCTCGGGCACCTCCGGCAGCGCAATCGGAGCATTGGAAATCCGCGCCGCGATCGCATCGAGGTAGACCTGCTTCTCCTCCATCCGGCGCAGTTGCCAGAAGCCGAGGTTCAGCAGCACGGCAACGCCGACGACACCCATCAGCACAGGAAAGACATAGCGGCGCATCTGCGAACCCCGGAAATGAAAGCGCAGGCCCGAAGGCCTGCGCTGCAAGCCTGTCAGAGCGAAAGGATCAGCCCTGACCCCAGACGTAGACGGCTGCGAACAGGAACAACCAGACCACATCGACGAAGTGCCAGTACCAGGCGGCAGCCTCGAAGCCGACATGCTGTTCGGGGGTGAAGTGGCCCTTCAGGGCACGGATCAGGCAGACGGTCAGGAAGATCGTCCCGATGATGACGTGAAAGCCGTGGAATCCCGTCGCCATGAAGAAGCTGGCGCCGTAGATGTTACCGGCGAAGCCGAAGGTCGCTTCGCTGTATTCGTAGGCCTGCAACCCGGTGAAGACAATGCCCAGAGCGATCGCCAGGATCAGGCCGTTGACCAGATCCTTGCGGTTGTTCTCATGCACAAGCGCATGGTGGGCCCAGGTCGCCGCACAGCCGGACAAGAGCAGGATCAGCGTGTTCATCAGGGGCAGGTGCCAGGGATCCAAGGTCTCGATCCCGGCGGGCGGCCAGACGCCGTCGATCGCCGGGCTGTCCGGCCCCATCGGGTAAAGACGGTGCTTGAAGAAGGTCCAGAACCAGGCCGAGAAGAACATCACTTCCGACATGATGAACAGGATGAAGCCGTATTTCAGGCCCAGCCGCACGACCGGCGTGTGATCGCCGGCCTGGCTTTCATGCACGACTTCCGACCACCAGGCGAACATCACGTAAAGCACGCCCGCAAAGCCGATCAGACCCATCCAGGGCCCCGATCCCTTCATCCACAGGACCGAGCCGAACAGCATCACGAAGCCCGCGACCGCGCCGAAGAACGGCCAGATCGACGGTGGCAGGACGTGGTAATCGTGGTTCTTTGCGTGTGCCATGGCCGGCGTTTCCCTCGTTTCTTGTCTTCAGTTCACCACGGCTGCGTCGGCCGGGGCTGGGGCTTGCATTGCTGCCTGTTCTTCCGGCAGCGGGGTTTCGTAGAAGGTATAGCTTAGCACGATCTCGCGCACAAACTGCGCATCCGGGTCATCGACCATGGTCGGGTCGACAAAGAAGGTGACCGGCATCTGCACGGTTTCACCCGGTTGCAGCACCTGTTCGGTAAAGCAGAAGCACTCGATCTTGGTGAAATAGCCGCCCGCCGTGTCGGGGAAGACGTTGAAGCTGGCCGTGCCCGCGATCACCCGGTCGGTCGGATTGTAGGCCTCGTAGTAGGCCAGGCCCGTCTCGCCGATCCGCAGCTCCATCGACCGTTCCACCGGCTTGAAGATCCAGGGCATTCCCTGCTCGACGGTGGCGTCGAAGCGGATTTTCACCGTCTGGTCCAGGATCGTCTCGGGCCCGGCGTCGGCCACCGAGGGCGTGCCGCCATAGCCCGTGACACGGCAGAACCAGTTGTAGAACGGCACGGCGGCAAACGACAGCGTTCCCATGGTGACCACCACGGCGACCAGCTGCACCAGCGTGCGATGCTTGCCCCGCAGGTTCGGGAAGATCATTCGGTCTTCTCCTGCGGCATCAACGCGGGATCGACAATGTAGTCGTAGCCCTTCATCGGGTCGCCGCGCTTTACCTTCACCACGGTCAGCGCAAAAACCAGGACCACGAAGGCCGCCAGCGTCAGCCCCACTCCAAGGTTGCGGCTCAACCGCCGCCGATGGATTTCATGTTGCGGTCGGAACGTCATCTCACCAGCCCCCGATCCCAGCCGATTTCAGCGCCGCCTCGGCCAGGAAGGCCGCGAAATGCAGGAACAGGTACAGGAGCGAAAAGCGGAAAAACGCCTTTTCGACCCGATATCCGTCTGCCTCGGCGGTCGCTTCGTCGCGTCGCAGGATGCGGACCGCGCCGACCACGAACCAAGCGTTCAGCACCACCGCGACCGCCAGCGTCAGTGGCCCGCCGATCGAGGTCAGGGCCGCCCCCAGCGCCACCGGCACCAGTAAAAGCGTGTAGACCAGGATATGAACCCGCGTCGCGCGGCGGCCGTGGGTCACCGTCAGCATCGGCACCCCCGCCCTGTGGTAGTCTTCCTTCATGAACAGTGCCAGCGCCCAGAAATGCGGCGGCGTCCACATGAAGATCAGCGCGAACATCAGGACCGCCTCGACCGAGACGCTCCCGGTGGCGGCCACCCAGCCGATCATCGGCGGGAAGGCCCCTGCGGCACCGCCGATGACGATGTTCTGCGGGGTCGACCGTTTCAGCCACATCGAATAGACGACGGCGTAGAAGAAGATGGTGAACGCAAGCAGCCCCGCCGCCGCCAGGTTCGTCGCCAGCCACAGCATCACGATGCTGATGCCCGACAGCGCCAGCCCGACCGCCAGCGCCTCGCCGCCCTGAACCCTGCCCGACGGCACCGGACGCCCTGCCGTGCGCTTCATCAGGGCGTCGATGTCGGCGTCCCACCACATGTTCAGCGACCCCGAGGCCCCGGCCCCGAGCGCAATGAACAGGATTGCCGCGAACGCCTCGACCGGGTGCAACCCGACCGGCGCGACCAGAAGGCCGACCAGCGCGGTGAACACAACGAGCGACATCACGCGCGGCTTCAGAAGCTGCACGTAATCGCCGAACCCCGGCTCATGCGGGGTCTCGGTCACGCCCTGATATGCCCCGATATCGCTCATCCCGAACCTTCTCCTGCAGACAAGGGCCTGACCGCCGGCCAAGCCCCGCACCCTTGCGCCGGGTCTGCGGCCTCACTCTTTCGTTGCCACCTGCACATCGGCGGGCATTGTCATGGCCGACAGCTGGACATCGCCTGCCTTGGCCTTGGTCAGCCATTCGGCATAGGCGGCCTCGGACACGACCTTGACCGTGATCGGCATGTAGGCATGCATCTGCCCGCACAGCTCTGAACATTGGCCGAAGTAGATGCCTTCCTTTTCGGGCTTGAACCACAGCGCGGCGGTCCGGCCCGGCACGGCGTCCTGCATCACGCCGAAAGCGGGAACCTTCCAGGCATGGATCACGTCGGCGCCTGTCACCTGCACCACGATCGTCTTGCCCACCGGCACCACGACCGCCGTATCGGTCGCGAGCAGGAACTGCTCTTTGGTATAGCCCGCCGCAACCAGTTGGGCCTCGACCTCGGGGGTCAACATGTTCGCGCCCCCGATCGCGGGCGAACCGATCATGTAGCTGTCGAAGGCGATGCCCTCGTCGACATATTCATAGCCCCAGTACCACTGGTTGCCCGTGGCCTTGATGGTAACGTCGCCCACCGGAATTTCCTGCGACTTGAACAGGATCGGCAGCGAGAACGCCCCGATGAACACCAGGATCACGATCGGAAGCAGGGTCCAGACCACTTCCAGCGGCGTGTTGTGGGTAAAGCGCGCGGGCGTCGGGTTCGCCTTGGAATTATAGCGGAAGATCACATAGATCAGCAGTGCCGTCACGAAGATCACGATGGCGGTGATGATGTAGAGGATCATCCCGTCCAGCCACTGAAGGTCCGAGGCGATCTCGGTCGCGGCGGGCTGAAAGCCGATGGCACCGTCCACCGGCTGCCCGACGATCTCAAGCGCCTGCTGCGCAAGGGCCGATCCGGCCGTCAGCGTGGCGATGCCCGCCACAGTGATCCCGTTCATCACAGTCGAAAGACGCATGTCGCTTATCCCGTTCACGTTGCGGCTTCGCGCCGCTTTCCTGGGCCCTGCCGCAAAGGGCAGAATCCCGCTGGTTCCCTTCGGCCCTCAAACCATATTAGCTTGCCCGCGACAAGCAAAACCGTTGCGACAATACAGCGCCCTGCGTCGGTCCGGTAACAGGAGGTTCGGGATGCTCGCCCTCGTCAAGCTGACCCTGGTCACCTTCGGTGTCCTCTATGCCACGGCCTTGTCCGGCATGTATGTTTTCCAGCGCGACCTGCAATATTTCCCCTCGCGCCGCGACCCGTCCATTCAAGCCCTCGGACTGAGGGGCGTTGACCGGATCGAACTTCCGACACCCGATGGCGAGACGCTGATCCTCTGGCTGTCCACCCTCCCCGACGCCGCGCCGGTGATCCTTTTCCTGCACGGCAACGCGGGCGAGATCGCCGATCGCGCCGACCGCTTCGCCTTCTACCAGTCCCGGGGCTACGGAGTGGCTTTCCTGTCCTGGCGCGGCTACGGCGGTTCAACCGGGCGGCCGTCGGAACCCGGGCTCCTGACCGATGCCCAGGCCGCCTACGATCACCTCCGCAGCCTCGGCATCCCGCCCCGGCGGATCGTCCTTGTCGGCGAATCCCTCGGCACCGGCCCCGCCGTGATGACCGCCGCCCGCAACCCGGTCGGCGCCGTGGTGCTGGAAGCTCCCTATTCCGCCGCCGTCGACATCGCCAGGGCCGCCTATCCCTGGCTGCCCGTCGGCCTTCTGATGAAGGACCAATTCCGCTCGCGCGACCATATCGCGTCCATTCGCGCGCCGCTGCTTGTCCTGCACGGCGAGGATGACCGCGTCATCCCCCGGGGCTTCGGCCAGCGCCTCTTCGACGCGGCCGCAGACCCCAAGACCTTCCTCTCCCTCGGACCGGTCGGGCACGAGGCGCTGTTCTCTCCAGCCACCTGGTCCCGAGAGGCCGGGTTCATCGACCGGATCATCGGTCCTTGACCCTGCCCGCGCCCCGGCCCATCTCTGGTGTCTGACCGCATGAGGCCCCCATGTCTGACGCCCCCTTCCGCCCATTCCAGACCCATCTCGACGAAGCCGCCGCTCTCGCCACCCTGCGCGCCGCGACCGCGGGGGCCGACGACGGCGAGCTTTTTCTCGAACGCCGCCGGGCGGAAAGCATCGTGCTGGACGACGGCCGCATCCGGCAGGCGACCTATGACGCTTCCCAGGGTTTCGGCCTGCGGGCGGTCCGGGGCGAGGTCGCGGGCTATGCCCATTCGACCGAGATCACCGAAACCGCACTGCGCCGCGCGTCCGAGACTGCCCGCCTTGCCGTCGGTGCAGGCGGTGGCACGCTTGCGGCCCCCCCGCGCGGCACCAACACGCGGCATTATGCGGCCCTCGACCCGATGGCCGACGCCGCCTTCCCGGTGAAGATCGAGCTCTTGCGCGAGATCGACACCTACGCCCGCGCGCTCGACCCCCGGGTGGTCCAGGTTTCCGCCACCCTGTCTGCCTCCCTGCAAGAGATCGAGATCCTGCGCCCCGAAGGCACAAGGCTTGCCGACATCCGCCCGATGGCGCGGATCAATGTCTCCGTGATGATCGAGGAGAACGGCCGCCGCGAGCAGGGCGGCACCGGCAAGGGCGGGCGGCACGGCCTGGCCGAGCTGATGACGCCCGAAACCTGGAAGCCGATGATCGCCGAGGCCCTGCGCATCGCCCGCGTCAACCTTGGTGCCGCCGAGGCCCCGGCGGGGGTGATGGATGTCGTGCTTGGCCCCGGCTGGCCGGGCATTCTTCTGCACGAGGCTATCGGTCACGGGCTGGAGGGCGACTTCAACCGCAAGGAAACCTCGGCCTTTGCCGGCCTGCTTGGGAAACAGATCGCGTCCAAGGGCGTGACTGTCCTTGACGATGGAACAATACCTGACCGTCGCGGCTCGATCTCGATCGACGACGAGGGCACGCCCTCCGCAAGGAACGTGCTGATCGAGGACGGTGTCCTTGTCGGCTACATGCAGGACCGCCAGAACGCCCGGCTGATGGGTGTGGCCGCAACCGGCAATGGTCGCCGCGAGAGCTTTGCCCACATCCCGATGCCGCGCATGACCAACACCTACATGCTCTCGGGCAAGGACGACCCCGCCGGGATCGTGGCCAGCCTGAAGGACGGCCTCTACGCCGTGGGCTTCGGCGGCGGCCAGGTCGACATCACCTCCGGCAAGTTCGTCTTCTCCTGCACCGAGGCCTACCGGGTGCGCAACGGCAAGATCGGCGAGGCGGTGAAGGGCGCGACCCTGATCGGCGACGGCGCGACCGCGCTGAAGGGCATCCGCGCCATCGGCAACGACCTGCACCTTGATCCCGGCATCGGCAACTGCGGCAAGGCGGGCCAATGGGTGCCGGTCGGCGTGGGCCAGCCGACGCTGATGATCCAGGGCCTGACCGTCGGCGGGGCGGCCGCATGATCCTCGTCGGCCAGTATGACAGTCCGCCGACCCGCCGCGTCGCGGTGGCGCTCCACCACTACGGGATGCCCTTCAGCCGCGACACCCGCTCGATCTTCGGCGATGCCAAGGCCATCGGCCAGATCAGCCCGCTGACCCGCATCCCCGCCCTTGTGCTGGACGATGGCGAGGTCCTGATCGACAGCGCCGCGATCCTTGACCATCTCGACGAACTGGCGGGCGACCGGGCGCTTTGTCCCGCTTCCGGCCCCGAGCGCCGCGCGATCCTGCAGATGACTGCCCTTGCACAGGGCACGATGGAAAAGACCGCCGCCGTTGTCTACGAACGCCACTACCACAAGGGCGCACAGCAAAGCCGCGACCTGCTTGACCGCTGCCTCGGCCAGACCCGCGCGGGCCTCGACGAACTGACCCGCCGCCTCTCCGCCCCCTATGCCTGCGGCGCGGCGCTCAGCCACGCCGACGTCATGATCACCACGCTGATCTGGTACATGCAGGACCGGATGGACGAGGTCCTGTCGCCCGCCGACCACGCCCCCCTGATTGCGCTTGCCGAACAGTGCGAGACCCTGCCCGCGTTCCAGGCAGCCGCGATCAGCGATTTCGAGACGATGCCGCGCTGACCACCAGAGCCTGTCCGACAAAAGTGGAATCCGGTTGTGTCGAACGACAGGCGACCACGAAGGACTTTACCGCAAGACCTTGAAAATCAGCGGGGCCGCGACGATCACGACCAGGATGCGCAGGACATGGTGGGCCGCGACGAAGGCCACCTCGGCCTGCAGCGCAATCGCGACCAGGCTCATCTCGGTCAGCCCGCCGGGGGCATAGGCCAGGAGCAGCTGGTCGGCGCTTTGCCCGGTCAGGGACTGCAAACCCAGCGCAAAACCGAAGGCCAGCGCCAGCATGATCAGCGTTGCCCCCAGACTAAGCGCCATCGCGGGGACAAGCGCCCGCGCCCGGATGCCTGCGAACCGGCAACCCAGCACCGTCCCCAGAATGATCTGTGCCAGAATGACAAGCTCCGACGGCGGCGCGCTGGTGGTGACCTCGGTCAGATGCAGCGCCGCCGACAGGATCATCGGCCCCAGGAGGGTCGGCGCGGGCAGCTTCAGGGCCAGACCGATCCAGCTGCCGATAACCGCCGCTGCCGCCAGCAGGGCCAGATCGACCGCCGCCAGATCGGCAAAGCCGGCGCGCCCCGCGGACTGCCCGACCGTTATCCCCTCGATCCAGCGGAACCAGATGGCTATCACCGCGATCGTGGTCACGATCCGCAGGCTTTGCGCCAGGATGACACGGGGCACATCGGCCCCGGCCCCGTCGGCCAGTTCGATCATTTCACTCAGGCCGCCCGGCATCGCGGCGAAATAGGCGGTCCGGCCATCAAAGCCGCCGATCCGGCGAAACCACGGGATCAGCAGCAGCAGCGACAGGCCGAGGTAAAGCACCAGTCCCAGAAGCGACACTCCCCAGGCCCCGGCCTGGGCCAGAAGGTCGGGCGAGAAGCCTGCCCCCAGAAGAACCCCGATCACCGCCACCACGGCCCCCCGGATCCGCGTCGGGCCCCGCACCGGCAGCCCCGCCACCGCGGCGACCATTGTCGCGAACAGCGCCCCCAGCATCCAGGGCAATGGCAGCTTCAAACTCCAGAACACCCAGCCGCCGGCAGCGCCGAGGCCCGTCGCCAGCAGCAGGGGCAAGGCCTTCTGCACCCAGAGTTTCGCCATTCGTCCGAACTTCCCCTCGCGCATCAGCGCCCGAACTTGCCCTTCAGCGCCTCGGCAAAGGCATTGCCTCCGGCTTGCGGCCCGCTTTGCATCGGGCCCCGCGCGGGCTTTGCCGCCGGAGCCCGCTCGCGCGCCTGATCCTGCGCCGAGGCCCCGCCATCCGACTTCATCGTCAGCCCGATCCGCTTGCGCGCGACATCGACCTCGACCACCCGCACCTTGACCACATCGCCCGCCTTCACCACGGCATGCGGATCCTTGACAAAACTGTCTGACAACTGGCTGACATGCACCAGACCGTCCTGATGCACCCCCACATCGACAAAGGCCCCGAAGGCCGCGACGTTGGTGACCGTGCCCTCAAGCACCATGCCGGGCTTCAGGTCCTTGATGTCCTCCACCCCGTCCGCGAATGTCGCCGTCCTGAACGAGGGCCGGGGATCGCGGCCAGGCTTTTCCAGCTCGGCCAGGATGTCCTTCACCGTCGGAAGACCGAACCGCTCGTCCACGAAATCCCGTGGCTCAACCCGGCGCAGAACCGCCGGATCGGCCATCACCGCCCGCAGGTCGCGCCCGCAGGCCGCCACGATCTTCCGCGCCAGATCATAGGCTTCCGGGTGGACCGAGCTTGCGTCCAGCGGCTCCTTCCCGCCTGTCACCCGCAAGAACCCCGCCGCCTGCTCGAACGCTTTCGGACCCAGCCGCGCGACCTTCAGCAACTCCCGGCGGCTGGCGAAAGGCCCGTTCACGTCACGATGTCCGACAATCGCCTCGGCCAGCCCCGGCCCCACCCCCGACACCCGCGCCAGAAGCGGTGCCGAGGCGGTGTTCAGGTCCACCCCCACCGCGTTCACCGCATCCTCGACCACCGCATCCAGCGACCTCGCCAGCCGGTGCTGGTCCACGTCATGCTGGTATTGCCCGACCCCAATCGCCTTCGGCTCGATCTTCACAAGTTCGGCCAAAGGGTCCTGCAAGCGCCGCGCAATCGACACTGCCCCCCGCAACGACACGTCCAGCCCCGGAAACTCCTTCGCCGCCAGCTCGCTGGCCGAATAGACCGAAGCCCCGGCCTCGCTGACGACAACCTTCACCGGCTTTTCCCCGGGCAGGACGGCCATAATTTCGGCCACCATCTTTTCCGTCTCCCGGCTGGCGGTGCCGTTCCCGATCGAGATCAGCTTGACCCCATGCGCCCCGATCAGCCGCGCCAGCGTCACCTGGGCACCGCGCAGATCGTTCTTCGGCTGGAACGGATAGACCGTCTCGGTCGCCACCACCTTGCCCGTCGCATCCACCACCGCGACCTTCACCCCCGTCCTGATGCCGGGATCGAGCCCCATCGTGGATTTGCCGCCCGCAGGGGCTGCCAGCAGCAAGTCCTTGAGGTTTCGTGCGAAAACCCGGATCGCCTCGGCCTCGGCCGCCTCGCGCAGGTCCGCCATCAGGTCCAGCGTCAGACTGGTCTTCAGCTTGACCCGCCAGGCCCAGGCGGCCGCCTCGCGCAGCCACTTGTCACCGGGACCAGCGCCGCCCGCTCCCACGGCTGCACCGCAGGCCCGTTCCGCCGGGCTTTCGCCGCGCGGCGCTTCTGCATCGACCTCAAGGTCCAGCGTCAGGAACTCCTCGTTCCGCCCCCGGAACATCGCCAGCGCCCGGTGCGACGGCACGCGCGCAAAGTCCTCGGTATGGGCGAAATAGTCCGAAAACTTCGCCCCCGCCGCTTCCTTTCCCGCAACCACCCTAGCGGCCAGTTTCCCGGACTTGCGCATGTGGTCCCGCAACCGGCCCAGCAGCGAGGCGTCCTCGCTCAGCCCCTCGGCCAGAATGTCCCGCGCGCCCTCCAGCGCGGCTTTTGCATCGGGAAAGCCTTCCGTCAGAAACCCGCCCGCCAGCCCCCCCGGGTCGGCGGACCGGTCGCCTAGAATGGCCTCCAGCAACTCCTGCAACCCCGCTTCGCGCGCGATCATCGCCTTGGTGCGGCGCTTGGGCTTGAAGGGCAGATAGATGTCCTCCAGCTCGGCCTTGGTCACCGCCCCGGCGATGGACTTCGCCAGCGCCTCGGTCAGCTTGCCCTGCTCGGTGATCGACGACAGGATCGCTACCCGCCGCGCCTCCAGCTCGCGCAGATACCCCAGCCGCTCCTCCAGCTTGCGCAGCTGCGTGTCGTCGAGGCCCCCGGTCATTTCCTTGCGATAGCGCGCGATGAAGGGGACCGTCGCGCCACCGTCCAGAAGCTCGACCGCCGAAGCGACCTGGGCAGGCGTCGCCGCGATTTCGGCGGCGATCAGGCGGGGGATCAGGGGCACGTTTGAAATCGGGCTCATGCGAATCCTCGTCACTCAGGGGCGGGCACCTTAGCCCTGCCCCCGACCGGGGTGAAGCCCGCGCTCAGCGCGTCCGCGCCGGGCTCTGGCCAAAGCGTTTCTTGTAAGCCTTGGAAAAACTGGACCGCGAATTGAACCCCGTTGCAATCGCCACTTCCAGGATCGACAGCGTGGTGTCCGACAGAAGATCCCGCGCCTCTTCCAGCCGCAGGCCGAGATAATAGCCCTTCGGCGTCTCCTGCACGACCGACTGGAAGATCCGTTCCAGATGCCGGGGCGACCGGCCAAAGACCTCGGCCAGCGCATCGCGGTCCAGGGGTGTCGCAATATTCGCCTGCATCGCCGCGATCACCCGCGCCACCGCCGGGTTCCGCGCCAGCATCGGGGCGGGATAGATCTTCTTCTGCGTCGCACTTGCCTCACGCCTGCGCGAGTGCAGGCACATCTCGGCCACCGCATCCGCCAGCTTCGGGCCGTGGTCCCGGGTGATCAGCGCCAGCATCAGGTCCACTCCCGCGGCCCCCCCCGCGCAGGAAAAATGCTTGCGGCCGATGACATAGATCTGCTGCAGCGGCTCGACGTCGAACAGCTCGCGGTAGGCCGGACGGTTCTCCCAATGCACCGCAGGCGCGTCGTCGCCCAGCAGCCCCGCGCGGGCAAGCGTGTAGGCCCCTGTGCAGATCGCCCCAAGCCCTCCCCCTTTGCGGGAATGGTCCCGCAGCCAGGCCAGCACCCTTTTGTCCGCTGCCTGGCTGGCATCGGTGCCCGAGCAGACGATCGCCGTCGTCTCGCGGCTCAACGGCTCCAGCCCCTGATCGACTTCGATCCTGACCCCGGCCGAACTTTCCACCGGGGCACCATCCATGCTGACCAGCCGGTAGCGATACAGCGGTGCCTGAGTCAGCTGGTTGGCGATCCGCAACGGCTCGACGGCAGAACTGAAGGCCAGAAGTGTAAAGCGCGGCAACGCCAGGAAGGCGAAATCCCGGGTGACGACCGGGCCGTCCAGCCGGACATGCGCCACCCCGCGCGGAATGATCGCGCTGGCCCGGTCAAAGGTCTTGTCATCGGCAGGGCGGGTCACGGGCAGCCTCCCCTGGCTGGCAAGGTGGACAAATGCGACATGCCCCGCTTCTGATCCGATGCCGGGCCTCTGTCAACCGACATGGTCCCGGAAGCCAAAAGGCCCGGGCGCATCGCGGCCCGGGCCTTTGGAGCGATGGTACAGCTTCCCCGGCTCGAACGGGGGACCCCCAGATCCACAATCTGGTGCTCTAACCAACTGAGCTAAAGCTGCACTTGTCGCGCGATTTAGCCCCGCTCCCCCCGGAATGCAAGTCTCTTCACCCCGGCATCGGCGACCCGGCCGACGGTTTTTTCTTGCACAGCACAGCGCCGACCGCTACCCGAACCGGAAAGCCGGAGCATTCCCATGGGCATCAATTCCCCCAGCGACATCGCCGCGAACATCCAGATCGGGCCGACCGATGCCGGCATGGTCCGCATCTATATCGAGGCCGAAGGCGGGATCGACCTGCCGCTCGACTTCGACCCCGAAGAGGCCGAGGAAATCGCCGAAGAATTGCGTGCCGCCGCCGATGCCGCCCGCGCCATCGGCACTGCGGCGGCGAAACCGAAGAAACGCTAGGCCCGGGGCCAGGTCCCTGCGCAACGGTCTGCGGTTTTCGTCGGCGAGGACTGGCCCTTGCAAGGCCGTTGACCGGCCTTCCGGTCACCGGCACCATGCCGCCGCAACGCGACCCGAAGGATTCTTGCCATGGCCGCAGACGGACCTGCCCCCGCACCCGATGACGACGACGACACCGGCGACTGGGGGCCCTTCGGAAAGCCCCTGTTCGACGACCCCTCCGCCCGCGCGCTCAGCCGGGTCGGCGTGGTCGATGTCGGTTCCAACTCGGTGCGGATGGTGGTCTTCGACGGCGCGGCCCGCAGCCCGGCCTATTTCTACAACGAAAAGATCATGTGCGGCCTTGGCAAGGGCCTTGCCGAAACCGGGCATCTGAATCCTGAAGGCAAGGCCCGCGCACTTGCCGCCCTCAAGCGGTTCTCCCTGCTGGCCAAGGGCATGGACATCAACCCCTTTACCGTCGTCGCCACCGCCGCCACCCGCGAGGCCTCGGACGGCCCGGAGTTTCAGGCCCAGGTCCTGCGCGAAACCGGCCTCAGGCTTCACGTCATCGACGGCGACGAAGAGGCCCGGCTTTCCGCCCAGGGCGTGCTGCTCGGCTGGCCCGAGGCCAAGGGCATCGTCTGCGACATCGGCGGCAACTCGATGGAGCTGGCGCGGATCGGCAACGGCCGCGTCGGCAAGCGCGTCTCGACCCCGCTCGGGCCCTTCCGGCTGCAGCAGGTTTCGGCCGATCCGAAAAAGCGCCATGCCCATATCGACGCCGTCCTCCAGGGCGCCGCCCGCGAAATCCGCCCCGACAACGACCGCATCTATCTTGTCGGCGGCAGCTGGCGCGTCATCGCGCGGCTGGACATGGAGCGGCGGAATTACCCGCTTACCGTCCTGCACGAATACCGCATGACCCCCGACGGTCTGATGGCCACGCTCGACTGGCTTGCCGCGACCGATCTTGCCGCGCTGCGCGGCCGCACCGGCACCTCGGCGGAACGGATGGAGCTTGTCCCCCTCGCCTGCGAGGTCCTGCGCGAGATCATCCGCGTCCTGAAGCCGTCCGAGATCGACGTCTCCGCCTACGGCATCCGCGAGGGCCTGCTCTTTGAACAGATGCCCGACCGCCTGCGCGCCCGCGACCCCCTGATCGAGGCCGCCCGGATGACCGAGCTGACCCAGGCCCGCATCCCGGGCTTCGGCAAGAAGCTCTTCACCTTCCTCGAACCCCTGTTCAAGGGGGCGACGCCGGAACGGCTGCGCCTGGTCAAGGCCGCCTGTCTTCTCCACGACACCACCTGGCGCGCGCACCCCGACTACCGGGCCGAAGCCTGCTTTGACAACGCCACCCGCGCGAACCTCGGGGGCCTCGATCATCCGGGCCGGGTCTTCCTCGGCCTCGCCCTCCTGCACCGCTACAAGAACAGCCGCGCCGGCAGCCGGATGGAGCCGCTCTTCCGCCTCCTCTCCGAATCCGACATCCAGGAGGCCGAGGCCCTCGGCAAGGCGATGCGCTTTGGTGCCATGTTCTCGATCGACGACCCCTCCCAGGCGGGTGCCCTGCGCTGGAACCCGAGGAAGCGCCTCCTGACGCTCGCCCTGACCGACGATGGCACCGGGCTCTTCGGCGAGGTCGCCCAGGCCCGCTTTGCCGCATTGGCGCTGGCCCTGAAGGCGACGACGAAGATCGAACTGAAACCCGCCGCATGACCCTCGCGATCGACCATCTTGCCGTCTCGGCCCGCACGCTGGACGACGGTGCCGCCTGGGTCGAGATGGCCCTCGGCGTCCCCCTTGCGCCGGGTGGCCAGCACCCGCACATGGGCACGCACAACCGGCTGCTGAACCTGGGTGATCTTTACCTCGAAGTCATCGCGATCGACCCGGCAGCCCCGAAACCCGCCTTCCCCCGCTGGTTCGGCCTTGACCATTTCCGGGGCCCCCCGCGCCTGACGAACTGGATCTGCCGCACCGAGGACCTCGACGCCGCCCTTGCCGAAGCCCCCACAGGCACGGGCACCGCAACCGCCCTGTCCCGGGGCGACTTCCGCTGGCGCTTTGCGATTCCCGCCACCGGGCAGCTGCCCTTCGACGACTGCTTCCCGGCCCTGATCCAGTGGCAGGGCGAACGCCACCCGGCACAGGCCCTGCCCGACCGGGGCATCCGCCTGCAGCGGCTGGAGATCACCCATCCGGATGCGCCAGGCCTGCGGACCGCCCTCGCGGGACAACCTGCCGACCCCCGCCTGCGGCTTCTGACCGGCCCCTACCGATCCTTCCGCGCCACCTTCTCCACCCCCAACGGCCCCCGCGTCCTGACATGATCCGCCCGGCAATGGCCGCTGATGCCGCAGCCCTCGCCGCATTGCTGAATCATTGGATCGAGACCACTGCCGTCACCTTCAACCCGGTCCGCAAGACCGAAGGCGACATCCTCGACATGATTGCCACCAAGGCCGCCGCCGGGCACGCCTGCCTCGTGGCCGAAGAAGACGGCAGGATCATCGGCCAGGCCAGCTACGGCCAGTTTCGCGGCGGCGCAGGCTACAGGACCTGCATGGAGCACTCGATCTCGCTTCTGCCCGGCACCCGCGGCGGGGGCATTGGCCGTGCCCTCATGGCCGCCATCGAGGATCACGCCCGCAGCGCAGGCGCACATCAGATGATCGCGGGCGTCTCTGGCGAAAATGCCGCCGGCCAGGCCTTTCACGCCCGCATCGGCTACCGCCACATCGCCACCATCCCCGAGGCCGGGTTCAAGTTCGGGCGCTACATGGACCTTGTGCTGATGCAGAAATTCCTCTGACAATGCCCGCCGCCCCGGCTATTGTCGCCCCCATGTCGATCTGGACCCGCATCACCGAAGCTCTCGCCGCCCTGGTCAAGGGCGAACCTCTCTCCGTCGTCTTCGACAAGCTGCGGACCGAGGCTGCGCCCGAACAGTCCATCGGCTTCACCATCGCCGTCCTCGCCCTTGGCGCCAAGATGGCCAAGGCCGACGGCACCGTGACCCGCGACGAGGTTACCGCCTTCCGCCGCATCTTCACCTTCCCCGAAGGCGAAGAAAAGCATGCCGCCCGCGTCTACGACCTGGCCCGGCAGGACGTCGCGGGCTTCGACGCCTATGCCCGCAAGATCGCCCGGCTGTTCAATCCCGAAGGCCGCCGCATCTGCGCCGACGACCACCACATCCTCGTCGACATCCTCGAAGCCCTCTTCCAGATCGCCATCGCCGATGGCTCCTACCATGCCGGCGAAGATGCCTTCCTGACCCGTGTCGCCGATGCCTTCGGCCTGGACGATGGTTGCTTCCGCATCGTCCGCGCGCGCCTGGTCGAAGGCGCACCGCGTGACCCCTACGACGTCCTCGGCCTGCCCCGCGACGCCTCGAAGGACCAGGCCCGCAAGGCGTGGCGCAACCTCGTCCGCGACACCCATCCGGACATCCTGCAATCGCGCGGCGTCCCGCCCGAGGCAATGAAACTCGCCGAACGCCGGCTGCAACTGATCAACGAGGCCTGGCGCGAGATCAGCGCGAAGGAAGCCGCATGACCGAAAGCAGCAAGGGCCTCCGGCTTGCGACCTACAACGTCGAATGGTTCAACGCGCTTTTCGACGACCACGGTCGCCTGCTCGACGACCGCGAACCCTCGACCCGCTACAAGGTCACGCGCGGTGAACAGCTTGGCGCGCTTGCGATCGTCTTCACCGCGCTCGACGCCGACGGCATCACCATCATCGAGGCCCCGGACACCAACGGCAAGCGATCGACCGTGAAGGCGCTGGAAACCTTCGCCCGCACGGTGGGCCTGCGCGCGCGAAAGGCGATCATCGGCTACCCGTCCGAGACCGAGCAGGAGATCGCCTTTCTCTACGACCCCGACCGCCTGACGGTCCGCCACGACCCGAGGGGGCACCCTGCCAACAGCCACGGCTCCACGGATGCCCCGCGCTTCGACACGACCTTCCGCTACGACCTCGACGCCGACAACGTCTCAGAGACCATCCGCTTCTCCAAGCCTCCGCTGGAACTGGCGATGACGACGGATGGCGGAACCCGGCTGCGGCTGATCGGCGTCCACGCCAAGTCGAAGAACCCCTACGGTGCCATCGGGCGCGAGGCGCAGATCCGCCTGTCCATCGAGAACCGCCGCAAGCAGCTTGCCCAGTGCCTCTGGCTGCGGCAGCGGGTCGAGGCACATCTTGCGGACGGCGACAGTCTGGTGGTGATGGGCGATTTCAACGACGGTCCCGGCATCGACGAGTTCGAAAAGCTCTTCGGCCATTCCGGGATCGAGGTCGTGCTGGGCACCACGCCCGACCCGGCGCTGACCTTGACCGATCCCCACGCGAACATGGCGCTGCAATCCAAGGTCGGCCTCACCCCCACCTCCGCCCGGTTCTACATCGCCCCGCAAAAGCGGTTCTTCGAGGCGCTGCTGGATTTCGTCATGGTCTCACCCGATCTCGCCGCCAGATGCCCCGACTGGCGGATCTGGCACCCGTTCAACGACCCCCGGATCATGGCGAACCCGGATCTGCGCGAGGCGCTTCTGCAAGCCTCCGACCACTTCCCGGTGACCATCGACTTTGCCCAGTTGTGATTTGAAATCGGGGGTGCGCGCGCCCATAGTCCGGACATGCGAGTCGTGCTTGCCCTCATGATCGCTACCGCACCGGCCTTCGCCGAAGACCCCCCGGTCACGCCCAAGGCCGACGACGGCGGATTCAGCCTGATCGAAGAGGGCATGAAACTTGTCATGCGCGGCATGATGGAAGAGATGCAGCCCACGCTCAATGAGATGGGCAAGGCGCTGGAAGAGGCAGGCCCCGCGCTCAAGGGTCTGGGCGAAGAGATCGGCCCCAAGATCCGCCAGCTGATCGCGCTGATCGACGACATCGAAAACTACGATGCGCCAGTGATGCTGCCGAACGGCGACATCCTGATCCGCCGCAACGCGCCCCTTGTGCCGAAGATGGGCCCGCAGGCTGACCCGATTCCCGGCCCGAATGGCGAGATCGAGCTTTAGCCGACCGGCCCAAAGCCCTGCACCGGCTTGCTCTTTTCCCAAATACTCCCGCCGGAGGCGCCCTAATCCGCAGGCTCGGCGTGCGACGTCGTCTCTGCGTCGGTGGCCAAGGCGAGGAGTGACGACGTCATCGACGCGCGTTACGGTCCGGGCCGCAGCAAGGCGTTACCAAACCGTAAACGTCCGCAGCCAATACGTTGAAATTGCGCATGAATTCCGATTTGTCCACTGTGGACAATCCTCAGCCTCGCGCCGCGCGGATCAGGTCCAGGATCTCCTTCGCCGCCGCCGGGATGTTGGTGCCGGGTCCGAAGATCGCCTTCACCCCGGCCCCCTTCAGGAAGCCATAGTCCTGCTGCGGAATGACCCCGCCGCAGATCACCAGGATATCCCCCGCCCCGCGCGCTTTCAGCACCTCGATCAGCTTCGGAGCCAGCGTCTTGTGTCCCGCCGCTTGGCTCGAAATCCCGATCACATGCACATCGTTGTCGATCGCGTCCTGCGCGGCCTCTTCCGGGGTCTGGAACAAGGGCCCCACATCCACATCGAACCCGATGTCGGCGAAGGCCGTGGCGATCACCTTCGCCCCCCGGTCATGCCCGTCCTGCCCCATCTTCACGACCAGCATCCGCGGCCGCCGCCCCTCGGCCTCGGCAAAGGCCTCGACATCCCGCTGGATCGCCTCGAACCCTGCGTCGCCCTCGTAAGCCGCGCCGTAGACTCCCGCGAGGGTCTTCACCTCGGCCCGATGCCGCCCGAACACCTTTTCCATCGCCATGCTGATCTCCCCGACCGAGGCCCGCGCCCGGGCCGCCTCCACTGCCGCTTCCAACAGATTGCCGCCCTCCGACGCCCGCCGCGTCAACTCCGCCAGCGCCGCCTGGCACCGCGCCTCGTCCCGTGACGCCCGCACCGATTTCAGGCGTGCCACCTGAGCCTCGCGGACCGCCCCGTTGTCGATGTCGCGGATGTCGATCGGGTCTTCCTTGTCCTTGCGGTATTTGTTGACCCCGACGATCACCTCGTCGCCCCGGTCGATCATCGCCTGCCGCCGGGCCGCGCTTTCCTCGATCCGCAGCTTCGGCATGCCCGAGGCAACCGCCTTCGTCATGCCCCCCATCGCCTCGACCTCCTCGATCAGCTTCCACGCCTCCTCGGCCAGCTGTGCGGTCAGGCTCTCCACATAATAGGACCCCGCCAGCGGATCGACGACATGGGTGATGCCCGTCTCCTCCTGCAGCACCAGCTGGGTATTCCGCGCAATCCGCGCCGCGAATTCGGTGGGCAAGGCAATCGCCTCGTCCAGCGCGTTGGTATGCAGCGACTGGGTGCCGCCCAGCACCGCCGCCATCGCCTCATAGGCCGTGCGGATGACGTTGTTGTAGGGGTCCTGCTCCTGCAGGCTGACCCCGGAGGTCTGGCAATGCGTCCGCAGCATCAGGCTGGAAGACTTCTTCGCCCCGAAGCCCGACATGATCCGGTGCCACAGCATCCGCGCCGCGCGCAGCTTGGCGACCTCCATGAAGAAGTTCATCCCAATGGCGAAGAAGAACGACAACCGCCCGGCGAAATCGTCGACGTCCATCCCGCGTTCCATCGCGGTGCGGACATATTCCTTCCCGTCCGCCAGCGTGAACGCCAGCTCCTGCACCAGGTTCGCCCCGGCTTCCTGCATGTGGTAGCCCGAGATGCTGATCGAGTTGAACTTCGGCATCTCGCGCGAGGTGAATTCGATGATGTCGGCCACGATGCGCATCGAAGGCTCGGGCGGATAGATGTAGGTGTTCCGCACCATGAATTCCTTCAGGATGTCATTCTGGATCGTCCCCGACAGGTCCTTGCGGCTGACGCCCTGCTCTTCCCCCGCCACGATGAAGGACGCAAGGATCGGGATCACCGCCCCGTTCATCGTCATGGAAACGCTGATCTTTTCCAGGGGAATGCCGTCGAAGAGGATCTTCATGTCCTCGACGCTATCAATCGCGACCCCCGCCTTGCCCACATCCCCGACAACCCGGGGATGGTCGCTGTCATACCCCCGGTGCGTCGCCAGATCGAAGGCCACCGACACCCCCTGCTGCCCCCCAGCCAAGGCCTTCCGATAGAAGGCGTTCGACTCCTCGGCCGTGGAAAACCCCGCATACTGCCGGATCGTCCAGGGCCGCCCGGCATACATCGTCGCCCGCACCCCGCGCGTGAAGGGTGCCACGCCGGGCAATTCCCCCAGCTGCAGCAGCCCTTCCACATCCGCCGCCGTATACAGCGGCTTGACCGTGATCCCCTCCAGCGTCTGCCAGTTCAGCGCCTCCGGGCCCTTGCCCTTCAACTCCTTCGAGGCCAGCGCCTCCCATGCCTTCAGGTCCGCCATCACTCTCTCCATTCGCGCCATTTGCCGCGCTTGGGCTTTTCCGCTTTCGCCCCTATATCAGGGACATGCAAAGCCTTGCCCGTCGTCCGTTTCTCGCCCTCGTGGCCCTTGCCCTTCCGGCGCTTTCCCTGTCCGCAGGGGCCGATGAGGCCCCAGCCGTCACTCCGGTCTTCGCCCCGGTCCCGGCGTCCGAGGTGGTCGAGGCCGACCTCCTCTTTACCCGCCGTCCGGTCATCGTCTTCGCCGACAGTCCGAACGACCCCGCCTACCTGCGGCAGATGCAGCTTCTCGAACGCTACTATCCCCAGTTCGCGGCCCGCGACGTGATCCTGATCACCGACACCGACCCCGCGAACCCTTCGGACCTGCGCAAGAAGTTGCGCCCGCGCGGCTTTTCGCTGGTGCTGATGGACAAGGACTGGAAGCCCTCGATCCGCAAACCTCTGCCCTGGGAAGGCCGCGAGATCGTCAATTCCATCGACAAGATGTCCATCGCGCGCTCCGAGGCGCTGGAGAAGAACCCGGCGGGACGGTAAGTCCCCGGAATTTTTGAAAATTCCGGACCGGAGCCTTCAAAGGCTCCGACCCGATTTCTTCGAAGAAATCGGTCCAGGTCCGACCGGCGCGCCATCACTCGAACTCCATGATCACATCATCGACCTTCAGGCTTGCCCCGGCGCTGGCCTTGATCGCCTTCACCACGCCCTTGCGCTCGGCCTTGAGGATGTTCTCCATCTTCATCGCCTCGACCGTCGCCAGCGCCTGACCTTCCTGAACCTCGTCGCCTTCTTCGACCGCGATCTTCACCACCAGACCCGGCATCGGGCACAGGAGGTATCTGGACGTGTCCGGCGGGGCTTTCTCCAGCATCAGGCCCGCCAGCGCTTTCTGGCGCGGGCTTTGCACATGGACCTTCAGGTCTGCCCCGCGCAGCCGCATCCGGAAGCCCATCGGGATCTTCGCGGTCTTGATGACCAAAGGCTCACCCCCGACCGTCAGGCGCGCCAGGGGCTGTCCCGGCGTCCAACCGCTTTCCACCCGCAGATCGGTCCCATCCTCGAACACCACGGTCGAGCCTTCGTGATCGGCCTTGATCGTCACCGGCCAGCTGATCCCCTGCAGCGTCACCACCCAGTCGTCGCCGACCCGCCGCGTATGGTTGTCCATCGTGCCCGAAATCCGCGTGCGCCGGATTTCCGCCACCCGGTTCATCGCCGCCGCCGCAGCCGCGACCCGGCGCAAAAGCGAGGTGTCCAGCGTGGCCCCCGTGAACCCGCCCTCGTATTCCTCGGCGATGAAGGCGGTGGTGATGTTGCCGGAGGCAAAGCGCGGGTGGTCCATCACGGCGGAACAGAATGGCAGGTTGTGGCCGATCCCTTCCACCTCGAACGTATCCAGCGCCAGCCGCATTTCCTCGATCGCATCGGCCCGCGTCGGCCCCCAGGTGCAAAGCTTGGCGATCATCGGGTCGTAGAACATGCTGATCTCGCCGCCCTCATAGACGCCGGTATCGTTGCGCACGACGCCCCCGCGTTCGGTGCGGCCCTCGACCGGGGGCCGGTAGCGGGTCAGACGGCCGATGGAGGGCAGGAAGTTCCGGTACGGGTCCTCGGCATAGAGCCGGCTTTCCATCGCCCAGCCGTGGATCTTCAGGTCGGATTGCCTGAACGGCAGCGGTTCCCCGTTCGCCACCCGGATCATCTGTTCCACCAGATCGACCCCGGTGATCAGTTCGGTCACAGGATGCTCGACCTGCAAACGGGTATTCATTTCAAGGAAGTAGAAGTTGCGGTTGCCATCGACGATGAACTCCACCGTCCCCGCGCTGGTATAGCCCACCGCCTTGGCCAAGGCGCAGGCCTGTTCGCCCATTGCCTTCCGCGTCGCCTCGTCCAGGAAGGGCGAGGGCGCCTCTTCGATGACCTTCTGGTTCCGCCGCTGGATCGAACATTCGCGTTCGTGCAGGTAGACGCAGTTGCCGTGCTTGTCGGCCAGCACCTGAATTTCGATGTGGCGCGGCTGGGTCACGAACTTTTCGATGAAGATGCGGTCGTCGCCAAAGCTGGCCGCCGCCTCGTTCTTCGACGACTGGAACCCCTCGGCAACTTCACCCTCGTTCCAGGCGATCCGCATCCCCTTGCCGCCGCCGCCCGCTGACGCCTTGATCATCACCGGATAGCCGATCTGGCCCGAGATCTTCACCGCCTCGTCCGCATCCGCGATCAGACCCATGTAGCCGGGCACTGTCGAAACTCCGGCTTCCATCGCCAGCTTCTTCGAGGTGATCTTGTCCCCCATCGCCTCGATGGCCGGGCTGGGTGGCCCGATGAACACCACTCCCGCAGCCTCCAAGGCCGCCGCGAAGTTGCGGTTCTCGCTCAGGAAGCCATAGCCCGGATGCACCGCCTGAGCGCCCGTCTGGCGAATGGCCGCCATGATCCGGTCGATCACGATGTAGGACTGCGCCGCCGGAGACGGGCCGATATGCACCGCCTCATCCGCCATCTGGACATGCAGCGCATTGCGGTCGGCGTCGGAATAGACCGCGATCGTCCTGATCCCCATCCTGCGGGCCGTCTTGATCACGCGACAGGCGATCTCGCCCCGGTTGGCGATCAGGATCTTGTCGAACATCTACTCCCCCTTCGGCAAAGAAAAAGGACCACCCGGGCGCGTGTCCCGGATGGTCCCCATGGTGGTCCAAGTGATGGTGCTTGTGGTCGGTCGAACCCGCCCGAGGGCGGCTGCGTCAGTAGCCCGAGTTGCAGGCCGGCAGGCCCAGCTCGATACCGCAGGTTGCGACGCCCGCAAGTCCGCCGAGGGCGGCACCGGCAAGCATGTTTTCATCCAGCGCGTCGGCGACAAGCGCGCCAGCGGCCGCACCCGCCATGCCGCGGGACGCGGGGTCCTGCAAGCAACCGGCCAGCGTGGTGGAGAGAATGGCGAAGGCGAAAATCGGCTTCTGCATTTGGAACTGCCTCGTAGGTTTGTTGTTATTGCACCGGATTCTACCGCAAGATCACGGATTTGGAAGCAGTTTCTCGCCCGGCTCACGCAGTCGGCATTTCCCGGCCCGCGCATAAGGATCGGTCCGGCCTGGGACGGGCCGGACCGAAGGGAAGGGGAAGGGTAACAACGTAGACTGCGCAAGGCACGGCTGGGCTGCCGAAGACCTGCGGGAACAGAATGGCGTGCCGATGCAACCTTTGCAAACCCAATGAAACCGCCTGCACAACCCTGAGCAAAACCACGCCAAAACTGCGGGAAGGTCGGCGAATTCATGCCTAATCCTCGTCCTCGTCCCGGTCGTCGCCCAGCGCGTCAGGCGCACCTTCGGCGAAGACCTCGGGAAAGGCCGCCTCGGCGCGCTTGATGTCGATCCTGAGCAGGGCCTCGTAGGACGCGGGATCGAACGGGTCTTCCGCCGCCACGACCTCGCGCCCGAAAAGCCAGGACAGGCGCCCGGCGTCAAGGTTGCCACGCTCGAACGGATCTTCCCCGAAATACTGCCAGAGTGCCGCCATGAAGGCCTGATCGGCCATCCGGTCGGCATGCTTGCGGTCCCGGAACCGTTCACGCTTGATCAGCTTTGTCGCGCCTTCCTTCACATTGGCGCGGCGGATCGTGAACTGGAAATCGGTCCCCGGCATCCGGCCCGGGAAGCCTCGGTGCTTCAGCATCTGTTTTGTCCTTGGTCATGGCAGACGGAAGGACAGATAGGCGAACGCCGAAGCGCAGCCCAGAGCGAAGTCGCTGAATTTTCTAGGAAAGAGCGCCTTTCAACCGCGCCATCGCGCAGGAGGCCGAAGGTTGGCGCGGGCCTGCCTGGCAAAAGCCGGCAGGCCCGCTCCGCAAGATTACTTGTACTTGCCGGTGTCCACGACTTCCGGGGTGACCGGCTCGACGACAACTTCTTCCTTCTTGGCGCAAGCGGCGAAAGCCGAAACCATTGCCAGAACCAGAACCAGACGTGCGCTCTTCGACATCCTCTACTCCATCTTTCTCTTGGTGCTTCGGACGCCTGCCGGCAATCCGTCACCTGTTCGCTGTTGACGGCCGAATTGGCCCGGCCTGACGCTACCTTAGCCGAAAGAATTTCGGAATGGTATGACGGCCCGACCAAGTTCTCGACCTGTGGCGTTCCTACATCAGCAGGTAGTGCATGGCCAGCCGGAAAAACAACATTTCGCGCCCCCACCTTCGACAACATCAAAAGACCTCCCACACGCAGGCCCCGTTTTCCGGACGGTAGGACTCGAAGAACTGCACCACATCGGGTGCGGCCTCGCCAAAGGGCACGGCTTCGCTGGCGAAGGACATGACGATCTGCTGCGGGGCGGGCACCATGCCCGCGATGCGCTCGACGGCAAAGCTGTCGCACAGCGCCTGCATGTCGAGGGCGGCGCTTTCGGCATCCTCCGGCTTGAGGCCGGGTGCCAGAAACCGGAACCGTGCCGTGGCCCCCTCCGGCCCCCGCGCATTGGTCACGATGTCGATCAGCGTCAGCGCGCGGCCCGAGGGCACCGAAACCGCCTCGCCTGCCGGGGTTTCGTCCTGACAGGCGGCAACCAGCAGCAAGGCGCCGATCAGGGGCGGAAGCAGTCGGGGGATGCGGACGGCCATGATCACAGCGGGATGTTGTCGTGTTTCTTCCAGGGCATCGCGGCTTTCTTGCCGCGCAAGGCCGCAAAGGCCCGCGCCACCCTGCGCCGCGTCGAATGCGGCATGATCACCTCGTCGATGAAGCCCTTCTCGGCCGCGACGAAGGGGTTGGCAAAGCGGTCCTCGTAGTCCTTCACCCGCGCGGCGATCTTTTCGGGCTCGTCCAGTTCGGATCGATACAGGATTTCCACGGCCCCCTTGGCCCCCATGACCGCGACCTCGGCCGTGGGCCAGGCATAGTTGAAGTCGGCCTTCAGGTGCTTCGAGGCCATCACGACATAGGCCCCGCCATAGGTCTTGCGGGTCAGGACCGTGACCTTCGGCACCGTCGCCTCGCCGTAGGCGAACAGCAGCTTCGCGCCGTGCTTGATCACGCCGCCATATTCCTGCCCCGTCCCCGGCAGAAAGCCCGGCACGTCGACGAAGGTCAGGATCGGAATCTCGAAGGCGTCGCAGAACCGGACGAACCGCGCCGCCTTGCGGCTGGCGTCGATGTCGAGGCACCCGGCCAGCACCATCGGCTGGTTCGCCACCACGCCGACCGTCTGGCCTTCCAGCCGGATGAAGCCGATGATGATGTTGCCCGCGAACTCCTTCTGCACCTCGAAGAAATCGCCCTCGTCGGCAACCTTCGCGATCAGCTCCTTCATGTCGTAAGGCTGGTTCGGGTTGTCGGGAATCAGGGTATCGAGGCTGGGCTCGATCCGGTTGGGGTCGTCGAAGAACGGCCGGACCGGGGCCTTCTGCCGATTGTTCAGCGGCAGGAAATCGAACAGCCGCCGCACCTCGGCCAGCGCCTCCACGTCGTTCTCGAAGGCCCCGTCGGCGACGGATGACCTGCGGGTGTGGGTCGAGGCCCCGCCCAGTTCTTCCGCCGTGACCACCTCGTTCGTCACGGTCTTCACCACGTCGGGGCCGGTGACGAACATGTAAGAGGAATCCTTCACCATGAAGATGAAGTCGGTCATCGCCGGGGAATAGACCGCGCCGCCCGCGCAGGGGCCCATGATCAGGCTGATCTGCGGCACCACGCCGGACGCCTCGATGTTGCGCTGGAACACCTCGCCATAGGCCGCAAGGCTGGCGACGCCTTCCTGAATCCGCGCCCCGCCGGAATCGTTGATCCCGATCACCGGCGCGCCGTTCTGCATCGCCATGTCCATGATCTTGCAGATCTTCGCGCCATGGGTTTCCGAGACGGATCCGCCCATCACCGTGAAGTCCTGGCTGAAGACATAGACTTGCCGACCGTTGATCGTGCCCCAGCCTGTGACGACCCCGTCACCTGCGGGCCGGTCCTTCTCCATTCCGAAATCGATGCAGCGGTGGGCGACGAACATGTCGAACTCTTCGAACGATCCTTCGTCCAGCAGCAGCTCGGCCCGTTCCCGCGCCGTCAGCTTGCCTTTGGCGTGCTGGGCCGCGACCCGGCGTTCGCCGCCCCCGGCCCGTGCGGCCAACCTGCGGGCCTCAAGCTCGTCCAGAATGTCCTTCATCACGCCCTCCCCCGGCTGACGGCGCGGCCAGTCTAGGCGATTGCTGCCACTGCGAGAAGCGCGAATGAGAAAATTTGCAAATCATTCCTGATGTTGCCCTTTCAAATTGCAAATCCGCAAATAGGTGGCCGCCGCCGGCAGTCCACGGTATCTGCCCCGGACACCCCGCCGGAGAACCCGATGCCCAACCTGTCCACTCCCGTCGTCACGATCGGCCTCCTTCTGGCCTCGAACATCTTCATGACCTTCGCCTGGTATGGCCACCTGAAATTCAAGTCCACGGCCCTGGTCACGGTGATCCTGATCAGCTGGGGCATCGCCTTCTTCGAGTATGTCCTTCAGGTCCCTGCCAACCGCATCGGGCACGGCTACTTTTCCGCCGCCGAGCTGAAGACGATCCAGGAAGTCATCACCCTGTCGGTCTTCGCGGTCTTTTCGGTCGTCTATCTAAAAGAGCCGCTCGGCTGGAACCACCTCGTCGGCTTCGGCTTCATCGCGGCGGGGGCCTTCTTCATCTTCCACAAATGGGCGTGACCGATCCCCGGTTTCTGGCGTAGCCTCGACCCAGTCGGATCAGGGCGCGAGGGCCATGGGCTACAGGCTTTACGGACGACGCCAGACCGGGTCGATGGCGATCGAGGCTGCCCTGGGTTTCTGCCCTGCGGACTGGACTCTGATCGACACGCCCCGACCGAAGACGGAAGCCGAGCGGACTGCGCTCTTGCAGATCAATCCGCGCGGCCAGGTGCCGATCCTGGTTCACCCGGATGGCACGGTGATCACCGAAGGCCCGGCCATCCTGTCGCACCTCGCCGGCGCGTTTCCCACCGCGAACCTCGCGCCCGCCCCCGGCTCGTCCGTCCGAGCCTGGCACGACCGCTGGCTCGCCTACCATCAGGCCAACGTCTACGAAGGCATGCTGCGCGAGCTTTTCCCCGACCGCTACACTCTGGACCCTGCGGGCGGACCCGCAGTTGCCGCTGCAGCGACTGACTATGTGCGTCGGCACTTTTCGATCTTTGAGGCAGAGCTTGCCCGCCGAGCGGATACCGCCTTTCTCTGCGGCACCGGCCCTTCGATCCTCGACATCTACCTCTGGATGCTGTGCTTCTGGATCGATGCAAGCTGGCTTGCAATCACCTGCCCCCGCTTCGCTGCACATTGGCAGCGGATGCGTGCGCTTCCCGCCCTGATCCCGGTCGAAAAGGCACATTTCGGGTAGGCAAAACCGGTCCAACGCCTGCAATGGACTTCGCCATCTCCCGGGCATAGGAAAAGGAATGACCTCCCTTCCCGCCCCCCGCTTTCTTGACCGGACCACTCCGCCCAAGATCATCACCCTGATTCTCATGGCCGGACTGTCCGCTCTCGCTATGAACATCTTCCTGCCCTCGCTGCCCGGCATGGCGACCTGGTTCGGCGTGCCCTACGGCGTGATGCAGCAATCGGTGGCGCTCTACCTCCTCCTCTCCGCGCTCCTCCAGATCGTCATCGGCCCGATCTCCGACCGCTACGGCCGCCGCGTCGTGCTGATCGGGTCGCTGGTCCTGTTCCTTCTCGCCACCGTCGGCACACTCCTTGCCCCCAGCGCCACCTGGTTCCTGATCTTCCGCATGGCCCAAGCTGTCATCGCCTCGGGCATGGTCCTGTCCCGAGCCGTCGTCCGCGACATGGTTGCCGACGCGCAGGCCGCCAGCATGATCGGCTACGTCACCATGGGGATGAGCCTGGTGCCGATGATCGGCCCGGTCATCGGCGGAGTGCTTGACGATCTTTACGGCTGGCAGGCCAACTTCGCGCTGCTCCTGATCCTCGGCATCGGCACCCTCGCGCTCGTTTGGGCCGACCTTGGGGAAACCGCCACCCTCCGCCGCGTCAGCCTGATGGACCAGGTCCGCACCTACCCCACCCTCTTCGCCTCGCGCCGGTTCTGGGGCTACACGCTCGCCGCCGCTTTCGCCTCGGGGTGCTTCTTCGCCTATCTCGGCGGTGCGCCTTACGTCGGCGACAAGATCTTCGGCCTGTCCTCCACCCGGGTCGGCGTGCTTTTTGCCCTGACGGCCATCGGCTATGCGGCAGGCAACTTCTTCGCCGGTCGCTACTCCGTCCGCATCGGCATGAACCGGATGATCCTGATCGGAACGCTTGTCACCTCGGCAGGCCTCGCGCTCCTTGCGCTTCTCACGCTGGCAGGCCTCTCCGGCCCCGTCGTGTTCTTCGGCCTGACTGTGTTCATGGGCCTAGGCAACGGCATCTGCCTGCCGAACGCCAACGCCGGAATGCTGTCGGTCCGCCCCGACCTCGCCGGCACCGCCTCGGGCCTTGGCGGGGCGATCCTGATCGGCGGAGGTGCCGCCCTTGCGGCCTTTGCGGGCGTCCTCCTCGGCCCCGGCACTTCGGAGCTGCCGCTCATCGTCCTGATGCTCACCTCCTCCGTCGCCTCGGTGATCGCGATCCTGTTCGTCATCCGCCGCGCCCGCCAGATCGGCGTCAGCTGAATCGAAGGTTGACGCCTGGGTTTTGCAAAGCCACCCTCGGCTTTGCAAACAGGGGCAAGCGGATGGCCACCCAGAAACTCTATGCCGGGGTCAAGCTGCGCGAGATTCGGGGCCGGATGGCGCTTACGCAGAAGGCCTTTGCCGACAAGCTGTCGGTGTCCCTGCCCTATCTGAACCAGATGGAAAACAACCACCGGCCTGTCAGCGCCGCTGTGGTCCTGGCCCTGGCGCAAGAATTCGGCCTCGACGTCACCGAACTCACCGTCGGCGAATCCGAACGCCTCGTCACCGACATGCGCGAGGCGCTGGCCGACCCGGTCTTCACCACCGCCACCCCGCCGCTGGCCGATCTTCGCCTCGCCGCCTCGAACGCGCCCGCTTTGGCCCGCGCCTTCCTCGACCTGCACCGCGCCTACCGCCAGACCCACGAACGCCTCGCCTCGCTGGATGAGGCTCTGGGTCGGGAAGACGCCGCCCTGCGCCCGTCCGCCTGGGAGGAGGTTCGGGATTTCTTTCACTATTGCGACAATTACCTCGATGCCATCGATCGCGCCGCCGAACATTTCGCGACCTCGGCAACCAACGGAAAATCAATCGAATCCCTGGCGCAGGACCTGCTAAGACGCGCAGGGATCAGCCTGCACTATTCGAACACCGCGCCTTTGCGCCACTATGACCCGCAGGCCAGACGCCTCGACATCTCCGCCCGCGCCTCTGGTCCGTCGCAACGCTTCCAGCTCCTGCATCAGGTCGCCCTTCTGGCGCAGAATGAACTTCTCGAAGCAACTCTCGATCTGGCGCGGTTTTCCACACCCGAAGCGCGCGACATCGCCAAGATCGGCCTTGCGAACTACTTTGCCGGGGCGGCCCTGCTGCCCTACCGCGCCTTCCTGACCGCCGCGCAAGAGGTGCGCCACGACCTTGAACGTCTGGCCGACATCTTCGGGGCCAGCATCGAACAGGTCGGCCACCGCCTGTCCACCCTGCAAAGACCCGGTGCCAAGGGCATCCCGTTCTTCTTCGTCCGCGTCGATCAGGCCGGCACGATCACCAAGCGCCACTCCTCCACCCGGCTGCAATTCGCCCGCTTCGGCGGGGCCTGTCCCCTGTGGAACGTCCACCAGGCCTTTGAAACGCCGGGACAATTCCTGCGGCAACTGGCAGAGACACCCGATGGCGTCCGCTATCTCTGCCTTGCCCGCGATGTCTCGAAACCCGCCGGAGCCTTCCTGGCCCCGGTCCGCCGCTATGCCATCGGCCTTGGCTGCGAGGTGCAGCACGCCCCGCACCTCGTCTATTCCGACGGGCTCGACCTGAAAGGCCGGTTCGAGCCCATCGGGATCAGCTGCCGTATCTGTGAGCGCGTGAACTGCCATCAGCGGTCGGTTCCACCGCTCGAAGGCCGCCTGAAGATCAACCCCAACGCCCGCGACGTCCTGCCCTACGAAATCGGCTGAAACCTCGTCGTTCCCTTCGGTTCTCCTCGGTGCCCCCTGCGAGGAGAAGCCGAAGGCGCACGACGAGCCGCCGCTATTTCCGCAAAGCCGCCGCGATCTGGTCCTTCAGCCGCGACCGCACCTTGCGCAGGGTTTCCTCTTCGCTTTGCGATACAGCGTCCAGCCGCGTTTCCGCCCGATGAACCGTGTCGTTCACCGCATCGTACTCGATCAGCAGTTTGGCGAAATGCGCATCCGACGCCTTCAACGCACTGATCTTGTTGGCTTCCGCCGGAAATTCGTCATGCAGCGTGTGCGGGGTATTCGACATGCCTGTCTCCTTTTTGACTGTCCGGACCAGTCTAAAGGACGCCGCCCCGCAACACCTTGACCCGGATCAAGCTACCGCTGCGACACGCGCCAGTTCGGGTTGATCCAGGGTTCAAGGTTCGCAGCCGGAAGCGGGGTGCGCCCCAGGATATGGTCGGCCGCCTTTTCCCCGGTCATGATCGACGGCCCGTTGAGATTGCCGTTCGTCACCTGCGGGAAGATCGACGAATCGGCGACCCGCAAACCTTCGACCCCGATCACCCGACATTCCGGATCGACCACTGCCATCGGATCGCTGGCTCGCCCCATCCGCGCGGTGCCGCAGGGGTGATAGGCGCTTTCCACATGCTCGCGCAGGAAATCGTCCAGCTGGTCATCGGTCTCGACCCCCGGCCCCGGCTGCAATTCGGACTTGAGGTAGGGCTTGAACGCCTCCTGCCCGAAAATCTCGCGCGTAAGCCTGATCGAGGTGCGGAAATCCTCCCAGTCCGAAGGGTCGGACATGTAGTTGAACCGGATGACCGGCGCGTCGGTCGGGTTGCCAGACCGCAGAGTGACCGCCCCGCGCGACTTCGACCGCATCGGACCGACATGGGCCTGAAAGCCATGGCCTTCTGCCACCGCCTTGCCATCATAACGCACGGCGATGGGCAGGAAATGGTACTGGATATCCGGATATTCGACCCCGGCTTTCGACCGGATGAAGGCGCAGGCCTCGAACTGGTTCGACGCGCCCGGCCCCGTGCCCGCCAGAAGCCACTGCGCGCCGACCCAGGCCTTGCCCCAGAGATTCCAGTATTTGTATAGGGTTATCGGCTGGCTGGCCGCAAACTGCATGTAGATTTCCAGATGGTCCTGCAAGTTCGCGCCCACGCCCGGCCGGTCTGCAATGACCTCGACCCCATGCTCGCGCAGATGCGCCGCCGGGCCGATCCCGGACAGCATCAGCAGTTTCGGCGAGTTGATCGAGGACGCCGCCAGAATCACCTCGCGCCCCGCCCTGATCACCTGCCGGCCCGCGCGGGTGTCGACCTCGACCCCGACCGCGCGCTTGCCCTCCATGATCACCCGGCGGGCAAAGCCGCGCGCGATCTGCACATTCCCCCCCGCCATCGCGGGTTTCAGGTAGGCATTCGCCGCCGACCAGCGCCGCCCCTTGTGGATCGTCGCCTCAAAAGGCCCAAACCCCTCCTGCTGCTGGCCGTTGTAGTCCTGCGTCACCGGATAGCCCGCCTGCCGCCCCGCCTCGATGAACGCGTCGAACAGCGGGTTTTCCCGCGATCCGCGCGACACATGCAGCGGTCCGTCCACGCCCCGGAACTCCGGGCCAGAGCCACCGTGCGACTGCTCCATCCGCTTGAAATACGGCAGCACGTCGGCATAGGCCCAGCCATCCGCCCCCATCTCGGCCCAGGTGTCGAAGTCGCGTGCATGGCCGCGAACATAGACCATCCCGTTGATGCTCGATGACCCGCCGATCACCTTCCCCCTCGGCGTCGCCAGCACCCGGCCCCCCAGATGCGGCTCCGGCTCGGTCGCGAACCCCCAGTCGTAGATCCCCATGTTCATGGGATAGGACAGCGCCCCCGGCATCTGGATGAACGGCCCCGCGTCCGACCCGCCATGTTCAATGACCGTCACCCGCTTGCCCGCCTCGGCCAGCCGGTAAGCCATCGCGCACCCGGCCGAGCCTGCGCCCACGATCACGTAATCCGCATGCATCAGACCGCCCCCCGCACCAGTTCCGCCTCAAGATGCCGCAGGGCCAGCGCCACCGCCGCCGCCCCGTCCGGCGCACCCGATTTCAGCACTTCGCGCAGGTAAAGCCCGTCGATCATCGCACCCAGCGAGTCGGCGATTCCCTCGGCCCGCTCGCCCGCAATCGGCCGCAAGGCCGAGACGAGGTTCGACCGCAGCCGCCGCTGATAGACCGCCAGCAACCGCTTTGCCTCGGGCACCGACTGCGCCAGCACCCAGAAGTTGAGCCAGGCCCCCACCGCCTCGCGCCGGAAGTTGCCGGGGGAAAACGACGCCCGCAGAATCCCGCGAATCCGCCCCTCGGGCCCTTCGGCTGCCGCCAGCGCGCCACGCACTTCCGCGCCGTAAAGCGTCATGATGTGGCGCATCGCGGCCAGGAACATCTCTTCCTTGGACCCGAAATAGTGGTGGGCCAGCGCCGGGGACATCCCCGCCCGCTTGGCGATCTGGCTGACGGTCACGTCCAGCGACCCCACCCTGCCGATCTCGACAATCGTGGCTTTTACCAGCGCGGCCTTGCGGATAGGCTCCATCCCAAGCTTCGGCATCGGTGCGGCCCCAAAAAACTCTTGCCAAACCGAAGTAGGGCGAAGTTTATTGACTCGTCAATCAACAAAAAACACGGGGAGCCTGCATGACCATCCGTTCGACCCTTCTCACCACTGCTGTCACCTTTGCGCTGGCGGGGTCCGCCTTCGCCGAAAGCTGCGACAAGATCATCTTCTCCGATGTCGGCTGGACTGACATCACTGCCACCACCGCCGCCACGACGCTGATCGCCGAGGCGCTTGGTTATGAAACCGAGACCAAGGTTCTTTCCGTCCCCGTCACCTACACCGGCCTTGCCGAAGGCGACGTCGATGTGTTCCTCGGCAACTGGATGCCGACGATGGAGGCCGACCTCGCCCCGCACCGCGACGCGGGCAAGGTCGAAACCGTCCGCACCAACCTTGAGGGCGCCAAGTACACGCTGGCCACGAACGAGGCTGGCGCTGCCCTTGGCATCAAGGATTTCAAGGACATCGCCGCGCAGAAAGACGCGCTGGAAGGCCAGATCTTCGGAATCGAGCCCGGCAATGACGGCAACCGCCTGATCCTTGACATGATCGCCTCCGGTCCGTTCGGGCTGGACGGGTTCGAGGTCGTCGAATCCTCGGAACAGGGCATGCTGGCCGAGGTCGCCAAGAAGTCCGAAGCCGGTGAGCCGATCGTCTTCCTCGGCTGGGAACCCCACCCGATGAACGCCAACTTCAAGATGACCTACCTGACCGGCGGTGACGACTACTTCGGCCCGAACTTCGGCGGCGCGGTGGTCGATACCAACGTCCGCGCAGGCTATGTCGCGGAATGCCCGAACCAGGGCAAGCTTCTGCAGAACCTGTCGTTCTCGCTGGCCATGGAAAACGAGATCATGGGCAAGATCCTGAACGACGGGGAAGATCCGCGCGATGCCGCAAAGGCCTGGCTGGCCGCCAATCCCGATGCCTGGACGCCCTGGCTTGACGGTGTGACCACCAAGGACGGCGGCGACGCCGTTGCCGCCGTCACGGCCGCACTTCAGTAGACAACAAGGCCCCGGGGACCAACCCGGGGCCACTTTTCTGACCGGGGGGCGCGGAAATGGACTGGCTGACGGATTACAAGATCCCGGTCGGAAAGGTGGCGAAGACCATCTTCGACTGGATGAAGGACAACCTTTCTCCGCTGTTCGACGCCATATCGACGGTCATGGAAGCGATGATCGAGGGCATCCTCTGGCTTCTTCAGGCCCCGCATCCCTTTGTCATAATTGCGCTTTTCATCGCGCTCACCTGGTATCTGCAACGCAGCTGGAAAGTCTGCCTCGGTGTCCTCCTCGGCTTTCTCTTCATCCTGAATCAGGGTTACTGGGAAGAAACCACCGAAAGCCTCACCCTGATCCTGTCGGCCTGCGTGGTCTGCATGGGCCTTGGCGTGCCGATCGGCATTGCCGCCGCGCACCGACCCCGGCTTTACACCGCGATGGTCCCGATCCTGGACCTGATGCAGACCCTGCCGACCTTCGTCTACCTGATCCCGGCCATCGTCTTCTTCGGCCTCGGCATGGTGCCCGGCCTGATCGCCACGGTGATCTTCGTGCTGCCCGCCCCGATCCGCCTGACCCATCTGGGCGTCTCCTCGACCCCCAACGCCCTTCTGGAAGCCGCAACCGCCTTTGGGGCGACCCCGAAGCAGCGGCTGTGGAAGGTGGAGCTTCCCTGGGCCATGCCGCAGATCATGGCGGGGCTGAACCAGACCATCATGCTGTCGCTGTCAATGGTCGTCATCGCGGCCCTTGTGGGCGCCAACGGGCTTGGCGTCCCGGTCGTCCGCGCCCTGAACTCTGTGAACACCGCGCTTGGCTTTGAATCCGGCTTCATCATCGTGGTGGTGGCCATCCTTCTCGACCGCATGCTGAGGGTGTCGAAATGAGCGTTTCCACAGCCCGGGCCGCCGTAGAATTCGACAAGGTCAGCATCGTCTTCGGTGACAATCCGAACCGCGCCCTGCCCTTGATGGATCAGGGCAAGACACGACAGGACGTGCAGCAGGCCACGGGCCAGGTCCTAGGTGTCCACGACTGCTCGCTGACCGTGGCCGAAGGCGAAATCCTTGTTCTCATGGGCCTTTCGGGGTCCGGCAAGTCCACGCTTCTGCGCGGGGTGAACGCACTGAACCCGGTGGTCCGGGGCGAAGTGCGGGTGCTGGAAGGCGACAAGATGGTTTCGGTCACCAAGGCCAACCCCGAGACGCTCCGCCGTCTGCGTGCCACCCGCATCGCCATGGTCTTCCAGCAATTCGGCCTTCTGCCCTGGCGCACCGTGCGCGAAAACGTCGGGTTGGGGCTGGAGCTTGCCGGCATGTCGCCCGAGGAACGGAAGCCCAAGGTCGATGCGCAACTGGAGCTGGTGAACCTGTCGCAATGGGCCGACCGCAAGGTGGGCGAGCTTTCGGGCGGCATGCAGCAGCGCGTGGGCCTCGCCCGCGCCTTCGTCACCGACGCGCCGATCCTTCTGATGGACGAGCCGTTCTCGGCGCTCGACCCGCTGATCCGGTCCAAGCTGCAGGACGAACTTCTCGACCTGCAAGCCAAGCTGAAGCGCACCATCGTCTTCGTCAGCCACGACCTCGACGAGGCCTTCAAGATCGGCAACCGCATCGCCCTGATGGAGGGCGGTCGCATCGTCCAGTGCGGCACCGCGCGCGAGATCATCGCCAACCCGGTCAGCGAGTATGTCGCCGATTTCGTCGCCCACATGAACCCGCTTGGGGTGCTGACGGCGCGCGACGTGATGGAGACAGGCGAAGCATCTTCCGCCGCGCATCAGCTGCCTGCCGAAACGCCGGTCAAGCACATCATGGACCTGATGAGCCAGGGCGTGGCCGAGCTGGTGGTGACGGAAAACGGTCGCAACCTCGGCATGATCCGCACGGCGGGCCTGATGGCAAAACTGATTAACCCTCGGGGCTAGGCCCAAGAATTTTAAGTAAGATTCTTGGCAAATTCCTTACTCAAGGAATTTGGACCGGCCATCCTTGCCTGCCCTGATGGTGCAGGCACGCGCAGCGTCAAGGTCTTAAGAAACCCCTAACGCCCGCGACCAAGTCCTTGATTCTACAGGACAGTCCAGGACTGTCCACCGTGGACACTTATTCAGCCGCGGCCGCTTTCTTCTTTGCCGGGGCCTTCTTCGCCGCCGCTTTCTTCGGGGCCGCCTTCTTGGCCGGGGCCGCCGCCTTCTTGGGTGCCGCCTTTTTCTTGCCCCCCGACTTCCCCGCCTTTTCAGCGATCAGAACCAGCGCCTCTTCCAGAGTGACCGCCTCCGGCTCCACCCCTTTGGGCAGGGTCGCGTTCACCTTTTCCCACTTCACATAAGGTCCGTATTTTCCCGGCATCACCTGGACCTCACCCCCGTCGGGATGCGCGCCCAGCACCTTCAGCGGCCCCGCCTTCGCAGCCCCGCCCCGCCGCCCGGCCAGCTTCTGGGCCAGCACCTCGACGGCCCGGTTCATCCCGATGGTGAAGACCTCCTCCACCTCGGGAATGTTCGCATAGACCGGCCCGTGCTTCACATAGGGCCCGAACCGCCCGATCCCCGCCTCGACCAGCACCCCGTCCTCAGGATGCTTGCCCACCTCGCGCGGCAGCGACAGAAGGGCCAGCGCCCGCTCCAGCGTCAGCCCATCCGGCGTCCACCCCTTCGGCAGGCTCGCCCGGTCGGGCTTCGGATTGGCCTCTGACGCCTCCCCCCGCTGGACATATGGGCCGAACCGGCCGGCCCGCAGGCTGATCTCCACCCCGTTCTCGTCCTGCCCAAGAATCCGCCCGTCCGAGGCCACCGACTCTGCGTCCCCCGCGAGGGGCCTTGTATACCGGCACTCCGGGTAGTTGCCGCAGCCAATGAAGGCCCCGCCTGACCGCGCAGTCTTCAGATGCAGCCGACCCGTGCCGCAGGTCGGGCATACCCTGGGGTCGCCCCCATCGGCCCGCGCCGGATAGAGGTGGGGGGCCAGGAAATCGTCCAGCTTCTCCAGCACCTCGCCGATCCGCAGGTCCGCCGTTTCCGCGACCGCCGCTGAGAAGTCGCGCCAGAAGCGCGTCAGAACGTCCTTGTAATCCCGATCCCCGGCCGACACGTCATCAAGTTCGGCCTCAAGGTCGGCCGTGAAGTCGTACTCGACATAGCGGTGGAAGAAGTTCGACAGGAACGCCGTCACCAGCCGTCCCTTGTCTTCCGGGAACAGCCGGTTCTTGTCCTTCCGGACATATTCGCGGTCGACGATCGTGGTCAGGATCGAGGCATAGGTCGAGGGCCGCCCGATCCCCAATTCCTCCATCCGCTTGACCAGCGTCGCCTCGGTATAGCGCGGCGGAGGTTGCGTGAAATGCTGGTCGGGCGTGACCGCGCCCTTGTCCAGTGCCTCGCCCTGCATCAGCTGCGGCAGGCGGCCTTCCTCGTCTTCATCGCCGTCTTGCCGGTCATCGCGGCCCTGGTCGTAGACCTTGAGATAGCCATCGAAAAGAACGACTTGCCCGTTGGCGCGAAACCCGACTTGGCCATCGGGCGAAGTGATGTCGACTGCCGTCCGCTCCAGCCGCGCCGCCGCCATCTGGCTGGCGATGGTGCGCTTCCAGATCAGGTCGTAGAGTCTGCGCTGGTCGTCCTCGACCCGGATCTTGTCAGGCCCGAGGCCCATGTCGGTCGGCCGGATACATTCATGTGCTTCCTGAGCATTCTTGGCCTTGTTCTTGTACATCCGGGGAGAATCCGGAATATAGGCCTTGCCGAACCGCTTCTCGATCTCGCCCCGTGTCGCCATCACCGCTTCTGGGGCCATATCGATGCCATCAGTCCGCATGTAGGTAATATACCCGGCCTCATAGAGGCGTTGCGCAGCATTCATGCACTGTTTTGCGCCCATGCCATACTTCCGGCTCGCCTCCTGCTGGAGGGTGGATGTCATGAAGGGCGGCCAGGGATTGCGGGTCGCAGGTTTCGATTCGACCGCCAGAACCTTGAAATCGCGGGACTTTGCAGCTTGGACGGCAAGCTCGGCGGCAGTGGCGGTCGGGATGTCGAACTTGGTCAGCTTCCTGGCCCCAAGGGTGACCATCCCGGCCTCGAACTCTTGCCCGCGGGGGGTGCGGAAGACGGCTTTCACGGTCCAGTATTCCTGGGCCTTGAAGGCCTCGATCTCCATTTCGCGTTCGACGATCAGGCGGAGGCAGACGGATTGCACGCGGCCGGCTGACTTTGCCCCCGGCAGTTTGCGCCAGAGGACGGGGGAGAGGGTGAAGCCCACCAGATAATCCAGCGCCCGGCGGGCGAGATAGGCTTCGACCAGCGGCGTGTCGATGTCGCGCGGTTCCTTCATCGCCTTGGTCACCGCGTCCTTGGTGATGGCATTGAAGGTGACGCGGGCGACTTTTTTCCCTTTTTTCAGAGAGCCTTGCAGGGCTTCCTTAAGGTGCCAGCTGATCGCTTCGCCTTCGCGATCCGGGTCGGTGGCGAGGATCAGGGTGTCGTCGGTCTTCAGGGCTTCGGTGATGGCGCGGATGTGTTTCTTCGATTCGGGAGCGACCTCCCACAACATGTCGAAACCGTTCTCGGGGTCGACTGAGCCGTCTTTGGGCGGCAGGTCGCGGACGTGGCCATAAGAGGCGAGGACCGTGAAGTCCGGGCCGAGATACTTGTTGATTGTCTTGGCCTTGGCGGGGGATTCGACGACAACGACTGGCATTCTTCCTGAAACTCCCGCGCCCGCAAATGGCGGGGCAACATGTGGGCGAAGCGACGGGCTTGTCAACCGGGGGGCTTTGGACTGGTCAGCCACGGCGCGGTCCGCGTTTATCCCACTGAGTCGTAAGGGAGAGGTCAAAGGGCGCGGGGAGGTCTTGGCCATGCGGGAGCCTGTCGTCCTGCAAGTGCTTGGGAACGCGGCGTTAACTGGACCCGTTTCGCAAAGGTTAAGCGTATGGCATCCGTCTGGCAGGCGTCTGGCATCTGTCCAGACGCAGGTCTGGTCGCCAAGCCGTTAACCGGGATCGGCGAATCGCCCTTACTCAACCCGGGCCAGCAGCCCGCCGGCCTGCCGGGAGATGCGGCCGTCAAGTTCCAGCGACAAAAGCTCGGGCGCAAGCTGGGCCGGGGTGACGTTGAGGTCGCGCATCAGCTGATCCTCGGCCAAGGGGCTGGGGCCAAGCCGGTTGAGGATCATCGAATGAAGAAGGGCCACCTCTTTCAGCGGGCGTGGCGTCGCTTCGGGGCCGGGGAGCGGAGGAAGACACAGCGCGGGTTCGGGCAGGTCGCGGGTCGGCGCACCGAGGGCTTCCAGCACGTCCTGCGGGCCACGCACCAGAAGCGCCCCGTCACGGATCAGCATGTTGCAGCCGGACGCGCGGGCGTCGAAGGGGTGGCCGGGGACGGCCATCACGTCGCGTCCGTAGTCCAGCGCCGCCTTCGCGGTGATCAGACTGCCGGATTTCGCCGCAGCCTCGACCACGACCACGGCGCGTGACAGCCCGGCGACAATGCGGTTGCGCAAGGGGAAGTGGCGCGCCTGGGGTTCCAGCCCGGGCGGGTGTTCGCTGATCCGGCAGCCATGCGCGTCGATCTGGCGCGCCAAGCCCGCGTTTTCCGCCGGGTAGATCACGTCGATGCCCCCCGCCATCACCGCAATGGTCCGGCCCTCGGCCTCCAAGGCGGCTTCGTGCGCCGCCGTGTCGATGCCGCGGGCAAGACCGGACGCCACGGTGAACCCGGCCTCAGAGAGGCCAAGGCCCAGCCTGCGGGCCATCCGCATCCCGAGCGAGGACGCATTGCGGGCACCGACCATGCCGACGGCGGGGCGGTCGAGAAGTCCGATGTCGCCAATAGCCCAGAGGATCGGGGGCGCATCGGGAACTTCGGTCAAGGACTGGGGATAGCCCGCCCCGCCATGGAGCAGAAGCCGCGCCCCGGTAGCCAGTCCCTGCCGCTGTTCGGCAAGGACCACGCCCAGCGGACAGGTTTCATAGCTGTCGACCCCGGCAGCCCGGGCAATGTCGGGCAGGGCTGCAAGGGCTGCGCGGGCCGAGCCGTGTTCGGCGATCAGCCGGTGATAGGTGACCGCCCCGACCCGACGCGACCTCAGGAGGCGCAGGCAGTCAAGCTGGTCATCCTCGAACCCTGATAGCTGGCCGTCCGCCATTCCCGCCCTCATCCCGATCTTCGGGCACAGGATGCACGGCAGATGGTTAACGAAGGCTGAATCACCGCGAGCCCGCTTTGGGGCAGACCTGATTCTCTGCCAAGACAGTTGAACCCCGGCCGAATATTTGATCAAATGGCGGAAAGGCCCGAAGGCGCGAGTCTGATCCGCACGGTGGCCACGCAATCTGGGGAGCCAAGACCATGCTGAACGCCGAAGTCGCCAAGCGCCGTGATGATGCCATCTCGCGCGGGGTGGGGATGATGACGCAGATCTATGCGGATCGGGCGCTCAACAGTGAAATCTGGGACATCGAGGGCAACCGCTACATCGACTTTGCCGCCGGGATCGCGGTGGTGAACACCGGACATTGCCACCCCAAGGTGATGGCGGCGGTCGCCGCACAGATGGCGAAGTTCACCCACACCTGCCACCAGGTGATGCCGTATGAAAACTACATCCGGCTGGCCGAACGGCTGAACGACAAGGTGCCGGGAGACTTCAAGAAGAAGACGATCTTCGTCACCACCGGGGCCGAAGCCTGCGAGAACGCGATCAAGATCGCCCGCATCGCCACGGGCCGCAACGCGGTCATTGCCTTCGGCGGCGGTTTCCACGGCCGGACCTTCATGGGCATGTCGCTGACCGGCAAGGTCGAGCCGTACAAGAAGGGCTTCGGCGCGATGATGCCGGATGTCTTCCACGTCCCCTTCCCGATGGAGCCGCATGGCATTTCGACCAAGGACGCGATGGCGGGGATTGAAAAGCTGTTCAAGGCCGACCTCGACCCGGCCCGCGTGGCGGCGATCATCTTTGAACCGGTGCAGGGCGAGGGCGGCTTCTATCCGGCCCCGACCGACCTGGTGAAGGCGATCCGCGCCCTGTGCGACCAGCATGGCATCGTGATGATCGCCGACGAGGTGCAGACCGGCTTTGCGCGGACCGGCAATCTGTTCGCCATGCAGATCCATGGCGTTGCCGCCGATCTGACCACGATGGCCAAGGGGCTGGCAGGCGGCCTGCCGCTTGCGGCGGTCACGGGCAGGGCGGACCTGATGGATGCGGCCAATCCGGGGGGCCTTGGCGGCACTTATGCGGGCAACCCCCTGGGGATCGCGGCGGCCAATGCCGTGCTGGACGTGATCGAGGAGGAAGACCTCTGCGCCCGCGCCAATGAGCTGGGAAGCCGCCTGAAACAGCGGCTGGAGGCCCTGCGCGCGACCACGCCCGAGATCATGGACATCCGCGGCCCGGGCTTCATGGTCGCGGTCGAGTTCGGCAAACCCGGGACGCATGAGCCCGACGCGGGCTTTACGGCCCGTGTCCGGCTGGAAGCCCAGAAGCGCGGCCTGATCCTGCTGACCTGCGGGGTTTACGGCAACGTGGTCCGCTTCCTCGCTCCGATCACCATTCCGGACGCGCATTTCGCCGAAGCCATGGATATCCTTGAGGCATCCGTGGTGGCGGCGCGGGCGGGATGAAGGCCGGACCGGCCCGCAAATCCTGCGAGATCGGTCGGAATCCGCCCAGAACCGCCCGGAAAGGAACATTCGGGAACCAACCGCGCGGCGCGGCGTTAGAGTGCCGGAGCAGACTCATCAACCGGAGCAACCAAGATGACCCGTACCTTTGCGACGATCCCGCTGTTCATGGCGGCACTTGCGGCCTGCACGCCCGCTGAACAGAATGCCACGATCGGCGCCCTTGGCGGCGCCGCAGTCGGTGCGGCGGTGTCGGGCGACGACGACCGCGAAAAGGGTGCCATCGTCGGCGCCATTGTCGGGGTGGCAGCCTCGCAGCTCATCGGCCCGGTCCCGCAGCAGCGCGGACGGTGCTACTACCGCGACCAGAACGGCAACCGTTTCATCGCCGACTGCCAGTAGTCATCGGCAGACTGACCGGTATCCCCCCCGGCCCGGAAACGGGTCGGGGGTTTTGCATTGCGGACGGGGCTGCAAAGCGCCCTTCCCTTGGGGCGGGGCGTGAGGCTAGAAGGGCGGCCAGTCATCCACAGGGCGGTCCATGGTCAAGCCTTCATCCGGGATCGAGATCGACGCTGCCAGCGTCAGGCTTGCCGGCAGGCTGGTGCTGGACGGTTTGAGCCTGCGCCTGACCGAAGGCCGGATCGGCGTCCTGGGGCGGAACGGGTCGGGCAAGACGACGCTTCTGCGGCTGATTGCCGGGCTGATCGCGCCGGAGGCGGGCACCGTGCGGGTAGACGGGGTCGACCCCTTCACCGACCGCCGCGCGGCGCTGGCGGCCCTGGGCATCCTGTTCCAGAACCCCGATCACCAGATCCTGTTCCCCACGGTCGAGGAAGAGCTGGCCTTCGGGCTGGCCCAGCAGGGCGCGTCCCAGGCCGACGCGCTGGCACGGGCGCATCAGGCGCTACGGGCCGAGGGGCGGCTTCATTGGGCCAAGGCCCCGGTCACCACCTTGAGCCAGGGGCAGCGGCATTACCTGTGCCTCATGGCGGTCCTGATGATGGCCCCGCGCACCATCCTTCTGGACGAGCCGCTGGCAGGGCTGGACCTGCCGACGCAAGGACGGCTGGCCCGCCGCTTTGCCGCGCTGCCACAGCGGCTGATCACCATCACCCATGATCCGGCGACGGTTCGGGGCTGCGACCGGGTGCTGTGGCTGGAAGCGGGACGGGTCGTCGCGGATGGACCGCCGGCCAGCGTGCTGCCCGCCTTCACGGCGGAAATGGCGCGGATCGGGATGCAAGATGCTGACGCTGACCTCGCCGGTTGAAACCTGGGCCCACCGGCTGCCCGCCGGGGCTAAGCTGGCGGCGCTGGCCGTCGCGACGACGTCGCTTTTCGCGATGGACACACCTTTGACGCTGGCGTCGGCACTGGGCGCGACGCTGGTGCTGATCCTGACCGGCGGTCCGGGCTTTGCGCTGGCCGGCCTGCGCCTCTTGCGCCCGCTTTGGCCGTTCATCGTGATCGTCGGCCTCTGGCATCTGTGGATCCGCGATCCGTCGGGCGGAGCGGTCATCCTGATGCGCATGGTTACCGCCGTGGGGCTGGCGAATTTCGTGACCATGACCACCCGTCTGTCCGACATGCTTGCGGTCATCGAACGGCTGGCGCGGCCCTTGGCCCACGTTGGCCTGTCGCCGCGCAAGCTTGCCATCGCTTTCGCTCTGGTGATCCGCTTCATCCCGGTGATGCTGGACCGGCTGGAGCAGATCGGCGCAAGCTGGCGCGCCCGGTCCCCGCGCCGTCCGCGCTGGCGGGTGCTGGTCCCGGCGACCCTTGCCGCCCTTGATGATGCGGACCGGACAGCCGAGGCCTTGCGGGCGCGGGGCGGGGCTGGTTAAAGGGCGAAAAGCAACGGGGACACCATGGAACGCAATCTGACACACATCGCCCTTTTCGCCGCGCTGATCGCGGTCCTTGGGCTGATCCCGAAGATCGACCTGGCCGCTGGCGTGCCGATCACGGCGCAGTCGCTGGGGATCATGCTGTGCGGCACCGTGCTGGGGGCAAAGCGCGGGGCGCTGGCGGTCCTGCTGTTCCTGGCGCTGGTTGCCGCCGGTCTGCCGCTTCTGTCCGGCGGTCGCGGCGGGATCGGGGTCTTCGCCTCGCCCTCGGTCGGCTTCCTGGTGGGCTTCCCCTTCGCGGCCTTCGTCGCAGGATGGGTGATGGAGCGCACGACCCTGTCGCCGGCCGTCGCGGCCACGGCGGCATCGGTGATCGGGGGGATCGGTGTCCTCTACGTCTTCGGGATCGTCGGCATGTCGGTGATGTTGGACAAGACCCTGCCCGAGGCCGCGTTCCTGGCCGGGGCCTTCCTGCCGGGCGATGCCGTCAAGGCGGTGATCGCGGGTCTGGTGACGCAAAGCCTGTCGCGGATGCGGCCTGCGTCGCTTCTGTCGCGGGCTTGAAGGGCTACGGCGCTTCGACCAGAAGCGCCGTTCCGATCCCGCCTGCCGCCGCGATGGCGGCAAGGCCGCGGCCCCGCTTCAGGCCGTGTAATAGCCGCACGGCAAGGATCGCGCCCGAGGCTCCGATGGGATGCCCCCGGGCAAGGCCCCCGCCTGCAGGGTTCACGCGGTCCGGATCAAGGCCCGCCGCGTCGATCACGGCAAGCGACTGCACGGCATAGGCCTCCATGATCTCGGCCTGCGTCAGGGGCTCGCCTGCCCAGATGCGGCGGATCGCGGCGACGGGGGCAAGGCCGGGTTCCTCGGGGTTTCCTCCCACGGTCGCCCCGGCGAGAAGCGCCAGGCCCCTGCCCTGCGCGATGCGGTCAGACACCACAAGGCAGACAGCGGCGGCATCGGCGGCAACGGCGGCGGTGGCGGCGGTGATGGAGCCGGTGAGGATCGGAGCCCGGGACAGGAGTTTGGGGGACAGCTCACGGGGGAAGGCGTCCTTGGTGACACCGTTCAGGGCTACGATTTCGCCAGAGAGATCGGCGGCGAGAGCCTTGGCATGGCTGCTGGCGGCCCAGTCGTCCTGCCTTTGCCGGGTGATGTTCAGGCGTTGCGCAAGGCTTTCGGCGGCGGCGGCCATGTCGGGGTCGCGGTCAGGCCAGGGGGTGAAGGGGGCCTGATCGTAGGCGACGGGCGGGCCGCCGTCGGGGTCGGTCGCCAGGCGCAGGGGGCGGCGGGAGTAGCTTTCGACGCCACCTGCAAGAACGACTTCTGCCGCGCCGCTGTCGATCAGCGCCTTGGCGATGAGAATGGCATCAAGGCCGCCCGCGCATTGCCGGTCGGTGGTCAGACCCGCAACGGTTTCCGGCAGGCCCGCTGCCAGCGCGACCCGGCGCGCGGGGTTGCCGCCTGCACCTAGCGCGTTCGACAGGATCACCTCGTCGACGCCGGTCGGATCGATCCCGGCATCGGCAAGGCAGGCGATCAGGACCGGGGCCGCGAGGTCTTCGATGGAAAGCCGCGCGAAGGCCCCGCCGCGCGGAACGATGGCCGTGCGGCGGGCGGCGATCAGACGGGCCATGTCAGCGCAGCCTCCAGCGCCCTGAGGTCGGTCTTGCCCGAAGCCAGCACGGGCCAATCCGCCTGCCAGATCAGCGCCTTGGGGGCCTTGAGCGGACCAAGGCCCTTGCGAAGGGCCATCAGGATGGCGGCTTCGGCAGTGGGGTCGCCCTGCAGGATGGCGACAAGAGCATGGCCGCGCTTCGGGTCGGGGATGGCCAGAACGGCGGCCCGGATGACGCCGGGGAGGGTGTGAAGCAGGGCCTCGATTTCCTCGGGAAAGACGTTCTGATCGGCAATGGTGACCATGCGGCCCGCGCGACCCTTGAGAGAGAGGTAGCCGTTTTTCAGCGCGCCGATTTCGCCGACGGAAAGCCAGCCGTCGCGCCAGCGGGTGCCGTGGGAAACGGGGGCGGTGGGGCTGGCATAGCCGAGGAAGAGATAGGGGCTGCGGACCCAGACTTCTCCGCCCGGATCGAGAGTGATCTCGACGCCGGGAAAGGCGCTGCCGACCGAGGCGTCGGGAGTAGTTTCGTCGGCAAGCGTGATGAAACTCGTCTCGGCAGCCCCGTAGAACTCGCGGATCCGGGCGTTCGGGGCAAGGCTGGCGACACGGGCCCGAAGGGCCGGGTCAAGCTTGGAGCCGCCGATGAGGATGAGGCGAAGGTCGGGGAGGGTTCCGGGTCCGTCGAGAAGCCGAAGCTGGGCGGGGGTGGCGTAGAGGTGGGTGATCCTGCGGTCGCCAAGGGCCGCGCGCTGGCGGTCCGGGCGAAGGTCGGCGAGCAGGTGGACCTGCGCGCCGAGGTGGAGGCCCTCGACGGCGCCGTAAAGCGAAAGGGAATGGACAAGGCGGCCCAGGGTGGCAACGCGCGCGCCGGGGCCGATGCCAAGGGTGGCGTTGACGGCAAAACTGGCGGTCCAGGAGGCTTGCGTGCGCCGGATGCGGCGGGCCTGGCCTGTCGAGCCCGAGGTCAGCGTTTCAAGGACGGGCTGGCTGTGCGGATCGGGCGGCGGCTGGTCGGCGGCACCGATGCGGAAGGCGGGGTGGCCGATGGCGGCGCCAAGGCCCCGGGGACTGTCCGGGAAGATTGCGCCAGCGGGGGATGGGCGGCACCCGGCAGGCACCTCGGCCCCCGCACTGTCGTAGAGCCGGGCCTCGGGGTGCCAGCGGAAGCGGTCGGTCATGCCTTGAGCAGGCTGGCGATCCGGCGCAGCGCAAGAAGGTAGCCCTCGGTCCCGCAGCCCGCGATCACCCCGTCGGCGCGGGCCGAAACGTAGGAATGGTGCCGGAACGCCTCGCGCTTGTGGATGTTGGAAATGTGGACCTCCAGCACCGGGCCGTCATAGGTGTTGAGCGCGTCGAGGATCGCCACCGAGGTATGCGAATAGGCCCCGGGATTGATGATGATCCCGGCGGATGTGCCGCGCGCCTGATGGATCCAGTCGACCAGCTGGCCTTCGTGGTTCGATTGCTGCGCCTTCACGCTGAGGCCCAGCTCTTCGGCCAGATCGGCGACCCTGGCGGCCACGTCGTCCAGCGTCTCCCGCCCGTAGATTTCGGGCTGGCGGAGGCCGAGAAGGTTCAGGTTCGGGCCGTTGAGCAGTGTGACGAGTTTCGGCATGGATGTCCCGCAGGGTCTGGTCCGGCGAGATTAGCCGATATGCCCGGGGCGGCAACGGACAAAAAATTGGCGGCTTTCCGGGCACCTGCTGGGGACAGGTCGGAAAGCCGCCTAGGGAGACGCCGTTTACCCCGAAGGGGTTGATCTCAGGCCACTTTCTCCAGCACCAGCTCGGGCAGGATGCCCAGGGCACGGGTGACTTCACGGGTCAGGTGCGGACGGTTCAGGGTGTAGAAATGCAGGTCCTCGACCCCGCCCTGGATCAGCTTGTCGCAAAGCGCGGTGCATTGCGCCAGCGCCAGAAGCTCTTCCCGGCCGTCACGGGCGGCCATGGTGAAGGCCTCGTCCAGCTTGTGCGGAACGGTGGTGCCGCAGCGTCGGGCGAATTTCTTCGCACCCTCCCAGGAGGTGATCGGCAGGATGCCGGGGATGATCGGCGCGGTGATCCCGGCGCGCACGCAGGCATCGCGGAAGCGGAAGAACGTGTCAGCGTCAAAGAAGAACTGGGTGATGGCCGAGGAAGCGCCCGCGTCGATTTTGCGCTTCAGCCAGGTCACGTCGGCGGCGCTGTCCGCGGCATCGGGATGCGGTTCGGGATAGGCGCCGACGCGGATCTTGAACTTGCCGGTTCTTGCCAGCTTGTCCACCAGCTCGACCGAATTGGCGAAGCCGAGGGGGTGCGGGACGAAGCGTTGAGCGCCTTTCGGGGCATCCCCGCGCAGGGCGACGATCTCGGTCACGCCGGCGGCGGCATAGGCCTCGGCGATGGCAAGGGTTTCGGTCCGGGTCGCATCGACACAGGTCAGGTGCGCGGCAACCGGCAGGCCGTAGTTGCGGTGGATGGTCGAGACCGCCTCATGCGTCAGCGTCCGGGTCGTGCCGCCCGCGCCATAGGTGACCGAAACGAAAGAGGGCTGCATCGGAGCCAGCGCCTGCACCGTTTCCCACAGGCGGAACGAGGCGTCCAGCGACTGCGGCGGGAAGAATTCAAAGCTGATGCGGGGCGTGGTCATGGGTCTCTCCTTCGATGCCCTCTTGTCGCAGATCGCGGCATGTGAGACCAATTCATAATTCTCACCATCTTCATGAGGCTGGTTCATGTATATCGAGTTGCGCCACCTGAGGACCATCCGCGCCATCCAGCAGGCCGGGGGGCTGGCGCGGGCGGCGGATGTGCTGAACATGACGCAATCCGCCCTGTCGCATCAGGTGAAGGGGCTGGAGGATCAGGCGGGCATGGAGCTGTTCGTGCGGCGGTCGAAACCGATGCGACTTTCGGCGGCTGGCATCAGGATGCTGCGGGCGGCGGAACGTATCCTGCCCGAGATCGATGCGATGGAGGAGGAGTTCCGCGCGCTGCGGGCGGGGCGGACGGGTCGGCTGCACATCGCCATCGAGTGCCATGCGTGTTTCGACTGGCTGTTTCCGGTGCTGGAGATGTTCCGCCACGCCTGGCCCGAGATCGACGTGGACATCCGCGCCGGTCTTGCCTTCGAGGCCCTGCCCGCCCTGAACCGCGAGGATGTGGATCTGGTGATCTCCTCCGACCGCGAGCCGCCGCCGGGGATCGTGTTCAATCCCCTGTTCGACTATCACCCGACCTTTGTCGGGTCGGCGCAGAACCCTTTGGCGGCAAAGGACTTCATCACGGCGGAAGACTTCCGCGATCAGGTGCTGATCACTTACCCGGTCAGCCGCGACAAGCTGGACATCTTCACCGAGGTGCTGACCCCCGCCAAAGTGGAACCCCGGGCGCAACGGACGGCGGAGCTGACGGCGGTGATCCTGATGCTGGTCGGGTCGAACCGGGGGGTGGCGGTGCTGCCGGACTGGGTGATGCGCGAGGTGAAGACCAACGCGGATTACATCACGCGGCCTTTGGGGCCGGAGGTGGTGACGAAGCGGATGTATGCAGCGACCCGCGAGGAGGACGCGGGCAAGCCCTACATGGCGCATTTCCTGCGGCTGGCGCGGTCAGAGCCGGTGAAGCTGCAGCGCGGGTGAGGCCTCCTCGTTCGACTTCGTCTCCTCGTCGGGTTGGCCCGCGAGGAGGGACGCAGTCCCCGACGAGCCTCAGGCGCGGATCGTGTCCGCCATCGCCTTGAAGAGCCCGTCGTTGGCCGCAATCAGCGCGCCGTCCAGCGGGTCGGTGCCGTCGCGCAGACCTTCGACCAGCCCACCGGCTTCCTTGACCAGAAGCACCCCGGCGGCGATGTCCCAGACGGACAGCTCCCGCTCCCAGTAGCCGTCGAAGCGACCCGCCGCGACGTAAGCGAGGTCAAGCGATGCCGCGCCCCAGCGACGGACACCGGCGCAGGCAGGCATCAGGCGGCCAAGGTCTTTCAGCATCGCCGGAAGGGTGGATTTCGCGCCGAACGGCACGCCGGTCGCAAAGACCGCCTCGCTCATCGTCCGGCGACCCGAGACACGCAGGCGGCGGTTGTCGTTCAGCCAGCAGCCCGCGCCCTTTTCGGACCAGAACATCTCGTCCTTGGCCGGGTCGTAGACCACGGCCGAGATGATCTCGCCCTTGTGTTCCAGCGCGATCGACACCGCCCAATGCGGCATCCCGTGCAAAAAGTTCGTGGTCCCGTCCAGGGGATCGACGATCCAGCGCCGGGTCGGGTCGGCCCCTGGCGTCACGCCGGTTTCCTCGCCGATCCAGCCATAGGTCGGACGGCCGCCAAGGAGTTCCTCCTTGATCAGACGTTCCGCCTCGCGGTCGGCCTTGGACACGAAATCCCCCGGACCCTTGGTCGAGACCTGCAGGTTCTCGACCTCGCGGAAGTCCTTGACCAGGCTGCGGCCCGCCTTGCGCGCGGCCTTGATCATCAGGTTGAGGTTGGCCGAGCCCTGCATCATCCGCTCCCGCAGCTTTCAAGCCCGGCGCTATAGCGGGTCGGAACCGGGAAAGGAAGGGGCGGCCTATTTCACGATCACGACGCGGGTATTCTCCATCCCCTCGGCCTTGACCATGTCGAATAGGATCTCGGCGTTCTTCGGGTCCAGACGCACGCAGCCGTTGCTGGCGGGTTTGCCCAGCCGCTTGACCTGGTCGGTGCCATGGATCGCATAGTTGCCGTCGTAGAAGATCGCGAAGGGCATCGGCGCGTTGTTGTAAAGGCTTGAGCGGTGGTTCTTCGACAGGAACTCGGGCGAGTATGTCCCCGCCGGAGTGACTTTTCCGGCTTTCGCGGTCGAGACGGGCCACGCGTACAGCAGCCGACCGTCAAGATAGACGAACATGGTCTGGTAGGAAATCGAGACCCGGGCCGTCACCTTTTCGGCCAGGGCCGGTCCCGGGGCAAGCATCAGACCGGCAAGAAGCGCGGCAAAATGGCGGCGCATGGAATCCTCCGAATGTATCTGTCAATCACGGGAAGACTTCCCGCTGGCCTGCAGTAGTCAACCGAAAACCGGCAGAATTCCGGTCGGGACAGCGAGGTTTGTGGCGGGTTTGCGGTCAGCCCTGGTGGCGGCCCGGCAAAGTGCTGGTGCCGATCATCGGGCTCTGCAACTCGCGCAGCAGCTTGCGGCGGATGGCGGCCGGGTAGTCCGTCTGCCGGGCTGCCGTCTCGACAAAGGCGCCGGGGCCGCGGATCACCTCGGTCCGGTAGTAGTCGACGATCCCGGCCTCATGTTCGCCCACCGCCAGTCCGTTCACGGTGATGCCGGTGAAATCCTCGCGTTCGTAGGTCCGCGCGACCGAGATGCCCTCGTTGTTCCGCCCGTCGCCGGCCACGTCGATGACCTTGCGGGCGCAATCCGGGGCCTCGGCCATCAGTCCGGCCCCGTAGCGCAGCGCGTCGCCCAGGGCGGTGGCAAGGCGCGATGAGGGGCGGGGCGTGCGGCGGACGGCCCAGATCGCGGCATCCAGCGCCTCGGGGCTGTCAAGGATCACCCAGGGCTGGATCAGATCCTGAGTGCCCCGCCCAGACCAGTAATAGATCGCCAGCGCCACCTGGCCTTCCGGGCCGAAGATCGCCTCCCGGACCGCGCGGTCCTGAAGTGCGGCGGCCAGGCCATCGGTCTGGATCACATAGTCCTGCGCATCGACGGACCGCGAGACATCGACCGCCAGGACCAGTGCCAGGCGGCACGCGGCGCTGGCCGGGGTCACAGGACCGGCAACAAGACCGGCGACAAGGCAGACGACACGCAGCATCGCGACCCCCTTTCCAACCGCGATCCTACGGCTGTCCGCCGGGGCGGCAAAGCCCGGGTTCAGCGCTGGCGCCGGATCAGCGGCACGTTCGACCGCGAGGCCGGAAACTGCGTCTCGGGGTGCGGGGGGTGGCCTTCGGTCTGCTTCCAGTAGCCGCGCGCGCCGCGCCGCAGCCAGACGGGCAGCGTCAGCACCAAGCCTGCGGCAAACCCGCCGACATGCGCCCAATACGCGACCCCGCCCGCACCGCTGGGGGTGGCCACGCCGGAAAAGATCTGGATGCCAAGCCAGATGCCAAGGACGATCCAGGCGGGAATGGCGAAGATGCGGAAGAAGATGATGAAGATGAACAGCACATCGACTTTGGCGCGCGGGAACAGCAAGAGATACCCCCCCATCACCCCGGCAATCGCCCCCGACGCCCCGACCATCGGAATGGGCGAGCCCGGGTCGGGCAGCACCTGCGCCAGCCCTGCGGCAAGCCCGGCGGCGAGGTAGAAGATGAGGAAGCCGAAATGGCCCATCTCCTCTTCAAGATTGTCGCCATAGATCCAGAGAAACAGCATGTTTCCCCCGATGTGCATCCAGCCGGCATGCAGGAACATCGAGGTGACGATGGTTTCCAACCCCTCGCCCGCCATGAAGCGGGCGGGCACCAGGCCCCAGGTCATGATGAAATCCTGCAGCTGCCATTCCGTCAGCGTGGTGAAATAGCCGAGGAATACCAAGACGTTGATCGCGATCAGCGCGAAGGTGACATAGGGCGTGCGCCCCGAGGGGTTATGGTCGCGGATCGGGAACATGGGTCGCAGCCTTCCCGAAGGAAGGCCGCCCGTCAAGCATCGGCAGCGGCGGCCAGCAGTTGGGCATTGCCACCCGACGCGGTGGTGTCGATGCAGAGGTGGCGTTCCAGATGCGCATGGCCCGCGTCGGGCGCGCCGATCAGGGGCAGGATCGGACCTTGCCGGGTGGCCAGTGCCCGGGCATGGGCGCGGCCCGCTTCGGGTTCGCCCCACCAGACCGCACCCGAAAAGCCTTGCAGGGTCGTCAGCGCGCTGGGGGCAAGACCGGGGGCCTCGACCGCGTGGCCGCCCAGTTTGCGCACGGCCTCGGCCTGGGCAAGGGCGGCGGCGCGGCCGGGACCGATGCACAGGATCGGCGCGCGGGGGGTCAGGGTCAGGCGGTTCGATTCGCCGGTCGGGCCTGGCATGTCCTCGGTTCGGGGCGCCGTTGCGGGCCAGGGTGCCGCGAGGGCCCTGGTGACGGCATCAGCCGTGGCCGCAGCATCGTCCGGCGTGGCGACGGGCGTTTCGGCCCTGGTGAACCGCGTCAGATAGTGCGGCCCCCCGGCCTTGGGTCCGGTGCCCGAAAGCCCCTCGCCGCCAAAGGGTTGCGAGCCGACCACCGCGCCGATCTGGTTGCGGTTGACGTAGGTGTTGCCGACCCGGATGCCGTCGACGATGTGCTGCACCCGGTCGTCGATGCGGGAATGCAGCCCGAAGGTCAGGCCGTAGCCCATGACGTTGATCGCCGCGATGACCCTGTCGATCTCATGCGCCTTGAAGGTGGCGATGTGCAGGACCGGCCCGAAAATCTCGCGCGGCATGTCCTGGATGCCCGTCACCGACAGGACGGTGGGGGCGACGAAGGTCCCCTGCCCCGGCGCCGTCAGTTCCTTCAACACGCGCCCCTCGGCCCGGGCCGCGTCGACATAGGCGCGGATACCCGCTTGCGCCTCGGCATCGATCACCGGGCCGATGTCGGTGGACAGGTGCCAGGGGTCGCCAAGGCTGAGGTCCTCCATCGCGCCGAAGAGCATTTCGGTGACGGTGTGGGCCACGTCCTCTTGCACATAAAGGCATCGGAGCGCGCTGCAGCGTTGGCCCGCAGACTGGAAGCTGGAGGCGATGATGTCGCGCACGGCCTGTTCCGGCAGGGCGGTCGAGTCCACCAGCATTGCGTTGAGACCCCCGGTTTCCGCGATCAGCGGGGCGGTGGGGTCAAGGTGATCGGCCATGGCTCTCCGGATCGCCTGGGCGGTCTCGGTCGAGCCGGTGAAGGCCACGCCATTCACGCGCGGGTCGCGGGTCAGAGCCGCACCGACCGCGCCATCGCCGGGAAGAAGTTGCAGCGCCGTCGCGGGCACCCCCGCCGCAAGGAGGTGGTCGACCGCGATGCAGGCGATCAGCGGGGTCTGCTCGGCGGGTTTGGCAAGGACCGCGTTCCCGGCAGCAAGTGCTGCACCGATCTGGCCGCAGAAGATCGCCAGCGGGAAGTTCCAGGGGCTGATGCAGGCGAAGATGCCGCGCGCGGGGTGCGGTTGGGCAGACTGGCTGGCGTAGTAGCGCAGGAAATCCACCGCTTCGCGCAGTTCGGCCACGGCGTCGGCCAGGGTCTTGCCCGCCTCACGCGCAAGGACCGCGAAGATGCGCCCCGTATCCTGTTCCATCCGGTCGGCCGCGCGGTTCAGGACCGTGGCCCGCTCAGCCGGGGCGGCGGCCCAGGGTTCGGCGAGGCGCAGCGCGGTGTCCACGTCCGGCAGGCCCGCCGTGGTGACATGGCCGACAAGCGCGCCCGTCGCGAGGTTCAGGACGGCCAGTTGCGGCCCGCCCACGACCCGGCCTGCCAGACGCGGGGCGGCGTCGATCCGGGCGTCCATGAAGGGCGCGCGGGCGGCCTCGATGGCGGCAAGGTCGGCGGCATCGGTCAGGTCCCATCCCTGGGAGTTCTTGCGCGCCCCGAACAGCGATGGGCCGGTCTTCAGTGCCGGGCTAGGGATGGCGGACATTGCTTCCACCACTGTCAGCGGACAGGCCGCGACAGCCTCGGGGGCGACGTCTTCGTCGACGATCTGGTTCACGAAGCTGGAGTTTGCGCCGTTCTCCAGCAGGCGACGGACGAGGTAGGCCAGCAGGTCCCTATGCGCCCCGACCGGCGCATAGATCCGGCAGCGGGTGGCGTTGTCGGTAAGGACGATGTCATGCAGCCGTTCCCCCATCCCATGCAGGCGCTGGAATTCGTAGTCCATCGCGGTCAGCCCCTGCGCCTTGGCGATATGCAGGATTGCCGCGACGGTATGGGCGTTGTGGGTGGCGAACTGGGGGTAGATACGGTCGGTCAGCGACAGAAGCTTCCGCGCATTGGCGATGTAGCTGACATCGGTGGACTGCTTGCGGGTGAAGACCGGAAAGCTGGTGAGGCCCATGACCTGCGCCCGCTTCACCTCGGCGTCCCAATAGGCTCCCTTCACCAGGCGGACCATGATCTTGCGGTCGAGCCTTGTGGCCAGCGCGTGCAGCCAGTCGATCACCGCCCCCGCCCGGCGGCCATAGGCCTGGACGACGACGCCGAACCCGTCCCAGTTCTTCAGGGCGGGATCGGACAGGGTGGCCTCGATTACCTCCAGCGACAGGGCCAGCCGGTCGGCTTCCTCGGCGTCGATGTTGAAGCCCAGTCCCGCCGCCTTGGCGAGACTGGCAAGGGCGCGGACCCGGGGGACCAGTTCCTCCATCACCCGCTCGCGTTTCGCCACCTCATAGCGCGGGTGCAGCGCGGACAGTTTGACCGAGATGCCGGGGTTGGTGCGGATGTCGTTGCCCTTGGCCGCCCGCGCGATGGCGGTGATCGCGCGGGAATAGCTGAGGTGATAGCGGCGGGCGTCGCCTTCGGTGCGCGCGGCCTCGCCCAGCATGTCGTAGCTGTAGGTGTAGCCCTTGGCCTCCAGCTCCTCCGCCCGGTCCATCGCCTTGTCGATGGTCTCGCCCAGGACGAAGTTGCGCCCCATCTCCTTCATCGCCCGGGCAACCGCCGTGCGAATCACCGGCTCGCCCAGCCGCCGCACCGCGCCCCGCAGCGCGCCGACGATCCCGCCTTCGCGGTCGTCCAGCACCTTGCCGGTCAGCATCAGCGCCCAGGTGGAAGCATTGACGAGGCTTGAGGCCGACTTGCCCAGATGCCGCCCCCAGTTGGATGGGGCGATCTTGTCTTCGATGAGGGCATCCATCGTCTCGGCATCGGGCACGCGCAACAGAGCCTCGGCCAGGCACATCAGGGCGATGCCTTCGTCGGTCGAGAGGCCGTATTCTGCGAGAAAGACCTCCATCAGACCGGGGCGTGCGCTGGAGCGGATGCGCTTTACCAGATCCGCGCCTTTCGCCACGATGGCCGCGCGGGCGGATGCGTCCAGCGCCGCCTCGGCCACCAGGCGCTGCACCAGCGCGGTCTCGTCGGTCAGGCTTCCGGTCCGGATGATCGACCAGGCGGCCGAGGCAGTAGACGGGGCGGTATCGGTTGTCATGGGGCACCTCGCTTTCCGCCCAGCATACAGGCAAACGCCCCGGCTGTTTTCCCGATCCTTTCGTGATACGCAGTCCGAACGTCGCTGATTGCAGGAATCCCCATGCCAAATGACCGCGCCGATCTGGACCGCTTCGACCTTGCAATCCTGCGCGTTCTGCAGACCGAGGGCCGGATCGCCGCCGTGGAACTCGCCCGCCGCATCGGGCTGTCCAAATCCCCCACCCAGGCCCGGATGAAGCGGCTGGAGGAGGCCGGAATCATCGCCGGCTACCGGGCGATCCTGGACCCGATCCGCATGGGCCAGGCCCATGTGGCCTTTGTCGAGGTGCGGCTCTCGGACACGCGCGAGGCGGCGCTGACCGCCTTCAACCGGGCCGTGCTTCTGGTGCCGGAAGTCGAGCAGTGCCACATGATGGCCTCATCATTCGACTACCTGCTCAAGGTCCGCACGGCCGACATCCAGGCCTACCGCCGGGTGCTGGGCGAGGTGATCTCGACCCTGCCGCACGTCGCCTCGACCTCGACCTATGTCGCGATGGAGGCAGTCAAGGAGGTGTTCTGAAGCGCCGCCGCCGGGCCGGTATCCCGCGCGGGGTGAAACTTTCTCCTGTCGATGCCCGTAGCTTTGCGGGACAGGAGGAAAAGCCGATGGACCTGACAGGACGCAGTCTGATCGCCGCGCTTTTCGCCTCGGGTGCCGTGCAGAAGGCCGTGGCGCCCGAAACCGCGCAGGGGTTGCTGACCGGGATCGGCCTGCCGGGATGGCTGGTCTGGCCGGCGCTGGTGCTGAATGCGCTGATGGCGGTCGGGCTTCTGTGGCCGCCCATGGTGCGGACGACGGCGCTGGTCGCCGCCGGCTATTGCGTCCTGACCAGCGTCTTTCATTTTCTGCCGCAGGATGGCTGGCAGATGTCGATCTTCGTCAAGAACCTGGCGATAGCAGGCGGCCTCCTGGTGCTGGCCGAAGCCCGCAAGCCAGGTCGAAGCCCGGCTATTCCTTGTCCTTGCCCGGCGAAATCGTGACCTTGCCGGTGCCGGACGCAACCTTGACCGGGGCCTTCGCGGCCTCTTTCTTCGGCTTCTTCACTTCTTTCCGCTTGTTCATGCCCTTGGCCATGACGCCGTCTCCCACCAGGCCCCGATGGCCTTGCGCGACCCTAAGCCCCCTGCCCCGCGAATGCACGGGGGATTTGCGCCAAGGCCGTGACCCCGGCCACCGAACCTAGCCTTGCGGCGTCATCGCCTTCCTTTGCCGGGCGCGATCCAGGCCCAGCTTCCGCTCGCGCCAGATGATCAGGATGCCGGCGGTCACGATCAGCGCGGCCCCACCGACCATCGGCCAGGTCGGCACCTCGGCGAAGACGAAATAGCCGATCCCAAGCGCGAAGATCATCGAGGCATAGTCGAAGGGGGCGACCAGCGAAGCATCCGCCTCGCGGTAGCTGGAGGTCAGCAGGATCTGGCCAAATCCACCCAGAAGCCCCGCGCCGACCAGGATCGCAGCCTCGCCGGCTGTGGGCCAGACCCAGCCGAAGGGCAGTGTGATCAGCGACATCAGTGTCCCGGTGACGGAAAACCAGAAGACGATGGCCGAGGTCTGTTCGGTGTTCACCAGCTTGCGGACAAAGACCTGGGCCAGCGCGGCAAAGACCGCACCGCCAAGGACCAGCATCGCCCCAAGCGCCTGTGCGACATTGGCGGTCCCGGGGTCGATCGACAGGCGCGGCGTCAGCACGATCAGCACCCCGATCATGCCCAGGATCACCGCCGAGATGCGGAAGGCCCGCACCTCTTCGCCCAGAAACATCGCCGCGAAGACCACCGTCAGCAGGGGGGCGGCATAGCCGATGGCGGTAACTTCCGGCAGGGGCAGGTAACCCAGACCCGCGAAGCCCAGCCCCATCGCCATGGTGCCGACCACGCCGCGCCAGACATGGCCCAAAGGGTTGGCGGTCTTCAGCCCGGTCCGCAGCTCGTGCCGCCAGGCCAGCCAGGCAAGGATCACCGGCACCGCGAAAAGCGACCGGAAGAACACCACCTGCCCTGCCGGGACATGCGCGGCAGTGGCCTTGATCAGCGAGGCCATCACGATGAAGACAACCACCGAGGCCAGTTTCAGGGCAATGCCGCGCAAGGGGCGCATGGAGGTTCTCATGCTTTCGTCCAGACAGTTTCGGGCGGAAGGCTATGGACGCCGTGCCCGGGTTGAGTTTCCCTGTTCGCAAAGGAGAAGACCATGCCCAAAGCGCCGCTTGCCGACAGAATCGATCAGGGCCGGGGGGTTGTGCCCGCCGATCTGGTGCTGAAGGGGGGCCGGGTGTTCGACCTGATCACCGGCGATCTGGTGGACAGCGATGTCGCGATCTGCGGCGACAGCATCGTGGGGGTGTTCGGCAGCTACTCCGGCAAGCGCGAGATCGACGTGACGGGCCGCATCCTGGTGCCCGGTTTCATCGACACCCACCTGCATGTGGAAAGCTCGCTCGTGACCCCGCACGAGTTTGACCGCTGCGTGACCCCGCGCGGTGTGACGACGGCGATCTGCGACCCTCACGAAATCGCGAATGTCTGCGGGATCAAGGGGATCCGGTATTTTCTTGAGTCCGCGTCTCAGCTGGTCATGGACCTGCGGGTGCAGCTTTCATCCTGCGTGCCCTCGACCCATATGGAGACGACCGGCGCGCGGTTGGTCGCGGCGGACCTGATCCCGTTCATGGACCACCCCAAGGTCATCGGGCTGGCCGAGTTCATGAACTACCCCGGCGTGTTGATGAAGGACCCCGGCTGTCTGGAGAAGCTGGAGGCCTTTCAGGGCCGCCACATCGACGGCCACGCCCCCCTGCTGCGCGGGAGCGACCTGAACGGCTATATCTCGGCGGGCATCCGGACCGAGCATGAGGCAACCACCTACGACGAGGGTCTGGAAAAGCTGCGCAAAGGGATGCGGGTGCTGATCCGCGAGGGGTCGGTGTCCAAGGATCTGCACGCGCTGGCGGGGCTGCTGACAGAGCGATTCTCGCCCTACCTCTGCCTTTGCACCGACGACCGGAACCCGCTGGACATCGGCGAGCATGGGCATCTGGACTACATGATCCGGACCGCGATTGCACTGGGGGCCGCGCCGCTCGCAGTCTACCGGGCGGCCTCGATGTCGGCAGCCGAGGCCTTCGGGCTGAAGGATCGGGGCCTGATCGCGCCGGGCAAGCGGGCGGATATCGTGGTGATCGACAGTCTGGAGGGCTGCCATGCCTCACTGGTGCTGGCGGGGGGTGTCGTCGCCGATGATGCGGCCTTTGCGGCGCGGCGGACGACCGAGCCGGTGGCCCGGCACTCGGTGAAGGCGCGCCCCGTCGCGGCAGGCGACTTCCGCACTGGGGGAAACCGGGTGGAGACGCCGGTGATCGGCATCCTGCCCGGCAAGATCATCACCGAACACCTGACCTTCGACATCGCCCCGCAGGACGGGGATAAGCGGCCGGACCTGAGCCGCGACCTCGTGAAGATCGCGGTGATCGAACGGCACGGGGTGAACGGGAACCGGGCGACGGGCTTTGTGAAGGGCTTCGGGCTGACGCGCGGGGCAATCGGGTCGACGGTCTGCCACGACCACCACAACATCGCGGTGGTGGGGGCGGAGTACGGTGACATGGCCGTGGCCGCGAACCGGCTGGTCGAGATCGAGGGCGGCTTTGTCGTGGTCGAGGGGGGCCGTGTGCTGGCGGAACTGGCGCTGCCGGTGGCGGGGCTGATGAGTCTGGCGAGCTTCGAGGAGGTGCGGGAGGAGCTGGTGAAGCTGCGGGCGGCGGCGGCCTCGCTGGGGGTGGTGCTGGAAGAGCCGTTCCTGCAGCTGGCCTTCCTGGCCCTGCCGGTGATCCCGCATCTGAAGATCACCGACATGGGGATGGTCGACGTGGACAGATTCGAGATCATGTCCTGATCTGTCCACGGTGGACAGGTTCGGCTTGTTATTGTTTTACAATGGCTTGGGTTTTTTTGTTAGGGGTTTCTTAACTTGCGGCCGCCCCCTCACCCTGACCCTCTCCCCCCGGGGGAGAGGGGACGCAAGCCGCACGGCCTGCTTTCAAAGGACGCGGTCAGCCCCTTGGGGCGGGTTTCAAGATGAACGCTGACGCGCAAGCCTTTTGTCTCGCCGCGCTTTGCGTGAAGAACGCAAAG
>JAZKHX010000004.1:0-22432 GCA_040385165.1 Pseudomonadota bacterium | reverse complement strand
GCGGCTCGGAGGACGGGGGTTTCACACCCCCGCACCCCCGTGGAGTATTTGCCAAAGGGCAAGCCGTTGCGGGGGATCGGTGGTGAGCCGGAACCGGGGGGCGAAAGCTAGCGCCAGCGCAACTCGGCCAGCAGCGGCAGGTGGTCGGACGGCTGATGCCCGTTCGGCTTTGGCTGCACGAGCGGCCGAAGCTCGAGGTCGGGCGAGTGGATGATCCGGTCAAGCGGCAGGAAGGGTCGGCGCGCCGGGAAGGTGGCGTCGGTCGGCAGGATCACGAAAGGGGTCGCGATCCGGCCCAGGCCCACCCGGCGGGAATGTTCGTTGAAGTCGCCCAGGATCACCGTGGGGCGCGCCGGGTGGCGGTTCAGAGCGGCGCGGATCGCGTCGAGCTGGAGGCGGCGGGCGGCGCGCAAAAGACCGAGGTGGACAGCCACCACGCGAAGGGGTGCGGGCGTGTCGAGGTCGGCGATGAACGCCCCGCGCGGCTCGTGGCCGGGGAGGTCCAGATGCTCCAGCCCGGCCAGATGGATGCCGGGCCGCGCAAGAAGCGCGTTGCCGTGCCAACCGAGGCTGACGGCATTGCGGCCGATCGGCAGGGGTTCAAGCCCGGTCAACGCGGCGATCCGGTCGCGCGGCAGGGCCGAGGGGCGGTCGCCGAGCCGACGGTCGGCTTCCTGCAAGGCCACGATGTCGGCCTGCAGCGCGGCGATCCCGGCCAGCACCCTTTCGGCGTCCCGACGCCGGTCGGTGCCGACCGCCTTGTGGATGTTCCAGGACGCGACGCGCAGGGAGGGCTTTGAATCGGTCATCTTTTCCCGGATACAGAGGCGTGGTCACTACGGAGAACGCCATGCCGACGGCTTCGTCAATCGTCCTTTTCGCCATCCGGGCGCTTCTTGCGGGTGAGGCGATCTTCGTCCTGTTCCGGGGCATCGGGCCCACGCTCTTCGTGGCTGTCGCGGCCCTTGCCATGACCTTCCTGCCGGGGCTTATCGCCAGTCGGGTCGGCCTGCGCCTGCCGCCAAGTTTTCTGGCCGCGATCGCGCTGTTCGTGCTGGCGACGCTGTATCTTGGAGAGATCCACGATTTCTACAACCGGTTCTGGTGGTGGGATCTTGTGCTGCACTTCGGATCGGCCATGGGATTCGGCATCCTGGGCTTCCTGCTGATCTTCATGCTGTTCCACGGCGACTGCTACGCCGCGCCGCCCTGGGCGGTAGGGGTGCTGTCGTTCTGCGTGGCGATGACGGTCGGGGCGATCTGGGAGATCTTCGAGTTCGGAATGGACCAGCTGTTCGGCTTCAACATGCAGAAGTCGGGACTGCCCGACACGATGGGCGACCTGATCATCAACACGTTCGGCGCGATGCTGTCAGCAGTGGCGGGCGTGATCTATCTCCTCGACCGCGCGGGACGGCTGGGGGCACCGTTTGATCAGTTCATCGCCTCGAACCGGGCGCGGTTCGGGCGGCTCTTCCTGCGGAAGAGGCGGCGGTAAAGGGGGAGGCGGCCCCCCCCTTCCCTGTCAGAGTGCGGCGGCGATGGTTTCGGCGATGGGTGTCGTCGGGCGGCCGATCAGGCGGCTGAGCGTATGGCTTTCGTCAGCGAGGGCACCTTCCCCGGACCGCGCATCGCTGTCGGCCAGGATCTGGGCAAAGCCTTCGGGCAGGCCGAAGCCGGTCAACGCCTTGGCATAATCGGCCTGAGACATCGGCACATAGGCCACGGGTTTGCCCGCAGCCTTGGCGACGGCGGCGGCAAAGTCGGTCCCGGAATGGGCGGCGTCGCCTGCCAGTTCATAGGTCTTGCCGGAGTGCGCGGCGTCCAGCGCGGTGACGGCGATGGCTTCGGCATAGTCCTTGCGGGCGGCAGAGTTCACCCGGCCTTCGCCCGCAGCACCGATGATCGCGCCGTGCTGGAGGGCCGCGCCCAGCGCGCCGGTGTAGTTCTCGGTATACCAGCCGTTGCGCAGGATCGTGGCCGGGATGCCGCTGTCGCGGATCGCGGCTTCGGTGGCGATGTGGTCCTGCGCCAGGATCATCGGGCTTTGGTCGCCCTTGAGGATCGAGGTGTAGAGGATGCGCTTGACCCCGGCGGCCTTGGCGGCGGCGATGGCCTTGCGGTGCTGCCCGGCACGGTCGTTGAAGTCGTTGGAGGAAATCAGCACCAGCGTGTCGATCCCGTTCAGTGCGGCCGGGTCGGCGGTGGTGTAGTCGAAGGCACGGGTTTCGACACCCAGGTCGGCTTTTGACGGATCGCGGGCCAGCGCGATGGGGGCGGCACCCCGGGCTTTCAGGGCGGCGATGGCAAGGCGACCGAGGTGGCCGGTGGCTCCGGTGATGGCGATGGACGTGGTTGAAGGCATGGGGGTCTCTCCTGTTGGTTGACAACGGGTGAGATAAACGAATACTTACGAAAAGGAAGAACGCACAAATTTGTTAGTATTAGATCGGAACGCACAGGATGACCGGCACGGATGCACAACAGTTGATGGACCGCTGGCAGCGCGGCAATGTTCTGGCGGTGGATTGCCCGTCGCGGCCGATCCTGCAGCACCTGACGAACCGCTGGGGGGTGCTGGTGATGGTGGCGCTGGCGACGGGGCCGCACCGGTTTGCCGAGTTGCGGCGGGCGGTCGGGGGGGTCAGTGAGCGGATGCTTTCGCAGACGCTGAAAGACCTGGAGGCGGACGGGTTCGTCTTGCGGACCGCGCATCAGGTGGTGCCGCCGCGTGTGGATTACGAGCTGACCCCGCTGGGGGTCGAGGCGGCGGGGCATGTGGTGCCGCTGGTCGGCTGGATCGAAGGGGCGCTGCCGGAGATCATGGCGGGAAAGAGGGCGCTGGCGGCAGAGTGAATGGGGAGTCGGAGTAACCGCCCGACTCCTTCGCGCTATGGTGCGCTGGTTTCCGTCGGCGGCCCGAACCTTGCCAGCATCCGCTCCTTGATCTGGTCCCTTGCCTGCCGGTAGGCGGCCAGTTTCGCTTCGCGCGTCTCGCCCAGGCCGGTGGGATCAAGGATCGGCCAATATTCGATGTCGAGGTGGTGGAAGCGGGTGAGTTCCAGCGCCATCCGCTGCGAGGCGGGGGACAGCGCGATGATCAGGTCGAACTGGCTCAGGTCGTCGCCCCAGTCCTGCATCTCCTCGAAACTGCGGGAACGGTGGCGGGACAGCTCGATCCCCAGCTCCTTGCAGACGGCAACGGAAAAGCCGTCGATCTCCATGTCGTTCTTGACGCCCGCCGATTGGACATAGGCGCGCTGGCCATACATCTGTTTCATCAGGCCTTCAGCCATCGGCGAGCGGACGGCGTTGTGGTCGCAGCAGAACAGCACCGATTGCGGGAAATCAGCCACGCGTCAGCCCCAGTGCAGGACGCAGATCAGGGTAAAGAGGCGGCGCGCGGTGTCGGTGTCGACCTCGGCCTTGCCGGTCAGGCGGTCCTGCAGGATCGAGGCCCCTTCGTTGTGGATGCCGCGCCGGGCCATGTCGATCGCCTCGATCTGGCTGGGCGGCAGGCGTTTGACCGCATCGAAGTAGGATTCGCAGATCTGGAAGTAGTCCTTCACCACCTGGCGGAAGGGACCAAGCGAGAGGTGAAACTCACCGGCCTTTTCGCCCGTCTCGGTGGCGATGTCGAACACCAGCCGCCCCTCGCGGATGCCAAGGTGCAGCCGGTAGGGGCCCTGCGGCAGCTCGCGGTCCGGGCGGCGGGCGGGGGTGAAGGAATTCTCTTCCAGAAGATCGAAGATCGCGACACGGCGTTCCTGTTCGATCTCGGGCGTGGGGCGGGCAAGGCCGCGCTCGTCGATCTCGATCTGGCAGAGGCGGTTGGTCATGGGCGTTTCCCGAAGCTTCCGCCCGTGATGCCCGACCGGCGAAAGTGGCGCAAGAGCGAAGGCTCAGCCGTTCAGCCGGTCCAGACGCGCGCGGACCGACAACCCGTGCGCCTGCAGGCTTTCCGACTTGGCCAGCCGTTCGGCAGCGGGGCCGATGGCTTTCAGGGCCTCGGGGGTCATCTTCGCAAGCGTGGTGCGTTTCATGAAATCGAGGACGGAAAGTCCCGAGGAGAAGCGGGCGGAGCGGGCGGTGGGCAGGACGTGGTTCGGGCCGCCGATGTAGTCGCCGATGGCTTCGGGTGTGTACTGGCCAAGGAAGATCGCGCCGGCGTGGGTGATCTGGCGGGCAAGGGCTTCGGGGTCGGCGGTGCAAAGCTCCAGGTGTTCGGGGGCGACGCGGTTGGACAGGGCTGCGGCCTCGGACAGGGTGCGGGTGACGATCACCGCGCCGTTGTTGGCCCAGGAGGCCCCGGCGATGGCGCGTCTTTCAAGGGTTTCCAGACGCTTTGCCACGGCCTCGGCCACGGCCGTACCGAGGGCTGCGCTGGGGGTGATCAGGATCGACTGCGCGCTTTCGTCATGTTCGGCCTGGCTGAGAAGGTCGAGCGCGATCCAGTCGGGGTCGTTGCCCTCGTCGGCGATCACCAGAATCTCGGACGGCCCCGCGATCATGTCGATCCCGACACGGCCGAAGACCCGGCGCTTGGCGGCGGCGACATAGGCGTTGCCGGGGCCGGTGATCTTGTCGACCGGGGCAATGGTCTTGGTGCCATAGGCCAGCGCCGCAATCGCCTGCGCCCCGCCGATGCGGTAGACGAGATCGACTCCGGCAATCTGCGCGGCCAGCAGGACGAGCGGGTTCACCTTGCCGTCCGGCGTCGGGCAGGCGATGACGAGGCGTTCGACGCCCGCGACCTTGGCCGGGATAGCGTTCATCAGCACGGACGAGGGATAGGAAGCGAGCCCGCCGGGGACATAGAGCCCCGCCGCCGACACCGGCGTCCAGCGCCAGCCAAGGGTCGCACCTGTGCTGTCGGTCCAGCTTTCGTCCTGTGGTTTCTGCCGGTCGTGGTAGGCGCGGATGCGGTCGGCCGCGAGGGTGAGCGCGACGCGGTCCTCGGGGGCGACCTTGGCGATTTCGGCGGCTGTTTCTTCGGGCGTGAAGGCGAGGGTTTCAGGGGTCAACGCCAGCCGGTCGAAGCGGGACGTAAGGTCGATGACGGCCTGATCGCCCCTTGCGCGGACATCGGCGATGATCCCGGCCACCGCCTGATCCACATCCTCGGCCTCTTCGCGCTTCTGGCCAAGAAGCGCGGCGAAAGCGGCCTCGAAGCCTGCGTCGGCGGTGTTCAGGAAGACAGGCATCGGGGCCTCCGGGGCGTCACGGTCGGGGACGAGATAGCGCGCGGGGGCGCTGGCCTCAAGCCGGGAGCGCAAGACCCGAATTCTTCGAGGAAATCGCCCCGGAGCCTTTGCAGGCCCGGTCCGGACCCGCCGGACATTCCGGGGACGGACCTTAGCCGTGGGTCGGAACCTTGCCCGAGGGCGCGCGGTAGGGCCGCGTCACGTCGTCCAGCCGGACGTCCAGCGCCTCGACGTCCAGCGCGATGCCGCCATCTCCCGCGAGCGTCAGGGTCAGCCGGCCGGTGCCATCCGCCCCGGCAGAGAAGTCCAGCGACAGAAGGGACAGGACAAGGTCGGTGTCGGCGCGGTCGAAGCCGAAGCTTTGCACCTTCAGCACGTCCTCCACCACCAGCACCGAGCGCACGCGCTCGTAGGCGCGGCCCACGGCCTCGGCTTCGGCCCGGTCCTCCCAGCGGAAGCGGTTCAGCAAAAGCGCAAAGCGGCGGCGCTTGGGGTCGAACTTCAGCTCGGTGCCGGGCAGGACCGCGTCCTGCACCAGCGACGAGATGACTTTCAGGTCCTCGGCATCCTGTGCGACCAGCCGCAACGGGCCCTCGCCGCCGTCCTGAAACCTTGCGTCGGTCATGCCCGGATACGCTCGATATGCGCCCCGCAGGCGCGGAGCTTCTCTTCCACCCGCTCATAGCCGCGGTCGAGATGGTAGACCCGGGACACGACAGTTTCGCCTTCCGCTGCCAGACCGGCAAGGATGAGGCTGACCGAGGCGCGCAGGTCTGTCGCCATCACCGGCGCGCCCTTCAGCTTTTCGACGCCGGTCACCGTGGCGGTGCCGCCATGCACGTCGATCTTCGCCCCCATCCGGATCAGTTCGGGGGCGTGCATGAAGCGGTTCTCGAAGATCTTCTCCTCCAGCACAGAGGTCCCCTCGGCGGTGCAGAGCAGCGCCATCATCTGCGCCTGCAGATCGGTCGGAAAGCCGGGGAAAGGCTCGGTGGTGACATCCACGGCCTGCACCCGGCCGTTCTTGCGCGCGACCTTGAGGCCGCGATTGGTCTGGGTCACGGACACCCCTGCGGCATCCAGCCTTTCCGCGAAGGCGCCCACCAGTTCCAGCGTGCCGCCCAGACATTCCACCTCGCCGCCGCAGATCGCGGGGACCAGCATGTAGGTGCCAAGCTCGATCCGGTCGGTGACGACCTGATGCGTGGCCCCGCCAAGGCGATCGGTGCCTTCGATGGTGATGGTCGCGGTCCCCTCCCCTTCGATCTTTGCGCCCATCTTCTTCAGGCAGCGGGCAAGATCGACGATCTCGGGTTCCTTCGCGGCGTTCTTCAGGACGGTGGTCCCCTTGGCCAGCGTCGCCGCCATCAGCGCGTTTTCCGTGGCCCCGACCGAGACGAAGGGGAATTCCACGACCGCACCCTTCAGTCGGCCACCGGGGGCCTTGGCGTGGACATAGCCGTCGCGCAGGTCAAGCGTTGCCCCCATCGCTTCCAGCGCCTTCAGGTGCAGGTCCACGGGCCGCGCGCCGATGGCGCAGCCGCCGGGTAGGGACACGGTCGCCTGGCCATAGCGGGCCAGCATCGGGCCGAGGACCAGGATCGAGGCGCGCATCTTGCGGACGATGTCGTAGTCGGCCTTGAGGCTCGTGATCGAATGGCTGGACAGCGCCAGCACAAGGCCGTCCTGCAGGCTGGCGACTTCCGCGCCGAGCGATTGCAGCAACTGGGTCATGGTGCGGATGTCCGACAGGCGCGGCGCGTTGGTCAGCGTCAGCGGTTCGTCGGACAGAAGTGTTGCGGGCATCAGCGTCAGGCAGGCATTCTTTGCCCCGGCTATCGGGATCGCCCCCGACAAGGCCCCGTTGCCACGCACCAGAATTGAATCCATCTGCCCTAGTCCTTCTTCTCGGTTTCGCCGGCCGCGTCTTCGGCGGTCCGAGCCTTTGCCTGTGCCTTCCGGCGCGCCATATTGGCCTTCAGCGCCGCCTTCAACCGGTCATCGCGGCTGGACGGCTTTGCAGGTTTCCGGGGCTTTCCGCCCTGGTCCGGGTCCGAGGGGCTGCGCATGGCCATGGCTTCTAGCGCAAGGACGCGGATGGGTCCAGAGAGGGTCGGGATTCCCGCCCATACCCCCTTGCGCAGGGGTCCGATTGCGTCTATCTCCCCCGCCACCAACGGCGCTGCAGTAGCTCAGTGGTAGAGCACTCCCTTGGTAAGGGAGAGGTCGAGAGTTCAATCCTCTCTTGCAGCACCATCCTATCCCCTTGATTGTAAAGAATACCCTTGATCTTAAGGGCTTGATGCCATTTCTGGTGCCAGAATCGATGCCAGAACGAGGGTGAGATGGCCGGGCGCCTGCGCTACTTCAAGGAACAGAACGGGCACTACTACACCCGGATCGCCGTCCCGAAAGAGCTGCAGCCGTTCATCGGCAAGACGCAGCTGCAGGAGTCGCTGGGGTCCGAAAGGAAGGCGGCGGAGCGCTTGCACCACAGTGCAGTCGCAAAGTTTCAGGCCGACATGTCTGCTGCCCGGCGCCAGGCTGCACAGGTCGGCGCCGTCTCTGCCACGCGAAGCCAGTTCCCTCTGACGGTGGAGCAGATTGCACTTAGCCACTACCAGCACCGGCTATCCTTCGACGAACAGCTCCGCGGCGACGAGCGCTATGCTTCCGTCGGTTTCGATGACCGTCACGTTGAGCGGCTCAAGCTGGGCATAGCTGGGCAGCTTGCAGATGACGACTTACAGCAGTTGGTCGGTCTTTCCGTCAGACGCTATCAGAGCGCCGGAAATCACGATGCTTCTTACGGGTCACCAGAATGGCGCCAGATCGCTCGCGCTCTGTGCGCAGCCGAATACGAAGCCTTGGCCAGAGCCGCTGAGCGAGACGACGGGGACTTTAGTGGGCAGCCTGCTCACCCCCTCCTTGTCAACGCGACTATGCCCGAGCCCGCCCTTCCGCCGGTCTCAATCGAGACACTGTTTGCAGACTACATCACTTCCCGACAAGCACTAGGAAAGCACCTCGATGGCGGTGCGAATTGGATTCGCGTCATTACGTCGCTCACAAAGTTCTTGGGGCACAAGGATGCCCGAAAGATCACGAAGAGAAGACTGCTCGACTGGAGAGACCATCTGCTGAACTCGGGTCTTGCACCGCGAACTGTGGCTGACGTCTACCTTGCGTGCATTCGGGCGATCCTGGCATGGGCTCACGAGAATGACCGCCTCGCGACCAACGAAGCCGCACTAGTGAAGCAGGAAACACCAAAAAAGCGGCAGACTCGCGAGCGTGGCTATACGACTGATGAAGCCGTAGCGCTGCTGACTGCCTCGCTAAGGCATCAGCCTCCAGCAGCCAAGACCGCTTCAACTCAGGAGAGCAAGCACATCACCGCCGCCAGACGCTGGGTGCCGCTCCTTCTCGCCTTCACCGGAGCCCGCGTCGTCGAGATCACACAGCTGCGACAGGAGGACGTCCGGCAGGACGGTGATCGGTGGACCATAAGGATCACGCCAGATGCTGGATCGGTGAAGACCGGCGAGTATCGCGACGTTCCGTTGCATCGTCAGGTTGTGGATCTTGGCTTTACAGAGTTTGTGAAGCAGGCTGCCTCTGGCCCACTTTTCCATCGCGCAAAGCGATCTGATGGATACCTTTCTGCCGCCAGAACGACAGCCGGGCGAGTTTCAGACTGGCTTCAGAAGCGCGGTCTGGTGCCCGAAGGTGTCCAACCGTCACACGGTTGGCGGCATCGGTTCAAGACATTGGGCCGCGAGCTCGGAATGTCTGACCGGGTGATCGACGCAATCCAGGGACATGCGGGACGAACCGCTGGAGATGGATATGGAGACGTCACACTCGTTGCCAAGATCCGGGTGATCGATGCGCTTCCGGAGTATGATCTAGGCCTGCCTGGCCTCGAACCGGCAGACCACCAAGCCGTAGGTTGATCAGTGCAGCGTCTGACGACCGCTCAACTATCAGCACAGGGATAGCGGTGCCGACGTCAAGGAACTCCAAACAGCTCCCTTAGACGATCAACCGTAGAACGCCATTTTGGAGTGACCGGTTTGCAAACCGTGTTCTGGTTCCCGAACATTCCTACTTCCTGAACTCCTTGAGTAGACGAGACCGTCTTCAACCATTCCACGGGCACGAAGTATTCTGATCGTTCCGGGTCATCGATGAACTCGCGGTGGTAGTTCGCGCTCAGCACGTCCAGCGCGGGCCGGTCCCCGATCAGAAAGTCCTTCGCTGCAACTCGGCCGCCGGTCACTCTCCCCACGCCCACAAACCCCTCGCCCGGGATCTTCACCCAGACGCGGTCCCCTGGCGCCAACATGCGCAGCGAGTTGCTATACCATGTGCCTCCGCCACCTGAGACGAAGCCATAGCGGACTGCCTCGTCCCAGCTCCGGCTGCGGTCGGCGCCGAAGCTCACGTAATATTCACCGTTCCAGGGTTCCTGCTCGCCGCGGGCGCTGGAGTTCGCTGCGTGGACCTGCACTTCACCCGGGTCGATCAACCAGGCACGGCTGAGCAACTGCTGGTCACCGTGGTTGAACACCTGAAAGAATAGGACGTTGATCGCCAGCCCGCGGTCGTTCAAATAGTTCACGATCCGCTCGCTGCTGGCATCCAGCGTCGCGGCCACGATGACGATTTGGTGGCTGTCGTTCAGGGCTTCTTCATCCAGCGCCTGACCGAACCGCTCCCGGAAGTCCGAAGAAAGGCTCCTGCCACCGCTGAACCGCCCGTAGATCGCGGCGATATCGTTGGCTTCTTGCTTCTCCAGCCAGGATGCGTAGTCGAGCGCCTGTGCAACCACCTCGCGCGGGGTGCGGTCGCGCTTCAATTCGGCCAGCACCAGCGAGCCGTCGGGAGCGATAGCAAGAAGGTCCAGCCGCCCTCCGAAGCCCGTATCGATCTGTCGTCCGATCAGCATCCACTCAGACGAGAGTATCCTCGGCTGCGCGATAATCATCTCTTCCAGCATCTGCTCAGACGGCAGGATGCCTTGCGGGACTTCGCGGGGATCCCTGCTCACTGTCCAGACGGCGTGGGAAATCGGCATCTTGCTTCCTAGAACCTGGATACGCCCGGCAGACCGCAGAACAGGCTGGTGGCATCGGTGTCCGAACCCCAGAAGAACTCGCCGCCGAGGCTTTCGAGCTTACCTTTGCTCATGTCCTTGAATGTCTGCTCTACCGTCTCGGCCGATTTCCGATCCGCATACTCGGCCTGCATGTGCATCTTCCACTTCCCTTTTGCCGCGGGTGGAATTCCTGCGTTCAGCTGGTTCAGCCGTCCGACAAGATCATTCGACACCCCTATCTTCATCGCTATCGCTTTGCTGCCGAAGGCATCTGGTTTGCCCAACAAGGCGTGGCCATTTCCTTCGAAGCGGGCAAGATAGAGATAGGTTGTGCCGTCCGTCTTCGTCACAACGTGAGTTCCAAACGATCCCGGAAACCCGCGTGACGGGCTGAACTCTTCCGCGAACGCTTCGTTATTCAGAGAAGTCTCTGCGACCGGCGGCTCCCCGAAGACGTTCACCTCGGTGACCTTCAGCTTGAGCGCCTTGGCGATTTCATCATCATCGAGCACAGCACCCCACACGCCAAGTGCCTGACCAGCCTCGGGCCGGTAGGTCCTGAACGCAATGGACCGGATCATCATTTTCTCCTGGCACCGCCATGCGCGACGGACCGGGATCGCATAAGTCCATTTGTCGGCCCAGCCGAGGCTGGCCTTGCGCTGCTGGCTTTCTTTGGAGGCCTTCTCGTAGTCCCGGATTGGCCTTGCGTCGACCTGCAGGAAGCCCAGAACGTAGGACCGCAACGACTTCTCCGTCTCTTTCGAGCCGGCGCCGTAGATCATCAGTAGGTCACCGTCCTTGATCGACTTCAGGATGTGGTCACGGCCGCTTTCCAGGGTCCATCCGGCGTAGCCATCTTCCTCGGGTCCAAACCCGTAGAAAGAGCGCATCCACATCGACTTCCCTTCCGGCAACTGGGTCATGCAGGCTCCGTTTGGAGAAGCGCCTCGCGCAGGGTGGCGTCGAGGAGGCGGGCGCGGGTGGTGGTGGCGTCTTGCAGGGCGCGTTCGAGGCGGTCGCAGAGGGACATGAGTTCCTCGACCTTGGCGACGATGCGGTGTTGTTCGGCGAGGGGTGGGACTGGAACAATCACTTCTGACAGCGCCGCCTGGTTGATTTTCGGCATGGCCACCCTGTTGTCCTCGCTGACGGCCTGATTAACGAAGTGTGGCGTGATCATGAAAATCAGCAGGAAGTCACGGTCAATGAGGGGGAAAATCGGATACATGTCCGCGCTACAGAGTCCTTCGAAATCCACCTTCGTGACCTTTGCGAGGTTCGGGCGGATTTTCGAATATAGCAAAACGCCGGACTTAAAGAGATGCTTTCCGCTGAACACCCCTGCCTCGCGGACTGACGTGTAGGGAAGAAGGCGACCGGTCCATGACTGGATATTGTCGGGCGCGACGTGGGGCATATGGAGGTAGCGCTTCGGATCGACCAGATTGGATTCGATCGAGGCGATCTTTGCGAAGCGAGCCCATTGCCAGGACGGTGGCGCAACGAATAGCTCGTCTGCGGGTGAAACCTGTCCCACTGCCTTTGGTTTGTTGAGTTCGCCCTTGGCAGCCTTCTCCGCAAATGCGGTGGAGATGCGTTTGATGAGCTCAGAAGCCGGCTCATCCCCCGAATCCTGCTCCACCAACTTCCCGCGCACGGCAAGATTCAGGATGGTCTGGCGGAGGGTCTTGATCTGGTCGGAGCGGGTGGTCAGGGCGGGAAGGGTTTTAAGGGCGAAGCGGACGGAAGTGGAGGTGTCGGTGTCGGCCTCGTTCAGTCGCGAGAGGGTGGCGGCGGTCAGGCGGGTGCGCGTCTCTTCCCGCGCCGCCCGCGCGGCCTCCAGCCGGTCGAGCAGGGCCATCAGTTCCTCAACCTTCGCCACGATGCGGCGTTGCTCGACGAGGGGCGGGACTGCGACGATGATACGATCCATTCGATTTTTCGGCAGCCCGCCGCGACCGGCCCCAGTTTGCTCGCCGAAGATGAAACCCTGGAAATAAGGGGATCTTACCAGGACGTGTGCGAAGTCCGCCATCTCCGGGACCGCACAACGTATGATCGCAACGTGTTGGCTTACATTTGCCCCGTCGAACCTGTCCGGCACGCGGCAACACCGGCCCATCGATCCCCCGGTGATGTTCAGCAAAAGATCGCGCGGAAGGACATTCGTTCCCGACATCCTCTCGTTAACGTCAGGTGAAATGTAGGCTACATCGTTAAGGACCAACCCGTGATCGTAAACGTTCTGCGACCTGAGGAATGGAATACCTTCTGGAGTGTAGACTTCCTTCCCGCCACGAGGGGTGCTGCCCGAACCCGTCTTTGAGCAGATGCCACCGATATCGCTCCATGCCCAACCAGGAGGAAGGGCAAATGGACAATCGTCCGACTGCGGTCGTGTCGGCTTCCTGGTGGCCTTCTCGATCTGCTCCAAGAGCGCCGACGCAGGCTCGTCCCCTGCCTCCTGCGGCACCAGCTTTCCGCGCACGGCCAGGTCCAGCACGAAGCGGCGCAGGCGGGCGATGGCGTCGTCAGCTTCGGCCACGCGGTTATAGAGCGACAGAAGCCGCGCCTCGGTGAAGGGGGTGCCCTTCATCGTGCCAGAGCCTCGGTCAGGATCGCCTTCAACTGGTCGCGGATCGCCGCCACCTCGGCCTCGGCCCCGTCCAGTGCGGCAAGCAGATGTTCGGGATCGCCCAGGTCTTCCTCGACCGCGTGGGGGTTCTTGAAGTCGAGGTTGTAGCCCCGCGCCTTGACCTCCTCCGCCGTGACGCGCCATGCCTGCGGGCCTTCGACCCGCCCCTCGCGCCCTGCCCCGCCCCACCAAGCGGCGCAGTCGGCCAGATGCTCCAGCCGGATCGGCTTGGTCATGGAATAGGCTTTCTGCCCCTCGGGCACCTGGTGTTCCCAGAACCAGGTCTCGATCGTCGGACTGCCCTTTTCGAAGAACAGAAGGTTCGTGCCGATGGAGGCGTAGGGCTTGAAGACCGAGTTCGGCAGGCGGACGATGGTGTGCAGGTTGCACTCAGCCATCAGGTGTTCCTTGAGCCGGGTCTTGATACCTTCGCCGAAGAGTGACCCGTCCGGCAGCACAACCGCCGCGCGGCCGCCGGGTTTCAGTAGGCGGATGATCAGGGCGAGGAACAGATCCGCCGTTTCGCGGGTGCGGAAGGTGGGGAAGTTGTTCTCGACCCCGTCCTCTTCCTTGCCACCGAATGGCGGGTTGGTGAGGATGATGTCCACCCGCTCATCCCTGGTCCAGCTGATCAGCGGACGGGCGAGCGTGTTGTCGTGGCGGACGAAATGCGGCTCCTCAACCCCATTGAGCAGCATGTTGGTGACGCAGAGCATGTGGGGCAGCGGCTTCTTTTCGACGGCGCGCAGGGTGGACTGCATGGCGTCTTCCTGCTCAGGCCGCTTGATGTAGCGGTCGCGCATGTGGCGCATCGCGCAGGTCAGGAAGCCGCCGGTTCCGCAGGCCGGGTCCATCAGGATCTCACCCGGTTTGGGGTCGATCTGCTGGACCATGAAGGCGGTGACGGCGCGGGGGGTGTAGTATTCGCCCGCGTTGCCGGCGTTCTGCAGGTCGTTCAGAAGCTGTTCGTAGATGTCGCCGAAGTGCTGACGCTCGGTCAAGTTGTTGAAGTCCACCTCGTTGATCTTGTTCACGATCTGACGAAGGAGCTGGCCGGACTTCATGTAGTTGTAGGCGTCTTCGAACACGTCTCGGATGACGCGCGCGCGTGGTGAGCTGCCGACAAGGCGCTTCAAGCCGGGGAAAAGCTCGGTGTTGATGAAGGCCAAAAGGGCATCACCGGTGATACCCTCGGGGTCCGCTGCCCAGTTACGCCACTGCAGGTGCTCCCGGATGGGCGAGGTGTAGTTGTCGCGGGTGAATTCCAGCGCCTCGTCCTGGTCGTCCATGATTTTGAGGAAGAACATCCAGCAGAGCTGGCTCACGCGCTGCGCGTCACCGTCGACGCCGGTGTCCTTGCGCATGATGTCTTGGATGGATTTCACTAGGGAGCGGACGGACATTAGATTGGGTTCTTCCTGAGTTTCATGTAAACTGCAGCCTCAACGTCGCTGAGCACATGCGTCGCGCCCTTCTCGATGAGACTGGCTTGGATGGTTCGGCAGGAGGCATGGAAAAAAGCATACGCTTTTTCTGTTTCATCAAGACCCAATCGAAGTCGGATGATGCTGTCGAAAATGACGACGTCATCGGGGTGCAGAAACCGAAGCAACTTGGAGGCGAACGATGCTCCAAGTTGAGGGACGCGAGAGACAAGCAGCCAGATCGCACTAGCGGCGGCCTCCGGCGTGCCACCGCCGTGGCTAATCGCGTGCGAACACTCCCGTAGGATCGTTGGCAACTCGGAGCACTTGAGGACACGCGTTAGGTTCCGAGTGCCCTTTCCCCACCTGAAGACGTCTTCGACAAACTGATGGACTTGAGGCGCCGACCAGCTGTCTGACTTGCACAGGGCACAACCGCGTTCTTCGAGCGTTGCCCGGTCCGGTTTGGTAAACGAGGCATCGCGCTGTGCGACGAGATCCTTAACTTCCGAAAGTTCAAGCTTAACTTGAACAAAAGTGAAGCCGCTCTTTGCGTCACCGCATAGCATTCGGATCAGGCGCTTTCTTCGTAGAGGGCGGCTTGCAGGTCCTGCATTGCCTTGAGGTAGTCCTGCTTCTTGCCGAAGGCGCGCATGAGTTCAACCTCAGTCCCCATATGCGAGAATGGGTTGATCTTCAGGATCTTGGGGTCGTCAAAGTCCAGAAGGCCATCGTCAGCATACTTGTCGAGCAGGGCTTCGAGGACGGCGCGCGCCTTCCGCCCATATTTCGCGAAGACGTTGCGCTTCTTCACGCCCTCAGCGCGCTCCCGGCGGGTTAGAGGCTTAGCATCGAAGGCGATGTGGCAGATAAGGTCGAAGGGGTCGAGGTCCTTGCCAAGCTCTGCCGCCACCTGGTCGATGGGCAGACCTTCGGCTTCGAGTTCGTCCAGCACGGCCTGCTTCTTCGCCTCGGATTTCCAGCGTTTCAGGAAATCATCCAGGCTCGCGAACTGCCGCTGAACGCGTTTCCGGGTGTAGTCTCGCAAGGATTCAGTGATCAGCTTGCCGGTCTCATCGAGATACTCCACCCGCTCGGCCACGACGGCGACGCTGACACCATCGACGTAGATCTTCCGGATCGGCAGACTCGCGGCCGATCCTTCCAGAAGTTCATCCGGGCTGGTTAAGACAGTCTCATCGCCACTAAAGCCCTCGGGATTGTCACCGTCGTCCGCTGATGGGGTTACCTCGGGCGGGACGATCGGGTCGCTGTCGGAAGGCGTGTAGATCTGCACCGGCTCGCCGTCGAATTCCGGATCGGCGAAGTGGTTCGACGCTCCTCGGAAATCCATGAGGGTGAAGTAGTATTTCTGAGTGTCCTCATGCACCCGGGTGCCACGGCCAACGATCTGCTTGAACTCGGTCATGGAGCCAACTTCTCGATCGAGGACAATCAGTCGGCACGTCTGAGCGTCAACGCCGGTCGAAAGGAGGCGAGAGGTAGTGACGATCACAGGGTGGGACACTTCGGGGTCGATGAAGTTGCCGAGCTGGTCGAGGCCTTCCTTGTCGTTGCCAGTGATGCGCATGACGTAGCGCGGGTTCTTGTCCACCAGATCGGCGTTCTCGTTGATCAGGGCGAGCCGCATCCGCGCTGCGTGCTCCTGGTCGACACAGAACACGATGGTCTTAGCCATCCGGTCCCCGCTGTCCTTCAGGAACTCCGTCACCTTCTTCGCAACCAACTTCGTGCGGTCATCGAGCACCAATGTCCGGTCGAAGTCCTTAGTGTTGTAGATACGGTCCTCGACCTCGTTGCCATCGCGATCGAGTGTTCCTAGTTCGGGTCGATAGCCCTGCACATCCCGGTCGATGTGGACCTTGATCACCTTGTAAGGAGCGAGGAAGCCGTCGCGGATACCCTGCTTCAGGGTGTAGCTGAAGACCGGCTCGCCGAAGTAAGCGATGTTCGATGCGTATTCCGTCTCCTTTGGTGTCGCGGTCATGCCGATCTGCACGGCACCAGAGAAATGCTCGAGGATTTCGTGCCAGGCGGAGTCATCGGCCGCGCTGCCCCGGTGGCATTCGTCGATGACGATCAGATCAAAGAAGTCCTTCGAAAACTCGCGGTATATCTTCTGCTGTTCTTCTGGTCCCGTGATGGCCTGATAGAGTCCCAGATAGACCTCGTAGGACGGATCGATACGGCGCTTCCGGTCCAGCCCCAAGGGCAGATCTATCTCCGATCCGTCGGCCCGCTGGATGGTTTTCGACTGCGTCGAGAGCTTTGCCATCTTCCCCGAAAAGGGCCGGAAATCATTCACCATCGTCTGGTCGATCAACACGTTCCGATCGGCGAGGAACAGCACCCGTTTGCCCGGATAGGCTTGCCGGAATCGCCAGACGATCTGAAAGGCGGTGTAGGTCTTGCCGGTGCCTGTCGCCATGACGAGCAGGATCCGGTCCTTTCCCTTTGCAATGGCTTCGACCGCCGCGTTAACGGCATTTATTTGGTAGTAGCGCGGCTCCTTGCCGCTTCCGTCGTCGTGATAGTCTTGAAGAGCAACGGCGCTCGCACGTGGATCGAGTCCCTTCCATGCACAGTATCGCGCCCACAAGTCGCCCGGTGACGGAAACTCGTGCAAGGAAATGAAGCGCTCGCGCGGCTCGGATTTCCCCGTGCGGTCATGAAAGACAAACCCTGTGCCGTTCGACGAAAAGGCGAACGGCAGCCCGAGCGTTTCCGCATACTCGAGCGCCTGCTGAATCCCGTCCCCTACGGAATGGCTCGCGTCCTTTGCCTCTATCACCGCCAGGCGCACGTTGGGCTTAGCGGACAGGATATAGTCGGCCCGCTTGCCCTTCCCGCGGCTGACCAGCTTGCCTCGAACAATGATCCGGCCCTTCGTGAAACTGACTTCCTCTCGGATCTGCGTTTCAACATCCCAGCCTGCCACGACGACAGCGGGCGTTATCTGTTTCGTGCAAATGTCTCGCTCGGAAAAGAACTTGGCGTCCATGCGCCCCCATGCCGCTGATTACAACTCTCTCGAAAGCGTAACAGCCGGTCAGAAAATCAGGAAGGGACTTATGCACAGTGTGGGACCAGCGGGACCGGTGGGACCGGCCCCGCCCCTCGCATCACTCGGGCCTGTAGGACATCAGCCGATCAGTTGTCAGTGTGTAGACCCTCTTGCGACCGGGAAGGGCACGAGGACCCTTTCGCAAGAGCCTGCCAGCCTCTTCCCCGGGGACCAGCAGGTTGAGGTCCAGCATCGCCTTGGCGGCAGATGTTCCGGCAGTGCCAGGAAACAACTGAGACCATGTCTCCGGCGGCAGATAGACACGGGTGTTGTCTTTCCATCCGACGGGTTCCGGACCCGCTGCAGCAGCTTTCGATCCGTCGATCATGGGCAAGAGCTGCAGGTTGCTGTTCAGGAAGTCCTGCAGAGTCTTGATGTAATCGTCAGCAGCTTCTTGTTTGATCGAATAGCGGCGATCGTGCCATTCGTGGAAACCCAGCTCCGCCGCCTGGAACGCTTCATGCTGCGGCCATCCGGTAAGCCCGAACCAAGTCGCAATTTCGCCAGCAAGTCCGATCGCAGCGAACCGCTTGGCAACCCGCGCAACTTGCCCGTCCAAGATCACGGGGAGCTTAGCGAGCCACTTTGAGGAATGGGTCCGAGCAAGTTGTTCGAGTTCGCGGCTTTTGGACACGGTGCCGCCTTCGATCATCAGGCGGATGAACTCCTTGCCGACGATGCCGTGATGGCCAGTAGCACTCCTTCGAAGGCGGTCGGCAAAGACGGCCGCGCTCTGTTCACCGTGGAGGTTGTCGAAGGCCCCATAGGCGCGGCTGTCAACCTCAACGTCGATCAGGCGGACTTCGTGCCCGGCCATGGTTTCAAGGCGCGCCTCCTTCAGCTTGTCCCGAACGCTGATTTCACCGGAGGAGATCAATGCGAGACGCCAGGCGGCCTGGTCCGCAAGAACAGCGTCCTTCGTCATTCTGGCCTTCCCGGCACCGTTCCCGAGCATGTAGATGGCGCCGTGCAGATCGCGCGGTGCGATTTCGGCGATCTCATCCAGCGGCAACAACATGTCGTTCACCGCGCCTGCGATGGCCTCGAGTCCATTCCTGGTTCCGCTCCAGGAGGAAATCAGGCGCTGACTACCCCAGACTGACGCGGCGATAGCGAGCAGCGTCGTCTTGCCGGAGGAGGATGCCCCACGGAAATGCAATCCTCCACTGCCCATGCCCAAGGGCGCCAGCAGCGGCCCCATGAATGAAAGTGAAGTGGCGAGCACCATGAGCGGGTTGCCGATGCACTTCTCCCCGATTTCCTTTTTCCACGAACCTGCGTCACCAGACTGCGCGAGGCCTCCGATGGCGCGAATGGAGATCGGGAAAAGATCTTGGCGACCGATAAGTGCTGACCCCAGAACAAAGCCCGCGTATTCGCCATCCACCCAACCCATGCGCTTGACGGTTTGCAGTTGGGTTTCAGGCTTCGAAAGCCTCAGAAAGGTCAGCAGACGGTCCTTAGCCTGCTTGTCCGGTGCCAGTTCGAGGCCGTGATCGAGCAGGGTTGCCACGATTTCTCCCGGACGACGCTGCAGATCGGCGGCGAAGACCGGAATGTCGTGCCAAGTGCCGCGGGTGGATTTCACGGAGATGAGGCGACCGTAGCCACGACCTTCGCTGTCCGAGAACTGCGCGTCCACACGAAGCGGGCCGCAGACAAAGATCGGGTCCGAGCCGTCTCCGTCGGCCAGAACGTAGATACCGTCAGGAAAGCTCGCGTATCCGAGTGGAAGCGTCGCCTCCTGACTTGCGCGGGGTGCAACGGACTTGGATGGCCTAGCGTTCGGGTGAAGCGTGGGGTCAGGATCGCTGTAAGCGGGCTTAGTCGACTGCATTTTGGTGCCGGGACCAGCCGGGACCACGGGACCACTGCACATCGAGGAGAGATCTTCGTCGCTCAGTGCCTTCATCAGCGGTGATGGCGGCGAAACGACTTCAGAGCAGCTCGAACCTGCCGACTCCACGAGAATAGCCGACTCGCAATGAGGTTTGAGCCCTTGATCGCTGGCAGGCAGCACGGCTGCACTGCGCTTCTCGACCTGCAGACTCTCCGGGACGGGATCAGCAGCCGGGTAGTCAACCTCGACAATTTCCGGGATGGGTTCAGCGGCCGTTGCTTTGCTGAGACGAAGTGCTGGGTTCCGTTCCTCGGGCGGCTTGCTGAAATCGAAGTCCTTGAGATGGATAGCTTCGAACTCCTCCCTTCTCCGCTGTTCGATCTCGTAATTGAAGAGCTTTCTCATGTTACTTTCCTTGTTTTAGCCGGTCTGCGGCGTGGTGAGGCATTCGCGACCCAGAGAGGTCGCGTCGGGTGTTTTGAAGTTGTGGAGAGGTGGTCCCGCCGGTCCCAGTGGCCCCGCGACTTCTGTCGTCAGAGTGCAGTCACGAAGGGACAGTTGTTGTTGGCCGCAGCTTTCCGACCGAGACGGGTCGCTTCGTAGTCATCGCAGACGATCTGCGTCATCCGATGGGACACCCACCAGTTTTGCTCGTCTTCAGCGAGTTCGAGAAGCTTCCGGGTCCATCCCCGGTCCTTGACGATGTAATTGTTCCACCCATCGGCTGCATAGATGAGCTTGGCTTGGAACTGGCGAGAACCGCTTCGACCTGGGATATACCCAACGGCTCGGCGCATGGCTTCTTGGATGCGCAGCTTAGGGATGCCGCCGGCAAGGTAGACACCGTGAAGATGCAGACGTCCTTCGGGCCGGGTTGCTTCAAGAACTATGAGAACAGGCATCTGACCGAGGTTTAGACGATTGAGCTCGGCATTCATGCGCTTTCCGATCGTGCGCATAGGCTTTTCCTGGTCACGTAGGAGGTCAGCAAATTCGGGCTTCAGATTCAGTGTAAGGGCGTAGCCTTGATGGCGATGCGCATACCGGGTCATCTCACGGTGTTTCTGTTGGGGAGAGAGCCGATACCAGGGAGGGAGGTTGCCCTGACCTTCTCCTTTCCGGATGTTGATGGTGAGGTTCACGTGTCTGGTCCTTCTTGATGAACGGTTACTGGGGCTTGCGGTGAATAGGTCAGTGGGTCGCACTCGACATCGTTTCAGGCAGGCCTTCTCCGGCCCTTGCTGGACAAGGGAGATTTGAGGGGTTTTCGCAGAGAAGGTCTGGACAATTCTTGCAGCTAGGGACTCGCATGCCGGATCGTTCCAGCCGACTTGTGCCGGTTGGCGGACGCGCTGCTCGATAGCTATGCCGGAGTGCTTATCTCGGTGATCGTTAGTGCGTGATGATCATCGAGACGGGTAGCTGCTATGAAGACTGAGACCGCGGCTCGACCTTCCACTGCGGTAGTTGCCACCGCACGGACTTCTCCAGGTCTTCATGCATCCTTCCGAGGTCAGCAACCTTGGCGAAGACCGCCCGCTTGGCCTCCAGGTCTGCGAGGTCGGTATTTTCGAGCTCCGCAATGCGAGCCCTGATCTCGGCCTTCTTGTAGTCGTTGATCCAACCGGCAAGATCGGCGGCTGCGTCAAGAAGACACCCAACCAGCACTTCGGCTTTTCCGAGTGAGCTTCCCCGAGCCGAGCCGAACGGATTGCTCATGCCATCCTCTTCGAAGTCGTCGCGAAGATCGTCGAGCGTCGAGACCTCTGGTCCGGTATCGTCAACAAAGGTCGGAGGCTGGATTCCGGTAAGCTCGAGCGCCTGGCTGTATTGAGACCCCGACTGCTCGTCTGTCGTGAAGAACTCGTAAAACGGCGTCTTGAAGACATCGTTCTGTTCGGTCGGCTTCTTCAGGTTCTCCTGCTTCTTGGCCTTCTGCCGCTCTCGGAAGCGGCGAACCTTCTCTGCGTTGGACAGTGCCATGGTGATTCCTCTCTGCTGGTGTATGGTTACATCAACACCGACACCGTGCGCAACAACTTTCTTTACACTCGGACGCTCACTTCGGTCGATCGCCCTTCTGTTATCGTCGATGGGCCCCAAGGTGATGCCGTTTCCCTGACCGAAGCGCCGTGGCACCGCCTCGGTTGCGATTCTAAGTCAAACGCTGTCCGCTCATCTGCGTTCAGTTCGTCTCTACCAGGACCGAGAGAATGGTGGCCAGTTCCGCTGGACTTGCGATCGTGAAACGAACGAGATCTGATTTCGCCATATCTGCCATCGGCATCAGCGCTGAGTGCCGACCCTGCCTCGTCCGGCGATCTGAGTAGGAAGTGGAGATGCCTGCGGCAACGGGATACTCGCGAAAACTGAAATGCATCCCGAACAAGGTCAAAGCGAAGATGCGTGGCACCCAAAGATGTGCCGGCACGTGATCGCTCTTCTCGAACATCAGGCCGATCTTCCGTCCTTTGGAGGTCGGCAAAGAGTATCTGGCGGCCAGCTTCGCCTGGTGCCCGCTCGGATGGATGTCGGCCCGCTCGTCTAGCAGCGACAGGCATGCAGTCTTGAGTTCAGAACGTCTCATGGCAACATCATTGCGACCCTGATGCGCCACTTCAAGGATGGTTCGGCCCTGAACCGAAAGCCCCACAGGCTGCCACGTCAGGGACCGGGAGTGGAAATTTGACGCTCGGGAACCCGCGAAGCGAGGAAGGCCGGCCGGCCCGGACCTTCCACCCTCTCAATCTGTTCGCTGACGTAAAGTAATTCTAGGATGTAGTCGTCTAGCTGCTCCCTCGACTTGCCGACTTTGTGGCTGCATAGCCTTTTAGGTTGATTTCTGCTTGAGCCAGTCTTGGTCAGTCGGCCGGCATGCCGGCAGGCTTCATGGGAGAGTCACCTGATGGGGGTCTCCATGTTTCGAGTCTCAACCCCACCAGAGACAGCCTGACACTAACGCAAAGCTCTTTTGCTGTGTATTCTGGTGCATCTAAGGCCAAGCATGCGGTCAACTCTACCTCTTGCCCGCGCATCGCCCGTCCTCTCCTCCGACAAGCCAAATCGAGGTCTCGTGTTGAACATCCGTAAGCGCGACGCCGTCCCCCTCCTGCCGCTTGTGATGTGAACGCGTCATTCTC
>JAZKHX010000003.1:0-304738 GCA_040385165.1 Pseudomonadota bacterium | reverse complement strand
TCAGGCTCATAACCTGAAGGCCGCAGGTTCAAATCCTGCCCCCGCAACCAAAAACACTTAACATATCAGATACTTAGAACCCGACGTAAACCGTCGGGTTTTTGGCGTTCCGGTTTACATCAACACCACATCAACGTAACCGTCCGGTCTGACCGCTACCCGTTCCAGCGCCAGGGCAGCGGGTCGTCGTCCTTGGTGACCTTGCAGTCCGGGATGCGGGCGAGGGTATCCCTCCTGGAGCGGTCAGGTCCGAAGCATCTGACCTTGCGTTTCCAGATCATCGACACCGGCATCGGTATCCCCGCGGACCGGCTGGACCGCCTGTTAAAATCGTTCAGCCAAGTCGATGCGTCCACCACCCGAAGATATGGCGGGACGGGGCTGGGACTGGCGATCTCGAAGCGGCTGGTCGAATTGATGGGCGGATCGATTTCAGTCCGCTCGACTGTCGGCATTGGCACCGAGTTTTCCTTCGATCTTCCCGTGGATCTGGCCGGCGACCCCAATGCCTCCGAAACCGGACCCAAGGCCGTTGCCGGAATCCAAGGTCGAACGGCGATGATCGTGGACGACAATGCCACCAATCTGCGGGTTCTCGAACTGCATCTCCGCAGCTTCGGGATGGCGTCGATTCAAGCGCGGGATACGGAAGACGCCCTGCTCAAGCTTTCCACGGGGAGGTGGTCCGACGTCGTCATACAGGACATGCAGATGCCGGGAACGGACGGCATCGAGTTTGTGCTCCGGATCCGGGCGCTGCGCCAGGGTCGTTCGGTTCCCCTGGTCCTGTTCAGTTCGCTGCATGTCAGCCTTCGCATTTCGACGGCATGGCGGGAGCAGGAGAATTTTCCGGCTTTCTGGTCAAGCCTTCGGCGCTGCTCGATGTGATCGGATCGGCTTTGCGGTCCGAGCTTCTTGCTGCCGAGCCCGCGAACGCGCCGGGAGCTTCTCAGTTCGAACTGCACCTCGCCGATGAGGTTCCTTTGCGGATAATGGTGGTGGACGATCATCCCACGAACCGGAAGTTCTGTGCAGCCGCCCTGCGAAAGCTTGGCTTCGAGCCGGTCCTCGCCTCCAGCGGAGAAGAGGCGGTCGAGGTGGCGGGCCAGACCGCATTCGACACAATCCTGATGGATATCGAGATGCCCGACATGGACGGGATCGAGGCGACTGCAAAGATCCGGGCACTGCGCTCCCGGGCGGACTGGCCTTACGTTGTCGCCCTGACGGCCAACGCGATTGCTGGCGACCGCGAAAAGTATCTGCACGCCGGAATGGACGATTGCGTCAGCAAGTCGAACTGGTCCGGGCGTTGCGCTCTGCCGCCGCATCACGGCTGGCGACAGACCGCCCGCCAGAGGTGTGAGGAGGAAAGCGGATGGGTCTGACGCACGAAGCCATCCAAAGGATACATGACGCCGTCGGCGATCCGCAGCGCCGGGGCGCACCTCTTGTTCCTGCCGCCCTACAGCCCGGACCTGAACCCCATCGAGATGGTCTTCGCCAAGCTCAAGACCCTGTTCCGCAAAGCCGATGAGCGCTCCATCGAAGCCTCATGGCGAAGGGTCGGAACCCTGCTCGACGCCTTCACACCCGCCGAGTGCCAGAACTACCTTCGTCATGCGGGATATGCTTCAATATGAACCAGACAGAGGCTAGCCTTGCATTTCTTCCACGCCGTAGAGTATTTGCAAGGTATGTATCCAAGATTGACCACCCAAACCGTCCTTCCCGCGCTTGACGAACAGGCCGCTGTCGTCCTGCTTGGCCCTCGGCAGGTTGGCAAGACCACCCTTGCGCTGGACATCGCCGACACGCGGCCCTCGGTCTATCTCGACCTCGAACGCGAGGCCGACCGCGGGGTCCTGACAGAGCCCGACCTGTACCTTGACGAACAGTCCGGCAAGCTGGTGATCCTGGACGAGGTGCAAGAGATGCCCGGCCTCTTTGCTTCCCTGCGGGGACAGATCGACGCCCGGCGGCGCAAGGGGTTGCGCACGGGGCAGTTCCTGCTGCTGGGCTCGGCCTCGAACGTGCTTCTGCACCAGTCGGCGGAATCGCTTGCGGGGCGGGTCCGCTATGTCGAGATGCCACCGCTTCAGCTGGACGAGGTCGGGGCCGACCGGCTGAACGACCTGTGGCTGCGCGGCGGCTTTCCCGACAGCTTCCAGGCGGCCAGCGACCGCGCCAGCCTGACCTGGCGCGAGGACTTTCTGCGCACCTATCTGGAGCGGGACATCCCGGCCCTGGGCCCGCGCATCCCGGCGGCCACGCTGCGGCGGTTCTGGACCATGCTGGCCCATGCCCAGGGCGGCTTGCTGAACGCGGCGGCCTTGGCCGAAGGGCTGGGCGTCTCGGGCCAGACCATCGGGCGCTACATGAACCTGCTGGTCGACCTGATGCTGGTCCGCCGCCTGCAGCCCTGGCACGAGAACGCGGGCAAGCGTCTGGTCAAGTCGCCCAAGGTCTTTGTCCGGGACAGCGGGTTGGTTCATGCCCTTCTGGGGCTTGGCACATTGGAGGCCCTGCTGGGCCATCCCGTCACCGGCGGCAGCTGGGAAGGCTTCTGCCTTGAGGCCCTGATCGCCGCCGCGCCCGCAGGGACCGAGCCCTATTTCTACCGCACCTCGGCAGGCGCCGAGCTGGACCTGATCCTGCGCTTTCCCGGCGGGGAAGTCTGGGCGATCGAGATCAAGCGCGCCACCGCGCCAAAGCTGTCGCGCGGCTTTCACATCGCCGCGGCGGACATCGGGGCGACACGGAAGCTGCTGGTCTACGCCGGTGCGCGCGAGGTTCCGGCCAGCGAGGATACCCGCGCCCTGCCCTTGTCAGCCGCCATCGCCCTGCTGCACGGCCTGTAGGAAAACCTTCCCCGCGGGGAAGATTCCGGTGCGGCGACAGGAAGATCGGGCCGAATCGGTCGAAGGGGCAGGGCAGGGCAGCTGGCCAGGAAGACGCGGCGCATATAGGGGACAGGACCAAACCTGCTGCCACATATTGGGGGACATTCTGCGCCCAATACGTGACAGCCAAGGCGTCCCCCAATAGCATTGATACCCAGTTTCTTCGAAATGGATTTGAGTTGGAAAGTGCGTCGGCGACCGGAGTTTTTGACAGAATCGCGATGCTGGACGCAAATAGCCATCACATGTGAAAGAGCGTTGACTTGACGCCTTCTTCAGCAAGAGGCCGCATAAGGCCCCAGATGACACAGGCAGTCCGAGGCCCGAAATGGGCGCGGTTCAGGACAGGAGAGAGACATGCAGCTTCCCCGGCCCGTCGGGCGCGAGGCCGCATTGCGGAAATACGACATCCTGTCGGCGCTGATGGCCTTTGCGCTGTCGAAGGACAAGCATGTCCAGCGGCAGGTCCTGCGGGTCATGGCGCTGATCACCACGCGTTACAACTGGCAGCGCGACGAGCTGACGATGGGGCAGGGGGTCTCGAACGTGGTGCCGTTGCGCGCTGTCCCGACGCCGGCGGCGGACGGGTCGGTCTGGGCCACGGCGCAAGCCATGCTGCTCGATGAGGATGCCGCCACCTATGGCACCTGGTTCCACGCGCTGACGGATGCCGGAGTGGAGGCCAATTGCCTGACGCTGGCCGCCCCGACGCGGTTTCATGCAACCTATGTCAGCACGAACCTGAAGGAACGACTGCTGGCGGCGTTGAGGCGGGCGGATCCGAGCTTCAGGGACGTTCGAGTCGTCGCCTGAGGGGTTCCCTGGCTGGAAGGTGCAGTTCCAGCGCCCTCACCGCGAAACTGGTGACGGCGCCGAAATGATGCCATCGGCGTCCATGCATGGCAGGCGCATGGAGGGCGTCTCGGGCCCGACTTCGGTCACTTCCGAAGGGTTTCGCTGCGCTTTTCCTTGGGGGGCATGCGGCTGGCAGCGTAAGTTTCGGGTTCAACGCCCGGGAAATAGGTGACCTGTTCAGCCTCCAGAGCGGCGGCAAGCTGCATGGCGAACCGCGCTGAGGCCACGGGCAGGGTGCGACCACGCATTTGCCCCAGGATCAGGCTGCCAAGGGGCAGGTCACGTTCGGAAATCGGGCGCAGGACCATGCCGGGGTCATTCAGTCCCGTCAGTCCGATCGGGATCTGGAAGCCGATCACCTGCTCATGCATCACGTAGTGGCGGATCAGCTCGAAGCTTTCCGTTTCGACCACCGGCATCACCCGGCGTGATCCGCGCCGTGCGGCGAAATCCAGCAGATGGCGCACGCCATAGCTGGTGGAGGGCGCGACATGCGGGGCGTCCAGACAATCGCGCAGGCGCAGCTCTTTTTCGGCGGCCAGCGGATGGTCGGCGCGCATCACCGCACTGACTTGCTGGGAGATTGCGGCGATCACCTGGAAATCCACCAGATAGACTGGCTCGAACACCAGCGCGAGGTCGCTGGAATAGGTCGCCAGCTCCTGCTCGGCCCGGGCACGGTCCCGCACATTGACCGAGAATGTCACGCCCGGATGCTGGCTGCGGTACTGTGCGATCTGGCGGGGAAGAAACCAGGGCAACAGCGCCTGAGAGCAGGCGATGGACACATGGCCGCGACGTTCGCCGCCAAGGTCGGCCACCTGGCCGCGCACGCGGGCAAGGTCGGACAGCGTGGCGCGATAGTGGTGCAGAACAAGCTCGCCCGCCGGGTTCAGTCGCACACCGGTGGGCAGCCGTTCGAATACCTCGGAGCCGAACTCCTCCTCGAACCGGTTGATCCGGCGAACCAGGGCCGAGGCGGTGATGTTCATGTCATCGGCCGCTTTGCGGATGGACCCGGCCCGCGCTGCGGCCTCGATCAGACGGAAGGATTCGAGGTGGCGCATGGCGGCTCCAGTATGGGGTGATGCTTTTTCTGCACCGGGTCGATGCAAAATTAGCATTTTTTGTCACCGCAGAAAACGGTCTTGATGAAGCGGCCGACTTGTCCGGCAGAAGGCAGAGATTCGAACGATGATCAGCACGCTTCCCTTCACGCTTTCAGGCCTGGCCGATGCCTATGCCAAAGGGGTGCGTCCTGCCCAGGTGGTGACAGAGGCCTTTGCAAGGCTGAAGGCTGCCGACGATCCCGGGATCTTCCTGCACTGCGCCGAAGTCGCGGCACTGGCCGAAGCCGAAGCGTTGGGTCGCCCGGACGGGCGGCCGCTGTGGGGCGTGCCTTTCGTGGTCAAGGACAACATCGACGTGGCGGGCATGCCCACGACGGCAGCATGTCCGGACCTGTCCCGTATCGCGACGGCGGATGCCTTCGTGGTGGCGCGGCTGCGGGCCGCCGGGGCCATCGTTCTGGGCAAGACCAACCTTGACCAGTTTGCGACCGGGCTTGTCGGTGTCCGGACGCCCGGCCCCGCGCCGCGCAACGCCATCGACCCGGCGCTGGTGCCCGGGGGGTCGTCCTCGGGGTCGGCTGTGGCGGTGGCGCGCGGGATCGCGGCGTTCTCGCTTGGCACCGACACCGCCGGATCGGGGCGGGTGCCCGCAGCCCTCAATGCCTTGGTGGGACTGAAACCGACGCTCGGCACGCTGTCGGCGGGCGGCATGATCCCGGCTTGCAGGACGCTGGATACCATCTCGGTCTTTGCGCATGGGGTGGCAGACGCCTGGGCCGTCTATCAGGTCGCGGCAGCCGTTGATCCGGCGGATGCCTATTCCCGCGCGGCCGCCACCGGCCCGCTGATCTCGGCCAGCTTGTTGCGCATCGGCGTGCCGGATGCGGCCTCGCTGCGCAGTTTTGGCGACAGGGTGCAGGAAGCCGACTTCCGCACCACGGTCGAGCGTTTGCGCGCACAGGGAGCAACGGTGGTGGAGATCGACTTCACGCCGTTCTACGCGGTTGCGGCCATGCTTTACGAAGGTGCCTGGCTGGCCGAGCGGGTGGCCGCGGTCGGGGCGCGGTTGACCGAGGCGCCGGAAACCTTGCACCCCGTCACACGCGCAATTCTGGAACCCGGGCTGCGGCTGACGGCGGTGGATGCGTTCCGCGGCTTTTACCGGTTGCAGGACTTGCGGGGGGATTGCCTGCAGACGATGGCCGGGGTCGATGTGCTGTGCGTGCCGACGATTCCGAACTTTGTCACCCTGGACGAGATCGCGGCCGACCCGATCGGTCCGAACGCGCGCATCGGAACCTATACCAATTTCGTCAATCTGCTGGATCTGTGCGGGATTGCGGTGCCTACAGGCGACCGGCCGGACGGGCGACCGGGCAGCATCACCGTGCTGGCGCGGAGCGGTCGGGATGGTCTGGCCGCTTCGGTTGGGGCCGGGATCGAGGCGGGGCGGATGGGGGCGACCGGCTGGCCGCGACCCGCCCGCGCCGATTTGCCCAAGGCGGCAGCCCCGGACGAGATCGCCCTGGCGGTGTGCGGAGCGCATATGTCGGGCCTGCCGCTGAACCCCCAGTTGACCCGGCTTGGCGCGCGTCTGATCCGCGCCTGCCGCACGGCACCCGAGTATCGCCTCTATGCGCTGCCCGGCGGTCCACCACAGCGACCGGGGCTGGTGCGCGATGCGAGCCGCGGAGCGGCGATCGCGGTCGAGGTCTGGGGCCTGCCTCGTGCCGCGTTCGGCGGTTTCATCGGCGGTGTGCCCTCGCCGCTGGCGATCGGAACGGTGCGGCTGGAGGATGACAGCACGGTCAACGGGTTCCTGTGCGAAACGGCGGGGCTGGTCGGTGCCGCCGACATCACCGCGCTTGGCGGCTGGCGCGGGTATCTGGCGCAGGCGGAGGCGGTTGCATGACCGTGATCCCCGTCATCGACGTGTCTGGCCTGTCGGGCGGGGAGGCTGCGGCACTGCGGGTCGCCCGGGACATTGGCACGGCGTGCCGGGATGTGGGCTTCTTCTATGTCGTCGGCCACCCGGTCCCCCTGGACCTGAGCCAGGCGGTGTTTGCGGCGGCGGCGGCGTTCTTTGCGCTGCCCGAGGCTGACAAGCGCCTGGTCCGCTACAGTGCCGCCGGAAACCGCGGCCATGTCCCGATGAAGGGCGAAGCGCTGGACCCGACGCGCCCGGCCGATCTGAAAGAGGCGTTCAACATCGGACTGGACCTGCCGCCCGACGATCCCGATCTTCTGGCCGGGCGCGGATTCAGGGCCACCAACCTGTGGCCCGGCCTGCCGGGTTTTCGCGACACCATGCTGGCCTATTTCGACGCCAGCCACCGTCTGGGACTTCTGTTGCACCGCGCCTTTGCACTGGACCTCGGGCTGGCCCCGGAATTCTTCGACGACAAGCTGGACCGGCCGATGGCCGTCCTGCGCCTTCTGCACTATCCGCCCGCGCCGGGACGGACCGAGGCGGGGCAACTCGGGGCCGGGGAACATACCGATTATGGCTGTGTGACCCTTCTGGCGACCGATGGCGTCGGCGGGCTGGAGGTGCAGACACGGGGCGGCGCCTGGCTGGCGGCTCCGCATGTGCCCGGGGCCTTCGTCTGCAACATCGGCGACTGTCTGATGCGCTGGACGAACGACATCTACGTGTCCACCCCGCACCGCGTCGTCAGCCCGGCGGGGCGCGAGCGGTTCTCGGTCGCCTTCTTCCTTGACCCCAACCCCGATGCCGAGATCGCCTGCCTGCCCGGCTGCGCGATGCCGGAACGCCCCGCTCGATACCGTCCGATCCGGGGCGATGCCTTTCTTCGCGCCCGTCTTTCCCCGACCTACGAAAAGTCCGGACTAGCCTGATGGCAGTCGCCCCCATCCACACCCCTTGCAGGAGAACCCGATGACATCCTTTTCCCTTGACCGTCGTACCCTGCTGCGGACCGGCGCTGCCGGGCTTGCCGCAGGCCTCCTTCCCCTGAACCTTGCCCGCGCCCAGACGCCCATCGTGCTGGGGGCCGTCTATGTCGGTCCGCGCGATGACTTCGGCTGGAACCAGGCACATGCGCTGGCGATGGACGTGCTGAAGCAGGTGCCAGGCGTCACCGTCATCGAAGAGGAAAAGGTGCCCGAGACCGATGCCGTCGCCCAGTCGATGGAATCGATGATCAACCTTGATGGCGCAAACCTGATCCTGGCGACCTCGTTCGGCTACTACACCCCCTTCGTGGTCGATACGGCGAAGAAATACCCGAACGTCCAGTTCCGCCACGCGGCCCCTTTGTGGAACAAGGACACCGATCCGGCAAATGCGGGCAGCTATTTCTGCTATCTCAACCAGGCGCATTATGTGAACGGGGTGGCTGCGGGCCTTTCCAGCCCGACCGGGAAGATCGGCTTTGTCGCCGCAAAGCCCATTCCCTCGGTCCTGTCGAACATCAACTCGGTCCTCCTCGGCGCGCGCAGCGTCAATCCGAAAGCCGTGGTGCAGGTGATCTTCACCGGCGAGTGGTCGATGCCGGTGCGCGAGGCCGAGGCGGCGAACGCGCTGATCGATGCGGGCTGCGACGTGATCACCTGCCACGTGGACGGCCCCAAGGTGGTGATCGAGACTGCCGAGTCGCGCGGCGTCAAGAGTTGCGGCCATAACGCAAGCCAGGCTCCGCTGGCGCCGAACGGCTTCATCACCGGCGCGGAATACAAGTGGGAGACGATCTACAAGATCTACGCCGACGCATTGGCCACGGGCTCCGAGGTGCCGAACTTCATCGCCGGTGGCTACCACAACGACATGCTGCGCAACTCGGATTACGGCGCGGGCGCGACGCCAGAGGCGATTGCCGCCGCCGATGCCGCAATCGCGGGGCTGAAAGAGGGCAAGCCGATCTATGTCGGCCCCCTGAAGGACAACGCGGGCAACCTGGTGATCGAGGGGTCGATGGACAACTACGACCCGGTTCTGGACGGCATGAACTACCTGCTGGAAGGCGTGCAGGGGTCGTTGACCTGAAACGGGGATGATGCGGGCGGGAGAGCATGACATGAGTGTGACATCGACATCCCTGCCCGCAGCACCCGGGCTTTCCGCGCCAATGCTGCGGCGGATCGAGGCGCTGGTGATCCCGGTCTGCGCGATGGTCGCCTCGGCACTGGTGTTTTCGGTCTTTCTGCTGGCGCTTGGGAAATCGCCGCTCGACTTCTTCGTGCTGATCTGGACCGGCGGCTTTGGCTCGGCCTTCTCGGTGCAGAACACGCTTCTGCGGGCGGCGCCGCTGATCCTGACCGGGCTTGCCTTTGCCATCCCGGCGCGGATCGGACTGACCGTGATCGGGGCCGAGGGTGCCCTGGTGCTGGGCGGCTTTGCGGCCGCGGCGATGGCCATTCCCCTGGTGACAGGGGGCTGGCCGCCCGGCCTTGGGCTGCCCCTGATGGCAGGGGCGGCAATGCTGACGGGCGCGGTCTGGATCGGGCTTGTCGGCTGGCTGCGGCACTATCGCGGGGTCAACGAGACGATTGCCTCGCTGCTGCTGTCCTACATCGCCATTGCCACGATGAACTTCTTTGTCGAGGGCCCGCTCCGCGACCCGGCTTCGGCCAACAAACCCTCGACCATGCCGATCGGAGAGCTTTACCGCGTCGGCCCCATTCCAGGGACCACGGTGCATTGGGGGCTGGCGGCGGGGTTGGTGCTGGCCGTCGCGCTGCACATCCTGATGACGCGGACGACCTTCGGCTTTGCCGCGCGGATGACCGGGGGCAACGTACGCGCGGCGCAGGCGCAGGGTTTGCCGGTGGGGTTCCTCGTGGTCGGGTGCTGTGCCCTTGCCGGGGCCAGCGCGGGGCTGGCCGGGTTCTTCGAGGTGACGGCGGTTCACGGGCAGGCGAATGCGTCACTGGTGGCAGGCTACGGCTTCACCGGCATCCTCGTGGCCTTCCTTGCGCGACAGAATGCGCTGGCGCTGGTGCCGGTCGCGGTCCTGTTCGGCGCCCTCGCAGCATCGGGCGGTCTGATCCAGCGGCGGATGGAAATGCCGGATGCCACCATCCTCGTGTTGCAGGGGATCATCTTCGTGGTCCTGCTGACCTCCGAGACGCTTTATGGCCGCATCGCATTCCTGCAACCCCGTCGCAGTGGAGAGCGCACATGACCGGAGCCGACCTCTTCATCGTGCTGTTCGCGCTGATCGGCGGCGCGATCCGCGTTTCGACCCCGTTCATGTTCGTGGCGCTTGGCGAATGTCTGACCGAGAAGTCGGGACGGATCAATCTGGGGCATGAAGGCAACCTCGTTCTCGGGGCAATGGTGGCCTATGCGGTGTCGTTCACCACCGGCAGTCCCTGGCTGGGAGTGCTGGCGGCCGGCGGGGCAGGACTGGTGCTGGGGGCGATGCACGGCTGGATCTGCGCCTTGCCGCGCGTCAACGACATCGCTGTCGGCATCGCGTTCATGAGCTTTGGCACCGGACTCGCGTTCTTTTTCGGCAAGGCCTTCATCCAGCCCTCGGCCCCCCGGCTTGAGGCCGTTGGCCTGGGCGACTGGACCGGCAACCCGGCCATCGCGCAGGCCTTGCAGGTAAATCCCTTGTTCTTCGTGGGCATCGCGCTGGCGGTGTTCCTGTCCTGGGCGCTGGCCAATACGCGCTGGGGCCTGATCCTGCGGATGACCGGCGACAGTGCCGCATCGGCGCGTGCGATGGGAGTTTCCATCGACCTTGTGCGCCTTCTTGCAACAGCGGCAGGCGGGTTTCTGGCGGGCATCGGTGGGGCGTTCCTGTCGCTTTACTATCCCGGCAGCTGGAACGAGGGCCTGTCCTCGGGGCAAGGCCTGATGGCGGTCGCGCTGGTGATCTTTGCCCGCTGGGATCCCCTGCGCTGTGTCTGGGCGGCGCTTCTCTTCGGCGCAGCGGGGGCGCTCGGTCCGTCGCTGCAATCCATCGGGATCAGCCAGGGCTATTACTTCTTCAACGCCGCCCCCTACATCCTGACGCTGTTCATCATGATCGCCTCGGCGCGGTCGAGATCGGCGGCGTCCGAGGCGCCGGGCGAACTTTCCATCGTGAAGTGAGGGACAGGCCATGACCCATCTGGACGAACGCATTGCAGCCGCCATGGTGCCGGGCGGTGTGACGGTGGCGGCCGACCCCTATCCCTGGCCCTTCGACGGGGACCTTGGCCCGCATAACACCGCGCTGGTGGTGATCGACATGCAGACCGATTTCTGCGCGCCGGGGGGCTATGTCGACAGCATGGGCTATGACATTGGCCTGACGCGGGCGCCCATCGGCCCGATCCAGTCCGTTCTGGCCGCGATGCGGGGCAGGGGCTACCCGATCATCCACACCCGCGAAGGCCACAAGCCCGACCTCTCGGACCTGCCCGCCAACAAACGCTGGCGGTCGCAGCGGATCGGGGCGGGCATCGGCGACCAGGGCCCCTGCGGGCGCATCCTGATCCGGGGAGAGAAAGGGTGGGAAATCATTCCCGAACTTCAGCCCGCGCCCGGCGAGGCCATCATCGACAAGCCCGGCAAGGGCACCTTCATCGCCACCGATTTCGAGCTGGTGCTGCGCATGAAGGGCATCCGCAACATCGTCTTTACCGGCGTGACCACCGATGTCTGCGTCCACACCACCATGCGCGATGCGAATGATCGCGGTTATGAATGCCTCTTGTTGTCCGATTGCTGCGCTGCGACCAAGGTGGAAAACCACCTTGCCGCGCTGGACATGATCAAGATGCAAGGCGGTGTCTTCGGCGCAGTAGCCACCTCGTCCGCATTCCTGCAGGCGCTGCCATGACGATGGCTCAGGCGATCACCCCGCTGCGCGCGCCAAGTCTTGAGACGCAAGGCATGACCAAGATCTTCGGTCCCCTCGTCGCCCTTGACGACGTCTCGATCAACGTCTCGGCAGGGTCGTTCCACGCGCTTCTGGGCGAAAACGGTGCCGGAAAATCGACGCTGGTCAAATGCATCATGGGTTTCTACCACGCGGACAAGGGCGGCGTCCGGCTGGACGGCGAAGAGGTCGCCGTCTCCACCCCGCGCGACGCCCGCGCCCTTGGCATCGGAATGGTGTACCAGCAGTTCACGCTGGTTCCCTGCCTGACCGCAGCCGAGAACCTTGTCATTTCGCGCGCCGATGCCCCCGCCGTCATCCACTGGAAGCGCGAGATGCCGAAGCTGGAGGCCTTCATGGACCGGATGCCGTTCCGCGTGCCGCTGGACCGGCGGGTGTCATCGCTGTCCGCAGGCGAAAAGCAGAAGCTGGAGATCCTGAAGCTCCTCTACCTCGAAAACCGCTTCTTGATCCTGGACGAACCCACCTCGGTCCTGACCCCGGGCGAGGCGGATGAGGTGCTTGGCCTTCTGGGCGACATGGCGCGCAGGGGCGAAGTCACTGTCCTGATGATCAGTCACAAGTTCCGCGAGGTGAAGGCGTTCTGCGACAGCTTTACGGTGCTCAGGCGCGGGCAGCTGACCGGCAGTGGCGATGCGCAGTCGGCCACCGTGGCCGAGATGAGCGCGATGATGATCGGCGACACGCCGATCCGCGAACGCGCCGCCCGCGCGCCGCGCAATGACAGTCAGGCCGTGCTGGAACTTGCGGGGCTTTATGCCGACGATGCCGAAGGGCGGCCCGCCATTCACGCGCTGGACCTCAAGGTCAAATCCGGCGAGATCGTCGGCATCGCAGGTGTCTCGGGCAATGGCCAGAGCGCGCTGGTCGAAGTGCTTTCGGGCCAACGCCCGCTGAAGGACGGGCGCATCTTCATCCACAGAAAGCCCTTCGAGCCGACACGCAAGGATTTCGACCGCTTCAAGGTGTTCGGCCTGCCCGAAGAACCGCTGAAGAATGCCGCCGTCCCGCGGATGAGCGTGGCCGAGAACATCGCCTTCCGGTCCTACGACAAGCCGCCGATCTCGTCACTTGGCTGGTGGCTGTCCCCGGGGCCGATGCGGCGCAAGGCCGAGGACCTGATCGTGCGCTACCGCGTCAAGACTGCTTCGCCTGACAGTCCGATCGAAGCGTTGTCGGGCGGCAACGTCCAGCGTGCGATCCTGGCGCGCGAGTTGTCGGGCGATGTCGATGTGCTGATCGTGGCCAACCCCTGCTTCGGTCTCGACTTCGCCTCGGTCGCGGAAATCCGGACGCAGATCATGGAACAGCGCAACCGCGGCGCGGCGGTGCTGCTGGTCAGCGAGGATCTGGACGAGGTGCTGGAACTGTCGGACCGCGTTGCGGTGATGTCGGGCGGCTCCATCACCTATGTCGCAGCGATCGCCGAGACCGACCGCAACACCATCGGCAAGCATATGGCGGGGCACTGACGATGATGGTCGCGGCCCGTCCCTATGACTTTGACCTCGATCCGGCGCATGTGGCGCTGGTCGTGATCGACATGCAGCGCGATTTCATCGAACCCGGCGGCTTTGGCGACACGCTTGGCAATGACGTCTCGCGGCTGAAGGCCATCGTGCCGACCGTGGCCGCGCTGATCGGTCTGTTCCGCGCGCACGGCCTGCCCGTCATCCACACGCGCGAAGCGCACCGACCCGACCTTTCGGATTGCCCACCGGCAAAGCGGCTGCGCGGGGCACCGGGGCTTCGCATCGGCGACACGGGCACGATGGGGCGCATCCTGATCGCGGGCGAGCCGGGAAATGCGATCCTGCCCGAGCTTGCCCCCCTGGCCGGAGAGATTGCCATCGACAAGCCCGGCAAGGGCATGTTCTGGGCCACCGGCCTGCATGACCGACTGCAGGGAATGGGGATTACCCAGCTGGTCTTTGCGGGCGTCACGACCGAGGTCTGCGTGCAGACCTCGATGCGCGAGGCGAATGACCGGGGCTATGACTGCCTGCTGATCGAGGATGCGACGGAGAGCTATTTCCCACAGTTCAAGACAGCCGCCATCGACATGATCGTGGCCCAGGGCGGCATCGTCGGCTGGGCGACGCCCCTTGCAGCGTTGGAAAAGACGCTGGAGACCGCCCATGCCTGAGGCGGGACGGTGGGACGGGCGCAATCCGGCCAAGGATGCGATACGCGACGAAGTCTGGGGCCGGCTGGAGGCCGCGAGGGTCGCATCCGGCCGGACTCCGATGGCGACATCAGTGCATGCGCTGCGGGTGGCACCCGACGATGTCGTCGTGATGGAACCGCAGGGCACTCTGTTCGACCTCATCGCGACCATTCCCTTCCTGTCGTGCCAGCGTGACCCGATGACGGCGGGGTCGGTCACATGACCATGCAAAGCAACGACCCGGTGACTCTGGCCGAAGTGACGGCCGTCTTTTACCGATATGAGGCGGCACTGCTCCGCCACGATCCGGAAGAGCTGGATGCCATGTTCCTGCCTGCGGACCATACCGTGCGCTACGGCGTGGCCGAAGTTCAGTATGGCATCGACGAAGTGCGCCGGTTCCGGGCCACCCAGACCGCGTTCGACCGCGCGCTCTCACGCACGGTCATCACCACCTTCGGGCAGAACGTGGCCATCGCCTCGACCCTGTTTCATCGTCAGGATTTTCCCGGCCAGATCGGACGACAGATGCAGACATGGGTCAGGACCGACGCGGGCTGGCAGATCGCGGCAGCCCATGTGAGCATGATGATTGACGAATGCGAGATGAAATCCTGAGCCGACTAGATGCCGGGACTGAACAGCTAGATCGTCTTGGAAACCGACACCCGGTGCCGCCGCGCCACCGCCTGCAAGCCTTCGAAGCACTCGTAACGGTCGCGGTGAAGTGCGAAGAGGTCGCCTTCCGCCGGGGGAAAAAGCCGGGCAGGGCCGGACATCGAGTCCATCGCGTTCGCCAGTGTCGCCTGAGTTCCACCGGCGACAGCGGCCAGCATGGCGGCGCCCAGCAAAACCGGCTCATCGGCTGCAGGCAAGGCCACTGCGCGGCCTGTTGCATCGGCGATGATCTGGCACACCAGATCGCTTTGCGCCGCACCGCCGCTGGCCACAATGGTCTGGATGGAAATGCCCTGGCCCTCAAGCCGGTCAAGAAGCTGGCGCAATCCATATCCGATCCCGCTCAGTCCGGCGAGGTAGAGCGCGGCCAGACTGTCGATCCCGCGGTCCAACCCGATCCCCGAAACAACAGCGCGGGCCTCAGGCTCGGCAAAGGGCGAACGGTTTCCCAGGAATTCCGGAACCACCACCAAATGCCTTGCGGCTCGGATGGTGTCTGACAGCGTGCCGCCCAAGGTTTCGGCATGGGCCGCGACATGGGCGATCAGGGACTGTCCGGCCCTCCTGGCCTCGCCCTCTATCTCGGTTGCGTCGCGGTGCAAGTGGACCAGGTGATCCAGCGCAGCGCCGGCCGCCGATTGCCCGCCCTCGTTCAGCCAAAGGCCGGGAAGCATTGCGTCGTAGTAGGGACCCCAAACACCAGGGACCGGGGTGGCTTCGCGGGTGGAGGCCATCGAACAGGCCGAGGTGCCGAAGATGAAGGCCAGGCGGCGGGTGGGGTCTGAATCTCCGGACAGCGTGACGCCAAGGGTTCCGACGCCCCCGGCATGGGCATCGATCAGGGCGGCGGCAACGGTCACGGTCCGGGGCAGGCCGAGGTCGCGGGCGGCCATCGCGTTCAGGGGGCCAAGCGCGGTGCCTGGGCTGACCACCTCGGTCCCGATGCGGCGGAAGCCTTCGTCGGCCAGCATGCCAAGGCCGATGGCGCGGAAGTAATCGGCGTCCCACCGGCATTCATGCGCAAGGTAGGTCCATTTGCAGGTCACGGTGCAGGAGGACCGCGCCAGGCGGCCCGTGGCGCGCCACGTCAGATAGTCGGAGAGGTCGAAGAAATGTGCCGCCTGGGCAAAGGCTTCCGGCATGTGGCGGGAAAGCCAAAGCAGTTTTGGCGTCTCCATCTCGGGCGAGATGCGGCCGCCGACGTAGTCAAGGACCCGGTGTCCGCCCGCGTTGATTTCTTCCGCTTCGGCCTGCGCGCGGTGGTCCATCCAGACGATGACGTTGCGCGAAGTGTCGCCCGAAGGGCCAACCGGCACGCCGCGTCCCCGATCGTCCACGGCGACAAGCGAACAGGTGGCGTCGAAGCCGATGCCGGTAACCCTTCCGGGGTCGATGGCTGAGGCCGAAAGCGCCTCTTGCACCGCAAGGCAGACGGCCTGCCAGATCTGGTCCGAGGATTGCTCGACGATTTCCCCGGGTTCCTGCCACATTGTGACGGGCTGCTTGCCCACGCCCAAGAGCTGGCCTGTGGCATCGAACACTCCGGCACGGGCGCTTCCTGTTCCGACATCGACCCCGATCAGCATCACAGATCGACCGAGTTCGGCAGGATGACGAGATCGCGCACAACGACGCCCTTGCGGCGTGTCAGCATGAACAGCACCGCCTCGGCCACCTCGGTCGGCTGCATCAGGCTGCCGTTGGCCAGCGCCTCGTCCATCTTCGCCTTGGGCCAGTCGTCCAGGAGCGCGGTCACGACCGGCCCCGGCAGGATCGATCCGACCCGGATGCCGTGCGGCGAAAGCTGGCGGCGGATGGTGTGGGCGAAGGCCTGCACGGCGAACTTGGAGGCGGTGTAGATCGGCTCCCACACCACGGGCACGACGCCCGCGATCGAGGAGGTCAGGACGATGTCGCCGGTCTTCCGCTCGATCATGTGCGGCAGGACCGCATGGATCGACCGGAAGGCCGCGTTGATGTTGAGGTTCAGCATCCGGTCCCAGGCATCGGGGTCGCCGTCCTGGACCGGTCCGCCGACATAGGCCCCGGCATTGGCGTGGAAGATGTCCAGGTGGCCGGTGAGGGCGAGGATGCGGGGAAGCATCGCGCTGACCTGCGCGCCGTCCAGAAGGTCGACGACAAGCGGGCAGGCGTCGGGGCCAAGCTCCTTGCACAAGGCTTGCAGCTTGTCCCCGGTGCGGTCGATCAGCACGACCTTTGCCCCTTCGGTCAGCATGGCACGGGCACATTCGAGGCCGATCCCCGAGGCGGCCCCGGTCACTGCGGCGGTTTTTCCGGTCAGTCTCATGTTGGGCTCCTTACCCGCGGCCGTGGCTGACCCGCGACTGGCGGGCAAGGCTGTCGACGATCACGGCGATGGCAAGGACGCCCCCGGTGATCATGTATCGCAGGGATGACGACAGGTTCAGCAGTGTCAGCCCGTTGGATATGGCCTGGATCACGATGATCCCCAGGACGGCGGACCACGCGCTTCCGCGCCCGCCGAAGAGGCTGGTGCCGCCGATGACCGCTGCCGCGATGGCGTTCAGGTTCACGTCGCCGGTGCCCGCCTGCTGGCTAGAGGACGCAAGGCGCGAGGCCGAGAGGATTCCGCCGAGGGCGGCCAGCGTTGAACACAGCATGAAGGCCGAGAGGTAGATCCGGCGCACGTTGATGCCCGAGCGCCGCGCGGCCTCCTTGTTGCCACCGACGGCGAACATCGACCGGCCCCACTGGGTGCGGGTCAGGCCGTAGTTCAGAATCACAGCCAGCAGGAGGAAAAGGCCGAACATGACCGGCACACCGCGGCCAAGGTGCAGATAGTAGATCGCGCCTTCCAGGGCCACGGTCAGGGCGGCAGCCTTGAGGACCAGCCGGGTGAGCGGTTGCGAGGAGAGGCCGGCTGCCTGACGCCGCTTCATCACGGAGAGGCCGACCCAGACCATCACGGCTCCGGGCAGGAGGCCGAGGAGGTACGAGAGCCACGCGGGCAAGATCCAGAGCTGGCCGAAGCCGACAAGCGGCGAGGCGAAGGGCAGGTTGATCGAGCCGGTGGGGCCGAGGATGTAAAGCTGGAGGCCGAGGATGGCGAGGAGGCCCGAAAGGGTGGAGACGAAGCTGGGCATGCCGATGCGGTTGTACAGCGTCGCATAGATCGCGCCGATAAATGCGCCCGAGGCCAGGGCCGCAAGGATAGCCAGCGGCAGGGACACGCCCGCGTTGACCCAGAGGACGCCGATCATCGCCGAGGCGAGGCCGCTCATCGAGCCGACGGAAAGGTCGATCTCGCCCAGCATCAGCACGCAGACGATGCCGAGGGAAATGACGCCCACGGTCGCGCAGTCGAAGAGGAGGTTGACGAGGTTGTTCGGGGCAAGGAACACCGGGTTCAGCGCAGAGAAGACCACGGAGATCAGGACCAGCCCGACGATCACCGGAAGCATCCCGAGGTCGCCCGATCGCAGCCGGTCGGTGAATTCGCGGAACGCGCCCGTCAGGCTGTCGTCGTGGCGCACGCGGGCGTCGGCCCGGTCGAGGGTGGGTTTGTCGATCATGCCTGGGGTCCCCCTGCTTCGGCGGCGAGCCGTTCCTGACGGCGTGAAACCGAATTCTCGCTGGCCCCGGTGATTGCGGCGACCAGGTCCTGGTGCGAGGTTTCGGCAGTGAAGGTGCCGTTGTTGCGGCCAAGGCGCAGGACCACGATCCGGTCGGCCACGGCGCGGACGTCCTCCATGTTGTGACTGATGATGATGACGCCCAGGCCCCGGTCGCGGACGCGTTCGATCAAGTTCAGAACCTCGGCGGTCTGCGCGACTCCCAACGCGGCGGTGGGTTCATCCAGCATGATGATCCGCGGGTCCAGCAGCAGCGACCGCGCGATGGCGACGGTCTGGCGCTGGCCGCCGGAGAGGGATGCGATGGGTTCGCGGACCGACGGGATGCGGGCGGCGAGTTCCTTCAGCAGCGTCCAGGCGCGGACCTCCATCTGCACCTCGTCCAGCCGCCAGGGGTTGAGTTCATGCCCGAGGAACAGGTTCGCCACCACGTCGAGATTCTCGCACAATGCGAGGTCCTGGAAGACAGTGGCGATCCCCATCTCCAGCGCCGTGGCGGGAGTGTCCAGCGACACCGGGCGGCCCATGTATTCGATGGAGCCTTCGGTCGGCTGGTGGACGCCGGCCAGCACCTTGACCAGCGTCGATTTCCCCGCGCCGTTGTCGCCGACCAGCGCCACGACTTCACCCGCGTGGACGTCAAGCTCGATGTCCGTCAGCGCCGAAACCGCGCCGAAGCGTTTCGAGACGCCCCGCAGCGACAGGATGCGCTCGCCCTTCGCGGGCAGTCGTTCGCGTGCCTGCATGATCTTTCCCCCCATGTGGTGCCCGGCCCCAGACGGGACCGGGCTTTGGTCGCAAGCCTACTGGGTGATGCCCAGGGCCTTGCAGCCTTCAGCATACTCGCCGGTGCAGACTTCTTCGGGGGTGTTGATACCCTTGTCGAAGATTTCCGCCTTGATGTTCTCGGCGGTCACGACGGCGGGGACGAACAGTTCGGACGGCGTGTTGTAAAGCGTGGTCTTCGCCTCCGGTGTCTCGCCCTTCAGGAAGGCCACGGCGATGTTCGCCGCCGCCGCCGCCACGATCTCCGACGGCTTGGAGATCGTGTTGTACTGGTCGCCCGAGATGATCAGTTGCAGCGCCGCGATGGTCGCGTCGTTGCCCGTCACCGGGGGAACCGGGTCCACGCCCGCCGCCTTGAAAGCCGCCACCGCGCCGCCGCCGGTGCCATCGTTCGCGGCTACGACGCCGACAATTTCGGCACCGAAACGGGTGATCTGGCCCGCCGCCCATTGCTGGGCTTCCGGCGGGGCCCAGTCCGGCGTGTCGAACTCGGCCAGGGTCTTGTAGGGCGAGGCGTCGAGGGCCGAGTCGATGCCGTCGCGGATCAGCCCGGCGGCGGCGTCGGTGGGCGAGCCGTTGATCTGCAGGACACCCGCGCCATCAGGCACTCCGCTGGCTTTCAGATGATCGACCAGCGATTGCGCGACGGCCTGGCCGATGCCCTGGTTGTCGAACGAGACGTAGTAGTCGGCGGGCGCATCCGGGATCGGGCGGTCATAGGCGATGACCTTGACGCCCTGCGACTGGGCCAGCGCTACAAGCGCGGCGGCGGCCGAGCTGTCCACCGGATCCAGCACAATGACCTTGGCACCCTGCGCCAGGACCGAGTTGAACTGCTGTTGTTGCAGCGCCACGTCGGCGTTGGCGTTCTGGTAGATTACCGTGCAGTCGGCGCAGAGCTTCGCCATTTCGGCCTGGAAGCCGGGATAGTCGTGCTCTTCATAGCGGGTGGACGCCTGGTCGGGCATCAGGAACGCCACCGTCGCCGCTTCCTGGGCCATTGCCGAGCCGGCGAGCACGGACAGCGCCGTTCCTGCCATCAGCATCACTTTGGTCATCTTCATGGTCTCTCTCCCTAATGTTAAGGCAAGTTTTCTGGGTTCGTCCAAGGACGTCGTTTGGTGTCCCGGTTGCGCGTTCGGGTGCCCGGTCTTGGGCAAAAACCAGCCGTGCTGCGCACCGAGAGTCGGACGCGGCCAGTTATTCAGGTAGCGGTCGGATCAAGCGGCTACGGCGCGATTATCCTCAAGCAGCGCGCGGAAGCGGCTTGGCGGCATTCCCTTTCGTCGAAGGAACTGACGGTTGAAGTTGGACAGGTTGTTGAAGCCCACCGCAAAGCAGATGTCCGTTATGGTCTTTTCGCCCTCGTTCATCAGCATCTGGCAGGCAAGGTTGATCCGGTGGCGATTGACGTATTCGACCACGCCCATCCCGGTATGCTTGCGGAAACTGCGCGAGAAGGCCGAGGCGGTCATCCCGGCAGTTGTGGCAAGGTCATCCTCGCTGAAATTCTCGGTCAGGTTCTCGTTGATATAGCCAAGCGCCTTGTTCACCCCTGCCGTCATGAAGCCCGAAGGGTCGGGGAGATAGGTATCCGAGGCAAGCGTCCGCACCTCTGCATCCGCCGCCAGGTTGGCGAGGATCTGAAGGAACAGGCTTGCGCGATGAGGTCCCTTTGCCTGAACCACCTCGGCAAGCAATGGCGCGCAAAGCTGTGAGCATCTGTCCGAAAACAACGCCCCGCGGCGGCTCAGGGCAAATAGCGCCCCGAAATCGCGCGTGTCCGGGAAAAGCTCGGCGATCCGCAAGAGCAGGTCTTCGGGGAACTGCACAACCCGGCTGCGCAGCGGCACCGAGCCGTCGGGGCCAAGATGACTGATCCAGTTGTGCGGCAGGTTGGGTCCCGTCAGCACAAGATTGCCCGGAGCGAACTCGCCGATGAAATCCCCGATGTAATAGAGGCCGGAAGTCTCTGCGACGTAGTGGATTTCAAGCTCGGGGTGGAAATGCCAGCGCACCGTGTGGAACGGGTAGCCGTGCTCCCACGCGGTGAAGGACTGTCCGCGTCCGATCTGGACGACTTCAAGATCCGGCTTCATGGCCACCTCCCCAGGTTCGCCACGGCTCCCATCCGCAGCGCAGGTCCGACCGGTCAGGCCGCACCTTGCAACAGAGCATGTAGGAAAGAATCAGGCGGCGCCACCACAGCATCAAGCCGTTACTGATACTAATTTGACTTTCTGCACTGCAACATAAAGCAAAATAGGCGGAGCGTAGCGCCCCGGCAGAACGCCCCGGCAAAGCCAGACCGCATCTGATTGGACCGGAGTGCGGATTCCCGCAGGTGGCGTGGTTCCGGGCGCGCTGGCGGGCAGATCAGCATCGCCTTGATCCCGGGCGTCTGACGGCGCCTGTGGCGCACAACGTCTCGGCCCGACGCCCGCCCACCGGCGCTGTGGTCATCGCGGGCAACCCCGGCAGCCACAAAGGCCTGACTGCCGGCGGGCTCACTCGCGATGCCGGGGCGTCGCTGCGCACGGGGACGGGGCCGCTCTCGCAGGCCCTTGCGGCCTGGCTTTACGCCATCGTGAAGATCGGGGCTCCCAGCGCGGAAACGTCCACTTCGACGCCGATGCCCGGCGCATCCGGCACGGCACCCCGGCCGTTGACCGAGCGCGGCGCCGTTTTGGCGATATGTTCGTTCGTCCAGTCGTTGAAGAAAGACGCGTGCATCAGCGCATCGGGCCGCGCCGAACCGGCAACCTGGGCAACCGCGGCCGTCGTCACGTCTCCTCCCCAGACGTCTTCGATCGTGAAGATCATGCCGAGTTCGGTGGCGAGATCGCGGATGCGGACTGCGCCAGAAATCCCGCCCAAACGACCGATCTTGATGTTCATCGCGACCGCCCCGGCATCGAATTTGGCTCGGTAGACTTCATTGACACCCGTCACACATTCATCGAGCGAGAGTGGCAGACTGCTCATGCGCTGAACCAGAGCGCAATCGGCCATATCGCGGCAGGGTTGTTCGACGATCACATCCAGACCTTCCATTTCGCGGACGGCGACGACGGCCTGGCGCAGGTTCCAGCCGCCATTCGAATCCGCGACGATGAAGGCCTTGCCCTTGGTGGCTTCGATCGCGGCGCGGGTGCGGGCGGCATCCTCGTAGGGATCATTTCCGACCTTGACCTGGAAGCGACGGATCCCGGCCTCACCCCGGCGCAGACAGAACTCTGCCATTTCCTCGGGCGAGGTCAGGGGCACGGCCTCGTAAAGCGGGAAACTGTCCTGCGACACGCCGCCGATCATCGCCGCCACCGGCAGATTTGCCAGTTTGCCGATGATGTCCCAACAGGCAATGTCGATGGGGCTCTTGGCAGCTTCCTGGCCCAGCAAGCAGCGGTTCATGAGTCCGTGGATGACGGTGAGCCTGGTCGGGTCCTGACCGATCAGACAGGGCGCCATCTCGCGAATGGCAGCGCGGATACCTTCGGGGAAAGCGGGCAAATAGGTGCCGCCCAGGGGGCACGCCTCGCCCCAGCCCTCGATCCCGGCATCGGTGCGCAGGCGAACAAGGGTCGACTGCTGTGCCTGCGCGGCCCGTCCGCCAGACATGACATACTCGCCATGAGCATAGGTGAGATCATAGCCAAAGACGTCTATGCCAATGATTTGCATGGTAATTCTCCCTTGATTCCGCGCACTCGAACCGCCTCCGAGTCAGCTATCGCATAAGATGATATACATTATACCTTATTCGTGCAATGTAGACTTGCAGCTTGGCAGCGTGATTCGCACCGGGCGTGCAGCCAATGCGGCTCGCGGAGCAACTCTGCAGACGGGAGTAACATCTTGTTCGGCCCAGAAGAACTCATGGGAAGCAAGACAGGGATGGATCGCAATCCCAAGATTGGAACTCTCCGGCCTCCTTCGGTCACCGCCCTCGCTGCTGCGCAACAGCAAGAAGACTTCGGCTCGGAGCGAGCCTCCAGAGGATAGAACAATGAAAGCAGAAATCTTTTCCGGCTGCATCCCGGCGCTCATGACCCCCTGCACACCCGACCGCAAACCCGATTTCGAGGCGCTTGTCCGCAAGGCCAGGGAACTGGTCGGCAAGGGGATGTCCGCGGTCGTCTATTGCGGGTCGATGGGTGACTGGCCGCTTCTGACCGACGAAGAGCGCATGACAGGAGTGGAGGCTCTGGCGAAGGCCGGTATTCCCGTCATCGTCGGCACAGGTGCTGTGAATACCAGGCTGGCCGCCGCCCATGCTGCTCATGCCCAGAAGGTCGGTGCGCAGGGACTGATGGTGATCCCGCGCGTGCTGTCTCGCGGACCGTCGATCACCGCTCAGGAAGCCCACTTCAAGACAATCCTGAAAGCGGCGCCGAGCCTGCCCGCAGTCATCTACAACAGCCCCTACTACGGCTTTGCGACCCGTGCAGACCTGTTCTTCAAGCTCCGCGCCCAACACCCGACCCTGGTGGGCTTCAAGGAATTCGGCGGCGCGGATGACATGCGCTATGCCGCGGAGCACATAACCAGTCGCGATGACGATGTCTCGCTCATGATCGGCGTCGACACATGCGTCTTCCACGGCTTCGTAAATTGCGGTGCCACTGGGGCCATCACGGGCATCGGCTGTGTCCTGCCGCAGGAAGTGCTGCACCTGGCGGCGCTCTGCAGGGCTGCCGCGGCCGGGGATGTCGAAGCCCGTCAGCGTGCGCTCGAGCTGGAATCGGCCTTGTCGGTTCTGTCTTCGTTTGACGAGGGTGCCGATCTTGTTCTGTTCTTCAAGCACATGATGGTCCTGAAGGGCGATGCGGAATACACCTTGCACTTCAACGAGGACGACGCGCTGTCAGCCAGCCAGAAGGGCTATGTCGAAGCCCAGCTGAAACTTTTTGACACCTGGTACGCGGGATGGTCCAAATTGCCCGGGGCCGTGCAGACCTACAGGGTCTGAGGGAGTGGCGCCTTGGGCAGATGCAGCGATCCAGACCCGGAGCAGTTCATCATGCACTGATCTTCCGCGAGGCGGCAGCGTAACTGGTCCAAGGCTGCCCTGCCCAAATCTGCATTGATTCCGTCAATAATATAATTTATACAATCTATCAAGTCCTTTGTGCCCCCGCCAAACATCGCTATTCTTCGAACAGTCAGATGGGAGAGCGTAAGTGAGAAAAAACAATGCCATGCAGATGCCGCCTACGCGGGCGGAGGCTGCGGCTGCGGAGCTCAGGCGGCGGATCCTCGATGGTATGTACCCCGGCGGGATGCAATTGCGGCAGGCACAGTTGGCGGAGGAGCTTGGAATCAGTCGCATCCCTTTTCGGGAGGCTCTCGTACAGTTGGAGGCCGAAGGTCTGGTAACCACCCAGGCCCACAAGGGCGCAACCGTTGCAGAGGTTTCGCCTGAGGACGTCGAGGAGCAATTCGCTTTCCGCGCCCTCATCGAGCCCGAGCTGCTGAAGGTATCGGCGCCACGGCTGGAAAAGGCTGACTTCACGCGGCTGCACAACATCCTGCGAGAATACAGCGAAGAACTGCGGTCCTCGAATGTAACGCGCTGGGGAGAGCTGAATTCCGAGTTGCATGGTGTCCTGTTGAGCCGTGCCAAACGACCGCGCATGATGGCTGCTGCGGCACAACTCCTGCAAAGCACGGATCGCTTCACCCGAATGCAGCTCTTGTTGACCGATGGTCGCGAGCGTGCAGAGCAGGAGCATGGCGAAATAGTCCGTCTTTGTGAAGACGGCCAGTTCGACGCAGCAGCCGGCGTGCTTCACGAACATATCGCCAAGGCTGGCACGGCACTCGTCAGCGTCTTGCTAAAACGAAATGCTCTTGAGGTTGTCGAAGACGCGGTGACCTGACACCACCCTCTATCGCTGCCTGCCCTTGACCGGCGCGCCGGCGACGGACCCAGCAACCAAGACGGGCCCGGTCGTCGCCAAGACCCATTTCGACAGATCATGCGCTACATCGAAATCGGCAAGAGCGAGGGCAAGGGTTTCCTGGGCGGCATCGCGCAGAGCATCTGCCAGGGCATTTGATGAAACCCGCGGTTCTGACCGGATGGCCGCCCAACTCTGCCCTGTGCTGCAAAGAGCTGCGGGCCGGTGATCGCCGTCGCGACTTTCACGACGACAGAGCAGGCGATCCGGGCCGCAACTGGCACCGACCAAGGCTGGGCCGTCTCGGTCTGGACTGGCAGCGTTCAGCGGGCCGTGATCAGGGTGCGCAGCGGAGTCCTCCGGGTGAACACCTCCCCGGACATGCCTTCGGAAGCGCCGGTCGGCGGCACCCGGGCCAGCGGGGATGGCCGCGACAACCGAGGTCGGGCGATCGGGGAGTCTGCCGTGATCAAGACGGTGGACTTCCAGAACCCCGGCACCTTCGGTCGCTCGCTCTGGGACGGAAGGGGCGGGGCGACTTCGCGAAGCCCCTGCACTTTCCTCATTGCTTTAGACCCTGTGTCACGCCCCAGGTGTCGGACAGGACGTAACCCTGCGGCCAGGGATCCTCGGGATCGAGCATGTAGCTGTGCTGTCCGGTGATCCAGGCCCTGCCGGTGATCTTCGGGATTATGGACTGCCGCCCCCCGTGGCTCTGCACCTCGAGGATCTCGCCGATGAAACGCGACCCGATTATGGATTCGTGGATCAGGACATCCCCCTTGTCCATCAGCCCCCGGGCTTGCAGGACCGACATGCGCGCCGATGTGCCCGTCCCGGTCGGCGACCGGTCCGAACGTCCCGGCGCGACGATGCAGGTGTTGCGTACGGGCTGGCCCGACCCTTGATAGGGCATGGCGAATTGGACGATCGAAACGCCCCGGACATTGGCGAAGTCGGGATGGACGACATCGAACTGCGCCCGGGCGGCAAGGCGGATCTTCTCTCCCAGCACCGCAAGGTCACGCGCCTCGTCGGGCCGCACCGAGAAGCCGAGCGCCATGGCATCGACGATGCCGAAGAACATGCCGCCATAGGCGATATCGAGGGGTATGGTCCCGACCCCTTCAACCTCCAGCGCCCCGTCAAGCACGACCGCAAAGGCTGGGGCATTGCGGAAGGAAACCGACCTGCACTTGCCGCCTTCGCATTCTGCCGTGACCTCGATCACGCCCCCGGGCATGTCCAGTTTGAACGTCGTGCGCGGTTCCTGCATTGGAACCATCCCGGTTTCCAGAAGAACCGTGGCGATGCAGATCGTGTTCGACCCTGACATCGGCACATATTCGGTTGGCTCCATGATGATCGCGCCCGCGACACAATCCGGCCGGGTGGAAGGCAGGACCAGGTTGACATGGCGCGCCACCGAGCCGCGCGGCTCGCAGATGAGGAATTGGCGGATATGATCCTGATCGCGCTCCATCGCGATCATCTTGTCCATCATCGTGACGCCTGGAGGTGGCAAAACCCCGCCAATGATGACGTCTCCGACTTCTCCTTCGGCATGGCATCCCACGACCGCAATCGAGCGCATGGATCGCATCGGACCCGTCCTTCCTTCGTTCGCAACTTCACAACATCAGGGCGCAAATCGTCTCGTAAATGTGGTTGTCGACTTCCACCCCTTCAGTGGCAGAACGGCGTCGCGCCTCGTGGCGACGGGTCGAGGGGAGCCGAACGCCCGGCTGCGCCAGAGCATCGCCGAAAAAGGTTTCGGCTATCAACCCGGCCGATGATGTTACGCCTGACGGATCGAAGGCAATGAACAACTGCCCCCCGGGCGGCGGACCGCCATCTGCAATCTTCAGGTCCTGCACCTGGCGACTGGTCATCTCTCCGATCAGAGGGCCAGCGATCAGTTCCACCATCATCGAGAGGGCAGAACCCTTGTGGCCTCCGAAGGGCAAAAGCGCCCCGGCGAGGGCCTGTGCCGGATCGTTCGTCGGCAAGCCATGCGGGTCGATGGCCCAGCCCGAAGGCAGATCCTGTCCGGCCAGTCGTTTCAGTTCGACCTCGCCACGAGCTGCCGCACTGGTGGCAAAGTCGAAGATGAAGGGCGCCCGCCCCGACCTTGGCCAACCAAAGGCGATTGGATTGGTCCCCATCAGGCGCCGAGTTCCCCCATGCGGCGCCACGGAAGATTGCCCGACGACAAAACACCAGCAGACGAGACCCAATGCAACGATAGGTTCAAGATCGGCCCAAAGCGCCGAGAAATGATGCGCACGCACCACCGCCATTGCAGCAATCCCGTTGGAACGGGTGGCCGCTACAAGGGCTTCCCGCCCCGCATCGGTTGCGGGCGGGGCAAAACCCCTGGCCCCATCGACGCGCAAGAGGCCAGGGCGCAGAGGCTCGAGCCGGGGCACCGCCTGCCCGTCAACTCGTCCAGAGCGCAGGCCGGCAACGTAGCCTGGGATCCGGTAAAGCCCATGGGATCGGCAAGCATCTGCTTCCGCCCGGGTGACCACATCAGCGATGGAGCGCGCAGCCGGTTCGGCCAGTCCGTTCGCGAGCAGAACCTGTTCGGACAATTCGCGGATCGCGGACAGGGACAGGCGGCGCATGGGTCAATGCGTCGCCGAAAGGAATTTCTGCAGGTCCGGGTCCTTGGGATGGCTGAAAATGTCCTCGGGAACGGCGATCTCTGCCACGACACCCTTGTGAAAGAAAGCCACCCGGTCCGAGACCTCGCGGGCAAACTTCATTTCGTGGGTCACGCAGATCATCGTCATCCCTTCAGAGGCGAGCATACGCAGCGTATCAAGCACCTCTCCAACCAGTTGCGGGTCGAGCGCCGAAGTGACCTCGTCGAACAGCATGTAATCGGGCGACATGGCCAAGGCGCGCGCAATCGCCATGCGCTGTTGCTGGCCGCCGGAGAGCCGGGAGGGGTAGACATTCAGCTTGTCCCCGAGGCCGACGTGACTGAGCTGGTCTACTGCCATTGCCTCGGCGTCGGAGCGGCTTTGCCCCAGAACCTTGCGTGGAGCCAGCATCACGTTTTCCAGGACTGTCAGATGCGGAAAGGCATTCCACTGCTGGAAGACGATCCCCAGTTTGCGCCGCAGTTTGTTGAGGTCGGTGCTCTTTGCGTGAACCTCGGTGCCGTCGACCAGTATCTTGCCGGAGTCGATCTTTTCCAGTCCGTTGATGCAGGTCAGCAGGGTGGATTTGCCCGATCCGGACCCCCCGATGACGGTCAGCACCTCACCCTTCTTCACCGTCAGATTGATCCCTTTCAGAACCTCCAGCGGGCCGAATGATTTTCTCACATTGATGATCTCAATCATTGGACAACCGTCTCTCGAGATATCCGCCAAGTCGGGCGATAGGGAAACTGATGATGAAGTAGAAGGCCCCGCAGAGCATCAGCAGAAGGAGAGGTTCCTGCAGGCGCGTGATCAGGATTTGTGTGGATTTCAGAAGCTCTGTGACCTGCACGATATATACAAGGGCAGAGTCCTTCATCACGCCAAGGGCCAGGCCGATCCAGGATGGCAGCGCCACGCGTGTCGCCAGGGGCAGGACGATATGGGTCATGTCCTGCAACCAGGTCATCCCCAACGATCGCGCCGCTCGGCGCGTCGTCGTCGGAACGGCCTCCACGGCACCGCGAACGATCTCGGCGCAATAGGCGGCCGTGTAAAGCGTAAGCACGCCGCAGGCGACCGCCAGTCCCGTGAGGTTCAGTTTCAATACCATGCCGAAGAAGGCATTCGCCAGGACGAGCTGGATGAGCAGAGGGATCGAACGGAAAACATCCAGAAGAAACGTGACAGGCGCGGCCCAGACCGGGCCTACCTGAAAACGGAAGATCCCGAAGATGATGCCAAGGATGGTTCCCAGAGACACCGAGATGGCCGTGACAAGCAGGGTCATGCCGGCGCCTTTGGCGAGAAAGACCAGATCACTCAAGGTCAAGGCGGTATTAAACATTTCGCAGGTCTTTCAATAGCGAAACAGCCGCGCGGCAAGGAGTCGGGCACCGATCTGGATGGTCTTGGTGATCACGTAGAAGATCACCGCCGCAATGGCGAATAGTTCGAAAGTGCGGAAGGTGACAGAGTTCAGATCCTGCGTCACGCCGTAGAGATCCGAGTTCATGCCCACGGTCACGCCCAGCGAGGTCATCAGGATCGCCCAGACCATCTGATTGCTCGCCGGCAGGAAGGCGATGCGCAGCATCTGCGGCATGACGACAAAGGCAAATGCCTGCGGTGCGGACAGGCCAAGGGATCGTGCGGCGCGGGTCTGCGTATCGGGAATGGCCTTCATCGCGCCGCGAAAATTCTCGGTCAGGTAGCCGACATTGTTGAAGGTGATCCCGATCAGCAAGGAGACGAAGGGGCTGAAGTGAATCCCGAAGCTCGCTATGCCGAAGTGGGCCATGTAGATCTGGAAGAGCGCCGGAGTATTGCGGGCGATTTCAACCCATGTGGTCACGATGCCGTTCAGTATGCGGCTTTTCGTCTGTCGGAAGCTGGTGAACAGAATTGCGACGGCAATGCCGATCAGCATCGAAAGGATCGCGATCTCCATCGTGACCCATGCGCCTTCCAGCATCTGGGGAAGCCATTTTACGGCCTGGCCCCACTGAAACGTGTAACCGAACATCGCCATTCCCGCCCAAGTCGTTGTGAATCAGAGGCGCGGACAGGCGCCGCGCCTCTGCCGGGTGGTCAGCGGTATGCGTTCGGGACTGTCAGGTTCGGAACGTCTCCGCCAACCCATTTGGCGAACAGTTCATCGTAGCGGCCGGTGCGGATCTGCTGGTTCACGAAGAGGTTGAGATAGTTGATCAGACCGTATTCCTCGCGATTGGTGAACAGCGCGACGTAGTCGGTGTCGATGGGAGTCTTGCCGCCCGCCACGACGCCCGGATACTTGCCGGACTTCACGGTGGCGTAGGCCACGGTGGAGGTCGAAATCGTGGCATCGATCTGGCCCTGGCTCAATGCGAGGAAGACATCCGCCTGGCTCTGATAGGGACGGTATTCGCCCTCACCCCATGCCACCACTTGCTTTTCAAGCTCGATGCCCTCGAAGGTGCCGGCCACGGCACCGACGACCTTGCCCTTCATGTCGTCCCATTCCTTGACGCCTGACGTATCATTGCCGGAAACGATCATTTCGAAGGCAAAGTAGGGAATGGAGAAGCCCACGGTCTTGGCGCGCTCCAGCGTATCGGAAGTGGAGGCAACGCCAACGTCGACCTTGCCCGACATCAGTGCGGGGATTCGCTCGGGAAAGGGTGTCTCGACGATCTCGGCGGTGACCCCGAGAGCGGCGGCGAGGTCGTTGCAATAGTCGACGTCGAAACCAACGGGATTGTTCGCTTCGTCCCGGAAACCCATCGGCGGGAAGTCCAGAACGACGGCGCAGCGCAAGGTGCCGGAAGCTATGATGTCGTCAAGCTTGTCGGCGGACGCCGGCACGACGAGCGCGCCGAACGCGGCGATGGTCAGGCCGATGAGGTTGGTCTTCTTCATGAAATCTCTCCTGTTGGTTGGGATGTTGTGCTGTTGCACTTGGACGGTCGAGCCAGTGACCGACCGCCGACACTGGGGTCCCCGAACACTCGGGGATCACCTGGCCAGCGCGCACAGACAGCTGGTGCGCCTGATAGGTTCGGCTCTGCGAGGAACTTTGCGTTTTCGGCCGCTTGCTCGGACTCTTGGTGGATTGTCTCATGCTGCTCCACCTTTGCTACCCATAGTTTGCGGGCGTCGAACGATTCCGCCGACACGTCCAATGATATACATTATATGATCTTCAATCAAGATCATTGAGCGGCGGGAGACGGCAGGTCCGCTGCCCACCCGGCTTGATGGGTGGACCTGCCCCTTCCCCGGACGGGCCTAGCCCGGGACTACCCTGACGGGTGTGCCAAGGGCGATGAATGAGGTGCCCCTAGATTTGTAGACGCTTTGCCGCGTAACTTTGAGGCCAGGAGGCCGAAATGGGGACGAGCAGCTACAGCGACGAGTTCAAGCGGGACGCGGTGCAGCAGATCCGGGTGCGTGGGTATTCGGTTCGGGAGGTTTCGCGGCGTCTGGGGGTGAGCGCGCTGCCTCGACAATGTCTTCATCGAGCGCCTGTGGCGGTCCCTGAAGTATGAATGCGTCTACCTGCGCGCCTGGGAAACCGGATCGCAGGCCAGGGCTGGCATCGGGCGCTGGATCACCTTCTACAACCACCATCGCCCACACACTGCCCATGGCGGTCAACCGCCCGCCGTGGTCTACTTCAACCGCATCGAAACCGATCAGCAGGTGCAGGTAGTAGCTTAAATCAACCCGGAAACTGTCCAAGTATCGGGGATCAGCTCACTTGAACCCTGCATCATAATGATGATACTCATCAGTAATGTTGCCTTGGGCCTTACCCAGAAAGTTACTCTATGCGGATCACGAAAGAGAAGAAGCAGGAAAATCACGACCGGATCGTGGCTATTGCCTCTGAGTTGTTCCGCGAGCGCGGCTTTGACGGGCTGGCCGTGGCTGACTTGATGGAGAAGGCGGGCCTGACGCATGGCGGATTCTATAACCACTTTGCTTCGAAAGAGGCTCTTATCGCCGAGGCTGCGGCCAAGGGGTTTCTCGAGACCTCGGAACGATATGCCGGGTATGACGTGGTGCGGGTGATCGATGCCTACGTCTCGCGTCAGCATCGCGACGCTCGGGGGCAGGGCTGCCCGGCTGCGGCGCTGAGTGGCGAGGCGGCGCGCCTCCCGGAGGGGCCGCGGGCGGCCTTTGGCGCTGGGATCGGTGGTCTGATCGATGGGCTGCAGGCCGGTCTTTCGTCGTCATTCCCTGACATTGCGCGTGCCCAGGCGATCAGCCTTCTGGCACAGGCCGTCGGGGCGGTCGTCTTGTCGCGCGCCTGCCCGGATGCCTCGCCGCTGGCAGATGAGATTCTGGACACCTGCCATGCGGCGCTGATGTCTCAGACCACACGGGCATAGAGCCGCAAAGCTGCCGCCCTCGCTCTTGGTCGGTCGGCATGCGGGCCTAGCCCGCAATTCTGATGACAGCTTTGCCCCTGGCGCGCCCGGTCTCGACATAAGCCAGCGCCTCGGGTGTCTGTGCGAAGGGAAAGACCTTGTCCACCACGGGCTTTATGATGCCCCTGTCGATCAGGTTCGCCAATTCCGTCAGTTGCGCACCATCGGCACGCATGAACAGGAAGGAATAGCCAATCCCCCGTGCCTTGGCCTTCCTCAGCACCCCGCGGCTGAGCATCTGCATCACGAAGCGCAGAAACACGTTCAATTTCAGCGCCTTGGCAAAGGGCACATCCGGCGGGCCCGAGATCGAGATCACCTGCCCGCCCGGTTTCAAGATCTTCAACGATTTGGACAGCGCCGCGCTGTCCTGACTGTGCAGGACAAGGTCATAGCCCGACAGGACCTGTTCGAAGTCCTGCGTCCGGTAATCGATCACCACATCGGCCCCAAGGCTGCGGACCAGATCGGCATTGGCCGCGCTTGTGGTTGTGGCGACCGTCGCGCCCAGATGCTTGGCCAGTTGGATAGCAATCGTGCCGACCCCGCCTGAGCCCGCCTGAATGAAGACCTTCTGCCCGGGTTTGACGCGGCCCAACTCGACTAGCGCCTGCCAGGCGGTCAGGCCGACCAGCGGGAACGAGGCCGCCTCTTCCATCGTCAGGCTGGCAGGTTTCAGCGCGAGGTTAGCCTGATCCACCGCGATGAGTTCGGCGAAGGTGCCGATGCGCCTGTCGCGGGGCCGGGCAAAGACTTGATCCCCCGGCTTGAAGGCGCGCACCTCGGCTCCCACACGCAGCACGGTTCCGGCAAGATCGTGGCCGAGGATGAAGGGTGGCTTGTAGGGCAGAAACAGCTTGAATTCACCATCGCGGACCTTGCTGTCGATCAGGTTCACGGCGGCGGCATGGATTTTCACCAGAACGTCATTGGCACCCACCTCGGGCTCGGGCCGATCGGCCAGACGCAGTGGTCCGCCCTTTTTGTATTTCTCGACGACAAAGGCTTTCATGTGGGTCTCTCCAACGTGTCAGGCGGCCAGGAAGGCCAGCGCCTTCGGCACGAACTGTTTGTGATATTGAAAGATGCCGCCGTGGCCAGCATCGGTATAGATGACCAGTTCCGCACCAGGGATGCGGCGGGCGATGTCGTGGCTGTTGGACGTGGGCACCATGATGTCATGGTCGCCGTTGGCCACCAACACCGGGCTGCGGATGCGCCCCAGATCCTGCGGCGCCTGGCGACCCCAAGCCTGAATCGCGGACAGTTGGCGCAAGAAGGCGCGCGGCGTCGGGCCCTTGTCGCGGCCGGTCTTGCGCTCTTTGATCCGGCCGATAAAGGCTCGCGCAGCACTGCGACCGTTGGAGGTCGCGGTGAAGAAAAGGTAGGTCTTGGGGTCGCGAAACGTGACCAGACCCTTGAGGATCAGCGGCCAGGATACGGCACCCACCCTTGAAATCCCTGCCCCACCCGCAGGGCCGGTGCCGGTCAGGATCAGCTTGCGGACAAGTGCGGGGTCTTTCAGCGCGATGTCCTGCGCCACCATCCCGCCAAGAGAAAAGCCCATCAGATCAACAACCTCGTGCCCGAGCCCGTGGATGGCGCCGATCATGTCGCGCGCCATTGCGTCGATGGTCAGCGGCGCCGATCCGCCTGACAGCCCGATCCCGCGAAAATCCAGCGCAATGACGTGATGTGTGGCCGAGAAACCATCGACGATGGCCGGGTCAAAATTGTCCAGCACCGCGCCCCAGTGGTTCAGCAGGATCAGGGGCACGCCCCCGCGCGGGCCAACCTCGCGATAGGCAAAGCGGATGCCGCCTGCGGTCACGAACCGGGTCGCGGCCTGCATGTAAGGCGTTGCGGGTGTCATGCTCATCCCTCAGGCGATGTTGAATTGCTTGCGCAGGGCGCGGTCAAACAACGACCTTGGCAGGAACCGGCGGGCAAACGACGTCTGCCGGGCCGCCTTGCCCGATGGGTAGCGCAGGCGCGGCGTCTGGTCCTGCGCTGCTGACAGGATGGTGGCCGCGACGTCTTCGGCCGTGTCCCCGCTGGCCATCGCTGCGTCGAAAGTCGCGCGATATCGGGTCAAGGTCTGGGCATAGGCCGCGACCGGCCGGTCCCCTTGCGGCGAATTTGCCTCGATCGAGGTTTTTGTCGCCCACGGCTCGATCACCGCGACGCGGATGCCAAAGGGGCGCACCTCGTGGTCGAGCGATTCCGAGTAACCTTCGATGGCGTGCTTGCTGGCGGTGTAGTAGGCGCCGAAAGGCCCCGGGATCAAACCCATGACGGAACCAACGTTCAGGATACGCCCGCCCCCTTGCGCCCGCATGATCGGCAGGACTGCATTGGTGACCCGCACGACGCCCAGAAAGTTGGTGTCAAACAGCGCCTGCACCTGTTCGACCGAGCTTTCCTCGGCGGCGCCTGACACGGCATAGCCTGCGTTGTTCACCAGCAAGTCAATCCGGCCCAGTTCGTCCTGGGCCTGGCTGATCGCCGCAACCACCGACGCTTCATCGGTCACGTCGCAGGCGATCATGCGGATACCATCCCGCACCTCGCCCGGGCCTGCCTTGCGGCTGGTGCCGATCACCCGATACCCCGCCCGCAGCAGGGCCACAGCCGCGGCCTTGCCGATACCACTCGATGCCCCGGTGACAAAAGCGGTCTTCCGATCCTGCGCCCCGATGGTCGCCATGAGGGTCTTCCTTTCCTTGCTGCCATCTGCTGCCGCGTGGGCAACCCCGAGATGGGCGGTTAAAATGATGATGATCGTCATTGATTCTATTATTGATGACATACATCATTATTGTCAAGTGGAGGGGCGCTGCACAGATGAACCTGCCTCGAGCCCAATAGGGCAAAAGCGGAAAAGTGTATGTTCCAAGGCGGCGGCGCTCTTGACCTCGCTGTTGGTCCGTCCGATTGCAGCAGTCGATGAGAGCCTTGAAAACTTCATAGACTTACGTCTGGCCGGTTGTGCCGCTCTTTGACGACATACCCTGCCACGAGGTTCACCGCCCCCTGCGCCAGCGTGAGCCCACCTGCGACAAGGGACGCCCCAACCTCGCCGCCGCAGGCTTCCGACAACCCGGGCTGCCAAGGCGCGATGATCGCGGCCGCGATTGGGCCCAAGAGGCTGGTCCAGCCACCAGCGGCCATTGTGCGGGTGGGGTGAAGGGTGGGCTGATTGATCAGTTTCATGATCTCTTTTCTCGGTTGGGCTTCAGGCCCGGTTGATCCGGTTGCGCACGATGGAGCCAGGGCAGGCTTTTGCGGCGTGGTCGTTGTGACCGCTGCTGCGGGTGATGGCGGTACGGGAGCGGACGCTATCGATCAGGCCGCGGAGGGTGGGATCATGGGTAGCGGTGAAGTTGCGCTCAAAAGTATCTGTGGCTGCCGAACCGGCCCCACCGATCAGGCAGATATGGATCACGCCGCGGTTGTAATCTTCCACCCCAGCGCCGATCCCGTTCTCGGCGCGACCGGGCAGGGTGGCTCCGTCGCGATCGATCAGATGGTGGTAGCCGATCTTGCGCCAGCCGCGCTCCTCGCGGTACCAGCGGTCTATCTCTTTGCGCTTTGCGGTAAGGGGCTGTCCCCGCATCCAATAACGACCGGTGGCGGCGCAGTGGATGACGATCTCGTCCACGGGATAGCGGGCGCTGCCCTGGAAAATCATCGGCCCATCTGTCGCCTCTGGCGCCAGAGACCTAAGGTTGCGGATCAGGACGCCTTCGGTAGCGACGGCCTACAAAGCGGCATCAGTGCGCGGGCCGAAGAGGCCATCGATCGCGCCGGTGCAATAGCCAAGGCGTGCCAGCGCCATTTGCAGGGATTTCAGAGCGTCGATCTGATCGTTCATGGAAGTGGTCCTTTCGGCAAAGAAAAACCCCGCCAGAAGGGCGGGGCTTGGGTCGGTTCGGGCGGGGCTCAACCGGCGTGTGGGTCCGGCGGCGGGCTTTGCACTTTGCGGACGGCGGCCGTTTCGGCGGCGAGAATCGCGCAATCCGGAGTCAGTTCGTCATCAGATAGTAGCTGTTCCGCGACCCGCCCATGTTCTGGACGGTGACGTAGAAATAGCCGTCCCAGGCGGGGGTCCAGTCGCAGTATAGTTTGTCCGACCAGCTGACATCGTAGCAGATCACGTTGCCATTCTCGTCCGTCACCGCGACGTCAAGGTTGGCATCGCCATCCCCGACTACGGCGACCTCGGCATAGGAATTGCCGTAGAACGGGATCTCCCAGACATCGGTCTGGCCCGACGGCAGGCGCGAGAGCCATTCGACAGACCCGCCAATCCGCCCGCGGGAGCCTTCGGCCATCGCATCGTCGATCAGGCCAAGCACGGCTTCGTCATCCGCGGCCAGTTCCTTCGCTTTCGCAAACATCGCTTCGGCGGTGACCGGAGCGTCCGCCGCACCGTTGTCGTCGTTCGCGGCGGTGAAGAAGGTGGCTTTCGCGGCAGCGCGGGGTGTTCCATCGTTCATCATCGGTGCGGGCGCGGCCGGGGCGGCGGCAGGGGCAGCCTTCTTGCGCAGGCTTGCCTGATCGCCCTCGACAAAGACGATCCTTGCGGGATCCAGGGCTGCAACCTCTGCCGATGTCAGCTCGACCGAGGCGGCCAGCTTTGCGGCGGCGAGCAGGGTCACTGCGTCGCCCTGGGCAAGGCCGACAGCGAAGAGGTCTTGCGCCAGCCCCATGTTCGCGGTGCCGCCCGGAGCAGCGCCTTCGGCGGCGACGCCGACATTCGGGCCGGACTTGTCCTGGGCAAGCGCGTGACTGCCAAGGGCGATGAGGGATGTGGCGGCCAGAACGGCGGAAACGGACTTGAGTTTCATGACATGTCCTATGGGTTCGAGCGCCCCAGCAGGGGACGGGGTGCCGGCATTCTTGCAGTCCGGGACGGTCCTGAGAAGGGTGTATGTCGTGACAAATGCTGTCACCGGGGTTCAGTTCCCGATCAGGAAATAGCTGTTGCGGACGGTCGCCGCGTTCCGCACCGCCACGCTGAAGAACCCGTTCCTGGCCGGGGTAAAGCGACACAGTCCGGGTGCGTTGCCGGGGGGAAGCGCGCAGACCACGGTGCCGGCGTCATCGGTCACCGTCAGCCCGAGCGGGCTGTCGCCGTCGCCGATCAGGCCAAGCTCGGTCGGGACTGCGCCGGACAGGGCGATCCGCCAGATGTCGGTCTGGGCCCCCGAAAGTTCCGAGGTCGCCCGGGTGGCCGTCACCTGACGCCCCGGCGGCAGTTGCGCGTCAAGATCATAGACCAGATCCTGCAGGGAAGGGTCTTCCCCGGCCAGGGCCTGCAGGATCGCGATGGTTCTCGGGGCCGCCGGGTCCGGAGGTGCTGCATTCCCCCCGGCCTCGTCGGTTGACGCTTCTCCCGTCGTGTCCCTGGTCCAGCTGGTGGGCGGACGCAGGGTGACGGTGCGCGCCAGCCGGATCGAGGCCAGGAGCAGGACGGCGTCGCCCGTGCGCATGGCCGCCTGATACGTCGCCTGGGCCAGGATCAGGCGGGCAGCGGCACCGGGCGTTCCCGATGTGGCAATCGTCACATTGCCGGTTTCCGCAAGGGCCGTGCCCGCAGGCATGAAGACCGCGGCAAGAAGCGAAAGAAGAAGCCGGGCGGCAAGGCGGAACGGACGGGGTGCTGCGGTCATGTCCCGAGTCTGGCAAAGCCTGGGTTCGGGGACAAGGGTAGAACGAGCGCGACGGGAGCTTTCAGAGGCTCCGGTTTCGCGATAGCACGGAGGAAACGGAGGCGGAAATGCGCGAGATCCTGGCCCGGCTGCTGGCATTCGACACGGTGAGCCATCGGCCCAATGTCGCTCTGATGACCTATGTGCGGGACATGCTGGAGGACGCCGGGCTGGCGGTGACGCTGATCCCGGACGAAGGCGGCGGCAAGGCAAACCTTTACGCGTCGACCGGGCCAGCGGGCGAGCCCGGGGTGATGCTCTCGGGCCATACCGACGTCGTGCCGGTCGAGGGGCAGGACTGGACGGTGCCGCCGTTCGCGCTGACCGAAGCCGGGGGGCGGTATTACGGGCGGGGTGCGGCGGACATGAAGGGGTTCGTGGCCTGCGCCATCGAGGCGATGCTTATGGCCGCGCGGCGGCCTTTGCGGGTGCCGCTGCATCTGGCGCTGTCCTATGACGAAGAGATCGGCTGCATGGGGGTGCGTTCCCTGATCGACCTGCTGGCCACGGCTCCGCTGAAACCCCGGTTCTGCATCGTGGGCGAGCCCACGGGGATGCAGGTCGCGACCGGGCACAAGGGAAAGGTCGCGCTGCGGGCGACCTGCCGGGGGCGGGAGGGGCATTCGGCGCTGGCCCCGCTGGCCCTGAACGCGCTGCATCTGGCGGGGGATTTCCTGACGGCGGTGCGGCGGGTGCAGGCCGAGGTGGCGGCGACGGGGCTGCGGGACGGGGACTATGACGTGCCCTACACGACGCTGCATGTGGGGAAGATGTCGGGCGGGGTTCAGGTCAACATCGTGCCGAACCAGGCCGTGCTGGATTTCGAGATCCGGTCGCTGGCGGGGGAGGATGTCGCCGGGCTGATCGCGCGGCTGGAGCGGGAGGCGGAGGCGATCGTGGCCCCCCTGCGGGCAGAGTTCCCCGAGGCGGCGATCACGGTGGAGCGGCTGTGGGACTACCCCGGCCTCGGCACGCCCCCGGATGCCGGGGTGGTGCGGTTCGTGAAGGGGCTGACCGGTGCGAACGGGACGATCAAGGTCGCGTTCGGGACCGAGGGCGGGCTTTTCGACGCGCGACTTGGGGTGCCGACGGTAATCTGCGGGCCGGGGTCGATGGCCCAGGGACACAAACCGGACGAGTTCGTTTCGGTCGAGCAGATCGAGAGGTGCCGGGCGATGCTGGCGGCGCTGGTCGGGCGGCTGGAGGCCGGGGTCTGAGGAAAGTGTCCACGGTGAACAGAGTCTGATTTTTATTTTTGATCAACGGGTTGGTTGCGGTCATTCGGGAACTCTTAACGGTTCGATGTCCGCCCAGATGGCAGATCCCCCGGAGGTGTCACATCCCCCGGACTCTCGGGCGGAGTAGTGGCGAAAAGAGCAAGGTGGAGTTCGGAACGGGGCAGGGACCGGCTGTGCTTCCTGCTTTGGAGCAAGGTCGGCGCGCGCGCCGCAGCCTGCAGCGGAATGACCTATTGCAGGGCCTTGAGCCTTTCGGCCTGTTCGGCACCGATGCGGTAGTGGCCGGTCATCGGGTAGGCGAAAAGAATGTCTTCCTCTTTGGCGCCGGCACCGATGTTGTGCAGAATCAGCGGTGTGCCGTCCGCGCTGCGCTGGTCCGAGACGATGCCGATATGATTCAGTCTGCCGGGCAGCATCCAGGTCACGATGTCGCCGGGCAGATAGGGCGCCGGCCCTTCGGTCAGCGGCACCTCGGCCCCGATGCGGGAGAAGAGCGTCTGCAGGTTCGGCACCCGGCGGTGGTCGATGTTGCGGTCCGGACGCTCAAGGCCCCAGAATGCGGGGTAGGCCGCGAAGTCGGCCTGCATGTCGCGGTTCACCGCCAGTTGCAGGTCGACGCCCCAGCCATCGCGCACCGCGCGGATCACCACGTCGGTATCGACACCCCGGTCGCGGGGGATGTCGCCGCCGGGAAAGGCCAGCGGCACATAGGCCGGGTCGTAGGTCAGGGTCACCCCGACCTGTTGGCGGGCGGCGGCGGTCAGCCGCGACGGTTCCGACCCGGCAAATGCCGGAACGGCAAGGGCAATCGACAGGATCAGGGCCAGGGCGCGCATGGCTGAATCATGCGCCTTCCACCAAAGTTTTGCGAGTGGGGATTTCCGCCGATCTGCACGGGCTGGCACCTTTCCGCCGGGGTCGGTAAGAAGTGCGTGATGGCGATTACCCTGACCTCTCTGGCTGACCTTGCAACGCATGGCTTCGATGACATCATCGATGTGCGTGCCCCTGCCGAATATGCCGAAGACCATTTGCCGGGCGCGATGTCGCTGCCGGTGCTGGACGACGCTGAACGCGCCCGGGTCGGCACGATCTACAAGCAGGTCAGCCCTTTCACCGCGCGCAAGGTGGGTGCGGCAATGGTGTCGAGGAACGCGGCACGGCATCTGGAAGGGCCTCTTGCGGACAGGCCCGGAGGCTGGCGCCCGCTGGTCTATTGCTGGCGGGGAGGGCAACGCTCGGGGTCCTTTGCCACCATCCTGTCCCAGATCGGCTGGCGGGTCGAAACGCTGGCCGGGGGTTACAAGGCCTGGCGCGGTCTGGTGGTGCGCGAGGTCTATGACACGCCGGTCCGCGCGCCGGTCGTGGTGCTGGACGGAAACACCGGGTCGGCGAAGACCGAAGTCTTGAACCTGTTGCCGGGCCTTGGGGTGCAGGTGATCGACCTTGAAGGGCTGGCGCGGCATCGGGGGTCGCTGTTCGGGTCGGTTGGCGCGCAGCCGTCGCAGAAGGCCTTCGAGGGGGCCCTTGCGCTGGCATTGGCTGGGCTTGATCCGTCGCGACCGGTGGTGGTCGAGGCGGAAAGCTCGAAGATCGGAGAGCGCCGTCTGCCGCCGGAAATCTGGAAGGCGATGGTGGCCGCCCCGCGCCTGGCAATCGCCGCGCCGCGCAATGTCCGGGCCGAGTATCTGGCGCGGGCCTATGCCGACCTGACGGCGGATGCCGACCGGCTGGTCGAGACGGTGGGATTGCTGAAGCCCCTGCACCCGGCAGAGGTGATCGAGGGCTGGCTGGGGCTTGCCGCGTCGGGAGAGCATGCGGCGCTGGCCGACAGCCTGATGGAACAGCATTACGACCCGCGCTATGGCAAACATCGGGCACGGATGGCGGTGCGCCTGGCAGAGGTTGCCGCCAAAGACCTGAGGCCCGAGGCTCTGCCGGGGCTTGCCGCCGAGGTGGCAGAGGCGGTGAAGGGTCTGGTGCGGCGGGTTTAGGTCGCGACCGTCAGGTGCGGGGTCCCCGCGCTGACCATGCCGATGATCGCGGCCTCGTGGCCTGCGGCCTTGAGGTCCGCAAGGAGGGCTTCGCTCAGGGATTGCGGGACGGCGGCAAGCAGGCCACCGGCGGTCTGCGGGTCGGTCAGAAGGTCCGTGCGCGGGTCCTGCGGCGCGGTCATCCGCCATGAGACGGCGGCGAGATTGGCCAGTTGCAGCGAGGAGCCGTGGCCCGCCCTTGCCAGATCCAGCGCGCCGGGCATCAGGGGGATGTCGTCAAGGCGGATCGTGGCGGCGCTGCCGGAGGCGTCCAGCATCTCCAGCAGGTGACCGGCAAGGCCGAAGCCGGTGACATCGGTCATCGCCGTTGCGTGGCGGGCAAGGATCGCCGCCGCGCTGCCCTGTTCGCGGGTCATCTGCTGGATGCAGGCGGCCCAGATTTCGCCCATCAACAGGCCCGGGACCTGCGCCATGGCCATCTCGGTGGCAAGCACGGTGCCCGAGCCGATCGGCTTGGTCAGGATCAGCGCATCGCCGGGACGGGCTCCGCCCTTGGTGATCACGCGGGGGGCGGTGCCGGTCACAGTGAAGCCGATGGTCAGTTCCGCGCCTTCGGTGGAATGGCCGCCCACGATGTCGGCCCCGGCCGCGCGGAAGGTCTGCGCGGCCTCGTCCATGATCTCGGCCAGCATGCGGGTCTGAAGATCGGGTCCAAGCGGCGGCAGGGTGATCTGGGCCAGTGCGACCTGCGGGGCGGCCCCCATGGCCCAGACATCGCCCATGGCGTGAAGGGCGGCGATGCGGGCCATCAGGCGGGGATCATTGCAGAAGGCGCGCAAATGGTCGGTGGTCAGGACCTGGACGCCGCTGCCAGTGTCAAGGACGGCAGCATCGTCACCCGGGCCGGAGCGAACCTCGGGCCGTGTCGGTGCCGGTAGGGGCGCAAGGGCCTGCGACAGGACGCCCGGCCCCAGCTTCGCGCCGCAGCCGCCGCAGAGGGGGCGCTGGTCGAGGTGGGCGGCAAGGCCCTCGGTCGCGTCGCGGGGCGGATTGGTTGCGGCCATTGCCGGGTAGGGGCCGAAGCGATCCATGAAGCGTCGGTCGATGCGGTCCTTGAGCCGCCAGAGACGGGGACCGGTCGCGGCAAGGCCCCATTTCTCGGCAAGGGCCGATTGCGGGCCGAGCGAGACGAGCTTCAGGTAGTCGGCTTGCGGGCGGAAGGAGCGGAGGGGTTTGCCGGTCAGGACCGCGCGAAGGTTCGCGTGCAGAACCGGGGCGGCGCGGACGGCGAAGACCCCGGCCTTCGGGCGGGGAGCGCCGGCAAGGGTGGCGCAGTCGCCGCTGGCGAAGATGAGCGGGTCGGAGGTGCGCAGAGTGGCGTCGGTCAGCAGGAAGCCGTCCTGGTGGTCAAGGCCGGTCCGGGCCAGCCAGGGATGCGGTGTGGCACCGGTGACCGCGAGGGTGAAGTCGGACGTAAGAGTGTCGCCGGTGTCCAGGGTGACGGAGGTGGGGGTGATCGCCGTGACGGACGTGCCGAGGCGGAGGGTGATCCCGGCCTGCGCGAGGTGACGGCGGAGGCTCGTGCGGGCGGTGCGCGAATGGGCGGGCAAGACCGTTTCGGCGCGGTCGATCAGGGTGACCTGAGCCTTTGCGCCAAGGGTTCGCAGGCGGTGGGCGGACGCAAGCGCAATCTCGACCCCGCCAAGGCCCGCGCCGAGGATCACGAGGTTGGGCGTGGCGGGGCGTCGGGCGAGGAAAGCCTCCCAGGCGGCAGCATAGGGACCGAGCGGCTTGGCAGCGACGGCGTGTGGCTCGGAGGGCAAGCCGGAAGTGATGCCGATGTCGATCGCGGCGAGGTCATAGGGCAGGGGTGGGCGGTCTGCGAGGTGGATCAGGCGGGCGCTGCGGTCAAGGCCGGTGGCACGGTCGAGGATCAGCCGCGCCCCGGCAAAGCGGGCGAGGCGGACGAGGTCGATCATCAGCTCGTCCCGCCGGTAGTGCCCGGCGATGAGGCCTGGGAGCATGCCGGTGTAGGGGGCGGCGGGGTCGGGGTTGATGAGGGTCAGGCGGGTGCCGGGAAGGGGGTTCATGCCCCACATCCGCAAGGTCAGCGCATGGGAATGGCCGCCGCCGATCAGCACGAGATCCTTGATCTGAGGGAAGGCGGGGGTCATGGCGTCTGGGGTCCGGGGCTGGTTTCGCCGGGATAGCGCAGGCGTCCTGGAAAGACCATGGCGCGCCCCTTGGAAGGGGGAGCCGTCCTCAGGGCATCGAGCCCTTCGGGCGGCGCTGCTTCGGAACTTCTGTGGGGCGTGGCGCGGGGGTGGAGAGGGCAGGTGCCTCCGGCGGGAGTATTTGGCAAAGGGCAAATGCGGGAGTGAGTGGCAATGCACCCCGGCGGTCGGCACCTCTTACAGTGCGGAGGGAGAGCTTCCCACGCCGCCGGGGCGACTTGCCCTTTGCGGTCATCGGGACTCCTCCCTGTACCGCCAGGGCATGTCGCCAGAGGAAGGTTAAGAAAGCGCAAACAGGCTTGCCCTTTTTCAAATACTCCCGCCGGAGGCGCCGACATTTGCCACGGGCGCAGACGATGCCTGACAAGTCCGCGGCAGCGCCGCCGAGCGGGCCCTCGATGGGCCCCGAGGTGGCTCCCATTTTCAGGCAGCGTCCAGCACGTCGCGCAATAGCGCCATGGGGTGCGCGCGCAGCGTCAGGCGCATGGCGACGTAGTCTTCGACCACGGCCTCGCCGACCGTCATCTCGCGGAAGGTGACGGTGGGTTCGGTGATCCCCTCGCCGTCCATGTCGGCGGCGAACAGCGGCAGGGGCGCGCCCTCGGCCAGTGCCTCGGCGGCCCAAAGCGCGTCGCGGCGCGTGAGGCCGAGGGCGGCGAAGGTGTCGGCTTCGGCCAGCCGGGTCAGCGTGGCGGGGCCGACCCCGGCGCGGCGCCAGACATCCTGCACGGTCTGATAGCCGTTGCCGCGCGCGCCGGTGATCCAGCGGGCCTCGTCCTCGGCGATGCCGCGGATCTGGCGGAAGCCCAGGCGCAAGGCCAGTTCGGGAGCGGTTTCCGGGCGGTTCAGCCATTCCATCCGGTTGTCCCAGTGGCTGGTCTGGATGGAGGGCGGCAGGACCGTGACGCCATGTTCGCGCGCATCGCGCACGATCTGGGCGGGGGCGTAAAAGCCCATCGGCTGCGAGTTGAGCAAAGCGCAGGCAAAGATGCCGGGGTGGTGCCGCTTGATCCAGGCCGAGGCATAGACGAGGAGGGCAAAGCTTGCGGCATGGCTTTCGGGGAAGCCGTAGCTGCCGAAGCCTTCGATCTGGGCAAAGCAGCGGCGGGCGAAGTCCTCGTCATAGCCTTTTGCCAGCATCCCGCCGATGAAGCGGTCGCTGAATTCGCTGACTGACCCATGTTTCTTGAAGGTGGCGAGGGAGCGGCGCAGGCGGTCGGCCTCGTCCGGGGTAAACCCCGCGCCGACGATGGCAATCTGCATCGCCTGTTCCTGAAACAGCGGCACGCCGAGGGTTTTGCCCAGCACTTTCCCCAACTCGTCCGAGGGGAAGCTGACCTGTTCCTGCCCGTTCCGGCGGCGGAGGAAGGGGTGGACCATGTCGCCCTGAATCGGTCCCGGGCGGATGATCGCGACCTGGATCACGAGGTCGTAGAAGCATTTCGGCTTCATCCGGGGCAGGAAGTTCATCTGGGCGCGGGATTCCACCTGGAAGACGCCGAGCGAGTCGGCCCGGCAGAGCATGCGGTAGGTCTCGGGGTCTTCCGGCGGCAGGGTGGCCAGAGTGAAGTGCTGGTGGTGGTGGCTTTGCAGCAGGTCGAAGGCCTTGCGGATGCAGGACAGCATCCCGAGCGCCAGGATGTCGACCTTGAGGATCTTCAGCGTGTCGATGTCGTCCTTGTCCCAGGGGATGACGGTGCGGTCCTCCATCGTGGCATTTTCGACGGGGCACAACTCGTCCAGGCGGCCTTCGGTGATGATGAAGCCGCCGACGTGTTGGCTCAGGTGCCGGGGGAAGCCCTGGATTTCGTCGATGAGCGCCATGGTCTGGCGAAGGCGGCGGTCGGTCGGGTCGAGGCCGATTTCGCGCAGTCGGGTTTCCGTGACCGCGCCGGGGCCGCCCCAGCCCCAGATCTGGCTGGACATGGCGGCGAGGGTGTCTTCCGACAGGCCCATTGCGCGGCCGACCTCGCGCACCGCGCGTTTGCCGCGGTAGTGGATGACGGTGGCGCACAGGCCCGCGCGGTGGCGGCCGTATTTTTCGTAAATGTGCTGGATCACCTCTTCCCGGCGTTCGTGTTCGAAATCCACATCAATGTCGGGGGGTTCGTTGCGCGCCTCGCTGATGAAACGTTCGAAAACCATGGTGCCGATTTCGGGGCTGACCGAGGTCACGCCCAAGGCGTAGCAGACGACGGAATTGGCGGCGGAGCCGCGCCCCTGGCAGAGGATGCCGCGTTGGCGGGCGAAGTCGACGATGTCGTGGACGGTGAGGAAGTAGGGTTCGTATTTCAGCTTGGAGATCAGGGCGAGTTCGTGCGCCATCTGGGCGCGCGCGCGGTCGGGCGGGCCTTCGGGATAGCGCCAGTTCAGGCCCGCCTCTGACAGGCGCGCGAGGCGCTGGGCGGCGCTTTCACCGCCGGTGACTTCGGAGGGGTATTCATACTGCAACTCGTCCAGCGAGAAGGCGGCGCGTTCGGCGATCTGGCCTGCGCGGTGGACCGCCGCTTCAAAGCCCGCGAAGATGCGGAGCATCTCGGGTTCCGAGCGCAGGCGGCCTTCGTTGTTCGGGAGCGCCCGGCGGCCAAGCTTGTCGACGGGGACGCCGAGGCGGATCGCGGTGAGGACATCGGCGAGGCGGCGGCGCTTGCCGTGGTGGAGGAAGGGCAGGCCGGTGGCGACGGTGGGCAGGCGCAGGGTTTTCGCCAGTTGGGCGAGGTGCTGGAAGCGGCCTGCGTCCTGCCCGTCATAGCGCGGGGCGAGGGCAAGATGGACCTGTCCGGGAAAGTGTTCGGCCAGTTGCCGGGCGTGGGACTGCCACAGCTTTGGGTCCGTCCCGGTGCCGGTCACGGCGAGGGTCAGGCGCTGGTCGGGGGGGAGGAGTAGCATCTCCAACCCCGCGCCCCAGTGCAGAAGGTCGGGCAGGTCGAGGATGCAGGTGCCCTTTTCGGCGCGGAGGCGGCCGAGGCTGAGGAGGCGGCAGAGGCGGCCCCAGGCGGCGCGGTCGCGGGGCAGGCAGGTGACCTGGAAACCGTCGGTGAGGATGATGCGGGCGGCGGGGATCAGGCGGATCTTCGGGCCGCCGTCGCGGGCCAGTTCGCGGGCCTTGGTATGGGCGCGGACGATGCCCGCGACGGAGTTGACGTCGGCCACGGCGAGGGCGGGCATCCCCATTTCGGCGGCGCGCAGGAGCATCTCCTCGGGGTGGGAGGCCCCGGTGAGGAAGGTGAAATTGGTGAGTGCGGAGAGTTCGACGAAGGGCACGGGCGACTCGGGGCTGACGTGAACAAAGGTAGAACATTTTGTCACGGTCGCGCCCGGCTGGCCAGCGGCTTCGCGGGTGGGGCGGTTGCGAAATGGAGCGCCTTGCGGCGCGAGCCTTTTGTCTCGCCTCTGGCGCAAGCGCCAACCGGCTCGGAGGGCCTCCGGCGGGGATATTTGGGGAAGAGAAAGGCCTGGAGGGGGGTTAGATCAGACCTTCCTTGCGGAATAGTGCCTTGAGGTCGGCTTCGGGGCGGGCGCCGAAATGGCTGATGACTTCGGAGGCGGCGACGCAGCCCATCCGGCCGGAGGTGGCAAGCGACTGGCCGGTGGCGAGGCCGTAGAGGAAGCCTGCGGCGAACTGGTCGCCCGCGCCGGTGGCATCGACGGGCACGACGCGGTGGACGGGCACCACGGCCTGTTCATCGCCGCGCACGACGATCACGTCATGGCCCGACCGCGTGCAGACGACGAGGCCTGCGTCCTGCGCGGCCTGCTCCAGCGCGGCGGAGAGGTCGGTCTGGTAGAGCGAGGCCCATTCGTGTTCGTTGCCGATCACATAGTCCAGGTTCTTGACGAGGTGGCGGAAGTCGGTGCGGTGACGGTCGACGCAGAACGGGTCGGAGAGGGCGATGCCCGCCTTGCCGCCCGCGTTGTGGCAGAGATCGACGGCGCGCTCGAAGGCCTGCTTGCCCTTGGGCTTGTCGTAAAGATAGCCTTCGAGGAACAGGATCTCGGCGCTGCCCGCGACAGAGTCGGAGACGTCCTCGGGGCCAAGCTCGGAGGAAATCCCAAGGTAGGTGTTCATCGACCGCTCACCATCCGGGGCGACGAAGATCATCGAGCGCGAGGTCGGGAGTTCTCCGCCAGCGACGGGCGGGTTGACGAAATCGGTGCCCTCGTCGGCCATGGTGCGGGCATAGAATTTCCCCAAGGCGTCGTCGTGGACGCGACCGATGAAGGCGGTGGAGAGGCCAAGGTTGCCAAGGCCCGCAAGCGTGTTCGCCACCGACCCGCCGGGGGCCTGCTGGCGGTTGGTCATCGCGCCATAAAGCAGCTCGCCGCGTTCGCGTTCGACAAGCTGCATGATGCCCTTCTGGATGCCCATCAGGTCCAGAAACGAGTCGTCAGCGGTGGAGAACACATCGACGATGGCATTGCCTATGCCGACGACCTGATAGGATTTCATGCGGTCTTTTCCTCGTAGAGGCACCAGTCGCGGATCGGACAGATGCCGCAGCGGGGCTTTTTCGCAGTGCAGATATACCGGCCATGCAGGATAAGCCAGTGGTGGGCGTGAGCCTGGTATTCCACCGGCACGTTATCCTCGATCGCGCGTTCGACGGCGGCCTCGTCCCGGCCGGGGCAGATGCCGGTGCGGTTGCCGACGCGGAAGATGTGGGTGTCGACGGCCTGGGCTGGGTGGTGAAACCACATCGACAGGACCACGTTCGCGGTCTTGCGGCCGACGCCGGGCAGGGTGACCAGGGCCGCGCGGGAACTGGGCACCTCACCGTCGAAATTGTCGATCAGCAGGCGCGACAGCTTGATGACGTTCTTCGCCTTGTTGCGGAAAAGGCCGATGGTCTTGATATGGTCGATCAAGGCCTCCTCGCCGAGGTCGAGCATCTTCTGCGGCGTGTCGGCGACTTGGAAAAGTCTGGCCGTGGCCTTGTTCACGCCGACATCTGTCGCCTGGGCGGACAGGGCCACGGCGACAAGAAGGGTGAAGGCGTTGGTGTGGTGAAGCTCGCCCTTGGGTTCAGCCTCGATCTCGGCGAACCGGGCGAAGATCTGTTTCAGCGTGGCATAGGGAAGTTGCGCGACCATGCCGCCTTCATGCCAGCGGCGGACCGCTGGCGCAACATCACTGGCCGTAGAGTTGGACGGGTGGAAGTTTCGGGTCGCCTTCGCAGCGCGCCATCGGGATTTCCCGCAAGCGGGAGATCGAAAGCGCGTCACCGTTGCTGAACTTTCCATCTGCGCAGGCGCAACTGAAGCCGTAGCGTTGGGTGACCTCACCAGCGTAATCGATGCGAACGCGGTTGTCGAAGGCGGGGGTGTAGGCCTCCTCGAAGCCCGGTGCGGGGGCATTGCCCTGGGTGGATATCCACCACTGGCCGTCTGCGTCCTGCAGGAAGACATTGCCGGGCGTGGGGTTGTGATACCAGCCGCAGCGGGTTTCGGCCTCGGCAGGAAGGGCCGCGAGCAGCGTCAGCGTCAGAAGGAAGGGGCGCAGCATGGGGGCCTCGTGCATCGGATCGGCCCGCCCAGTGACCATGGTCGCGCGCGTCGATCAAGGCGGGAAATCCGGATGCGCAGGAAGTGGGTCGCGGGTCCGGGGCAGCGCAGTTAGGGTGGCGGGAAGGAGACTGCCATGACCGACCAATCCCCCGCCTACCATTACCAGGTGATCGCCCGTGCCCTGGAGGTGATCGACGGTGCCGGTCCCGCGCTGACGCTGGAGGATCTTGCCCGGCGCATGAACATGAGCCCGGCGCATTTCCAGCGGGTGTTCAGCGCCTGGGTCGGGGTCAGCCCCAAGCGGTATCAGCAATACCTGACGCTGGGCCATGCGCGGCGGCTTCTGGCGGAGCGCCACACGGTGCTGGGCACCGCGCTGGAAACCGGTTTGTCGGGCACCGGGCGGCTGCATGATCTGTTCCTGACCTGGGAAGCGATGTCTCCGGGTGACTTCGCGAGGGGCGGCGAAGGGCTGGACATCCGATGGGGCTGGTTTGAAAGCCCCTTCGGCCCGGCCATCGTGATGGCGACGGCCAGGGGCATCTGTGGCATGGGCTTTGCCGACGAGGTGGGGGCGGAGACGGCCCTTTCGGATCTGGTCCGCCGCTGGCCGAAGGCTGCGTTCGTCGAGGACCCGATGGCGATCCGGCCCATGGTCGATGCTGCCTTCGGAGCCGAGGCGACCAGCCTGCACCTGATCGGCGCGCCATTCCAGATCAAGGTCTGGGAGGCGCTGCTGGCGATCCCGTCGGGCCATGTCACGACCTATGCCGACATTGCCGGGGCCATCGGACACCCCTCGGCGCACCGGGCGGTGGGGACGGCGGTCGGGCGCAATCCGATCAGTTTCCTGATCCCCTGCCACCGCGCGCTGCGCCGCGACGGGGGACTTGGCGGCTATCACTGGGGTCTGCCCCGCAAGCGCGCGATGCTGGCCTGGGAGGCGGCTCGCGCAGATGTGTGATGCGCGGAAGCCTGCCGAAACCTGACGGAACCGCAAGCCCTTTGACGGCGTTGGTGTATTGTGGCACGGGTCTATGCACAGGCCCGGAACGGGTCGGCTATCGAGGCGAGAGCAAACATGATGACGAAGACACCCCTGATCCTGGCAGTGGCGGGCACGCTGTTCCTGACGGCTTGCGTCGATCCCAACGCCTATCCCAATGATCCGAACGCCCGCACCAAGAACGGAGCCGTGATCGGCGGCCTTCTCGGGGCCGCAGCCGGCGCTGCGACGGCCAAGGACGGCAACGAATTCAAGGGCGCGATCCTGGGTGGCGCGCTGGGCGCGGGCACCGGCGCGCTGATCGGCGCCGATCTGGACCGGCAGGCCTCGGAACTGCGCGGTTCGCTAAATTCCAACATCTCGGTGACCAACACCGGCGAATACCTGATCGTGAACATGCCGCAGGAACTGTTGTTCGCGACCGACAGCGCCGCTGTCCGCCCCGACCTGCGCTCGGACCTGAGTGCGGTGGCCGCAAGCCTGCTGCGCTATCCCAACAGCACGATCGAGGTCGTCGGGCATACCGACAACACCGGATCGGCGGCCTACAACCAGGACCTGTCGCAGCGCCGGGCCGTCTCGGTCGCGTCGATCCTGCGGGAAAGCGGCGTTCCGGGTGGCCGGATCGCTGCCTTCGGTCGGGGCGAGGACCAGCCGGTCGCGTCGAACCTGACGCCGGAGGGCCGCGCCCAGAACCGCCGGGTCGAGATCATCATCCGCCCGACGCGCTGATCTTTCAGCCCTGTCAGGCAGGGGGCCGGGATTTCCCGGCCCCTTTTTTCGTTGTGATCCTCGACAATCGGTCATATTTCTGGACCAATCAGCGAGGCCATCATGCAGTTCCCGTCATGCCGTTCCTGAAAGTCGCACCCGAGAAACTGTCGAATGCGGTCGTGCGGCAGGTCGAGCAGCTGATCCTGCGTGGCATCCTGCGGCCCGGCGAGCGGCTTCCGTCCGAGCGCGATCTGGCCGACAAGCTGGGCGTCTCGCGCCCATCCCTGCGCGATGCCATCGCCGATCTGGCCGAGCGGGGCCTTCTGGTCAGCCGGGCGGGGTCGGGCATCTTTGTCGCCGACGTCCTGGGGTCGGCCTTTTCGCCGGCGCTGGTCGATCTCTTTGCCACGCACGACGAGGCGGTCTTCGACTACATCGGCTTTCGGCGCGACATCGAGGGGCTGGCGGCGGGTCGGGCGGCGGTCCATGGGTCGGAAACCGACCTCAAGGTCATCGACACGATCCTTGCGAAGATGGAGGCCGCGCATCAGAAGCGTGACCCTGCGGACGAGGCGCAGCTGGACGCCGAGTTCCACATGGCGATCATCGAGGCGAGCCACAACGTGATCATGCTGCACATGCTGCGGTCGATGTTCGATCTTCTGCGGCAGGGCGTGTTCTACAATCGGCAGATGATGTTCAAGAACCGGATGACGCGGGATCAGCTGCTGGACCAGCACCGGGCGATCAACGCGGGGATCCAGGCGCGCGACCCCGATGCCGCGCGGGCAGCGGTGGCGGCGCACATGGCCTATGTCGAGCAGGCCTACCATGACCAGATGCGGGCCGAGAAGAACGAGCGCATCGCACTGCAACGGCTGGAGCACGAGGCGAACCGGTAGCGATCCTGTCAGCGGCAAGGCTTTGCTTTATCGGCCTGCGGAAATCTTGCCGAGTTGCATCAGTCCCCACCCGGAGGCATATAGGTGCCGACCCGGGAAGGAAGCGCCATGCAGTATCTTGAGTTCGAAAAGCCGCTCGCCGACATCGAAGGCAAGGCGGAAGAATTGCGCGCCATGGCGAAGACCGGCGGTGGCGTGGACATGACGAAGGAGGCCGAGGCGCTGGACCGCAAGGCGGACGCGGCGCTGCGCGATCTCTACAAGAACCTGAGCGCCTGGCAGAAGTGCCAGGTGGCGCGGCACCCGGACCGGCCGCATTGCCTCGACTATGTCGGGCAGCTGTTCACCGAGTTCACCAGCCTCGCGGGCGATCGGGCCTTTGCCGACGACCATGCGGTGATCGGCGGTCTGGCGCGGTTCAACGACCAGCCGGTGTTGGTGATCGGGCACGAAAAGGGCAACGACACCAAGTCGCGGATCCAGCGCAATTTCGGCATGGCGCGGCCGGAGGGCTATCGCAAGGCGATCCGGCTGATGGACCTGGCCGACCGGTTCCGCCTGCCGGTGATCACGCTGATCGACACGGCCGGCGCCTATCCGGGCAAGGGCGCGGAGGAGCGGGGGCAGGCCGAAGCGATCGCGCGGTCGACGGAAAAGTGCCTTTCGGTCGGCGTGCCGCTGATTTCCGTGGTGATCGGCGAAGGCGGGTCGGGCGGGGCCGTGGCTTTTGCGACAGCGAACCGCGTCGCGATGCTGGAGCATTCGATCTACTCGGTCATCTCGCCCGAAGGCTGCGCCTCGATCCTGTGGAAGGATGCCGAGAAGATGCGCGAGGCGGCCGAGGCCCTGCGGCTGACGGCGCAGGATCTGCAGAAGCTGGGCATCATCGACCGGATCGTGAAGGAACCGCTGGGCGGCGCGCAACGGGCCCCGAAAGAGGCGATCGAGGCGGTGGGCAAGGCGATCGAGGCGATGCTGGGCGAATTGTCGTCCAAGAAGCCCGAGGCGCTGATCAAGGACCGCAGGCAGAAGTTCCTCGACATGGGGTCGAAAGGGTTGGCGGCGTGAACCCCTGGGCGATCGTGGCGATTGCCGGGCTGATGGAAACCGGCTGGGCGCTGGGGCTGAAATACTCGGATGGCTTCACCAAGCTCTGGCCGTCGGTGGTCACCGTCGTTCTGGCTCTCGGGTCATTCTACCTGTTGGCGGTCGCGATGAAATCGCTGCCGGTGGGCACGGCCTATGCGGTCTGGGTGGGGATTGGGGCCATCGGCACTGCGGTTGCGGCGGTGTTCCTGTTCCAGGAGCCGGTCAACCTGATGCGCGTTCTGGGCATTCTTTTGATCCTGGCCGGGATCCTGGCGCTGAAATTCGCCTGATGCGCTGGCTTGCGCTGGCCGCGCTGATCGCCGCCCCGGCTGCGGCGGGGACGCTGGAGGGGCGGCTTGTCACCTTCACGGTCGAGACCTGGGACCAGCGCGACCAACCCTATCTTGAAGCGCGGGGCCGCACCATGATGGTGGGCGACGGTGTGGAGTTCGGTCTGGAGTCCGAGGGGCTGACCGGGGGGCTCGATGTTGTCCCGGTGACGGTCGAGATCGGCCCGACGCGGATCGAGTTGAGCTACCCGAAGGGAATCGGGCGGTTTTACGAGGCGAAGTTCAACGGCTATGTGCTGCGGTTTGAAACCGAATGTGCGCTGTTTCAGAACGTGGCCATCGATCAGGCTGCGACCACAATGCCGGTGACCGAGGTCTGGGCCGAAACCGGGGCGCTCTACATCAACGTGTCCGGTCTTGGCTATGGGCCGGAGGCAAGGCTGGCGCTGGATCTGGAAGTTGCGGACTGCCCGCTGAGCTGATTGGCACGGCGCCTGGGCAGATTGCCAATCCCACCACCCTACCACATCGTGAGCGCGGCCCGGCCGGGCCAGTCGGCATCATAAGCCTTGCCGTCGATCCGGCCGTCCGTGATCTCGCGCAGCATGTCGCCGACAGAGGGCAGGTCCTGCGACTGGTCGCCGCCGGTCCAGACGCCTGCGCGGATCAGCGCGCGGGCGCATTGGGAATAGACTTCGGCAATACGGATCACGATGACCGTGCGGGGCTGTTTGCCATCACGGGCAAAGCGGGCACGCAGGTTGGCGTCTGCGGTCAGGCGCGCGGTGCCGTTCACCCGCAGCGCGTTGTTCGCGCCGGGGATCAGGAACATCAGGCTGACGCGACCGTCGCGGACGATGTTGCGCAGGCTGTCGATGTGGTTGTTGCCGTGCCAATCGGGCAGCGCCAGGGTCCGCGGGTCGAGGACGGTGACGACAGGCCCTTCGTCGCCACGCGGAGATCCGTCGGTGCCCTCGGGGCCGACGGTCGTCAGGATGCAGAAGCGCGAGCGGCCGATCCAGCCGCGGTAGGCGGGGGTGAGATGTGCGGCGACCTTGACGATCGCGGCCTCGGCCGGGCTGCCGTAGCGGTCGTGGAGGTCGTCGAGGGTGGTGATCCAGTCCATGTCGTCTCGCCCTTTGGTTGGTGGCTGGGGGTTTCACACCCCCAGACCCCCGTGGAGTATTTCTCAAAAGAGCAGGAAAATTTGACTCAAATCTTGGGTTTTCCTGGTTTCGGGGCGGGCAGGTCGTCGGCGACGGCTTGCAGTGCGGCGATCAGAAGGTCGGGGTCGTCGAGCGCACTGTCGGCGTCGATCCAGTCCTTTGCCCCCAGGAACGGCGCGGCGCGTGGACAATCGGGCAGATATGCCAGACCGCCGGGGGTTGCCTTCAGCCAGAGCCGATCATCGCCGATGACAGCCACAACCTTGGCATCGAGGTAGAGAACGTATTCGCCCATCATCTTGCGATAGGCGATGGGCAAGGTCGACAGGCAGTCGAGGACATGCGCGAGGGCTTCGGGGCGGCTGCCCATCAGGATCTGAACCCGGCCTCGGCCATCAGGCGGTCGGAGTGGGCTTCGATGTCTGCTTCGAGCCGGGTCATGAACGCGGGCACGGCCAAGCCCGGAACGATGGGGGGCAGGAATTCGACCACCGCGAGGCCGGGTTTGCGCAGGATGCCGCGCTTGGGCCAGAAGACGCCGACATTGGTGGCAACCGGATGGCAGGGCTGGGCGAGCTGTTCGTAGAGAAGTCCGGTGCCGACCTTGTAGGGCCGGGTCGCACCCGGGGCGACGCGGGTGCCCTGCGGATAGATGATCAGCTGGCCGGGTTCGGCAGCCCCTGCCGCGACATCGGCTTTCATCCTGGCGATTGCAGCACCCCGCTTGCCGCGGTTGACCGGGACGCAGCCGATGCGCAGGGCGTATTGACCGAGGAAGGGGGCGAACATCAGCTCGCGCTTCATGATGAACTTGCCAGCCGGGACGGCGTTGAAGATCAGGATGATGTCGAGGAAACTCTGATGTTTCGCTGCGATCACGGCTTCGCCGGTTGGGGGCAGGCCACGCACTTCGGATCGCAGGCCGGTGAGCAGGCGCAGGGAGACGATCGCCCATCGGCAGAAGGTCTTGCATGCGGCGCGGGCTCCGCGGCGGGAGACCAGTGCCCAGGGCGCGAAGACCAGCGCGATCACGGCCATCGCGAGATACATCTGGATGATGAACACCAGCGAAAAAAGCCAGCGGATCGGGGTCATGTCAGCTCTCGCAGTTTCTGGAGCGCGGCGCGGCGGGTGGCCACGAAGGCCACGATAGCAGCGAGGGGGGGAAGGGCAAAGGGCCAGAGCCAGCCGGTGCCGGTAAAGCCGAGGCCGGTCAGGAAGCCCCCGGCCGCGTCGGCGGCGGGCAGGGCGGCAACGCCAAGGAGGCCGACTGCGGCCCCGATCGCAGCCCCGCCGAAGGTCCGCAGCGTGAACCGGCGGACGAAGGCGCGGGCGATGTAGCTGTCCTTGGCACCCACGAGCCGGAGCACGCGGATCTCTTCGGCGTTTGTCGCAAGGGCAGCGCGGGCGGCAAGCGTGATCATCGCGGCCATGGTCGCACCGATCAGGGCGATGGAAAGCACACCCAGAAGTCGGATGCGGCCGGCCGCCTCGACCAGGGGGCGGCGCCAGCGGGTGTGGTCGTCAAGCACGGCACCGGGGGCCTCGGCGGCAAGACGCTGGCGCAGGCCTTCGGAATCATAGGGCGGGTCCGCTTCGACCACTTCGAACAGGCGGGGGATCGGCAGGGCTTCGATGGGCAGGCCGGGGCCGAACCAGGGTTCGAGAAGGCTGCGCGTCTCGGCATCGTCGATAGGGCGGTAGCTCGCGATCCCGGGGGTGGTCGCAAGGGCCGCTAGGATCGCGTCGGTCTGGATCTGGACCTGGCCCTCCGGGGCGGAGAGGCGGATGGTGGCGGTCTTGGCCAGGGCCTCGGACCAGCGGTTCGCGAGGCGGCCCGAGGCGAGAGAGAGGGCGAGGGCGAAGACGCAGAGGAAGGTCATCGCGCCGGCAGTGAAGATCGTGAGCCGGGCGGTCGGGCCCGAGGGCGGGACGACCTCGAGCGCGCGGGTGGCGGGGCTGGCGGGTTTGGCGGCGGGGGGCTTCACAGGTCGGCCCCGGCAAGCTGGACGCGGTGCTTGGCGATGCGGAGGACCCGGGCCTGGATCTGGGCCTTGGCCTGGCGGATCAGGTTCAGGTCGTGCGTGGCGACAAGGATGGTCTTGCCCATCTTGTTCAGTTCCACCAGCAGGGTGAGGATGCGCAAGGACATCTCCCAGTCCACGTTGCCAGTGGGCTCGTCGGCCAGGATCACGTCCGGATCGACGATGACGGCGCGGGCGAGGGCCGCGCGCTGGCGTTCGCCGCCGGAAAGCTGCGGGGGAAGCGCGTCCGCGAGGTGCTTGAGCCCGACCCAGGACAGAAGGTCCTCCAGATCCTGCGGGTCGCTTTCCCGGTCGGACACCGTGAAGGGCAGCGCCATGTTGGCGGCAAGGGTCATGTGGTCGAGGAACTTGCAGTCCTGATGCACGATGCCGATCCTGCGGCGGGTGCGGGCGACGTCATCGCGCGACAGGCCCTTCACGTCGCGGTCAAACAACGTGACGCGGCCTGAGGTCGCCCGCAATTCGGCATAGGCGAGCTTGAGGAAGGTGGATTTGCCCGCGCCGGAGGGGCCGGTGAGGAAGTGGAAGGATCCGGGCGCGAGTTTCAGTGAAACGTCGGACAGAAGCTCTCCGCCGCCATAGCTGTAGGCCACGTTCTCGAAGGTGATCACGCTGTTCCCCTGCTGCCGGCTTTGGGCGACCTTCGCCCGCTGTCACTGCGCTTTCCATCGCACAGCCCGAAACGATTGCACAAGAGCGCGCGACAAACCCTTGGAACGACAGGAATTAGGGGTTACAACCTTGATAGCGCAGCCGGAAAACAGGCTTTGAGGGAAAAAAATGCGGTTGGTTTGCCCGAACTGTGAGGCGAAGTACGAGGTGCCAGAGGACGCGATCCCGGAGACGGGTCGTGACGTTCAATGCGCCAACTGCGGCCACGCCTGGTATCAGATGCGCGCCCGCGCGGCCGAGACGGCTCCGGTAGCAGCCGCGGTTCCGCCGCCGGTTCCGGAGCCGGTGGCAGCGCCGGAGCGAGTGGCGGCACCAGAGGCAGCGCCAGAGCCGGTGGCCGAACCGGAGGCATTGGCCGTGGCTGCAAGAACGGCGGAGCCGGAGCCTGAGGTGGCTGCCTCGGTCGGTGAAGTGGCTGAAGCGGTTGCAGAGGACAGGCTGATGTCCGTCGCGGACGCGGCCGAGGTCATCCAGCCCGCCGCCGCAGAGGTGGCAAGTCTGCCGGGCGCGCCGGACGTTGCGCCGACAGTGGCCCCGGTCGAGGAGAGCGAGCCCGCGCCTGTGGTCGCAGCCGCCGATGCAACCGATGTCCCCGAGGCTGCGGACGACGCCGAGGCTGCCCTGCCTGTGGCCGCCGGTGCCGCGCCTGTGGCTTACGCAGTCGATGACTCGGTGCTGGCCATCCTGCGAGAGGAGGCCGAACGCGAAGCCTCTGCCCGGCGGGCCGAGGCGTCAAAGCCGCTGGAAGTGCAGGGCGACCTTGGGATCGAGGCCGCCATGCCCGCTGCCCGCAAGGTTGTAGCCGATCCGGCCCCGTCGCCTGCTGCCCAGATGAACGAGGACGCGGAGGACAAGCTGTCAGCGCGGCGCACGCGGCTTCCGGATGTCGAGGAGATCAACTCGACCCTGCGGCCGGGCGAACGGACGGAAGAGGCAGCCGAGGCGATGCCGACTCCGGTCGAAGGGCGCAGCAGTTTCCGCAAGGGCTTTCTCTCGGTGATGACCTTCGCCATCCTTGCTGCGGCGCTTTACGTCAGCGCCGACGCGCTGTCGGACGCGGTGCCCGCGCTGGCCGGCTTTCTGGAGGCCTATGTCGGCTTCATCGACAGCCTTCGGATGCAGCTTGACGGCATGATGCAAAGCGCGACGGTGGCGATCAACGGGACCTGAGCGGCCATATCGCGCTTGCCCCAGACCGGGCAGGCCTTTATCCCTTGCGGCCAAGCCATTTCCCGCAAGGAGCCGCCATGACCAACCAGCGTTTCGACAAGTCGAAGCTTCCCAGCCGCCATGTGACCGAAGGTCCGGCGCGCGCGCCGCATCGCAGCTATTTCTACGCGATGGGGATCACCGAGGAAGAGATCCACCAGCCCTGGGTGGGCGTGGCGACCTGCTGGAACGAAGCTGCCCCCTGCAACATCGCGCTGAACCGTCAGGCGCAGATCGTCAAGCAGGGCGTGAAGAAGGGTGGCGGCACCCCGCGCGAATTCACCACGATCACCGTGACCGACGGCATCGCGATGGGGCATGAGGGGATGCGGTCCTCGCTGGCCAGCCGCGATGCGATTGCCGACACGGTCGAACTGACGATGCGCGGGCACTGCTATGACGCGATCGTGGGCCTTGCGGGCTGCGACAAGTCGCTGCCGGGGATGATGATGGCGATGGTGCGGCTGAACGTGCCATCGGTCTTCATCTACGGCGGGTCGATCCTGCCGGGCCGCTACAAGGGCCAGGACATCACCGTGCAGGACATGTTCGAGGCGGTGGGCAAGCATCAGGCCGGGAACCTGTCGGATGCAGAGCTTGAGATCATGGAGCGGGTGGCCTGCCCATCGTCCGGGGCCTGCGGCGCGCAATATACCGCGAACACAATGGCCTGCGTGTCCGAGGCGATTGGCCTCGCGCTCTTGAATTCCTCCTCGGCTCCGGCCCCTTACGAAAGCCGCGACCAGTATGGCGAGGCCTCGGGCGTGGCAGTCATGCACCTGATCGAAAAGAACATCCGCGCGCGGGATATCGTGACGCGGAAGGCGCTGGAAAATGCGGCGCGGGTGGTGGGCTGCACGGGTGGCAGCACCAATGCGGCGCTGCACCTGCCGGCGCTGGCCAACGAGGCGGGGATCGACTTTGACCTGTTCGACGTGGCGGCCTGCATGAAGGACACGCCCTATTTCGTCGACTTGCGGCCGGGCGGCAAATATGTCGCCAAGGACCTGCACGAGGTCGGCGGCGTGGCCGTGGTGATGAAGGAGCTGGCGAAAGAGGGGCTTCTGCACCTGGATTGCATCACGGCCTCGGGCAAGACTTTGGGCGAAAGCCTTGAGGAGATCCGAGGCGAGGCGGACGGGACGGTGATCTATCACATCGGCTCTCCCATCACCAAGACCGGGGGTGTGGTCAGCCTTAAGGGCAACCTCTGCCCGGACGGGGCCATCGTGAAGGTCGCGGGCATGACCGAGGCGGAGCAGGTGTTCAGCGGCCCGGCGCGGGTGTTCGAGTGCGAAGAGGATGCCTTCGCAGCGGTCAAGGCGCGGGAGTACAAGGAAGGCGAGGTCCTCGTCATCCGCAACGAGGGCCCGGCAGGTGGGCCGGGGATGCGCGAGATGCTGGCGACCACGGCGGCGCTGAGCGGTCAGGGCATGGGCAAGAAGGTGGCGCTGATCACCGACGGGCGGTTCTCAGGCGCGACGCGGGGGTTCTGCGTGGGTCACGTCGGGCCGGAAGCGGCGCATGGCGGGCCGATTGCCCTGCTGAAGACCGGCGACGTGATCACGCTGAACGCGGTGACGGGCGAGTTGTCGGTGGCGCTGTCGGATGCCGAGCTTGCCGCGCGCAAGGCGGCATGGGGCGGCCCGCGCAAGACGCAATACACCAGTGGCGCGGTCCACAAGTTCGCGCGGCTGGTCGGCGGCGCGCGCTGGGGGGCGGTGACGCATCCCGGCGCGAAGGGCGAAAGCCACGTCTACATGGACCAGTAGGGCATCATGGCCAGCCGCATCCTGCGGGCGATTGAGGGCTGGCATCAGAGCCGGACCGAAGGCCGCTGGGCGCGGCTGGCCGAAACTGCCCCGGACCTGGAAAGCTTCGAGCTTCGGGCCTTGCGGGCCGAGGCGCGGGGGATGCGGCGGCAGCTGGACCGGGTGATGCAGGCCGCCGATGCACGGCTTTCGGTCCCGGCCCTGACCACGGGCCTGCCGCAGATGCCGCTCGGGACCGACTGGTCATGGCGGCCCGACCTGTGGCGCGGCGCGCTGTTTGAGCCGGGGGTTGTGGCGTCGGATGACCGGACAGCCCTGGGGGAAGGCGTCGTGCTGTGTCATGACTGCCCGCTGGGGGAAGTGGCGGCGCGGCAGGTCCGCAACGCCAAGTCCGAGGATCGCGCGCCCCATGGGCTGGCCATCGACGTCTTCGGCTTCAAGGGCAGCTTCCTGTCGCTGGCGCTGGATCTGCCGGAGACGGCGGTGCAAGGGCTGAAGGCGCGGCATCTGGTCCGGGCCGAGCTGGTGATCGACAGCGACCAGCCGCTGCGGGCCTTTGCGCGGTTGAACATCAAGCATGGTCCGAACCTCGCGCAGCCGGTCAGCGCCTTGCCCGAAGAGGGCCGCGACAAGGTGGCCGAGTTCGACCTGGGCTATGCCGACATCAACGAAAAGCGGGTAGAACGCGCCTGGATGGACCTGATCCTGAATGACGTTGCCATGACGCGGATCGTGATCCGCGACGTGGTGCTGAGCCGCCGTCCCCGCGCCGAGCTTTGAAGAGGGGACCATGGCCAGAACGTCCGAGATCACGCTGGTTCAGGCCAGCATCACCGCCGGGGTCTGGGAAGGCGTTTTTGGCGGCACGGGCACGACCCCCCCGGCCTTTGCAGCGCATCATGGCGGGCGCGAGGTCGAGGGCGTGGAGGTCCGTTCCGTGCCGGGCAAGGCAGGGCAGCTTGCCGTGCGGGTTCCGATCCCGGCCTGGGCGCTGAACGATGGCGTGCAGACCTTTGTCGTGCAGGCAGACGGGACGACGCTGGCCGAGTTCACCCTGGTCGCGGGCGTTCCCCTGGACGAGGATGTCCGCGCCGAGATCGGCCTTCTGCGGGCCGAACTTGACCTTCTGAAGCGCGCCTTCCAGCGGCATGTGCGGGAAGGGTAATCCTCGTCCTTCGACGTCGTCTCCTCCTCGGAGGGAGCCGCGCGCGGCGTTACGGCGTCGCAGGCAGGCCGTCAGAGTTGCGAAAGCAGATACTCGCCTGCCGAGATTTCGCAGCCCCGACCGACTTCCGGGTTGAAGATCTTCACCACGCCATCCTCGGCCAGCAGCGAATAGCGCCTGGAGCGGGCATGGAACCCGGCGGCCGGGGCGTCGAACTCCATGCCGATGGCCTTGGTAAAGCTGGAATCGGCGTCGCCGAGCATTGTGATCCCGGCAGCGGTCGCCCCCGTTGCCTCGCCCCAGGCCTTCATCACATGGGGATCGTTGACCGAGATGCAGATGATCTCGTCCACGCCCTTTTCGGCGAATTTCTTCGCGGTGCGGATGAAGCTGGGGACATGCGCGGTGGAACAGGTTCCCGTGTAGGCACCGGGCAGGCCGAAAAGCACCACTTTGCGGTCGTTGAGCTTTGCCGCCAGCGAGACGCCCTCGGGCCCGTTTTCTCCGATCCTCAGCAGCGTGGCGTCGGGGAGCTTCGTGCCTTCCGCAATCGTCATTTTACGTCTTCCTTTCTCTCTTGGCGCGTTGCGCCTGTCCTCGCTTGGGTTATAGGGTCCGGCGCGGAACATGCCAGAGGGGGTGCGCGATGCGGGTGGTTATCGTAGGGGCCGGGCAGGCCGGTGCGGCTCTGGCCGCGAAACTGCGGGCGCTTGGACATGACGGCGAGATCGTGATGCTGGGCGATGAACCGGGCCCCCCCTACCAGCGCCCGCCCCTGTCGAAGGCCTACCTTCTGGGCGAGATGGAAGAAGACCGGCTTTGGCTGCGCGGGCCGGAGTTCTGGGCCGAACACAAGGTCGAGATGCGGCTGGGGCAGGTGGTGTCCACCATCGACCCGGTGGCGAAGACCGTGACGGCGGGCGGCGAAGCGCTGGCCTATGACCATCTGGCTCTGACCACGGGGTCCACCCCGCGTCGTCTTCCCGCTGCGATCGGGGGCGAATTGGACGGGGTCTACACCGTCCGCACGCTGGCCGATGTCGATGCGATGCGGGCCGAGTTCCGCCAAGGCCGCAAGGTCATCATCGTCGGTGGCGGCTACATCGGGCTGGAGGCGGCGGCGGTGGGCTCGAAGCTGGGGCTGGACGTGACGGTGCTGGAGATGGCGCCGCGCATCCTGCAACGGGTCGCCTCGCCCGAAACGTCGGATTACGTCCGTGCCCTGCATCAGGCGCATGGGGTGAAGGTGCTGGAATCCACCGGCCTTGACCGGCTGGTCGGTGGTTCCCGGGTGACAGGCGCGCAGTTGAAGGACGGGCGCGAGTTGGCGGCGGATTTCGTGATCGTGGGCGTGGGCATCACGCCGAACACCCAGCTGGCCGAGGCGGCAGGGCTGGCACTGGACAACGGCATCGCCACGGATGCGCTTGGCCGGACCTCGGACCCCTGGGTCTGGTCGGCGGGGGACTGCGCGTCCTTCCCGTGGAAGGGTGGCCGCATCCGGCTGGAATCGGTCGGCAATGCCATCGACCAGGCCGAAGCGGTGGCAGCGAACATCGTGGGGGCCGGGGAGGCCTATCTCGCGAAGCCATGGTTCTGGTCGGATCAATACGACTTGAAACTGCAGATCGCGGGCCTCAACACCGGATATGACCGGATCGTCACCCGCAAGGGTGACGGCGATGTCGTCAGCTTCTGGTATTATCGGGGCGCGGACCTTCTGGCAGTGGACGCGATGAACGACAGCCGGTCCTACATGGTCGGCAAGCGGCTGATCGAGATGGGCAAGAGCCCCGCGCCCGAGGTGATCGAGACAGCGCCCGACCTGAAGGCCCTGCTGAAGGGATGAGGATCATCGGCGGCGCGCGCCGGGGGCTGAAGCTGGCCGACGTGGGCGAGGGTGATGCCGCCGCACATCTGCGCCCGACATCGGACCGGGTGCGCGAGGCGATTTTCAATCTGCTGATCAACGCTCATGGCAACCCGGTCACAGGCGCGCGGGTGCTGGACCTGTTCGCCGGTACCGGTGCCTTGGGGCTTGAGGCGCTGAGCCGGGGGGCAGCCGAGGTGACCTTCGTCGATGACGGGACCAAGGCGCTGACCTTGATGAAATCGAATATCGCGAAGATGCGAATGGAGGTTCAGAGCAGGATTCTTCGTCAAAATGTTACACGGCTGGGGGTGAATGCTGGTGCGATGTTCACGCTGGTCTTCCTCGATCCGCCCTATGGGAAGGGTCTTGGAGAGGCCGCGCTGACCTCGGCACAAAAAGGCGGCTGGCTGGCCCCGGAAGCGATGGTGGTCTGGGAGGAAGGGGTGCCGGTGACGGTGCCGGAGGGGTTTGCGGTGGTCGACCGGAGGAAGTATGGCGATACCATCGTGACCTTGCTGAGAGCGCCCGCATGACCCGCCCCGAGGCTGTATTGTTCGACTGCGACGGGGTGATCGTCGACAGCGAAGGGCCAAGTTTCGCGCTGTTTCTTGAGGAGCTGGCCGCGCACGGCTTGCCGCTCACGCTGGAAGAGTTCGAGACGGGTTTTGTCGGCGTGACCGTCGAGATGGTGGCCGAACGGGCGCGTGCGGCTGGGGCGAGCCTGCCGGAGGGCTGGGTCGGGCACTTCTACCGGCGCATGTATGCGATGCTGGCCGATGGCGTGCCGCTGGTGGCGGGCGTGGCGGACGTGCTTGACCGGCTGGACGCGGCAGGGGTGCCCTTTGCCATGGGGTCGAACGGATCGCTGGAAAAGATGCAGATCACGCTGGGCCAGCACGGGCTGACGGGTCGGTTCCGGGTGGTCCTGTCGGGTCAGGAGATCGGCAATCCGAAACCCGCGCCGGAGGTCTACCTGATGGCGGCACAGGCGTGCCGGGCGCGGCCAGAGGCCTGCGTGGTGATCGAAGACAGCGCCAATGGCGCGAAGGCGGCGCTGGCGGCGGGGATGCGGTGCCTTGGATATGCCGAGCATGGGCCGGACACACCCACGGCGCGGGCCGTTGCGGCGCTTGGCGTGCCTCTTTTTCACCGGATGGCGGACCTGCCGGGGCTGCTGGGGATCGATGCGCTGTAGCGCACCCTACAGTTTGCGTCTCGCCCGCAGGGCCGCGCCGATGGTGCCATCGTCGAGATAGTCCAGCTCGCCCCCGATCGGGACGCCTTGCGCAAGAGTGGTGATCTGCACGACGGTCCCCGCAAGGGCGTCGGCGATGTAATGCGCGGTGGTCTGACCATCGACGGTGGCGTTGAGCGCCAGGATCACCTCGCGGATGCCTTCGTCGGTGACGCGGTCGGCGAGGCGGGGGATGCCAAGCTCGTCCGGGCCGATGGCGTCGAGCGCCGAGAGCGTGCCGCCAAGGACGTGGTAGCGGCCGCGGAAGACCTGCCCCCGTTCCATCGCCCAGAGGTCGGCCACGTCTTCGACGACGCAAAGCTCACCCGTCGCGCGGGCCGGATCGGCGCAGATCGCGCAAGTCTCATGGGTCGAGATGTTGCCGCAGACCCGGCAGTCCTTGGCGGCCAGCGCCACCTCGGCCAGCGACTGTGCAAGGGGGGCCATCAGTTGCGCGCGCTTTTTCAGAAGGACAAGCACGGCGCGGCGGGCTGACCGGGGGCCAAGGCCGGGCAGCCTGGCCATCAGCTCGATCAGCGCCTCGATGCCGGTGTCGTCAGCGGGTCCGGTCGGCATCAGAACGGCAGCTTCATGCCGGGGGGCATGCCAAAGGATTCGCCAAGCTTCGCCATTTCCTGCTCGCTGCGGGCCTTCGCCTTCAGTTGCGCATCATGGATCGCGGCAAGGATCAGATCCTCGACCACTTCCTTTTCCGAAGCCACAAGGATCGACGGGTCGATGTCGAGGCCGGTGACCTCGCCCTTCGCGGTGGCGCGGGCCTTGACGAGACCCGCGCCGGCTTCGCCCGTGACCACGATGGTTGCCAGATCCGCCTGCAGCTCGGCCAGCTTGCCCTGCATTTCCTGCGCGGCCTTCATCATCTTGGCCATGTCGCCAAGCCCGCCTAATGCGCCCAGACCTTTCAGCATGTTGTTCTCCGTCTGTTTCGTCTGAGATACGGGTTGCCGTGCCGTGGCGCAAGGTCAGGGCACGGCGCGGAACAGCATTCGGCGGGGCGCGAAGCCTGCGGCGCGGAAGAATGCCTGCGCCTCGTGGTTCGCCTCCCAGGTGTCGAGAAGGAGTTCCTCGGCCTTCAGGTCGCGGGCCAGGTGGCGCGCGGCGTCAAGCAGCGCCCGGCCATGGCCTTTCCGGCGGGCGTCCGGGACGACGGCGATGTGGTCGATCATCAGGCGGCGGTAGCCGGGGGAGAAAACCGAGGTGGCGCGCGTCTGCAGCGTGCAGAGCGCATAGCCGAACGCGGGTTCGCCGGTCACGAATGCCGCGCAGGCCGGGTCAGCGAGGCGATCCGCGAAATGGGCGGTCAGGGCCACCGGGTCAGGGTTCGGAAAGAAGGCCTCGGGGTAGTGCGCGGCGTGCCAGCCCTGCACATGGGCATTGAGCCGCGCAAGCGTCGCCGCATCGGCAGGCGTGGCGCGGCGGATCATGCCTCGAACGGGTCCCAGTCGTCGTCAAGCTCGGGATCGGCCTGCGGCAAGGCAGCCGCTGCGGCCTCGGCCGTCATCGCGTCGGGCGAGCGCACCTCGGCGATCCGGGCCCCCGGGAAGGCAGTGAAGATCGCCTGCACCATGGGGTTGTCCGATGCCTCGGCCCGGACCTGGGCCAATTCGCTGTCCCGCGCTTCGGCGATGGTGGGCTGGCCGCCGACTGCCACGACCGACACCCCCCAGCGCGCGCCGGTCCAGCCTTGCAGGCGCTGGCTGATCCGGGCAGCAAGATCGGGCCTGGCACCAGGCGCGGGCTCGAACTCGATCCGCCCGGGAGAGTAGCGGACAAGGCGCAGGCCGGTCTCGATCTCGTTCAGAAGGACCATGTCGCGCTTCGCCCGGATCAGCTCGACGATGGCATCGAAGGTGGCATAGACCTGAAGCTGGCTTTCGGCGAGCGCGGGGGCCGCAGCAGTCATCGTCGGGCCACGGGCAGGTGCCGCGTGGACAGGGGCGAGGCGGGGAGAATGGACGGTGCCGCCGCCAGCGGGGGCACCGCCGGAGATGCCGGGGCCGGGACCAGGGCCGGACGGGGGGCGGGGGCTGTCCTGCAACTTTTTCACCAGCGTTTCCGGGTCGGGCAGGTCGGCGATATGGGTCAGACGGATGACGGCCATCTCGGCGGCCATCATCGCGTTCGGGGCAAGTGCCACCTCTTCGATGGCTTTCAGCAGCATCTGCCACATCCGCGTCAGCGCGCGCATCGGCAGACGCGAGGCCATGTCCTGTCCGCGCATCTGTTCGTCAGGGGGCGTGGTCGGGTCGTCCGCCGAGGCCGGGTTGATCTTGATGACCGAGATCCAGTGCGTGATTTCCGCAAGGTCGCGCAGGACGGCCATGGGATCGGCACCATCGGCATATTGCGATGACAGTTCCGCAAGGGCGCTGGCGGCGTCGCCCTTCATGATCAGATCGAAAAGGTCAAGCACCCGGCCCCGGTCCGCGAGGCCCAGCATGGCGCGGACCTGATCTGCGCTGGTCTCGCCGGCACCGTGGCTGATCGCCTGATCAAGCAGACTGGTCGCGTCGCGGGCGGAACCTTCGGCCGCTCGGGTGATCAGGGCCAGGGCGTCATCGGAAATCTGCGCCGCTTCGGCCGTCGCGATCCTTTTCAGAAGCGCCATCATCACTTCGGGCTCGATCCGCTTTAGGTCAAAGCGCTGGCAGCGCGACAGGACGGTGACGGGAACCTTGCGGATTTCAGTGGTGGCAAAGATGAACTTCACATGGGCGGGAGGTTCCTCCAGCGTCTTCAGAAGCGCGTTGAAGGCGGAGGTCGACAGCATGTGGACTTCGTCGATGATGTAGATCTTGTAGCGGGCCGAGGCAGCCCGGTAGTGGACAGAATCGATGATCTCGCGGATGTCGCCCACGCCCGTCCGGCTGGCGGCGTCCATTTCCATCACGTCGACATGGCGGCCTTCGGCGATGGCGCGGCAAGGTTCGCACTGGCTGCAGGGGTCGGTCGTCGGGCTGCCCTTCCCGTCCGGCCCGACGCAGTTCAGCCCTTTGGCGATGATGCGGGCCGTGGTGGTCTTGCCGGTGCCCCGGATGCCGGTCATGACGAAGGCATGCGCGATCCGGTCGGCCGCAAAGGCGTTCTTCAGCGTGCGCACCATCGCCTCTTGCCCGACGAGGTCGGCAAAGGTCTCGGGCCGGTATTTGCGGGCGAGAACCTGGTAGGCGGGCTGGTCTGACATGGAATCCCCGTGACTGCGGGCGTCAGATTAGGGGGCGGGGGGCGGAAGGTCCACCGGGAAGGCGGTCAGGCCAGACCATAAAGCCGCTGCGGCAGGCTGCGCAGAACATCCGACCTGCGGCGCATCCGGGCAAGGGTCCAGCTACCCTGAAAGCCGATCATGCAGGTCTCGGCAGCCTCATGCGCGGCCCCGGGCGTCATTCCCAGTGTCTCGCCATGCCGGGCGGCGGCTGCGATGATGCGGTCGAAGGCGGCTTCGGCATGGGCGCGGAACTGCTCGTGGTCGGGGCCTTCAAAGAGAAGCCCGAAGATCGGACAGGCGTCGGCGCTGTTCAGGATGTCGAACAGCTTGGCCATCTTGTAGCAGAAGGTCGTGACCCCGTGCCGCCAGTCGGGGGCGGCGCGAAAGCTGTCGTCGATCACCCGGATGATCTCGGTGGCCGTCCAGTCGGCGGCAGCGCAGGCAAGGTCGGCCTTGCCGTCGGGGAAATGGTGATAGAGCGAGCCCTTGGGCACCCCGGCTTCGAACAGGACCTCGGACAGGCCGGTGCCGTCATAGCCGCGCTGCCGGAAAAGCCGGGTGGCGGCGAAGACAAGGCGGTCACGGGTCGAGGCTTCTTCGGTCATGCCGGTCAACATAGGCGGGAAGGCGGTGCGAGAGAAGACTAGACCGATCGGTCTAGCCGTGCTACTAGACCGATCGGTCTAATCCATGCGGAGGCGATGATGCTGGATGCGGCGATGGCAGTGCGCGGGGACGACGGCGAGGAGCTGGACATCCGCAGCCAGGGTGCGCTGTTGCGTGGTCGGATCTTTCGGCCAAATGGCCCGCCCCGGGCGGCGGTCGTGCTGCATGGGGCGACGGGCGCTCCGGCAAGGTACTACCGCGCTTTTGCCAGATGGGCGGCGGCCGAAAGGGACCTTGCGGTCATGACCTACGACTACCGCGACTTCGGGGCGTCGCTGCAGCACCCGCTGCGCGGTTCGCGGGCCACGTTGGCCGACTGGGGCCGACACGATCAGGCGGCGGCACTGGCGACGCTGGCGCGGATGTATCCCGACACACCGATTTGGGTGGTCGGGCATTCGGTGGGCGGGCTGTGGCTTGGCTGGCACGAGGCGATGACCCGCGTCACGCGGTCGATCACGGTTGGCGCGGGGCTGACACATGTGACCGATCACCCGCTGCGCTATCGCTGGAAGGCGCGGGTGTTCTGGTCGCAGCCGGTGCGGTTGGCCGCGCGGATCGCAGGCTACCTGCCGGGCCGGATGGTAGGTCTGGGTGCCGACCTGCCGCGTGGCGTCTATGAAGACTGGCGGCGCTGGTGCCTGACGCCGGGCTGGCATCTGTCGGACGTGGGCCGAAGCCTGCCGCTGCCCGATCCGAACCGGGTGACCGGGCACCTGCGGATGATCGCTGTGGCGGATGACGATCTGGTTCCCCCGGCCGCAGTCTGGCGGGCGCGGGCGCTGTATTCCGAGGCGACGAAGGAGCAGCTTGTGCTGCGGCCGGCAGATTTCGGGCTGGAGAGCATTGGCCACATTCCTCCGTTCCAGCGTCGCAACGCGGTGCTGTGGCCTGCAATGCTCGACTAGGGTTTTGTCCTTCATGACGCTGGTCAGATGAGATACGGACCTGAGCGCGTCGCCTTGTTCGGGCAGCGACCGCGACCTGCGCCTTTGGAGCTCCGAAGGACCGAAATCCCTGAAGGGCACGTTTGACCGGATCGGGGTGCGTTCTGGTCCGGGCGACCATGGATGCCGCATCCGTCCACCCCGGAGAGCCACGCATCGAGGCCCATCCGGTGCGGCTGACCATGAAAGCTGTCGCGCGTGGCTTCTGCATCATTCGGTGCATTGCGGCCAGATTGACAAAGTTCCATGCGGCATGTTCCATGCATCGGGCCGACCAGTTGACGAAATTTGAGCCGAGGAGCGGGCCATGTCCTTTCGACCGCCGGAGACCTACGAGGAACTGATCCGGCTGATCCATGATCGATATGACGACATGTCGAAGTCCTATCAGAAGATTGCGCTCTATCTGACGCAGAACCCGAATGACGTTGCGGTGCTGTCGGTCAATGCAATCGGGGCGAAGTGCGGGATCCATGCCTCAAGTTTCGTGCGCTATGCGCAGTCGCTGGGCTATCGAGGCTTCAAGGAGCTGCAGGCGGTGTTCCAGCGGCGGCTGACCACGGCGGCTCCGGGGTTTGACGCGCGGGTGCGGGCGCTGGAGACTGAGCTTGGCGGGGCGCGGGAGGGCGAGGTAGGGCTCCTTGCGGACCTGGTGGCGCGGGATGTGGCCTCGTTGCAGGAACTTCTGGCCAGCATGGATCCGGGTGCCCTGGCGACGGCGGCGGACCTGCTTGAGGCGGCGGACACGGTCTACTTGATCGGCCAGTTGCGATCCGAGCCGGTGGTGGAGCTGTTGCGCTATGTGCTGACGATGCTTGGCAAGCGGACCGTGCTGCTGGACGCAAGCGGCGGGTTGGCGACGCACATGGCCAAGGTCGCGCGGCCGACGGATGTGCTGTTTGTCGTGTCCTTCCGCTTCTACGCGACCGAAGTGGTGAACGTGGCCGAGGAAACCGCCGCGCGTGGCGTGCCGATCCTGGCGATCTCTGATAGCACGCTGTCACCCTATGCCAAGCTGGCGCGGGTGCTGTTCGCGGTGCCCGAACACGAATACACCTTCTCGCGCAGTCTTGCAGCGCCCATGTGCCTGGCGCAGGCGCTGTGTGTGGCGCTCGCGGCGCGGCTGCAGAAGGACAGTGCCGCGCCACGGATTCCAGTGGTTACAGGACCATAGGCCCTTTCGGCACCGGCATCCCTTCGGCCACGGCACCCCAGACCGACTGGTCGAAGTTCACGATGGCCCCGGTCATCAGGCCCGCGTCGTCCGAGACGAGGAAGTTGACCGCGCGCGCCGCCTCTGCCGGGTCGACGAGCCGCCCGAATGGAAGCGCGGCTGCGGCCTTCGCCTCCCAATCCGGATCGCCGCCCTCGGTTTGGATTTCCCGCTCGTGATCGCTGGCCATCCAGCCCACGTTGAGCTGGTTCACCCGGATGCGATTGCCCATCACGGAAAAGGCGGTGTTGGCAGTCAGTGTGGTCAGCGCGCCCTTCGAGGCGCAATAGGCGTTGATGAAGGGTTGCCCCGCCAGCGCCGAGATGGACCCGATGTTGCAGATCGCGCCCTCGATGCCCCTTGCGATCATCAGCCGGATCGCCTCCTGCATCAGGAAGTAGGGGCCGCGGACGTTGGTGGCGAAAAGCGCGTCGAAGGTTTCCGGCGTGGTGTCGAGGATGGTGCCCCGCGCAGTCGAGGCCCCGGCATTCACCAGCGCGTCGAGGCGTCCGAAGTGCCGGTCGGCCTCGGCGACGACCATACGGCAGTCCTCGACTTTGCCAAAGTCGGCCTGCAGGAAATGCGTGGGCACACCATGCGCGTTGACGATTTCACGGGCGACGGTCGCGCCCCGATCGGCATTGCGCCCTGTGATGACGATCCCCTTCGCCCCGGCTGCTGCCAGCCTGCGGGCGATGGCGGCCCCCAGGCCCTGCGTGGCCCCCGTTACGACGCAGACCTTGCCGTCCATCCGGTTCATTGCACGACCTCATAGCCCGCGGCGGCCATGACGCGCATCAGTTCCTTGTGGCCCTTCTTCGCCATTTCCAGCGGAGGGTTGGCCTTGGGGTCCTGTTCCGCCTCGACGACGAACCAGCCCTCATAGCCCTTGGCGGCGAACGCCTTGACGATGGCTTCGAAGTCCAGCGAGCCGTCGCCGGGCACGGTGAAGGCGCCTTTCACGACGGCGTCGAGGAAACTTTCGCGGCGGCGGTCCAGCGCGTCGATCACGCCAATGCGCACGTCCTTGGTGTGGACATGGGTGATGCGCTTCCAGTGGGTGTCGATGACCCGCAGGTTGTCGCCGCCGGCAAAGGCCATGTGGCCGGCGTCGAAGAGAAGCGGCACGGTAGAGTGCTTCATGAAGAGGTCAAGCTCGGCCTCGGTCTCGATCGCGGCAGCCATGTGGTGGTGGTAGCTGAGGGGCATCCCGTTTGCAGCACACCAGTCAGCGAAGTCGCTGATCTTGCGGCCATAGGTGGCGATCTCGGCTTCGGTCAGCTTCGGCTTGGTCGCCAAGGGGGCGGACTTGATGACCTGAACCGACCGCGCGGTTTCGCCGTAGACGATGCAGGGGGCGTGGGCGGCCTTGAAGAAGGCATGCTGTTGGGCGATGCGGTCTTTCTCGACCTCGATGTCACCATCGAGGAGCAGGCCCGAGAACCAGCCGCCGCAGACCGAGATGCCGAATTTCGACAGGATCGGGCCCAGCTCGGCCATGTCCATCGGGAAGCGGCGGCCGGTTTCCATGCCGGTGAAGCCCGCGACGGAGGCTTGGCGGAGACATTCCTCCAAGCTCACGTCGTCGGACAGTTCCGCCAGGTCGTCGTTCCACCAGGCGATGGGGGCAATTCCAAGTTTCGCTTTCATTCTCGCACGACCTCTTCTTCAAATACCCAGGCGCTGCTTTGCGCGGATCGCAATCTGGCTGTCTCGCGCGGCCTTCACGCTGGCACGTTCGGAGACCTCGGGCACGCCCACATCCCAGTCGGCATCGCCCGGCACCCAGGCATAGGCATCGGTGACGATGCTGATCACGGTCGTGCGGTCATTGCCCCTGGCCCATTCCAGCGCGGCTTCAAGGTCGCCCAGGCTTTCGCACTTCCGCGCGGCGGCACCCATCGATTCTGCATGCTTGGCAAAATCGACGTGCAGCGGGTTCTGCCGGTCGGCGATCCGGCAGTCCTTCAACAGGTTGTTGAACCCCGGCACGCCCTTGAACTGCTGCAAGCGGCTGATCACCGCATAGCCGCCGTTGTCGCAGACCACGACGATCATCTTGTGCCCGGAAAGCACGGTTGAATAGATGTCCGAGTTCATCATCATGTAGGTGCCGTCGCCCAGCATGACGATGGGGGTGCCCCCCAGCGCGCCGGGGCCGGATTGCGCCATGGCGCAGCCCCAGCCGGCAGCGATCTCGTAGCCCATGCAGGAAAAGCCGAACTCGAGATCAAAGGTGTTCGGCGCTTTGACGCGCCAGCCTTTCGCCACTTCGCCGGGGATGCCCCCCGCGGCGGCGATCAGGGTGTCTTTTTCTCCCGCCGTCCTGTTCACGACATTGACGACCTGGGCATAGGTCGGGACCTCCGCGTTCGTGGGGGTCTGGTGATCGTCCAGAAGCGCGTCCCATTCGGCAAACAGCGCCTTGGCGTGGGGAAGGTGCCCGGCGGGGGCCTTCCAGGCACCGAGGCCAGCGTCCAGCTCTTCCACACCTTCCAGTGCGTCGCAGACCACGGCAAGCGCGCGGTGCTTCAGCGCATCGAAGCGGGCAGCGTTGATCGAGATGAACCGGGCATCGCGGGAGAAGGCGGTCCAGGAGCCGGTGGTGAAATCCTGCAACCGGGTTCCGATGGCAAGGATCACGTCGGCTTCGGCGGCCAGCGCGTTGGCCGAGGTCGAGCCGATGATGCCGATGGGTCCGGCATGGACCGGGTGATGATGCGTCAGGCCCCCCTTTCCGGCGATAGTCTCGACCACCGGGATGCCGCGTTCGGCGGCAAAGCGGGCGACGGCACCTTCGGCACCGGAATAGCGCACGCCGCCACCCGCGATGATCAGGGGCTTCCTGGCGGTCTTCAGCAGGGCGGCGGCATCGGCCACGGCCTTGCGGTCGGGGCGCGGGCGGGGAATGGCCCAGAGCCGCTCGGCGAAGAATTCCGCCGGATAGTCGAAGGCCAGTTCCTGCGTGTCCTGCGGCAGGGCGATGAAAGCCGGGCCGCAATCGGCGGGATCCAGCATTGCGCCCACGGCCTGCGGCAGCGACTGGATGATCTGCGCTGGATGGGTGATGCGGTCCCAGTAGCGGGTCACGGCCTTGAAGGCGTCGTTCACCGTCAGGGACGGGTCGTTGTAGTGTTCCACCTGCTGCAACACCGGGTCTGGCAGGCGGTTGGTGAAAGTGTCCCCGGCGATCAGGAGGACCGGCAGACGGTTCGCATGGGCCGTGCCCGCCGCCGTGACCATGTTCAGCGCCCCCGGCCCGATGGACGACGTCGCGATCATGATCTGCCGCCGACGTTTCGCCTTGGCAAAGCCGATCGCCGCCAGAGCCATCGACTGCTCGTTCTGCCCGCGCCAGGTGGGCAGCTTGTCCTGCACCGCTTCCAGCGCCTCGGAAAGGCAGGTCACGTTGCCATGACCGAAGATGCCGAACACTCCCGCGAACAGGGGCACGCGCTGGCCGTCGATCTCGGTCATCTGCGCTGTCAGCCAGCGCACCAGCGCCTGCGCCATCGTCAGGCGAATCGTCGTGTGTTCCATAGGCCATTTCCTCCCTCGAATGTGGATACAGCATAGCCGCACGCATTATGGGTTGACAATAGATGTTAATGGCAATGAATATTGCAGCACTGAATCGGGAGGACGACCATGAACCGCAGTGCCGTGCCTGGGCAAGGGCTCCCAGCAATCCCGCGTGAGGCCAGAGCCGGAGGGCCAGGCTGATGTATGCACGGTTCGGACTTTTTATCGATGGCACCTGGCGCGCGGCGGCCGATGGTCGGACTTCGGCGGTCTTCAGCCCGGTGACCGAGCAGTCGCTGGGCGAGTGTCCGGTGGCTTCGGTCACGGATACCGAGGCGGCACTGGCATCGGCCGCGGCAGGCCATGCCGTCTGGGCGAAGACGTCAGCCTTCGAGCGGGCCGATGCGCTGCACCGGATCGCGGACGAGATGGCGCGTCGGACGGAAGAAGCCGCGCGGATGATCAGCCTCGAAACCGGCAAGCCCATCGCCCAGGCGGGCCGGGAATGGGGCCTGAGCGTGGACCAGTTCCGCTGGTATGCCGAGGAAGCCCGCCGGATCTACGGTCGCATCGTCGAAAGCCGGGTGCCGGGTGGCCGCTTCGAGATCCACCATGAGCCTGTCGGCATCGTCGCGGCCTTCACCGCCTGGAATTTCCCCGCAGCCCTGATTGCGCGCAAGGTCGCTCCCGCCCTTGCCGCGGGCTGTGCCACCATCGTCCGCCCATCGTCGCAGACGCCGGGCGTGGCGATGGTGATGGTTGACTGCGTCCGTGCCGGAACCATGCCGGCCGGCGCAGTCAACCTGGTTGTCGGGCCGACCGAGGCTACCTATGGCCCGCTGATGGCCTCGAAGGCGGTGCGCAAGGTCAGCCTGACCGGGTCCACCCGAGTCGGTCAGCAGATGATCCGGGATGCGGCGGCGACGCTGAAGAAAGTGTCGATGGAGCTGGGCGGCAATGCCCCGGTGATCGTTTATGACGACGCCGATCTGGAGGCCTGCCTGAATGTCGCCGTGCCGACCAAGTTCGCCAATGCGGGCCAGGTCTGCGTCACGGGCGACCGGTTCTATGTCCACGAGCGGCTGCATGACGCCTTTGTCGCGGGCTTTGTCAGTCGCGCCGAGGCGATCAAGCTGGGCGACGGGCTGGACCCAAGCGTCGGGATGGGACCGCTGATCAGCGCCGCCCGGCTGACCGAGATGGAGCGGATCGTCGCGGGGGCCGTGGCCGCTGGCGCGCAGGTGGCGACGGGCGGCACTCGGGCGGGCGGCTTCAACGCCGGGCATTTCTATGCGCCGACGGTGCTGACCCACTGCACCGACGACATGGCGGTGATGGCCGAGGAGAACTTCGGACCCATCGCCGCGATCACCCGGTTCAGCACGGAAGACGAGGTTCTGGCCCGCGCCAATTCCTCCGACATGGGACTGTCGGCCTATGCCTTCACCCAGAACCCCGCCCGCGCCCGTCGCACGGTTGCGGCGCTGAAGGCGGGGATGGTCGGCATCAACTCCTTCGCGATGGCCGCCGCCGAGGCCCCGTTCGGCGGCACCAACCATTCCGGCATGGGCCGCGAGGGCGGCACCGAAGGCATCCGCGATTATCTCGACGTCAAATCCAGCCAGATGGTGTGGGCATGATTCCGAACCGCCTCAAGCAGCTCTGGGCCGAGGGCAAGCCCACGATCAACGGCTGGTGCAGCATCGGCAATCCCTTCTCCGCCGAGATCATGGCGGCGCAGGGCTTCGACAGCGTGACCATCGACATGCAGCATGGCGCGCTGGACTATTCTGCCCTGCTGCCGATGTTCCAGGCGATGCGGGCCAGCGGGGCCACGCTGATGGCGCGGGTGCCCTGGCTGGAGCCCGGCATCATCATGAAGGCGCTGGACGCGGGGGCTTACGGGATCATCTGTCCGATGGTGAACTCCGGCGAGGAGGCCGCGCGGTTCGTCAGCACCCTGCGCTATCCGCCCCTTGGGAGCCGCAGCTTCGGCCCGACGCGGGTGTCTTTCGCGGCGGGGGCGAACTACGCGGGCGAGGCCAACGACAACATCCTCGGCTTCGCGATGATCGAAACGGCGGAGGGCATGGCGAACCTGGACGCCATCGCCGCGACGCCGGGGCTGGACGGGATTTATGTCGGACCGGCGGACCTGACGTTGTGCCTGACCCAGGGCCGCCTTGCTCCCGGTTTCGACCGCGAAGAACCCGAGATGATCGCGGCCCTGCAAACCATCGTCGCGGCTTGCAAGCGGAACGGCATCCGTGCCGCGCTGCATTGTGGAACGCCGGACTATGCCGCCCGCGCCATCGGCTGGGGCTTCGACATGACCACCGTGGGCGGCGACTCGCGGTTTCTTGCCGCCGCCGCAGGTGCCGCCGTTGCGGGCTTCCGCAAACTGACCGACGGGGCGGCAGCGAAGACCGAGAAGGGGGCCTACTGATGCCGCATCTTCTGGTCGCCGGGAAGCTGCATCCTTCGGGGCTGGACCTGCTGCGGCAGGTCAAGGGCGTGACCTTCGACTACGTCGAGGAGATTTCGGAACCGTCCTATCAGGCGCATCTGCCCAAGGCCGACGCGCTGGTGATCCGCACCCAGCCCCTGACGGCGGGATCCATCGCCAAGGCCCCCGGCCTCAGGATCGTCTCGCGCCACGGCGTCGGCTATGACGCGGTGGACGTGGCGGCGCTGGATGCGCGCAAGATCCCGCTCTGCATCGTGGGCGACGTGAATTCCTCGGGGGTGGCGGAACACGCGATGATGCTGATCCTGGCCGCGAGCCACCGCCTGATCGCCGCCGACCGGGCGACGCGGGGCGGGGACTGGGGCTGGCGTAACGGGCTGCAGACGCATGAGGTCGCGGGCAAGCGGCTTCTTATCCTGGGCTTCGGGCGGATCGGGCAGAAGCTGGCCCATCTGGCGCGGGCCTTCGGGATGGAAATTCATGCGCATGATCCCTTCATCCCTGCCGATCACTGGCCCGAAGGTGCGGCGCGCGCGACCGATCTGGCGCAGGCACTGGCTCAGGCGGATGCCGTGTCGCTGCACCTTCCCCGCGGGGAAGGCTCGGTTCTGGGGGGGGCGGAGCTGGCGCTGATGAAAACCACCGCCATCGTCGTCAACACCGCCCGAGGCGGGCTGGTGGATGAGGTCGCGCTGGCAGAAGCCTTGCGCGCAGGTCGTCTTGGCGGTGCCGGGATCGAGGTCTTTGCCACCGAACCTCCGGGCCGCGAGCATCCGCTCTTCGGCCTCGACCAGGCCGTTCTGACCCCGCACAACGCCGCGCTGACGGTGGAATGCGCGGAACGGATGGCCATTGCCTCGGTGCAGAACGTGCTGGACTTTTTCGCCGGGAAGCTGGACCCGGCGCTTGTCGTGAATGCAGCCGCGATTGGCGGCCACAAGGAACTTGCGAAATGACCAAACCCCGCCTCCGCATCGGCCTGATCGGCACCGGCTTCATGGGCAAGGCCCATGTCTTCGGTTTCACCTCGGCCCCCCGTGTGTTCGAGCTGGACTATGACCTGGACCTGCACACCGTCGCCGACATCACTTCCGAGGCCGCCGAACGTGCGCGGGTAACGCTGGGCTTCGCCCATGGCACCGCGCGCTGGCAGGACATCATTGAGAACCCGGAAATTGACCTTGTGTCGATCACCGCACCGAATGCGCTCCACAAGGAAATGTCGCTGGCCGCGATCGCGGCGGGCAAGCATGTCTACTGCGAAAAGCCGCTGGCCCCGCTGGCATCGGATGCGCTGGAGATGACGCTGGCGGCGGAGGCGAAAGGCGTGAAGACGCAAGTTGGGTTCAACTACCTTTGCAACCCGATGCTACAGACCGCGCGCGAGATGATCCGGGCCGGAGAGCTGGGTGAGATCCGGGGTTATCGTGGCATCCACTGCGAGGATTACATGGCGGACGACACCGGCCCCTTCACCTTCCGCCACGACCCGGCGGGCGGCGGCGCGCTGGCCGACATCGGGAGCCACGCGCTGGCGACGGCCGAATTCCTCTGCGGGCCGGTGACCAAGGTCATGGGCGACTGCGTGACGATGATCGCGGAACGCCCCGACGGGCGCGGGGGCCGCAAGACTGTGACGGTCGACGACGTGGGCCGCGCATTCCTGCGGTTCAAGAACGGCGCCTCGGGCAGCATCGAGGGCAACTGGATCGCGACGGGGCGCAAGATGCAGCACGACTTCGAGGTCTACGGGACCAAGGGCGCGCTGGCGTTCAGTCAGGAGCATTTCAACGTGCTGCACTACTTCGACACCGCCGACCGCAAGGGGCGGCAGGGCTTTCGGCGGATCGAAGCCTCGCCCGACCATGCGCCCTATGGCCTCTTCTGTGTCGCGGCGGGGCATCAGATCGGCTTCAACGACCTGAAGGCCATCGAGGTCGCGGGCTACATCAACGCCATCGCGGGCAAAGCGCCGGAGCCGTTCAACTTCCGTGCAGGGCTGCGGATTCAGACGCTGGTCGAGACGATCCAGACCTCGTCCCGCGAGGGACGGTGGCTTGACGTGAAATGACCCTGTCGATCGGGATCATCGGCACGGGCGTGATGGGGGCAGAGCATGTCCGCATCCTGCGCGAAGAGACCGCGGGTGCCCGGGTGGTGGCTGTCAGTGATGCCGATGGCGACCGCGCTCGTGCTGTGGCGGGTGAAGCGGAAGCGTTCACCGATCCGCTGGCGCTGATCCGGGACGACAGGGTGCAGGCGGTGGTCATCGCCTCGCCCGACGCGACCCATTCCGATCTGGCTTTGGCCTGTCTTTCGGTCGGCAAACCGGTGCTGTGCGAGAAGCCGCTGGCGGCAACGGCGGATCAGGCGCTTCGCGTGGTTGAAGCCGAGGTCCAGTTGGGCAAGCGGCTGGTCCAGGTCGGTTACATGCGTCGCTTTGATTCGGCCTATGCCGAGATGCGGCGAGTGAGCGCGTCCGGTGCGATTGGCGAGGCGGTGCTGCTGCACAACACTCACCGCAATGCCGCAGCGCCCGCGTGGTTCACCGGCGAGATGGCCATCACCAACTCCTTCGTGCATGAGATCGACATCAGCCGCTGGCTTCTGGACGCCGAGCCGACGCTGGCCCGGGTCAGCGCGGCCCCGGGCGGCGACCCGCTGATGATCACGCTGGAGATGGACTGCGGGGCCGTGGTCTCGACCGAAGTCTACATGAATGCGCGCTATGGCTATCATGTCCACGCCCAGTTGGTCGGGCGGGACGGCACGGTGGAGATGGCAGCCCCGACGGTGACCCTGACCAACCGCGCCCGGCAGCATGGACATGCCTGGCCGGAAAACTGGGTGCCGCGCTTTCGCGACGCCTATCGCATTCAGATGAACGCCTGGGTCAGGTCCATCGCGGAGAAGCGTCCAGTGGGCGCGTCGGCCTGGGACGGATATGTCGCAACGGCCATTGCGGAGCAGGTCGTGACCGTCCTGCGAACCGGCGAGCCGGTGCGGCTGCCGCTTGCGTCACGGCCGGCGCTTTACCTCTGATCCGAACGGAACCTTGTCATGCCGATCCGCTTTGCCTTGAACCGAACCTGCGCCCCGCAGCTGCCTCTGAAGGACTTTATCACGCTTGCGACATCGGTCGGGGTGCAAGCGGTGGAGATCCGCAACGACGTCGAGGGACAGGAGTTTGCAGACGGCACCCCGGCGCGCGACGTTCTGGCAAGGTTGCAGGACGCGGGCCTCGAAGTCGCCTCGGTCAACGCGCTGCAGAGGTTCAACGAGTGGTCGCCGACCCGGGCGAAGGAGGCGGAGGCGATCATCGCCTATGCCGCTGCCCTTGGGACGCCGGGCGTGGTGCTGTGCCCGGTCCACAACGAGGATCATGGCTGGACCGCAGCAGAGGCCGAGAAGAACCTGCGCGACGGGCTGCGGCAGTTGCGGCCGATCCTGCAGGCGCATGGGATCACAGGCTATGTCGAGCCTTTGGGGATGAAAGGCTCGACCATGAAACGGCAGGACATGGCGGTGGCGGCAGTTTCCGACATCGACGGCTGGGACGCCTACCAGCTGTGCTATGACACCTTCCAGTATTTCCGCTGCGGCGATACGCAGCTGTTCCCAGCGCGCATCGGGCTTGCCCACATGTCGGGCATCGCGCGCACCGATCGTTCGCCGGGCGATCTGGTCGAGCCGGACCGCGGCCTGATCTTCGTCGGCGACCGGGTGGGCAACATCGCGCACCTGCGCGCTCTGAAGGCTGCGGGCTATGACGGCTTCGTCTCGATGGAGCCGTTCAGCCCAGACGTGCAGAACGATCCTGAGCTTGCCTCCCACCTGCGCGCAAGCCTGGAATACGTCTCGACCCTACTGAAAGCGGTCTGATTTCAAGGTGTCCATCGTCGACGGAGATGCAGAAACTGGCGGTCTACCGGCCAGCCCGATGAAGCAATGAAACTTGTAATGCAAAAAATATTGCCAAATAAAATAATTGACAACTCTGGTGCATCTGCGTCAGATCACTGCAGGCGATAGTCGCCAGACCGGCAGCAAAAGCCGGTGATTCCCAGGGAGGAACTGGAATGAAGAAATCCCTTCTGCTCGCGTCGGTCGCGATTGCGAGCCTGACGTCGATGGCACAGGCGCAGGACCTGAAGGTTTGCGTCAGCTGGTCGAACTTCCGCGAAGAACGCTGGAAGACCGACGAAGCCGCAATCAAGGGCGCGCTGGATGCCGCCGGAGCCGAATACATTTCGGCCGATGCGCAGACCTCGGCCACCAAGCAGCTGGCCGACATCGAAGGCATGATCACGCAGGGCTGCTCGGCGCTGATCATCCTCGCGCAGGACTCGGCCTCGATAGGCCCGGCGCTGGACGCCGCTGCCGACGCGGGTATCCCGGTCGTGGGTTACGACCGCATGATCGACGATCCGCGCGCCTTCTACCTGACCTTCGACAACGTCGAGGTTGGCCGGATGCAGGCTCGTGCCGTTCTGGCCGCGATGCCGAAGGGCCGTTACGTCATGATCAAGGGCTCGCCCGTTGACCCGAACGCGGACTTCCTGCGCGGCGGTCAGCAGGAAGTGCTGCAGGCAGCGATCGACGCCGGTGACATCACCATCGTCGGCGAGGCCTATACCGACGACTGGCAGCCTGCCAACGCCCAGAAGAACATGGAGCAGATCCTGACCGAGACCGACAACGGCGTTGACGCTGTCGTCGCCTCGAACGACGGCACCGCCGGTGGCGTTGTCGCGGCGCTGACCGCGCAGGGCATGGCCGGGATCCCGGTTTCGGGTCAGGACGGCGACATGGCGGCCCTGAACCGCGTGGCCTTGGGCACGCAGACGGTGTCGGTCTGGAAGGACAGCCGGGCGCTGGGCAAGGCCGCCGGTGAAATCGCCGTCGCTCTGGCCTCTGGCACCGCAATGGACGCTGTCCCGGGTGCAGCCAAGTTCACCTCGCCCGGTGGCAAGGAGCTGAACGCGGTGCTGCTTGCTCCGCAGCCGATCACCAAGGACAATCTGAACCTGGTGCTGGATGCGGGCTGGATCGCCAAGGATGTCCTCTGCGCTGGCGCGACCGGCGTCGCCGTTTGCGAGTAATCTAGCCGCAAGGCCGAGAACCGGCGGCGTCCCGATGCTTTGGGGCGCCGCCACACCGGGGGGAGAGGGAGGATCACCACGATGTCGCAGTCAGGGCTTGCGCCCCAGGAAGTCGCGTCCCGGCGCAGTATCATCGACACGCTGGAGCTGGACGTGCGGCTTCTGGGCATGTTGATGGCCTTTGCCGCCGTCGCGCTGGTCTTCACCATCTGGACGGGCGGCACCTTCGTCGGCCCCCGCAACGTCTTCAACATCGCCGTGCAGACGGTTCCGGTGGCGATCATGGCCTGCGGCATGGTCTTCGTGATCGTGGCGCGGCACATCGACCTTTCCGTGGGCTCGATGCTGGCAATGAGTTCGGCGATCATGGCGATGAGCCAGGCCACATGGCTGCCGAACCTCTTCGGGACCGAGTTTGGCAATCCTGTCGTCCTGGGCATCACGATCCTGATCGGCTTTGCGGCGGGCACGGGCATGGGCGCAATCACCGGCTGGCTGGTCGGCTATCAGCGCATCCCGTCGTTCATCGTCACGCTGGGCGGCCTTTTCGTCTGGCGCAACGTCAACTGGTTCACCACCAACGGCCAGTCGGTCAGCCTGACCGACCCGAACCTTCTGATGTTCGGCGGCACCGAAGGCGTCCTTGGCGCGACCGCAAGCTGGATTTTCGGTCTTGTCGCATCGGCCTTCGCGGTCTGGGGCATTTTCGCCTCGCGTCGCAACAAGCAAAGCCACGGTTTCACGGTAAAGCCCTTGTGGGCCGAGGGGGTGATGGCCGGGCTGATCGTCGGCGCGATCCTGTTCTTCGTCGGCTGGCTGTCACGCTATCCGATCCCTGAAGCCAAGCTGAAGCGGCTTTTCGAGGCCAAGGGCGAGGTGATGCCGGAGGGCTATACCGCCATGCACGGCGTGCCGATCTCGGCCCTGATCCTGATCACAGTGGCCGTGGCGATGACGGTGGTCGCCCGCAAGACCACCTTCGGCCGCTATATTTTTGCCGCCGGGGGCAACCCCGACGCGGCAGAACTGTCAGGCATCAACACCCGCGCGCTGACAGTCAAGGTCTTCGCGCTGATGGGCATGCTCTCCGCCCTGGCGGCCTTGATAGCGCAGGCGCGTCTGCAAAGCCACGGCAACGACATCGGGATGCTGGAGGAGTTGCGGGTGATCGCCGCAGCGGTGATCGGCGGCACGGCCCTGGCCGGGGGCGTCGGCACCATCTATGGTGCGGTCCTTGGCGCGCTGATCATGCAGTCGCTGCAATCCGGCATGGCCATGGTCGGGGTCGACACGCCGTTTCAGAACATCGTCGTCGGGCTGGTGCTGATCCTCGCCGTCTGGGTCGACATCCTGTATCGCAAGCGTCTGGGGCTATCCAAATGACCGTCAATCGAACTGGCACCCCCCTGGTCGAACTGCGCGACATCTCGATTTCCTTCGGCGGGATCAAGGCCGTAGACCATGTCTCGGTCGACCTCTACCCCGGAGAAGTGGTAGGCCTACTGGGCCACAACGGCGCGGGCAAGTCGACGCTGATCAAGTGCCTGTCGGGGGCCTACAAGGCCGACAGCGGGCAGGTCCGGATCAACGGGCAAGAGGTGGAGATCAACAATCCCCGCGATGCTCGCGATCTGAACATCGAGACGATCTACCAGACCCTCGCGCTGGCCGATAACCTTGATGCGGCTTCGAACCTGTTCCTGGGACGCGAGATCAAGCGCCGCGGCATCGTGGACGATGCCAAGATGGAGGCGGAGACGCGGAAGATCATGGGCCGCCTGAACCCGAACTTCCGCAAGTTCAACGTCCCCGTGTCGGCACTTTCCGGCGGCCAGCGCCAGTCGGTCGCCATCGCCCGCGCGGTCTACTTCAACGCGCGCATCCTGATCATGGACGAACCCACCGCTGCCCTTGGCCCGCACGAAACCCAGATGGTGGCCGAACTGATCCAGGAGCTGAAGGCGCAGGGTCTTGGCATCTTCCTGATCGAGCATGACATCCACAACGTCATGAAACTGTGCGACCGGGCCTCGGTGATGAAGAACGGTCAGCTGGTCGGCACGGTGAACGTGAACGAAGTCACCGACGACGACATCCTGGGGATGATCATCCTGGGCAAGAAACCCGCGCATCTGGCGGCCTGAAGCCGGTGCCATCCGGTGCCCGCACCCTCAATCCAAGGTGAACCCATGATAGGCTACGCGGTCGTTGGCGCGGGCTGGATCTCGCAGGAAGCCTTCATGCCCGCAGTTGCTGCCACCGGTAACTCCCGCATGCAGGCCATCGTCTCGGGCAGCCCGGAGGTTGCCCGGAAACTGGCGGACTTCCACGAAGTTCCCGAGGTCGTGGGCTATTCCGGCTACGATGAGCTGATCGCCCGCGACCGCATCGACGCGGTCTACATTGCCCTGCCGAACTCGATGCACGCGGACTACACGATCCGCGCGCTGAGGGCGGGCAAGCATGTCATGGTCGAAAAGCCGCTTGCGACCAGTCTGGCCGAAGGCGAAGCGATGGTGGTCGCTGCCCGGGAAAGCGGTGCCTTCCTGATGACGGCCTACCGGCTGCACAACGAACCAGGCACACATGGCATGATCGAGGCCGTGCAGTCTGGACAGATCGGCGAGCCGGTTTTCTTCACATCCACCTTCGGCTTTCAGTCGCAGCTGGGCAACCATCGCCTGCACGCCAACCACTGGGGCGGTGCGCTGCCGGATGTCGGCGTCTATTGCCTGAACGCCGCGCGCCATGTCTTTGCCGCCGAGCCGATCGCGGTGCAGGCCATGGCAAGCCGTCCGGCCACCGACCCGCGCTTTGCCGAGATTGACGCCAGTCTCGCCGTCACGCTGAGGTTTCCCGGCGACCGGCTGGCACAGTTCTTCTGTTCCTTCGGCTCGGGCACGTCGGAATCGATACGGATCGTCGGGTCCTCCGGTGAGCTGATCCTCGACCCCGCGTTCAAATTCGACTCGGCCCTCCGGCTTACAATCCGCGCCGATGGAAAAGAGACAACTGTTCCGTTCGATCAGGTGGACCATTTCGCAGGCCAGATTGCCTACTTCACTGACTGCATCCGCAACGGAGTTCCTCCGGAAGCAGACGGAGAAGAGGGACTTGCCGACCTGCGCGCGCTTCTGGCCATCGAGGAGGCGGCGAGGACCGGTTGCGCGGTTGCGCTGGATCCGCGACAGTTCAAGGCGGGAATACGGACAGACATGATGCGTTCTTTCTCGTTGCCCTGAGAAGTCCGGCCCAGCCATCCGCTGCGTCCCTACTGCTGTTGGCGTGCCGGGCGCGGCCGGGCTGGTTAACGGCCACACCTGCATCCGGTCCGGTTCGCCTGAGTTGGTCCTTCCGGTGCCTCGACAGCATGCACGACCGGCAGCGCTCCCGGGCTACCCTACGTCACCCAGACCGCCGGACTGCGGAAAACTGCGCCGTTTCGAGCTTTGTGCCCTGAAGTCCCCTGCCCGCCAGCGCGTGTTCTTCGCCGTGTCCGAGATCGGCAAGGATCGGGCAATCCGGCCGATGATCGCCGCAGCAGGCGTCGACCAGGTGGCGCAGGGTGTCGATCATTCCTTGCATCTCGCGCACCTTGCGTTCGAGACCGTCGATCTGCTCGGTCGCGAGGCGTTTGACATCCGCGCTTTGGCGGGTCCGGTCGCGCCAGAGCGCCAGCAACTCCTCGATCTTCTCAACCGGAAAGCCCAGGTCACGGGACCGTCGGATGAAGCGCAACATCTGCACTTCCGTGGTGGAGTAGACGCGATAGCCCGACCCCGTGCGCCCCGCCGTGGGGATCAGGCCGATGGATTCGTAATAGCGGATCATCTTGGCCGACACGCCCGAGGCTGCTGCGGCTTCACCGATGTTCATGCGTCAGTCTCCTTTTGGTCATGGCAGCGGGCGGGCGATGGCGCGGATCGCCTTCAGCCCCTCGCCGAAACGGGCGATGGCCTCGCGGTCGCGGGCCAGGTCGCCATAGGGAAGCCAGCCGATCTTCAGATCCGCGATGTGGGCAAAGGCCGGGCGGGCAAGCTGGGCGCGGACATCGGTCTCGCGCGCGGCGGGAGCAACGAGGAAAAGGCCGCCCTCGGCCTGCGGGTCGGCATGGCCAAGCGCCAGGTCCAGCATCCGCATGATGCCGGAATAGATCGAAGTCGAATGTTCCACCTCGAAGGCGGCGGCCACCCGGTCGGCATCGGCGCGCAGCCAGAGCACGTCGATCAGCCGCACCATCTCGGCCCCGGGGGCCGTGGCAATGACCGGGGGCAACGCGTCAAGGCAGCCCTCGCCCAGCGGGCGGCCATTGTGAAGCCGCCCGCGGTCGTTCGCCGCGATCCAGACCCGGTAGCCAAGCGCGTGGCCAAGGTCGCGCAGCCAGGATTGCACCTCGGAATGGCTGGCCTCGTCCTTTTCGCTGCGCGCCTCGGCGGGGGTCAGGGCAGCGGCGGCGGCGCGGGCGGCGCGCAGGCGGTCGGAAAAGGCCGCAGCATCGGTTCCGTCGCGCGGCGGGGCGGGATAGCGGTCCGTGCCGATGTCAAACAACAGCGCGCCGATGGCGCCAAGGTCGTTCGACAAAAGATCACGGTAGCGCGCGTTCAGGTCGAGAATGCCCGCCCGCATCGCCAGGAACTGTGGCCAGCTTCCGAGCTTCACCTGTGCCCCGGTCAGGCGGTTGTAGCCCTCGACGATCCGGGTGTTGAAGGGCGGCACCAGCGTCGGGTGCAGGAAATACAAGAGGTTCGCCACCGCCGGGCCCAGACCCTTGATGCAGCAGCGGTCGATGTCCTCGATATGGCGGATGATCTCGTCCTCGGTCGAACAGCAGGCGCAGGCGTCGATCAGCCGGCCAAAGGCGCGCTGGTTCGCGGGGCTTTCATAGATGTCGGGGATGCGCAGCTTGGGCTTCCACAGGAAGGCATGGTCGGCGCCGCGGAAGATCTGGCGCTGTTCGGCGATGGAATGGACCACGGTTTCCAGCGACGAGCCGCGATAGGCGTTGCCGAAGGTGCCGCCCTCGATCTCGGCCACCACGACCTCCAGCCCCCGGCGGATCGAGCGGAAGTTCTTCACCCGCTCGGACCACAGGAACCAGGTCTGGTAGGCCGCCGCCGGATCGTCCTTCCAGCGGCGGATCAGGTCGCGCGTCGCGGTGTCGCCCATGCCGGTCTCCTGTGTCCCGGTTGCGGGATCAGCATCGCCCGCACGGGCAGGGGGGACAAGGGGGGCTTCCAGCATCAGACCGCCGGTGCAGCAAAGCGCCGCAGGCGCAACGCGTTGCCGAGGACGAAGACCGAGGACAGCGCCATGGCGGCCGCGGCGATGATCGGCGAAAGGAGGACGCCGAAGGCAGGCCACAGAACGCCCGCCGCCACCGGGATCAGCAGGGCGTTGTAGATGAAGGCCCAGAACAGGTTCTGGCGGATGTTGCGCATCGTCGCCTTGGAGAGCGCGATGGCGTCCGACACGGCGGTCAGCCGCCCGGTCATCAGCACCACATCCGCCGCCTCGATGGCGATGTCGGTGCCGGTGCCGACGGCAAGGCCCACGTCGGCCTCGGCCAGGGCAGGCGCGTCGTTGATGCCGTCGCCGACATAGGCCAGCCCGCCCAGACCCTTCAGCCGCTTGACCGCATCGACCTTGCCGTCGGGCAGGACCTCGGCCACCACCTCGTCGATGCCAAGCTGACGGGCGATGGCATTGGCGGTGCGGGCATTGTCGCCGGTGATCATCGCCACCTTGAGGCCAAGCGCGTGCAGGGCGCGGATCGCCTGCGGCGTCGTCTCCTTGATCGGGTCGGCTACGGCCAGGATCGCGGCCAGTTTTCCGTCGATGGCGGCATAGAGCGGCGACTTGCCTTCGTCGCCCATCCGTGCGGCGGCCTCGGCAAATTGCGTCACGTCAAGGCCGAGCTTGACCATGTAGCGGTCGGCCCCGACCTCGATCCGTTGCCCGCCTGCCTCGGCGGTCACGCCAAAGCCGGTGACGGAATCGAAGGCGGTGACCTCGGGCAGGGCCAGCCCTTCTTCACCCGCCGCCGCGACGATGGCGCGGGCGATGGGGTGTTCCGACTTCGCCTCGACCGCCGCCACGGTGGCCAGCACGGCGGCGCGGTCAAAGTCAGGTGCCAGCACCAGATCGGTCAGCTTCGGCTTGCCCTCGGTCAGCGTGCCGGTCTTGTCCAGCGCCACGACCTTGACGCCCTGCAGCGATTGCAGCGCCTCGCCCTTGCGGAACAGGACACCCAGTTCCGCCCCGCGCCCGGTGCCGACCATGATCGAGGTCGGCGTGGCGAGGCCCATGGCGCAGGGGCAGGCGATGATCAGGACGGCGACGGCATTGACAAGGGCGAAGGACAGGGCCGGGTCGGGTCCGAAGATCAGCCAGACGGCGAAAGTCAGTGTCGCCAGCACCATCACCACGGGGACGAACCACATCGTCACCTTGTCGACCAGCGCCTGGATCGGGAGTTTCCCGCCCTGCGCCGCCTCGACCATGCGGATGATCTGCGCCAGCATCGTCGCTTCGCCCACCGCCGTGGCGCGGAAGGTGAAGGCGCCGGTCTGGTTGACGGTGCCGCCGGTGACGGGGCTGCCCGCGGTCTTTTCGACCGGCAGGGGTTCACCCGAGATCATGCTCTCGTCGATCCAGCTGCTGCCTGTCGTCACTTCGCCATCGACCGGCACCCGTTCGCCGGGGCGCAGTTCGACCAGATCACCGGGGCGCACCTCGGCGACCGGCACTTCCACCGACGCTCCGTCACGGACGACGCGGGCGGTCTTGGCCTGAAGCCCGACCAGCCGCTTGATCGCCTCCGACGTGCGGCCCTTGGCGCGCGCCTCAAGATAGCGGCCGAGCAGGATCAGCGTCACGATCACCGCCGCCGCCTCGTAATAGACGTTGAGCGTGCCGGGCGGCAAAAGCCCCGGCGTGAAGGTCGCCACCAGCGAATAGGCATAGGCCGCCGAGACGCCGACCGCGACAAGGCTGTTCATGTCGGGCGCCAGCCGGGCCAGCGCCGGAAAGCCCTTGCGGAAAAACCGCAGGCCGGGGCCGAACATCACCGCCGTGGCCAGGGCGAACTGGACATACCAGCTTGCCTGAAGGCCGATGGTGTTCACGATCGCCATATGGATCGCCATGAACAGGTGCCGACCCATTTCCAGCACGAAAATCGGCGCGGTCAGGACTGCGGCCAGGATCACGTCGCGCTTCAGCTGCGCCTCTTCGGCAGCCTTCTTCGCGGCGGCCTCGTCCGACATGGCCATCGCGGGGGCGGCCGCGCGCGCCTCATAGCCCGCATCCTCCACCGCGCGGGTCAGCGCGGCCAGGTCGGCGCTGCCAGTCACGGTCGCCCGCTCGGTGGCAAGATTCACGGCTGCCGAAGTCACCCCCGGCACCGATTTCAGCGCCTTTTCCACCCGCGCCACGCAGGACGCACAGGTCATGCCTTCGATCTCCAGATCGACCGGGCGTGCAGGCACCTCATAGCCTGCGTCGGCAACTGCCTTGACCAAGAGGGCGCGGTTTAGCGCCGGGCCGGTCACTTCGGCCCGCTCGGTCGCGAGGTTGACGCTGGCCCCGCTTACCCCCGGCACCGCCTTCAGCGCGCGTTCGACATGAGCGACGCAGGAGGCGCAGGTCATCCCCTCGACCTCAAGCACAAGGGTCGAAGGTCCGGGCGGCTGTGTCTGCATGTTCATGGCAGAATCCTCTGGGCATCTGTTTGCTCTCTGTCAGATAAGGCTTCCAATGATGGGAAGGTCAAGGGGATAAATTTTAGCCCCTTGGTGGCTGGCAGCCCTTGACCTTACAACGATGGGAACCCCCATATGGAAGCGGTGAGGCATAACCCAAGGAGGCACTCATGCAGTTTCACATCGAGAACATGACTTGCGGCGGCTGCGTGCGCAGCGTGACCAAGGCGATCCAGTCGGTCGATCCGGCGGCGGAGGTCAGCGCCGATACCGCCACCCACAAGGTCGATGTCAAATCCTCGGCCCCGCGCGAGCGTCTGGCCAGCGCCCTGTCCGAAGTCGGCTACGCGCCAGCCTGACGCCACCGGACCAGAAACCGAATGCTTTACGACAAGAGGAAAATCAGCAGATGAAAAAGATCGCAATAGGCGCAGTCTTTGCCGCCCTCGTCACGGGTGGAACCTATGTTTATGCCGAGTCCGACATGGGCGGAATGAACATGGACGGCATGCAGATGGGCAACGCTGACACCCCGTCATCCAAGGCTTACGGCGAAGTCATGAACATGATGATGTCGAGCATGATGATGCCCTACACGGGTGATGCCGACGTCGATTTCGCCCGTGGCATGATTCCGCACCATCAGGCGGCCATCGACATGGCCAAGGTCCAGCTGGAGTTCGGCAAGGACCCGGAACTGCGCAAGCTCGCGGAAGAAGTCATCGCCGCCCAGGAAGCCGAGATCGCCACCCTGCAGGCTTGGCTTGCCGCCAAAGGCATGTGAAGCCGTTCGGTCGCGCGGGAGGGGGCGGCATGCTCCCTGCCGAACCTCTCCCGCGTCGATATCCCGTGCATGAGGCGGAGATCGCCGACATGAACGCCTGGCTTGCCGCCAAAGGCATTTAGGGCGCTTCCAGGGCGTGCGGGGTGGCTTGCTCCCGGCCATCCCGCCGTCCGCCGTTCTCCGGAACCCGATCAGCCCTGTAATCCCCGGCGAGCCCCTGCGTCGATAGAAGCAGCGTGCAAGACGCGACGACGTGCAGCGTGCAGCAGGAGGCTCCGGCGGACGGGGATTCAGATGTCGCAATCATACGGCTTCCCCATGCCGCAATCGGTGCAGCGTCCGGCCTGGCTGCCGGGCGCTTGGAGTCTGCACGCGATATGGCAAGGAGAACTGACATGAGGTTTTGTAGTGCGGCGTCCGTCCTGCTGGCGGGTTTCCTGACAGTCGGTGCCGCCAGTGGACAGACCCCTGCGCCTGCCGTCGACCCGCATCACCCGGCGGCCAAGGAGGAAACGGCCAAAACGTCCGACGCCGATGATGCCGGGCAACCGGAGGCCTCGACCGGCGACGCCGGAATGGGAGCGATGATGCCTCCCGAGATGATGCAGATGATGATGCAGATGATGGCGCAGCACCATCCTGCCGGTCAGATGGCGACAGCGGGAATGCAGCCCGGCATGGGCGCCGCCATGGGCATGGGGGAGGGCGCGGGCGCCGAGGTGATCCTCGGTCTGGCTCCCGCCAGGACAGAGGAGATGACGCCGGAAAAGGTGCGGACCTGGCTGCAGGCGCAGCTTGACCGCCTGGGCAATCCGCGCCTTGCGCTTGGGGCCATCGCCAGCGCCGAGGACGGCAGCATCACGGCCGAAATCCGCACGGTCGATGGGGCGCTGGTGCAGAAACTGGCGTTCAACCGCTATCCCGGCTTTGTCCGCCAGATCGACTGAGCGCCGGGCCCGGTATCGCAGGCCGCTGCCGTTCGGCGGCGGTCTGTTGCCGGAACGCGAAATGTCGGGCAGCGCAGGAGTTGAAGCCAATCGCGACTGCCGGTGTCCGATCCCTCTGGTAGCGGCAGTCCCTGGCTACGCGGAAGACCTGCCGGAACGCTCCGGTGTCCACCGGATCGCCAGCGCCCGGGGCAGACACGGCGGGCTTTTCAGCCGACGGCCCGGTCGCGGCAGCGGTGTCGAACGCTACGCCGGGTGCAACGGGCCTTCGTTCAGATCCTGCCGAGTGCGCCGATGCCCAGAGCCGCATCGGTCAGCGCCATCGAGGCGGATGCGTCCGCAGCCAGTCCGGTCAGCGCCCGGATGGCGTCGATCGTCTCGGGGATCACGATGGCCTGGTTGTCCACCATGTAGGCGTAGAACAGCTCGTCCCCCTGCACCGACAGCATGTCTTCCCACAGTGCGACTTCGTAAAGGTTGTCGTGCGGGCGGCCCAGATCGGCCATCATCTCTTTCACCGCGTTCAGCGCGTCCAGCCCGTCGCCCATCCGGATCAGCGCGATGCGCGACGAGGCGCGGAAGGCGGCAAGAACCTCGTCCTTGCTTGCGGCCCGCGTCATCTGCACCGTCCAGTAATGCAGATGGGCCAGCGTTTCCGGGACCTTCACCGCCATCGTCACCACGTCCAGACCGGGATCGACGCTTTGCGCATCGGGGCCCTGGTGGCTGGGAATCTCCGGCTCCGGGACTAGGGTGTTCATGATACCGCCCTGGTGGCTCTCCCAAGGGTCGGTCGCCCGGCGCAGGAGCGTGCCGCGCGCCCGTGCCAGAAGGCCCGCGCGTTTCAGCGCCGTCAGCGTGCGCACGATGGAGGTGGTGTTGCAGGACACGACCCTTGTGCTGTCGCGGCCGACGGCACCGGCAAAGCTGGCTTCGGCGACAAAGGAATGGCCGGTGACCGAGTGCTTCTCGCCGCCCTGGACGATGAAGCGGAGGCCACGCTTGCGGTAGGTCTCGACATTCGCCGCTGCGATCCGCTTTGGTGTGCAGTCCACCACCACTTCCGCCCCGCCGAGGAGGTCGTCCAGCGTCCCGGCGACGGCAAGTCCGGCGGTGCGCATCGCTGCGGCGTGCTCTGCGGTCGCGCCGAACAGCGGGAAGCCCTTGGCGAGCGCTATCCGCGGGCGCCAGTCGGCCGCGACATCGCAGACCCCGGCCAGCACCATGTCGGGCTGAAGCGCCACCGCATCTGCCACCCGCTTGCCGATGACGCCGTAGCCGTTGACCGCGACGCGGACCTTCTGAGGGATGTTCATCCTGCCGTCTCTCCTGTGTTCAAGCCCTGTCCGGGAACGGTTGCGCGCGTCCGGCGCCGTCGATGTAGGTCCGCGTCAGCGGCACGGCATCCCGCCGGTGCGCAAGCTGCAACTGGAAGACCATCGTCCGGCCATTGCGAAAGCCCGCTTCGCAGGCCGCGAGATAGAACTCCCACATCCGGCAGAACCGTTCGTCATAAAGGGCGCGGGCCTCGTCGCGGCGGGCGGCGAACCGCTCCTGCCAGTGGCGCAGCGTCTCGGCGTAGTGCAGGCGCAACACTTCGACATCCGTCACCCAGAGCCCCGCGCGTTCTGCCGCTGCAATCGCCTGCGACAGCGTCGGGCAATAGCCGCCGGGGAAGATATACTTGCGGATCCAGGGATCGCTGCCGCCTTCGGTCCCCATGATGCCGATGGAGTGCAAGAGCGCCACGCCGTCGGGCTTCAGGAGGCGGGCCATGGTCGAGAAATAGGTGTCGTAGTCCGACGGCCCGACATGCTCGAACATGCCGACCGACACGATCCGGTCGTAGCGGTTGCGCTCGTGCCGGTAGTCGCGCAGGTGAAAGCGGACGCGGTCGGACAGGCCATCGGCTTTGGTCTGCGCGGTGGCATGGGCAAGCTGTTCTTTCGACAGCGTGATCCCGGTCACGTCCGCCTTGCCGTCTCGCGCCAGCGATCGCGCCAGCCCGCCCCAGCCCGAGCCGATGTCCAGCACAGTCAGACCGGGACGGTCCAGCATCAACTTGGCCGCAATCCGGCGCATCTTCGCGGCCTGCGCCTCATCGAGCGTCGCGTTTTCATGCGCGAAATAGGCGCAGGAATACTGGCGCTCGCCGTCGAGGAAGAGATCATAGAGCGCATCCGATAGGTCGTAGTGATGCGCTACGTTGGACTTGGCGCGCGCGGTCGGGTTGCGGTGCCGCCAACGCGACAAGAGCCGGTCCGCTATCGCCCTCATCCGCCGACCGGGGAGCGAATCGATCGCTTCGGGACCGCCCGATGTGAGCAAGTCCAGAAACTCGCGCAGCGTTCCGCGTTGCAGGATGATGCGACCGTCCATCCAGGCCTCGCCAAGGACCAGGCTCGGCTGCGACAGCAGACGTCGTGGCAGACTGCGGTCGAGGATCCTGACGGCGACCTCGGGCACGCCGCCGGGACCAAAGCGCCGTGTCCTGCCTTCGGCATCGGTCCAATCCAGCGTGCCGCGCCGGACGAGCCGCGCAAGAAGGGCGGCGACAAGGGCCGAGGCACCAAGGGCCGGCGGCTCCTTGCGCGCCGGATTGGCAGGCCTTGGTCGGTCAAGCCCTGGATCGAAAGATGTGTGTTCGGACATGACGATTCATTTCCTTCACGTTTCTGCCGTCATCAAGGACGCTCGGACGCGAAAAAGATTTCACGGTCAGCTGCCGCCGGTGGAATAGGCGAATGAAAAGGACAGATTTCCCGGGCGACCCGGCAGAACCACGTCGAAGTTCAGCTCATACCGCTCACGGTCGGCAAGTTCGACGAAGGTGCCCCAGGTCACTGTCCCTGCGATCAGCATCGGGTCAAGATCGCGCCGTGTTCCCGGGATATGTCCAAGCCCCATGACCGCAACCGAAACGGTCGCCTCATCGATCCGGTCGCCGGAGGCCGCATCGAACAGAGCCAGCACGAGATGCTTCTGGTTTCGGCCTTCGGGCGGGCCGCCGTGCATCAGTCCTTCTGCGTGAGATTTCGGATGACCCTGAACCACCGCGGCCGGCAGCACCCCCAGATAGGCCAGCACGCCGTCGACGACCCGCGAGGTGTCGTCGACGGTTCCCTGAGCTGCGGCAGGGCCTGCGAGGGGGGTCGCGACCAATGCCGCAGAAGCAAGCACGATGACAGACCGTCGAGACAGGGAATAAAACGCTTCGCTCATGCTGCCACCTCCTGCAACGTCTCCAACTGCACGGGCGCGCGGCGCGCGACACCGTCGAGCCGCGTCCGTTTCAGGAGCAGCGCGTTAACGGCGACAAGGGCCGAACTGCCCGACATCGCTAGTGCCGCAACTTCCGGGCTGATCGTGTAGGGAAAGAACACCCCCGCCGCCACCGGGAAGGCCACGACGTTGTAGGCCACCGCCCAGAACAGGTTCTGGTGCATCTTGCGCAGGGTCGCGCGCGACAGCACGATCGCGCCCAGCACGTCGTAGGGATCGCTTTTCATCAGCACCACGTCGGCGCTTTCCATTGCGACATCGGTGCCCGCACCGATGGCAAAGCCGACATCGGCCTGGGTCAGGGCCGGGGCGTCGTTCACCCCGTCGCCGACCATGCCGACCTTCTTGCCCTGCGCCTGCAGTTCCTTGACCTTCTCTGCCTTCTGGCCCGGCAGCACGTCCGCCAGCACGATGTCGATGCCAAGCTCGCCCGCGATCCGCGCCGCCGTTCCGGCATTGTCGCCGGTCAGCATCGCGACCTGCACACCGCGCTCGCGCAGCTTGGCCACGGTTTCCCTGGCACTGGGACGCAGCGCGTCGGCGATGGCGATCAGACCAAGGATGCGGCCGCCTTCGGCGACATGCACCACCGTCCGCCCGGCGCCCTTCAGCGCATCGGCCTTCTCGCCAAGTGCGCCGACCTCGACCTTCTCCTCGTCCATCAGCCGCCGGTTGCCGACCAGCACGGGTTTGCCCCCCACCTCGGCCTTGGCGCCGCGGCCGTCCAGCGTCTCGAACGCCGTCATCGCGCCAAGCGTCAGGCTGGCAGCGCGTTCGACGATGGCCACGGCAAGCGGGTGGTCGGACCCCTTGTCGACTGCCGCCGCCGCCGCCAGAACCTCGTCCTCGGTCCGGCCTTCGGCGGCGACCACATCCACGACCTTGGGCTGGCCCATGGTCAGGGTGCCGGTCTTGTCGAAGATGATCACATCAAGTTTCGTGGCGTCCTCCAGTGCGCTGGCGTTCTTGAACAGGATGCCGTTCATCGCGCCAAGTCCGGTCCCCACCATCACCGCCATCGGCGTGGCGAGGCCAAGCGCATCGGGACAGGCGATGACGAAGACGGTGATGGTCAGCGTCAGCGCGAACAGAAGCTCCGCCCCGATCAGGCCATACCAGACGGCGAATGTGGCGACGCCGATGACGATGGCCACCAGCACCAGCCATTGCGAGGCGCGGTCTGCCAGCAGCTGCGCCGGGGCCTTGGAGTTCTGCGCCTCCTGCACCAGCTTGACGATCTGGGCCAGCGCAGTGTCGGCCCCGACCTTGGTGGCGGTGTAGCGGAAGGTGCCCGACTTGTTGATCGTGGCCCCGATCACCATGCTGCCGACGGCCTTCTGCACCGGCATCGATTCGCCGGTCAGCATGGATTCGTCGACCAGCGACGTGCCTTCGGTCACTTCGCCGTCGACGGGGATCTTGTTGCCGGGGCGGATCAGCACGGTCTCACCCTTCAGCACCTCGGCGGTCGGCACTTCGACCTCGCGGCCGTCGCGGATCACCGTGGCCATCGGCGGGGCAAGATCGAGAAGCGCGCGGATCGCCTCGGACGCCCCGGCGCGGGCGCGCATCTCCAGCCAGTGACCGAGAAGAATGAACACCAGAAGAACGGCGACCGCCTCGTAGAACTGCACGCCGGGAAAGAAGAAGGTCGAGCCAACGCTGAAGGCATAGCCGGTGCCGACCGACAGGACGACCAGCACCGCCATGTTGAGGATGCCGTTCCGCAGCGCCCGCACGGAGGCGACGACGAAGGGCCAGACCGGCCAGATCACGGCAATTGTGGCAAGGTTGAACAGCCATTGATCAAGCCGCAGGCCGAAGGGCGGGGCAGGAGGCGTGAACATGCCGGCCATCGGGGAATAGACAAAGATCGGGATGGTGAAGACCAGCGCCACGAGGAACCGGTTGCGCATGTCGCGCACCATCGACTGCATGTCGCCCGACCCGTGGCCCATCTCATGCGCCATCTCGTCGCGGGCCGTGGGGCGGGCCGTGGGTGATTTCGCCATTCCGGGCATCGAGGCCATGTCGTGTCCGGCATGGGCCGAAGCCGTGTTCCCGGCTGCCGGGACGGCCTTGGCCATGTCATGCCCGGCATGGGTCGAACCTGCCGCGGCCTTGTCGACGTGGTCGCCGTGTTCGGCGCATACATGCTTTGGCAGCACCTCGCCCGCGCAGTGGTAGCCGCAGTTCTCGATCTCCCGGCGCAGGGTTTCGAGGCTGGTCCGGCTCTTTTCATCGTAGGTGACAGTGACCGACAGCCCGGCCGGATTGGCCGTGGCCGACAGCACACCGGGCAGCGAGGCAAGCTGCTTTTCGATCCCGAGATGTCCCAGCCGGTCCGCCGAGGCGCTGAAGTCGAGTGTTGCGGTGGTTGTCATTGCAGGTCGTCCCTCGCTGGCTGATATCGGCTGCGGCGCGCATGATGTCGTCGCGCGCCGCAGCGGCATTCCGTCAGGAGCAGCAGCATCCTGAGCCGTGTCGCGCCTTCGGCTTTTCGGCGGGGGTGTCTGCCGCCGCCACTTTGGCATGATCGCCATGCCTGGTCAGTGATGCCGCTTCGGGCCGCGTGACGTCAAGATCGTCGGTGCCGTGCGATGCGCAGCAGCCGCCTGCGACCGGCTTCGTGTCAGCGTGCAGCTTGGGTTCATGGGTCGTCATTCATGATCTCCGCGATAGGGGGGTGGATTTTGCGGCAAACCATCCGTCGTCGGGATGTGCCGAGATATGGACGCGGCGCAATCGCGACCATTACAGCGGGGTGTGTTCGGCAAGGCCGCCGGAAGCCAGCCTGAGCGCCCGCGCCCTGTCGCAGGCACAATCAAGAAAGCCGTGCTCGGGGCAGGTGAGGCACATGTCGACAAGCAGATCCCGCAGCTTTGCGCGCGCACGATGCAGGCGAACGGCAAGTGTCCCTTCGCTGATGCTCAGGGCCTTGGCGACTTCCGTGCGGGACTGTTCCTCAAGATCGATCCGCCGGACAAGATCGGCCGCTGCCGATGGAAGAAGGTCAATCAAATCCCGCAGGCATGCACAGACGGCGATGTCGGCCTCGACGTCGGGACCGGCATCGGGATGAGTCTCCTCGTCCGCAGGAACCGGGGGCAATTCCTGCCGGCGGCGCCGGTTGGAGAGCCGGTGGTGGTCGAGGATAGCAGTCTCCAGCAGACGGCGCAGCCAGCCACGCACACTTTGCACGTCGCGCAGGTCGCCCGCGCGTCTGATCGCCAGCAAGGAAAATTCCTGCAGGACGTCCCTTGCCTCGTCGGCGTTCTTCAACCGGCTGACAAGGTATCCGAAAATGCGGCGATGGCCTTCGACCAGGGCCGCTTCGATCGCGGCACGCTGCGCGCCGACCACGGGCTTTCCGACGTGATGTCGTTCGTCAGTGGCGTCGACCATGCTCGACATAGCTCTCATTCCGAACCCGCCTTCCGTTTCCCAGCGTCGAGAAGGTCCGACGTCGGCGCATGGGAAGCGGACGGCTGGGGGATCTTACCAGATACCGTCGCGATTGCACCCTGATTGCCGGACAAAGCCGTCAAGGCGTCGCGCACGGCGCGGCGGGCGCGAAGTATGCGGACGTTCAGCGTTCCGACCGAGATGTTCAACTGGCGCGCAAGCCTGTCTCTGGCGTGATCGTGCAGATAGAGGGCACGGATCAGCTCTGCCTGGTCGGGACGGATGCGCGCCAGGGCCAGCTCGATATCCGCCAGCTGCGCATCGGTCGAAGGTGCATCCGCCGTGTCCGGTTCCGTGTCGTCCGCCGTGGAAAGCGCCGTGACATGGGTCGCATGGGCGGCGTGGGCCCGGCGGCGGGCGTCACGGCGGCGGTAGTGGTCGAACAGCGTGTTGCGCAGCACGCGGGACAGCCAGGCATCGGTATTGTGAACCACGCCGGTGCGGCGGGAAGCCTGGATGACCTTCAGGTTGAAGTCCTGCAAAAGATCCTCGGCGGTGTCCGGATCACTGGTGCGGCGGCGCAGGTAGGCCAGATAGGTTCCGCGTCTGGCAACCAGTCTTGCGCAAGGGTCGGGCTCAACCGGCTGCGGCTGCGGCAAGTCGGACCGGAGAATTTCGGTGTAAAGCATGGCTATGTCCGTTCGCTGGATGGATCGAATCGTCGTCCGGCAATGACAATGGCCCCACAGAATGGTCAGCCAGCATCAGACGGAATTCCGAGTTCAGGCGGTTCTGGACAACACGTCTGGCGGACGAAGCAGCCCGCTTGGCCGATGCTGCGTTCCGCGCAACAGCTCCAGCAGGATCCGTTGACTGCCGAAAGCTTCGGCGGATCTGGTTTCATTGCCTGATCCGTTGCCCGGAACCGTCGAGGGAAGGTGGCAGTGGCCCGCAGAGCTGCCCGTCGAAATCGAGCATTCATGTTGCGCCGTCGCTTCCGCATTCAGCATGATCGGCGCGTGACTCTCGGTCCAATGAGCGGGACGCAGGTCCATCGACGCGACGGCGCCAGCCGTCAGAATCAGCCCCAAAAGCATGGCCACGAACACGATGCAGAGTGCATGCGCTTCTCGGCAGATCATTGATCGGGCTTCCGGTTCCATCCGGTGACCCTAGCTCTACACGGCGAGAGCGACGTTGACCCAGATCAACGTCCGCAGCCGCGTTTCCAGATGTTCTTCGGCAGGCATCCGGTGCCGTAACTGTCGGGTGTAATATCGGGGCCGCTCAAGCGTCTTCTTCGATGCACGACCCGAAAATTCGAGTCTTGGGAGCCAGAGCAATGCATCAGCACGATCAGCCAAGGGACCCGGCCAATCCTGGAAAGTGGTACACGACCCGTTGGAAGCTGGCCCTGATTGGCTTCGCCGCCGTGGGCCTGCTGCTTCTGGTCTATGAGCATCGCTTTCACATCCCGTTCGGCAATCTTTTCGCGGCCTGGCCGATCGTCGCGGTTTTTGGACTGCACATGCTGATGCACGGCGGTCATGGCGGTCACGGTGGTCATGGAGATCAACGCGGCCGGGGTGGTCACGGAAGCCATGGCCAGGCCAGCCCGCCTGAACCGCCACCCGAGACACCGCCCGAAACCTCAAAGGACGCATCAAGGGACAAACGGCCATGACCCCGGACTCCGCACCTGCCTATGGGCTTTGGCTGCTCGCCTTCATCAACGCGGCGGTCTTCATCATCTTCGCGCTAAGCTTCGTGAAGCCGCAAACGCCGCGCGATTGGCGCAGCTTCGGGGCGTTCAGCGCCTTTCTGGTGGCGCTCTTTGCCGAGATGTATGGCTTTCCGCTGACGATCTACCTGCTGTCAGGCTGGCTTCAGTCCACCTATCCGGGGATCGACTGGTTCTCGCACGATGCCGGCCATTTGCCCGAAATGATGTTCGGCTGGCAGACCAACCCGCATTTCGGCCCGTTCCATATCCTGAGCTTCATCCTGATCGGTGGCGGCTTCTGGCTGCTGTCCGCTGCCTGGCCGGTGCTTTATGCGGCGCAGCGCGCCGGGCGGCTGGCCACGACCGGACCCTATGCGCGGATCCGGCATCCGCAGTATGTGGGTTTCGTTCTGATCCTGACCGGGTTCCTGGTGCAGTGGCCGACTATCCTGACCGTGGCAATGTATCCGGTGCTGATCTGGATGTACCTGCGCCTGTCCCGCAGCGAGGAGGCAGAGGCCCGCGCCCGTTTCGGCGCGGAGTATGACGCCTGGGCGCGCCGGGTTCCGGCCTTCCTGCCAAAGCGGTCCGCAGCGGGAGAAGCCACACCATGACCAGACTCCGACCGGCGGCGCTTGCCTTGCTTCTGACCCTGTCCTCCGCCCTTGCCCCCGCCGCCGCGCAGGAAACCGGAATGGACGGGGACATGCCGATGGTGTCAACCGGGATCGTTCTGCCGCGCATGGACGCGGCGGCGGGTCGGCAGCTGTTCGCGGCCAAGGGCTGCGTGCTGTGCCACGCGATCAACGGCATCGGCGGCGAGGATGCGCCGCCGCTGGATGCCGCGTACATGGAACCGATGATGAACCCGTTCGACTTCGCCGCCGGCATGTGGCGCGGCTCGGAGGCGATGGTGGCGCTGCAACGCGACGAGCTGGGCGAGCAGATCGAACTGACCGGGCAGGAGCTGGCCGACATCACCGCCTTTGTCCACGATCCCGCCGAACAGGCGCGGTTCACGATGGCCGATATCCCCGCACCGATCTCGGCACTGATGATGAACATGGATGACGGCGAATAGGCAGAGCCAGCGCCGCAGCAAAAAGGGACACCCGATGACTGACCTCTCAACCGGGGAAAAGGCCGACCGGCTGGCCGACCGCTTTCCGACCGCCTACACCATCCTCTTTGCACTGATCGTGCTGGTCGCGGGCCTGACCTGGATCATCCCGGCCGGGCGCTTTGACCGGGTGGAAAGCGAAGCCGTGGGCCGCGAGATCGCGGTCGCGGGCACCTACAAGACGGTCGAGGCCAATCCGCAGGGTTTCATCGACATCCTGATGGCCCCGGTCGCGGGCTTCTATGACCCCGACAGCTATGCCGCCAACGCCATCGACGTGGCGCTGTTCGTGCTGCTGCTGGGCGGGTTCCTTGGCGTGGTCAACGCCACCGGCGCGATCGACACCGGCATCCGCCGCGCCATGGCCGGGATGAAGGGCCGCGAAATCTGGATGATCCCGCTTCTGATGAGCCTCTTTGCGGTTGGCGGCACCACCTATGGCATGGCCGAGGAAACGCTGGCCTTCTACGGGCTTCTGGTGCCGGTGATGATCGCGGCGGGGTATGACGCGGTGACCGGCGCGGCGATCATCCTGTTGGGCGCCGGGATCGGCACGCTTGGCTCGACGATCAACCCCTTTGCCACGGTCATCGCCTCGAACGCGGCGGGGGTTCCGTTCACGGACGGATTGACGTTGCGGCTGGTGATCCTGCTGGGCGGGCTGGCGATCTGCATCGCCTATGTCATGCGCTATGCGTCCCGCGTCCAGCGCGATCCGTCGCGGTCGCGGGTTGCCGACCTTGCCGCCGACCACCGCGCCGCCTTTGCCGGGGCCGGTGGGCAAAGCAAGGGCGACGTGCTGACCGGCACGCAGTCGGTGGTGCTGATCCTCTTTGCGCTGACCTTTGCCGCGCTGATCTGGGGGGTGTCCTCGCAAGGCTGGTGGATGGCGCAGATGGGCGCGCTGTTCTTCGGTGCCGCCATTGTGGTGGGCCTTGTCGGTCGGCTGGGCGAAAAGCGCCTGACCGGAGCTTTCATCGACGGAGCGCGCGACCTTCTGGGCGTGGCGCTGGTCATCGGGCTGGCGCGCGGCATCGTCGTGGTGATGGAACAGGGCCTGATCGCCGACACCATCCTGAACGCCGCCGCCGGGGCCGTGTCGGGCCTGTCCGAACTTGCCTTCATCAACCTCTTGTACTGGATCCAGGTCGGGATGAGCTTCTTTGTCCCGTCGTCCTCGGGCCTTGCGGTCCTGTCGATGCCGATCCTGGCACCCTTGTCCGACTTTGCCGGGGTGGACCGCGCGCTGGCCGTTACCGCCTATCAGTCGGCCAACGGGCTGGTGAACCTGATCAACCCGACCTTCGCGGTGGTGATCGGCGGGCTGGCCATCGCGCGGGTGCCCTACCAACGCTGGCTGGCCTTCGTCTGGCCGCTGCTTCTGATCCTGACCGTTTTCATCATGGCCGCGCTCAGCGTCGCCACCACTCTCTGACCGGAGAACCCCCATGTCCGAACCGACCCTCGGCGTCCATTCCGAGTCCGGCCGCCTGCGACAGGTGATCGTCTGCCGCCCCGGCCTCGCGCACCGCCGCCTGACCCCCGAGAACTGCGACGAACTCCTGTTCGACGACGTGTTCTGGGTCAAGCAGGCGATCAAGGACCATGCCGTCTTCACCGACCTGATGCGCGCCGAGGGCATCGAGGTGCTGGACGCCAACGACCTGCTGGCCGAGACGCTGGACATTCCGGCGGGCCGGGCCTTCGTCCTTGACCACCGGATCACACTGACCACCGTGGGCGCGGGCATGGTGGAACCCTTGCGCCTGTGGATGGAGGCACTGCCGGGGGCCGATCTGGCGCGCTGGTTGATCGGCGGGCTGACGGTGGGCGATCTGCCCTTTGCCCCCGAAGGACTGTTCGGGGCCTGGCTCGGCAAGGCGGGCTTCATCCTGCCGCCCTTGCCGAACATGATCTTCACCCGCGACAACAGCGCCTTCGTCCATGGCGGCGTGTCGCTGAATCCGATGTTCTGGGCGGCGAGGAAGCCCGAGACGCTGCTGACCACCGCGATCTACCGCCACCACCCGAAATTCGCGGGCCGGGTGCGCGAGCTGTTCGGCGACCCGGCTCGCGACTTCGGCCCGGCCAGCCTTGAGGGCGGCGACATCATGCCGGTGGGCAAGGATACGGTGCTGGTCGGCATGGGCGAGCGGTCCTCGGCCCAGGGCATCGGACTTTTCGCGCAGGCGCTGTTCGATCAGGGGGCGGCCTCGCGCGTCGTCGCCTGCCGCCTGCCGCGCACCCGGTCGGCGATGCACCTTGATACCGTGTTCACCTTCTGCGGCGGCGATGTGGTGACGACCTTCAAGGAAGTGGCCGACGGCATCACCTGCTTCGATCTGCGCCCCGGCGGACCGGGCAAGCCGTTCCGCGTCTCCGAGGACCGCCGTCCGATCTTCGAGGTCGTGGCCGAGATCATCGGTTTCAAGAAGCTCAGGATCGTGCCCACCGGCGGCAGCGACCCGGCCGAACGCGCGCGCGAACAGTGGAACGACGGCAACAACGTGGTGGCGCTGCGGCCCGGCGTGATCGTCGGCTATGACCGCAACGACGACACCAACGCCATGCTGCGCGCCGAGGGCATCGACGTGCGCGAGATGCCGGGGGCCGAGCTTGGCCGGGGCCGGGGCGGCGGGCATTGCATGACCTGCCCCACCATCCGCGACCCGGCGTGACATCAAAGGAACAGAACCATGAGCTTCAACCTGCGCAACCGCCATTTCCTGACGCTGCGGGATTATACCCCGGCGGAAATCGGCTTTCTTCTGAAACTCTCGGCCGATCTGAAGGCCGCGAAATATGCCGGCACCGAACAGCAGTTGCTGAAGGGGCGCGAAATCGCCCTGATCTTCGAGAAGGACAGCACCCGCACCCGCGTCGGCTTCGAGGTCGCGGCCCATGACCAGGGCGCGCATGTCACCTATCTTGGTCCGACCGGCAGCCATATCGGCCACAAGGAAAGCGTCAAGGACACCGCCCGAGTTCTCGGCCGGGTCTATGACGCCATCGAGTATCGCGGTTTTGGTCAGGAGATCGTCGAGGAGCTGGCCCGCCACGCGGGCGTGCCGGTCTACAACGGTCTGACCGACCAGTTCCACCCGACACAGGTGCTGGCCGATTTCCTGACCATGCAGGAACATGCCGAAAAACCCCTGCGCAAGATCGCCTTCGCCTTCCTGGGCGATGCCGGGAACAACGTGGGCGAAAGCCTGTTGATCGGCGGGGCCAAGATGGGAATGGACGTGCGGCTGGGTGGCCCCAAGGCCTGCTGGCCGAAGAAGGCGGTGATCGACGAGGCCGAGGCGATCGCCAAGGAAACCGGCGCGCGGATCACCGTGACCAAGGACCCTGACGAGGCGGTGAAGGGCGCCGATTTCCTTTACACCGATGTCTGGCTGTCGATGGGCGAGGCCAAGGAGAAATGGGCCGAGCGGATCAAGCTTCTGACGCCCTGGCGGATCGATGCCGCGATGATGGCGCGCACCGGCAACCCCCGGGCGCGGTTCATGCATTGCCTGCCCGCCTTCCACAACACCGAGACGGCGGTGGGCCGCGACATCGCCGAAAAGTTCGGCCTGACCGAGATGGAGGTCAGCGACGAAGTGTTCGAAAGCCCGGCCTCGGTGGTGTTCGACCAGGCCGAGAACCGGCTGCACACGATCAAGGCGGTGCTTGTCGCCACGTTAGGGGGCTGAGGCCGATGCTGGTGGTCGCGGCCCTGGGCGGCAACGCGCTTCTGCGGCGGGGCGAGCCGGTGACGGCGGAGGTGCAGCGCGCCAATGCGGCGCGGGCAGCCGGGGCCTTGGCCGGGCTGGTGCGGGCGGGGCACGATCTGGTCGTCACCCACGGCAACGGCCCGCAGGTCGGGCTGCTGGCTTTGCAGGGCGCGGCCTACCGGCCCGATGCGCCGGAACCACTCGACATGCTCGGCGCGGAAACCGAGGGCATGATCGGCTATCTGATCGAACAGGAGCTGGAGAATGCCCTCGGCCACGACCGGCCGGTCGCCGCGCTGCTGACGCAGGTTCTGGTCGATCCCGCCGACCCCGCCTTTGCCCGCCCGACCAAGCCGGTCGGCCCGGTCTACCCCGAGGCCGAGGCAAAGCGCCTCGCGGCCGCGCGCGGCTGGACCGTCGCCCCGGACGGTGCGTCCTGGCGGCGGGTCGTGCCCTCGCCGAAGCCGGTCGAAATCCCCGACCTGCGGGTGATCCAGCTTTTGCTCGCGCAGGGCGTGGTGGTGATCTGCGCGGGCGGCGGCGGCATCCCGGTGATCCGGCGGGCTGACGGCAGCCTGACGGGGATCGAAGCGGTGATCGACAAGGACCATGCCAGCGCGCTTCTGGCGCGGGAGATCGGGGCGGATGCCCTGCTGATGCTGACCGATGTGGACGGGGTGCAGGAGGGTTTCGGCACCCCCGCCGCGCGCCGCATCCCGCGCCTGACCGCTGCCGAAGCGGCGCGGATGACGCTGCCCGCAGGCTCGATGGGGCCGAAGGTTGCCGCCGGGCTGGATTTTGCCGCAAAGGCTGGCAGACTGGCGGGGATCGGCCGGATGGAAGATGCACTCGCCATTCTGGGCGGAGCAGCCGGGACCGTGATCTCGGGCTAGGAAAAGGATGCGAACATGTGTCTCTCGGCAACGGTCAGCTTTACCGCCAGCGCCCTGCTGACTGCGGGCGGCGGCGCGATCATCGTCAAGGCGGTGCGCAGCAACTGGCGCTATCTTCCGATCGGGCTGATGCCGCTGTTCGCCGGGATCCAGCAGTTCACCGAGGGCTTCGTCTGGGTTGGCATCAACGGCGGCGACCATGCCACGATGGTCTGGGGCGCGATGGGGTTCATCTTCTTCACATGGTTCATGTGGCCGTTCTGGATTCCCTTTTCCGTCTGGGTGCTGGAGCCGCCGGACAGCCCGCGCCGCCCGTGGTTCCTGGCGATGACCGCCGTTGGCCTGCTGCTTGGCCTTCTCCTGTTCATCCCGCATGGCTTCGGCACTGACTGGCTGGTGGTCACCGTCAACCAGAATTCCCTGGCCTACGAGAATTCGATGCTGCTCGACCAGTTCCTGCCGCGCTGGATCACCTATACGCTCTACGTCTTCCTGATCATCGCGCCGCCCGCCCTGTCGCGCTATCGGCACATGCGTCACTTCGCGGTGACGGTCGCGGTGGTGGTGATCCTTGACGTGACGCTTCTTCGCTATGCCTACATCTCGTTCTTCTGCCTGCTGGCGGGGCTGGCGACGCTGCACCTGGCCTGGATCATCCTGACCAACAAATGCGCCGAGGAGTGTCCGGAGCTGTTCGGGCACGACGCCGTCCCGGGCCGACCCTGACCCCTGACGCGGTGGGCGCTTAGGCGGACAAGGGACGGTTCGGCTGTAATGAAGGGCTTGCCGCCGCGTCTTTCTGTCACGAAGTCCAGAGAATCTGAGCGGCTGCCAACTGCGGCCACGGCTTCGGACCGATCCGGCGAGCAGCAAAGGTGACCATAGTGTCTCTGAAATCTCTTGTCCTTCCCATGCCGGGCAACGAGGGCTTTGCCCGTGACCTTGCCGACGCAGGTGGCGGAGAGATCGGCACCGTCGAGACGCGACGCTTTCCGGACGGCGAGACCTACCTGCGCTTGCTCACTCCGGTGGCAGGGCGCGCGGTCGATCTGGTCGCTACGCTGGCCGGGCCGGACCCGGACTTCCTGCGCCTTGCCTTCGCGGCGGATGCGGCGCGGGCGCAGGGGGCGGTGCGGGTGCGGCTGATCGCGCCCTATCTGGCCTACATGCGCCAGGACAAGGCGTTCCACCCCGGCGAGGCGGTGACCTCGGACACGTTCGCGCGGCTGGTCTCGTCGCTGTTCGACGGGCTGGTGACGGTCGATCCGCACCTGCACCGCCGCGCGGCACTGTCCGATCTTTACACCATTCCGGCGGCGGCGGTGCAGGCTGCCCCGGCGCTGGCCGGTTGGATCACCGCCGAAGTGCCGCGCCCGCTGCTTATCGGGCCGGATTCGGAAAGCGCGCAATGGGTGCAAGCCATCGCCGAACGGATCAGCGCACCCTGGACGGTGATGGAAAAGACCCGCCGCGGCGATTATGACGTGTCGGTCGAACTGCCGGACCTGTCTGGCCACGCCAACCGCACGCCGGTCCTGATCGACGATATCGCCTCGTCCGGGCGCACGATGATCGCGGCGGCAAACCTGCTGGCGGCGCGCGGGCTTGCCAGGCCGGTCTGCGCCGTGGTCCATCCGCTGTTCGCCGGAGACGCCTTTGCGCGGATTCAGGCGGTCGCGGCACGGGTGGTATCCTGCGACAGCGTCCCGCATCCCTCGAACGCCATCCCCCTTGCCCCGCTGGTCGCGGCTGCCCTCACGGCGCTGCCCGAGCAGTCCCGGACCTGACAGGAGAATGTCCATGCTGACCCTCACCACCCACGGTGCCGCCGGAACCGTCACCGGATCGCGCCATCTTCTGACCCGAGGCAACCAGCGCATCCTGGTCGATTGCGGCATGTTCCAGGGCTTGAAGAACCTGCGCGACCTGAACTGGGAGCCGTTTCCCGTCCAGCCCCGGTCAATCGGCGCGGTGGTTCTGACCCATGCCCATCTGGACCACTCCGGCTTTCTGCCAAAGCTGGTGGCGGACGGCTTTCGCGGACCGATCTACGCCACGCCCGCCACCCGGGCCGTGGCCGGGCTGATCCTGCGCGACAGCGGCCACCTGCAGGAAAAGGACGCCGAATACGCCAATCGCAAGGGTTATACCAAGCACATGCCCGCAAAGCCGCTTTACGGCATCAAGGAGGCCGAGCACGCGCTTGAGGCCTTCGTGGACGTCGATTTCCACACGCCGACGCCGATCCTGGGCGATGCGGAACTGACCTTCCGCCACGCGGGCCACATCCTGGGTGCTGCGACCGCCGGCATCGACTGGGGCGGGCGCAAGGTGTTGTTCTCGGGCGATCTTGGCCGCTATGGCGACGAGGTGATGGTCGACCCCGAGCCGGTGGAAGACGCCGACCACATCGTCATCGATTCCACCTACGGCAACCGCAGCCACGAGCAGACCGACCCGGCCGAGGCGCTGGCCGCGCTGATCTCGCGCACCGCCGCGCGCGGCGGGACCATCGTCATCCCGGCCTTCGCGGTCGGGCGGGCGCAAAGCCTGCTCTACTACATCTGGAAGCTGAAACAGGGCGGGCGGTTCCGCGACCTGCCGGTCTATCTGGACAGCCCGATGGCGATCAACGCGAGCGAACTGCTCTGCACCTATCCCGACGACCATCGCCTGTCGCCCGGCATCTGCCGTGATGCCTGCGCCATCGCGACCTATGTCCGCGATGTCGAAGGGTCGAAGGCGATCACCGCAAATACCTATCCCAAGATCGTCATCTCGGCCAGCGGCATGGCCACCGGCGGGCGCGTGCTGCACCACATCCGCGCCTTCGCGCCCGACCGACGCAACCTGATCCTGTTCTCGGGCTTCCAGGCGGCGGGCACGCGCGGGCGGTCGATGGTCGATGGCGCGACCGAGGTCAAGATGTTCGGCGAATGGGTGCCGGTGCGGGCCGAGGTCGCCAACCTGCCGATGCTGTCGGCCCATGCCGATGCCGGCGAACTGCTGCGCTGGCTGGGCGGGTTCCGCGCCGCGCCGCAGCAGGTCACCATCGTCCACGGCGAACCCGACGCGTCCGAGGCCCTGCGCGTGAAGATCAGCCGCGAGCTTGGCTGGCGCGCCGCCGCAGCCCGCATGGGGCAGGAGTTCCGCCTGTGACCCTTTCCGGCGATGCCGACCACCCGGTCCCCGCGCCGATGCGGCTGGTCCGGATCGGCCTGCACAGCCAGGGCGAGCCGCTGGCGTTGATGCGCACCGATTGCCATGTCTGCCGGTCCGAGGGGCTGCACGCCCGCGCCCGGGTTGAGATCGACTCGGCTGGGCGACGGGTGACGGCACGGCTTCTCCAGGTCGAAGCGGGGCTTTTGAACCCGCACGAGATCGGGCTTTCGGAGGATGCCTGGGCCCGCCTTGGTGCCACCGAGGGCGCGCTGGCGACGGTCCGTCCCGCCCCGGTGGCGGGCTCGATGTCGCTGGTGCGGCGCAAGCTTTACGGCGGGCGGCTGGACCAGCCGGATTTCGCGGCGATCCTGGACGACGTGCAGGCCGGTCTTCTGAGCGATGTCGAGCTTGCCGCCTTCCTGTCGGCCGGGGCGGCGCTGACGCTGGACGACGATGAGACCACGGCATTGACGCGCGCCATGGTCGCGGTCGGCGACCGGCTGAGCTGGGGTGCGCCGCGTGTCATGGACAAGCACTGCGTCGGCGGGCTGCCGGGCAACCGGACGACGCCGATCGTGGTGGCCATCGCCGCCGCCTGCGGGCTGGTGATCCCCAAGACCTCGTCGCGCGCCATCACCTCGCCCGCCGGCACCGCCGACACAATGGAAACGCTGGCGCCGGTCGATCTGGACCTGCCCGCGATCCGCCGCGTGGTCGAGGCGGAGGGCGGCTGCGTGGTCTGGGGCGGCGCGGTCCAGCTCAGCCCGGCGGATGACGCCTTCGTGCGGATCGAGCGCGAGCTGGACATCGACGCCGAAGGTCAGCTCATCGCCTCGGTGCTGTCGAAGAAGGTTGCCGCCGGATCGACCCATGTCGTCATCGACATCCCGGTCGGCCCGACCGCCAAGGTGCGGACACCGGAGGCCGCCCGGTCGCTGGCCGCGCGGCTGTCGCTGGTCGGTGGCAGGCTGGGCCTGAACGTCGCCTGCCTGCTGACCGACGGCAGCCAGCCGGTCGGGCGCGGCATCGGCCCGGCCCCGGAGGCGCGGGATGTTCTGGCCGTCCTGCAGGGCGCGCCGGACGCGCCGCAGGACCTGGCCCTGCGCGCGATTGCCCTGGCGGTGGTGCTTCTGGAAACCGGCGGGGCGGCCAAGCCTGGCAGCGGGGCCGTCCTTGCGCGGGCAGTGCTGGCCGACGGTCGCGCCTGGGCCAAATTCGCCGCCATCTGCGAGGCGCAGGGCGGCCTGCGCGAGCCGCCCGAAGCGGCCCAGACCATTGAAGTCACTGCTTCTGCCGCCGGAACGGTTGCCGCCATCGACAACCGCCGCCTGGCGCGGCTGGCCAAGCTGGCCGGGGCACCCGCCAACCCTGCGGCGGGTCTGACACTTGCCGTGAGCGTTGGTGACGCCGTCACCGCAGGGCAGCCGCTGTTCAGTCTTCACGCCGCCAGTGCCGGGGAAATCGCCTATGCCATCGACTACTGGACCGGCGCTCCCGCCATCACCCTTGCCGGGTGACGGGCCGGGACGGCTTGGCGGCGGCGCGGTTGCCAGCCTGCTTGCCGTCGCGGTGCTGACGGCGCTCTGCTACCCGCTCCTGTCGGTAGGCCTGACCTACGCGCCGCCGTTCCAGTTCGCGGCCCTGCGTGCAGGCGTCGGCGGCTTAGCCCTGCTGCTGCTGGCCGTGGTGCTGCGTCGTCCCTTTCCGCGGACCACAAGGCTCTGGTCGCTGCTGGCGGCGTCGGGACTTTCTTCGACAACCATCGGCTTTCTCGCAATGTTCGGCGCCGCTGGCCTGGTCGCCCCCGGCATTGCGACCGTGGTGGCGGGAACGCAACCCATCGTCGCGGCCCTGCTGGCGCTGGCGGTTTTCGGCCAACCCTTCACGGCGCGGCAGGCCGCCGGAATGTCCGTCGCCCTTGCGGGGATCGCGGCGATGACATTTCGGGACGTCGTGGCGGGCGGCTCCACGGCGGTCCTGGGTGTCGCGCTTGTCATCGCGGCGACGCTTGGCATCGCCTTCGGCAACGCCCTGACCAAGCGATTTGCTGCGGATGTTGACCCGATCGCGGCGGCGGCGGTTCAGCTTCTGCTTGGCGCGGTTCCGCTTGCGCTTCTGGCCTTCCTGACCGAACCTTGGTCGCCGCTGACCCTGGAACCCCGCTTTCTTGCGCTGGTGGCTGCTCTTGGCATCGGTGGCACGGCGATCACGTTCACCCTGTGGATCGCGGTTCTGAAGGACTGTCCACTGAACTCTGCGAACGCCTTCACCTTCCTCGCGCCGCTCCTGGGTGTCGCGATCAGCGTTATCTTCCTCGGCGAGAGCCTCACTCTTCTTGCGCTGGCCGGAATGGTCCTGACCGTCTGCGGGATTGTTGTCGCCGCCCGGCAGAGATGAAGCAACGTGCCGTGGATCTTGCATGCGCGGCACCACTGGCCTCCGACGCCCACGCTGAACCGCATTTCGCGCCTGGACACGACCGTCCGTGACCATCAGATGTGCCACTTGACCAGTCATACGCGACCCGGTTCCGGCCCTTCGCCCGGCATCAAGTCCCTGAGATCAAGGAGCTTCTTGCACAACACGGACTTTGGGGGCACTGGGTGAGAGGCTGGACAACGACCCAAGCGGGGCTCGTTACGGCTGCTTCCTTCCGGACCTGACCGGGTTGGCGAGGCGCCTGCCCGCGCCAACCTCTCGCGGGTCATATAGGCGGGGCGGGCGGGATTCGCAAGCAACGTGTCCACCCCGCTCGCCGGTTGATCCGTTGGCCGTCGCATGACGGGCGTTGCCATCACCGGGGTCGTGGTCCAGTCTTGCCGGGAAACCCCGAGGGGAGGTCCGAAATGACAAGATTGCAGCGCATGGACTGGCCCGACAACGGCACCCCGGACCTGCCGCCGGTCTTTTCTCTGCCCGAGGCCGAAGCGCGGCTTCAGGCCGTGCGGGCGGCGATGGCGCGGGCGGGCCATGCGGCTCTGGTCATCTACGGCGACCGCGAGCATGCGGCGAACCTGCACTGGCTGACCGGCTTCGATCCGCGCTTTGAAGAGGCGGTGATGGTCGTGACCGAAGGCGATGCCCTCCTGATCGCGGGGAACGAATGTCTGGCCTACACGGTCGTCTCGCCGCTGGTCGTGGCCGGGCTGGTCCGGACGGGGCTTTGCGCGTCGCTGTCGCTGCCAAGCCAGCCCAGAGATTCGCGGCGGCTTTGGGAGTGGCTGAACGGCATCATTCCCGCGGCGTCCAGCGTCGGCGCGGTGGGCTGGAAATGGTTCGAGGCCGAGGAACTGCCGCCGGGCGCGGACCCGACCCTTGCGCTGGACATCCCGGCCTTCGTGGCCGATCCGCTGCGCGACCGGGCAGCGCGGGTCGAGAACGCAACTGCACTTTTCATGCATCCCGGCCACGGCCTTCGGGCCCGCGCCAGCGTCGACGACATTGCCCGGTTGGAGTTTTCGAACCACATGGCCGCCTCTGCGCTGCGCCGGATGGTCTTTGCCTTCCAGGAAGGGACGACGGATTTCGCGGCGGTCGAGGCTGCGCGGATCGGGGGCTTGCCGCTGGGTTGCCATGTGACCTTCGCCATGGGAGACACTCCCGGCCTGTCGGGACCGATCGGCGACCGGATCGTGAAGGGGCGGCCCGCAAGCTTCAACATCGCGCATTGGGGGGCGAACATCTGCCGGGCGGGCTGGATGGCGCGGGGGGCGGGCGACCTTCCGGCCAGTGCTGCCGGGTATCTGGAGGAGCTAGTCTTTCCCTATGCCCGGGCGATGTCGGACTGGTGCGCGATGATGCGGCCCGGGGTGCCGGGCGGGTCCGTCTGGGCGATGATCCATGACCGCCTGCCGCCCGAGTTCGGCGTCACCCTGAACCCGGGGCATCTGATCGGGCTGGACGAATGGATGTCCTCGCCGATCATGCAAGGGTCGGTGATCCCGCTCGCCTCGGGCATGGCGATGCAGATGGACGTGATCCCCGCGCATCCGCGCTGGGGCTCGACCCGGATGGAGGACGGCTATGTCCTGGCCGATGAACAGCTGCGCGCGGCCCTTGCACGGGCGCATCCGAATGTCGCCCGGCGCAGCGCAGCGCGTGCCGAGTTCATGGGCCGGGTGATCGGGATGGAGGTTCCAGCCAGCCTGCTGCCGCTCGCCGATACCTGCGGGATCATTGCGCCGTGGCTTCTGGACCCGGCCCAAGTGGTTGTCCTTTAGAGGTGACGTCGCGTTCCGGGTGACGGGGCGGGCAGGCATTGCCATTCTGCCCGGCAGAGGGAGACGTCCATGAGCCACCATCCGTACCTGCTTGCCCCGATCACGCTGGGAACTGTGACGCTGCGCAACCGCAGCCTGATGGGCTCGATGCACACCGGGCTGGAGGAGACGGGAGATTGGGGCCGGGTCGCGGCTTTCTATGCGGCGCGGGCGCGCGGAGGTGCGGGGCTGATCGTGACCGGGGGCATGGCCCCGAACCGCGAAGGCGGGGTGTTTCCGGGGGCGGCGGGGCTGTTCAATGACACCGACATCGCCAACCATCGCCGGGTGACCGACGCGGTCCATGCCGAGGGCGGGCATATCGCGATGCAGATCCTGCATGCCGGGCGCTATGCCTATGGCAAGGAATGCGTGGCCCCGTCCGCGATCAAGTCGCCGATTTCCCCGTTCCCCCCGCGCGAGCTGGACGAAGAGGGGATCGAAAAGCAGATCGCCGATATCGCCACAGCGGCGGCCCGTGCCATCGAAGCGGGCTATGACGGGGTCGAGGTGATGGGGTCGGAAGGTTACTTCCTGAACCAGTTCCTGGTGACCCACACCAACCGCCGCACCGACCGCTGGGGCGGCGGTTATGCCAACCGGATGCGCCTGCCGGTCGAAGTGGTGGCCCGGGTCCGCGCGGCGATGGGGCCGGGGGCGGTGCTGGTCTACCGCATCTCGCTGATCGACCTGGTGCCCGACGGCTCGACCTGGGACGAAGTCGTTCAGCTTGCCAAGGCGGTGGAGGCGGCGGGGGCCTCGGTCCTGAACACCGGGATCGGCTGGCACGAAGCGCGGGTGCCGACGATTGCGACCTCGGTCCCCCGCGCAGGATTCGCGCATCTGACCGCGCGGCTGCGGCCCGATGTCTCCATCCCGGTCATCACCTCGAACCGGATCAACGCGCCCGAGGTGGCCGAGCGGCTGCTGGCGACGGGTGCGGCCGACATGGTGTCGATGGCGCGGCCCTGGCTGGCGGACGCCGATTTCATCGCCAAGGCCGCCAGCGGTCGCGCGAAAGAGATCGCGCCCTGCATCGCCTGCAACCAGGCCTGCCTGGACCATACGTTCAGTGGCAAGCTGACGTCGTGCCTGGTGAACCCGCGCGCCTGCCATGAGACCGAACTTGTATATACGCCAACTGAAAGCCCCAAGCGGGTGGCCGTGGTCGGGGCCGGGCCTGCGGGCATGATGACTTCGATCGTCGCCAGCCATCGCGGGCATCAGGTGACCCTGTTCGACAAGGCGGACCAGATCGGCGGGCAGCTGAACCTCGCCAAACAGGTTCCGGGCAAGGAAGAGTTTCACGGGCTGGTTGACTGGTTTGCAACCATGCTGACCGCCCCCGGCATCACGCTGCGGCTGGGGCATGTGGCCTCTGCCGACGATCTGGCGGGCTTTGACGAGGTGGTGATCGCGACCGGCGTGGCCCCGCGCGATCCGGGAATTCCGGTCGAACCCGGGGCGAAGGTCCTGTCCTACATCGACGTGCTGAAGGGCGCGCCGGTCGGGAAACAGGTGGCCGTGGTCGGCGCGGGCGGGATCGGCTTTGACGTGGCCGAGGCGCTGGTCCACGAAGGGGTCAGCCCGACGCTGGATGCAGGTCTATGGCGGGAGGAATGGGGCGTCTCCGCGCCGTGGCAGGACCGTGGCGGGCTGGACCCGGACGGCCCGAAACCGCATCCCCCCGCGCGCGAAGTGCATCTGTTGCAGCGCAAGGCGGAAAAGCCGGGGCGGGGCCTGGGCAAGACCACCGGATGGATCCACCGGGCCAGCCTGGCGATGAAGCGGGTCAGGATGCAGGGCGGGGTGAACTACGAACGCATCACGGCGCAAGGCCTTTGGATCAGCCACGGCCCGAACCGCGAGCAACCGGAACTGCTCGCGGTCGATGCCGTGGTGCTCTGTGCAGGGCAAGAGCCGGAACGGGGGCTCAGCACCGAGCTGGACCGGCTTGGCATCCCCCACCATCGGGTTGGCGGGGCGGACGTTGCGGCCGAGCTGGATGCCAAGCGCGCGATAGATCAGGCAGCGCGCCTGGCAGCCCGGCTTTAGGCAAGGCTCGTCGGGGATTTCGTCCCTCCTCGCCAAGGGGCCGAGGAGGAGACGAAGTCGAACGACGAGGGGACGCCTCAGCCGCCGGTCGAGGCTTCGGGAGCCTTGATCACGCCGTTGTCCAGCGCGGCTTGCAACTCGGTCTGGTCGACCGCTCCGTCACCGTTCGCATCGATGCCCTTGAAGCCGTCTTCGGTGAGATCCGTCCAGACCGCCTGAAGCTCGGCGAGCGACCAGGTCCCGTTGCCATCGGTGTCCGCCACCTCGGGCAGGGTGGCCTGGGCAAAGGCAGCCGAGGCCAGAACGACAGGCGCAAGCAGGATTGCAAAGCGTTTCATGGAAGTCTCCTTTTTCTATCCACGATTGTGGGACGCAGGTATCTTCGCCCCGGGACTTAGCTAAGGTGCCCGGGGAGGATGTTCCAGATACGGCAGCGATCCCCGCGGAGGAGCAGCGAGCCGCTGCCGTTTTTTATGTCACACTGGAACATTTTCCTGCCTAGACAGGGCAAGTTGCCCTTTCTCCGCCAAGCCGGATGCGCCTTTCCGGCAAGAGCCCGCCGATTGAGTCCGTTCGAGAAACGTTTCCCCGCCATGAACGATCCCCCACAATACCCCGGATCGGTCGCGCGATTGCCGCCATCCTGCCCGATTTCCTTGTGAAACCTGAGTGTCACAAACGGCGTGAATGTTCCCAAGAGGACACTATGGATCGACTGACAGAGATGGAGGCCTTTGCCACGGTAGTGGATCAGGGCGGCTTCACCGATGCAGCCAAAAAGATGGGGATCTCCAAGTCCGCTGTCTCGAAACACGTTTCGGCTCTGGAAGCCCGGCTCGGGGCGCGGCTTCTGAACCGCACGACCCGCCGCGTCAGCCCGACCGAGATCGGCCTTGCCTATTATGACCGCGCCCGCCGCGTGCTGAACGATGCAGGCGAGGCGGATGCCCTTGTGACGTCGATGCAATCTGCGCCCTCGGGCCTTCTGCGCGTGTCCGTGGCCACCGATTTCGGCGTAAACCTCCTGTCCCCGATACTGGGGGATTTCCTGCTGGAATACCCCGACATCACCGTGAACATGGTCCTGAACAACCGCTACGTCGAACTGATCAGCGAAGGCTTCGACATGGCGATCCGGGTGGGCGAGCTGGAAGACAGCAGCCTGCGCGCCCGCAAGCTGACCGAGACGACCAAGCGGATGATCGGCTCGCCATCCTATTTCCAGAAATTCGGTCGCCCGCAGAAGATCGACGATCTGAACGACCACAAGCTTCTGCACTATTCGAATCAGGCCAATGGCAACGTCTGGAAGATCACCGCGCCGTCGGGTGAAAAGCGCCAGGTCCGGTCGGTGGGCTGGCTGACGGTGAATGACGGGCAAAGCCTCTTGAATGCCGCCGTGTCGGGCCTCGGCATCGCCTATCTGCCGTCCTTCCTCTACGCCGACGCCATGCGGCAAAGGCTGGTGGAAGAGGCGATCCCCGGACTGCCGGTGGAAACGCTGGGCATCTATGCGGTCTATCCGCCGGGACGGTTCACCCAGCCCAAGGTGCGCGCCTTCATCGATTTCCTCGCGCGCCGCTACGCCGACAAGGGCCCCGACAACTGGTAGGCGCGCCCGACGTATTCCTACTGCTGGCGGTCCTCCCCCCCTCTCGGGCCGTCACCGGGTCGAAGTGACAACCACTTCGACCCGTCTGTTTTTCTGTCGTCCCTCTTCGGTCTGATTCGTCGCGCGCGGCGCAAGGAAGCCGACGCCCTTTGCCACGATCCGGGCGGGGTCGGCCCCATGCACGCTGACCAGAACCTCGGCCACCGCTTCGGCACGGCGCTCGGACAGCGCGATGTTGGCGGCAAGGCTGCCCGAGGCATCGGTGTGCCCGACCAGTGCGATCGTTCCGGCCGGGTTCGCCTGCAACCAGGCGGCAACGGAGGCAAGCGAGGCGTAGTCGCCGTCGGTCAGCGCCGCCGCTCCGCTTGCGAAGACCAGATCTTCCAGCACCGCATTGCCAGCCTGGTCCAGGGCTTCGGCCAGGCTTGTCGCGGTTGTCATGGACGGGGCGACAATCGAGGCGGTGACTTGGTCCGGCAAGTCGACAGAGGTCTGCACCGGCGGGGCGGACAGCGGCACCGCAGTTACCCGGGTGATCTGCACATAGGCCGCACTCTCGCTGCGGCTGACGAGGATCGAGACGGCCTCGTCACCCCGCACGGCCGACAGAAAGCGAAAATCGCCAAGGTCGACGTGCATGTCGGGTTCCGGCATCACATCGGTGCCGAATCGGAAATCGAAGCCTCCGCAGGGCCGGGACTCACATTCGAAGATCACCTCATAGCCCGCCGCTGCCACCTGATCCCGCAAGGGGGACAGGATCGCCAGCGTCGTGAGGCCCGGGGCTTCCAGCCGGTAGGCCCGCTGATCCAGCGCCCCCTCGAAGATGCGCGCGGGCACGGACGCGCCGTCGAACGCCGCGGTTGGAAGGGCATAGCTCCCCGGCACTTCACTGCGGGTTTGCTCGCCCAGGACCTTTGACGGCAGCTCCAGCGTCAACGCGGCGACGGGGGCACCCATCAGGGTCAGGAGAGAAAAAAGGAGGATCGCCTTCGGCACTGCCCGGGTCGCTTTCCGCGATCATTTCATTCGGTAGTGATACTGTCCCACAACGCCCATGCCAAGGCGAGCGTAGAGCGCGCGGGCGGCGGCGTTCTGCCGGGTGACGACAAGGGACAGCCGCGCGGCACCTTGCGAGGCCGCCCAGTTGGCCGCCGCATGAAGCAGGGTCCGACCCACGCCCTGCCGCCTGAGATCCGGGCGCACTTCCAGCGCGTGAAGCATCGCTTCGGTCCCATGGCACGCGACGAAGGCCACGCCCGCCGGGCGGTCGCCGCTGCGGGACAGAACCGCGGCCTTGGCTCCGCTCGCCCGGTCCATCACCGCGATGCGGTCCGGGCCGATGTCGCCCTCGGCCCAAATCGACCGGGCGATTTCCAGCGGCGGCCAATGCGGAAAGGCGGCGAGGGGCGGCAGGTCGGCGGTCAGATCCGTGACGGGGGCGGCATAGGCGACAACCGGATCGATGATCCGCCAGCCCCGCGCGTCGAGCGCTGCATCAAGCGCCGTGTCGCCCGCCCGGATCAGCATCAGCGGCTGAGCCATCGCGGCTTCGGTCCGGTCCAGGTCGGCCTCGGTGAAGGGCCCGTTGCAGCTTGCCGCCGACACCCGCTTGCCGCCCCCCGCGCCGTCGCGCAGGGTAAAGGGCCCAAGCTGCCACCGGCGCAGAGGCGGCCACGTTGCCTCCTTCACTGCCGCAAGGGTGTCGGGCGTCATCCGAAAAGCCGCGTCAACCGCACCATTGCCTGATCTAGAAGCCCCGGATCGGTGCCCCGGATCACCAGATTGGTGCCGTGTGCCCCGTTCTGGATGAAGGGATAGGACCCCATGGACAGATCGGGAAACTCGGCCGCCAGGGCCCCGAACGCGCCGGCGATCTCGCCCTCGCCCCGGTCCACCCGCAGGGTCTGCGACAAAAGCGGCGGGCCCCCGGTCAGCTTGGGCAGGACGCTGGCGACCATGGCCTCGAAGATCTTCGGGACCCCGGCCATCACGTTCACGTTGCCCAGGGTGAACCCCGGCGCGGTCGAGACCGGGTTGTCGATCAGCACGGCACCGTCCGGGATCCGGGCCATGCGCTGCCGCGCCTCGTTGAAGGGCAGGCCCGACCGGTCGTAATGCGCCCGGAGAAGCGCCATCGCATCCGCCCGGTGGCCGATCTTCGCGCCCATCGCCTCGGCCACGGCATCGGCGGTGATGTCGTCATGCGTCGGGCCGATCCCTCCGCTGGTGAAGACGTGGGTGTATCTCGCCGACAACGCCCTCGTGGCCGCGACGATCTCGGCATGGCTGTCCGCCACGACGCGCACTTCGCACAGCGCGATGCCGATGCGGGTCAGCTCTCGGGCCAGGAAATACATGTTGGAATCGCGGGTGCGCCCCGACAGTATCTCGTCGCCGATCACCAGCATCGCCGCCGTCGGATTGGTCATCATGCGCCCTCGCTGTTCAGTGCCGCAGGTATAGCCAAGCATCGGCGGGTTTCAAACCCCGGCCTCTGGCCAATTCCGCCCGGGCGACTTATGTAGGGGCCAAGGAGTCTGCCAGTGGACGACATTCGCGCCAGGATCACCAAGGACGGCATCCGCATCTACGAGGATGCGGATTTTGCGGGCATGCGCGCCGCCGGTCGGGTCGCGGCCGAAATCCTTGATGCCGTGGCACCCCTTGTCGTGCCGGGGGCCACCACCGCCGCGATCGACGATTTCATCACCGCCGAGATCCGGCGGCGCGGCGTCACCTCGGCCACCATCGGCTACAAGGGCTACAAACACGCCTCCTGCATCAGCGTGAACCATGTGGTCTGCCACGGGATTCCGGGTGCCCCGATCCCGATGAGCAAGACCGAGACGATCTCGCGCGATCTTGAAAAGCGGCGCCGGGACGATGTTCTGAAGGACGGGGACATCCTCAACATCGACGTGACCGTGATCGTCGACGGCTGGTTTGGCGACAACAGCCGGATGTATGTGGCGGGCACGCTGTCCCGCATGGCCGACCGGCTGATCACCGCCACGCATGAGGCGATCCTGCGCGGGATTGCCGCCGTCAGACCCGGCAAAACCTTCGGCGACATCGGCCATGCCATCCAGTCCTATGTCGAGGCGCAGGGCATGTCTGTCGTCCGCGACTTCTGCGGTCACGGCCTTGGCCGCGTCTTCCATGCCCCGCCGAACGTTTTGCACTATGGTCGTGCCGGGTCCGGCCCGGTTCTCGAAGAGGGCATGATCTTCACCATCGAGCCGATGGTGAACCTTGGCCGCCCCGAGACGAAAGTGCTGGCCGACGACTGGACCGCCGTCACCCGCGACAAGTCGCTGTCCGCGCAGTTCGAGCATTCGGTGGGGGTCACCGCCACGGGCTGCGAGATCTTCACGCTGTCCCCGGCGGGCAAGTTCCACCCGACCTGGGGGTGATCCTTCGGGGCGCCTCCTCGTGCGACTTCGTCTTCTCGTCGGAAGGCGGAACCGCAGCGAGGAGTGACGAAGTCCACGACGAGCGGCCTCGTCAGATCCCCGCATACCACTCGTATCCCCGGTCGGCCCAGTAGCTGCCCTTGCCGGAGCCGAAGGCCGCAAGACTGTCGGTCAGTTCGATGGTGTGAACATACTTCGCCATCTTGTATCCAAGCTGCCGCTCGACCCGCAGCCGCAGGGGGGCACCGTTCGCCACCGGCAGCGGCGCGCCGTTCATCGCATAGGCCAGGATCGTCTGGGGGTGGTAGGCGTCGATCAGGTCGATGCTTTCGTAGTAGAATACCTCGCCCGACAGGCTGCGCTCGATCGCGTCAAAGCAGTGGAAGACCGCATAGCGGGCGGTCACCTTGGGCTGAGCCAGCTTCAGGACCGTCCCCAGCGGCACGCCCTGCCATTTCGCGATGCAGCTCCACCCTTCGACGCAGTCGTGCCGGGTGATCTGGGTGCGCGACGGCATTGCCGTCAGGTCGGCCAGCGAAAATGTCGCCGGGGCTTCCACCAGCCCGGTGACAGTCAGCCGGTAGTCGCGGAACGCAGTCCCGGCCATCTGCCGATATGCGGCACCGTCGGGATCGACCGAGCCATTCGGGCGCTGTCCCTGACGGATGTCGGCCTCGGTGAACTCGGGTGCCAGCCGGTCACCGATCGCGGCGCGCTGGGCAGCCTGGGTCAGGCCTTCGTGACTTGCAAACAGCCGGCGCAGGCTGCTGTCGCGGTCGGTCGCACTGTCAAAAACCTTGCAGCCAGACAGGGTCAGCGCGGCCCCGCCCAGCAGAAACTTGCGACGATCAAACATCCCTGCCTCCATCCGTGCGATACCAGCCGGTCAGGATCGACCGCATCTCGTTCAAGGGACCCGCCAGCAGGATCATCGCCATGTGGACGGCGAAGTACCCGACCAGCGCGACCATGGTCAGGAAATGGATCGTCCGCGCGGTCTGACGGCCCCCGAACAGGTCCAGAAGCCAGGGAACCGCGGCATTGAAGCCGGGCGACATGGAGAGGCCGGTCAGGATCATCAGCGGCAGGGCCACAAACAGGACGGACGCATAGGCAAGCTTCTGCAGGACCGAGTATTCGCCGGTGTGATGAAACCGCAGCCGGGCATGGTCGGCAATGTCCCGGGGCAGGGCGCGCAGGTCGGCCAGGCCCGGGATCAGCTGGCGCAGGTGACCGTTCAGCGCCGAGGCGACAAGCCACAGGGCAAGCGTGCCCACCAGCACCCAGGCGAAGAAGAAATGGATGATGCGGCCCGTCGCAAGGCTGGTCTTCGACGGGATGGTCAATGCCGCCGGAAACGCCCGGACCTCGCCATCCGACACGCCCAGGAACCCGGTCGTGTCGAACTCGGTCCCAAGGACCCGCGTCACGCCGCGCAGGTCTCCGCCGGTGTCGACCGCGCCGATCTGCAGGATCGCGTTGTCGTAGTCGAAGCCTGATTCCTTCCCGATGTGCAGGCTGGGAAAGGCGTTGAAGATCTGCAGCCCGGTCAGCATCAGGAAGAACAGGCAAACCGCCCAGATCCAATGCGTGATCCGGGTCAGCAGGCGCTGGCGGTAGACAAGGGGGCCCTGTGGCATCGCATTTCTCCGGCTTTCCCCCTCAGCTACGCTGCACCGGCCGGGAAGTTTCACCGCCGACACGCGGCAGGGGCAGATTGCATTTCCGCCCGCCGGGCCTTATCTCGGGAAGCTGAGCGAAGGGGCAGCAGGCAGCGCATGAACTGGATCACCAACTACGTCCGCCCGAAGATCAACTCGCTGTTCTCGCGCCGCGAAGTGCCCGAGAACCTGTGGACGAAATGCCCGGAATGCGGGACCATGCTGTTCCATCGCGAGCTTTCGGCGAACCAGAACGTCTGCGGCACCTGCGATCACCACATGGCGATCAGCCCGCGCGAACGGTTCGAGGCGCTGTTCGACGGTGGTATCTTCACCGAGGTAAAGGTGCCCGACGCGGTGGTCGATCCGCTGCATTTCCGCGACCAGAAGAAATATACCGACCGGCTCCGCGCGGCGCAGAAGGCCAGCGGCGAGAAAGACGCGATGCTGGTGGCCGAGGGCGAGATCAACCGCACCCCCATCGTCGCTGCCGCGCAGGACTTTGCCTTCATGGCCGGGTCGATGGGAATGAATGTCGGCAACGCGATCATCGCGGCGGCGGAACGCGCGGTGAAACTCAAGCGCCCGCTGGTGCTGTTCAGCGCTTCGGGTGGCGCGCGGATGCAGGAAGGCATGCTCAGCCTGATGCAGATGCCGCGCACGACTGTCGCGGTGCAGATGCTGAAAGAGGCGGGTCTGCCCTACATCGTCGTCCTGACCCATCCGACGACCGGCGGGGTCACGGCCAGCTATGCCATGCTGGGCGATGTGCAGATTGCCGAACCCAACGCCCAGATCGGCTTTGCCGGTGCGCGGGTGATCGAACAGACGATCCGCGAAAAGCTGCCCGAGGGTTTCCAGCGCGCCGAGTATCTGCTGGACCACGGCATGCTGGACCGCGTCGTACATCGCAAGGCGATGAAGGACGAACTGGTCACGCTGATCCGGATGCTGACCGGCCAGCCCCCGGCGATCAAGGGCGACCTAGCACCGCCTCCCGAACCCAAGGCCGAGGCGAGCGCCTGAGCCATGACGCAAGGCTCAGACGTCATCCTTGAACGGATGATGACGCTGCATCCCAAGGTCATCGACCTGACCCTGGGCCGCGTCGAACGGCTTTTGACGGCGCTTGGCAACCCGGAACGCGCGATTCCTCCGGTGATCCACATCGCCGGGACGAACGGAAAGGGCTCGACCCAGGCGATGATCCGCGCGGGGCTTGAGGCCCCATTTCAAGGATCGGGCGGCGACCGCGTCCACGCCTACACCTCGCCGCATCTCGCGCGGTTTCACGAACGCATCCGTCTGGCGGGAGAGTTGATCACCGAACCCGCGCTGACGGCACTTCTGGACGAATGTGTCCGCAAGAACGGCCCGGACGAGATCACCTTCTTCGAGATCACCACCTGCGCGGCCTTCCTCGCCTTTGCCCGCACCCCGGCTGACTGGACCCTGCTGGAAGTCGGCCTTGGCGGCAGGCTGGATGCGACCAATGTCGTCGACCAGCCCCGGCTGACCATCATCACGCCGGTCAGCCTCGACCACCAGGCGTTTCTGGGCGACACGGTCGCGGCGATAGCAGGCGAAAAGGCCGGGATCATCAAGCGCGGCGTTCCGGTCATCGTCGGGCCGCAGACCGAGGAAGGTCTGCAAGTGATCGAGGCAAAGGCCGCGCGGATGGGCGCTCCGGTCCTTGCGTTCGGTCAGCACTGGAGCGCATTAGAGGACCGCGGACGGCTGGTCTATCAGGACGAGACCGGCCTTCTCGACCTTCCCCTGCCCAACCTTCCGGGGCCGCATCAGGTGCAGAACGCCGGGGCCGCGATCGCCGCCCTCCGCGCGCTTGGCCGGGATGAAGCCGCCTGCGAGGCCGCCGTGACTCGTGCTGTCTGGCCCGCCCGGATGCAACGCCTGCGGCAGGGTCCGCTGGTGGAGCTTGCCCCACAGGTGGAACTTTGGCTCGACGGCGGTCACAATCCCGCAGGGGGTGAGGCGGTGGCGGCAACGCTGGCCCGGATGCCAGCCCGTGAGACGCATCTGATCTGCGGCATGCTGAACACCAAGGATGTCACGGGCTATATGCGCCCGCTTGCCTCCCAGGTGACGCGGCTGCATGCGGTGTCGATCCCGGGCGAAAAGAACACCCTTCCGGCCGAGGTCACCCGCGATGCCGCCCGCGCGGCGGGGATCAAGGCAGAGACGGCGGGTTCGGTGGCCGAAGCACTGGCAGACATTGCAGCAACATCGCCCGAGGCGCGGGTGCTGATCTGCGGCTCGCTGTATCTGGCCGGGACGGTGCTGCGCGAGAACGGGTAGGCTCGTCGTGGACTTCGTCACTCCTCGCGGGGCGCACCGACGAGGAGACGAAGTCGAACGAGGAGGCTTCCTTCAAACCCCATACCGCGCCAGGAACATGTCCACCGCACCGTGGACAGAACGATGCGTCAGCTCTGGCGTGATCGTTTCGGCCATGCCGAAGATCAGCTTTTCGTGGATCGTCGCCTTGCACAGCTGCGCGAACTGGTCTGCGGCCAGGTCCAGGTCGTCAATGCGCAGCGCGCCCGACTGCACATAGCAGCCCAGGTGATGCACCAGCCGCGCATGGATCAACCCCGGGCCGAAGTCGTAGAACTGGCGGCCAAGGCCCGGAAACCGCTCGCCTTCGCCGACCACGATGCGGAACATCCGCTGGCCGAAGTCCGACAGCTGGAACGCGACGATCCGTTCGGCCGCAATGGTCAGCGCCACGCGCACCGGGACATCGCCCTCCACCATCGCCTCGGCCTCTTCGGTCTGGCGATGACATTCGCAGCGCGCGACCTCAAGGAACAACAACTGCTTGTCGGGGAAATAGGCGTAGATCGTCGCCTTGGACACCCCCGCCTCACGCGCGATGTCGTCGACCGAGGCCCGCTCGAACCCGTCCCGCATGAAGATCGTCCGGGCGCCTTCCAGCACCTGATCGAACTTTCGGCCGCGCCGGACCCCGTGATCGGCCCCGTGGTTTATGGTGACGTTCATCGCTCCCCCTGACGGGAACCATAGATCATCACGGTCCGGCGCGGCAAGCGATGCGAAGATCACTCGGCCAGCTGGCAGACAGGTTTGACGGCGTCCGCGCCGCACCCTTTGGTCGACGGCGTGACGGTGTCCGTCGGGAAGGTCAGCGTCGGCAGCAGGATGTTCAGCGACTGCGCCGGGACCGGGACGGTCAGGGACAGGGTGACAGCAAGAGCAAGCGCGATACGGTCCATTTTGATCTCCATTCTGAACTCTTCGGTTCAGAATCATGTCTAGACTCATCAGTTCAGTTGCGCAAGCAGTTTTGAACTTGTCAGTTCAGAATATCGCATTGCGCTGCCTGCCGCGCCCGCTAGATTAGAATCATTCCAGAACAGGTGCCTCCCGTGCTGTCATCGCTGACCTTCCGCCGCCGCTTTGCCGACCTCGACGAACAAGAGGTCCTGGCCCTTGCGATCTCCTCGGAGGAGGACGACGCCCGGATCTACCGCAGCTTTGCCGAACGCCTGAGGGCCGACTTTCCGGCCTCGGCGGCGGTGTTCAACGGGATGGCGGTGGAGGAGGACGGCCACCGCCAGCGCCTGATCGACCTGCACCGCGCCCGCTTTGGCGAGGTTATCCCCCTGATAAGGCGCGAACATGTCGCGGGCTTCTACGCCCGCCGCCCGGTCTGGCTGTCGCAGACCCTGTCGCTGGAAACCATGCGCAGCGAGGCGGCGGGGATGGAGAAGGTCGCGCATGACTTCTATGTCCGCGCCGCCGCCCGCACCCAGGATGCCGCGACCCGCAAGCTGCTGGGCGACCTTGCCGCCGCCGAGGCCGGGCACGAACGCCATGCGCAGCGGCTGGAAGAGAAACATCTCTCGCCTGACGCCCGCAGCGACGAGGATCAGACCGCCAAGCGCCAGTTCATCCTGACCTGGGTGCAACCGGGGCTGGCCGGGCTGATGGATGGCTCGGTCTCGACACTGGCCCCGATCTTCGCCACCGCCTTTGCCACGCAGGACACCTGGACGACCTTCCTTGTCGGCTCTGCCGCCTCGGTCGGTGCGGGGATCTCGATGGGCTTCACCGAGGCCGCGCATGACGACGGCGTGTTGTCCGGGCGCGGCTCCCCCTTCAAGCGCGGCATCGCCTCGGGTGTGATGACCACAATCGGCGGGCTAGGCCATGCGCTGCCCTACCTGATCCCGGATTTCTGGACCGCGACGACCATCGCGATGATCGTGGTCTTCGTCGAACTGTGGGCCATCGCCTGGATCCAGAACCGCTATATGGAAACGCCCTTCCTGCGCGCGGCCTTGCAGGTCGTCCTCGGCGGTGCTTTGGTCTTCGCCGCCGGGGTCTTGATCGGAGGCGGGTGATGTATCGCAAGGGCGAGGTCAGCTATCGGGCATTGTCCTTGCCGGACCGGGTGCAAAAGGACGATGCCGGGGCGCTGGCGGCGGCGACCGAGTTCCTGGACTACATGCGCAAGCGCCATTCGGTGCGCGACTATTCGAACCGTTCAGTCCCCGAGGCGGTGATCGCGGCCTGCGTCGCGGCAGCCGGCACCGCGCCGTCCGGGGCGAACCACCAGCCCTGGCACTTCGTCGCCATCTCCGATCCGGCGATGAAGGCACGGATCCGCGAAGGGGCCGAGGAGGAGGAGCGCGCCTTCTATTCGGGCGGGGCGGGCGACGAATGGCTTGCGGCACTGGAACCGATCGGGACCGGCATGTCCAAGCCGCACCTGACCGACGCGCCCTGGCTGATCGTGGTCTTCGCCCAACGCTACGGGATGACGACGGACGGTGACCGCTACAAGAACTACTATGTGCCGGAAAGCGTCGGCATCGCGACCGGCATGCTGATCACCGCGATCCACCATGCGGGCCTTGTATGCCTGGAACACACGCCGAACCCGATGAAATTCCTGGGGCCCATGTGCGGACGGCCCGACCACGAAAAGCCGGTGATGATCCTGCCGATCGGCTATCCGGCCGACGGCGCAACGGTTCCCGCCGTGGCCAAGCGCAAAAAGCCCCTGGACCAGATCCTCAGCGTCTTTCGCGGCTGATCCAGCGCCGCCCGGTCAGGCCAGCGCGGCAAATCTGCGCGGCACCACAACCATCCGCTCTTCGTCTGCCGCCTCTGCCTCTTCCGCCGCCTCGCGCAGGGCGGTTTCGATCTCGACCACTTCCGCCATCGGAAAGGCGACCGCCGCTGCGATCTCCTCGGGCTCGGCAGCGGGGGCGTCTTCGGCCGGGGGGATCGGCTGCAGATCGGGGACGGTCACCACCGTTGTCAGTCCGCGCGGGCGGGCGATTGCGCCCGAGGCCTGGGCCGGGCGCGCGGACTTCGGGCGGACCGAAGCGTCGTTCACCTTGATGATGGTAAAGCTGATGTTGTCCTGGTCGGGATCGTCAAGCTTGTAGATCTCGTCCAGCAGGCGTTCGGCGATCTCGGTCGACCGCGACCGGCGGTACTTGCCAAGGATCTTCGCGATCTGCGCGTTGGTCAGGAATTGCAGCCCGTCCGACGAGCAGACGATGATGTCACCGGCCTTCAGCTCCAGCGGGCGGGTCGGGCAGTCGACCTTCGCGATCTGCGCGCCCATCAGCACCGACATGAGACAGTTGCGGTCCGGGTGATCGGCGGCCAGTTCGGCATCCAGAAGGCCCGACTGAACCATGAAGTCGATCTGCGGACCCATCGAATGATCTTCGTTCAACTGGCTCAGCAGGCCGTTGCGGAACAGAAACAGCGGCGAATCGCCCACTGAAATCCACCAGAGCCGGTTCTCGACCAAAGCCGGAACCACAAGGGTCGCGCCCATGCCGGCGGTCTCCGGGTGGATTGCCGCGTGGTTGCGCAGGGTCTCGTTGGCGTAGTCGGCCACCTTGCGCAGGATATCCGGCGCCTGGCGCTCAAAGGCATCGACATCCGCGTAGTGGAATTTCAGCTCGGAAAAGACCTCGGTGAGGACAATCTTCGAGGCCACATCGCCAGCCGCGTGCCCGCCCATGCCATCGGCAAGGACGACGAAACCCGCCTCGGCCCCGACAGGGAAGTCCGCGGTGATCGCGTCTTCCTGGTAGTCGCGGGCACCCTGGCTGATGCCGGAGGCGACGTCGTAGCGGGGTTCACGCGATCGCCATATCATGCCCGTCTCCTTCCGCCTCATAGGAAGACCAGTTGAACGCGGGCGTGCAAAGCACCTTGAGGACCAGCGTGGTCTCGCCGATCTGGATCTCGTCGCCGTCGCGGGCCGTTTCGGTCGACAGAAGCGGGCGGCCGTTCACCCGCACCAGGTTCGACTTGCCGCCGTGACCGACGTGGAATTCATGCGACACCGCATCATAGGCGATCGCGGCATGGTTCTGGCGCGAGATCGCCATGTCGCCGTAGTCAAGCGACACCGTCTGATCCGCTCCGCGGCCGATCTGCGACACGCCCTGGGACAAGGCGAACGAGGCACCCCTGCCGGGGCCGTCCTTGACGATCAGCCAGCCGGCCGGGAACATCACATAGGCCTTCCCGACCGATGGGCTGGCCGCCGCGATCGGCAGGCCCTCGGTGCCCTCGAACAAGGGCACGACCGCGGCGGGTTGCGCTTCAAACCCCAGGACACGGGTCTTGGTGCGGGTCGGTCGACGGGGAGCCGAGCCTGCGGGCGCCTCGGAAAGGCCGGGGCTGACCGCCTTCGGGGCTTCGTCCTCGATGTCCCAGATGCTGCGTGCCGCCGGGGCGACACCTTCGGGCAAGGGCGCCTTCGCCTTGACCACGCGGCTGGGGCGCGCAACCTGCACGTCAGCCTCGGGTTGCGCCTCCGGTTCCGGCGCAGGGACAGGCGAGGCCGCGGCCAGCGCCTGACGCAGGCGCTTCACTTCCAGTTCCGCCAAGGCGGCCATGACCGGATCGGGACCGGATTCGACCGCTCCGTTTGCCTGACCCGCCTCATCGGTTTCCCCGAAGATTGAGCGAAGGAACTTCACAATAGCCTCTCCCCGTCCAGATTGTCCGCAAACGCAGGTCTAACCGGCAACCCCCAGCCGGAACTCTCCGTCCATTGTACGTGTGCCGCGCCGGATAACAAAACCGTAAGTTGTGACGCCAACAGAAAATTCACGCTTCAGTATGTCATGCAGGGCTGTCCCGGTTCCGAGCGATTCGCCCGATGCGCCATAGACCAGAAGCACATCGCCCACTTGCATCGTCGTCTCGGTCCCTGCGGGGATCTCTGCGACAACGGTCTGCGTGCCGGTGGCAGTCTCGACCGCCTCGAAGGCCATGCCGTTCGGCAAGCGCAGCATGTTCACGACGGCCAGGCTCTCGGCCGTCGTGGCGAGCGGGGCCGTGGTTGCCGCCTGCATCGTCCCGGACTGTGCCGAAACCGCACCGTCCCGCTGAAACAAACCTGGCAGCGACAGAAGCCCGACCAGCAAAAGCGCCGCCGCCGCCGCAGTCACCAGCACGTCCTTGGGGTTCTGCAGGACTGCGGGCATCCGCGCGACGGGCGGCATCACCACGGGCGCGGGTTCAGCCGACGCCGTCGCGACAACCGGCAAAGACGCTGCGGCAACGGGTTCGGCAGCCTGGGGCGCAACCGGCTTTGCCGCACTCTCGACGGCTGGCTTGCCCTCACCCTCGCCCAGCATCGCGCGCCAGTCGTCGACCGATTGCAGCCGGTCACGCGGGAAGACCGCCATTGCCTTGTCGATCGCCATGAGGAACCCGGGCGGGTAGGCCCGGAACCGCCCCGCCAGAGGCCGCAGCGGGTCGCCCTCGCGCCCGGCGATTGCCGACAGTCGTTCCTGCGACGTCTTGGGCGTCTCGCCCGAAATCAGGTGATAGAAGCTGGCAGCCAGCGCATAAAGGTCGCTGCACGGCGCCTGCTTGCTGCCGCTGACGTAGAATTCCTGCGGTGAATAGCCGTCCTTGACCACACGCAGGCCCGACAGGGCCCGGCTTTTCCGCGTCACTTCCTTGCGCGAAGCGCCGAAGTCGATCAGCACGGGCTGACCCTTCGCCCGGTCCAGGATCATGTTGTCGGGCGAGATGTCGCGGTGCAGAAGCCCCTGGGCATGCACATGGCCGACCGCATCCAGCATGGTGTGCAGGTGGGCGATGATTTCCTTCGGCCGCAGCGGCGGGGCGCTGCCTTCAACAGTCTGCAGAAGGTCATGCCCTTCGATGAAGTCCATCGCCATGTAGGCGGTCTCGTTGCACTCGAAGACCTGATGCACTTTGACGATGTTCGGATGATCCAGCTGCGACAGGGTCACGGCTTCCTGCACGAAATGCCGGACAGCGGCGCGGAAGTCATCCTGCTGCGCCCGCGAGCGCGCGCCGACCGTCACGCCGATCCGGCGGCAGTAGGTGCTGGGAAAACATTCCTTGATCACCACCTGGCGGTCCAGCGAGTCCTTGGCCAGGTAGACGATCCCGAACCCGCCGCTGTTGACGAAGGACTGGATGGTGAACTGGCCGAACAACAACCGGGTGCCGGGCGCCAGCTCGTCCGTGCTGGATCCTGAGTCGCTTTCGTCGATCTTCAGCGCGGCAGCCGTCATTCCCGATCCCATTCCACCGGCCTCGAAATCCCCCCGAATGAGGGCCAGTATCGGTAACACCTAGCCAATGAGTTGGGCCAAAACGTGAAGCCATTGCGGTCCTTTTCCGCCACAATCATTCAACTTGTTGGTGTGTAGACTGTGGATCACAGTGTCCCCAGTTCCCGATTTTCTGCCGCAAGTTGTGAGAATCGTGTCGATCGACCGTCAATGGACGGGAAAAACCGCAACAGTGCCGCCGAAAGTCCCTGCCCTGCTTTTGCCACATCATCGCCGGATCCGGCGCGCCGGTTTCGGGCAATCGCAAGGCGCGGCAACCGCCTGACGCCACCCGATTCCCGGCCCCATGCCTTGCCCTTTCCGCCCCGCCGTGACACCAACGCGGCATGCTGGCGATATTTCTGAAGACGGTGCCGTTCTTTGCCCTGATCGGGGTCGGCTATCTTGCCGGACGCACCCGGTTCTTTTCGGAGGAAGCGACGGCCTATCTCACGCGGTTCGTCTTCTATTTCGCGCTTTCGGCCATGCTCTTCGGCTTTGCCGCAAATCTGGACGTGGCAGAGATCTTCAGCTGGCCTTTCGTGCTGGCCTATCTTCTGGGCACGGCGGCAGTCTGGCTGGTCGTCGCCGCCGTCGCGGTTGCCCGGGGCACCAGCCGGGAAGAAGCTGTCTTCGAAGCGCATACCGGCGTCATCGGCAACGTGGGCTTCCTTGGCATCCCGATGCTGTCGCTGCTGCTCGGCCCGCAGGCCGTGGGGCCGGTCCTGCTGGTCCTCGCGGTCGATCTGATCGTCTTCTCCTCGATCCTGACCATGGTGATCACCGGTCTGCGCGCCGGACGGGTCAGCCCGCAGACCTTTGGCATCCTGGCTGTCGGGCTGGCGAAGAATCCGATGATTGTTTCGGTCGTCCTGGGGATACTCTGGGGCTCGACCGGACTGGACTTGCCGGGACCGGTCAACGAATTCCTGACGCTCCTCGGTGCCGCCGCCACGCCTTGCGCGCTGTTCGCCATCGGGGCCTCACTGGCCGGGAGGTCTGCCGAAAGGGTCGAGGTCGCCGCCTGGCTGTCGCTGTCCAAGCTGGTCCTGCACCCCCTTGCGGTGGCCGGTGCCTGCTGGGCACTGGGGGTCGGCGGCTATGCGGCGGGCGTGATGATCGCAGCCTCCGCCTTGCCGGTGGCGGGCAATGTCTTCATCCTTGCGCAACACTACAAGGTCGCACCGCAGCGGGTGTCCACCGCCATTCTTCTGTCGACCGCCGCGTCGATCCTGACCGTGACCATCGCGATCGCGCTTATCAGCCAGGGAGGCACCCCATGAAAACCGTTGCAGAGAACCGGGCTTTCGGTGGCGTGCACGGCGTCTACAGCCATGCCTCGCAGGCCTGCGCCTGCGACATGACCTTCGGCCTCTTTCTGCCCGCGCAGGCCGAGGACGGTCCGGTGCCCCTCTTGTGGTTCCTGTCCGGCCTGACCTGCACGCACGAGAACGCGATGATCAAGGCCGGTGCCCAGCGCTGGGCCGCCGAGGCCGGGATCGCGCTGGTGTTCCCCGACACCTCTCCGCGCGGCGCGGGGGTGGCAGACGACCCCGATTTCGCGCTGGGTCAGGGTGCGGGCTTCTACGTCAACGCCACCCGGAAACCCTGGGCCCCGCATTTCCGGATGTGGGACTATCTGACCGAAGAGCTTCCCCGCCTCCTGTTCAACGCCTTTCCCCTGGCCGAAGAGGTGCAGGGCATCACCGGGCACTCGATGGGCGGGCACGGGGCGCTGACCATCGCGATGAGCTTTCCGGGCCGCTTCAAGTCCGCCTCCGCCTTCGCTCCGATCTGCAACCCCACGGCAAGTGATTGGGGCCGTCCGCAGTTTTCTGCCTATCTCGGGCCGGATGAGTCGTCATGGGCGGCGCATGATGCCACGCTGCTGATGCGGCGCCGTGGGTTTGACGGGCCGATTCTGGTCGATCAGGGTGCCTCCGACCAGTTCCTCGACAAGCTCCGCCCCGAGGCGCTGGCCGAAGCGATGGCCGCCGCGCGGCAGGGGGGGACGTTCCGGATGCAGAAGGGCTATGACCACAGCTATTTCTTCGTTTCGACCTTCATGGAGGACCATGTGTCGTTCCATGCGCAGGCTTTCCTGGGTTAGCCTGCTGGCCCTTGGCCTCGTTGGTGGCAGTCCGGCGGGGGCAGGGCCTGCCGAATCCGTCCTGACCGCGATCAACGCTGCCCGGGCCAAAGCGGGCTGCGGGCCGTTGCGGATCAACCCGAAACTTGTGGCGGCAGCAAAGGCGCATGCCCGGGCGATGGCGGAGCAGAACTTCTTCGCCCATTCCGGCAAGGATGGCAGCCGGTTCTCCGCGCGGATCGCCCGGCAGGGCTACAGCTACCGGTCCGCAGCCGAGAACATCGCGGCCGGGCAGGAAACCGCGGGCGAGGTGGTGACAAGCTGGCTGCAAAGCGCGGGACATCGGCGCAACATCCTGGACTGCGGGAAGTCGGAAACCGGGATCGCAGTGGTCTATCAGGCGGATGACCGACCGTTTCAGGGCAGCCGCACCCCCTTGCGCTACTACTGGGTCCAGATCTTCGCCGACCCGGCTTAGGCGGTCCGTCCCGCGTGGACAGCTTTTCGACCCGAATGAATCCAATGGTTTGCGAAAACCATTTCACCTTCCGTTAAGGTTCTTGGCGCATTCGACCCGTCGCGTGCGCGCTGCCAAATGGCTTGTGCGATGTCACGTCCTATGGTCAGGATGCCGCCGAAGAGAAGCCGACCGGGGGATGTGTCGATGAAAAACCTGCTGCTGGCCATCGTGGTGGCCTCGCTCGCCATCCTTGGCTTCTACGCCTACCAGTCGAGCCAGAAGGTCGCCGGTTTCCGCACGGAACTCGCTGCAAAAGAGGCCGCGCTGACCGCCACCGAGGGCGAAAAGTCTGCGCTCGCCGACCAGGTGGCGACGCTGCAGGCCCAGTTGGACGCGCTGGCCGCCGACGCCGAAGCGCAGACTGCGGCCTCCGGGGAGGCCACATCGGCAGCCGAGGCCGAGCGGGCGGCAATGGCGGAAAAACTTGCGGCACTCGAAGCCGCGATGGCGCAGGCCGCCGAAGCCGCAAAGACCGAAAGCCAAAGCCTGACCGACAAGATTTCCGCACTGGAGGCCGAGAAGGCATCCCTGACCGAACAGGCGGCAGCCCTGCAAGCCAAGGTCGACGAGTTGACCGCCGCCGCTGCCGCCAGCGGTGCAACGACGACGCCCTGACGCCCGGCGCGGACCAGGGGTTGCCCGCCCGCGTCAAATGATGTCGCGGGCAGGACAGACGGAACCGGACCGCGTGGATCATCTGCCGCTATGGCCCGTTCCCAAGCCCTGACCGGCATCCTTTTCGCCATCGGCGGCACCCTGATCTTTTCGGTCAATGATGTGTCGATCAAGGCCCTGTCCGGCGGCTATGCGCTGCACCAGGTGATCCTGATCCGCGCCATCGTCGCCCTGGCCTTCATCCTTTCGGTCATTCACTGGTCCGACCGGGGCTGGTCGCAGATTGCCACCAGCCGCCCCCGGTCGCACCTTCTACGCGTTGCCATCGTCATGCTTTCAAATGTCACCTATTTCACCGGACTTGCGGTGATGCCATTGGCCGATGCGGTCGCGGTGGCTTATGTCAGCCCTATCGTCATCACCCTCTTGTCCGTCGCGTTCCTTGGCGAAAAAGTCGGCCCCCGGCGCTGGGCGGCGGTGATCGTCGGCATGATCGGAGTGATCGTCATGCTGCGCCCGGGTCTGGGCGTGCTCCAACCCGCAGCGCTGCTCGTCCTGATCTCTGCGGTGCTTTATGCCACTGGCAACCTCATGGCCCGCCAGATGGGTGGCACCGAAAGCGCGATGACCCTGTCCTTCTATGTCCAGGTCGGGTTTGTCATCGTGAGCCTGGCCATGGGCCTCTGGGCCGGAGACGGCCACCTCGCGACCGAGGACGGGCTTTGGGCCTTTCTCTTCCGCCCCTGGATCTGGCCGCCGCTCGCCGACTGGCCGGTGTTCCTTGCCACCGGGCTGTCGGTCGGGATCGGCGGGATGATGGTGGCACAGGCCTACCGGACCACCGAAGCCGGGCTGATCGCGCCCTTTGAATATGTCGGGATGCCGCTGGCGATCCTGTGGGGCCTCGTGGTCTTCGGCACTTTTCCCGACGCGGTGTCCTGGGTGGGGATTGCGCTGATCTGCGGCTCCGGCCTTTATGTGATCTGGCGTGAAACAGTGCGGAAACGGGTGGGCGATGCAGCCTGAGGCCGTGATCTTCGACATCGGCAACGTGCTGACCCGCTGGCAGCCCGAAGCCTTCTATGACCGGGTGATCGGCGAAGACCGCCGCCACCGTCTGTTTGCCGAAGTCGACCTGCACGGCATGAACGCCCTGGTCGATGACGGAGCCCTGTTTCGCGAAACGATCTATGACTGGGCCGACCGCCACCCCGAATGGGCGCCGGAAATCCGCATGTGGTATGACCGCTGGATCGAGCTGGCCAGCCCCCGGATCGAAGGCTCCATCGCCCTTCTGCGCGCCTTGCGGGCAAAGGGCGTGCCGGTTTTCGCCCTGACCAACTTCGGCAGCTACTCTTACGACGAAGCCCGGTCCATGCTTGACTTCCTGGGCGAGTTCGACCGCGAATATGTCTCGGGGCGGCTGAAAGTGTCCAAGCCCGACCCTCGTATCTATCAGGCGGTCGAAGTGGATTGCGGCATCGCCCCGGATCGCCTGCTTTTCGCCGATGACCGCGCCGAAAACATCACCGCCGCCGCCCGAAGGGGCTGGCGCACGCACCAGTTCGAAAGCTGGCAGGGCTGGGGCGAACGGCTGGTGGCCGAGGGGCTTTTGACCATGAAGGAAGCAGGACTTTGACCGAGATCGTTCCGAAAGATGCCGAGGCGCTGCTGACCTGGCCCGGCCTGCTGGCCGCGCTGGAGGCCGGGCATCGCCTGCCGCTGTCCGACATCAAGGACATGTTTCTCTATCGCGGAACCGACACGATCCTGAACCGGGGGGCCTGGATCGACGGGCTTGGGGCGCTCGTGAAAGTCGGGACCGTCTATCCCGGCAATGCGGCCCGGGGCAGGCCCACGATCCACGGAGCCGTGTCGCTGTTCGACGATGTGACGGGTGAGCTGAACGCGATCCTCGACTTCCATCTGGTGACGAAGTGGAAGACGGCGGGGGACAGTCTGCTGTCGGCCTCGCGCCTGGCCCGCAGGGACGCGACCGAGTTCCTGCTGGTGGGGGCCGGGGCCGTCGCGCGCAGCATGGTCGAGGCCTATTCCGCGGTCTTCCCGAAGGCCCGCTTCACCGTCTGGAACCGCAGCCGTGCGGGGGCCGAGGCGATGGGATTGCCCGTGGCCGACGATCTTGAGGCGGCGGTGCGCCGCGCGCATGTGATCTGCTCGGCCACGATGGCGACAGCCCCCCTGATCCGGGGCGACTGGCTGCAACCCGGCCAGCACATCGACCTGATCGGGGCATACAAGCCCGGCATGCGCGAGGTGGACGACACTGCGATGGCCCGCGCACGGGTCTTCGTCGACAGCCGCAAGACGACGATCCACCACATCGGCGAGCTGATCGATCCCATCGCCTCGGGCGCGATCACCGAAGCCGACGTGATCGCCGATTTCTATGACGACCCGGCACTTTATGCCCGGCGGTCCGCAGACGAGATCACCATTGCCAAGAACGGCGGCGGGGCGCATCTGGACCTGATGACAGCGACCTACATCGCCGGGAAATGGGCCAACCGTCCGCGCTGAAAGGTGTCGGGAATTTGGTCGGAGCGAGAGGATTCGAACCTCCGACCCCCTGCTCCCGAAGCAGGTGCGCTACCAGACTGCGCTACGCTCCGACCGTGGCCGGGGGTTATCCCGTCCGTCCGGCTTTGGCAAGAGGCGTCACGCCTGATCGCCGCCCCTTTCGCGCTTGAGCCACGAGGAGATCCGGGGGAACGTCCCGATCTCCCAGCGCGTGCGGTTCTCCAGCACCGGACGGTTCTGGCTGACGGAAGGCGTGCCCTCGCGCAGGACGATGTAGATGCCCGAGGCAATGATCACCGAAGACCCGACGGCGGTGTAGAAATCGACGGACTCGTCGAAAAAGAGCCAGCCGAAGATCACCGCCCAGATGATCTGCGAATACTGCATCGGGGCCACGATGATTGCCGGGGCAATGCGGTAGGCGGCAATGCTGGCCAGCGCGCCCAGCGTGCCGAGAAGCGCCATCACGGCGGTCAGCGCGAGGTCGGACACCGGCATCGGCTGGTAGACGAAGGGCATCAGCGCGCCGGTGGCGAGAAAGGTCAGGACCATCGGATACAGCATCAGGACGACCGAACGTTCGTCGCGTCCGATCTTGCGCACGATGATCGAGCTGAGCGAGCCCGTCGTGGCCGCCCCCAGCGCCGACAGGTGCCCGAGCGAAAAGCCCTCGCCGCTGCCGGGGCGCAGGACGATGATGACGCCCAGAAGCCCGACGATCACCGCAATGCCGCGCCGGACGCCCACTTTCTCGCCCAGAAGCGGGATCGCCATCAGCGTGATGAGAAGCGGCATCGCGAAGAAGATCGCATAGCTGGTGGCCAGGGGCAGGACGGAAAAGGCATAGAATCCCATTGCGCCGGTCACGACCGCGCTGACCGTCCGCAGGATCGTCCACCAGGGATGGCGCGGGATCAGCGTGCTTTCGCGCCGGTCGCTCAGCAGCAGGATCGTAACCAGCGGAAAGCCCATCAGCCCGGCGAAGAACATGGTCTGGAACGAGGAATAGGTGCCGCCCAGATACTTCACCACGACATCGTGGGAGGCATAGAACGAGAAAGCGGCAAGCGACAGAAGCGCACCGCGCAGAGTGGGGGACATTGCGAAATCCGGGCAAAGGGGGGCCGGACTCGGCACCCTGTTAGCGGAAGCAGTTTCGCGCGTTCCCGGGAGAGTTGCAAGGGCGGGAGGTGCCCGGATCGGCAGGTTCTTACCCTTTGCTCCGGGCGATGATCATGAAACCGGCGGCGGCGATGATTGCCATGCCAAGCGCGGTGGTGGCCGGCATCGGCTCGGCAAAGAACAGCGACCCCAGGATCGCGGCCCAGGCGATCTGGGAATACTGCATCGGAGCCACGACGATGGGCGGGGCGATACGGTAGGCGGCGATCATCAGCAGCGTCCCGACAAAGCCCGTCACGGTGATGGCCGCGACCGTGGCGAGGTCGGCAAGCGGCATCGGGACATACCGGCCGGGAAGGATCAGGAAGGCCGACGCCGTCTGGCCGGCGACCGGATACAGCATCATCGGCACCATCGCCTCGACCCCGCCCGTCTTGCGGATGATCAGGTAGTGGACCGCGGCAAGCGTCGTGCCGAGGATTGCCGCCAGATGGGCCAGGGTGAACTCCACCTTTCCCGGGTTCAAGGCGACGATCACGCCGATCAGGCCCAGCAGCACCGCAAGCCCGCCCAGGGCATCGACCCGGTCGCCCAGCAATGGCCAGGCGATCAGGCTCAGCATCAGGGGCAGGGTGAAGAAGATCGCATAGGCCTGCGCCAACGGCAGCGCGGTGAAGGCATAGGTGACCAGCAGCCCGTTGCCGATCAGCGCCAGCGTCCGCAGCGCCATCAGCCAGGGATGCACCGGGCGTAAGGAGACCGGCTGGCGCAGCCACATCAGGGCGATCAGCGGCAGGGTGAAAAGGCCAGCGAAGGCCACGATCTGCACCGGATGGTAGGTGCCGCCAAGGTGCTTGATCGTGGCATCCGCCACCGAGAAGAGGCCAAAGCCGATCAGCCCGAGAACTGCGCCTTTCAGGCTGGATCGCATGGCTCGCTCCAGATTTGTGCCCGGGTCCGCAGGCGCGGCCCGGGGTCTTGGGGATCAGAGGCTGGCGTCCAGCGCCGCAATCACCGCGTCGCCCATCTGGCTGGTCGAAACCGGAGTGCCGCCGTCGGGGCCCATCAGGTCGGCGGTGCGGACCCCGTCGGCCAGCACCTTTTCGACCGCCTTCTCCACCCGCGTTGCCTCGTCGCCGAGGTCGAAGGAATAGCGCAGCGCCATGGCGAAGGACAGGATGCAGGCGATCGGATTGGCCTTGCCCTGCCCGGTGATGTCGGGCGCAGAGCCATGCACGGGTTCATACAGCGCCTTCGGGCGGCCATTGGCCATCGGCAGGCCAAGCGAGGCCGAGGGCAGCATCCCGAGGCTGCCGGTCAGCATCGCCGCCATGTCCGACAGCACGTCGCCGAAAAGGTTGTCGGTCACGATCACGTCGAACTGCTTGGGCCAGCGGCACAGCTGCATCGCGCCCGCGTCGGCATACATGTGCGACAGTTCGACGTCGGGGTATTCCTTGTCGTGGATTTCCTGCACCACGTCGCGCCACAGGATGCCCGATTCCATCACATTGGCCTTCTCCATCGAGCAGACCTTGTTGTTGCGCTTGCGGGCGAGTTCAAACGCCGACCGGGCCACGCGGGCAATCTCGGATTCGGTGTAGCGCTGGGTGTTGATCCCGACGCGTTCGTTGCCTTCCTTGAAGATGCCCCGCGGCTCGCCAAAGTAGACGCCGCTGGTCAGTTCCCGGACGATCACGATGTCCAGGCCCGCGACAACCTCGCGCTTCAGGCTGGAGAAATCGGCCAGCGCGTCAAAGCACTGCGCCGGGCGCAGGTTGGAAAACAGGTCCATTTCCTTGCGCAGACGCAGAAGGCCGCGCTCGGGTTTGACGGAAAAGTCCAAGGAGTCGTATTTCGGCCCGCCCACGGCACCCAGCAACACCGCATCCGCCGCCTGCGCGCGTGCCATGGTGGCATCGGTCAGCGGGACCCCGTGCGCGTCATAGGCGCAACCACCCACCAGATCCTCGGACACGTCGAATTGGACGCCGCGCCTGGCCCCCATCCAGCCGATGATCTTCTTCACCTCGGCCATGACTTCCGGGCCGATGCCGTCACCGGCAAGGATAAGGAGGGAGGGATTGGGCATGGTCCGGGCTCCGCAGACAGGGGTCGCGGCGGGGCTAGCCGATGGGGGCGGCGGGGTCAAGGTGGCGGCCGGGTCGGATCGGCAATCCGCGACCGGCGTTCCGGCTGCACGCCTGCAATTCGGTGGATACCGGATCACCCGGCCCGCGGCCGGATCGTCCTTACGCCCGCCCGGCGCTGCCCCATTCCAGCCATGCCCGTTCCGCAGGCGTCAGGACCGCGCCGATCGCCGCGTCATAGGCGGCCAGGTCCTCGGCGGTCAGCACGCCCTCCCATTTGTTCGAGCTTGCACTGGCAAAGAACCCGGAATCGGCCTTCCACATGCCCTGCCCGGCCGATGGGGTGAAACGGGCGGCATTGGCCTTCATGCTGACGAAAGTCGCGGCCTTTGCAATGGCCTCCATCAGTTGCGGCGGGTGGTCGATGCCGACATGCGCCGCCACCTTTGCCACCGCCCCCGCCAGATCGTGGCCCATGTCGGAATAGTGCAGGCGGATCAGGTTCTCGCGCGGTTCGCGCTCCAGCGTGCAGCGATAGTGGTCGATCAACGGCAGGAAACCCATGTGATCGTTCGCTTCCACCAGAAAGGCGCGGAAGCTGTCCGAAGGGTTTGCGGCCATATCGTCGGTGCCGTGCTTGTCCGCCATGTTCGCGCGGTGGCTGCGGGAGGAGAAATGCACGTCGATCGGGTGGCGATAGACGGTGATGTAGCGCAGGTCCGGCCAATACGGGATGGCGTCGAAGGGCGAGTGCGTCTTGACCTGGCGGCGGTGGGTCTGTGCCGCCAGCCGTGCCATCACATCTTCGACCGGACGGATGTTGATGTCGATCCAGGGGCTTTTCATCGAGGTCTGTGCGTCCACCTCGGTATCGCCCGCAATCAGCATGGCAAGGATGCCCTGGGTCCAGGTGGTGCCGGACTTGGGCGGGGTGGACACGACGATGTCGCCGTCGCGCGGCGTGAAGAAGGCCCAGCGGCTGCTGTCGGTGACGGCGTCGGTGTAGGTGCGGCGGGCAGGCTCGGGCGTGCTGGGCATGGCGGGTCCTGACCGTTGCGGGCTGTCCAGGGCAGTCTGACCGGACACCCTGCAGGACGCAAGCGTCAGGGCGGCGGCGCGGGCAGGGTCAGATCGACCCAGACCGGGAAGTGACGCGAGGCCGCGCGCAGGTCGGTGGCCAGCGGGTCATCGGCCCCTGGCCAGAGGACGCCCGCACCGGTGACGGTGAGGTCCTTCGAGGGCAGCACATAGTCCAGCCGCAACCCGCCGATGTCGTCATAAAGCGCGGTATCCAGCGCAGGATCCCCGGTATGGGCCGGCTCGGTCCGGCCATTGGTCCCGCGCGGCGCGGGGTCCTGCAGGGCGGGATGGGCCACAAGTCCGCCGATCCCCTCGCGCAAGCCATCGCCATCGGCGGGGTCAAGGTTGCCGTCGCCCAAAAGGACGAACGGCCCCTCGGGCGGCGGCATCGGCAGCGCGCCATCGAGAAACAGCCCCCAGAAGGCGGCTTCGTCACGGTTGCGGCGGCCATTGCGGTCTTCCGGCCCGTCGAAAACCGGGGGCGTCGCATGCCAGGCCAGAAGATGCAGCGGACCGCTTTCGGTGATCACCGGCACATCCCAGAACCCCGTGGTCGCCAGGCGCTGGACCTGCGCCAGATCGGGCGGATCGCCGGACAGCCCGCCCGGCAGGTCGCGCCAGAGAAAACCCGAGAAATCCCGGGCGCCCTCGGTGTCGATCGGCAGCCGCGACAGGATCGCCATGCCACCCTGGCCGGAATAAAGCCCGAAGCCCTGGGCATCCCGCGGCTCGCCGATGCGGCCGTTGCCATCGACGTCGAAGCCGGTCTGGGTGCCGGTATTGGGACGAAAGGCAAAGCGGTGGGGGTAGTCCAGGCCCGCTGCGGCCAGCTGATCCGCCAGCAGCCCAAGCGCCACGCCGCCCCGGTCGTAATCCACGGCAGTCAGCAGGATCACATCGGCCTTCAACGTCGCCAGCACCCGGACCACGGCCGCGATCTCGGGGTCATCGCCCTTGTTCAGGGCGTCGACCAGAAGGCCCGGTCCGGTGCGATCCAGCCCGGTGTTCCAGGTGGCAATGCGCAGGGTCACGGCGCTGGCCGGTGCGGCAAGCAGCGCCAGGACGCCCAGGCAGCGCAAGAGGCTAAAGATCGTCGTCCTCGTCATCTTCGGGGTCAAGCTTGCCCGGCTCGATCGCGCCAAGCACCGCCAGCTTCGCCGCCCGCTTGATCCGGATCATGTCGGCGATCCGCGCCATGGCAACCGCACGCATCACCAGGGCTGCGGGAAGATAGGCCCAAAGCGCCATGGTCCAGATCAGCGTCTGCGGCGAGGTCAGCGTCTCGGACGGGATGCCCGAAGTCAGGACCGCGACGATCGCGGGGATCACGAAGGGCAGCAGGAAGCCCACGGTCAGGTTGGCATAGGAGTCGCGCACCAGCCGGTCGACGACATCGCCGCCCGCCGTCGGCTCGAACGTCGGCAGATTGACCCAGACGTTGAAGGCGACTTTGGTCCTGGGCCAGCCCGCAAGTTTCAGGACGATGACGAACAGCGCCAGCGAGAAGAGCGAGACGAGATAGGCCGTGCCCGCCGCGACCTTGACCATGGCGATCTGCACGTCGCTGGCACCGTCCGCCAGCATGTAGCTGGCCAGCCGGACGGGCGAATAGGGAAAGTCCAGCGACGAACCGATGATCAGCCCGATGGCATGGAAAAGCCGGGTGACGGTGGTCGAGGCTTCGCGGTCGGCGACGATGGCTGACAGGAAGACGACAATGGTCAGCATCATCAGAAAGCGGATGCGGTTGTAGGGCGCGCCGTCGCGAAACTCGATCAGGCTGGGGTAGACCGCGTGGTATTCGAAAAAGACCAGCGCCCCGCCGAACAGCGCGACCAGCGCCACGACCTGCTTGGTGTCGGTGCCGATCCCGGGCAGGATGACCGATGGCATGACGATCAGGATCATGACCAGGAAGGCGCGGACGCCGGCGGCAGTGGCGCGCGACAGCCAGGCACGCGCCCAGCCATCGGACGCGGTGACAGCCGTCAGCCTCGTGCGCAGCGAATCGAACATCGCGGTCCAGCTTGCCAAAATTCCGCCCAATTCTGCCCCGGTTTCTGCCGACTCGTTCTGGTTGAGTGCCATCTAGCCCAAGATTTGTGGCCATTTAAGGGTCAGTCTGGGCCGGACTGGCGACGTCGTGCCAATTTTGCGCACAATCTGACAGCGCAACGGCCGCAAGCCGATCGGCATGAGCCCGCTGCCCTTTCAACTTTCGCGGAACGCACGGGCAAAGTAGTCGGTAAAGGGCTTCACCAGATAGGCGAGCGGTGTGCGCCGCCCGGTCTGCAGGAAGACGTCGACCGGCATCCCGGGCAGCAGCACCCGGTCGCCAAGCCGGGCCTGTTCGCCATCGTCCAGCTCCAGCGCGGCGGTGTAATAGGTGGCCCCGGTCTGCGAATCCGTCAGCGCATCGGCGGACACCAGCGTCACCTTGCCTTGCAGATGCGGAGTGTCGCGGGCTGAAAACGCCGAAAAGACCAGCTCGGCCGCCTGGCCGACCGCGACCTCGTCGATGTGGATCGGTGCTATCCGGGCGGTGATGACCAGCGGTCGGTCCTGCGGGATGACATAGAGGACGGGTTCGGCGGCCCGCAGGACCGCGCGCGGCGTGGTGAGCTGCAGGCCAAGGACGATCCCCGCGACGGGTGCCCTGATCTCCAGCCGGTCGATGCGTTCGACCAGGGCGCGGCGGCGTTCGGCAAGCTCCAGGATCGTCGGCCCGGTCTGGCGCAGTTCCGCGGTCGCCTCCTCGCGCCGACGGGTGGCAAGGCTGGAGATCTCGATCTCGATCTCGGTGATCTGGCCCTCGGTCCGGGCCAGTTCGGCGGCAAGCTCGCCAAGCTGGCCCCGCAGCCGGGCCCGCTCGCGTTGCAGCGCGAGGACCGTGCCCGCCTGCGCAAGGCCCTTGGCGAGAAGGCTTTGCTGCGCGGCAAGCTCTTGTTCGATAAGGTCAAGCTGAGTGGTCAGGGCCGCGCTCTGGGCCGCGATCCCGTTCGATTGTGCCTTGATCTGGTCGATCCGCCGCGCCAGAAGTTCGCGCTGTTCGGCCAGCGTCGCGCCCCGCGCCTGAAACAGGCGCTTCTGCCCGTCAAGCTGCGCCGCGACCTCGGACGAGGTGGCCGCGAGGGCAAGGATGTCGTCCGGGAAGGTCAGATCCGCCGCTCCGTCGCGTTCGGCCACCAGCCGCGCCCAGCGACCGGCAAGTTCGGAAAGCTGGCCCTCGACGATGGTCAGTTCCGACCGCAGTGCAGCACCATCCAGCCGCAGCAGCACCTGCCCGGCGGCGACCGCTTCGCCCTCACTGACCAGAATGCTTTCCACGACCCCGCCATCGGGATGCTGCACGATCTGGCGGTCGCGTTCGACCTCGATCCGGCCGGGGGCGACGATGGCCCCGGAAATCCGGGTCATCGTCGCCCAAAGGCCGAAGCCCGCGACAAGGATCACTGTCGCGGCAAGCCCCAGAAGGACCGGGCGGCGGACAGGGATGCGGGAACCGGTCATGCCACACCTCCGGGTGCTGCCGACCGCGCGATGTTACCGGCGTTCCGGACCATTTCCCGCATGACCGCTTCGCGCGGACCGAAGGCCGCGACCGCGCCGTCGTGCAGGACCAGCAGAAGATCGCATTCCTGGATCGCCTGCGGGCGATGCGCCATGATCATCACCGACGCTCCCCGCGCCTTGGCGGTCCGGATCGCGGTATTCAGCGCGGCGGTTCCGTCGTTGTCGAGGTTCGAGTTCGGCTCATCGAGGATCAGAAGCACCGGGTCGCCAAACAGCGCCCGTGCCAGCCCGATGCGCTGGATCTGGCCCCCCGACAGCTGGCTCCCCATGGTGGCGATCTGGGTGTCATAGCCGTTCGGCAGCTTCAGGATCATCTCGTGCGCGGCGGCGGCCCGGGCGGCGGCGACGGTCCGGGCCGGGTCGGCCCCCGGCTGCAGCCGGGCGATGTTGTCAGCGATGGTGCCGTCGAACAGGGTCACCCGCTGCGGCAGATAGCCGATGTAGCTGCCCAGCCGGTCCGGATCATACTGGTCCAGCGTCGCGCCATCCAGCCGCGTGCGCCCGGCGGCAGGGCGCCAGACCCCGGTCAGCGCCCGTGCCAGCGAGGACTTGCCCGACCCGGACGGCCCGATCACCCCCAGCGCCTGCCCGGGCGGCAAGGTGACGCTCACGTTGCGCAGGACCGGGGCCGTCCCGCCCGGCGGCACGACTGTCAGTCCCTGCACTTCGACCAGCGCCCTCGGGCGCGGCAGTTCCGTCCTCGGCACCAGCGGCGGCACCTGGGACAGCAGTCCCGACAAACGCGCCTTCGCCTGCCGGGCCCGGGTGATCAAAGCCCACTGGCTGACCGCCTGTTCGACCGGCTGCAGGGCGCGGCCCATCAGGATCGAGGCCGCAATCATCGCCCCCGCCGACAGTTGCTGTTGCAGCACCAGCCAGGCCGCCAGCCCAAGCATCGCCGATTGCAGGAACAGCCGGAATGTCTTGATCGACACCGAATACCGCCCCGAGGCATCCGAGGCCGTCAGTCCCGCATCCAGCGCCGAATCCCGGCGGGTTTTCAGTCGGGCAATGGCGGCAGCGGCCATCCCAAGGGACTGCACCAGTTCGGACTCCTGCTTGAGGTTCCCGGCCTGACGTTCCGCCGCAAGGCTGGCGAGGTTCACGGCCTGCAGCGGACGATCGGTCGCGCGTTGGTTCAGAAGGCTGAGGCCGACGATCACCCCTCCGCCGACCAGTGCCAGCACCCCAAGCCAGGGATGGAAGACGAAGATTGCAGCGATGAAGACCGGGGCCCAGGGCGCGTCGAAGATCGCAAGCAGCACGGGCGAGGCCCAGAACCGCGCAATCGCGTCCAGGTCCTTCTGCGCGGCAAGGGCGGCGGTGTCCTGCGGCGCTTCGGTCAGGCGGCGGAAGGCGGCGGACAGGACGCGGGCGTCCAGCCGCTCCTGCAGCCGTGCCCCGACCCGCGCCATGATCCGCCCGCGCGCATGATCCAGAATCCCCATGATCAGGAACAGGAAAGCCATGAGCAGAGACAGCGCGAGCAGCGTCTCTTCCGACCGCGACACCAGCACCCTGTCATAGACCTGCAGCATGTAGAGCGGCGCAGTCAGCATCAGCACATTGACCAGCGCCGAAAAGAGAAAAGCGGTGACCACCGCCTGACGCGAGGCCGCGCGGGCGGCGTGCAGTTCGGAAAGTCCGGCACGAGGGTCGGCCCCTAAAGTCGCGGTATCGGTCATCGGTCCTTCCTTGGCGTCTTCCTGCCATGCGCGGCGCATCCGCCACGTTTGACCGTTGTCTTGGTCTGCCCATGGACTTATGCCTTGGCCCACGGCTGCCGAAGACTAGGTTGGCGGCATCGTCTTCGGACAGTAGGGAAATGGGTCTGAACATTTCATTTAGATCACGGCGTGCCTTGCGGATTTCGGCCCTGCTGATGTCGACGGCACTCCTGGCCGCCTGTGCGGCACCCTCGGGCCCCGACGCGATCAACGATCCCTTCGAGCCTGCGAACCGCGGCGTTCATGCCTTCAACAAGGGGGTTGACCGGGTGCTTGTCGGTCCCGCCTCGAAAGGTGTGGGCATCGTGCCCGAGCCGGTCCGGCGCGGGATCGACAATGTCGCCGACACGCTGGCGCTGCCCGGCGACATCGCGAACAACCTCTTGCAGCTGCGCCTCGCCGATGCCGGGCAGAACACGCTCCGGCTTGGGGTCAACCTGACCTTCGGCCTGGCGGGTCTTCTGGATGTCTCGTCCGAACTTGGCCTGCAGGGCCAGCCCACCGACTTTGGCGAGACCCTGCATGTCTGGGGCGTGGGCGAGGGTCCCTATCTGGAACTGCCGCTGTCAGGGCCATCGACGGCGCGCGATGCCGTGGGCATGATCGTCGACACCGCCCTTGATCCGGTCAACCGCGTCCTCACCGTGCGCGAGGCGAATGTGGCGCGGGCCATCCGGCTTTTCTCACGGCTTGGTGATCGTGACCGCTTCTCGAATACGGTGGATTCGCTCCTCTATGACAGCGCGGACAGCTATGCTCAGGCGCGGCTTCTTTATCTGCAGAACCGGCGGTTCCAGCTGGGACAGACGACAGGTGCAGTTGCCGCCAGCGACGATGGCTTCATTGACCCCTACGAGGACCCCTATGCCGAGTGATGTCTCCGGTGACCTGACCCTTTCGCGGCGCGGCTTTGCGCTGGCTTTCGCTGCGGCTGCCGCACTGGCCGCACTTCCCCGTCCCGCCCTGGCGCTGACGGCCGAGGATGCAAAGGCGCTGGTCGACAAGACGGTGGCGGATATCAACGCGATCATCAACTCGGGCAAATCCGAAGGCGCGATGCTGACGGATTTCGAGCGGCTCTTCACCCGCTACGCCGATGTGGCGACCATCGCCCGATCGGTTCTTGGAACGGCGGCACGGTCGGCCTCGAAAGGGCAGCTTTCGGCCTATACCAAGGCCTTCCAGGGCTACATCAGCCGCAAATACGGTCGCCGCTTCCGCGAGTTCCAGGGCGGGCGGATCGACGTGGCCGAAGCCCGGGCCGTGAAAAGCTACTTCGAGGTGATCTCGACCGCGAACCTTCCCGGCGACGCCCCGTTCGAGGTGCGCTGGCACGTCAGCGACAAGTCCGGCAAGAGCCTGTTCTTCAACATCATCATCGAGGGCGTGAACATGCTGGCCTCGGAACGCACCGAAATGGGCGCGCTTCTCGATCAGCGCGGCGGCGACCTCGACCGGCTGATCTCGGACCTGAAGTCGCTCTGAGAGCTGCAGCGCCGCGTCGACCGCGACCCTGCTGCGTCCTTCCGGCGGAAGTGTCCGCGCCCTGCTGCAGCGGCGATTGCGCCAGGCCAGCCCGTCGTCCGCCGTCAGTTGTTCGCCGTCAGCGGGTCGATGATCTGCGGGACCTCGGTGATGCGGGCAATCGGAATGCCGCTCAGGCTGGCGTGCTTGCGGATCGCCTCCTCGCCATCGGCAAGATAGACGCAGAACGTCTTGTCCCCGGCGACATAGGAATGCTGCCACTGGATGCTCGGGCCTAGCGTCGCCAGCGCCTGGTTCGAGGCCCGCGCGGCCCCGCAAAGCTCGGTCACCGAAAAATCGCCGACCCCGGGAATGTCACGTTCGATCATGTAGCGTTTCATGGAAGTCGCCCCCTTGAGTGCAAGTGTTATCCGTGTCGTGTCGCCAGAATGGGCGCAGACGCCAATTCCGCAAAACGCAATGTTCTTTAGCCTGCTAAAGCCAGGCTTTGGCAAATGGCCTTGACCGGCATCACGACAAAGAAGACCTTTAGCAAATGCGCAGCGTCACTCACCTGAAGTCACTCCAGGCGCTCGACCTTGCCATCCGGGCGGGTTCGCTCAAGGCGGCTGCCGAGATGCTGGGGATTACCCCGGCCGCCATCGGACAGCGGATCCGCGCGCTGGAAGACTATCTTGGCGCCGACCTTCTGCTGCGGGGACGGTCCGGCCTTACTCCCACCCCGGAACTGACCTCGGTTCTGGACGACTTGCGACAGGCCTTCGACGCGCTGGAGCGCGTGACCGGCGCACTTGATTTCCAGCGCACCAGCGAAATCCACATTGTCGCCGATCCGGACTGGGCCGAACTCTGGCTCATGCCGCGCCTTTCGGCCTTCCGAAGCGCCTACCCGAACATCCTGTTCTGCGTGAACGGGATCGGCGATGTGTCGGTGCGGCTGGGCCAACCGGACCTGCGCGTGGTCTACGACGACGGGCCGGGCGAACCCCTGTTCAGGGACGTGCTGGTCCCGGTCACCGGGCTGGACAACATCCGGCGGATGAAGGACGAAGACCCGGCCCGGCAGATGGAGGGCATGCCGCTTCTGCATCTGAAGGCGCAATTCGACCGGACCGACCATCCCGGCTGGGTGCAATGGTTCGACCGCTTCGGGCACCGGATCACCGGTCCCGCGCGCGGCGTCCATTACGCCAACGCCCGGCTGGCAATCGAGGCCGTCCGCCAGGACGTGGGCTTTCTGGTCTGTGGCCTGTCATTGCTGCTGAAAGACTTGCAGGCCGGGACGGTCGCGCTGCCGTTTCCCGGGTCCGAGCATCTGGTCATGCCGCATCCCTACACGCTGCGACCGCGCGCCGATGCGGAAAAGCGACCGCAACTGCAGCGGTTCGTCGCATGGTTGCGGAAAGAGGCCGAGGACACGCGCCGCCAGATCAACGAGATGTCGGGGCAGAAGGCCCCGCGTCCCTCCGACGTGGTCTAAGCCTAGTTCCCGCCGCCGAGCAGGTCCTCGATCTGTCCGGCCAGGCCGCCATCGACGGGACCTTCCAGCACCACCCCGTCCGTCGGAACGCCGTCATAGACCGGGACGCTTTCGCCGGTCACCGGGTCCTCGTAGAATTCTCCGTTGAAGACGGGCGCGTTCGGATCGTCGAAATAGGGCACGTCCTCGGCGGCTATGACGTCTTCACTGCTGCTTGGATCGATCGGCGCATAGGTCGAGTCCGGGACTTCCGTGATCAGCGGGTTTGCCGGCTGGCCCTCGTTGATCCGGACCATCACCTCACGCCAGATCTCTGCGGGCAGGCTGCCGCCGGTCACACCCTTCAGCGGGCGGTTGTCGTCGTTGCCCATCCAGACGCCCACGACATAGTCCGCGGTAAATCCGACGAACCAGGCGTCCCGCGCGCTGGTGGTGGTGCCGGTCTTGCCTGCAGCCTCGCGGTCATCCAGCCGCGCCCGCTTTCCGGTGCCGGAATTCATCACCTCGGCCATCATGTAGGTCAGCGCCCTCGCTGCCCTCTCCGAGATCACCCGCTCGCCGATGCCGCCGCCCGCACCGAACAGAGGCTCGTCCATCCCGGTCAGTTTCAGCGCGTTCAAGCCATAGGGCGTCACCGATGATCCGCCGTTCAGGATCCCCGCGAAAGCCCCGGTCATGTCGATCAGCGTCGATTCCGACACGCCAAGCGCCAGGGCCGGGCCGTCGGCGAAGTTCTCCGCCAGACCGAAGTCGGTGGCGACCTGCTTGACCAGATCGCGGCCCACCGCTTCGGACATGCGCACTGCCGGAATGTTCCGGCTTTCGGCGAGTGCCTGGGTCAGGGTGATCGTGCCCTTGTATTCCTTGTCATAGTTCTGCGGGCACCAGTCGCCCGACCCTGCGGTGTAGATGCACAGCGGCGAGTCCTCGACGAGGTCCAGCGGGCTGTAGCCCAGGTCCATCGCCACGGCGTAGACAAAGGGCTTGAAGGTCGATCCGGTCTGCCGCAGGGCCTGGGTCGCGCGGTTGAAATCGCCCGCGTTGGGCGTGTTGCGCCCGCCGACCATGGCGCGCACGGCACCGTCCGCGCTCATCACCACGATGGCGGCCTGCGAATCGGACCCGGGTTTGGCCTTGGTCTCGAAGATATAGGCCAGGGCTTCCTCGGCCTTCTTCTGCATCGACTGGTCCAGTGTCGTTTCGATGATCACGTCTTCGGTCGTGTCGCGCGCCAGATAGTCCGGCGTCGTCTCCATCACCCAATCGGCGAAATAGCCTCCCGCCTTCTCCTTGGCGGCCTTTGACAGGACCGCCGGATTTGCCCGTGCCGCGTCCGCCTCGGCCTTGGTCAGAAAGCCCTGCTCCTCCATCAGCCCGATCACGACTGCTGCCCTGGTCTGCGCGCGTTCGAGGCTTGCCGTCGGCGCGAAGGTCGACGGCGCCTTGAGCAAACCCGCCAGCATCGCCGCTTCCGCCACACTCACATCCTTGGCCGACTTGCCGAAATAGCGTTGCGCCGCCGCCTCGAAGCCGCGGGCTCCCGCGCCAAGATAGGCGCGGTTGAAGTAGATCGTCAGGATCTCGTCCTTGGTATACTTCGCCTCCATAGCCAGCGAGAACGGCACTTCCTTGATCTTGCGCCACATCCCACCGGTGCGGCAGTCCTTCTCGTAGTCGGCCTCCGACTTCCAGAACTTCGGATCCCACTTCACCCCAAGGCACAGGAGCTTTGCCGTCTGCTGGGTGATCGTGGACCCGCCGTTGCCCTCGAACGCGCCGCGACCCTCGGCGAGGTTGATGCGGATCGCCGAGGCAATGCCCCGGGGGCTGACACCGAAATGCCAGTAGAACCGCCGGTCCTCGGTCGCCACCACGGCATCGCGCAGCGCGGGCGACACGCTTTCGGCCGTGATCATGCCGCCGAAAGTCTCTCCGCGCCAGGCGAAGACCTCGCCGTTGCGGTCCAGCATCGTGACCGACCCGCGCGCCCGGTCGTCGACCAGCGCCTCCATCTCGGGCAACTGGGCGTAGAAGTACCAGACCACGCCCGCCAGGACCAGTGTCCCGATTGCCGTCGCGCGCCAGGCGATGCCCCATAGCACCCGCCAGGTTGCCAGGATCAGACCCATGATCAGGCCACGCTGGCGTGCCGGCCGCGCAGTGCGGGTCCGCTTTCGTGGTGCGCGAGACGGCTTGGGCGGCCCGGGCTTCTTCGGCCCGCCCCCAGATCCGCCGCCAGACCCGCCGCTCGCTGCGCCCGAGCGGGTCGCCGCATATCGTCTGTCCGCGACAAGGGGGCCGCGCCCCCGGTTTCCAACTGCCATGCCTGCTCTTGCCACTCGTGACCGGGGGCCGTTCCAGCCCGTTTGACCGCCACAATATCGCGGAATCTCGGGAAAGCGAAGTCAGGCTCGCCACGATTCGCGTTTACCTGCCGCACAAAATTTGGGCGACTGCCGGAAAAAGTGCAAAAAATGTGCGCCAACTCCCGGCGTCGCCCCGTCACCGGGCGACGGTTTCTTGTGCAATCGCAGCAATCGCCTGCCTCATGGCGGACGAAGCGCCCCTGCCCGTGGGGCCGCCCAGACAGAGGGGAAAGCCGTGAAGCTCATCATTGCAGCAATCAAGCCGTTCAAGCTCGAGGAGGTCCGCGAGGCGCTGACCGCCATTGGCGTGCGCGGCATGATGGTGACCGAAATCAAGGGGTTTGGCAGCCAGTCCGGCCACACCGAGATCTACCGCGGGGCGGAATATGCCGTGAACTTCGTGCCGAAGGTCCGGCTGGAGATCGTCGTCGCCGACGCGCTCTCCGACCAGGTCGTCAAGACGATCCGCGAAACGGCCAAGACCGACAAGATCGGCGACGGAAAGATTTTCGTCCTCGACGTTGAACATGCCGTGCGGGTGCGCACCGGCGAAACCGATGACGACGCGCTGTGAACGGCGGGGAAGAGGGGAACTCCTGACATGAAGATGCAAACGAAACTTGGCACGGTCCTCGGGGCGCTGTCCGCGTCCCTGATGGCGGGCCTGCCTGCGCTGGCGCAGGACATGATCCAGAACCCGTCTGCCGAGCAGATGGCGACCATGGTGAACAAGGGCGACACCACCTGGATGCTGGTAAGCACGGCGCTGGTCCTGATGATGTCGATCCCGGCGCTGGCGCTGTTCTACGGCGGCCTCGTGCGCACCAAGAACATGCTCAGCCTCCTGATGCAGGTCTTCGTCATCGTCTCGGTCGGCGCGATCCTGTGGATTGCGGTCGGCTACAGCCTCGCCTTCACGCCCGGCTCGCCCTACATCGGCGGCCTGTCCAAGGCGATGCTTGCGGGTGTCGGCACCGGCACCTATGCCGCGACCTTCTCGAACAACGTCTACATCCCGGAATATGCCTTCGTGATCTTCCAGATGACCTTCGCCGCCATCACGCCGGCGCTGATCATCGGGGCCTTCGCCGAACGCATCAAGTTCTGGCCGCTGGTCCTGTTCTGCATTGGCTGGTCGCTGCTGGCCTACTACCCCATCGCCCACATGGTCTGGTTCTGGGCTGGCCCGGACTTCCTGTCGGTGCCGGACTTTGCCGGGGACATAGGCCTTCTGTGGGGCTGGGGTGCGCTGGACTTCGCCGGTGGCACGGTCGTCCACATCAACGCCGGGATCGCGGGCCTCGTCGGCTGCCTCGTGGTCGGCAAGCGCATCGGCCACAACAAGGAGCCGATGCCGCCGCACAGCCTGACCCTGACCATGGTCGGGGCCTCGCTGCTCTGGGTCGGCTGGTTCGGCTTCAACGCCGGCTCGAACCTCGAATCGAACGGCCTGACCGCGCTTGCCTTCCTCAACACCTTCATTGCCGCCGCCGCCGCGACCCTGTCCTGGGTTCTGGTGGAACAACTGCGCCACGGCCGCCCATCGCTTCTGGGTGCGGTGACCGGCGCGCTGGCAGGTCTGGTCGCCGTCACTCCGGCAGCTGGCTTCGCCTCGCCGGGTGGGGCGCTGATCCTCGGCCTGATCGTCTCGCCGGTCTGCTACGTCTTCGTCTCGACGGTGAAGAAGAAGTTCGGCTACGACGACAGCCTTGACGTCTTCGGAGTGCATGGCATCGGCGGCATTCTCGGTGCCATCGGCACCGGCATCCTCGCCGATCCGGCGCTGGGCGGTCAGGGCTGGTTCGACTACACCGTCTTCCCGGCGGTCGCAGGGACCTATGACATGGGTGCCCAGGTGATGACCCAGATCAAGGCCGTCGGCGTGACCGTGCTCTGGACCGGGATCGTCTCGTTCGTGCTCTTCTACCTGATCAAGCTGGTCTTCGGCCTGCGCCCTTCGGCGGACGACGAACGCCAGGGTCTGGACCAGACCTCGCACGGCGAAAGCGCCTACAACTACTAGGCCACGATCGGCAGCAGACCTCCTCCTCCCGGTCTGCTGCCATGACGACGACGGCCCGTGGGACCTCCCCCCGCGGGCCGTTCGTTTTTACGAAACGCCTTCCTTGCGCTTGTGACCGCATCAGGAAGTGACGAGGTCGCGGATTGGCGACAGGGAGGCAGGGCCTTTCCCCCGCCGCCAGCCGCGTCTAGGGTCCGACCGGCAAGGAGCAAACCAATGTCCAGGGATGGCAGACCGTTGCGCGGGGTTGCGCTGGTGGTGGCGGCCACGTTCCTGTTCGCTGCCGCCGACACGCTCGGCAAGCATCTGGTGCTGGCCTATGCCGCGACGCTGGTGCTGGCCGCCCGCTACAGCGTCAACCTCTTCCTGGTGGCGCTGACCATGTGGCCGCGTCACCGCTCCGCGCTCTGGCGCACCAACCGCACTGGGCTGGTGATCCTGCGCGGCCTTTGTCTCGCGCTGGCCTCGATCACCATGCTTCTGGCCCTGCGCCTGATGCCCGTCGCCGAAACCGTCGCCATCATCTACATCGCTCCGGTCCTGGTGATGCTGGCCTCGGGCACCGTCCTGAAGGAAAAGGTCGGGCAACTTGGCTGGATCGGCGCCGTTCTTGGCTTTGCCGGGGTCCTTCTCATCGTCCGGCCGGGCAGCGGGCTTGATCCCCTTGGCGTGGCGCTTGGCCTCGTGAATGCCTGCCTCGCCACCGGTTACACGCTGCTGACCCGCGTCCTGTCGCGCACGGAATCGACGATGGCGCTGATGTTTCACACCGCGCTTGTCGGCACCGTCGTGTTTGTCGCGGTGGCGCTGCTTCTTGGGGGCGGTCCTTTGCCCAACACGCTGGACGCAAGCCTGATGCTGGCACTTGGCGCGCTGGCCACCGCTGGCCACCTTCTCTTCACTTCCGCCTACCGCGAGGCCCCGGCCTCCACGCTCGCCCCCGTCAACTACATGCACATCGCCTTTGCCACCGTGCTGGGCGCGCTGGTCTTCCAGCAGCTTCCCGACGCGGTCAGCTTCATCGGCATGGCCCTGATCGCGACGGCGGGGCTGCTCGCGGCCTGGCGCGCCAGCCGGTAGTGCCGTCATGGTGCCCGACGGTCTTCTGACCGACTGGCGGCTCTCCGCCCTCCAGCCTATGAGCCCGCAAATGCCGTCCGCAATGCCGAAGGCGCGGGCGCGCTGATTTCCCCCCCCCCGACCGGATCACCCATCTCACCGACAAGTTCTCCCGCCGCCTCCTTGATTGGGCCGCTGCCCATTGCGCGCCTTCGACCCGCTGGTCGCGGGAAGCAGGGCAGGACATCACGGAAGACCTGCGCCTGCTGCCCCTTCTCCTCACCGCCGCTCGTCGATGACTTCGTCACTCCTCGCCGGGACCCTCCCGACGAGAAGACGAAGTCGAACGAGGAGGACGCCCGTGGTCAAGGCGTTAAGAAACCCCTAATGAAAATTTCCAACTATCTGTTTTTAAAGCAATATGCCGATTTGTCCACCGTGGACACATCCTCAGAAGAACCCTCTCGGGATCAACCGGTGTTCATAGGCGTCCCGTTCCAGCTCCTCGCGGAAATCCGGGTGCGCGATCGAAATCAGCGCCCGCGCCCGCTCGGCAATCGACCGCCCCTTCAGGTTCACCATCCCATACTCCGTCACCACATACATGATGTCGGTCCGGGGCGTCGTGACCACGTTGCCCCGGGTCAGCGCCGTCACGATCCGGCTCTTCCTCTCGCCCTTCTTGTCGTAGGTCGAGGCCAGGCACATGAAGCTTTTCCCGCCCCGCGACCCATAGGCCCCCCGGACGAACTGCAACTGCCCCCCGGTGCCCGAGATATGCCGGAACCCGTCCGTCTCGGATGCCGCCTGCCCCTGCAGGTCGATCTGGGTGGTGTTGTTGATCGACACGACGCGGTCGTTCCGCATGATGTTGTGCGGCAGGTTGGTGTAGTCGACCGGATGAAACTCCACCTCTGGGTTCCGATCGATGAAGTCGTACAGATACTGCGCCCCAAGAGCGAAGGTGCAGACCATCCTCCCCGGGTTCAGCTGCTTTCGCGCCCCCGTCACCCGCCCGGCCCGATACAGGTCCACGATCCCGTCGGTCATCATTTCGGTATGGATGCCAAGGTCGGACACCGGGCTTTCCGCCAGCAGCGAGCAGACCGCATTCGGCATGCCCCCGATCCCAATCTGGAGACACGACCCGTCCTCCACCTCCGCCGCAATCAGCCGGGCAACGGCCTTGTCGACCTCGGTCGCGGGGGGCTTCGGGAGTTCCGCCATCGGGCGGTCATGCCCCGGGATGATGTAGTCGACCTCCGAGACATGCACTCCGGTCCCGTCGCCCAAGACGTAAGGCAGGGTCGGAGTCTCCTCGACGATCACCAGCTTGCCGCGTTCCACCAGGGCGCGCATCCACAGGACATTCGGACCGAAGTTGAAGAAGCCATCTGCGTCCATCGGCGCGGTCTTGAAAACCACGATGTCCGGCGGGTCGATGAAGCGGCGGTAGTAGTCGGGCACCTCGCCCAGGTTCACCGGCAGGTAATGCGCCATCCCGGCGTCGTGCTTGCGACGGTCGTAGCCCGAGAAATGGGTCGAGAACCAGTGGACGTGCTTGCCTTCCGGGTCCGCCTCCAGCACCGCGCGGGGCCGGGCGGTAAGCACCGAGCGAAAGCGGATATTGGTCAGCGGGCCAAGCCGTGCGGCCAGTGCCTCGTCAAAGGCATCGGGCTGGCCCAGAACGGCTCCGTAGTCCAGCCACATGCCGGGTTGCACCAGCGCCGCCGCTGCGTCCGCCGTGATCCTGCGCGCCGCCTTCTCCATGGCTTCCCCCCGGATTGTCGCGGCAGTCAAGCACGGGGCGGGGGTTCTGCCAAGCCTCAGGTGGTCGCGCTGATCAGGGCTGTCCCCACGACGGCAAGCACCGCACCGACCCAGGCGAGCGGCCCCGGCATCCGGCCATAGACGGCCCAGACCATCGGCAGGATCAGGATGGGAGTGGTGGAGGAAAGCGTGGTCACGATCCCCACATCCCCGCGCGCCAGCGCGGCCATCAGGAAGGACATGCCGACCACCATCCCCGCCACCGCCGAAAGGCCGATCTGGCGGATCGCGGGCAGCGCGGGCAGCGCGGCAGGGCGCAGGGCGGGCAGGGCAAGAAGGAGGACGAAGAACAGCGCCCCGGTTCCTGACCGCACCGCCATCGCGGCCACGGGGTCGGCGCCAGCCAGCATCGCGGGGCGGGCCAGAAGGCTCCCCAGCGCCTGCGCGATGGACGTGACAAGGCCAAGGCCGATCCCGATCCACAGCGGCCTCGGCGTTGTGGCACCTTCCTCCTGCCTTGGCCCCATCACGGCCAGGGCGATCCCGGCGACGATCAGGCCGACGCCTGCGGCCTGGATCAGGCTGACCGTCTCGTCCCGGAAGGCAAAGCCCAGGGCCAGCGCGAAGGGCGAAGCCGTGGTGAAAAGCAGCGCCGAGATGCGCGGACCGGTGAACTGGATCGTCGCGATGTAGGTCAGCGAGCCGATCATGATCCCCGAGGCCGAGGAGGCCGTAAGCCAGAGGACCATTTCCAGGTCCAGCGACCTCCACCCCCCGGTGACCAGCACGATCACCACGGTCATCAGGAAAGCGAGACACATCTGCCAGCGCGACAGTTGCAATGGTCCGACCCGTCCCGAAACCGAGTCGATGAACATGGCCGCAGCCGCAAAGGCCGCCGCAGCGGCAAGCGAGAGGGCAACGGCCAGCATGACGGGTCAGATCACCTGCGCGATGGCGGCGGCCAGGATCGGCACGGTCCTTGTGTTCAGGCCCGCGATGTTGATCCGGCTGTCGCCGACCATATAGATGCCATGCTCCTCGCGCAGCCGAATGACTTGCGCCTCGGTCAGGCCCAGGCGGCTGAACATGCCACGGTGATGGGAGACGAAATCGAAGCGGTCGGAGTTCGTGGCACGGCGCAGCTCATCGGCCAAGTCCTTCCGCAGCCCCAGCATGTTCTGGCGGACCTCTTCCAACTCCGCCTTCCACTCGGCGGTCAGCGCTCGATCCTCCAAGATCATCGTCACCAGCCGCGCGCCGTGGTCGGGCGGGAAACTGTAGTTTTGCCGGTTCAGGAAGTTCAGGTTGCCCTGCACCACCGCCTTGCGGTCGGGGGAGGTAAGGGCGACGAGGATGCCTGTCCGCTCACGGTAGATGCCGAAGTTCTTGGAACACGAGGCCGCAACAAGCACTTCCGGGAAGGCGGCGGCGATCCTGCGGGTGGCGGCGGCGTCCTCCTCAAGCCCGTCGCCAAAGCCCTGGTAGGCGAGGTCGACGAAGGGCACTGCGCCCTTCTTCTGCAGCAGCGCGATCACCTGGTCCCACTGCGAGCCGTCAAGGTTCGCGCCCGTGGGGTTGTGGCAGCAGCCGTGCAGCAGCACCGCATCGCCCGCCGCCACGCCTTCGAGGTCAGCCATCAGGCCGGGAAAGTCGATGCTCGAGGTGGCGACGTTGAAATAGCGATACTCCACCCCGGTCATGCCGAGATACTTCACGATGGACGGATGGTTTGGCCAGGTCGGCGCGGACATCCAGACCCGGGTCTTGGGGTTCGCCATCCGGATCAGTTCCAGCGCCTGCCGGATCGCGCCCGTCCCGCCCGGCGTCGCAACCGAGGCCGCGCGGTCGGCGTAGCCCTCACCCAGGATCATCGAAACCAGCGCGGCGTTGTAGGCGGGTTCCCCGGCAAGGCCCGTGTAGGTCTTGGTCTTTTCCGTCTCCCACAGCTGCTTTTCCGCCGCCTTGACCGCGCGCATCACCGGGGTCAGGCCGGTCGCGTCCTTGTAGACGCCGACGCCAAGGTCGATCTTGGTGGTCCGGGGGTCGTCCCGGAACATGGCGATAAGGGCCAGGATCTTGTCCTGCGGCTGTGGATTCAGGGTTTCAAGCATGGGATTTCCCGGGGTTCTGGACGCCAGCCCAGTGCCACAAGCCGAAAGCGACGACAAGGCGGGAAGGAGTCCGGCTTCGGCTGGGGGGCGCGAAAGCCGGCTCCCCGTTTCGCGGCAGGCCTCAGGGGCCGGTGGCCACCTTCAGGTCGTCATACATGCCCCATTCGGCCCATGAACCGTCATAGAGCGAGTGGTTCCGGTGCCCGATCCGCTCCAGCGCCAGCGACAGGATCGCCGCGGTGACGCCCGAGCCGCAGGTGGTGATCGCAGGCTTCTTGAGGTCCACTCCCGCCGCAGCGAACACCGCCTTCAACTCGGCGGGAGCCTTCATCGTGCCGTCGGGGTTCAATACCTCGCCGAAGGGAATGTTCTTCGACCCCGGGATATGGCCCGACCGCAGGCCCGCGCGGGGTTCGGGAACCTCGCCCCGGAAGCGGGCCGCGGAACGGGCGTCCAGAATCTCGGCCTCGCCCAGCTTTGCGGCATGGGCGACTTGCGTGACGTCCTTCACCAGATGGTTCTGGCGGCTGACCGTCATGTGCCGGTCGCGGATCATCGGGGGCATGTCCTCGATCTCGCGGCTTTCGGCCCGCCATTTCGGGAAACCGCCGTCCAGCACGGCCACGTCGATCTTGCCCATCAACCGGAAGGTCCACCAGACCCGGGCGGCGGAGAAGATCCCTGCACCGTCGTAGACCACGACCTGATGCCCGTCACCGACACCCATCGCGCGGAGGCGCGAGATGAACTTTTCGGGCGGGGGGGCCATGTGGGGCAGCGACGACCGCCGGTCGGAAATCGCGTCGATGTCGAAGAACCGCGCTCCGGGAATGTGGGCGGCTGCGTATTCCGCCTTCGCGTCGCGGTTCTGGGCCGGCAGATACCAGCTGGCGTCCAGCACCCGCAGGTCGGGGTCGCGCAGGTGGCGGGCCAGCCAATCGACCGAAACCAGTGTCCTTGGATCGTCCTGAGGCGCAGGGGTCATCGTGGGTCTCCCGAAGATGACGGGATACTTCCACGCGGGCGCGGGCCGCGCAAGCGGCGCGGGGGCGCTGTGGCTCCCGCGCCTGTTCGGATTACTTCGCGAGGGCCTTTTTCACCATGCCCGCGATCACGGTCAGGATCGCGCCGCCGATGCCGCCACCGGCAACCGACTGGACCAAGGTGCCGATATCGAGGCTCGACAGGTCGATCCCCGCACCGCCTCCGCCCGTCAGCATGCTGGTCAGAAGGCCGCCGAGAAGCCCCCCGACGCCGCCCACGACCGAATTCCCAGTCGTCCCGAGACTGAGGTTCTTCGCCCCCGCCCCGGCAGCATTTCCGCCCAGAAGGCCTGCGATGATCTGGATGATCAGTTCCATTACCCGTAACTCCCACTGTCTGCCGGTTCCCGTACCGGGTTCGCCCGGCTTATTCCCCGGACTTTCTGTCCGGTATGGGAAATTCTGACAGATTGACGCAGATCGGGCAAGAAATGTTCGATCAGTGCAAAAATCAGCCGCGGCTGTTCTGCTTCATCAGCCGGGCCTTGTCCCGCTCCCAGTCGCGCTTGGCGCTGGTTTCGCGCTTGTCGGCCAGCTTCTTGCCCTTGGCGATGCCCAGCTTCAGCTTCACGATCCCGCGGTCGTTGAAATACATCTTCATCGGCACGATGGTCATGCCTTCGCGACCGACCGCAGACCAGAGGCGCGACAGTTCCTTCTTGGAAACCAGAAGCTTGCGCCGCCGCCGTTCTTCATGCCCGAAGGTCTTGGCCTGCAGGTAGGGCGCGATATAGCCGTTGATCAGCCACAGTTCGCCACCTTCGACCGAGGCATAGCTTTCCGCGATGTTCGATCCGCCCTGGCGCAGGCTTTTGACTTCCGAACCTAACAGCATGATCCCGGCCTCAAGATCGCTCTCGATGCTGTAGTCGAACCGCGCCCGCCGGTTTTCGGCGATGAGCTTGGAGTTGGGATCGGATTTGGCAACCATGGTCAGCTTCAGATAAGGTCTGGGTCAGGCTTAGTCCAGAAGGGTTGCGATGTTCCTCCAGATTGCTTTTGGCACCGGGCTATTGGTCTTGAACATCCTCGTCATGGCCGTCGCGGCGTTTCTGCTGGAAGCGGCCTTCCGCCATGTCCATCCCTGGCTGATCTCGCCGCCACAACGCCCGAAGCTGCTCCTGATGCTGGTGGGCGTCTGCCTCTGGGTGCTGGCGGTCATCTCGGCAGGGGTCTGGATCTGGGCGTGTTCGCTTTACGCCCTTGGCGCTTTCCAGACGCTCGAAGAAGCAGTCTACTTCGGTCTGGTCGCGTTCACGACGCTGGGACTTGGGGATGTGGTCGCTCCGCAGGACTGGCGCATCCTTTCGGTCATGGCGGCGGTGAACGGCTTCCTCAGCTTCGGCCTTCTGACCGCCCTCCTGGTCGAGGCCTTGCGGCAGGTCCGGCTGGCCCAGCTTGAGATGCGGCACAAGGGCTGAACCGGCCCTCGCCGGCATGGTCGGGTGATCGACGGGAAAACAGTCCGCTGGCCTGTTTTCTGTTCCGTCCTACCCTTTCAACTCGTCGGTGATCCGCACCGGACCGACAGCACCCTTCAGCTTGGCCCGGTAGATCACCACGCCTTCGGCCACCCGCATCACATAGGTCCGGGTTTCGGCGAAGGGGATCGTCTCGATCCAGTCGATCACATCGACATCCGGCCGACGCGGGTCGCCGATCTCGGTGATCCAGCGGCGGGGGCGGCCCGGGCCGGCATTGTAGCCCGAGGCGATGAGCGCGACGGAAGGGCCGAACTCCTCGGCCATCTGGGCAAGATAGGCGGCACCCATGGTGACGTTGTAGGCCGGGTCCGAGATCAGCTTCGACGCGTCGTAGGTCTTGCCCAGCTTGCCCGCCATCAGCTTGGCGGTGCCCGGCAGAACCTGCATCAGGCCGCGCGCATCGGCGCTGGACCGGGCGGCGGGGTCGAATTCGCTTTCCCGGCGGGAAATCGACAGCGCCAGAGCCCGGCTGACGCTCAACCCGTCGGGCACGAACTCCGGCACCGGATAATAGGCGTGCGGCAGGATCAAGCCACGTTCGGCGGCGGCCTTGGCGACAAGAAGCGCCAGATGCGGCTCGCCCCAATCCAGCGCCATGTCGGCCAACTGTGCCAGACCCGTCGCATCCTGGCTTTCCCCGAGTTGCAGCAGGAAGCGCTTGGCAAGGGTCCTATCCCCGGCTTTCAGCAGCAGCTCTGCCGCCGCCAGCACCGAGGACTGCGTGAAGGCCGCGCCGCGCCAATCCGGCGTTCCGGGTTTTCCAAGCAACCCGGAGTCCAGAGACAGGCCCAGCCGTTCCGCCGCCAGAAGCCCGTAGAAGGCCGTCTGGTGGACCGCCGCGGCCCTGTAGCTGGTCGTGCCGTCCCGCCCTGATGCCTCTTCCGCACGACCGATCCAGTATTGCGCGCGCGCCAGGCTGATCGGGGTCGAGACGGCCGCCAGCAGCTGCCGGAAATGCTTCAGCGCAGCCGCCGGATCGTTCAATCGCCGCAGGGCGATGAATCCTGCCAGAAACTCCAGATCGGCATAGGCGGTCGCCCCGCTGTCGGTCGGCAGATAATGGTTCGCGGCCACCCGGTAGGCCTCGGAGGCCTTGCCGTTCCGCATCATGTAGCGCGCCAGCACGGCGCGGCGTTCGGCCCAGGCTTCGGGGCGGCCCAGGCTTTCAGCGGACTCCGATCGGTCAAGGATCAGCTCCAGCGCCTCGTCGTAAAGCTCGTTCTTCATCCGCCAGACGAAGCGGTCGTAGGCCAGCCCTGCATCCCCGGCCCTGGATTTGGGAACCGCATCGATCAGCCCGGTCACACCCTTGCCGTCCGTCTGCAGTGCCAGCCGCGCCCGCGCCACCGCCTGCAGGTCGGCCGGCACGCGCTTCAGCATCCGTTCGGCCTCCGTCGTCCGGCCCTCCCAGAGCAGGTTGGTTAGCCGCAGTTCATGGACAAAGCCCACCGCTTCGGGAGCAAGATCGATCAGCGCCTGTTCATCTTCGGCCGCGAAGGGCAGCGAGGCCCAGGCCCGCATCGCTTCGGTCTCGGCATCTGCCGCGCGACCCGATGCCAGAAGCGCACGGACATAGGCCAGGGCACCCACACCCGTCTCTGGCAGTCCGGCGTCGAACCAGGCGATCACCCGGGCCGGATCGTCCGACCGGGCAACGGCGGTTTCGCCCTTCTCGCGCAGCAAGGGCAGGCCCGGCCAGTCCGGACGGCGCGCGAGAAAATCCTCGTAGTCGCCCAGCCGACCTTCGCCCGCCCGCAGGCGCTGCCATTCGATCACGTCGCGGCCAACGCCGGACGGGGCCACGGCAAGCGCACCGTCCCAGTCCTTGCCGGCGGCAAGCTCAAGCGCGGTGCGCATCGCCTGGGTCGCGTCTGCCAGCCCTGGGTTCGCATGGAGGGCCAAAGCCAGCACCAGCGCCCGGATCATCGTTTTTCTGCCTGTCATGCCCTGAATCTGCCTGACACCGGGGCCGGCCACAACCCACACTTCCGTTAACGCGCAAGACTTGGCTTTGTGCCGCCCAGTCGCTATGAGGAACGCGCTTTCGGGCAATCCCGCCCCACACAGGAGAAGCGTCATGATCAGAGGGTCCCTTCCTGCCCTGGTGACGCCGTTCAAGAACGGCGAGCTGGATCTGGTGACGCTGAAGAAACTGGTGGACTGGCACATTGCCGAGGGGTCGCACGGGATCGTTCCGGTCGGGACCACGGGCGAAAGCCCGACGCTGTCCCATGCCGAGCATCAGCGGGTGATCGAGGAAGTCGTGACTGTCGCCGCGGGCCGTGTGCCGGTGATCGCGGGGGCCGGATCGAACAACACGGTCGAGGGCATCAGCCTGATGCGCCACGCCGAGAAGGTCGGTGCCACCGCCGCGCTGGTCGTGACGCCCTACTACAACAAGCCGACCCAGGCCGGTCTCGTCGCGCATTACACCGCGCTGCACGACTGCTGCCAGCTGCCGATCGTGATCTACAACATTCCCGGCAGGTCGGTGGTCGACATGACGCCCGACACGATGGGAACGCTTGCGAAACTTCCCCGGATCATCGGCGTCAAGGACGCGACCGGCAAGATCGAGCGCGTCAGCCAGCAGCGCGCCTCCTGCGGCGCGGATTTCATCCAGCTTTCGGGCGAGGATGCGACGGCGCTTGGCTTCAACGCCCATGGCGGCGTCGGCTGCATCTCGGTCACCGCGAACGTCGCTCCGCGCCTCTGTGCCGAGTTTCAGACCGCCACCCTCGCGGGCGACTACGCGAAGGCGCTGGAGTATCAGGACAAGCTGATGCCGCTGCACGAGGCGATCTTCATCGAACCGGGTCTGGTCGGCGCGAAATACGGGCTGTCGCTGCTGGGCCGGTGCAGCGAGGAGGTCCGCCTGCCTCTGGTCGGACTGACCGACGGCACCAAGGCGAAGATCAAGGCGGCGATGAAGCATGCCGGCCTGATCTGAGGGGCAGCATGACCGACACGTTTGGCTGTCCGACGCTCCAGCTTGCAGCCTGGGCAGGTGCCCTGCACGGCATCAGAATCCTCCATCCGCGGTCGGCACCTCGCAGGGGCGCGGCGTGGTGCTGACCGACAACCAGCGCGGCGCGCTTTACATGACCGCGTCGATGGCTGGCTTCGCGGTCGAGGATGTCTTCGTGAAGGCCGCCGCGAAGGGTCTTCCCCTGGGTCAGGTCCTTCTGACCATTGGTCTTCTGGGCATGCTGGCATTTACCGCCATGGCCGCCCGCCAGGGCGAGGCGCTGCTGCCCCCCGCCTTCCTGTCCCGCGCGATGCTGATCCGCTGCGGGTTCGAGATCACCGGGCGACTCTTTTACGGCCTCGCCATCACCCTGACCGCGCTGTCCACAACTTCGGCGATCCTGCAGGCCACGCCCCTCGTCGTCGTCGCCGGGGCGGCGCTGGTCTTCGGCGAGAAGGTCAGCCTGCAACGCTGGCTGGCCGTCCTGATCGGCTTCGTCGGCGTTCTGGTCATCCTGCGGCCGGGATCGGATTTCTCGGCCCTTTCGCTTCTCGCCGTGGTCGGCCTTCTGGGCTTTGCGGGCCGGGACCTTGCCACCCGCGCCGCGCCAAAGGGCCTGTCCAACCGCCAGCTTGGCGCGCTTGGCTTCGCAATGCTGGCAACGGCGGGGGCGATCCTGCTGGGGGTCACCGGCGGGGCGAAAATGCCCACGGGCACAGGCCTTCTGCACCTGGCGGGCGGCACGGTCTTCGGAACGCTTGGCTACCATGCCCTGACCTATGCCATGCGGACCGGGGATGTCTCGGCCGTCACGCCCTTTCGCTACACCCGCCTCATCTTCGCAATGGTGCTGGCGATTGCGCTGTTCGGCGAACGCCCGGACCTCGCCACCTGGATCGGCGCGGCGCTCGTCGTTGGGTCCGGCATCGTTGCGCTGACCCGCAAGTAGGGTGGGCAATCTGCCCGGGTGCCTTCACCCTCCGATCAGTTCCGCCTGCCGCACGATCACTTCGGCCTGCCGCATGCTGGCGATGTCCACCAGCCGCCCCTTGTAGACCGCCGCGCCCTGACCCGCCGCCTTCGCCGCCTCCATCGCCGCCAGGATCTCCTGCGCCTCGGTCACGGCGGCCTGCGACGGGGTAAAGACCTCGTTCGCCAGCGCAACCTGCTTGGGGTGGATCGCCCATTTCCCGACCATCCCCAAGGTCGCCGACCGCCGGGCCTGCGCCTTGAAGCCTTCCTCGTCGCTGAAATCCCCGAACGGCCCGTCCACCGGCAAGACGCCATGCGTCCGGCAGGCCGCCACGATCGCGGCTTGCGCCCAGTGCCAAGGGTCGGACCAGTGTTTCGCCCCGTCCCGGTGCATGTAGTAATTCTCCTGCGTCCCGCCGATCCCGGTGGTCTGCATCCCCATGCTGGCCGCAAAGTCCGCCGCCCCAAGGCTCATCGCCTGCAAGCGGGGGCTACTGGCCGCAATCTCCTCGACATGCGCGATGCCCGCCGCCGTCTCGATGATGACCTCCAGACTGATCCGCTTCTTCCGGCCCGCCGCTGCCTCGCAGGCTGTGACCAGCGCATCCACCGCATAGACATCCGCCGCGCAACCTACCTTCGGGATCATGATCTGATCCAGCCGCTCGCCCGCCTGCTCCAGCAGGTCCACCACGTCGCGATACCAGAACGGAGTATCCAGCCCGTTGATCCGCACCGACAGCGTCTTCTTGCCCCAGTCGATGTCACTGATCGCCTTGATGATGTTCGCCCGCGCCTGCGGCTTGTCGGAGGGGGCCACCGAATCCTCAAGGTCCAGGTTGATCACATCCGCCGCACTTGCCGCCATCTTGGCGAAAAGTTCGGGCCGCGAGCCGGGGCCGAACAGCTGGCAACGGTTCGGACGGGCGGGGGCGGGGGGTTGCAGGCGAAAGCTCATCGGGCAGGTCCTTCGGCAATCATGTTTCGCTAGATGCTGCGTCTGCGATATAATCTTGCGTGAGCGACCGCAAGAGGATTTCGCATCCGCAGCATCGTCGGGCGAAATCCGGGCTTGCACCCCGCCTCACCCCCGGCGACAAAAGCCCATGCTTACCGTCACCGAAGACCGCTATCGCCTGGCGCAAGCCTTTACCATCAGCCGTGGGTCCAAGACCGAGGCGCGGGTCCTGACTGTCCGGGTCTCCCGTGGCGGGGCGACCGGCTGGGGGGAATGCGTCCCCTATGCCCGGTTCGGAGAGACGCTCGACACGGTCCGCGCGCAGATCGAAGGGCTGCCCGGGGGGATCACGCGACACGCCCTGCAATCCGCCCTGCCGCCCGGCGCGGCCCGCAACGCCGTGGACTGCGCGCTCTGGGATCTTGCGGCGAAAGTGGCCGGAACGCGGGTATGGGACCTGGCTGGTCTGCCGCGACCGACCGCGCTTGATACGGCCTACACGCTCTCGCTTGCCGCGCCGGACGAGATGCGGACGGTTGCCGTCCGCAACGCCCACCGCCCGATCCTGAAGATCAAGCTTGGCACCCCCGATGACCTGCCCCGGCTGGAGGCTGTCCGCTCCGGTGCCCCCCGCTCGACCATCCTCGTCGACGCCAACGAGGGCTGGACGCCAGAGGTCTACCTTGATCTCGCCCCGCATCTTCTTCGTCTGGGTGTCGCGCTGGTCGAGCAACCCTTCCCCGCAGGGAAGGATTCGGCGCTGGAAAAGCTGCCGCGTCCGATCCCGGTCTGCGCCGATGAATCCTGCTTCGACCGTGCAAGCCTTCCGGCCCTGAAAGGCAGGTACGACGCGGTGAACCTCAAGCTGGACAAGACCGGGGGCCTGACCGAGGGCCTCTTGACCCGCGATCTGGCCCGCAAGCTGGGTTTCAGGGTCATGGTGGGCTGCATGGTCGGCTCCTCGCTTGCCATGGCCCCGGCCGTCCTTCTGGCGCAGGGGGCGGACTGGACAGACCTTGACGGCCCGCTCCTTCTGTCCGAAGACCGCCCGCATCCCCTTTGGTACGACACCGAAGGGGTTCACCCGTCCGATGCCAACCTTTGGGGATGACCGAATGACCCGCACTGTCTATGTGAACGGCGACTACCTGCCCGAGGGCGAGGCGAAGGTGTCGATCTTCGACCGGGGCTTCCTGATGGCCGACGGGGTCTATGAGGTGACATCGGTGCTGGACGGCAAGCTGATCGACTTCGACGGCCATGTGAAGCGGCTGGAACGGTCGCTGAAGGAGCTGGAGATGAGCTGCCCGATCGGCGCGGAGGAGTTGCTGGCGATGCACCGCGAGTTGGTCCGGCTGAACGGGATCGACCAGGGGATGATCTACCTGCAGGTCACGCGGGGCAATCCGGGGGACCGGTCGTTCCTGTTTCCTGCGGCCGACCTGCCGGGGACGGTGGTGGCCTTCACCCAGAACATCCCGAACCTCGCGGATGCTCCCGCTGCGAAGACCGGATTCAAGGTGATCACGATCCCGGACCTGCGGTGGTCCCGCGTCGATATCAAGACGGTGCAGCTCCTGTATCCCTCGATGGGGAAGATGGCGGCGAAGAAGGCGGGGGTGGATGACAGCTGGTTCACCGACGAGGCGGGGGCGGTGACCGAGGGGACCTCGAACAACGCCTACATCGTGAAGGGGAACCGGATCATCACCCGGGCCTTGGGCACCGATATCCTGCACGGGATCACCCGGGCGGCGGTGCTGCGCTTCGCGGCGGAGGCTCAGTTCGAGATCGAGGAGCGGCCCTTCACGGCGGCGGAGGCTCAGGGGGCGGACGAGGCGTTCTCGACTGCGGCTTCGATCTTCGTGATGCCGGTGGTCGAGGTGGATGGCAAGCCGGTCGGGTCCGGCAAGCCGGGGCCGGTGGCGACGCGGCTGCGGGAGATCTATCTGGACGAGATGCGGAAGGCGGCGATCTGAGAGTGTCCACGGTGGACAAACGCAGCGTTGTCTTTGGAATCAAGGGCTTACGATTTTCTGTTAGGGGTTTCTTAACACCTGTCCACGTAGGGCCGGGGGCCGCATGACGATCTACATCGACGCCGATGCCTGCCCGGTCAAAGCCGAGGCCGAAACCGTCGCCACCCGGCACAAGATGCGGATGGTGGTGGTATCGCATGGGGGTATCCGGCCCTCACAAAACCCTTTGGTGGAAAGCGTCTTCGTCTCCAGCGGGCCGGACGAGGCCGACAAGTGGATCGCCGAGGCCTGCGGGCCGGGCGATGTGGTCGTCACCGGAGACATTCCCCTGGCCGCGAAATGCGTGGCGGCGGGGGCGCGGGTGGTCAAGCACAATGGCGAGGAGCTGACGGCGGCGAATGTCGGGATGGCGCTGGCGACGCGGGATCTGATGCAGGACTTGCGGTCCGCCGATCCGTTCCGGCAGGGCGGGGGCAAGATGTTCGGGAAGGCGGACCGGAGCCGGTTCCTGGATGTGCTGGACCGGGTTCTGCGGGCGGCCGGGCGGGGCTGAACGGGTGGATTGGCATTCGGGTTCAACTCCACCTGTCATTCCCGCGAAGGCGGGCATCCATCGTCCGACGATCATGCGACCGGGACTTTGGGTCCCCGCTTTCGCGGGGATGACAGGTGAATGGAGAGTCGGGGCACGCCCCGACCTACGATGACGGCGCTCTTCTCCCTCAACGGCTTCCGGCGCGGGGCGCGGGATGGGGTGCCGCTGGCGGTGTCGATTTTTGCCTATGGGGTGGGCTTCGGGCTGGTGGCGGCGCAGGCCGGGTTCGGGGTCGGCAAGGCCGTGGCGACGAGCGCCGCGATCTATTCCGGGTCGGCGCAACTGGCGGCGGTGAACCTGCTACAGACCGGCGAGGCGACGCTTTGGGCGCTGTTCGCCACGATCCTGGTGATCAACGCGCGGTATCTTCTGTTCGGGGCGACGTTGCAGCCCTGGCTCTGGTCGGCGGGGCCGGTGCGGGCCTATGGCAGCCTTCTCCTCCTTGGTGATGCCAACTGGCTGATGACGATGCGGGCGATACGGGCGGGCGAGGTTGACCGGGCCTATCTGGCGGGGACCGGCGCGCCGATCACGCTGGGGTGGCTTTCCGGCACGGCATTGGGCGCGGCGGCGGTTTCCGTGCTGCCCCGGCCCGAGGCTTTGGGCTTTGATCTGATGCTTGCCTGCTTTGCCGCCGGGATGGTGACGGCGATGGTCAAGGCGCGGGTGGACCTCTTGCCGGTGATCGTCGGGGCGGGGACGGCGCTGGTCGTCGCACATCTGTTCGGGCCAGCCCCCGCGATCATCGCGGCGGGGCTGGCGGGGGCTGCCGCAGCGGCGCTGGTGCATCGGGAGGCGGCATGACCGACAGTTTCCCGGTCCTGCTGGCGGTGATGGCGGCGGCGGCTTTCCTGTGCCGGGTCGCGGGATTCACCTTGATGCGCTTTGTCCCGGTGTCGCCGCGCATGGAGGCAGCGCTGCGGGCCACACCGCTGGCGGTGATGGCGGGGATCACGGCGCTGGCGGTGCAGGCGGGAGGGTGGGCCGAAGCGATTGCGCTGGCCTCGGTTGTCGCCCTGACGCTGGTGTTGAAAAGCGATGTGGCGGCGGCGCTCTTGGGGGTGGTCGTGGTGGCCGTGCTGCGCTGGGCGGGGCTTTGAGGCGGCGGCTCCTCGTGCGCCTTCGGCTTCTCGTCGCGGCGGACCGCCAGCGAGGAGGGCCCGAACCGGGTCCGAGGAGCGGCCCCGCAAAACAAGAGCGGCGGCCCCTTGCGGGACCGCCGGTTCCGATTTCGGGCCAGATTTGCCTAGTGCAGCCGGGCTTCGACCTGGGCGATGGCGTCGTCGATCGATGCCGAGGCCGCATCTGCGGTCATCTGCTTTGACAGCACGTCACCTGCTGCGGCCACGGCCACGGCGACGGCCTGTTCGCGCACCTGACGGATCGCTGCGGCTTCGGCCGAGGCGATCTGATCGGTTGCCGAGGCCAGACGGCGGGCAATCGAGGCCTTGAGGTCGGCCTTTGCCTGGGCCGCTGCGGACATCGCCTCATCCTTCGCTTGCGCGACGATGCGGTCAGCCTGCTCCTGGACTTCCTTCTGCCGACGCTCGTAGGTCGCGAGGATCGACTTGGCCTCTTCGCGCAAGGCGCGGGCTTCGTCGAGTTCGGCCTTGATCGTCGCCGCGCGGGCGTCGAGCATCCCGGTCAGCTTGGCCGGAACCTTGAGATAGACCAGCAGCGCCACGAAAGCGATGAAGGCGAGCAGAACCACGAACTCGCTGTTGCGCAGCGAGAAGAACGGTCCCTCGGCCGCCATCGCGGGCGAGGCCGCAAGGGCAAGGAGGATGGATAGCTTCTTCATCGCCTTATCCCTTCAGCCGGGCGGTCACGGCAGCCGTGACGGTTTTTGCGTCTGCCCCCTGCCCGAGTGCCGCCACCAGTTCGGCAGCCACGTCGCGGGCGACTTCGGAAACCGCGGCGGCAGCGCCGTCGCGGATTTCGGCGATGGATTTTTCCGACTCTGCGGCTTTGGCAGCGATCTGGGCATCGGCCTTTGCGGTGGCGGCGTCGAGGTCCTTCTGGATCTCGGCCTTGGCCTGGGCGACGATCTTGGCCGCTTCGGTGCGGGCATTGGCCAGCGCCTCGTTATAGGCCTTTTCGGCCGAGACGGCCTTTTGCTTCAGCTCTTCGGCGGCGGCGAGGTCGTTGGTGATCGTGCCTTTCCGATCCGCCAGCACCGCGCCGATGCGGGGCAGGGCGATGCGGGACAGCACCAGATAGATCACGACCAGCGTGACCAGAAGCCAGAAGATCTGGTTCGGCCAGGTCGAGAAATCCAGCTGGGGCATGCCCGCAGCGGCCTCGGCCTCGCCCGTTGCTTCGATTGCCATGTCGTCACTCCTGAACTTTTGGAACCAGGGCCAGGCTGGTGCCTGGCCCGGATGTCAGTCCAAAAGGATCAGACGGCGAACATCAGCAGGAGCGCGATCAGGAACGAGAAGATCCCGAGGGCTTCCGCGAAGGCGATGCCGACGAAGAGGTTGGCCATCTGGCCGGGGGCCGCCGACGGGTTGCGCAGGGCGCCCGCCAGGAAGTTGCCGGCAATGTGGCCCACGCCGATGCCGGCGCCGCCCAGACCCATCGTTGCCAGACCGGCGCCGATGAATTTGCCCATTTCTGCGATATCGCCTTCCATGATGTCTCTCCTTTGGAATGCTGATGGTTGGTTGTCCGGACCCTAGTGGTGCGCGTCGCCGACGGCGTCGCGCAGATACACGCAGGTCAGAATGGTGAAGACGTAGGCCTGGACCGCTGCCACCAGCAGCTCAAGCCCGAAGATCGCGGTGATCGCGGCGATCGGCACGACCGAGGCCACACCCATCACGCCGGCGAACCCGGCGAAGACCTTGATCACGGCATGACCGGCCATGATGTTGCCGCCAAGACGGATGGAGTGGCTGAGCGGGCGCACGAAGTAGGAAATGACCTCGATCAGCGCGAGGATCGGGCGCAGGACCAGGGGAGCCGAGGAGACCCAGAACATGCCAAGGAAGCCGATGCCCTTGCGCCAGAAGCCGACCAGCGTGACGGTCAGGAACACCATCATCGCCAGGACCGCCGTCACCGCGATCTGCGAGGTGGTCGAGAAGGACATCGGGATCAGGCCCAGCATGTTCGACAGGAAGATGAACATGAAGAGGGTCATGATGTAGGGGAAGAATTTCAGCCCTTCATGTCCGGCGACATCTTCCACCATCTTGTGGATGAAGGCGTAGAACATCTCGGCCACCGACTGCCCGCGCGAGGGGACGATGGCGCGGCGGCGGGTGGACAGGACGAGAAGCGCGATCAGCGCGAGGACCGCAAGGCCCATCCAGAGCGTGACGTTGGTCGGGGTATACCATTCGATCGGGCCGTCGCCGAACAAGGGCTTGACCAGGAATTGCTCCATCGGCTCGATCTTCAGGCCGCCTGCGGCTTCTTCCCCGTCCGTCGCCATCGTCAGTTCCCTTCGTCGTTCGCGGCCTTTTCGGCCTTTCGTCCCAGTTCCTTCGCGGTGCCGAGCATCGTCTTGATGCCCGCCGCGAAGCCGAAGAGCGAGAAGATGATCAGGAAGACCGGCAGCGTGCCAAAGAGCACATCAAGCCCGTAACCGATGGCCATTCCCAGCAACATGCCGGTCACCAGCTCGATCACCATCCTCCAGGCCACCTCGCCCTGCGAGAAACCCTTGACCGTGTTGGTCCTTGGCGGCGCCTCGACGCCCTTCACCTTCGCAAGCCGCGCTTCTAGGTCGCGCAGACGGTCAGGATCGGGTTCGGATGCCATTGCCCACGCCCCTTCACAGTCGGGCGGAAGCTACGGAGAGGGGCAGGCAGAGTCAAGCAGACAGATTGTCCCACAAGCTATTGAAATCGCTTGAGATCGAGTAGATTCTCCGCGCGGAGGAGCCCCGCGTCATGCCGATGTCATATTCAACCCCGCGGTTGACGATTGCCGGGGGCCGCTGGATAGTCCGGCCATGACCAACCGACTGGATGTTGTCTTTGCAGCACTTGCCGACCCGACGCGGCGGGCGATCCTGGCCATGCTTCTGGAGGACGACATGGCGGTGACCGACGTGGCCGAGCCCTTTGCCATGAGCCTTGCGGCCATTTCCAAGCATCTCGCGGTCCTGTCCGACGCGGGCCTGATCAGCCGGGAAAAGCGCGGCCGGGTGATCTGGTGCAGGTTGGAGCCCGAGGCGCTGCGCGAGGCGAGTGTCTGGATGCGCGGGTTCGGGCAGGTCGATCCGCTCGACCTGGACGACTTCGAGCGGTTTCTGGAGCAGGAGTTGTCGGCAGAGGATTAGCTGCGCCGCCACTGCCGCCAGCGCCGCAGCCAACGCTGCGTCGTGCGACGGCTGCGGATGATCACGACCGAGATGGGTCCGCGCAACCGGGGCAGGTCGATGGCCAGCAGGAGCAGCCCGGCAGGCAGCATCCAGAGGCCGAGGACAGGCAGGAACCAGAAAAGGCCGCCGGCGGTCAGCAGGATCGCAAGCGGAAACCGGATCGGGAACCAGCTGTTCCGGCGCAGGCGTGACAGCGGTGCCCGCAACGGCGGGATGCTGCGTTCCAGGGCGGTGAACTGCCGGAGAAACCTGCGCTCGCGTCGGGTCATGGAAGTGGTCCTCTGGCGGGAAGATGCGTCCGGCAGGTTACAGGACGGCGACAGGAAAATGACGGACGCGATCCCCGGGCATCAGGGCTTCCGTCTCTTGCGCCAGCGCAGGGCGAGCAGCCGTCCCTTGCGGCGCGCCCTGATGATCAGGGCCGAGATCGGGCCGCGCAGGATCGGCAGGTCAACGGCGAGAAGAAGCAGGCCAAGCGGCAGCATCCAGATGCCGAGGACCGGCAGGAAGGAAAAGATACCGCCTGCGATCAGCATAAGCGCAAGCGGGAAGCGGATCGGGAACCAACTATCCTGGCGGAGCGTGGACATCGGGCCGCGCAGCGGCGGAAAAAGCCGACCCAGCGCGTCGAACTGTCGTTGGAACCTGCGTTCCCGTCTTTGTCTTGCGGCCATCGTGTAAAGATGGAGGTCTGTGGCAGCGGCTTCAAGACGGGCGACAGGGGCAGCGCAACATTCCGGCAGGCGCCCGGCAGGCGACACCGCCGATGACTTCATGCCGGAGCCTGTGACGGCCCCGACATGGTTTCAATCGCTCAGCCGTCCACCCGGATGCGGGCGTTTGATGGGTCGAAGGGGCTGTCTTCGGTGACGACGGCGTCCCATTCCTTCAGCTGGATCTTGACCTTCAGCTTCTGGCCCGGTTCGGCCAGCGCAGCAGGGACATAGCCCATGCCGATCTGCTTGCCGAAGGCCACGGAATACCCGCCCGAGGTCAGGCGACCGACCTTGATGCCGTCGTGGATCAGCGCCTCCTTGCCCCAGGGGTCGGTGTCTGCGGGGCCGTCGATCAGGAGGGTCACGCATTTCGAGCGGATGCCGGTATCCAGCATCTTCTGCTTGCCCCGGAAGTCTTTCGACAGGTCGACGAAGCGGTCGAGTGCTGCCTCCAGCGGGGTCGCGTCGCGGCCAAGCTCGTTGCCGAAGGCGCGGTAGGATTTTTCCTGCCGGAGCCAGTTCTGGGCGCGGGCACCGACGGGTTTCAGCCCGTGCTTTTCGCCTGCCTTCAGCAGAAGGTCCCAGAGGTAGCGGCCGAATTCGATGGGGTAGTGCAGTTCCCAGCCAAGCTCTCCGGTATAGGCAACCCGGATCGCGCGGACCGGGCACATGCCCAGTTCGATGTCGCGGTAGCTGAGCCAGGGGAAACGCTTGTTCGACAGGACGGTGTCGGGGTCGGCGTCCTTGACGATGTCTTTCAAGAGGGCGCGGGCGTTCGGACCGGCGAGGGCATAGACGCCCCACTGGGTCGTGATGTCGTGAATGTCGATGGCCCCCTTGCCCTCGGCCATCCAGTCATCGGCGGATTTCTGCAGGAAATCATAGTCATAGGCCGTCCAGGCCCCGGCGGAGATCAGGTAGTATTCATCCTGCTTCAGCCGGACGATGGTGTATTCGGTGCGGGTGGTGCCGTGGTCGGTCAGGGCATAGGTCAGGTTGATCCGGCCCACGTTCGGCAGTTTGTTGCAGGTGAAGTGATCGAGGAAAGCGGTCGCGCCGGGGCCGCGCACCAAGTGCTTGGTGAAGGCAGAGGCGTCGATGATGCCGACGGTGTTGCGGACGGCTTCCGCCTCGGCCTTGGCATAGGGCCACCATGCGCCGCGCCGGAAGCTGCGCGAGTTGTGGTCGAAGTCGGCGGGGGCGTCCTTGGGGCCGTAGTAGTTCGGGCGTTCCCAGCCGTTCACCTGACCCATCTGCGCGCCGAGGTCCTTCTGGCGGTCGTAGGCGGGGGCGGTGCGCAGGGGACGCGCGGCTTCGCGTTCCTCATCGGGGTGGTGGAGGATGAAGACGTGGTCGTAGCACTCCTCGTTCTTCCGGCTTGCGTATTCCGTCGTCATCCAGCCGCCGAAGCGCTTGGGGTCGAGCGAGGCCATGTCGATCTCGGCCTCGCCTTCGGTCATCAGTTGGGCGAGGTAATGGCCGGTCCCGCCTGCCGCCGTGATGCCGAAGGAAAAGCCCTCGGCCAGCCACATGTTGCGCAGGCCGGGCGCGGGGCCGACCAGTGGGTTGCCGTCCGGGGTGTAGCAGATCGGGCCGTTGTAATCGTCCTTGAGGCCCACGGTTTCCGAGGAGGGAATCCGGTGGATGAAGGACATGTATTCCTGTTCGATCCGTTCCAGGTCGAGGGGGAAGAGGTCGGCGCGGAAGCTGTCGGGGACACCATACTGGAAGCGGGCCGGGGCGCCCTTTTCGTAGGGGCCGAGGATCCAGCCGCCGCGTTCCTCACGCACATACCACTTGGCGTCGGCATCGCGCAGGACCGGGTGCTGCGGGTTGGTTTTCCGCCATTCGACAAGGGCGGGGTCGGGTTCGGTGACGATATACTGGTGTTCGACCACGACGGCGGGGGTCTTGATGCCGAGGAGCCGGGCGGTGCGCTGGGCGTGGTTGCCGGTGGCGGTGACGACATGTTCGGCGGTGATCTCGAAGGTGTCGTCGCTGGCGACCAGGTTGCCGCCCTTTTCCTCCAGCCGCGTGCAGGAGACGATCCATTCCGACCCGGTCCAGCGGTAGCCGTCGACCTGGACCTTGCGTTCGATGGCGGCCCCGAACTGGCGGGCGCCCTTGGCCATGGCTTGCGTCACGTCCGCCGGGTTGATGTAGCCGTCCTGCGGGTGGTAGAGCGCGCCGATCAGGTCTTCGGTGCGGACCAGCGGCCAGCGGTCCTTGATCTCATTCGGTTTCAGGAATTCGTGGTAGACCCCGGCGGTTTCGGCGACCGAGGAATACAGCATGTATTCGTCCATGCGCTGCTGATGTTGCGCCATCCGCAGGTTGCCGACGACGTAGAAGCCGGCATTCAGCCCGGTCTCCGCCTCCAGCCCCTTGTAAAAATCGACCGAGTACTTGTGGATGTGGGTGGTGGCATAGGACATGTTGAACAGGGGCAAAAGGCCCGCCGCGTGCCAGGTGGAGCCGGAGGTCAGCTCGTCGCGCTCGACCAGCATGGTGTCCCAGCCCGCCTTGGCCAGATGGTAGGCGATCCCGGTGCCGACTGCGCCGCCGCCGACGACGAGGGCTTTGACATGGGTTTTCATGGTGGACTCTCCAGACCGAACTTTGCCCCTATCTGCCAGACAGGGGCCAAACCGGGCAAGTCCACCCGACCTTTGGCGTCAGAAAACGACATGGCGGCTGGAAAGCGGCATTTGCCGGTCGACTGGTGGCCGGGGTTCGCCTATCATCGGCCTGCAGGGGGTGCCGATGACCCAGGAACTGACCTTCCGGGCAGGTCGGCCCGAGGACGCCTCTGACCTGGCGCTGCTCCTCGACGCCGCCTCGCGTCGCATGGCCGGGTGGTACTGGGGCACCTTGGCCGCGCCGGGGCAGTCCTGGTTCGAGGTGGGTCGCGGTCGCATTCTTGGTCTGCCAGAGTCGACCAGCTATCACGCCAACTGGCATGTGGCCGAGGCTGAGGGCCGGACCGTTGGTGCCTTCTTCGGCTTTTCGGTGCCCGACCCCTACGACCGGCTTGACCTGGACGAGTTGCCGCCCCCGCTTCGGGCGATGTTCGAGTTGGAGGTCGTCGCCAAGGGGTGCTGGCTGTTGCAGGCGGTGGCCCTGTTTCCGGAACAGCGCGGCAAGGGCCATGGTCCGGCAGTGATGGCCCGCGCCTGCGAGGCCGCCCGCGACGCCGGTCATCGCCGGATCGCGCTGGAAGTGGAAAGCCCCAACACCGGGGCGATTTCGCTGTACCGCAAATGCGGCTTTGCCGAGTGGGAGCGGCGGACCTTTGTGCCCTTCCCGGGCTCGGACGACGAGGGCGACTGGATCCTGATGGTGCGGGATCTTTAGCGCGGCACAGGGCGGCCGAGGAGCGCGCGAAATCACAGGGAGAGACGTCGAAGGGATGGTCGGCAGGGCTGGCCCCGGACGGTTGATCTGCGCAGGGTGGGAAGGCAGTGGCGGCCTGTCGGCTGCGCTTGACGGGTGCGCCGAAAGTCCGGGTCTTTGACGGCAAGCGCAGATTTTGCCGGAACTGCCGAACTCTTGCCAGTTTTGTGCGTATGAACAGTCGGGACGAAGCAGAGAGCAATGATGGCATCCGACACCGCAGTTCCCTCCATCCCTTCCGCCCGGCCCGCTTTGGTGGCGCTGGCGGCGATTGTCTTGTCCTGGCTGGCCGAGATCGCGGCGCAGGTCGGCGCTTTCGGGCCGGGGGGCGAGCTGTCGCTGTGGGGCGTGCAGGTTGCCGTGGCGCAAAGCGCGGTGGTGGTGGCGGGGCTGGTCCTGGGGCTGGCGCTGGTCGGGCGGATCGACCTGCTGGCGCGGATGGTGACGCTGCTGTTCCTGCTGGTGGCGGTGTTGAACCTGGCGCTCTGGACGCTGTATCGCGAAGCGCCGCAGCTTTATGCCACGCCTGCGCGCGTGGCCGCAATCAGGGGTGTGTCGCATCTGGTGCAGGTCGCCCTTCTGGTCTGGCTTCTGCGCGGTCCGTGGCGCGACTGGCTGCGAGCGGGGCTGGTGATGGCGGTGGTGTTCCTTGGCACCAAGGACATTGCGCTGCGCTGGTTCAGCGTGGAGGAGCTTTACGTCTTTCCCGACAGGACCCGGGCCGAGGCCTACGAGCCTGTCGATGTCGAGGCGCTTTATGCGGCGCAGGAGCGGCTGATGGCCGGGCAGATCGCCGGGCTTCGGCCGCAAGTGCCGGGGGTGCCCGAGGTTTTCGCGCTGGCCCTGGGCGGAACGGCGGATCAGTCGGTATTCCTGACCGAGGTCGAGAACGTCTCGGACCTTCTGGAGGCGCAGTATGGTGCGGGGGCACGGACGCTGCGGCTGGCCAACAGCCAGGACTTCCCGACGCGCTATCCGATGGCGAACCGGGCCAATCTGGCGCGCGGGCTGAAAGCCATCGGCGAGCGGCAGGGGCCGGAGGACGTGGCGTTCCTGTTCCTCGCCTCGCACGGGCGGAAGGAAGAGGTCGCCTTGAAGTTTCATGAGGCGGGAACCACGAACCTGACCTCGGGCGATCTTGCCCGGATGCTGGAGGACAGCGGCATCGGCCCGGCGGTGATCGTGGTGTCGGCCTGCTTTGCGGGGTCGTTCATCGACGACATCGCGGCCCCGAACCGGCTGGTGATCACGGCGGCGCGGGGGGACCGGACCTCGTTCGGGTGCCGCGACGGGGCGGAGTGGACGGAGTTCGGGCAGTCGTTCTTCGATCGCGCGCTGCGGGGCGAACCCGATCCGCGCAAGGCGTTTGCCGTGGCGGCCGAGGATGTGGCGCGGAAAGAGGCGGCGGACGGGCTGACGCCCAGCCTGCCGCAGATTTCCGAGGGATCAGAAGTGGGCGCGGTGCTGGACCGGGTGCTGGCACGCTGACGGGCGGCTCGTCGTTCGACTTCGTCTCCTCCTCGCACGGCTTTCCGACGAGAAGCCGGAGGCGCACGAGGAGGCGTCCCTTGCCGTTCCCCGTCTTCTGCGCAAGGTTGGGCTGACCAGCAGGAGCGCGCCAGGATGACCCGATACAACCAACCCCTCGGCGGCAACGAGATGCCGCGTTTCGGTGGTCCGGCGACGATGATGCGTCTTCCCACCGCGTCGACCGCCAAAGGGCTGGACGCCGCGTTCATCGGGATACCGATGGACCACGGGACCAGCAATCGCCCCGGCACCCGGCTGGGGCCGCGCCAGATCCGGGACGAAAGCCGGATGATCCGGCCCTACAACATGGCCACGGGGGCCGCGCCCTTCGAGCATTTGCAGGTTGCCGACCTGGGCGATGTGGCGATCAACACCTTCGATCTGAAGAAGACGGTGGACATCATCACCACCCACTACCGCGAGGTTCTGGCGCAAGGGGTGATCCCGCTGACGCTTGGCGGCGACCATACCCTCACCTGGCCGATCCTGCGCGCGATCAAGGAGCGTCACGGCCCCGTCGCGCTGATCCACATCGACGCCCATGCCGACATCAACGACACCATGTTCGGCGAGAAGGTCGCGCACGGCTGCCCGTTCCGCCGCGCCTGGGAGGATGGCTGCCTGCAGAACGACAAGGTGTTCCAGATCGGCCTGCGCACGACCGGCTATGCCGCCGAGGATTTCGACTGGGCGCGTGACAAGGGCTGGACGGTGGTGCAGGCCGAGGAATGCTGGCACAAGTCGCTGACGCCGCTGATGCAGATCGTGCGCGAGAAGATCGGCGATGCCCCGGTTTACCTTACCTATGACATCGACAGCCTCGACCCGGCCTTCGCCCCCGGCACCGGCACGGTCGAACCCGGGGGCCTGACCACCTGGCAGGCCTACGAGATCATCCGGGGCTGTGCCGGGCTGAACCTTGTCGGCTGCGATCTGGTCGAGGTGTCTCCGCCCTATGACCCATCCGGCAACACGGCGTTGATCGGGGCGAACCTCTTGTATGAAATGCTCTGCGTCCTGCCCGGCGTGCCGCAGAACCCGTCGCGGTTTTCAGGGCTGAGATTCTGAGACGTCGGGGGCGGCCCCGCTCTCTACCTTGCAGCGCTTGACGCCGTCCTTGCCGGTGTCGCAGCCGATCTTGCCGGCATTGTCGTCTGCGGCTTCCGTCTTGGCCCCGGTGTCGGTGTCGCTGCCGAAAAGGCTGTCGAGGAACCCGCCACCGTCGGCCGGGGCCTTTGCCGCTTCGGCCTCGGCCATGAGGCGGGCGGTGTCTTGCCGGCTGGCCTCGTCGGCCTTGCGGGCCGCAACGGCGGCGAGGTAGGTGTCGCGCGCCTCAGTATCCAGCGCCGAGGCAAGCACGATCACCGGGACTTCGCCAAGACCCTCGACCTTGTCGATCACGCTGGCGTTCATCGCCTGGACGTGCAGCGACCGGAAGAAGGCGACAAGGTCTTCGTCCTTCATCCGCCTGGGGGCCAGCACCCGCAATTGGATCTGCGCGCCGACATCGGCCACGAAGTAGCGGCCGCGGAAGCCTTCGGGCAAGAGGTCCTCGATCACGTCCAGACCGCGCACGGTCATGAACTCGGTGCCGCGAAACTCGGCCGACTGCCTTTGCAGGGCGAGTCTCTGCTCCATCGCCGCGAAGCTGGTGAAGATCATGTTGGGATAGCGCACGGCGCGGATCAGGACGGTGCGGTCGCCCTTTTCATAGGCGAGCGTCGCGACTTCGGTGCCCTTGCCGCCGTCGGCAAGCGCCATGGCCTCGATCGCGGCCATCGCCTTCTTGTCGGCGTTGCGGGTGGATTTCGGCAGGAATGGCTGAATATCCGCCGCAACGACCGGGCGCGCGGTCCAGCCTTCGGGCGGTTTCGGCAGCATGTCGGCCAGCTTGGTCGGCAATCCGCTGGCGGCGGCGGCGCTGGTCAGTCCGGCCACGCGACCGCCGAGGCCGGAGAGGTATTCGGCGAAGGTAAGGCCCTCGGCATCCTCGCGCCCGGCCCATCTGGCGGACATCCGGTAGTCGAAAAACATGAAGCCGCCTGCCGTGACGGCCACCATGATCAACGAGCCGATAAGACGAATCACGAGCGAATCCTTAATAAGTGCCTTGGAACGGGCCATGCCTGCCGGCCGGTTTCTAGCGGAGAATTTTGGCAAGGTTCGGGCAGGGTCGCGGAAATCTGCGTCTAGCCTTGCCGGCGCATCGAACACAGCGCGAACAGGGCCGCGGCCACGACGATGATCGACGGCCCGGTCGGTGTGTCCTGCCACAGCGACAGGCCAAGACCGCCAAGGCCGGACAGGGCACCGACCGCGACGGCGATGGCGGCCATGGCCTCGGGCGTGCGGGCAAGGCTGCGGGCCGTGGCGGCAGGGATGATCAGCAGGGCGGCGATCAGAAGTGCGCCGACGATCTTGAGCGCCACGGCCACGACACAGGCAAGGGCCAGCACCAGCACCAGCCGTTCGCGGTCCGGGCGGATGCCGGCGGCATGGGCGAGGTCTTCCGACAGGGTCGCGGTGAGAAGCGCCTGCCAGCGCCAGGCGAGAAGGGCAAGGACCGCAAGCGCCCCCAGCCAGACAAGGGCGAGGTCGGTGCGGGATACCGCGAGGATGTCGCCGAAGAGATAGGCGGACAGGTCGGTGCGGACAGTCGGGAAGAAGCTGACGGCGACAAGACCGAAGGCAAGCGCGGAATGGGCAAGAACCCCAAGCGTGGTGTCCATCGCCCAGCCCCGGGCCGAAAGACCCGCGACGGTGACCGCCATGGCAAGCGCCACGGTCAGGGTGCCAAGGCCGATCGGCAGGTCGGTCGCCAGGGCCAGCGCCACGCCAAGGACGGCGGCATGAGCAGTCGCATCGCCGAAATAGGCCATACGCCGCCAGACCACGAAGGACCCGAGCGGACCGGTGGCGACGGACAGGCCGACTGCGGCCAGACCTGCGCGGACCATGAAATCATCCAGCATGATCGTGCCCTTGGTCTTGGTCGCGGGTGTGCCTGTGGCCGTGATCATGGCCGTGGTGATGGTGCGCCGGGCCATCCGCGTGGTCATGGTCGTGGTCATGGCGATACAGCGCCAGCGCGCCCTGCGTGCCAAGCCCGAACAGCGCGCGGTATTCCGGGGCGTTGGATACCACGCGCGGCGTTCCTTCGCAGCAGATGTGGCCGTTGAGGCAGACGACCCGGTCGCTTGCGGCCATCACTACATGCAGGTCATGGCTGATCATCAGGACGGCGGCACCGGTTTCGGCGCGGACCTCCTCGATCAGGCGGTAGAAGGCGGCCTCTCCGGGTTGGTCGAGGCCCTGGGTGGGTTCATCCAGCATCAGGAGCTGCGGCGCGCCCAGAAGCGCGCGGGCCAACAGGACCCGCTGCAACTGTCCGCCGGACAGGGTGGTCATCTGGTCGGTCCCGTGACCCGCCATGCCGACGCGGGCAAGCGCCTTGGTGGCGTCGTCGTCAGCGACGCGGGTGGGCAGGGACAGGAACCGGCGGACGGTGATCGGCATGGTGCGGTCGATCATCAGCTTTTGCGGGACATGGCCGATCCGGAGGCCGGGCGCGCGGGTGATCCGGCCTTCGGCCACCGGGACGATGCCAAGCAGCGCACGGAGAAGGGTGGATTTTCCAGACCCGTTGGGGCCGAGGATGGTCACGATCTCGCCCCTGGAGACTTCGAGGGTGATGTCGTGCAGGACCTCGTGCGAACCGAAGCGGACGCAGACATGGGCGGCGGTGATCAGGGTCATGTGGAGCCTTGGCAGGACGGGCAGAGGCCAAGCGCCTCGATGGTGACGCGTTCGACGCGGAACCCGGCGCGGGCGGCCTCGGTGTCAAGCACGGCGCGGGAGTTGGCAGCCTCGGCTTCCGCGACCATATGGCAGGCGCGGCAGATCAGGAAGGCCGGGGCGTGGTCCTCGCCCATGTGGGCACAGGCGGTGAAGGCGTTCAGGCGCTGGATGCGGTGTGCGAGGCGCTGGTCAACAAGAAATTCCAGCGCCCGGTAGGCAATGGGGGGCTGGTTGCCGAAACCTTCGGCCGTCAGCCGGGCCAGGACGTCGTAGGCCCCGAGTGCCTTGTGTTCCTCCAGAAGAAGCTCCAGCACGCGGCGGCGGACCGGGGTGAGCCGCGCACCCGCCGCCCTGGTCAGCGTCTCGGCCCGCTCCAGGGCGTCCTGCGCACACCGGGCGTGGTCGTGGTCGGCAAAGGCGAGATCGGGATCGGGCATCGGGTGCTCTTGACGTGTTATGTTATTACACATATAGAGCGTTGTCCCGAAAGATGGAAGCCGCGCCATGCGTTGTATCATTGCCCTTCTGCTGACCGCCATTCCCGCCCTGGCCGAAGTCCCGACCGTGGTGACCGACATTCCGCCGGTGCATGCGCTGGTGGCGCAGGTCATGGGCGATCTGGGTGCGCCCGAGCTGCTGCTGGCCAAGGGCGCGGACGAGCATGACTTCCAGCTTCGGCCCAGTCAGGCCAGTGCCGTGGCCGATGCCGGACTGGTGGTCTGGGTCGGACCGGAGCTGACCCCCTGGCTGGAGGGAGCATTGGCGACCCGGGCCGAAGGGGCCGCGTCGCTGGCGCTGCTTCATGCCGAAGGGACCCGGCTTCAGGCCTATCGCGCGGCGACGCCGGACCCGGAGGACCAGGGGACGGACGGTGGCACTGATCCCGGCCACGGCGGGGAGGACCCGCATGCCTGGCTGGAGCCCGGCAACGCGCAGGTCTGGCTGGGCGAGATCGCAGCCGAGCTTGGGCGGCTGGACCCTGCGAACGCTGCAACCTATCAGGCCAATGCCGGGGCCGCCGCCGCGCGGATCACAGCGCTGGATGCCGAGCTTGCGGCGGTACTTGCGCCCGTCAGGGACAAGCCTCTGGTGACATATCACGATGCCTTCGGCTATTTCGCGGAAGCCTATGGGCTGACGCTCGCGGGAAGCGTCGCGCTGGGGGACGCATCGTCTCCGGGGGCGTCGCGACTGGCCGGGTTGCGGGCCAAGCTGGAAGCGGGAGCGGTGGTCTGTGTTTTCCCCGAAGTGCAGAACGACCCGGAGCTGATGACGCAACTGGCCGAGGGGACCGGGGCAAGGATCGGCGGTGCGCTGGATCCGGTGGGATCCTCGCTGGAGCCGGGGCCGGAGGCCTATGCGGCGCTGCTGTCGGGGCTGGCGCAGACCATCGCGGAGTGCGCGGCGGGGTGAGCCGGGGCAGGCCCCGACCTACGCCAGCGTGAGAAGCCGGTCGCAGTCGATATGGGTGGCAAGGTGGTCGGCGAGGGCGTCGAGAGTGTCCTCGACAGTCTGGTCGTAGCTGGCGTTGCCGGGGGTTGCTCCGAGGCCCGCCAGAAAAGCGCGGCGGAAGGCGTCTGCGGTGAACATGCCGTGGAGATAGCTGCCCATGACGCGGCCATCAGCGCGGACGGCGCCTTCGGGCTGGCCGCGCGCGATGAACATCGGCCGGGCGCGGTCGGGGCCGTCGGTGCGGCCGAGGTGGATCTCGTAGCCCGTGACCTGCGTGCCCGAGGCGGGGTGCAGCGCGGCGGTTTCCGTCACGCGCTTGTCGGGGGTCATGGTGGTGGCAAGGTCGAGAAGGCCAAGACCCGGGACTGACCCGGGCTTGCCTTCGATGCCCTCGGGGTCGGCGATAGCTGTCCCGAGCATCTGGTAGCCACCGCAGAGGCCGAGGATCCTTGCCCCCCGGCGCAGGGCGGCGGCGAGGTCGATGTCCCAGCCCTGGGCCCGGAAGTCGGCAAGGTCGGCGATGGTGGCCTTGGAGCCGGGAAGGATGATCAGGTCGGCCTCGACCGGGATCGGCTGGCCGGGCTTGATGATCTTCAGCGTGACGCCGGGTTCCTGCGCCAGGGGGTCGAGGTCGTCGAAATTGGCAATGCGGTTCAAGTGGGGGACGGCGATGAGGAAGTCTCCTGTCCCGCGCGTGCCGCCCCCGTAGCTACTCAGATCGGCGGCGTCTTCGGCGGGGAGCTTGTGGGCATCGCGGAACCACGGGATGACGCCGAGGCCGGGCCAGCCGGTGCGCCGCTCGATCAGGCGGTAGCCGTCGTCGAACAGGCGCGGGTCGCCACGGAACTTGTTGATAAGGAAGCCCCGGATCATCGCGGCGTCTTCGGGGTCGAGGACGGATTGCGTCCCGACAAGCTGGGCGATGACGCCGCCGCGGTCGATGTCTCCGGTCAGGATCACCGGCACGTCGGCGGCACGGGCGAAGCCCATGTTGGCGATGTCGCCCGCGCGCAGGTTCACCTCGGCGGGGCTGCCGGCACCTTCGACGATGACGAGGTCGGCTTCGCCCTGGAGCCGGTGGAAGCTGTCGAGGACGGGGGCCATCAGCTGGGGCTTGAGGGCGGCGTAGTCCCGGGCGCGCACCGTGGTCAGGCGCTTGCCCTGGACGATCACCTGCGCGCCGGTTTCCGATTCGGGTTTCAGCAGGACCGGGTTCATGTCGACGTGGGGCGGGACACCGCAGGCGCGGGCCTGCAGGGCCTGGGCACGGCCGATCTCGCCGCCGGTCGCCACGGCGGCGTTGTTGGACATGTTCTGCGGCTTGAAGGGGCGGACGGTCAGGCCCTGACGGGTGAACAGGCGGCAAAGCCCCGCGACCAGCAGCGACTTGCCGACGTTCGACCCGGCGCCCTGGATCATGATCCGCTTCATGCGCCGCGCGCCATCGGCCGGGGGAGAAAGGCCGCACCGGCCCACCCGTGAACGACGCCGGGCCGCATGTCGCCGGGAGTCATCCGCGGGGCCGTCACCGGGGCCGTCACCGGGGCGATGACAAGGCGGACGACCCTGGCGGCGACGACAGGGAAGATCGCCCGCGCAGCGGCGGACAGGGGCAGGACGCTGGAGTCTTCGCCACCGATGGCGAAGCGGACAGGGTGCGGCATCATCAGGCCGACAAAGCCGATGTGGCCGGAAAAGGCAACCATCCCGCCGGCGACCGGGGCTTTCGCCACCAAGACCGGCAGGCGAACACGACAAGACTGCGACCGGTCGGTGCGAGCCCGGCGCGGCATGGGCAGGACAAGCCCCGGCCACCTCGCCCGGTTGCGCGCGCGCCTTGCGGCCTGCACCTTCGCCCGAAGGCTGATGCCACTGAGCGTAAGGACATCGCAGGATCGCACCCGCACATTCCGGAGAAAGGAGCCGGATCGATCCTCGACCCGGTCGACCAGAAGCCGGGACGGATCGTCCGGGATACCGGCGGAGGGCCGGAAGCCCAGCAATACCCATGAAAGGGAGATGCTGGAGGCCTGGTCTGGAGGGGGAGGTGGTGGCGAGGGAGGGACTCGAACCCTCGACCTCGCGATTATGAGTCGCGCGCTCTAACCAGCTGAGCTACCTAGCCACTGGGCGGCGGATTAAGGGCGGCGGGGGCGGAGGTCAAGGGTGAATCGGCGGAACCGGGCGACCCGCGACCCTGTCCGGAGCGGAGGGGCGCGCCGGGAAGGCCCTGGTGCGCCACGCGCGGTCGGCCTGACGCGGTCGCGGTCACCTTCGCCTCGATGAACATGGTCCGACCCTCGATCTCGACCTCCTTCACGTCGCGGTCCACGGTCAGCCGCAGGTCGACCGCCCCGGCCTCTCTGGCGCGGGCAGAGGCATCGGATACCAGCGCGGCCTCAAGCGCTGCAAGCGCGGCCTCGGCGGAGGCAAAGACCTGCAGACCTTCTGCCAGATGCGCGACGTAGCGGCCTTCGGCGGGCGAGGACACCGTGCCCGTCGCGCGCTGGCTGACCTGTCCGGCCACGGCGCCGATGGCATTGGCCACGCCGGCATGTTCCGGCAGGATCATCGGGCAGTGCAGCCGTTCCCCCACCGCGCCGTAATAGGACGGGGCCGAGGCACCAAGGCCGATCACCGGCACGCCCAGCCGGACGCCGACCTCGATCACGCCGCGATGCGGGCCAAGGCCGGTCTTCGTCAGCGCGTGACGCGCAAGCGCCTCGGGCGTCTCGCCCGCAAAGGCGCTGTCCTCGCCGAAGGCCGCCTCCAGCAGGCAGTCGACGGTCTGCCGGGTCAGCTGGTCCACCACGGCTTGCGCAAAGACCTCGGGCCCGGTCGCAAAGCGTTCGCCCGCACCGGTGCGCCGTTTCGCGATCAGCCGAAGCGCCTTGTCCGCCGCAGCCCCGTCCCAGGCGTCCAGCCGACCGAGGACGTGGCTGGCATCCGACGGCGTCACGCCCGAAATCATCACCAGACCCCGCGCCACCAGCCGCTCCAGCGCCGCCACTTCCAGCCGCGAGGTCAGGGCGGCGGCCATCGGCATCGGCCCGGTGATCCGGTCCAGCACGGCCAGGTCCCGGGCATTCAGCCCTCCGCGCTGGCCCGACATCGGCACGACAAATCGCCCGTCCATCTCGCCCACGGCGTCCGAGGACAGCCACCGGTCCAGCGCCGCATGGACCATCGGTCCGTGATCCTTGGCCAGAAGCGAGACCGGCATCAGCCGCCGGGGGCCAAGGCGAAGGCCGCCCTTCAGCCCCTCGGTCACCAGATGCACTTCGCTGTCGCCGCCAAGTCCTGTGGTACGCATCGCCACGGCTTCGACCATGGTGCGGAAGCCGCCGACGCGGGCCCCTTGCGGGTCGATCTCGGGCAAGCCGCCCCGCAGGAGCGCCACATCGGTCGTGGTCCCGCCGATGTCGCTGACCAGGGCATCCGAGGCCCCGGTCAGCCAGCGCGCGCCGACGATGCTGGCGGCGGGGCCGGACAGGATCGTCTCGATCGGGCGTTCGCGGACCATCGCGGCGGAAATCAGCGCGCCGTCGCCGCGGACGGCCATCAGGGGCGCGTCGATGCCCACGGCGGCAAGGTGACGCTCGCAGGCGGCGACCAGGCGGTCGATCATGCCGATCAGCCGGGCGTTCAGCACGGCGGTAAGGGCACGCTTCGGGCCGTTCAGGTTGGCCGACAGCTCGTGCGAGCAGGTCACGGGACGCCCGGTGACACGGCGGATCAGGTCGCGCGCGGCAACCTCGTGCGCGGGGTTGCGGGTGGCAAATTGCGACGCGACGGCGAAGCCCGAAACCTCGTCGCCAAGGCCGCGCACCATCAGTTCCAGAAGGCCAAGGTCCAGTGCCGCGACCTCGGTCCCGGCATGGGTGTGGCCACCCGGCAGCCTGACCACGGGGTCGCCCTTCAGGGCTTCGGTCAGCCCGCCCCGGCCGAGATCGGCGTCGTCGAAACCGATGAAGACCAGCGCCACGCGCGCACCTTGCCCTTCGACCAGCGCATTGGTTGCCAGCGTGGTGGAGAGCGACACCAGCGCCACGTCCGACGCCTGCACCCCGGCCGCCGCAATGGCTGCATCGACGGCCTCGCCGATCCCCACGGCCAGATCGTGCCGCGAGGTCAGCGCCTTGGCCTTGCCGAGGACGGCATTCGCCGCCTCGTCCAGGATCACCGCATCGGTGTAGGTGCCCCCGGTGTCGACACCCAGAAAGATCGCCATGTCAGCCCCTGATCCTGCGCACCCTCTTGCCAGCTAGTGCAGGATCGCGGCCCTGTCAGCCCCGGAAACGACATCAATGCCGCCGCCTGCGCCGATGCGCCGGGGGAAGGTTCAGCATCGTGCGGTATTTCGCGACCGTGCGCCGGGCGATGGGTGCGCCGCCTGCGGCCAGGGCGGCGGCAAGGGCTTCGTCCGACAGGGGGTGATCGGGGTTCTCGTCGGCCACCAGTCTTGCCAGCCGGTCGCGCAGTGCCCCTGCCGCCGGACCGCCTTCGCGCGGGGCCCTGGTGAACAGGGTGCGCAGCCACCAGGTGCCGCGCGGCGTGTCGACGGCGGTGCCTGCGACGACGCGGCTGATGGTGCTTTCGTTCAACCCCAGTGCCCCGGCAACCTCGGCCATGGTCATCGGGACAAGGGCGCCAAGGCCCGTCTCCAGCGCCGCCGTCTGCCGGGTCAGGATGTCCTGCCCGACCGACAGAAGTGTGGCGTTGCGCCCCTCGATCATCCGGATCAGCGCCCGGGCCTCGGCCCGGCCGCGGGCGCGACCTTCGGCGACCGAGACCGAGGGCAGGGCCGAGCGGTTGAGGGACACGATCCAGCCCGAAGCGCCTTTCTCGGCGATCAGGTCGGGCTCGCGGACCGGGGCGGCAAAGGCCTCGAAGCCTGCGCCGGGCTTGGGGTCATAGCTGCGCAAACGACCGAAGGCGAGGCGCAGGGCGGCAAGGTCGATCCCGGCCTCGCGCGCGATGCGGTCGATCTCGCCCCGGGCCAGCAGGTCCAGCCGGTCAAGAAGCGCCATCATCGGCGGGTCAAGCTCTCCGGCCTCATGGGCCTGCAGGCGCAGACACTCGGCCAGGTTGCGGGCAAAGAGGCCGGTCGGTTCGGCCCGGGCCTGCAGCCGGTCCAGCACGCGCTCCACTGCGTGCTGGTCAACCCCCGACTGCCCGGCAATGGCGGCAAGCGACCGCCCGATCCAGCCCGAGGGTTCCAGCGCCTCGGCCAGAGCCATCGCGATGCGGGTTTCGGTCGGATCCAGGCGCAGGGCTTCGATCATCCCAAGGACATGGGCCACAAGGCTTGGCCCGGCGGCGGCCTGTTCGGGGCGTTCGGCATCCGATCCGAAGGCCGACTTCCAGCGCGGGATCCAGTCCTGCACTTGCGGGCGGGTCAGGATGATCTGCGGGTTCTCGGTTGCCTGTTCCTCCAGATACCGGGAAAGGCCCGCAGCGTCGGCGTGCAGGATGCGGATCGAGGTCGCAAGCCCGGTCGTCAGCGCCAGGCGCTGCGTCTGCTGGACGGAAATGCGGCTTCTGGATTTCATGGCAGATGGTTTTCACGGTCAGGTCCCCGCTGCAAGGGTCGAGAGGGCGCGATTTCTTCGAAGAAATCGCGCCGGAGCCTTTGAAGGCTCCGGACCGGAGTTTTCGAAAACTCCGGTGCCTGCTCGGGGGATCAGGAAAACACCCCCTCGCAATACCACTGGTCGGTCACCGCCCCGCCGCGCCCGTAGAAAAGCCAGAGCCGTTCGCCGCCTTCCGCCTCGATCCGCCAGTAGTCGCGGGTGCCGCCGCGCCAGTCGGGGTCCTCGAACCACCATTCCGGCTGCAATCGTTCGGGCCCTGCGGCCATGCGCACCGTGAAGGCGCGCCTGCGCCAGCGGAACCGGCCGGGCAGGTCGGGGGTTTCCGGGGCCTCGACGGGTTCGGGGCGGAACATCACCAGCGGGCGGGGGCCGGGCGGGGCGGGCCAGGGGCCGTCATGCGGCTGGCTCCAGGCGGCCATCAGGAGTTTGGCGGATTTGGCGGGCACATGGCTGTCGGCGGGATGCAGGCGCAGCACGCCTTCCGTCCCCAGCCGCGCGCCAAGGCGGCCGATCAGGTCTTCCAGCCCCTGCGCCGAACGTGCAGCCGGTCGCCCCGCAAGCGCCTCGGCCGTCACCTCGATCTGCCCGCGGTGCTGGACGGCGCTGACGGCTTCGGTGGCCAGCGCCTCCAGCCGCAAACAGTCGATCCCGAAGCCCGCGTCGATCTGGTCCAGCTTGAGATGCAGAAGCGGGCGGATGCGGTCGGGGCTGTCGCTGGCCCGCGCGAGGCCCACCTCGACCGAGGCCACCCCGCCATCGGCCCGGAACCCCTGGAACAGCACCCGGCGCACCCCCCGGCCCTTGGCGCGGAGCTTGTCGCAGAAGGGCGGCAGCAGGCGGTCCAGCGCCGCCTCGACATCGGATCGCAAGCCGATGGGATCGGGCAGGGTCAGCCGCACGGCGAAATACATCGGCGGACGGGCCGGGCTGAGGGGTTCGGGCTCCATCCCCAGGGCCTGGTCCAGACGGCGCAGCGTGTCGGCCCCGAAGCGGCGGGCCAGCGCCGCGCGCGGCAGGCCCATGATGTCGCCCACCCGGCGCAGGCCAAGGCGCGTCAGCCGGTCGACCACGTCCGGGGCCAGCCGCAACGCGGGCAAGGGCAGATCGGCCAAGGCCTCGTACAGCCGCCCGGGCGGGACGATCATGGCCGTCTCGGCCCCCCGAGCCGACACCGCGCGGGGCAGGCCGCCGCCGCGTTCCCACCCCCGGCGCCTGGCCGCGCGTGAGCGTGTCGCCCGCGCCTCCTGGTCGATGGCGTCGCCGGACCGCAGGGGCACGACCCCGGCCCTTGCATAGCGCGCCAGCGCCCAGGCCGCCCCCGGCGTGTCGGCAATCGCCGCGCGCACCGTCAGGCCAAACCCCTCGCAATCCTCGGCCACCCGGGCCAGCACGCCCTCTTCCCCGCCATAGAGATGCGCCGATCCCGTCAGGTCGATCATCAGCCCGGCGGGAGGTTCCTGCGCCACCCAGGGCGAGAAGCGGCCGGCCCAGCGGCGCAAGCCCATAAGAAACTGCGCCTCGCCCGGGGGGTCGGCGGGCAGGGTCAGAAGGTCCGGGCAGATCGCGGTGGCATCGCGCAGAGGCTGACCCAAGGCCAGACCCGCAGCCTCGGCCTCGGGCGACAGCGACACCAGCACCTGCGCGCCATTGCGGTCGCCCACCACGGCCAGGGGCGTGGGCACGACGTCGCCCCGCCGCCGTGCGACCCGGTCCGCCGCCAGCCTGGGAAACCACAGCGACAGGATGCGCCGACCCGCCATCATCGACTCGTTTTGTTCCCTATGCGTTCTTGTCATGCCACCATGCCGCGACCCTGTCGAGTCCCGCACCACCGCAGATGACAAGTGCGTGAGAGCACAACAGCCCGGGTTCCGCGACCGAATGCCGCGCCTATAGTGGACCAGCCAGCCAACGAGGGAGCCAGTAGATGAAGATTGTCAAAGCTGTAGTGATCGGCGCACTTCTGACCGCAGGTGCAGTCTACGCCCAGGATGTGGAACCAACCGATCCGAACGCCATCGCCCGGTCGGAGCTGATGGAGATGCAGGGCATGAACGCGGGCCTCCTTGGCAAGATTGCCAAGGGCGAAGAGCCCTACGACCTTGCCAAGGCCGAAGCCGCAAAGGCCTCGCTGATCGAAACGGCTGCCAAGATCGAAACGGTTTTCGCCGAACAGGGTGCCGCCGACCCCGCCTCTGCGGTCAAGCCCGAGATCTGGGCGAACTGGGACGACTTCCTGGTGAAGGCCAAGGCGCTGGGCGATGCGGTGGGGGCGATGGACGTCGCTTCGGCCGAAACCATCGGTGCGGGCATGGGTGCCGTTGGCGGTGCCTGCGTCGCGTGCCACAAGGCCTACCGCGTCACCAAGTAGCCCCCTGCTCGGCAGACAGACAGCAGGCCCCGGTCGAAAGGCCGGGGCCTTCGCATGTCAGCCGCAGGTGACCCTCTCGATCACGTCGCGGCGGTCCAGCCAGAAGTTCAGCCGGGTGGCGCTGTAGTCCATCGTCACCGCCATGTCATACTGGATCACCCGCACGTCCTGCGAGAAGCGCATCCCGTCCAGCACCACGCCGGGCTTGCCGACCAGGCTCTGCAGCCCGCTCGCCCCGCAGGCGTCCGGCCCGGGATCGACGGGCGGCATCGGCACGGGCGCCATCACGCAGGCGGCCAGCAGCAGGGGCGCGCCGAAGGCAAGGGAAAAGGCTCGTTTCATGGGTCGCATCCTTGTGCCTGAATGGTCGAATCCGTCATTGCTTTACGCCCGAGATTGGCACAGGTTCCGAAAAATCTTCAGGGAGGAATACCAGATGCGCACCCGTGCCGCCGTTGCCATTGCCGCCGGACAACCGCTGCAGGTCATGGAAGTCAACCTTGACGATCCGAAAGAGGGCGAAGTCCTGATCGAGATCAAGGCCACCGGCATCTGCCACACCGACGAATTCACATTGTCGGGCGCGGACCCCGAAGGCATCTTCCCCTCGATCCTCGGCCATGAGGGCGCGGGCGTGGTGGTCAAGTGCGGCCCCGGCGTGAAGACGCTGAAACCCGGCGACCACGTGATCCCGCTTTACACGCCCGAATGCCGCGAGTGCCCCTCGTGCCTCTCGCGCAAGACCAACCTCTGCACCGCGATCCGCGACACGCAGGGCAAGGGGCTGATGCCCGACGGGACGACGCGGTTTTCCATGCTCGATGGCACGCCGATCTATCACTACATGGGCTGTTCCACCTTCGCGAACCATACGGTGCTGCCGGAGATCGCGCTGGCCAAGGTCCGCGACGACGCGCCCTTCGACAAGATCTGCTACATCGGCTGCGGAGTGACCACCGGGGTCGGCGCGGTCCTCAACACCGCAAAGGTGGAACAGGGCGCGACGGCGGCGGTCTTCGGTCTGGGGGGCATCGGACTGAACGTGATCCAGGGCCTGAAGATGGCCGGCGCGGACAAGATCATCGGTGTCGACATCAACGACGACAAGGAAGACTGGGGCCGCAAGTTCGGCATGACCCATTTCGTCAACCCGACGAAGATAGAAGGCGATGTCGTCCCTCACATCGTCAACCTGACGAAGACCGCCTTCGACAAGATCGGCGGGGTGGACTATTCGTTCGACTGCACCGGCAACGTCAAGGTGATGCGGGCGGCGCTGGAATGCACCCACCGGGGCTGGGGCCAGTCCATCGTCATCGGCGTCGCGCCTGCCGGGGCCACCATCGAAACCCGCCCCTTCCAGCTGGTGACCGGCCGGGTCTGGAAAGGCACCGCCTTCGGCGGCGCGCGGGGACGGACCGACGTGCCGAAGATCGTCGACTGGTACATGGACGGCAAGATCGAGATCGACAGCATGATCACCCACATCCTGCCGCTGGAGCGGATCAACGAAGGCTTCGACCTGATGCACGCGGGCAAGTCGATCCGGGCGGTGGTGGTGTATTGACCGGTTCGGGACCGCTCGTCGAACAGGTCGCGCGCGTCCCGGACCTCAGGGGACGACACGATCCGGGCGACGGGGGAACCGCGTCCCGGTGACTAAGCCAATGTCCTCCACCCCCGCCCTGCGCGCACTTGCTGCCCTCGGGATCGAGGTCACGCTGCACCCCTACGCCTATGACCCGAAGGCCGAGGCGACGGGCCTGCAAGCCGCAGAGGCCCTGGGCATCGATCCCGCCGTCATGCTCAAGACCCTGATGGTCGAGGTCGACGGCAAGCCCGCCTGCTGCGTCATCCCCTCGGACAGGCAGCTGTCGATGAAGCGCGTGGCGGCGGCTTTCGGGGGCAAGTCTGCCGCGATGATGCCCGTGCCCAAGGCCGAAAAGCTGACCGGCTACCATGTCGGCGGCATCTCTCCTTTCGGGCAGAAGCGCGCGGTGCCGACCGCCATCGAGGCCAGCGCCTGTGCCGCCCCGCGGGTCTGGATCAACGCGGGCCAGCGCGGGCTGCTGCTGTCGATGGCCCCGCAAGCGGCGTTGCAGGCCATGTCCGCCAGGGCCAGTGCCCTGATCGCGTAACCCTCAGCGCCCCTTCACCCAGGCGCGGTAGGGGCGTTCGAGCCAGAGGGTTGCCGCGACCGATACCACAATCGTCAGGCTGCCCAGAGCCAGCATCACGCCGACCGACCCATAGGGCGCGACCCCCGCCATGCGCAGAAGGGTGCCCACGACCGAAAAGACGAGGAGATGCAGAAGATAGATAAGGTAGGACGCCTCGCCCCAGACCTGCGTCCAGCCCGGCATCCGCCACCCGCCTGCCACCAGCCCGTAGACCAGCGCTGCCGAGGGCAGGCCCGCCACCCACTCCCGTCCCCAGCTGAACGGCAGGACGCCCGGGACAACCGCCGCGAGCCCCAGCGCACCCACCACCGTCGCCAGCCCCGCGCCCCGTCGCCAGCCTGCGGCATAGGCCAGCGCAATCAGCCCGCCGAACAGGAACTCGATCAAGCCGGAATAGAGGATCAGCCCCATCCAGTCCGGCAGCGGAGCCGACCAGACCTTGATCCCCTGGGTTGCCAGCGCCCAGAGGGCCAGCGCTGCGACCGCTCCCGCAGCGCCGAAGCGGAAGAAGGTCGCGGCGAAGACCAGATAGAACAGCCACTCGACGGTCAGGGTCCAGGCCACCGCCATCACCTGTCCAGGCAGCGGCAGCATGGCCACCGACACCTCAAGGCGCCCGGCGGACGGCCAGTCCGACCAGTCGCCTCGCGTCACCGCAAATCCGGCCATGGCAACAAGCGTCAGGAAAAGTGCGGCCCAGTAGGACGGCACGATGCGCCAGAACCGCTGCCGCAGGAACCAGCCCGCGCCCCGGCCCTGCCGCCCCTGCGCGGCATGAAAGATCACGAAGCCCGACAGGACAAGGAACACGTCCACACCAGCCTCGCCGACACGGAACCAGCGCAACGGGCCGGGGTCCTGACCCTCGAAGACCGAGGCCGCCCGGAGGTGGAACAGCACGACCAGCGTCGCGGCCACGCCACGCAGCATCTGCAATCCGCCGATCATCCGCACCGTCCCCGCCTGCAACCGCACTCGTCGCCGGGCGATGTTGCCTGCCCCCAACCCCAGTCAACCAAGCGATTGCGCTTTCCTTGCGGCCCGGCCTCGGCCACAAAGGTGCAACCCCGGAGGCCCTATGCCCGACACCACCCGCGCGTCCCGACTTGCCGTCCTGATCGATGCCGACAACATCCCCGCGCGCCATATCGAGGCCGTGCTGGACGAAATCGCCGGTCTGGGCGAACCCTCGGTCCGCCGGGTTTACGGCGACTGGTCAAGCTCGGCGCTGTCGCAGTGGAAGGAAAAGGCCCGCAGCCTGGGCCTGGTCATGCACCAGCAATCGGCCAACACCAAGGGCAAGAACGCCAGCGACATCGGTCTAGTCATCGACGCCATGGACATCCTGCACGCGGGCAAGGTCGACGGCTTTGTCCTGGTGTCGTCCGACAGCGACTTCACCCGCCTGGCGAGCCGCATCCGCGAGGACGGGCTGCAGGTGATCGGAGTGGGCGAAAAGAAGACGCCTGAAAGCCTGCGCAACGTCTGCAACCGCTTCCTGTTCCTGGAAAACCTGACTGCGGTGCCCGAGCCTGCCGCCGACGCGCCGACGCCAGCGAAACCTGCGAAAGAGCCGGCAAAACCCGAGAAGGACCCCCCGTCCAGGGCGATCCCGCTGATCCTTGCGGCGATGAAGAAGATCGGCATCGAAGAGGATGCCTACCCGCTTGGCCAGCTTGGCCAGGTGCTGACCCAGATCTACCCCGACTTCGACAGCCGCAGCTACGGCAGTGCCCGGCTGTCGGACCTTCTGAAACGCACCGGCCGCTTCGACGTGCAGAAGGGCGAAGGCAATCAGCTGATGGTCCGCGACAAGGCGTGAGTCGTCTGGGCGTGACGTCACGGCCCGTCTTCCAGCCTAGAACAACGTCCTGACCCAGTCGACAAATGCCCCGGTTGCGGCGCGGCGCGGTCCGCTGGGCGTCGTGACATAGTAGTGCGTCGCGGGCAGGCCCGGCATCTCGACCTCGCGAAGCTGCCCCGAGGCAAGCTCGGCCCGGATGATGACCTCGGTCGCAAGGGTTAGCCCCAGACCAAGCACGGCGGCCGATATTTCCAGATGCGGGCTGCCGACGGTCACCCGCTGCGAGGGGGCAAGCTCGATCCCTGCCTGTCGCAGAATGTCCAGTAGCCCTTCTTCCGGCACGATCCACGGCAATGCCCGCAGATCGACTGGACCTTCGCCCAGAAGCGACGGCGCCCCCGCGACGACCCAGCGCGTCGGGGCCAGAAGCTCGGTCTCGATCCCTGGCCCGTGGGTCGGCCAGCCGCGAATGGCAAGATCATAGCCCTCGGCGAGAAGATCGACGGTGGCAAAACCTGGCGTCATCGCCACTTCGATGCCTGGATGCCTGGCCCAGAATTCCGGCAGGCGCGGCAGGATCAGGGCCTGCCCGATGAAGGCCGTCGTCGCCACCCGCAAGGCGCGCCGGTTCTCGTTCTGCCGCAACTCGGCGACGCCATCGGCAATCCGGCCAAATCCTTCGTGCAGACTGCGCGCCAGCCGTTCGCCCTGCGGCGTCAGCGCGACAGTCCGCCCGTTCCGGCGGACAAGCGCCACCGCGAGTTCGGCCTCCAGCGCCCGGACCGCCTGGGTCACTGCCGCATGGGTCACGTTGAGCGCCCGCCCGGCCTCGGCGAAACTGCCATGCCGTGCGGTCGCGTCAAAGGCCCGAAGCATCGCCAGGGACGGCAGATCGCGCCAGCGCAACATGTAAGTCAAACTTTCGTCCCAAGGATTTTCCTGATTCGGATTATTGCATCTTTCATGGCAATACCAAGTGGCACTCTTGCAACGGGACGTAAGCCATGCACAGCGTCAATCTCGACTTTCTGCGCGCCACCGCCCGCCACGATCCGGACAGTCGGCCGAAAGACCCCCACGCCCATCATCGGGCCGAACATCTGGCACGCCTGCGGGCAGAACGTCGCAGCCGCTGGCTTGCCGGTTTGGACCGCCTGCGGTGGGCCTTCGCGCTTACCCCGGCAGCGGCTGCACCAACGAACGCCGGTCAGCCCGCAAAGACTTGAACCGGCAGACGCTGGCACCGCAGCCGGTCAGTGCGAATTAATCCTGCGTCCACAAGGACTTGGCCGACCCTGTGCAAAGCCGAACCGCGCCCCTCTCGAAATCTGCGTTCATTTTTCGACCCCAGACGCATAGGTTGCCCCAAAAGGAGCAACCCATGACGCGCATTTCTCTTGGCCTCGACACTTTCGGCGACGTCTCTGTCGGCCCCGATGGCCAGCCGCAACCGATGGACGTCACCCTGCGCGAGGTTCTGGACCAGGCCACGCTTGCCGACGAAATCGGGATCGATTTCATCGGTTTGGGCGAACATCATCGCCCGGATTTCGCAATCTCGGCCCCAGAGATCGTGCTGGCCGCCATCGCCGGGCGAACCCGGCGCATCAAGCTTGGCACGGCGGTCACGGTGCTTTCGACCGACGACCCCGTCCGGGTCTTCCAGCGCTTTTCCACGCTCAACGCACTGTCCGGCGGACGGGCCGAGCCGATCCTTGGCCGCGGATCGTTCACCGAGAGCTATCCCCTGTTCGGGCATGACCTGCACGACTACGACCAGCTGTTCGAGGAGCGCCTTGATCTTTTCGCCCGCCTTCTGCGCGAACCCCGGGTGACATGGTCCGGGGAAACTCGCAGCCCATTGAAAGATCAGCCGGTTTTTCCGCAGTTGGGCCAGCCGATGACGGTCTGGGTCGGGGTCGGCGGGTCGCCTGAAAGCGTGGTCCGCGTGGTCCGGCAGGATCTGCAACTGATGCTGGCGATCATCGGAGGCGACGCTGCGCGTTTCGCACCCTACATCGACCTCTACCATCGCGCCTGCGCGCAGCTTGGCAAACCGGTGCGCCCCATCGGCGTCCATTCGCCCGGCTTCGTCGCGGAAACCGATGAAATCGCGCAGGAAAAGCTTTGGCCGCACTATGCCGACATGTTCGGTCGCATCGGGCGCGAACGCGGTTGGCCACCGGTGACGAAGGACCGCTACCTTGCCGAGGTGAGCCACGGAGCGCTGTATGTCGGCAGTCCCGAAACGGTCGCGCGAAAGATCGCAAAGACGGTGAAGACCTTGGGAATCCAGCGCTTTGACATGAAATATTCGACCGGCCCGGTGCCACATGCGGACCTGATGGAGTGCATCCGGCTGTATGGCGAACGGGTCATTCCGCTGGTGCAGGACATGCTGGCCGACAAGGCGGCGTGAGAAGCGGGCGCGGCTGCCCTACGACCGTGTGAACCCCAGATGTTGCAGGCCACGCTTTTCGGCCAGCAGCATTTGCCGGTGCCGCTCCCGGAACCGGTCGCGGTCCTTTGCTGAATATTCCCCCGCACAGGCCGGGCAGCAGACGCCCTCTTCATAGATCGGGTCAGCCTTGTCTGCCGCCGTCACCGGTCGCCGACAGGCACCGCAAGCCGAAAGCCCGCCGGGAACCAGCCCGTGCCCGACCGACACCCGGTCATCGAAGACAAAGCACTGCCCCTGCCAGAGGCTCTCTGCCTCGGGCACATCCTCGAGATATTTCAGGATGCCGCCCTTGAGGTGGTAGACCTGCTCAACCCCTTGCCCCAGAAGGTAGTTCGTCGATTTCTCGCAGCGGATGCCCCCGGTGCAGAACATGGCAATCCGCTTGCCTGCGAACCTGGACTGGTTCTCCTGCCACCAGTCGGGAAATTCGCCAAAGGCCCGCGTGCCCGGGTCGACCGCGCCCCGAAAGGTTCCGATTGCGACCTCATAACCGTTGCGGGTATCGATCACCACCGTGTCGGGATCGCTGATCAGCGCGTTCCAGTCCGAGGCCGCGACATGCGTGCCGACCCGGGCAAGAGGATTGACATCGGGCTGCCCCATGGTGACGATTTCGCGCTTCAGTCTGACCTTCATCCGTCCGAAGGGCATTGTTTCGGCAGGACTTTCCTTCCATTCCAGCCCCGCGCAGCCTGGCAGGGACCGCACCGCGGCCAACACCGCGTCGATCCCCGCGCGCGGGCCGGCGATGGTGCCGTTGATGCCTTCGGGGGCCAGCAGAAGCGATCCCTTCACCCCCTGCTTTTCGCAGACCGAAAGCAGCCCCGGCTTCAGCGCGGCGGGGTCCGGGAAACGGGCGAATTGATACAGGGCAGCGACGACCAGCATGGCCTTCGTTTGCGCCGAAGCGCCCGGAATTTCAAGAGCTTCGCTTGACGCCCCCCGGTCCCGGACCTAACCAAGGTAAAGCACCACCGGGAGCCCGCCATGAGACCCGCCAACGAAGCCCTGATTGTGATCGACGTGCAGAACGACTTTTGCCCGGGCGGCGCGCTGGCCGTGGCGGGGGGCGATGAAATCATCAGCCGGATCAACGGGTTGATTGGCGACTTCGCGACGGTCATCCTGACGCAGGACTGGCATCCGGCCAATCACAGCTCGTTTGCGGCCAACCACCCGGGCGCTGTCCCGTTCAGCCTGACCACCATGCCCTACGGCCCGCAGGTGCTGTGGCCCACCCATTGCGTGCAGGGCACGACGGGGTCGGAGTTTCATGCCGACCTGAAGACGAACCCTGTCCAACTCATTGTCCGCAAAGGCTTTCGCCCCGAGATCGACAGCTATTCGGCCTTTTTCGAGAATGACCATGTCACCCCCACCGGGCTTGAGGGCTACCTGCGCAGCCGGAGGGTGACGGCGGTGACCCTTGTCGGCCTTGCGACCGACTACTGCGTTGCCTATTCCGCGCTGGATGCAGCAGGTCTGGGGTTCACCGCCACGGTGCTGGAAGGGGCCTGCCGGGCGATCGATCTGAACGGAAGCCTGGCCGAAGCGCAGGCCAAGATGCGCGCGGCAGGTGTCGCGCTGGAGGCCTGAGCATGGTGGACATCGCGACCCGCGTCTGGGACCACAAGTGGAAGATCGACCCGATCGTGCGGTCGCTGATCGACACGGACTTCTACAAGCTGTTGATGTGCCAGTCTATTTTTCGGAACAAGCCGGACACGACGGTCGTCTTCAGCCTGATCAACCGGTCGACCAAGGTTCGTCTGGCCGAGCTGATCGACGAGGGCGAGCTGCGCGAGCAGCTGGACCATGTGCGGTCCCTGTCACTCAGCCGCGGGGAAAGCACCTGGCTGCGCGGCAACACCTTCTATGGCAAGCGCCAGATGTTCCGCTCGGACTTCATGGAGTGGTTCGAGGGCCTGCGCCTGCCCGCCTATCACCTGGAAAAACGCGACGGCCAGTTCGAGCTGACCTTCGAGGGCCGCTGGCCCGATGTCATGCTGTGGGAAATTCCGGCGCTTGCGGTGCTTATGGAACTTCGCAGCCGCGCGGCCCTTAACAGCATGGGCCGGTTCGAGCTGCAGGTCCTCTACGCCCGCGCGATGACCCGGCTTTGGGAGAAGATCGAGCGGCTGCGCAAGATCGACGGTCTGCGGATCGCCGACTTCGGCACCCGTCGGCGGCACGGATTCCTGTGGCAGGACTGGTGCGTCCAGGCGATGCAGGAGGGTCTGGGGGCGAAGTTCACCGGCACCTCGAACTGCCGGATCGCGATGACGCGAGACATCGAGGCCATCGGGACCAACGCGCATGAATTGCCGATGGTCTACAGTGCCTTGGCAGATACCGACGCGGATCTGCGCCAGGCTCCGTATCGGGTTCTGGCCGACTGGCACGAAGAGCATGACGGCAATCTGCGGATCATGCTGCCCGACACCTACGGCACCGAAGGGTTCCTCAAGAACGCGCCGGACTGGCTGGCCGGCTGGACCGGCATCCGGATTGATTCCGGCGATCCGGCCAAAGGTGCGGAAACCGCGATCCGCTGGTGGAAGGACCGGGGGGAAGACCCGAGAACGAAGCTGGTGATCTTCTCCGACGGGCTGGATGTCGCGAAGATCGAGGAGCTTTACGCGCAGTTCCACGGCCGGGTGAAAGTCTCCTTCGGCTGGGGGACCATGCTGACGAACGATTTCCGCGGACTGGTCGAGGGTGACGCGCTGGCCCCGTTCAGCCTGGTCTGCAAGGCGCTGTCGGCGAACGGCAGGCCGACGGTCAAGCTTTCGGACAACCCGGCCAAGGCGATGGGCCCCGCGTCCGAGATCGCGCGCTACAAGCGGGTCTTCGGCGTGGGCGTGCAGGAAGTGCAAGAAGTTCTGGTCTGACAGACCCTGTCGCAGGCCCGCGGACTTGCAGCGCAAATTCGGAAGCTGGCCTAGTCAGTCAACATTTCCGCGCAGGTGACCGCGCGGGCAAGGTGGCTTTTGTGGATCGGATCGTCCGCCGCCAGCCGTGGCATCGTCCAGCCGAGCGAGGCGAGGCTGCGCGCCAGCGTGAAGGCGTCGACCATTGCGGTATCCCTGGTGCCGTAGCCCGCCATGACGGCATCCCGCAGCCCAAGATGCTCGGGGTGCCGGACGGTCTGCAACAGCGCGGTGCCAAGGTCATGCAGACGGTAGCCGAAGCCGGAGTCGTCGAAGTCGATCAGGGAAACCGAACGACCGTTCACCAGCACGTTCTCGCGCAGGAGATCGGCGTGGATCAGCCCGATCTCGCCTGCCAGTCGTTCGCGCAGGGCGTCGCGGGCGCGGATCAGGGTGCGGCGCTGATCCGGCGTCGCGGCAGGATGGTCCCAGAACCGGCCCCAAAGCGGGTCGTCACCGACCAGCCCGTCGCGGTCCCAGCGCGGACGGACAAAGTCTTCTGGCAGGGTCAGCGCATCGGTCACCCGGTGGACCTGTCGCAGAAGCGCGCCGAGGGCATGGTAGAGGTCCAGCACCTCGGGCAAGGGGCGGGCGAAGGGCCGGTCGGCCTCGCCCAGGGCCTCACCTTCGATCCAGGCGATGACGGAAGCGTGGCGGGTATCGGGCAGGAGGACCATGAGGCTGCCGTCCAGGGCCGGCAGGGCAGCGGGGACGGGCAGTCCGGCGCGGGACAGTTCCGCGCACCACCAAAGCTCTGACCGGATTGCCGCCGGGGATTGATACCCTGCCCGGTGCAGGCGCAGCGCGGCGCGGTCGCCCGACGGCAGGATAATTTCGAAGACGTGGTTTTCCCGGTCGCGCAGCGTGCGCAGGATGCGTCCCCCCCAGGCCCGGGCCGCGATTTCCGCCGGAGTCATTCCTCGTCCCCGACCTTGCCGCGCAAGGCCTTGACCTCGCCGCGCTGGGTCTTGGCGGCGACTCGCCGACGCTGGCTGCCAAGGGTCGGCTTGGTGGCGATCCGGCGCTTCGGCGTGACCAGCGCCGCGCGGATCAACTCGACCAGACGCTCGCGGGCGATGTCGCGATTGCGCGCCTGGCTGCGAGTCTCGTCGACCTGAAGGACAATCGCGCCCTCGGTTGTCCAGCGCCGCCCCGCCAGCTTCCTCAGCCGTGCCTTGACGCCGGGTGTGAGATGCGGCGAGCGGTCCGCCTCGAACCGCAGTTCGACGGCGGTCGAGACCTTGTTGACGTTCTGTCCCCCGGGACCGGAGGCGCGCATGAAGCTTTCAGAAAGCTCCCATTCGGCGAGGGCAAGGGTGTCGGTGACGTGCAACATCTGGTCTGATCAGCGCAGGGTTCTCGAAACGGAAGGGAACAATTTTTCGTCGAAAAATTGCGGGTGAAAAATTGCGGGTGGCGGGCACAATAGAGAAAGGGTTGCCTTGTTCAGACAACCCTTTCCGAGATCCAAGGAGATGGGCCAGTTAGGGCATCCAAATCCAATCGGTGGTTTATTTCCCAGGGGCTGCCCTTAGAAAATACGCCCCCCGACTGTCCCGACACCTCTCTCCAATATCACTCTAGACACTGGATCACCTCCTTTCAAAATGGTTGCCGATACGGTGAGCCTGCCACAGATTTTGTGTTTGTCAAAACAATTCACGCTACCCTTGCCGTGAGCTTTGCGACTGCCAATCGAAAAGGCAACAATGCCACCACGGCAAGCGCGAGCTTTACCAGCCAGTCACCAACCGCCAGCGAAACCCAGAACGGGGCCTCGGGGCCAAGGCCCAGAAGCGGTGCCGCCGCGGTGGCCCAGGACACGTCATTCGCGGGCTCCAGCCCGGAAAGCGCCGCCGAGAACGCCACGGTAAAGAAGATCGCGGTGTCGAGCGTCGAGGACACCAGGGTCGAAACCAGCGGCGCACGCCACCAGGTGCCCTGCCGCAGCCGGTTGAAGACCGCGATGTCAAGAAGCTGGGCACAGAGGAAGGCAAGGCCGGAGCCGATCGCGATGCGGATCGTCACCAGCGGGCCGAACTCGCCGACGATCCGCGTGCCGATGAACGAGCAGACGATCCCGGCCAGGAAACCGGCCAGCACGACGCGGCGGGCGGCGGCCGGGCCTTCCAGCCGGTTCGTCAGGTCGGTGACCAGAAAGGCGAAGGGGTAGGTCAGCGCGCCCCAGGTCAGGAACGCACCAAGCGGGTATTGGACAAGGATGTTCGAGGCGACGACAATCGTCGCCATGGCGATGACGCCGGGCAGAAGGATGCGCATTTTGCTTTTCCGTTTTGACAAGGTCGCGGAGACTTGACCCCGACCATCGGGGCGCAGGCGGCCTACACCCGCGCCGCGCTCCTGTCAACCTAGTCCGACGCGAGCACGCCTTTGCACTGACCCGGCAGGTCGGCCATGGTGTAGTCGCGCGGACCCCGCTTTTTCGACGCGTCCTCGTCCTTCGGCGTGTTCGGGTCGGCCTTCGGCGGGTTCAGGTAATCCGTGACCCACCACATCAGCGTGTCGTCGCAGCCGTCGCCGCCCTTGGACAGCTCTGCCACGGTGGGCGTCTGCGTTTCGCAGAGCCGCGCGCCCTCGGGGCACTTCAGCCGGACGTGGAAATGCGCTTCGTGTCCGGCGATGGGCCGGACCTTCTGCAACCACTTCTTGTCCTTGGCCTTCGCGGTCTTGCACATCTCGATCTTGACCGCCGCCGCGACGAAGATGCGGTCGACGCGGGGGTCGGAGGCGGCCATCCGCAAAAGCTCGCGGTGGGTTCTGGTCCAGTTCCCGGTCACCGACCGCTGGTCGTCGGAGCGGACGACGCTGGAGCTGATCTCTTCCCGCTCGGCTTCGGTCAGCGACAGGCTGCGCGGTGGCAGCAACCAGACGTCGGCGTCCAGGCCGATCTGGTGGCTTGCATGGCCACTTGTCATCGGCCCCCCGCGCGGCTGGCTGATGTCGCCGATGTAAAGACCCTGGCCGAAGCCGATGTCGCGCGCGGTGGCCGAGAGGTCCATCAGGAACTGGATCATCGTGGGCTGGCCGAAATTGCGGTTCCGCGACAGCCGCATCGCCTGCCAGGTCGGTCCGCTTTCGGGCAGTTCCACCAGTCCCGCGGCGCAGCCCTTGGCGTAGCTGCCGATGGGCATCGCATCCTGGGTCGAGGGGACCGACATCGCGCCGAAAAGCTTGTTGGCGAGCTTTTCGGCTTGCGCCGGGGCCGCAAGACAACAGGTCAGGATCAGGGCGCGGGTCAGCTTCATGCGGGCATCTCGCCTTTCGGTTTCACGAAATATAACAGAAAGAGGCCGATGAGGAACAAGACAACCAGCGGGGCGATGCCGATCCGCTGCGATCCGCTGATCGTGGTCGCCAGCGCGATCAGGGCCGGGGACATGAAGCTGGCCACCTTCCCGGACAGGGCGAACAGGCCGAAGGCCTCGGTCGCGCGGTCGGGGCTGGTGTGGCGCGCCATCATCGTGCGGCTGGCCGCCTGCAGGGACCCGCCCGCCGCGCCGATCAGCGCGCCGCAGGCGAAGAAGATCCGGTCGGGCAGTGCCGATGCCGGATCCATTGCCAGGCCCCAGAGGCTTTCACGGGTCATGCCGACGATGATGAGGCAGACGAAGATCAGCACGACGATCGACACCATGATCACCGGTTTCGGTCCGAAGGCGCGATCCGCGCGCCCGCCGACAAAGGCCGCCACCATCGCGGTCACTGCGCCGACGATGCCGAAGATGCCGATCTGGATGATCGACCAGCCCAGCACACCCGAAGCGTAGACCCCGCCAAAACCGTACAGCGCGTTCAGTGCGTCGCGGTAGAACAGCGACGAGGCGAGATAGGCCGTCAGGCTGCGGCGATAGCGCAGGGACCGGATCAGGTCCTTGAGGCTGGCGAAGGCCCGGCCCAGGTGCAGCGGTCGGCGGTCGGTGTGGGGTTCCTTCACCCAGAGAAAGAACGGGATCATGAAGACCGCGAACCAGATCGCGGTGAAGGGGCCGACAAAGCGCGTGCCCTCGCGCGCTTCGGAGTCGAGGCCGAACAGCGGCGGGGTGCCCAGAAGCGTCAACCCGCTGTCGCCGCCTTCCGCAAAGAACAGCAGCATGATCACCAGCGCCAGAAGGCCTCCCAAATAGCCGAAGGCGAAGCCCGAGCCGGAAATCGCACCCAGATCGTCGGCCTGCGTCAGCGTCGGCATCAGGGCATTGGTGAAGATCGTCGCAAACTCCATGCCGATGAAGCCGATCCCGAACAGGCAGACGGCCCAGAACAGCATCCCGTCGCCGCCGCCCGGGGCGACCCACCACAGGCCCGCCGAGCCGACGACGTAGAAGATGGAAAAGGTCCAGACCCAGACCAGACGCCGACCCGTGCCGTCGGCAATCGCGCCCAGGATCGGGGCCAGGATGGCGATGGACAGCGAGGCGATGGCCAGTCCCCAACCCCAGTAGGCCTGTGCGGCGGCCTTCGAGGCTTCTTCGTCAAGACCGGTGCCCATGTAGTAGCCGCGGGCGATCTCCGCGAAGTAGGGACCGAAGATGAAGGTCAGGAGAAGTGTGTTGTAAGGCTGGCTGGCCCAGTCGAAAAAATACCAGCCCCAGATCCGCTTGCGCGCGCTAATCATGCCTGCCCCCTGTTTTTGCGACGGAGTGAACCCGGAAACGGCGACCAGCGCAAGGGAAGGCTCGGTGCGGCGCTGCGGGCCTCAGCGTGCCGGTGGCCAGGGCCGGACCGCCTCGGCGGCGATCCAGGCCTTGACCCAGTCCGGCAGGTCGGGGCTGACGGTCGTGACTCCGGCCGCTTTCGCCAGTTCGGCGGGCGGCACCATCCCCGCCTTCGACACGATGGCCGACCGGATCAGCACCTGCGAGGTGCATTCGTCCCCCTGCCACATCGACTGTTCGGTATAAAGAAACCGCGCGTCCCAGCCGAGACAGCGGCTGTGCGTCACCAGCCGGGAAAAGACCGTGACCCGCCGCCGGTAGCGCACCGAAGACCCTGCGACCGTCAGGCCCCAGCCCCTTGCCTTCAGATGCCTGTGGATGCCGGTCCGAAACCCGAGCGGCAGGCGGCCAAGGTCGTAAAGCGTCAGCGTACGACCGTTGTTCAGCTCTACCCAGGGGTCCAGATCCCAGGGCCAGCACAGGTGATGGCTGACATGGGTGTCGAAAAGGCCCAGGGGCGGCATCCGGCGGGCCCGGGCCATCTCCTTGAACATGCGCAGGAAGGGATACATCTGGCTCTCCGGTTTCTGCTGCCGGGGTGGCCCGCCAGGCGCGCGGCGTCAAGCGGAACGCTGCGGAAGCCATTGCCCTTGGCCCGCCCTGCCGCTACCTGTGGCGAAATCCCGACGGAGTGCCCGATGACCTCGCTTTACCAGATCCTGATGCTGATCCTCGACGTGGTGGTGTTCATCATCCTGGCCCATGTCATCATGAGCTGGCTGATCAACTTCCAGGTGCTGAATATCCGGCAGCCGCTGGTGGCCCAGATCTGGCACGGGCTGAACCGGATGCTGGAGCCGCTTTACGGACCGGTCAGGCGCCTGTTGCCGGCGATGGGGGGCCTTGATCTGGCGCCCCTCCTGGTCCTGATCGCGGTCTATGCCTTGCAGATCATCCTGCGCAACAACGTGGCCCTGTTCCTCTGACGCCGGGGGACCGGTCGGTGGACGGCGAGGCGCAGCTTCTTCATTCGGTCTTCGGCTTCCCGGAGTTTCGCCCCGGCCAGGCCGAAATCGTCGAGGCCGTGCTTCAGGGCCGCAACACGCTCGCGATCATGCCGACGGGTGGCGGCAAGTCGCTGTGCTTCCAGTTGCCCGCCCTGTGCCGCGAGGGGGTGACGGTCGTCATCTCGCCGCTGATCGCGCTGATGCGGGATCAGGTCCGTGCATTGAAGGCCGTGGGGGTCGAGGCCGGGGCGCTGACCTCGGGCAACACGGACGAAGAGACGGAGGAGGTCTTCCGGGCGATCGACGAGGGTCGACTGAAGCTCCTCTACATGGCACCCGAGCGGTTGGCCTCGGGCGCGGCGCTGGCGCTTTTGCGGCGGGCGAACTGCAGCCTGATCGCGGTCGACGAGGCTCATTGCGTCAGCCAGTGGGGCCATGACTTCCGCCCCGATTATCTCCGGATCGGCGAGTTGCGCCGCGCCCTGCGCGTGCCCCTTGCCGCGTTCACCGCCACGGCGGACGAGGAGACCCGGGCCGAAATCGTCACGCGCCTGTTCGATGGCGAGGCCCCGGCCACCTTCCTGCGCGGCTTCGACCGACCGAACATCCACCTTGCCTTTGCCGTGAAGGACAGCCCGCGCGAGCAGATCCTGCGCTTTGCCGGCGCTCGGCGGGGCCAGTCCGGCATCGTCTATTGCGCGACCCGGTCGAAGACCGAGACGCTCGCGGGTGCCCTGCGCGAGGCCCGGCACGAGGCGGTGGCCTATCATGCCGGCATGGAAGCCGACGAGCGCCGCCGCGTCGAGACCCGTTTCCAGCGCGAGGACGGGCTGATCGTGGTGGCGACCATCGCCTTCGGGATGGGGATCGACAAGCCCGACATCCGCTGGGTGGCGCATGCCGACCTGCCGAAATCGATCGAAAGCTACTACCAGGAGATCGGCCGCGCCGGTCGCGACGCCTCGCCCGCCGAGACGATGACCCTCTACGGCCCCGACGACATCCGGCTCCGCCGGTCGCAGATCGACGAGGGGGCCGCACCAGCCGACCGCAAGGCCGCCGACCACGCCCGGCTGAACGCGCTTCTGGGCCTGGCCGAGGCTTTGGGCTGCCGCCGCCAGGTGCTGCTCGGATATTTCGGCGAGGAGGCGGAACCCTGTCGCAACTGCGACCTCTGCGACCGCCCGGCGCTGTTGTTCGATGCGACCGAGGCGGTGCGAAAGGCTCTGTCGGCGATCCTGCGGACGGGGGAGTGGTTCGGGGCGGGGCACCTGATCGACATCCTGACGGGGTCTTCGACCGCGAAGGTCCGGGAACGGGGCCACGACAAGCTGCCGACCTTTGCTGCGGGCAAGGACCTGTCGAAACCGGCCTGGGGCGCGGTTTTCCGGCAGATGATGGGTCGCGATCTGGTGCGTCCCGACCCCGACCGCCATGGCGCGCTAAGGATGACCGAGGCCGCGCGGCCGGTGCTGCGGGGCGAGGCGACGGTGACGCTGCGGCGTGACACGGTGGTGGCGGCAGGAGAGCGGGAGCCGGAGGTGCGGGCGCAGGTCGCGGAGGAGGATCTCGGGCTTCTCGCGCTTCTGAAGGCAAAGCGGAGGGCGCTGGCGGAGGCGCAGAACGTGCCGGCCTATGTGGTTTTCCCCGACCGGACGCTGATCGAGATGGCCGAGAAGAAGCCGGCCACGCTGGATGGGATGGCCGGGATCACCGGGGTCGGCGCGCGGAAGCTGGAAAGCTACGGGGCGGCGTTCCTGGAGGTGATCACCGGGGCGGCAGAGGGGCTGCATCCGGCGCGCATGCGGCTTGCGGGGCGACCGGAGGGGGCGGTGTTCGACCGGCTGGCCGAGGTTCAGCTGGCGCTGGCGCGGGGCGAGGAGGGGACGGGGAAGTATCTGAGCTGCACCCATTCGACGCTGCGGGCGATCGCGGAGCGGCGGCCTTCGACCCTGGGAGAGCTGAGCGGGATTTCCGGGATGGGAGAGGCCAAGGTGGAGCGGTTCGGCGCGGCGTTCCTGGCGGTGCTGCGGGAAGATTAAGGACGGCTGTCCACGGTGGACATTCTATAAAAAATGTTTTAAGTCAGTATCTTGCCTTTTTTCATTAAGGATTTGGCAAGGATTGCGGGGCTGGTTCCTGCGGCGGTCGCTTTTCAGATTGAGCGCTGACGCGCAAGCCCGTTGTCTCGCCTCTGGCCTGCGGCCAACCGGCTTGGCGTCGGGGGCGCTTCGCCCCCCGAACCCCCGGAGAGTATTTGCCGAAAAGAGCAAGTGCAGGGCGACGGGATTGAATCCCTTGTTTGGGGAAGGTGAACACGGCGTGGGGCCCAGCCGCTTGCCCCGGCACCTGCCCCAGCGCCTGCCGGCGAAGGCAGTCGCAAGCGTCAGGCCGCGCTTTCGGCGGGTGCGGCGACCGGCGGCCGGGCTTCGCGCGGGCGGAATTCGGTCAGCGCGCCTTCGATCGCCGTCTTGCGCAGGGGTTTCGTCAGATAGCGGTCGATCCCGGCGGCAAGGATGCTTTCGGCGTCGCCCTCCATCGCATGCGCGGTCAGGGCGACGATGGGCACTTTCGATCCCGTCGCGCGGATCGTGCGCGCTGCCTCTTTCCCGTCCATTTCGGGCATCGAGATGTCCATGAAGATCAGGTCGGGCTGGAAGCTTTCCCAAAGCTCGACCGCAATCCGCCCGTTGTCGGCGAAGGCCAGATCGATATCCATGTCGCGCACCATCTTCTGAAAGACGAGCTGGTTTGTCCGGTTGTCTTCTGCCGCCAGCACCCGCATCCGCCGCAGGTCGACCGGAGCCAGGGTTGCCGCCTCGACCACCACCTCTGTCGCGGGGGCGGTCAGGGCCTGGAGGTGGCGGTAGAGATCCGACCGCAGGATCGGCTTTTGCAGGATCGCCGCGAAGTCATGCGCCAGGGTCCCAAGGTGCATCGGGTTCGACGACAGCAGCATCACCGGCAGCGTGTGCCCGGCGACGCGGATCTGGTCAAGCAACTGCACCCCGTCCATTTCCGGCATGGCATGGTCGGTCAGCACCACGTCATAGGCCGGGTCCTGCGCCAGACGCTCCAGCACCTCGGCCCCGGAACGGCAGAGCGTGACCTCGATCCCGCAGGGCGCAAGCTGGCGTTCCAGGATCGTGCGGTTGATGAACTGGTCATCGACGGCAATGACGCGCCTGACCGCGACCGGGATCTGCACCGGGGCCGCATCCTCTGCCACCGGAAGCGTCACGCGGAAGCCGAAGCTGGAACCGCGGCCGAAGTCGCTGTCGACCCAGACCGCGCCGCCCATGTGTTCGATGAGCCGCCGGGTGATCGCCAGCCCAAGGCCGGTGCCCTCGAACTTGCGGTTCCGCTCATCCTCGACCTGGTTGAATTCGCCGAACACATGTTCAAGGTATTCCGGGGCGATGCCGATGCCGGTGTCTTCGACGGTGACGTGCAGGGTCTGGTGGCCGCCTTCCTCCTCCACCCCAACAACGCGGGTCAGGACATGGCCCTTTTCGGTGAACTTCACCGCGTTGCCGATCAGGTTGGTCAGCACCTGGCGCAACCGGCCCGGGTCGCCCACGAAACGGGTGGGCAGGAACATGTCGAAGTCGATCATCAGGTCGATGCCCTTTTCCCGCGCGCGGGGCTGCAGAAGCATCGTCACTTCGTGGATCGTGCGTTCCAGATCGAAGGGTTCGGGGCGCAACGTGAGCCGCTCCGCCTCGATCTTGGAGTAGTCGAGGATGTCGTTGATGATGACCAGAAGCGCCTCCCCGGATGACCGGATGGTTTCGGCAAAGAGGCGCTGTTCTTCGGTCAGGGCGGTGTCGCAGAGAAGTTCGGCCATGCCGACGACGCCGTTCATCGGCGTCCTGATCTCGTGGCTCATGTTGGCAAGGAAGGCCGACTTGGCGCGGTTTGCGGCCTCGGCGGCCTTGCGGGCGGCTTCCAGCTGCGCCTGCTGGTCGCGCATCGCGGTGATGTCGGTGCGCAGGCCGACACGGCCGCCGTCCGGGGTCACATGGTCCGATTCGAGGATCACGCGACCGCCCGCGAGCGTGTTTTCGGCAATCGTGTCGGCGGCACGGAAATGGGCGAGACGGTCGGACAGCCATTCGTCCTCGCGTCCCACGGCCTCGGGGACATGGCTGTTCTTCAGGCCGTGGCGCAGGAGGTCTTCAAAGCTGACGCCGGGCTGCATGAGCGGGGCGGAGTCTGGAAACATTTCGCGGTAACGCTGGTTGCAGGCCAAAAGTCGTTCCTCCCGGTCAAAAAGGACAAAGCCATCTGGAAGCACGTCGATCGCGGCCCAGATGCGCATCTGTTCGGTGATGTCGATGGCCAGACTGACAAGCCCGCCGTCATTGCCCCGGCGATCCTGAACCTTGATCCAGGTGCCGTTCGTCAGTTTCAGGGTGACAGGCTCGATCCGGTCAGCCTCGATCCGGGAGAGCATGCGGGCGGTGAAATCCTCGGGCGTTTCGTCACCGAGGTCGAGCATGGTGCGGGCGAAGATGCCGACCATATCCTCATAGCCCATGCCAGGGGCGACCGGATGGCCCTTGAACCAGGCAAGGCACGCCTCGTTCGCGGTGGCGAGCTTCAGCGAGGAATCAAAGACCGCAAAGCCGTCGCGGATGGTGTTGATCGCGTCCCAGAGGCGGCGTTCGGCCATCACGGCGGCGGTGTGGGCGCGGTCGAGGTCTTCGACGAAGCGGGTGTTCTGATGTTTCAGAAGCTCGGCCTCGCTGATGGCGGATTTCACCACCTGGCGCTGTTCGACGATCTGGTCGGACAGCGACCGCGCATGGATCGAGAGCTTTTCATTGGCCGCAAAAAGCTCGCGGCTCTTCTGGTCCAGAAGCCGTTCCGCCGCGAGCCGCGCGCGCCGTTCCCTGACCAGACGTTCGGTGAGATCCATGCTGCCCCAGTGCTGCCCCAGTCGACATTTCTTGCCTTGTCCCGGAGCGCGGATACCTTCGCACATCCGGTTTTCGCGACTACCCTCGCGCATCAAGATGAACCAAGGCTTAACGCCAGAGGTGTGGTGGACGGGTCCGGGTCGGGTTGCACGGCAGGGCTGCACCATGCGACACTTGTGCCAATCGGTGAGGGAGACATTTTCGATGCGGTGGTTTCTGAAAGCGGCTGTTGCAGTGGCGGTTCTGGGCTGGTCGGAGATGGCCGTCGCGCAGGAGCTGATCCCCGAGCGGCGATTCGTCGTGACCCAGGACCAGGACCTGCCGGGGGGCGACATCGCCTCGGTCTTCGACACCACCATCGAGGCCTGCGAACGGGCGGCGCTGACCAATCCGCGCGCGACGGCCTATGTCTACAACACCGGAAACGGGTCGTGCTTCGTGAAGAACAACCCCGGCGAGGGGGTGTTCTTTGCCGGGGCCTGGTCCGCGACGGTGACCGATGCGGATGCTGCCGTGCGGGAGGCGGCGAAGGCGCGGCGTGCGGAGCTGGATTTCTTGCCCGATTGGGACATCCAGCCGGCCTTCGACCAGGCGCAGGGGCTCGGACGGCAGCACACGACGGGGCCGTGGACGGCCGAGGAGCATCTGGCTGCGGCCTCGGAGGCCGAGGCGAACGGCGACTGGGCGGCGGCGGCGGCCTATACGGGGGCGGCGCTGAACCGGACGGACGATGCGGCGACCTGGGGCGAATTCGCGCGACGGCAGTTGCAGGCGGGGATCGCGGAGTCCAGCCAGTCAGGGTATTTCCTCACCCAGGCGTTCCAGTCGTCGATCAACGCCTATCTGCGTGCCGAAAGTCCGGCGCTGCGGCACACGATCCTGGTCACGATGGCCGATGTGCTGGAGCGCAACGGGCGCGGCCGCGACACGGTGCAGGCGCTTCGACTGGCGCAGTCCTTGCAGGAGCGGACGGACACGGCGGCGCTTCTGGACGATGCCATCGGTAAATACGGGTTCCGGATCGTCGAGACGCTGGTGCAGTCCGACCTGGCCCGGCCCCGCATCTGCGTGACCTTTTCCGAGGATCTGGTCGCGTCCGGGGTGGACTATTCCACCTTCGTGCAGCTCACCGAACCGGGGCTGGTGGTGGAAAACGGCGGGTATCGGCAGCTCTGCGTGGCGGGGATCGAACATGGCAGGCGCTATGCTGTGACCTTCCGCGAGGGACTTCCGGCGGCGGACGGGCAGACGATGGCCAAGTCGGTCGAGATCGCGCAATACATCCGCGACCGGTCCCCGGGCGTTAAGTTCCCGGGCCGGGGCTATGTGCTGCCCAAGGCGGGCGATCCCGCGCTGCCGGTCGAGACGGTGAACACCGAAAAGCTGGATCTGACCCTGTTCCGGGTGACCGACCGCAACCTTCTGCGGTCGATCCAGGACTACTATTTCGGCGCTCCGATCAACGTCTATTCCGAGGAATACTTCGCCGACACGGTGGGCGAGGAACTGTGGACCGGCACGGCGACGGTGGCGCAGGAGGTCAACAAGGACGTCACCACCCGTCTGCCGATGGGCGAGGCGCTGGAGGGGCTTCCGGCGGGCATCTACGCGCTGAAGGCCGCGGTGCCGGGGGTGGACCCCTATACCGTTCCGCCGGGCTGGCAATGGTTCGTCATCTCCGACCTTGGGGTTACCACGATGTCGGGAGTGGACGGGCTACATGTGTTCGTGCGCTCGCTTGGGACGGCAGAGGCCAAGTCCGGCGCAACGGTGGAACTGTTGAACCGCGCCAACACGGTGCTGGGGACGGCCACGACCGACGCGCAGGGCTATGCGGTGTTCGATGCGGGCCTGACGCGGGGCACGGGCGGGTCGGCCCCGGCGATGGTGGTGGTGAAGGAGGGTGATCAGGACATCGCCTTCCTGTCGCTGACCGACCCGGAGTTCGACCTGTCCGACCGGGGCGTGGAAGGCCGCGAGGCCGCCCCGCCGGTCGATGTGTTCGTGACGACGGATCGCGGGGCTTATCGCGCGGGCGAGACGGTCTATGTCACCGCTCTGGCGCGGGATGCCGAACAGGCGGCGGTCGAAGGCCTGCCGCTGACGGCGATCCTCAGGCGCCCCGATGGCGTGGAATACTCGCGCCAGCTGGTCGAAGATCAGGGCGCGGGCGGGCATGTGTTCGCGCTTCCCGTCGCGGGCAGCGCCCCGCGTGGCGTCTGGCGTCTGGAGCTGTTTGCCGATCTTGACGGCAAGGCGCTGGCGTCGAAGACCTTTCTTGTCGAGGATTTCCTGCCCGAGCGCATCGATTTCGTCCTGACCATGGGCGACGTGCCGCTTGCCCTGGACGCGCCACCCGCCGATCTGTCCGTGGCCGCGCGCTACCTGTTCGGTGCGCCGGGCGCAGGCCTTGCCATCGAGGGCGAGGTTCTCGTGCGCGCCGCCGAGGGGCTGGACGCCTGGCCCGGATACATCTTCGGCCGTCACGACCAACCTTTCAGCGCGCAGATGGCGGCGCTGGACGGGGCCGAGACGGACGAGGCGGGCAAAGCCGTTCTGCCGGTCACCTTGCCGGTCATCGCCGATCCGGGCCGCCCTCTGGAAGCGCGGGTCACGGTACGGGTCGCCGAAGGCTCGGGCCGGCCGGTCGAACGGTCGGTGACGCAGAAACTGTCGCCTGCCGAGCCGCTGATCGGGGTGAAGCCGATGTTCGACGGGGTGGCCCCCGAAGGCGGCGAGGCGCGGTTCGACTTGATCGCTGTCGATGCCAGGGATGCGCTGGTCGCGCTGCCGGTCAAGTGGACAGTGGTGCGCGTCGAGTATGATTACCAATGGTATCAAAGCTATGGCAACTGGAACTGGGAGCCGGTCGTCAGCCGGACCCCGGTGGCCGAAGGCGAAGCGACGCTTGGCGCGGCACCAGTGGAAGTCGCGGCCTCGGTCGACTGGGGCAGCTACGAGATCCTTGTGGAACGGTCGGACGGCGGTGCCTCGGCCACGTCGATGGAGTTCTACGCCGGGTGGTATGCGCCTGCGGACGCCAGTGCCACGCCGGACACGCTGGAATTGTCGCTGGACAAGCCGGCCTACAAACCGGGCGACACCGCGACGCTGCGGATCGTGCCGCGCGCGGCGGGGACGGCGCTGGTGACGGTGCTGTCGAACCGCCTCGTTGCCATGCAGGCGGTCGAGGTGACGGAAGGCGAGAACCTGATCACCCTGCCCGTGACCGACGAATGGGGGGCCGGGGTCTATGTGACGGCTTCCGTGTTGCGTCCGATGGACGTGGCAGCGGGCCGCAACCCGGCGCGGGCTTTGGGGCTGACCCATGCGTCGATTGATCCCGGAATGCGGGCCTTGTCGGCTACCGTGGAGGTGGCTGCGGAAGCCGCCCCGCGCGGGCCGCTGGATGTGGCGGTCAAGGTGGACGGGGTGAAGGAAGGCGAGACGGCCTATGTCACCATCGCCGCCGTCGATGTCGGCATCCTAAACCTCACGGGGTTCGAGGCCCCGGACCCGAGCGATTATTACTTTGGCCAGCGCCGTCTGGGCGTGGGCATCCGCGACATCTATGGCCGTCTGATCGACGGGCTGAACGGGGCGACGGGAGAGGTCCGCTCGGGCGGTGATGCAGGCGCGCAGGCGCGGTTGCAGGCACCTCCCCCCACAGAGGAACTGGTGGCCTATTTCACCGGGCCGGTGACGGTGGGCGCGGATGGCTACGCGCGGGCGTCCTTCGATCTGCCTTCTTTTAACGGGACGGTGAAGGTGATGGCAGTCGCCTGGTCCAAGTCCGGGGTCGGGCAGGCATCGGCCGACGTTCTGGTGCGTGACCCGGTGGTGGTGACGGCCTCGGTGCCGCGCTTCCTGTCGCCGGGCGATACCTCGCGGCTGCTGCTGGAGGTGGTCCATGCGACGGGGCCTTCGGGCCGGTTGAGCCTGGATGTGACGGCGAACGGGTTGACGCTGGGCGAGGTGCCGTCGGGCTTTGACCTGGGCGACAAGGCCAAGGCGGTGTTCGAGGTGCCGGTGACGGCGGGCGCGGTGGGCATCCAGACCATCGACATCAGCCTGACGACGCCGGACGGGAAGGTCTTGAAGAAGACCCTGACCGTGCCGGTGCAGGTGAACGACCCCGAGGTCGCGAAGGTCAGCCGTCTGGAACTGGCAAGCGGGCAAAGTTTCACCTTCGACGGCGATGTCTTTGCCGGGCTGATGCCGGGGTCGGGCAAGGCGGTGATGGCGGTCGGTCCGCTGGCGCGGCTGAATGCGCCGGGCCTCCTCGCGGCGCTTGACCGCTATCCCTACGGCTGCACCGAACAGATGACCTCGAAGGCGCTGCCGCTCCTCTACTTCGACGAAGTGGCGCGGGTGATGGACCTGAAGGGCGCGGCCGACATCCAGAAACGCATCGACGAAGCGGTGGTGGAGATCCTGGCGAACCAGTCCTCCAGCGGTGGCTTCGGGCTTTGGGGGCCGGGCGAGGGTGACTTCTGGCTGGACGCCTATGTGACCGACTTCCTGAGCCGGGCGAGGGCGCAGGGCTATCAGGTGCCGGATGTGGCCTTCCGGAGCGCGCTGGCAAACCTGCGCAACCAGGTGAACTATGCGTCGGACTTCTCGGCTGAAACCAACGGTGGTGGCGAGGCCCTCGCCTATGCGCTGATGGTGCTGGCGCGCGAAGGCGCGGCGGCGGTGGGCGATCTGCGCTATTATGCCGATGTGAAGGGCGCGGACTTCTCGACGCCGATCGCGATGGCGCAACTGGGTGCGGCGCTGGCAAGCTATGGCGATCAGGCGCGGGCGGACGCGATGTTCCGCAAGGCGGCGGCGAAGATGGACGCGCTGGCCGGTCCGGAGGTGGAACAGATCTGGCGGGTGGACTACGGCACCCGCTATCGCGACGCGGCGGCGTTGTTGACGCTGGCGGTCGAGGCCGGATCTCAGGCGGTGGACCGCGAGGCGCTGACCGACCGGATCGCGGTGCAGGGGCAGAATCTGTCCACGCAGGAGGCGACCTGGGCCCTACTCGCGGCGAATGCGCTGATCGACCGGCCCGGGGCGGACGGTATCACCATCGACGGTCAGCCAGCCGACGGGCCGCTGGTGCGCGTCCTCGACGCAAGCGCGGTGGCTCCGGTGGTGGTGAAGAACGAGGGGGCGGACACGACCGTCACCGTCACCACCTATGGCGTCCCGTCGGAACCCGAACCGGCGGGTGGCAACGGCTATGCGATCACGCGGACCTATTACACCATGTCCGGCGAGGAAGTCGCGATGGACAGGGTGGCGGCGGGGACGCGGCTGGTGACGGTGCTGGAGGTCACGCCCTTCGCTTACGGCGAGGCGCGGCTGATGGTTTCGGACCCGCTTCCGGCGGGGTTCGAGATCGACAACCCAAACCTGATGTCGGCGGGATCGACATCCGAACTGGCCTGGCTCGACACGTTGCAGGAGGTCCAGCACTCCGAGTTCCGGCAGGACCGGTTCCTGACGGCGGTGGACTGGTCGTCGGATCAGCCGTTCCGGCTGGCCTATGTGGTCCGTGCCGTGTCGCCCGGCACGTTCCGCCACCCGGCAGCCTCGGTCGAGGACATGTATCGCCCGGATTTCCGGGCACGGAGCGAGACGGGTGAGATGACGATCACGAAGTGATTACCTTGACGCTCTTTGAGGGCGGGAGAGGAGCTTCCTTGGCCCGGAATCAAGGCGCGAACGCGCCGCCGGGCCGCGCCCTCCCTCCCCCTTGGGAGGGCGCTTTGCAGCGTCAGTCACCCGAACTTCGGGGGGACGAGTTGGACCATAAAGCGCCTGCATCGCCCGTTGCAGCGCCCACCCGAGGGAGGACGCGGCCCTGTGTCGGTCAATTTGGCCAAGTTGGTTTTGCCTCGCCGCTCGTCGGGGGCTTCTGATGCGCGCGCGCTGGTTCATCGTCCTTGCCCTCGGCCTCTGGCTCGCCGCCTTTGGCCGTGACCGCTTTGACCAATGGATCGACGCCACGGTCCTGCCGCCCCTTGCCATCGAAACCTCCATTGAGGTGCTGGATCGCGACGGAAACCTGCTGCGCGCCTACACCGTGGCCGATGGTCGCTGGCGGCTCGCCCTGCCGCCGGACAAGGTGGACCCGCTGTATCTGAAGATGCTGCTGGCCTATGAGGACAGGCGGTTCCGCGACCATTCCGGGGTGGATGCGAGGTCGGTGCTGCGGGCGGCCCTGCAAGCCGTGTGGAACGGCCGCGTCGTCTCGGGCGGATCGACCCTGACGATGCAGGTGGCACGCCTGCTGGAAGAAGGCACGACCGGCGAGGTCGGCGGCAAGCTGCGGCAGATGCGGGTGGCGCTGGCGCTGGAGCGGCGGTTGTCGAAGGACCAGATCCTCCAGCTTTACCTGCACCTCGCCCCTTTCGGCGGGAACCTGGAAGGCGTGCGCGCCGCCTCGATCAGCTACTTCGGCAAGGAGCCGCGCCGCCTGACCCCGGCCGAAGCCGCACTTCTGGTGGCGATTCCGCAATCCCCCGAAAGCCGCCGCCCCGACCGGGCCGCCGACCGGGCAGAAGCCGCGCGGAACCGGGTGCTGGCGCGGGCCGTGGCCGAAGGGGTGATTGACGCCGAAGCGGCGGAGGCCGCGCTGCGCGAGGAGGTGCCGGGCTTGCGCAAGCCGTTCCCGGCCCTTGCACCGCACCTGGCGGACCGCGCGCGGACCGATGATCCGACCGCCTCAAGCCACCGGCTGACCGTGGACGGCGATCTGCAGAAAAAGCTGGAAACCCTGGCGCTGGAGGCGGTGGAAGCGCGCGGCGACCAGTTGCAGGTGGCGATCCTGGTGGCCGACCATGCCTCGGGCGAGATTCTCGCCAGCGTCGGCTCGGCCGGGTATCAGGCGGACCTGCGGCAGGGCTTCGTCGACATGACGCAGGCGCTGCGGTCCCCGGGATCGACGCTGAAGCCTCTGGTCTACGCGCTGGCCTTTGACGAGGGGCTGGGCCACCCCGAGACGATGATCGACGACACGCCGACGACCTTCGGCACCTACGCGCCGCAGAACTTCGACAGGCTTTACCTGGGCACGATCCGGATGCGCGAAGCCTTGCAGCTGTCGCGCAACATCCCTGTCGTGGCACTGACCGAGGCGCTGGGTCCGGCAAAGCTGGTGTCGGCGATGCAGAAGGCGGGGATGCAGCCGGTCTATCCCGGAGGCCAGCCGGGACTGGCGGTTGCGCTTGGCGGCGTCGGGGTGACCTTGTCCGATATGGTGCAGCTTTACGCCGCCCTTGCGCGTGGCGGCGTGGTGCGGCCCCTGAGCTATCGGCTGGATGCCGAGGTGCCGGAGGGGCAGCGGCTGGTTTCCGAGGTCGCGGCCTGGCAGGTTGGGGATATCCTGGCGGGCCTCGCCCCCCCGCCGGGCGCGCCTTCGAACCGGCTGGCCTACAAGACCGGGACCTCCTACGGCAATCGGGATGCCTGGGCCATCGGGTTTGATGGCAGGCATGTCATCGGCATCTGGATGGGCCGGGCCGACGGGACGCCGGTGCCGGGGGCCTTCGGCGCGGATGTCGCGGCCCCCGTGCTGTTTCAGGCCTTCAACCGGCTGAAGGGCAGGCTTGACCCGCAGCCGCCTGCGCCCGCTTCGACCCTTCTGGTCGCGAACGCCGAACTGCCGCCGCCCTTGCAGCGGTTCCGGTCGCGCCTTGCCGCATTCGAGGCCGCGGCAGACGCCCCGACTGTGGCTTTCCCGCCGGACGGGGCGGAGGTGGAACTGCTGCCTGCGGGATTGAAGGTGCGGGTGACCGGCGGGACCGCTCCATTCACCTGGCTCGCGGATGGGGTGCCGGTGATCGTCGGCATGGACGCGCGCGAGGCGATGCTGGCGATGCCCGGGGCGGGCTTCGTGACGCTGAGCGTGATTGACGCGGAAGGTCGGTCGGACCGGGTGCAGGTGCGGGTGCAGTAGCGCCGGAGCCTGTGAAGGCTCCGACGCGATTTCTTCAGAGAAATCGCTTATGCCCGCTCGATCGCCAGCGCGATGCCCTGACCGCCGCCGATGCACATGGTGATCAGGGCAGTGCGGCCCCCGGAGCGTTCCAGCTCGTGCAGGGCCTTCACGACCAGCATCGCGCCGGTCGCGCCGACCGGGTGGCCAAGGGCAATGGCCCCGCCATTCGGATTCACGCGCGCAGGGTCGAGGTCCAGCGCGCGGGAAACGGCAAGGGCTTGCGCCGCGAAGGCCTCGTTCGATTCCACCACGTCGAAGCTGTCGGGCCTGACCCCCAACTTGCGGCACAGGGCCTGCACGGCGGGGATGGGGCCAAGGCCCATGACCTTGGGGTCCACGCCTGCGTGAGCATAGCCCATCACCCTGGCGCGGCTGCCCCCGGCGCTGCGCGACAGGACCAGGGCCGCAGCACCATCATTGATGCCCGAGGCATTGCCCGCCGTCACCGTGCCGTCCTTCTGGAAGGCCGGTCGCAGCCCCGCCAGCGCCTCGGCGCTGGTCGTCTTGGGGTGTTCGTCGGTGGCGAAGGTGACAGGACCCTTCTTGCCGCCGATCTCGATCGGGACGATCTGGCTGGTGAACCGGCCTTCGGCGATGGCGCGGGCGGCGCGGGTCTGGCTTTCCAGCGCGAAGGCGTCCTGATCGTCCCGGGTGATGCCGTGGGCGGCCGCGACGTTTTCGGCCGTCACGCCCATGTGGCCGGTGCCGAAGGGGCAGGTCAACGCGCCGGTCATCATGTCGAGCGCGCGGGTGTCGCCCATCTTCTGCCCGAAGCGGGCGGCTGGCAGGATGTAGGGCGAGCGGCTCATGCACTCGGCCCCGCCCGCCAGCGCCAGTTCGGCGTCGCCCAGCAACAGGGCCTGCATGGCCGACACCACGGCCTGCGCGCCTGACCCGCACAGCCGGTTCACGTTCATCGCCGGAGTGGTTTCCGGGATGCCCGCCTGCAGGGCCATCACGCGCGACAGATACATGTCGCGGGGTTCGGTGTTGATGACATGGCCCATGACGACATGGCCGATCCCGGCACCCTCGACCCCCGCGCGGGCGAGGGCGGCCTTCGCGGCATGGGTGGCGATGTCGATGGGGGGAAGGGCTGCAAGCGCGCCGCCGAACCCGCCGATGGCTGTGCGGGCGGCGGAAAGGATGTGGATTTCGGTCATCGTGGCCTCCGGCGTTTTTTTCAGCATGCACCAAAGCGGCGGGCCGTGTGCGGCGACGTCACGTCACGGGCGGCATTGACAGTGCCCGGGCGGCGGGGGAAGTCAGGCGGGTCAACGGGAGAGCGCTGTGAAAGACCTGATCCGGGCCCATGCCGGGCTTCTGTTCGCCGGAGTGGCAACCTTTGTGATGATGGGCGCGGGGCAGGCGCTGTTCGGACCGGCGCTTCCGGTCTATGTCCGCAGCTTTGGCTTGAGCGAGGGCGAGGCAGGGCTTTTCGTGGCGCTTCTCTGGGTCGGCTGCTTTCTGGGCGTCGGGCTGATGTATCGCATGGGCGCGGTGATCGGGCCGCGCCATGCCCTGGCGGCGATGGCGCTGGGGGCGGGCGGGATGGCGGCAAGCCCGGTCTGGCCGCTGACGCTGGCGGGTGGCGTCCTCTTCGGCATGGGCTATGGCATGGCGACGGCGGTCTTCAATCCGCGCGTGATGCGGGCGTTCGGGGTGACGGGGCCGTCGATGCTGAGCCTGCTGAACGCGACCTTCGGGGTCGGGGCGATTGCCGCACCCCTTGCGTTCGTCTGGCTGGGCAGCGATCCGGCCTGGGCCTTCGGGTTGGTCGCGGCGCTGCTGCTGGCCACCTGGGCTGTCTCGGAGCCTGCGGGTCGCGAAGGGGTGGCCCCCCAGGGCGAGGTCAAGGCCTTCCGCCCGCAGTGGGGGATCCTCGGCTTCGGGCTGGTCGCGATCGGGATGGAGGCCAGCCTTGCGGGTCTTGGACCCACGGCGCTGATCCGGGCCGGGGTGGCGGAAGAGCGGGCGTCGGAGCTGTTGAGCGCCTTCTTCGTCGTGTTCCTTCTGGCCCGGGTCGGACTGATCTTCATTGCCCACCGGGTGCAGCCCTTCGTGCTGTTCACACTGGCGGTCGGGTCGGCTGCGGTCTTCGCGCTGGGGGCGGCCCTTGTGGCGCCGGGGCCGTTCTTCGTGGCGATGGGGGCCTCGACCGGGGTGTTCTTCCCGGGCTTCTACGTCACCGCCGCGGGCAGGATGGGCGAGGATATCCGGGTGCCACCCACGATTGTCGCCTCGGGACTGGTCGGCGCGATCACCGCGCCGCTGATCCTTGCGCCCCTGAGCGCATCCCTGGGCGACCGGGGGTTCTTCGTCCTGGTGGCGGGGATCCTCGTGGCGGTCAGCGTGGCGGCCATTGCCAGCCTGCGCCGGATGCGGGTGTAGCGGCGAACATTCGGGGCTTCAGCGTCCGGCTTGCCATTCCGCCACCCAGTCCAGCGGGTAGAGAAGCATCAGCACATTCAATGCCAGCCCGTCGCGGATGATCCACATCGTCACGGTCTCGAACAGGAGGGCCAGCGCGACCGTGACCCAGATCGGCAGTTTCGAGGCCAGCCAGAAGCCAAGGATCATCGCCGAGAGGTCGGCGACCACGTTCAGCACGCTGTCGCCATAGTAGTCGAGCGAGATGGTGACGCTGCGATAGCGTTCGATGACGGCGTCGGAGTTTTCGACGATCTCCCAGGCGGCCTCGACCAGCGTCGCGATGACAAGGCGCCAGCCGAAGGACAGCCGCCGCGCGACCAGCCAGAGCGCGCCGAAGAACAGGAACCCGTGGATGAGGTGGCTTGGCGTATACCAGTCCGAGATGTGCTGCGAGTTCTCGGAACTGACGACCTGCCCGTGCCAGAGCTTGACGTAGCCGCATTTGCAGATCGGCTCGCGACCGATCCACAAGAGGTAGGCGGCCGTAACAAGGATGATCCCGAGAGTGATCAGGATCGGGGTGAGGCGGGTCGGGGTGCGGGCGTCGGTCATGGACGGCAGGGAATCACGGCCAGACCGGGCCGTAAAGTGGCAAGACCCTGACCTTGGAAAGATTGCGGGCGGCCTGTGGCGACGGTGTGGGAGGCAATGATGGACGACAAGAACCCCTGGCGCTTTGGGCCGACGCGGGGCGAGCTGTGGTTCTGGCTCTGGGCCAGCCTCGGGGGCTTTGGCCTGATGGCAGTGGCGCTGGCGGTGCGCGGGATCCCTGAAGGCCCGGCCATTGCCGAGGTGGTGGGTCTTGCCACGTTGGTCTTCGGCTATCTTGGCGGGCGGTCGGTCAAGCGCCTGATCCGGCGCGAACATCCCTGAAGCGGGCGGCGTGCCTGTCGCGATGCGCCATGCCTTCGCAGGCTCAGCCCGGCGGTGTCAGCCGCATCCGTCCCCCGGGCGTCAGCAAGGCCGCCTCGCGGCCCTCGATGACCACGGCCGACAAGGGGCCACCATAGGCCGCACCGCTGTCCAGGTTCAGCCGGTTGCCGTAATGCGTGGCAGCGGCGATGGCGGTATGGCCGTGGACGATCAGCGGGCCGTGGCTGGTGGCTTCGCTGAGGAACGGCTCGCGGATCCAGACGAGATCGGTTTCGGTCTGCGCGTCCAGAGCGATGCCGGGCCGGATGCCCGCATGCACGAAGGCGCAGTCGCCCGCGCGGATCAGCGAGGGCCGTGACGCCAGGAAATCGAGATGCGCCTGCGGCACTGCAGCGCGCGCATCGGCATGGACCCGGGCGACCGGGCGATCCGCCGCTTTCTCCACCCCGTAGGACATAAGCGTGTCCGGCCCGCCAAGCTTGGGGTGAAGCCAGCCAAGATCGGCGCGCAGGCCGGGTTCGGGCTCCATCGGGTCGCGCAGAAAGCGCCAGAACATCCGGTCGTGGTTGCCTTTCAGCACCAGCCAGTCCTGTCCGCCGGCAATCCCCTGCATCAGATGGTCGATCACCCCCCGGCTGTCCGAGCCGCGGTCGACAAGGTCGCCAAGGTGGATGACCTTGCCAGGACCGTTGCGGCTGATGTCGTCGGCAATCAGGTCATGAGCCGCCCTCAGCAGACCGAGATGCCCGTGGATGTCACCGATGGCGTAGATGTGCATGGGTCTGGTCCTGATGGAAAGCTCCGGGGGGTTTCACACCCCCCGGACCCCCTGTGGAGTATTTCCGAAAAGAGCAAGCTGCAAGATGCGGTCAGGCTTGGGCTGCGTCGGGGTCGGGCAGCATCCGGTAGCTGTCGAAACCGATGTCGCCGGACCAGCGCCAGAGCGCAAGGAAACCTTCAGGTCCGGCGCGCATGGCGTGGGGCAGGTCCGGGGGGTGATGGACGGCACCACCGGCGGCAAGGTGGAAGTGGCGGTCCCCCGCCTGCCAGCGGGCGCTGCCGGCGAGGATCGTGTAGGTCTCGGCGGCGTTGTGGGCGTGGAGGGGATAGTAGCTGTCGGGGGTCTGGTAGAAGAGGCCGAAGAGGAGGCTGTCGGAGGGGATCGGTGCGCCGGGGCCGAGAAGCGTGACGACGGACTTGATCGCCCGCAGCGCGGTGGGCTGAAGCGAGGCGGCGGGGCTGTCCTGCCAGGGCAGCCAGTCCTGGGCTTCGCGAACCAGTCTGGCCGCCGGGTGGGCGCCGGTCAGCGCAGCGGCTTGCAAGATGCCGGCAGAGAGGGCGGAGGGCGGCCGGGCCGGGAAGTCGGTCCCGACAGCGTCGCGCAGGGCGCGGGCGGTGGCCAGCGCCTCGGGGCGCGGCTCGGTGGCGGCAAGGTCGGCGAGAGCGTGCAGGAGGGGTGAGAGGGTGGTCATGGGGCCTCGGCCAGGCGGGATGCCCGGCCGAGGCAGGATTGGTCAGGCGACGTCGAACTGCAAGGCCTTGACCTGGCTGAACATGCCCGTGCCCTCCAGCGTCTGGATCACCTTAGGGTCGATCGGCTGGTCGAGATAGAGGATCGCGATCGCGTCCTGCCCCACGCCCGAACGGCCCAGCGTGAAGTTCGCGATGTTGACGTTGTTCTTGCCCATGGTCATGCCGAGAAGGCCGATGATGCCCGGCACGTCCTCGTTGGTCGTGTAGAGCATGTGCTGGCCGATCTCGGCGTCGATGTTGATGCCCTTGATCTGGATGAAGCGCGGCTTGCCATCACTGAAGCAGGTCCCGGCGACCGAGCGTTCGCGCCTGTCCGTCACCATCGTGACCTTGATGTAGGCATCGAACACTCCGGTCTTTTCCTGCCGGGTGGTGGAGATCTGGATGCCCTTTTCCTTGGCCACCACGGGGGCCGAGACGAGGTTCACATCCGGGTTCTGCGCCTTCAGGACGCCCGCGATCACGGCCTGGTTCAGTGCCGCCAGATTCATCTCGGCCACTGACCCGTCATAAAGGATGTTGATCGCCTTGATCGGTTCCTCCGTCATCTGCCCGATGAAGCTGCCAAGATGGGACGCGAGCCTGATCCACGGGCCCATGACGTCGGCTTCTTCGGCGGTGACGTTGGGCATGTTCAGCGCGTTCTGGACGGCACCGGTCAGCAGGTAGTCCGACATCTGTTCGGCCACCTGCAGCGCCACGTTCTCTTGCGCTTCGGTGGTCGAGGCGCCGAGGTGCGGGGTGCAGACGACGTTGGGGTGGTTGAAAAGCGGGCTGTCGGTGGCGGGTTCCACCTCGAACACGTCCAGCGCCGCCCCGGCGACGTGGCCGGAGTTCAGCGCGTCGAGGAGGGCGGCCTCGTCGATCAGGCCGCCCCGGGCGCAGTTGATGATGCGCACGCCCTTCCTGGTCTTGGCGAGGTTCTCACGGCTCAGGATGTTGCGGGTCTTGTCGGTGAGCGGGACGTGAAGCGTGATGAAGTCGGCTCGGGCCAGAAGCTCGTCAAGCTCGACCTTGTGGACGCCCAACTGCCGGGCGCGGTCGTCCGACAGGAAGGGGTCATAGGCCACGACCTTCATGTGAAGCCCGACCGCGCGGTCGCAGACGATGCCGCCGATGTTGCCCGCCCCGATCACGCCGAGGGTCTTGTTGAACAGCTCCACCCCGAGGAACTTGGACTTTTCCCACTTTCCGGCATGGGTCGAAGCGTTGGCTTCCGGGATTTGCCGGGCAACAGCGAACATCATCGCAATGGCATGTTCCGCCGTGGTGATCGAGTTGCCGAAGGGCGTGTTCATCACGATCACGCCCTTCTTCGACGCCGCCGGGATGTCGACGTTGTCCACCCCGATCCCGGCGCGGCCGACGACTTTCAGGTTGGTGGCGGCCTGCAGCAGCTTTTCGGTGACCTTGGTGGCCGAGCGGATCGCAAGGCCGTCGTATTGGCCGATGATCTCGGCCAGCTTTTCCTTGTCCTTGCCAAGTTTCGGCAGGTAGTCGACCTCGACCCCGCGGTCGCGGAAGATCTGGACGGCGGTTTCGGAAAGTTCGTCGGATACGAGGACTTTGGGCATGGGGACGGGTCCTGAATTTTGAGAAGTAAGGTGGGGTGGAACCCCACCCTACGGTGACGGGTAGGGTGGGGTTCTACCCCACCGGAAGATGTCAGGCCGCCTGCGCCAGCGCCGCGATCTCGGCGTGGAAGGCGTAGGCGATCCACGGCATCAGGTCCTGCACATCGGCGGTTTCCACCGTCGAGCCGCACCAGATCCGCAGGCCGGGAGGGGCGTCGCGATAGGCCCCCATGTCGAAGCCCGCGCCGGCCTTCTCGATCCGCTTGGCAATGGCCTTGGCGAAAGCCTCGCCATCGGTGATGCGCGGGTCGGTGAATTTCAGGCACACGCTTGTCGTAGACGCCGTCGCCGGGTCTTCGGCAAGGTTCGCGATCCACGGGTTCCGGGCGCAGAAGTCATGCACAACTTGCGCGTTCGCGCTGGCGCGGGCGATCAGGCCTTTGAGGCCGCCGATGCTCTTCGCCCATTTCAGTGCCACGAGGTAATCCTCGTTCGCCAGCATCGAGGGCGTGTTGATCGTCTCGCCCTGGAAGATGCCTTCGATCAGCTTGCCCTTGGCGGTCAGCCGGAAGATCTTGGGCAGAGGCCATGCGGGGACATAGGTCTCCAGCCGCTCGACGGCGCGGGGCGACAGGATGATGACGCCATGCGCGCCCTCACCGCCCAGCACCTTCTGCCAGGAGAAGGTGGTGACGTCGAGCTTCGGCCACGGCAGGTCCATCGCGAAGGCTGCGCTGGTCGCGTCGCAGATGGTCAGGCCTTGGCGGTTCGCCGGGATCGCATCGCCGTTCGGCAGTCGCACGCCCGAGGTGGTGCCGTTCCAGGTGAAGACCACATCGCGGTCGAAATCGACTTCGGCGAAATCCACGATCTGACCATAGGGCGCGATGCGGACCTTGGCATCGAGTTTCAGCTGTTTGACAGCGTCGGTCACCCAGCCTTCGCCGAACGACTCCCAGGCCAGCATCTCCACCGGACGGGCGCCGAGGAGCGACCACATCGCCATCTCCACGGCTCCGGTGTCGGACGCCGGGACAATTCCGATGCGGTAATCGGCGGGGACGCCGAGGATGTCGCGGGTCAGGTCGATCGCCTCTTTCAGCTTGGCCTTGCCGACGGCGGCACGGTGCGAGCGGCCAAGGGGCGCGTCGGCCAGCATGTCGAGGGAATAACCGGGGATCTTGGCGCAGGGGCCAGAAGAGAAGCGCGGATTTGCCGGGCGCTTGGCCGGCGGGGTCAGGTCTGTCATGGTAGCCTTCCAGCTAAAAGCCCTTCGTTGGGGAAGGGTGTCCCGGCGCTGTGGGTAATGACCGAGGCTCTCTGGCGCAAGCAGAAAAATCGCGCTAATGCGCCGCATCGTCGCGAAAAAGCGACAGGCCTGTTCACTATCGGAAACTGCCCCATGTTCGTCGTCACCCTGCTGACCAATCCCGAGACGCCGGTTCTGGAACGGGTGACGGTCGAATCCCTGCGCAATGCGTGGGGCGGTGGTGAGGCGCGCTGGCTCGATCCGGGCGTCGCGGCGGAGTTTGACCTGAACAGCGTGCCGGGGAACCGTTGGGAGGTCTGGGACGGCCTGCAGGCCCTCCGGGTCGATCTGGTGGTGCAGGCCGCCGCCGGGCGCAGGAAGCGCTTGCTGATCGCCGACATGGATTCGACGATGATCCGGCAGGAGTGCATCGACGAGCTGGCGGACGAGGCCGGGGTCGGCGCGCGGGTGGCCGACATCACGGCGCGGGCGATGAATGGCGAGCTGGACTTTGAAGCCGCGCTCCGGGAACGGGTCGGGCTGCTGAAAGGCCTGCCCGAGGCGGTGATCGCCCGGGTCTTGCGCGACCGGATCACGCTGATGCCGGGCGGGCCGGCGCTGGTCGCGACGATGAAGGCGAACGGGGCCTATGCGGCGCTGGTGTCGGGCGGGTTCACGGCCTTTACCTCGGCAGTGGCGGCAAAGCTGGGGTTTGACGAGAACCGGGCGAACACGCTGCATGTCGAGGGGGGCGTGCTGGCGGGCACCGTGGCCGAGCCGATCCTCGGCAAGGAGGCCAAGCTGCAGGCCCTGAACGAGATCACCGCGCGGCTGGGGATCACTCCGGCGCAGGCGCTGGCCGTGGGCGACGGCGCGAACGACCTGCCGATGCTTCTGGCCGCCGGGACCGGCGTTGCACTGCACGCCAAGCCCCGGGTGCAGGCAGACTGCGAGGCCCGGGTGAACCACGGCGACCTGACAGCACTTCTGTATCTGCAGGGCTACGCGCGCGACGAGTTCGTTCGGGTCTGACCGGCGGCAATCCAGCGGAGCGCTGGCGCGCAAGTTCCTTGTCTCGTCGGCGGGCCTTCGCCCTCCTCCTCGGCGGATGGGGGTTTTACCCCCAAACCCCCAGAGTATTTGGCAAAAGAGCAAGCGCATTTGCTCTTTTGCCAAATACTCCCGCCGGAGGCAGCCAACCTTTCCACCAGTGACCGGCTGGATGCCCGTCGATGGCACCCCCTTGCCCCCGAAACGCGAACCGGCGAGAAGCGGGGCGATGTTTGAAGTCGCCACCCATCTTGCCATGCTCCTGGTACTCGCCGCCTTCTGCGCGGGTTTTGTCGACAGCATCGCGGGCGGCGGCGCGTTGATCGCGTTTCCGGCGCTGCTTCTTGCGGGGGCATCGCCGGTCGAGGCCTTGGCGACGAACAAGCTGCAGGGCACCTTCGGGGCGGGGACGGCGACGCTGGCCTATGCGCGGGCAGGTCACGTCCGGCCGCAGGATCAGCTGGCAATGGCCGCGATCAGCGCTGTCGCCGGGGCGGCGGGCGCGCTGGTCGCGCATCTGATCCCGGCTGAAGTCCTGCGGATCATCATGCCCGTGGTGCTGATCGGGGTCGCGGCCTTTTTCGCGCTGAAGCCGGGGCTTTCGGACGATGCCCGGGCCGAACGGATCAAGCCTGCGGTCTTTGCCGTCACGGTGGTCCCGGCGATTGCGGCCTATGACGGCTTTTTCGGGCCGGGGACGGGGTCCTTCTTCATGATGAGCTTCGTTCTGCTGGCGGGCTACGGTGTGCTGAAAGCGACAGCGCATACCAAGATGCTGAATTTCGCCTCGAACATCGGCAGCCTCGTGGTCTTCATCCCGTCCGGCGCAATGTGGTGGGGTGTCGGGCTGGCGATGGCGGTGGCACAGATTGCCGGGGCCTCGCTTGGCGCAAGGCTCGCCATGCGCATCGGCGCGCGCCTGATCAAGCCCTTGCTGGTCTTCACCTCGACCGCGATGGCCTTGCGGCTTCTGTGGCAGGCGCTGGCTTAGTCGCCCCAACCGGCGGACTGCATCTCGCGCAACCGGCTGGCGGTGCGCTCGAACTCGAACGATCCTTCGCCCTCGATATACAGCCGCTCCGGGGCTTCGGCGGCCGAGGCGATGAGGCGGACGCGCGCCTCGTACAGCGCGTCGATCAGGGTGACGAAGCGCTTGGCCTCGTTGTAGTTGGCCGAGGACAGCTGCGGGATGTCCTCCAGGATCAACACCCGCACGGCGCGCGCGATGGCGAGGTAGTCCGCCGGGCCCAGCGGCTTGGAACAGAGGTCCCAGAAACTTGCCCGTCCGACGCCGTTTGCAAAGCGTGTCAGCGTCAGCTGCCGGGTGTTCACCTCCAGCATCAGGGGCTGATCCGGCGCGCCGCCTGTCAGGTCGGTCCAGATCGCCGCGATGTCCGCCGTCGCAGCCCGGGCGGGGTGGAAATAGACCTGCGCGCCCGCCAGCCGGTGCTGGCGATAGTCGGTGGGGCTTTCCAGTTCCACCACCTCCAGCCGGTCTTCCAGCATGGCGATGAAGGGCAGGAACAGCGCACGGCTGAGTCCGTCCCGGTAAAGGTCCACCGGGGGGCGGTTCGATGTGGTGACGATCACCACCCCGGCGGCAAAGAGTTTCTCGAAAAGCCGCCCCACGATCATCGCGTCGGTGATGTCGGTGATCTGCATCTCGTCGAAAGCCAGAAGGCGCAGGTCGCGGCTGATCTCCTCGGCGACGGGGCCAAGAGGGTCTTCGACGCCACGCTGGCGGGCGGCGTGCATGCCCTTGTGGACGGACTGCATGAAGGCATGGAAATGGACCCGCCGTTTCTGCGCGATGTCGGTGGCATCGGTGAAAAGGTCCATCAGCATCGACTTGCCGCGCCCGACGCCGCCCCAGAGATAGAGGCCGCGGGGTGGTGCGATCGGCTTGGCGAACAGGCCCGCGAACAGGCCGACGCGGCGGGTGGCATTGGCTTCCAGCCAAAGGCGCAGGCTTTCCAGCCGGGGCAGGATCGCGTGCTGGGCGGGGTCGGCCCGAAGGCGACCGTCCGCGACGCGGGCCTCGTAGATCTCGGTCAGGGTCTGGCGCATGGGCCAGACTTAGCGGGGGTGGCGGGCCAAGGAAAGGGTGATGCCGGGGGGCGCGTCAGACCTCTGTCACCGCGCATTCCGGCAGCAGGCGCATCACATCCTCGGGGCGGCACAGCTGGGTTGCGTCGGTGGTGACCGCAGCCGAGGCCGCGGCAGAGCCGAGGGCAAGTGCCTCGGCGTTCGACTGACCGCGCGCCAGGGCAAGCACGAAGGCCGCGACAAAGCTGTCGCCGGCGCCGACGGTGGATTTGACCCGGACCTTGGCCGCACGGGAAAACAGCCGCTGCCCGGCGTCGGCCAGCACGTTGCCCTCGGCTCCGCGCGCGACGATGACGATTTTGGCCACGCCCTTGCGCACCAGGCCCTGCGCGAATTCGGCGGTGTCGGCAAGCGTGGGCAGCGGTTTTCCCGCCAGCTCCTCGCCTTCCGGGCCGTCCATGCGCAGGACTTCCAGCCCCGGAATCGGGTGGCGCACGGCTTCGGTCAGGGTGGAGCCGGAGGTATCCAGAACGACGCGCGTCTCGGGCATCGAGGCGGCGAGTTGTGCGGGGAAATCGACCGGCACGCCGGGGGGCTGGCTGCCCGAGATCACCGAAAGCCCGCCGGGACGTGCCGTGGCGCGCAGAAGGGTGAAGACACGGGCGCGTTCCGCCTCGCCCCAGACCGGACCGGGCAGCATGAAGCGGAACTGCCTGCCGGTGGTGGCTTCGTTGACGGTCAGCGACTGGCGGGTTTCGCCGGGGCCGAGGATCGACAGGAAGGTGACGCCCTCGCCCCGGATCAACCCGGCCAGCCGATCGCCGGTCAGCCCGCCGATGGCGACAAGCGCAAGGCTGTCGCCACCCAGCGCCTTGATCGCGCGGCTGACGTTCAGGCCCCCGCCGCCGGGATCGAGGAGCGGCTCGGTGCAGCGCAGCTTGTGGCCGGGGATAAGCTCATGCACCTCGGTCGCCATGTCGAGCGCGGGGTTGAGCGTCAGGGTCAGGATCGGGGCTTGGGTCATGCGGCACCTGTTCGTGTTACCGCTATCATAGACGCTTCGCCTGGAAATGGAACAGCCCCCGGCGGACGTCGTCGGGGGCACACTGGTTAATCCGGAACGTGCAGTGTCAGCCGTTCAGCATCAGCTGATAGCTGGCGGGCACATAGCGGAAACCGTCGCCTGCGGCCTCGACATAGCCGACGCCGGGGAAGGGCATGTGATAGCCGATGAACGGGACCCGGTCGGCGGCGATCATCCCGAAGACCGCCTTGCGCGTGGCGGCGGCCGCGGCCTTGTCGGCGTCGAAGCGAACTTCCCAGTCGGGTTTCTGCAGCGACCAGACGTAGTGGTTGGCGGTGTCGGCGGTGATCATCACGCGCTGGCCGTCGGATTCGACCTGATAGGCCATATGGCCCGGGGAATGGCCGAAGGCCGCCATGCCGGTGATGCCCGAGGCCACGCTGCCGCCGTCGTCAAGGAAGGTGATCTTGTCGTTCAAGGGCTTCACATTCTTGTCGAAGCCCTCGTTCGCGGCTCCCGACCAATAGTTGTGCTCGACCCCGCCGGTGACATAACGGGCGTTGGCGAAGGTCGGAGTCACCCCGTCCGCGCCCATCAGTCCGCCGATGTGGTCACCGTGCATGTGGGTCAGCACCACGACATCGACCATGTCCGGGGTGAACCCGGCGGCAGTCATCGCGGCAAGCGTGCCCTCGGCGGCAAGGCCGGTGTCGAAGAGGACGATCTCGGCCCCGGTGTTGACCACGGTCGGCGTGAAGAAGGTCTGCGACCGGTCGGCAGGGATGAAGTTCGCGGCGGACAGGGCGGCAAAGTCCTCGGGGCTGGCGTTGGTGCCAAAGGTTTCCTGCGGCTTGTCGCCGGCGCGGGTCCCGGCGAGAAGCGTGGTCACCTCGAAGGCGCCGAGCTTGAAGCGGTTCCACGGCGCGAAGCCCGACCCCTGCATCGTTTCCTGCGCGACGGCGGGGCGGGAGGCGAAACTGGCGGCAAAGGGCAGGGCAGCGCCGACAACAAGCGCCTGACGGCGGGACAGGTTGAGCATTTCGGACCTCCATTGATCTATGCTGAAAGGGTAGGCCTGACGCGACCGTCGTCCGGTCACGCCTGCGTCATTGGTCGTGCGGACCTGCACAGCGACTGTGCGGCAGGGCCGAACGCCGGATCATTCCCACCAGCGGTCGACGGCGGCGATCTCGGCGTCGGACCAGCCGAAGTGATGCGCAAGCTCGTGAATCACGACATGCGAGACGAGATCCTGAAGCGAGACATCGCCGCGTTCGGCCCATTCATCCAGGATCGGGCGGCGAAACAGCCAGATGACGTCGGGCCGGGTCATCTGCTCGGAGCTGGACTTCTCGGTCAGGGGGATGCCGTCGTAAAGACCGGTCAGATCGAAAGCATCGTCGATGCCCAGCTCTTCCAGCATGTCGTCATCCGGGAAGTCCTCGATCCGCAGACGGATCCGGGTCGCGGGTTCGCGAAACGGTTCGGGCAGGGTCGATATCGCCTCGTGCGCAAGCTGTTCGAGGACGGACAGGGATGGGGCGATGCTGTCGGGGCTCGGGTTTGTCATGACCGGAAGATAGGGCGGCGGCGGGCCGTCCGGAAGGGGCGCGTGTGGCATCCGTTTCGTGCTAGGCTTCGGTCGGAACCGGAGATGCAGATGGCCTATGACGCAAAGACGCAAAGTGCAGCCCTTGACCGCGAGGTCTGGCTTGCCGGTGTGGAAGCGGCGCGGCGGGGCGAAGCGGACCGCCTGCTTGCACTTTTTGCCGACGCGACAGGGTGGGAACCGCGGCTCTGGGGGCCATCGATGATCGGGTTCGGGCGGTATGTCTATCGCTATGACAGCGGCCATGGCGGGGAAAGTCTGGTCGTGGGGTTCTCGCCCCGCAAGGCCGAGCTGTCGCTCTACGGCCTGACGTCCGGGGCCGAGGCCGCCCGGCTACTGCCGGGGCTTGGTCCGCACCGGATGGGCAAGTCCTGCCTCTACGTCAGGCGGCTGGACCGGGTGGACACGCGCACCCTTGGCGCGCTGATCCTTGCGGGCGTGGCCGATTGCCGGTCGCGCTGGCCCGTGCATCCGGTCTAGGTTGCGCCGGCAAGCCGTGCGTGCGCCCTGCCGCCGCCAACTGGACAAATCCGGGGTCGTGTGACAGGGAGAGGCGTTCCAAGGAGCCGCCCGATGCCCATGCCTTCGTCGTCGACCACCACCCGCTTTGCCCCCTCGCCCACCGGCTGGATCCATGTGGGCAACCTGCGCACCGCGCTGATGAACTACCTGATCGCGCGCCAGAACGGCGGCACCTTCATCCTGCGGCTGGATGACACCGACCAGGAGCGGTCGAAGCAGGAGTATATCGACGGGCTGAAGGCGGACCTCGACTGGCTGGGCATCCGCTATGACCGGGTCGAGCAGCAGTCGAAGCGGATGGGCCGCTACGCCGAAGCCGCCGAGCAGCTGAAGGCGGCCGGGAGGTTCTACGAGTGCTTTGAGTCCCCGGTCGAGCTGGACCTGAAGCGCAAGAAGCAGCTGAACATGGGCAAGCCCCCGGTCTACGACCGCGCGGCGCTGGCCCTGACCGAAGCGCAGAAGGACGCCTTTCGCGCCGAGGGGCGGCAGGGCTACTGGCGCTTCAAGCTGGATCAGGAGCGGATCGAATGGCAGGACGGCATCATCGGGCCGATCTCGATCGATGCGGCTTCGGTGTCCGATCCGGTGCTGATCAAGGCGGACGGGCAGGTGCTGTATACCTTCGCCTCCTCGGTCGACGACGTTGACATGGGCGTCACGCACATTGTCCGGGGCGCGGATCATGTGACGAACACCGCGACGCAGATCCAGATCATGCAGGCGCTGGGCGGGGTGCCCCCGACCTTTGCGCACCACAGCCTCTTGACCGGGCCGCAGGGCGAGGAACTGTCCAAGCGGCTTGGGGTTCTGTCCCTGCGCGACCTGCGGGCGCGGGGGGTGGAGCCGATGGCGCTTCTCAGCCTCATGGCGCGGCTCGGGTCGTCGAAGCCGGTGGAGCTGGCCGCGTCGATGGACGATCTGGTCGCGGGCTTTGAAATCGGGTCGTTCGGTGCCGCGCCGACCAAGTTCGATTCCGAGGACCTGTTCCCGCTGACCCGCCACCATGTGCAGGGCCTGCCGTTTGCGGCCGTCAAGGACCGGGTGCTTGCGCTGGGCGTGCCGGAGGCGGACGCCGAGGCGTTCTGGTCGGTGGCCAAAGGGAACATCACCATCCTCGACGATCTGGGCCCGTGGTGGAGCCTGTTCCGCGACGGGGCCGAGCCGGTGGTGGATGAGGCCGACCGCGATTTCGTGCGCCAGGCGCTGGCGCTGCTTCCGCCGAAGCCCTGGACGACGGCGACCTGGGGCGAGTGGACCCAGGCGGTGAAGGAAGCGACGGGCCGCAAGGGCAAGGACCTGTTCCGCCCGCTGCGCCGCGCGCTGACCGGGCGCGATGCCGGGCCGGAGATGGCCGAGGTGATGCCGCTGCTGCGGAAGGTGCCAGGCGTCTGAGCCTCTGGCCGGCCCCGGGGGCGCTTCGCCCCCCGGACCCCCCGAGGATATTTGTCGACGAAGAATGCCACGGTGCAGGTTGGCGCGGGAGGGTCGGATGGCGGGTGCGGGCACGCAGGCGAAGTTTGTCGAGGGGAACCTGTTCCGGCATGTGTCGGTGATGGCGCTGACCTCGTCCATCGGGCTGATGGCGGTCTTCGTCGTCGACCTGATCAACATGCTTTACATCGCGATGCTGGGCCGCGAGGAGCTGGCAGCGGCGATCGGTTATGCGGGTGCGATCCTGTTCTTCACCACCAGTTTCGGCATCGGCATGTCGATTGCCGTGGGCGCCCTGGTCGCCCGGGCACTTGGCGCGCGCGACCCGGTGCTGGCGCGGGAAAAGGCGACGACCGGACTGGTCCTGGGCTTTGTCTTCGGATCGCTTTTCGCCGCTATGGTCTGGCTGGCCCTGTCGCCGCTGGTCGGACTTCTGGGAGCGACCGGCGAGACTGCGGCGCTGGCGGTGCATTTTCTGGCAATCGTCGTGCCGTCGCAGCCCCTTCTGATGGTCGGCATGATCGGCGGCGCGATCCTGCGCAGCCATGGCGACGCGCGGGCCTCGATGATGGCAACGGTCTGGGGGGCAGCGGCAACGGTGATCCTCGACCCGATCCTGATCTTCGGCTTCGGCTGGGAACTGACCGGGGCAGCGATTGCATCGGTGGCGGCGCGGGTGGTGATCGCCTGGATGGCGCTGCGACCGATCACCGCGAAATACGGCGGCTTCAACCGACCGACGCCGGGGCAGGTGATCGCCGACATGGGCCCGGTCTGGGCCATCGCGGTGCCCGCGATCCTGACCCAGGTGGCGACCCCGGTGGGTCAGGCCTTCGTCACCCGCGCGACCTCGGCGTACGGAGAGGCAGCGGTGGCGGGGATGGCGATCGCGGGAAGGCTCACTCCGGTCGCGTTCGGCGTGATCTTCGCGCTGTCCGGTGCCATCGGCCCGATCATCGGGCAGAACTTCGGGGCCGGGCGCCTGGACCGGGTCAGGCGGACGCTGTTCGACGGGCTGATCTTCACCGGGCTGGTGATCCTTGTGGTCTCGGCGCTTCTGTTCCTCTTGCGCGCGCCCATTGCCGATGCGTTCAGGGCCGAAGGCCTGACGCGCGATCTGGTATATCTTTTTTGCGGGCCACTGGCGCTGCTGTGGTTCTTCAACGGGATGATTTTCGTCGGCAATGCCGTCTGCAACAACCTTGGCCGCCCCTTCTGGTCGACGGTGGTGAACTGGGGGCGGCACACGGTGGGGACCATTCCACTGGCCCTGTGGCTTGGGCAATACTGGGGGGCGCAAGGGGTGCTGGCGGGTCAGGCGCTTGGCGGTGTCGTCTTCGGACTGGTGGCAGTCTGGCTGGCACTGCTTGCGATCCGCTCGCCGGTGACCCCGGCCCCACGCGGGCAGCCCGTGCCCGAGGCTGCGCCCGAGACGGACCCCGTCGCCAGCCCCGGCGAGCGGCGGGCCTGACCGGCGCATCCATGCGCTGCATACCGTCGTATTCCGTTTTTCGCTTGCCTCGACCGGGGGCGATAGGCTACGCAATCGGCGTCAGGTTCGGGAGAATCCGGGTAAGGCCCCGGTGCCGAAGGAGCAACCGCCCCGGTAAACTCTCAGGCGCAACGGACCGTATCTGACCACGGACTCTGGAGAGTTCCCGGACCACCGGGACGCCGAAGGGATAACGATCTCAGGCGCACGTCAGCGTGCAAGGACAGAGGGGGCATCGCAGGGTGGGGATTGGCCCGCCTGACGGTGCCGGTGCGTTTTCCGGCCAGACTACGGGGAGGGGCGGCGATGGCCGACCTTGAAGAAGCTGGGCTGCTGCGGCTGGGGCTGGATGCACTGCATGACCAGCTTGGCGGCAGGATGGTGCCCTTCGCGGGCTACCGGATGCCGGTGCAGTATGCGGACGGCGTGCTGAAGGAACATCTGCACACCCGGACGGCGGCGGGGCTGTTCGACGTCAGCCACATGGGACAGGTGATCCTGCGACCCAAGGCAGGCATCGACGACCTGAAGCTGGCCTTCGAGACGCTGATGCCGGTCGATGTGCTGGGCCTGGCCGAGGGGCGGCAGCGCTATGGCCTTTTTACCAATGATACGGGCGGTATCCTGGATGACCTGATGTTCACCAACCGGGGCGATCACCTTTATGTCGTGGTCAACGCGGCCTGCAAGGCGGCGGACATCGCGCACATGACCGCCGGGATGCCCGGCGTGTCGGTGGAACCGGTGACCGACCGCGCGCTTCTGGCGCTGCAGGGACCCGGGGCCGAGGCGGCTTTGGAAGCCGTCGTGCCAGGCGTCGCCGCGATGCGGTTCATGGATCATCGGGTGATCGGGGACATCTGGGTTTCACGCTCGGGCTATACCGGCGAGGACGGGTTCGAGGTCTCGGTGCCCGATGCCACGGCGGACGGGTTTGCGCGCAAGCTGCTGGCACAGCCCGGCGTGGCGCCCATCGGCCTTGGCGCGCGCGACAGCCTGCGGCTGGAGGCGGGGCTTTGCCTTTACGGCCATGACATCGACACCGGCACCAGCCCGGTCGAGGCGAATTTGACCTGGGCGCTCCAGAAGGCCCGCCGCGCCGGTGGCGCCCGCGAGGGTGGTTTTCCAGGCGCCGCACGTATCTTGCGGGAACTTGCCGAGCGTCCGGACCGCCTCCGCGTCGGCCTGCGCCCCGAAGGTCGCGCCCCGATGCGCGAGGGTGTGGAGCTTTTCGCCGAGAATGGCACCCCGGTCGGGCGTGTCACCTCGGGCGGCTTCGGGCCGTCGGTGAACGCGCCCATCGCGATGGGTTACGTCGCGCGATCCCATGCTACCATCGGCACGACTCTGGCGGGCGAGGTGCGCGGCAAGCGCCTGCCGGTGACCGTGTGCGAGCTTCCTTTCCATCCCACCAGCTACAAGCGTTGAGGCAAGATGATGAAATACACCAAGGACCATGAATGGCTGCGCGTCGAGGGTGACCTCGTGGTTGTCGGCATCACCGAACATGCCGCGACCCAGCTTGGGGACGTGGTCTTCGTGGAACTGCCCGAAACCGAGACCATGGTGGCCGAGGGCGACGAGGTCTGCGTGATCGAAAGCGTCAAGGCGGCCAGCGACATCCTGGCCCCGGTCGACGGCGAGATCGTCGCGGTCAACACCAAGCTGGTCGACGCGCCCGCGCTGGTCAACGAGGACCCGACCGGGGCCGCCTGGTTCTTCAAGCTGCGCGTCGATGACCTGTCCGTGCTGGATCAGTTCATGGACGAGGACGAGTATCAGGACCTGATCGGCTGAAAGAGCGATTTTTCGCGAGACAAGATCGTGCGCGAGTTTTCAGCGAAAACTCGTGCGCCCGTTGCACGAGGATGACGTTCAATGACCTTCGCCCCCACCGACTACAATCCCTACGACTTCGCCAACCGTCGCCACATCGGCCCCTCGCCCGCCGAGATGGCCGAGATGCTGGCCGCGGTCGGTGTCCGCACCCTGGACGAGCTGATCGACCAGACCGTGCCGCCCTCGATCCGCCAGTCGCAGCCCCTGGCCTGGGCGCCACTGGCCGAACATGAGCTGCTCGCGAAGATGAAGGAGGTTGCGGGCAGGAACCGGGTGATGACCCAGCTGATCGGTCAGGGCTATTACGGCACGGTGACGCCCCCGGCGATCCAGCGCAACATCCTGGAGAACCCGGCCTGGTACACCGCCTATACGCCCTACCAGCCCGAGATCGCGCAGGGGCGGCTTGAGGCGCTGCTGAACTTCCAGACCATGGTCTGTGACCTGACCGGTCTTGACGTGGCCAACGCCAGCCTCCTCGACGAGGCGACGGCGGCGGCCGAGGCGATGACCATGGCCGAACGGGTGGCGAAGTCGAAGGCCAAGGCCTTCTTCGTCGACCGCTTCTGCCATCCCCAGACCATCGCGGTGATCCGCACCCGGGCGTTGCCTCTGGGGATCGAGATCATCGAGGATGATGTGCGCAACCTGGAACCGTCGAAGGTCTTCGGCGCGATCTTCCAGTATCCCTCCAGCTACGGCCATGTGGTCGACTTTACCCAACGCATCGCCACGCTGCATGCCGCCGGTGCCATCGCGATCATGGCGACGGACCTGCTGGCGCTGTGCCTGCTGAAGGAACCGGGCGCCATGGGGGCGGATATTGCCGTGGGTTCGGCGCAGCGATTCGGGGTGCCGATGGGCTATGGCGGCCCGCATGCCGCCTTCATGGCGGTCAAGGATGCGCACAAGCGGCAGATGCCGGGGCGGATCGTCGGCGTCTCGATCGACGCGCAGGGCGGCAAGGCCTACCGGCTGGCGCTGCAAACCCGCGAACAGCATATCCGGCGCGAGAAGGCCACCTCGAACGTCTGCACGGCGCAGGCTTTGCTGGCGGTTATGGCCAGCATGTATGCCGTCTTCCACGGGCCGAAGGGCCTGCGCGCGATTGCGGAACGGGTGCATTTCCTGACCCAGCGCCTTGCGCGGGCCTTGAAGGCGGCGGGGGCCAAGGTGGACCCCAGGGCCTTCTTCGACACCATCACCGTCGAGGTCGGCGTCGGGCAGGCCGGCATTCTGGCGGCTGCGCGGGCCGAAGGGCTGAACTTCCGCAAGATCGGGCTGAACCGGGTGGGGATTTCGCTGGACGAGACGACCGACGAGCGGGTGCTGGTCCATGTCCTGAAGGCTTTCGGCATCGACGGGGTGCCGCCGCACCGCGCGACCCTCGGCTTCCCCGAGGAGATGCTGCGCACGACCGACTACCTGACGCATCCGGTCTTCCACATGAACCGGGCGGAATCGGAAATGATGCGCTACATGCGCCGCCTGTCCGACCGCGACCTGGCACTTGACCGCGCAATGATCCCGCTCGGGTCCTGCACGATGAAGCTGAACGCGGCGGCCGAGATGATGCCGATCACCTGGCCGGAGTTCGGCAGCCTACACCCTTTCGCCCCGCGCGATCAGGCGGCGGGCTATACCGAGGCGATCACCGACCTCTCCGCGAAACTGTGCGAAATCACCGGCTATGACGCGATGTCGATGCAGCCGAACTCGGGCGCGCAGGGGGAATATGCGGGGCTTCTGACGATCCTCGCCTACCACCGCAGCCGGGGCGACAGCCAGCGGACGGTCTGCCTGATCCCGACCTCGGCCCACGGCACCAACCCGGCCAGCGCCCAGATGGCGGGGATGGAAGTGGTCGTCGTCAAGTCCGCCCCGAACGGCGACGTCGATGTCGAGGACTTCCGGGCCAAGGCGCAGGCGGCGGGGACCAAGCTGGCGGCCTGCATGATCACCTACCCGTCCACCCACGGCGTCTTCGAGGAAACCGTCAGGACGATCTGCCAGATCACCCATGACCACGGCGGGCAGGTGTACATCGACGGGGCGAACATGAACGCACTCGTCGGGCTGGTGAAACCGGGTGAGATCGGCGGCGATGTCAGCCACCTGAACCTGCACAAGACCTTCGCCATCCCGCATGGCGGCGGCGGGCCGGGGATGGGGCCGATCGGGGTGAAGGCGCATCTGGCCCCGCATCTGCCGGGGCATCCTGAAACCTCGGGCGACGGTGCCGTCAGTGCTGCGCCCTTCGGCTCGGCGTCGATCCTCCTCATCAGCTGGGCCTATTGCCTGATGATGGGCGGGCCGGGACTGACGCAGGCGACGCGGGTTGCGATCCTGAACGCGAACTACATCGCCGCGCGGTTGTCGCCGCAGTATCCGATCCTGTTCATGGGCAACAAGGGCCGGGTCGCGCATGAGTGCATCCTCGACACCCGCCCCTTCGCGGAAGCTGGCGTGACGGTGGACGACATCGCCAAGCGCCTGATCGACAACGGTTTCCACGCGCCGACGATGAGCTGGCCAGTGGCCGGAACGCTGATGGTCGAGCCGACGGAATCCGAGACCAAGGCCGAGATCGACCGCTTCATCACAGCCCTTCTTTCGATCCGCGAGGAGATCCGTGCGGTCGAGAAGGGCGAGATCGCGGCCGAGGAATCTCCGCTTCGCTTTGCCCCGCATACCGTGGCGGCGCTGGTGGGCGAGTGGGACCGGAAATACTCCCGCGAGACGGGCTGCTTCCCGCCGGGGTCGTTCCGGGTGGACAAGTATTGGCCGCCCGTGGGCCGGGTCGACAACGTCTATGGCGACCGCAACCTGATCTGCACCTGCCCGCCGGTCGAGGCATATGCGGAAGCGGCGGAGTGACGCGCCAAAATCCTTGGAGCGGGATTGGTCTTGACGGAACCGGCTGATGCCTTTCCCGGAAATGAATGCGCGCCTCTTGCCCGATTTGTCCCGCGACAAATCGGGCCGCGCCTGCCTGCCCCGGGCAGGCGCGATTCCGCGCCAGCCCAGACAGGCGCGCCCCGATTTTCAGGCGTCACGGTTTGCACCACACCCCTTGGCTTGCGGCTTGCGCCTTCAGCCAACGGACCGGGTGACTGTCCACTGGACAGTCACCTCATCGGCCCGGGTATCCCATAACTGGCAGGGCGTTGCAGCACCGGGGTTCTCCGAAAGCTCTTCCCGCCCTCGGCAGGGCTTCTGACAAATTTCCTGCAGACGAAACCTGGCCCTCGGTCGCTGCCGGGGGATTGATTGTCAGGGCTGCGGTTTCGGCGCTGGCGTGCCAAGTGCCCCGCCGGGCCTGGTGCCAAGGCCGCCGCCCGAGCCGACACCGCTGGTCTTGGGCCGGGTCAGGTCCGGCACCTTTGGCGGGGCCTTGGCTCCGGGGGTCGACTCGAGGACCCGCCCGCCCGCCCCGCTCTGCCGGGCCAGGCAGTCCTGCGCCTCGACCAGCGCCGGTCCGATTCCGTCCACGTCGAAGCCGTCGTCGATCCCCATGCCGAGCATCCGCAGGTAGCGCCCGCTGTTCAGGAAATCGACCGTCGCGCCGATGCCGTCATAGGTGATTCCGGCATAGGACGCATCCCAGGCCTCGCCGTTGCCGATGGCGGGCAGGCCGGTTTCCATCATCACCCAAAGCTCGAACTTCTCCCCGGGCTGGAACGTGACATCCGGCTGCGAAAAGAGGATCGACAAGGTGTCGTTGGGATACAGCCCGATCCACAGGGTCTGGCCGTTCACATAGCTGACCGTCGTGTAGCAATAGGAAAACGCGCCCGCCTCGTCGGTATAGGCCCCGCCGACCCAGTTGCCGGCCTCGAACTGCGAACCGGGGATTTCGGAGACTTCGGCAAGGGCAGGGGACAGGGAGGCGGCAAGCAGGGCGAAGGACACGGAAAGCAGACGCATGGGCAAATCCTGACGGCGGGTTTTGCAGACAGAATGCCGGGCAGCGGCGGGTCGCGCAAGTCAGGGTTTCCGAAACAGCGGCTGCCGCATTGACCGCAAGCGGCGTCCACGCTAGCCCTTCGCCGGATGTCTCCGACCCAGCCCCTTTTCCGCGACGGACTCCTGGCAAGCCTGCCGATCGTCATGGGGTATTTGCCCATCTCCTTTTCCTTTGGCGTCGCCGCCACCCGGGCGGGGTTCAGCGTGACCGACGCCTTTGCGCTGTCGCTGGTCATCTATGCCGGGGCCTCGCAGTTCCTGGCCCTTGCGCTGCTGGCGTCCGGTACCCCGGTGCTGGTCGCGGCCTTCACCCTGATCGCGATGAACCTGCGGCATCTTCTGTATGGTCCCGCGTTGATGCGCGAGGCGGGCAGCGCGGCGACCCGGCGTCACGCCTGGGCCTGGGCCTGGGGTCTGACGGACGAGGTCTTCGGTCAGGCGCTGGGCGCGCTGGCGCGTGGGCAGAGGTTCTCGGAAGCCTACATGTTCGGCCTTGGCCTCGGGGCCTATGCGGCCTGGGTTCTGGGCACGGTGGCCGGGGCTCTGGCCGGAGGCAGCGTGCTGGATGGCTGGCCGGCCCTTGGCGCCGGGCTTGGCTTTCTTCTGCCCTCGCTGTTCCTGGCACTGCTCCTGTCGATCTCCAGCCGCCGCCAGCTTCCGGTGATCGCCGTCGCGGGCGTCGCCACGGTCGCGGGCACGCTTGCAGTCTCGGCCACCTCCGGCATTCTCTTGGGAATGCTCGCCGGTGCCCTCACCGGACTCTCTCGCCGATGAACTGGGATCTTTTCGCCGTCGCCAGTCTTGCCGGGGCCGCCAACTGGGCGTTCCGCGCGCTGCCGATCCTGGCCCGGACCGACCGGATGGCCCCGGGCGGCTGGCTGGAGCGGTTCCTGTCGGCCACCGGCCCGGCGGCCATTGCCACGCTCTTCGCAGCCTCGATCCTGCCCGCGCTCGTCCCCGACTTCCTGCGCCTCTTGCCCGTCGCCACCGGCATCCTTGCCGTGCTGGCCACCTTTCTGGCCCGCCGCTCGGTCGCCCTTGCCGCGCTGGCCGGGGCGCTGGTCCACGGGGTCACGGTCTGGCTTTTCGTCTGACGCTTGCACCCTGTCCCGCGATGCGCGACCATGGTGGCAGCGAGGGAGGCGGCCATGCTCGAGATCAGCCCGGCGACAGTGGTGCAGGTGATCTTCCTGTCCCGGGAAGGGCCTGCAGGACACGCGCAGCTGCACGCCTTCATCAACGCTCTGAACGACGACGACAAGGCCCAGCTGACCGCCGTGGCCTGGGTCGGGCGCGGCGCGTTCGAGCCCGAGGATTTCGACGAGGCGCTGGCCACCGCCACCTCCGAAGCGACGACCCCCACGGCGGATTACCTGATGGGCATGCCGCATCTTGCCGAAAACCTCGAAGCGGGCCTCGATGCCCTGGGCGTCGATGTCTCGGGCGAGGAAGAGGACCTGCTCTGACCGCAGGGCTTGCGCCGGGCCGGGTCGGCACACATCTCTGTCCCATAGCCCTTGCGAGACGAGACATGGCCCTTGCAGATGCAGTCAAGCTGATCTGTCCGACCTGTGGTCAGGGTAACCGGGTGCCGACCGCCCGGCTGGCCGAGGGTCCGAAATGCGGGTCCTGCGGCGAGGCCCTGGCCGATGGTCGGGTTGCCGAACTGGACGCCGTGACCCACGACAGGATCACCCGCGGCGACGGATTGCCGGTCCTGGTCGACTACTGGGCGCCCTGGTGCGGTCCCTGCCGGATGATGGCCCCTGAATTCGCCAAGGCCGCCCGGGCCCTGGCCCCCGCTGTCCGGCTGATGAAGCTGAACACCGAGGACCACCCCCAGATTTCGGCCCGGGCCGGCATCCGCGGCATCCCGGCGCTGATCCTGTATCGCAATGGCCGCGAGGTCGCGCGGCTTGCCGGTGCCCGGCCGGCGGCCGAGATCATCGCCTTTGCCCGCCAGCACGGCGCGGCCTGACCCCGGGCCCGGGCGAAACTTGACATCGCCCGCCTGATGGGTAAGACACCGGGGCAAGGTCGTTGGGGCAGTAGCTCAGTTGGGAGAGCGTATCGTTCGCAATGATAAGGTCAGGGGTTCGATCCCCCTCTGCTCCACCAATGACCCTTCCCACTGAACGCTGATTCCACCCTGAATGGTGCCTTTTCCCGGTGTCCCGCGCGGCGAATCGCAGGGTCTGGCCCTGGGCGCGGTCGGTTTCGGAATCGGGCGATCCGGCGGCACAGGATGTGCATAGGTTGCGCTGCGCCCGGCGAAAGCCGGTCCCGTTCACCGGTGGGTTGCGCATAAAAACCTTGATCCGGAGCCGGGATCGGGCGACACTTTTTCGGATAATGGTGGGTGAATTTGGGAGGGCGCTGCGCTTTCGCTTAGTCGCTATTCTTGGCAACAGGCTGATTTTGCCAGACGTTTGCCGAGGCTGAACCCGCTGCCACGCGGTATTCCGGTCCAACGCGCCTGCAATTTGGGAAGATACTTTGTCACAGACTTTCATTCCAGCCGACGTCCGAACTGCGGACTTCACCCCTCGGCAAACCCCGCCCCGGAAACCCGGGGCTGCACATTCCCCGGTCGTGCATCTGCGCTTTGACGCGGGCAAGGTGGCGCTTTCGGGCATGGCCGACGCCTCTGTCGGCCACAGCATCGGACCCGGGGACGCTTCGCTCGGGCTTCACGGCGGGTGGCACTGGGACGGCGACACGCTGCGCGCCGAGGTCGATCCGCTGGGCTACTTCAGCCTCTTCGTCTACCAGAAAGGCAGCGAGATCGCCGTTTCGCCCTCGATCCTGCAGCTTCTCGCGCTGGGGGCCGACCCCGCGCCGGACCCGGTCGCGCGCGCGGTGTTTCACCGCATCGGCCATTTTCTGGGCGAGGAGACGCCGTTCCGCCATATCAGGGTGCTGCCGCCCGGGGGCAAGCTGGTCTGGCGCGACGGGGTGTCCACGGTCACTGGCACTCTGGCGGTCCCGCGCGAACAGGCCCTGACCCGGTCGCAGGCGGTCGAGGCCTTCATCGAGCTGCCGCGCGCCGCGATCCGGCGCTTTCTGGCGGCCTGGGACGGGCCGGTGGTGCTGCCCCTGTCCGGAGGGCGCGACTCGCGGCACATCCTCTTGGAACTGGTGCATCAGGGCCGCAAGCCCGACATGGCGGCGACCTTCCATCAGGGCGGGCGGTTTCTAGACCGCGAAGTGCAGGCGGCACGGGCGATCACGGCCCGGGCCGGCGTGCGCCACACGCTGCTTGGCCACCCGAGGCGACGGTTGAGCGATGCCCTGCGGGCGGTGCTGCTGACCCAGCTTTGCGCCGACGAACATGCCCAGATGATGCCGATGCACGACTTTCTGGCGGGCCATCCTGCGGCGGCGGTGCTGGACGGAATCGGCGGCGACATCCTGACGAACCCGGACGATTCCGCGGCGGATTTCTTCGACCGTGCCCGCAAGGGCGATTACGACGGGATCGCCCGCAAGCTCGCGGCCGGACATGGCAGCGTCATCAGTCGCGTCGGCCATCCCGGCGGAGCCGGGGCAATCTATTCCCCGGACCTCGAAGAGGCCGCCATCGATCGCATCGCGCAGGCGATCCGGGCCTTCGACGCCGCCCCCGATCCCTATCAGGCCTTCTGGTTCTGGAACCGGACCCGGCGCGAGATCGCTTTCGTGTCGACCGGAGTTCTCGGCGGCGCGGCGATGGTCGCCTGCCCCTTCCTCTCGCCCGAGTTTGTCGAGCTTGGCCTGTCCTTGCCGTTCTCGGTGACCCGCGACCAGAGGCTGCACGACGACGCCATCGCCACGGCCTATCCGGGCTTCGCCGACATTCCCTACGAGGCCGGGTTCCGCAGCCAGCCCCTGCCGCGTCTGCGCTGGGCGCGGGTGGCAAATGCGCTGGACAGGCTGCAAGTCACGGCCCTGGCGCAGCCGGGTCTGGCGGGACTGTCGGCACTTCGGCAACTTGTTACAAAATCGTCCCTCAGGCGTGGCCCTGCGGATGTCTACAGGCTGCATGACCAGTTCGTCGGCACGATGGATCAGGATCAGGCACGACGGTTGATCGCTCTGGAGGCCCGGCTGGACCGGGCGGCCCCCAAGGGACAGCAGGTGGTGAGTGATGTCTTTTCCAGTTCTTGAACCCCATGTCATCCGGGTCCGCAAGTTTCTCAATCGGCGTCACGCCGACAAGCTGCGGCTGCGGGCGATGTCCCGGCCCTTTGCGGCGCATGCGACCTCGCGGCTCTTGCTGGTAACCCAGAAGGAACGGTTGCCGCAAAGCCAGATCTACCCGTTTCACCACTACGCGGCGGACCTGCGGCGGCACTACGGGACCGACCTCTGCGAGGCCGATCTGGGCGACTTTCTGGCCGGCAGACCGGGTGCCGCGCTGGGTGCGACGGCGGTGGCGTTCCAGACACCCTATGATGTTTCCGATGCCGACCTGAACCGGCTTTTCGCCCGCATCCGGCAGGATCATCCCGGGGCACGGGTTGCCTGTCTTGACTGGTTCGCGCCGACGGACCTGCGCAATGCCGCGCGGATGAACCACGAGATCCACCTTTACATCAAGAAGCATGTCCTGCGGGATCGAGGCGCCTATGGCCGTCCCACGCTGGGCGACACCAACCTGACCGACCACTATGCCCGGCGGCTTGGCCTTGCCGAGCGCGAAACCAGGTTCGACATCCCGCCCGGCTTTCTGGAGAAGATCGTGATCGGCCCGTCCTTTGCGACCGCGCCGACGATCCTGCATGCCCTACTGGGCAGGCGGCCGCCAACGGGGGGGCGGAGCTGCGACCTTCACGCCCGCTTTGAACTTGGCGGCACGCCCTGGTATCGCGCCATGCGGGCCGAGGCGGACGCGGCAGTCTCGGCGTTGAAGGGCGTGACTGTGGTGCGGGGATCCGGCGTGCATCAGGCCCGGTTCCTGTCCGAGATGCGCCACTCCAAGGTCTGCCTCAGCCCCTTCGGCTATGGTGAAGTGTGCTGGCGCGACTACGAGGCGGTGCTGACCGGGGCGGTCCTCGTGAAGCCGGACATGAGCCACGTCGAGACTGATCCCGACATCTTCGTGCCCTGGGAAACCTACGCGCCGCTGGCCTGGGACCTGTCGGATTTCGCCGATGTGCTGCACCGCCTTCTGGCGGACGAGGCGCTGCGCCTTCGCATCACGACCCAGGCCCACGAAACCTTGCGCCGCTGGCTGGCCTCGGACGCCTTCGCCCGCCGCTTGGCCCCGCTTCTGGCGGCTTAAGCCACCACCTGCACCTCGGTCCCCCAGCCCTCGCATTTTCGCATCAGATCCTCGGGCAGCGGCAGGTCGGTGAAGAGGCGGGTGATCTCGGACAGCGACGCCAGCCGCGCCGGGGCCGACCGGCCAAGCTTGGAATGGTCGGCGACGAGAAACACCCGCCGCGCCTGCCGGATGATCGCCTTCGACACCCGCACCTCCGCCAGGTCGAAGTCCAGAAGGTCGCCGTCGCGGTCCAGGGCCGAAGCGCCGATCACCGCGTAGTCGACCTTGAACTGCTCGAAGAACTGCGTCGTCAGCTCGCCCACCAGGCCGCCATCCGTCCGCCGCAGCGCGCCACCCGCCACCACGATCTCGCAGCCCGGATTGGCCACCAGGATGTTCGCCACGTTCATGTTGTTGGTGATGACCGTGATGTTGCGGTGCGACAGCAGCTCATGCGCCACGGCCTCGGTCGTGGTGCCGAGGTTCAGGATCAGGCTGCAGTTGTCCGGGATCGATGCCGCACAGGCCCGGGCGATCGCCGCCTTCGCGCCCTCGTTCATCCGCCGCCGCGCCTCGTAGCCGATGTTTGCGACACCCGTCCGCAGCATCGCGCCGCCATGCACCCGGTCAAGGTGCCCGGCATCGGCAAGGTCGGAAAGATCGCGGCGAATCGTCTGCAGCGTGACGTCGAATCGCTGCGCCAGATCCTCGACCATCACCCGGCCCTCGGCACGGGCCAGCTCCAGAATCTCGGTCTGCCGGAAGTTCAGCGCCACGTCGGGTTCCTTCGCCTTTCGCGTCTTCTGCCATGCCGGAACGCCCGTGTCAGCGAATTTCTGCGATCACGCGCTGTGGTTCGTTTGTTTGCGCTTGCAGAATAATGACTGTGCGTATGCAGAAATTCGGTTTGGATATTGCGCGACGATGTCCGTTTTTATGAAATTCGCGCGAAAACGAAAGATTGCCGTTGACGAAGTTGTGACAATCGGCACAGCTATGTCCGGGGGAGGAACCCAGCGTGACGAACGGCAGGACAGAGGTCGCCAGCGATCTCTTCATCATTGGCGGCGGGATCAACGGCTGCGGCATCGCCCGCGACGCCACCGGCCGCGGTCTGTCGGTGACGCTGGCCGAACAGGGCGACCTCGCGCAGGGCACATCTTCCGCTTCGACCAAGCTGTTCCACGGCGGGTTGCGCTATCTGGAATATTTCGAGTTCCGCCTGGTCCGCGAGGCGCTGGAGGAACGCGAAACGCTGCTTGTCGCGATGCCGCACATTTCCTGGCCGATGCGCTTTGTGCTGCCGTTGTCCCCCGACATGCGGTTCGAGACCGACACCCCCACCTCGCGGCTCTTGCGCTGGGTCATGCCCTGGGCGCGGGGGCGCAGGCCGGACTGGCTGATCCGGCTTGGGCTTTACATGTATGACACCATGGGCGGTCGCAGGATCCTGCCCGCGACCCGGACGGTGGATCTGACGAAAGACCCCGCCGGCAGGCCGCTGAAACCGAAGTTCGCCAAGGCCTTTGAATATTCCGACTGCTGGGTCGAGGATTCGCGCCTCGTCGTCCTGAACGCGCGCGACGCCGAGGCCCGGGGCGCGCGCATCCTGACCCGGACCCGCGTTGTCGGTGCCGAACGCCGGGACGGCTTGTGGCACATCTTAACCGAAGGCCCGGAGGGGCCCGCGACGCATCAGGCCCGCGCTCTAGTCAACGCGGGCGGCCCCTGGGTCGAGGACGTGATCCGCAACGTCGCGCGGATCAACTCGACCGAAGGCGTCCGGCTGGTGCGCGGCAGCCATATCGTGACGAAAAGGCTTTTCGACCACGACCGCTGCTATTTCTTTCAGGGCACCGATGGCCGCATCATCTTTGCCATTCCCTACGAACAGGACTTCACCCTGATCGGCACCACCGACAAAGACCACCAGTCCGCCCCGAAGGATGCCCGCTGCACCGACGAAGAGCGGGACTATCTCCTCGCCTTCGCAAGCCAGTATTTCGCGAAGCCCGTCACCCGGGAGGACGTGGTCTGGACCTATTCCGGCGTAAGGCCGCTGTATAACGATGGGGCCAAGTCGGCCACTGCCGCGACCCGCGACTATGTCCTCAGCCTCGACCAGAATGGCCCGCCGCTGCTGAACGTCTTCGGCGGCAAGATCACCACCTACCGCCGCCTCGCCGAATCCGCGCTGGCCAAGCTGACCCCGTTCTTCCCGCAGGCCAAACCTGCCTGGACGGCCCGCGTGGCACTTCCGGGCGGCGACTTTCCTCATGACGGGGTGGCGGCGTTGATCTCCCGGCTGAAATCGAACCACCCGTTCCTGACCGACTACTGGGCCGCGCGTCTGGTCCGCGCCTACGGGACGGAAGCAGAAAAGATCCTTGGCAATGCGACGACGCCGGATGTCCTTGGCCAGGACTTCGGCGCCACGCTGACCGAGGCCGAGGTCCGCTGGCTGATGTCGCGCGAATTCGCGCGGTCCGCCGCGGATGTCGTCTGGCGGCGCTCCAAGCTGGGGTTGCGGATGACGGCGGACCAGATCGAGACACTCGACCGCTTCATGGCGGATGCGTCGCGGGCCGCGCGCCCGGCGGCGGAATAGGGGGACGGGATGACGCTGGAACTTCAGGGGGTCTCACGGTCGGTCGCGGGCAGGGTGCATATCCACCCCACCGACCTGACCTTGCAGAACGGGACGATGAACGTCCTGCTTGGCCCGACGCTTTCGGGCAAGACCAGCCTGATGCGGCTGATGGCGGGGCTGGACAAGCCGACGACGGGTCGCCTGATGTGGGAAGACCGCGATGTCACCGGCCAGCGCGTGCAGGACCGCAAGGTGGCGATGGTCTACCAGCAGTTCATCAATTACCCCGGCCTCACGGTCTATGAAAACATCGCCTCGCCCCTGCGCCTGATGGGCAAGGCCAGCGCCGAGATCGACCGCGCCGTCCGCCAGACCGCCGAGATGCTGCGCCTCACCCCGATGCTGACCCGCAAACCGCTGGAGCTTTCGGGCGGCCAGCAGCAGCGCTGTGCCCTGGCGCGGGCGCTGGTCAAGGGCGCGGGCCTTGTTCTTCTCGACGAACCCCTCGCCAACCTCGACTACAAGCTGCGCGAGGAACTGCGCGTCGAGATCCCCCGCATCTTCGAGGCCTCGGGCGCGATCTTTGTCTATGCCACGACCGAACCGGAAGAGGCGCTGCTTCTGGGCGGTAACACCGCCACGCTTTGGGAAGGCCGCGTTACCCAGTTCGGCCCGACGCCGCAGGTCTACCGGCTGCCTGCCGACGCCCGGACCGCCCGCGTCTTCAGTGACCCACCGATGAACTTCGTCCCCTGCCGCAAGGAAGCGGGCCGCCTGACCTTCGGCGACAGCGCCCATGCGCCTGCGGAAGGCGCGACGCGCGACCTGCCCGACGGCACCTATACGGCGGGCTTCCGGGCCAACCACATCACGCTGAACCGCCACTCCGGCGACGCCGTCGAGTTCCGCTGCACCCTTGGCGCGACCGAGATCACCGGGTCGGAAACCTTTGTCCACCTGACGCATGGCACCGACCGCTGGGTCGGGCTGATCCATGGCGTGCATCCCCTGACTGCGGGCGCGCAGACTTCGGTCTTCGTCGATCCCGCGCATGTCTATCTCTTTGACACCACGGGCCGCCTTGCCGCGCCCGCCCCTTACGCGATGGCGGCCTGAATGTCCCGGATCACGCTTTCCAAACTTGCCCACAGCTATCTGGCCACCCCCGCCGGCGATGCGGATTTTGCGCTGAAGGAAATGGACCACGTCTGGCAGGACGGCGGGGCCTATGCGCTTCTCGGTGCCTCGGGCTGCGGCAAGACCACGCTTCTGAACATCATTTCGGGCCTTGTGCGCCCGTCGCAGGGACGTGTCCTTTTCGGTGACCGCGACGTGACCGATCTGGCCACCACCGAACGGAACATCGCCCAGGTGTTCCAGTTCCCGGTCGTCTACGACACGATGACCGTGCGCGACAACCTGGCCTTTCCCCTGCGCAACCGGGGCATGGATGCGGCCTATATCGCCAGACGGGTGGGCCAGATCGCCCAGATGATCGGGATGGAGGACATCCTGAACCGCAAGGCCCAGGGCCTCACCGCCGATGCCAAGCAGAAGATCAGCCTCGGTCGCGGCATGGTGCGCGAGGACGTGAACGCGATCCTCTTCGACGAGCCGCTGACCGTCATCGACCCCCACATGAAATGGGAGCTTCGCACCCAGCTGAAGCAGCTGCACCGCGAGTTCGGCCATACGATGATCTACGTCACCCATGACCAGACCGAGGCGCTGACCTTCGCGCAGAAGGTCGTGGTGATGCACGAAGGCCGCGTCGTCCAGATGGGCACGCCGGAAGAGCTGTTCGAGACCCCGGCGCATACCTTTGTCGGCTACTTCATCGGCTCGCCCGGGATGAACCTGATGGACGCCGAAATCACAGGAACCGAGGCGCTGCTCGGGGGTGTTTCGGTGCCGCTGGGGGCAACCTATGGTCCGACGACGGGTCGCACCCAGATCGGCATCAGACCGGATTATGTGACCCTGTCCGACGCCTCTCTGACCGGCGGCCTGCCGGTGACCGTGAAACGGGTAGAGGACGTGGGCCGTCACCGCATCGTCCGGGCCGACTTCCACGGCCAGCCGCTGAACGCGATCCTGCCCGAGGGAGCAGCCGTCCCCGCCGATCCCCGCGTTGCCTTCGCGGCCGGAAAGATCAACGTCTACGCAAACGACTGGCGCGTCGCGCCGACCGGGACCCGGGGAGGAGCCTGAGCCATGGAAAAGACCCAGAACAACAAGGCCTGGTTCCTGGTCCTTCCGGTCCTCGTGCTGGTGGGCTTCTCGGCCGTCCTGCCCCTGATGACCGTGGTGAACTACGCCTTCAACGACACCTTCGGGAACAACGAATTCTTCTGGGCGGGTCTTGCCTGGTTCGAGGATCAGATCAGTTCCGACCGCCTGCAAGCCGCCCTTGGCCGCCAGATCCTGTTTTCGCTGATCATCCTTGCCATCGAGGTGCCGCTTGGCATCTTCATCGCCCTCAACATGCCGAAGAAGGGCTTCTGGTCCAGCCTTTGCCTTGTCCTGATGGCGCTGCCGCTCTTGATCCCGTTCAACGTGGTCGGCACGATCTGGCAGATCTTCGGGCGGGTCGACATCGGGCTTCTCGGCCACACGCTCGCCGCCCTGGGCATCGACTACAACTACACCAACGATCCCATCGACGCCTGGGTCACCGTGGTCACGATGGACGTCTGGCACTGGACCTCGCTCGTCGCCCTGCTGGCCTACGCCGGCCTCCAGTCGATCCCGCAAGCCTACTATCAGGCCGCCAAGATCGACCAGGCCACCCGCTGGTCGGTCTTCCGCTACATCGAGCTGCCGAAGATGAAGGGCGTCCTTCTGATCGCCGTCCTTCTACGCTTCATGGACAGCTTCATGATCTACACCGAGCCCTTCGTCGTCACCGGCGGCGGTCCCGGCAACTCCACCACCTTCCTGTCCATCGACCTTGCGAAGATGGCCACCGGCCAGTTCGACCTCGGCCCCGCCGCCGCCTTCTCGCTCATGTATTTCCTGGTCATCCTTCTGATCTCCTGGGTGTTCTACACCGTCATGACCAACCTTGACCGTGAGGAGAACCGCTGATGCGCATCCGCCCCTCGGCCATCGTGATGACGGTCTACCTTCTGTTCCTTCTGATCCCGATCTACTGGCTTCTGAACATGAGCCTGAAGACCAACACCGAAATCACCGGCACCTTCTCGCTGTATCCCGCCGACCTGACGTTGCAGAACTACATCACCATCCTGACCGATCCCTCCTGGTACATGGGCTATGTCAACTCGATCATCTACGTCACGATGAACGTGGTGATCTCGATCACCGTGGCCCTGCCCGCCGCCTATGCCTTCAGCCGCTACAGCTTCATGGGCGACAAGCACCTGTTCTTCTGGCTGCTCACAAACCGCATGGCCCCCCCGGCGGTCTTCGCGCTGCCGTTCTTCCAGCTTTATTCCGCGATGAACCTCATCGACACCCACATCGCCGTGGCGCTGGCCCATACCCTTTTCAACGTGCCCCTCGCGGTCTGGATCCTTGAAGGCTTCATGCGCGGCGTCCCTAAGGAAATCGACGAGACCGCCTATATCGACGGCTACAGCTTCCCGCGCTTCTTCCTGAAGATCTTCATGCCGCTGATCGCCAGCGGTATCGGGGTCGCCGCCTTCTTCACCTTCATGTTCTCCTGGGTCGAGCTTCTGCTGTCCCGCACCCTGACCACCACCGACGCCAAGCCCATCGTTGCGGTGATGACGCGCACCTCGGGCGGCTCGGGCGTCGACTGGGGCGTCCTGGCCGCCGCCGGGGTCCTCACCATCATCCCCGGTGCGCTGGTGATCTGGTTTGTCCGAAACTACATCGCCAAGGGCTTCGCCCTGGGGAGGGTGTGATGACCGCTGCCCGCTGGACCACGATCTACCTTGGCCTCGCCGGCCTCATGCTGGCGATCCTCGCCCTTCTCCTTTGGGCCGTCCCCGTCAACGGGGATGGCACCCGTGAATGGACCGGACAGCTTGTGCCGTTTTTCTGGATGGCATGGACCTTCCCGGTCGCGTTGTTCTTCTGGATCATCGCCTGCCTTCTCATGCTTTTCACCCTGCTGGCGATCCGCTTTCCCGAAACCCCGCGCGTCGGTGTCCTGCGGATCGAAACCACGCGCGGCGACCGGCTCTTCATCTCGCTTCTGGGCGCGGCCTTCATCCATCTGGCCTGGCTTCTCTTTGCGGGCCCCGACCTTCTCTGGGGCGCGCTGATCCTATCCCTTGTCTATGCCGCAGCGGTCTTTCGCTGGGTGTAAGAAGGGCAAAGGCGCCGGAAGGCGGGGATCTCACCCCCGCCCCCCGGCTGGACTGCAAAGAACGACCGTCTCGCAATCTGGGAGGATTTAGTATGAGACTAAGGCAAACCTCAACTGCCATGGCGCTTGCGCTGATGGCCTACGGCCTGCCCGCCTGGGCAGACATCGAGGCGGCGAAAGCCTTCCTCGACGCCGAAATCGGCGACATGTCGGTGCTGGACCGCGCCGGACAGGAAGCGGAAATGCAGTGGTTCATCGACGCGGCAAAACCGCTCGCGGGGATGGAGATCAAGGTCGCGTCGGAAACGCTGACCGTCCACGAATACGAATCCAAGGTGCTGGCCCCGGCCTTCACCGCGATCACCGGCATCAAGGTGACGCATGACCTGATCGGCGAAGGCGACGTGATCGAAAAGATCCAGACCCAGATGCAGTCGGGCGAAAACATCTACGACGGCTACGTCAATGACACTGATCTGGTCGGGACGCACTGGCGTTACCAGTCGGCCCGCAACCTGACCGACTTCATGGCGGGCGAGGGCGCCGCGTTCACCAACCCCGGCCTCGACCTGCAGGACTACATCGGCATCCAGTTCGCCACCGGGCCGGACGGCAAGGTCTACCAGCTTCCCGACCAGCAGTTCGCCAACCTCTACTGGTTCCGCTACGACTGGTTCAACGATGCCAAGACCAAAGAGGACTTCAAGGCCAAGTATGGCTATGAGCTTGGCGTTCCGATCAACTGGTCGGCCTACGAGGACATCGCCGAGTTCTTCACCGGGCGTGACATGACCTATGCTGGCGGCCCGGCCAAAGTCTACGGCAACATGGACTACGGCAAGAAAGACCCCTCGCTCGGCTGGCGTTACACCGATGCGTGGATGTCGATGGCCGGGATGGGCGACAAGGGAGAGCCGAATGGATTGCCGGTCGACGAGTGGGGCGTTCGCGTCAACGAGAAATCCCAGCCAGTCGGATCCTGCGTCGCGCGGGGCGGTGCCACGAACGATGCGGCGGCGGTCTATGCCGTGACCAAGGCGATCGAGTGGCTTCAGAAATACTCGCCGCCCGAGGCTGCGGGCATGGTCTTCGGCGAAGCGGGCCCCGTGCCTGCCCAGGGCGAGATCGCGCAGCAGATGTTCTGGTACACCGCCTTCACCGCCGACATGGTCAAGCCCGGCCTGCCGGTGATGAACGAGGACGGCACGCCGAAGTGGCGCATGGCTCCCTCGCCGCATGGCGCATACTGGAGCGAAGGCACCAAGGTCGGCTATCAGGACGTGGGGTCCTGGACGATCCTCAACTCCACCCCGACCGACCGTGCCCAGGCGGCCTGGCTTTACGCCCAGTTCGTCACCTCGAAGACGGTGGACCTGAAGAAGTCCGACGTCGGCCTGACCTTCATCCGTCAATCCACCATCGACAGCCCGCAGTTCACCGAAAGGGCACCGAAACTTGGCGGGCTGATCGAATTCTACCGTTCGCCCGCGCGGGTTGCCTGGTCGCCGACCGGCACCAACATCCCGGACTATCCGAAGATGGCGCAGCTGTGGTGGCAGAACATCGGCGACGCGATGTCGGGCGACAAGACCCCGCAGGAAGCGCTGGATGCCCTCTGCGTCGAGCAGGAAAAGGTGCTGGAACGGCTTGAGCGTGCCGGCGTCCAGGGCGACATCGGACCGAAGCTGAACGAGGAGCAGGACCCGCAGGTCTGGCTTGACGCCCCCGGTTCGCCGGTGGCCAAGCTGGAAAACGAAAAGCCGATGGGAGAGACGATCTCCTACGACGAGCTGATCAAGTCGTGGCAGTAAGCTGAAACGGCTCCGGGCGGAGCAGACACGTTCCGCCCGGAGCCAAATTTCTTGAGCAAGAAATTTACCAAGAATTTTGCGGAAAATTCTTGTCTCCTGCCGCTGCTGTCGGGCAAGACTCCAACCGTTAAGAAACCCCTAACGTCCGCGACCAACCCGTTGAAATCGCTTACACTATCGCGTTTGTCCACCGTGGACACATCTCACCCCAGGCCGCAGAAATGACCCACATCCTTGCAATAGACCAGGGCACCACCTCCTCCCGCGCGATCCTGTTCGACGCGGGCCTCAGGCCCGTCGCCTCCGCCCAGGAAGAGTTTCCCCAGTCCTACCCCCGCCCCGGCTGGGTCGAGCATGATCCCGCCGATCTCTGGTCCACCGTCGCCGCCACTGCGCGGGCCGCGATCGAGAAGGCCGGGACCCGCGCCACCGACATCGCCGCCATCGGCATCACCAACCAGCGCGAGACGGTGCTGATCTGGGATCGCAGGACCGGCCAGCCGATCCACCCCGCGATCGTCTGGCAGGACCGGCGGACGGCCGACACCTGCGCCGCCCTCAAGGCCGCGGGCCACGAGCCGATGATCACCGCCCGCACCGGCCTCCTCCTCGACCCCTACTTTTCGGGGACCAAGGTCAAGTGGCTCCTCGACCACGTCGAGGGTGCGCGGGCCAAGGCCGAACGGGGCGAGCTTGCCTTCGGCACCGTCGACACCTGGCTGATCTGGAACCTGACCGGCGGGAAGGTCCACGCCACCGACGCCACCAACGCCTCGCGCACCCTTCTCTACAATATCGCCAAGGGCGGCTGGGACGCCGACATCTGCGCCCTTCTCGACGTGCCGATGTCCCTTCTCCCCCAGGTTCATGACTGCGCCGCCCCGTTCGGCATGACCCGCTCCGACCTGTTCGGCCACGAGATCCCGATCCTCGGCGTCGCAGGCGACCAGCAGGCCGCGACCGTCGGTCAGGCCTGCTTCAGCCCCGGCATGATGAAATCCACCTACGGCACCGGCTGCTTCGCGCTCCTCAACACCGGGGCCGACATGGTGCCGTCGATGAACCGCCTGCTGACCACCATCGCCTACCAGCTGAAGGGCAAGCCGACCTACGCCCTCGAAGGCTCGATCTTCATCGCGGGGGCCGTGGTCCAGTGGCTGCGCGACGGTCTGAAGATCATCCGCGAGGCCCGCGAAACCCAACCCCTCGCCGAGAGGGCCGAGGAAGCGCAGGGCGTCATCCTCGTCCCCGCCTTCACCGGCCTCGGTGCGCCCTACTGGCGGCCCGACAGCCGGGGCGCGGTCTTCGGGTTGACCCGCAACTCCGGCCCTGCCGAATTCGCTCGGGCTGCGCTGGAAAGTGTCGGCTACCAGACCCGCGACCTCTTGGAGGCGATGCGGGCCGACTGGGGAACCGAGGCGCAGGGCGTCCTGCGGGTCGACGGCGGGATGACGGCAAGCGACTGGACGATGCAGTTCCTTGCCGACATTCTTGGCGCGCCCGTAGACCGGCCCAGGGTGACCGAGACGACGGCGCTTGGGGCGGCCTACCTGGCCGCGATGCAGGCCGGTGTGATCGGCGGGCCGGAGGAGTTCGCGAAATCCTGGGCGCTCGACCGCCGTTTCACCCCGCAGATGGGTGCCACCACCCGCGACGCGAAATATGCCCGCTGGGGCAAGGCCATCGCCGCCACGATGAGCGTATGACCCCGTTCGGGATCACCAGCCCAAGCCGCATTCTTTTTGGCCGGGGCGAGGCCGCGAAGGCCCCCGGTCTGATCCGCACCTTCGGGGCACGGGGGATCGTCGTCCACGGGACGAACCCGGCGCGCGCCGCCTGGCTGGTCGACGCTCTCGGTTCCGAAGTCCTTGCCCTGTCCTGTGCCGGTGAACCGACGCTCTCCGACCTCGAAACCGCCCTCGTCGCGGCGCGGTCGCACGGTCCGCACTGGGTCGTCGCCATTGGCGGTGGCGCGGCCTTGGACCTTGGCAAGTCGGTGGCCGCGTTGATCCCGGCACCCGACGGGCCGATGGAGCATCTTGAAGTCGTCGGCAAGGGCTTGCCCCTGACAGCCGCCCCATTGCCGTTCATCGCGCTGCCGACCACGGCGGGAACCGGGGCGGAGGTCACGAAGAATGCCGTCATCGGCCTGCCCGGTCCTGGCCGCAAGGTATCGCTGCGCGACGACCGGATGGTCGCCCGGCTGGCCATCGTCGATCCCGCCCTGACGGATGGTTGCCCGAAAGCGGTGACGCTGGCCTCGGGGCTGGATGCGCTGACCCAGGTGATCGAGCCCTATGTCTCGGTCAAGGCGACACCCTATACCGACGCCCTGTCGCGGCCCGCGATTGCCATGGGATTGCGGGCGCTGATGCGGTTGATGGCAGAGGAAGACCCGCAAGCGCGGGATCACATGGCCTGGGTCAGTCTCTGCGGCGGGCTTGCGCTGGCCAATGCGGGGCTTGGTGCAGTGCATGGGCTGGCAGGGGTGATCGGGGGCCTGACGGGGGCCGCGCATGGCGCGATCTGCGGGGCGCTTTTGGGTCCGGTCCTGGCGGCAAACCGGGCGGTTGCCACCGGCCTGGCCCGGGAACGGCTGGATGAGGTCTGCGCGATCCTGGCCGATGGACTTGGCTGCGGGGCGGCGGATGCCCCCGCCGCCTTGCAGCACTGGGCGCGAGTCGCTGGCCTGCCGGGACTCGCGGCGCTGGGCGTCCGGGCAACGGACCACGACCGCATCGCCGCGGCCGCGCTGGAGGCGTCGTCGATGAAGGGCAACCCGGTCCGGCTTGACGCTGCAACCCTCGCGGCGGTCATGCGGGCGGCCTGACGGGTTTCTGTCGTGCCGGTTGATGCCGATCAAGGTGGCCCGTGCGCCGCTGTGCAAGACTGCGGCATGGCAATCCCAGGAGGCAATCCGATGCTGCGGCTGATGCTGATGCTTTATTCGATGATCGCAACCGTGATGGCGGGAACCGGAGTGATCGCCGTCCTGTCGATGGGCTATGGCACGCTTTGGCCCATCGTGGTTGCAGCGGCATTTGGGGCAGCCCTTGCCGTGCCAGTCACCTGGGCCGTGGCCGGGCGGGTCGATTGAGGCCGGTCCGACAAAAGGGGAGTCCGGTCTTGCCGAACGACAGGCGGCCGCGAAACACCCAGAGCCTGTCCGGCGCTTCTCTTTGCGTCGGACAGGCTCCGGGTCAGGCTTCCAGGAATACCCTGACAGTCTCCTCGAACTCGCGCGGCTTTTCGGCGTGAAGCCAATGCCCGGCGTTGGGGATCCTGGCGAAACGGGACTTCGGAAAGAGGGCCCGGATCGTCTCGCGGTGTTCCGGCCGGACATAGGAACTGTCCGCTCCGGTAAGGAACAGGGCAGGGTGCGGGAACTGGCCTTCGGTATCGGGCCAGCCGACGATCTTCGGCATCTCGGCCTCCAGCACGGGAAGGTTCAGCTTCCAGCGCGGCGGGTGCTGACGCATGTCCAGCGACTGCAGGAAGAAGGCGCGCAGGCTGGGTTCGTCGATCCTTGCGGCAAGTGCTGCATCGGCGTCGGCCCGGGTGGTGATCTGCGAAAGGTCAAGGCTGGCCATCGCCTGCGCGTTGCGGGTCTGGTCATGGGAATAGGCGACCGGGGCGATGTCGGCCACCACCAGCCGGCGGATCAAGTCGGGCCGGGTCAGCGCCAGTTGCATCGCCGCCTTGCCGCCCATCGAATGTCCCAGAAGGTCCACGGGCGCCCCGAGGCTTTCGATCACCTCGGCGAGGTCGGCAGCCATTTCGGGATAGCTCTGGGTCGGGAATCGCGGGCTTTCGCCATGGTTGCGCATGTCGACGGCGACCACGTCCCGCCGGTCCGCAAGGCGGCGGGCGATCACCCCCCAGTTCCGGCCCGAGCCGTAGAGGCCATGGGCGATGACGAGGGTCGGGGCCTCGGGCGTGGTGCCGGCGGGGTGGCTGATCGTGGCAAGCATGGGTTTTCATAGCGATACCCGGAGCTTCAGGCCAGTGCCGTCGACCGTGGGCGGTTGATCATCCCGGCAATCGCCACTAGGTTCGGCACCGGGTGTCGGAGGGTGGCAATATGAGTGCGGTGACGATCCAGCAGATGGCGGATCGGGTGGCGCAGCTTCTGGAGGAGAGGCTGGGCCTGGGTGGGCGCGGCCTTTCGGCCAAGATGAAGCGCGCCGGGCGGCTCCTGCCGCGCAAGGTGCGGGACGCGGGGAAACTGCTGGCGACCTCGGCGCAGAAGGCGCAGAACCCCAAGCTTCTGGGGCAGATCGACATGGGCGAGGTGACCGAGGCCTATGATGTCTGCCTGAAACACCTGATCGCCATCGACCCGGTCGGCCGCAAGCGGGACTACTTCGCCGGGATGATCGGCTCGGTCGGGTTCGGCGTTCTGGTGCTGGCCGTCGCGGTTGCAGGATTCCTGGCCTGGCGCGGGTATTTCTGATCCTTGTCCACGGTGGACAATTCCGAAAACGCCTTCATTATCAGTTACTTGACTGCGGGCGTTTACGATTTGGCAATCTTTGCCCGCGCGTCCTGCGACGACAGGTCAAGCGCGCCGGAGGACAGGGCGCTGCGGCTGACCAGAGTCACGGTCACGAAGGCCACATACAGAAGCAGATACCACGAGCCGAGTTTGGCGAAACTGACCAGTTCCCCCTTTGTCTGGCCCGAGTAGATCCAGGTCCCGGTGGCGGTGCCCAGGTTCTCGGCCACCCACAGGGCAAGGGCCGACAGGAAGGCCGCGACCGGCAGCGGCATCCACCAGTGCCGGTCATGGATGCGGAACCAGATCCTCGTGCGTCCGAAAAGCACGACGGTGGCCACGAATAGCGCGAGCCGAATGTCAGGCAGAAAATGCTGGGCGAAGAAGTTGACGTAGATCGCACCGGCCAGCGCCACCGTCAGGCCAAAGCGCGGATAGGGCGCGAAACACATGTCGAAGACCCGGATCACCCGGGCCATGTAGCTGCCGACGGCGGCATACATGAAGCCCGAGAACAGGGGCACGCCCATGAGCTTGAAGATCCCGGGTTCGGGGTAGGCCCAGGAACCGGCATCGACCTTGAACCACTCCATCGCCGTGCCGGTGAGATGGAAAAGCAGGATGACGCGGGCTTCCTCCCAGGTTTCGAGTCTGGTCGCGAGGAAGATCGCTTGCGTGGCGATGGCGAAGAGGAAGAGGGCGTCGTAGCGGTGCAGGGGCCAGTCGGGCTGCCAGATGGCCTTGGTGCCGATGATGGCAAGCAGGAGCAGGCCGCCGAACAGGCAGGCCCAGCCTTGTTTCAGGATGAACATCACCAGTTCGGCCACCGCGAAAGGCAGCCGCACCCGGGCCCAGTCGCCCATGCGGTGTTCGAGGGAACGGGTGTCAGGGGTGGTCATGCGGGTCCTGCGGGCCGGGGTCGCAGGATGTGACCGGGGGACGGGGCGGGCGTCAAGGTGGGGATTTGGATCCGCTTCTGGCTTGGAGGTGGGCGGTGGATGTGCTGGGATGGCCAGGCAAAAGCGTGGATGTTTGATGCCGGATCAGGACTTGAAGGTGCAGCAAGAGGAGGTGAACCGGCTTCTGGGTCGCTGCGTTCTGCGCCTTCAGCAATACGAGACGCAACTGAAAGCCATCCTCGCGCATCACGATGTATCGGCGACGTTGCAGGACTTCGATGCGGTTCCTGTTGCCCGACCGGTCGCAGCTTCGCAACGGACTCTGGGAACATTGGTCAAGGCATTCGTAGGCTCTGTTCTTGTGAGCGGTGAACCTGTTGCTGAGGAGGGGGAGGAGGAAGAAGCGGACGACGGCCCGCCGCGCTTCCGCTTGAGGCTGCGGCTCGGGCTTGCGGAGGAAGACTTTGCCCGGACCGAAACGGAACTGCGGGAGTTGGTGCGGCTGAGAAACGACCTGATCCATCATTTCATGGAAAGGCATGATCTGTGGACGGTGGAAGGTTGCCGGATTGCGCAGGCGGAGCTTGCCGCCAGTTGCGACAGGGTCGGCCAGCATATCGAGCGGCTTCGGGAATTGGCGGAGGACATGGACCGCGCGAGGCAGCAAGTTTCGGAGCATGCCCGGTCCGAGACTTTCCGCGACATGGTGATCCATGGGCTTCTGCCGGACGGGACGGTGGATTGGCCCGCCAGCAGCCTTGTGAGCGGGTTTCGGGAAGCGGCGCGGGCCTTAGCTGGTGCCGAGAAGGAGTGGATCTCCGTCGAGGCAGCGGGACAGTGGCTTGTGGCGAAATACCCCGACCAGACGCCGCAACGCTTTGGCTGCAAGACGTGGCAGCACGCCTTGCAGGAGTCCAGCCTGTTCGACCTGCGGCACGAACGGAAAGGCGGACGCCGGGTGATCTGCTTTAAGGAGAGGGCGAAACCCAAGATCAGGGACAGGTCGGAGTGGACTTGGGAGTTCGATGACAGTGGGGCTTTGATTCACAAGCCGTAGCGGGTGGGTAAGGTGCGCTGTAGCGCACCTTACGATGGCTCATAGCCCCGGATAGATCGGAAACTTGAGGCACAGCGCCTCGACCTCGGCCTTCACCTTGGCCTCGACCGCCGCGTTGCCGTCTTCACCGTTCGCGGCCAGCCCCTCGGTCACTTCGATGATCCAGCGGCCGATCTGGCGGAACTCGGGCTCACCAAAGCCGCGCGTGGTGCCCGCCGGGGTGCCGAGGCGGACGCCCGAGGTGATCGTCGGCTTTTCCGTGTCGAAGGGGATGCCGTTCTTGTTGCAGGTGATGTGGGCGCGGCCGAGGGCCTTTTCGGTCGCGTTGCCCTTCACGCCCTTGGGGCGCAGGTCGACCAGCATCAGGTGCGTGTCGGTGCCGCCGGTGACGATGTCGAGGCCGCCCTTCATCAGCTCGTCGGCAAGGGCCTGGGCGTTCTTGATCACCTGGGCCTGGTAGGTCTTGAATTCGGGGCGCAGCGCCTCGCCGAAGGCGACGGCCTTGGCGGCGATGACATGCATCAGCGGGCCGCCCTGGATGCCCGGGAAGATCGCCGAGTTGACCTTCTTGGCGATGTCCTCGTCGTTCGTCAGGATCATCCCGCCGCGCGGGCCGCGCAGGGTCTTGTGGGTCGTGGTGGTGGCGACATGGGCATGCGGGAACGGGCTGGGGTAGAGGCCCGCCGCCACGAGGCCCGCGAAATGCGCCATGTCGACAAGAAGGTAGGCCCCGACCGAATCCGCGATCTCGCGCATCCGCTTGAAGTCGATGATGCGGGGAATGGCAGAGCCGCCCGCGATGATCAGCTTCGGCTTATGCTCGGTCGCAAGCTCTTGAAGCTGGTCGTAGTTCAGCGTCAGATCCTGCTTGCGGACACCGTATTGCACCGCCTTGAACCACTTGCCGGACTGGTTCGGAGCCGCACCATGGGTCAGGTGGCCACCGGCATCCAGCGACATGCCAAGGATGGTATCGCCGGGCTTGATCAGGGCCTGGAACACGCCCTGGTTGGCCTGACTGCCGGAGTTCGGCTGGACGTTGGCGAAGGCACAGCCGAACAGCTTGCAGGCGCGCTCGATCGCCAGATTTTCCGCGATGTCGACATACTGGCAGCCGCCATAATACCGCTTGCCGGGATAGCCTTCGGCATACTTGTTGGTCATCACCGAGCCCTGCGCCTCCATCACGGCGCGGGAGACGATGTTTTCACTGGCGATCAGTTCGATCTCGTGGCGCTGGCGGCCAAGCTCCTGTGTCACCGCCCCGAAAAGCTCGGGATCGCGCGAGGACAGGGGTTCGGTGAAAAAGCCGGTATCGCGGTGGGAGGCGTTCATGGCGGGTCCTCTTGGCGGTGAAGGTTCCGGCGTATGTAGACCACGCACCCGGGTCGGGAAAGGCATTTAAGCGACAGGATATGCGACGGGCGCGAAATGTCGGGGCCGGAAGGAAACGGGCGCGGCGCAAAGGAAACGCGGCGGCGGGGCTTGAGTTTGCCGGACCGGGCGGCCAAGACTGTCGAGGCGGACGGGGCGTGGCAGATGAGGATGGCAGGGCGCATGCAGCGACAGCGGATCCGGTTCACGGCCTCGAAGGCCCCGGCGGCGGTTGCGGCGTTCCAGGCGCTGACGGCGACCTACGGCCAGGCTGACGCACGAAAGGCGGAGGTGATCGTGGCGCTGGGGGGCGACGGGTTCATGCTGCAGACCCTGCACGCGGCGCATGGCCAGCGCCTGCCGGTCTACGGGATGAACTGCGGCACCATCGGGTTCCTGATGAACCTCTATGCCATCGAGGACCTGCCGGCGCGATTGGCGGCGGCGGAAGAGACGGTGATCAACCCCTTGTCGATGCGGGCAGAGAATGCCCGGGGCAAGGTGACGCAGGCGCTGGCGATCAACGAGGTGTCGCTTTTGCGGCAGGGTCCGCAGGCGGCCAAGCTGCGGGTGCTGATCGACGGGCGCGAGCGGCTGGAGGAACTGGTCTGCGATGGCGCGCTGGTGGCGACTCCGGCGGGGTCGACCGCCTACAACTATTCGGCGCACGGGCCGATCCTGCCGATCGGGTCGGATGTGCTGGCGCTGACGGCGATGTCGGCCTTCCGGCCCCGGCGTTGGCGGGGCGCGCTTCTGCCGTCCAGCGCGGTGGTGCGCATCGAAGTGATCGAGGGCGAGAAACGCCCCGTTATGGCGGATGCCGACAGCCGGTCCTCGGTCCGCGATGTGGTCAGCGTCGAGGTGCGGACGGAAACCTCGGTCCGCCATAGGCTCTTGTTCGATCCCGGGCACGGGCTGGAAGAACGCCTGATCGGCGAGCAGTTCGTCTGAGGAGCGGTCAGCCGGTCTTTGCGCCCCAGGCCTCGATCTTGCGGTAAAGGGTGGACGGCGAGACGTCCAGAACGCGGGCCGCCCGGGGGATCGAGCCGCCGGAATGGGCGAGAGTGGCCTCGATCAGCCGCCGTTCCGCCTCGGCCAGAGTGAGGCCGATCAGGCTGTCGCGGGCAAGCACGTCCCGGCTGACCGGCGGAAGGGATTGCGGATCGGCGGCGGGGCTTTCCTCGGCAAGGCCGGGGGGCAGCATCTCGGTCGTGACCCAGCCGCCCTGGTTCAGCACCACGACGTTGCGCATGACGTTCAGCAGCTGGCGCACATTGCCGGGCCAGGGCAGCGACTGCATCAGGTTGCGGACAGTGGGGTCGATGCCATGGAACTCGCGGCCTTCTTCCTGGGCAAAACGGGCCAGGGCGGCTTCGGCGATCTCGATCACGTCTTGGCCGCGGTCGCGCAAGGGCGGCATGTGGATCGGAACGACATAGAGACGGTAGTAGAGATCCTCGCGGAAATGCCCGCGGCGGACGGCATCCATCGGGTCGCGGTTGGTCGCGCAGACGATGCGGACATTGACCTTGCGCGGGCGGGTCGCCCCCACCGGCTGCACGGTCGAGGTTTGCAGGAACCGCAGAAGCTTGGTCTGCAGGGCCGGGGCCATCTCGCAGATTTCGTCCAGGAACAGCGTCCCGCCGTCTGCGGCGGTGGCGGCACCCTGCTTGTCGGAGATCGCGCCAGTGAAGCTGCCCTTCATGTGGCCGAAAACCTCGGATTCCAGCAGGTCCTGCGGGATCGCCCCGCAGTTCAGCGCGATGAAGGGGCCGGAGGCGCGGTTGGAATTGGCGTGAACGGCCAGCGCGCAAAGCTCCTTGCCGGTCCCGCTTTCCCCGGTGATGAACACCGTGGCCATCGACCGCGCAACCGAGCCGATGGTCGAATGGATGCGCCGCATCGCCTCGGACGAACCGATGAAGCCCGAGCCTTCGGACACTTCGCCCGGGTCGCGGCTGCGGGTCACCGGCTCGAGCTTCGCCGGTTCGCGGGGGCTGGCCTCGGACAGCGCGTTCTGCACGGCTGACAGGAAGCGGCCTTCGTCGAAGGGCTTGACGAGGAAGTCATGCGCCCCGGCCCGCATCGCCTCGACCGCACGGTTGACGGACCCGTTGGCGGTGATCGCGATGACCCGGGTTTCCGGCTGGATCGCCTGGATGTCCCGCATCACCTCCAGCCCGTCGCGGTCGGGCAGGATCAGGTCAAGCAGCACGACCAGCGGCCGATGGGTGCGAAACTGTTCCAGCCCGTCCGCAGCCGTGCCCGCGACGGCCACGCGATGCCCCGCCGTCGCCAGGATCGAGCGGTAGACCATCTGCAGCGACAGCGTGTCTTCGACCAGTAGGACAGAGGGGCGCGAGTGCGGGGCCGTGGGTTTCATCAGAACCTGTCGCTTGGCGGTTGCGTGGCGCGGATCAGCCGGATCAGGCTCGACAGTTCGGTCCCGAGAGGTGGCATCAGGGCGGTCAGCGCATCGGCTTCCTGCCGGTGGGCGATGGCGTTCAGACTTTCCGCCATGGTCTGCAGCGACATCGCCCCGACCGATCCGGAAAGCGAGATCAGCACATGGCTGCCTTCGCGCAGGCGTTTCCAGTCGCCCGCAGCCGCGCCCTGATCCAGCGTCGCCTGGGTCGCCGTCAGATCCTCGGTCAGGCGGGCCAGAAGCTCCACGGCAAGCTCGGGACCGGTGATCCTGAGCAGGTGGCTCAGCCGGGAGGCGTCGAAGTCCATCAGTCCCGAGGCTGCGGCCTGAACCGGCTCGGCAAGCCGGGCTGCGGCTTCCTCGATCAGGGACAGGTCGGCCAGTTGGTCGGGCGTGGACAGATGCGGCCGCAGCGCCTCGACCGCCGTGCGCAGGCCCTCCAGCGCCCGGGACTTCGCGTCAAAGCGCGGCGGGTTCATCACAGAGGCGTCCCGAAATGCGAAACTGGTCTTTGCATAATGCAAAGATTGCCGCAACGGTTGCGTCGAGTCCAGTGGTCTTCGCGTTATCCGCGTGCAAGTCCCAGCGATTGCAGCGCCGTGGCGATCTCGTCCAGGATGGCGGGATCGTCGATGGTTGCGGGCATCTTCCAGGGCTGGCTATCGGCGATCTTGACCATGGTGCCGCGCAGGATCTTGCCGGAGCGGGTCTTGGGCAGGCGCTCAACCACCACTGCGCGCTTGAAATCGGCGACGGGACCGATCTGGTCGCGCACAAGTTTCACACATTCCCTGACCACCTCGTCATGCGGGCGGTTCGAGCCCTTGTTGAGGCAGAGAAAGCCCAGCGGCGACTGGCCTTTCAGATCATCAGCCACCCCGATCACGGCACACTCGGCGACGTCCTTGTGGCTGGCCAGAACTTCCTCCATCGCGCCGGTCGACAGCCGGTGGCCTGCGACGTTGATCACGTCATCGGTGCGGGCCATGATGTAGAGGTAGCCGTCAGCGTCGACATAACCCGCGTCGCCCGTCTCGTAATAGCCGGGGAAGTGGGCGAGGTAGCTTTTCAGGAAGCGGTCTTCGGCGTTCCAGAGGGTGGGAAGGGTGCCGGGGGGCAGGGGGAGTTTGACGGCAATGGCGCCGAGGGTGCCGGGGGAGACGGGGTGGCCGCCTTCGTCGAGGACCTGCACGTCGTAGCCGGGCATCGGGACAGAAGGCGAGCCGATCTTGACGGGCAGGTGTTCGATCCCCAGCGGGTTCGCGGCGATGGCATAGCCGGTTTCGGTCTGCCACCAGTGGTCGATCACCGGGACTTTCAGGTGGTTCTGCGCCCAGTGGATCGTGTCTGGGTCGGCACGCTCGCCAGCAAGGTAAAGCGCCTGGAGGCTGGGGAGTTCGGGGACCAGCTTGCCCTCGGGGTCGTCGCGCTTGATGGCGCGCAGGGCGGTGGGGGCGGTGAAGAAGGCTTTGACGCCGTGTTCGTTGATCACCCGCCAGAAGGCGGCGGCGTCGGGGGTGCCGACGGGCTTGCCTTCGTAGACCACGGTGGTGCAGCCCGCGATGAGCGGGGCGTAGCAGATGTAGCTGTGGCCGACGACCCAGCCCACGTCACTGGCGGCCCAGAACACATCCCCCGCGCCGCAGTTGTAGATGGCAGCCATGGTCCAGTTCAGCGCGACCAGATGCCCGGCAGTGGGGCGGACGACGCCCTTTGGCGCGCCGGTGGTGCCGGAGGTGTAAAGGATATAGGCCGGGTGATTGCCCTCGACCGGCACGCAGTCGGCGGGGGTGACGCCATACTGGAATTCGTGCCAGGCGACGTCGCGGCCTTCTGTCAGCTTCGCCACTTCCTGTTCGCGCTGAAAGATCACGCAGAAGTCGGGCTTGTGGCTGGCCTGGTCGATGGCGGCGTCGAGGAGCGGCTTGTAGTGGACGACGCGCGAGGGTTCGATCCCGCAGCTGGCCGCGATGATCGCCTTCGGGGTGCAGTCGTCGATCCTTACCGCCAGTTCGTTCGCAGCGAAGCCGCCGAAGACGACGGAATGGATGGCTCCTAGCCGGGCGCAGGCGAGCATCGCCTCCAAGGCCTCTGGCACCATCGGCATGTAGATGATGACGCGGTCGCCTTTGGCGATGCCCTTGGCCTTCAGCGCCCCGGCCAGGCGGGAGACGCGGTCCTGAAGTTCCGCATAGGTGATGACGTGCTTGGTGCCGGTGACGGGGCTGTCGTGGATGATCGCGGGTTGCTTGCCGCGACCCGCGATGACGTGGCGGTCGACGGCGTTCCAGCAGGTGTTCACTTCCGCGTCGGTGAACCATTCATAAAGGGGGGCGCGGTCGGTGTTGAGGGCCTTTGTGGGCTGCTTCACCCAGTCGATGCCCCCGGCGGCGGAAAGCCAGAAGCCCTCCGGGTCCTGCTGCCACTGGCCGTAAACCTGAGCGTAGCTCATCGCGATCTCCCCCCGCTGATGCACTGACGCGGTGGTATGCGATGGGATGCCGGTCGCGCAACGCTGTTACCGGTAGCGGGGTGCGACAGATTTGCAGAATTTGCGGCTGGCGGCAGCCACTGTTTGCAAACCCGGCGGATCAGCAAGGTTCGGGGTGTCCGGCCGGTCGAGTTTGCAAAGCGGTCCCCGGACGATTCGCTCGTCGATGACTTCGTCACTCCTCGCTGCGACGAGAAGACGAAGTCGCACGAGGAGCGGTCAGCCGTAATGCGCCACGGGGGTCCCGGCGATGGCGGACATGTTCAGCAATCCCCGCGCAGTGATCGCAGGCGTCACCACATGCGCCCGGTTGCCCATGCCCATCAGGATCGGCCCGACCTCCAGCCCCCCGGCCTTGACCTTCAGGATGTTGCGCACGCCCGACGCCACTTCGGACGAGGCGAAGACCAGCACGTTTGCGGCCCCTTCGTAGCGCGAGCCGGGCAACAGGCGGTCGCGGATCGACTGGTCGAGCGCGGCGTCAAGGTTCATCTCGCCTTCATAGGCGAAGTCGGGTTCGCGCTGGTCCAGCAGCTCCAGTGCGTCGCGCATCCGGCGGGCGGAGGCGTTGTCCATGTTGCCGAACTGGCTTTGGGTGCAGAGCGCGATCTTCGGGGTGATGCCGAAGCGCCGGACGTGGCGGGCGGCACCGATCACCGTCTCCATGATCTGCGCCGGGGTCGGTTCGGAGTGGACATGGGTGTCGGCGATGAAGAGGGGACCGTCTTCAAGGATCATCAGCGACAGGGCCGCGACGGGGTGCAAACCTCCGCGGGCAAGGATCTGGCGGACGTAGCCCAGGTGCCAGTTGAACTGGCCGAAGGTGCCGCAGATCATGCTGTCGGCTTCCTCGCGATGCACCATGATCGCGGCGATGGCGGTGGAATTGGTCCGCATCACGGCGCGGGCGGTGTCCGGGGTGACGCCGCGTCGGGCCATCAGCTCGTGATAGGTGCCCCAGTAGTCGCGGTAGCGGGGATCGTTCTCCGGGTTGACCAGATGGAAATCGCGCCCCGGGCGGATCGGCAATCCTGCGCGTTCGCAGCGCGCCTCGACCACTTCGGGGCGGCCGATCAGGATCGGCAGGTCGGTGGTTTCCTCCAGCATCGCGTTGGCGGCGCGCAACACGCGCTCATCCTCGCCTTCGGCAAAGACGATGCGGCGGGTGGCGAGTTTCGAGGCCTCGAACACCGGGCGCATCAGGAGGGCGGATTTGAAGACCGAGCCGTCGAGCTTGCGCTTGTAGGCGTCGAGGTCGTCCAAGGGCCTTGCGGCGACGCCGGTTTCCATCGCGGCCTTGGCGACAGCCGAGGCGACGACACCGATCAGCCGGGGGTCGAAGGGCTTGGGGATCAGGTAGTCGGGACCGAAGGACAGGGTTTCGCCCCGGTAGGCGGCGGCGGCTTCCGCGCTGGTGGTCGCGCGGGCGAGGGCGGCGATGCCTTCGATGCAGGCGATCTCCATCTCGTCGTTGATCGTCGTCGCGCCCACGTCCAGCGCGCCGCGGAAGATGAAGGGGAAACAGAGGACGTTGTTGACCTGATTGGGAAAGTCGCTGCGCCCGGTGGCGATGATTGCGGTCGGCGCGACCGCGCGCACGGCGTCGGGCAGGATTTCCGGGGTGGGGTTGGCGAGGGCGAAGATGATCGGATTCGGGGCCATCGCCTTGACCATGTCCTGCGTGAGGACACCCGGGCCGGAAAGTCCGAGAAAGAGGTCGGCGCCCTGAATCACTTCGGCCAGCGCGGCAGGTGTCGTGCCTTGGGCGAAGTTCTCCTTTTGCGGCGTCATCTGGGCCGCCCGACCCCTGTAGACCAGACCCTCAAGATCGCAGAGCCAGACATTCTCGCGCCGGACGCCCAGTTTCACCAGCATCTCCAGACAGGCGATGCCCGCAGCGCCCCCGCCGGTGGAAACCACCTTGATGTCCTGAAAGCGTTTCCCCGCGACGATCATCGCGTTGGTGGCCGCAGCCCCCACGACAATCGCCGTGCCATGCTGGTCGTCGTGGAAGACCGGGATCTTCATCCGCTCGCGACACAGCTTTTCGACGATGAAGCAGTCGGGGGCTTTGATGTCCTCAAGGTTCACCGCGCCGAAGGTAGGTTCCAGCGCGCAGACGATTTCGGCCAACCTCACCGGGTCGGGCTCGTTCACCTCGATGTCGAAGCAGTCGATGTTGGCGAATTTCTTGAACAGGACCGCCTTGCCTTCCATCACCGGCTTCGAGGCCAGCGCCCCGATGTTGCCAAGACCAAGGACGGCCGTGCCGTTCGAGATCACCGCGACGAGGTTGCCCTTCGAGGTATAGCGGCTGGCCGTTGCCGGGTCGGCCTTGATCTCAAGGCAGGCCTCGGCCACGCCCGGCGAATAGGCACGGGCCAGGTCGCGACCGTTCGCCAGCGGCTTTGTCGCGCGGATCTCCAGCTTTCCGGGTTTAGGAAATTCGTGATAATCCAGCGCCGCCTGGCGTGCGTTGTCGTTCCTGGCCTCGTCCATTCACCCCTCCCGCGAAAAGTGGTTTAGTATTAAACCAAATCCCGCCCCCGTCTATCACGGCTTCCGTTGAAGCCGTTTCCGCCCCAGCTTGCAAATCGCTGTCCGGCGCATCACCATGCCGCCATAGCACGGGGAAAGCCATGACGGAAACCATGAGCTGTGAAGTTCGGGCCGAGGTCCGGCTGCCGACGAAAGAGCTTCGCGACGATCTGCCGTTCTACACCCGCACGCTGGGTTTCCGGCTGGACATGATCTTTCCCGCAGACAACCCCGAGGTCGCAGTCCTGTCCGGCCATGGCCTGCGCCTTCGCATCGAGAAGGGGGCCGCCGAAGCGCCCGGCACGCTGCGCCTTCTGACCGATGACCGGGATTTTGCCGGGGGCGCCAGGGCCCTGACCGCGCCGAACGGCACCCGGATCGAGATCGACGAACTGAACCCTCCGGTCGTCACGCCGAAGACCGAACATGCCTTCGTGGTGCGCCGACTTGCCGACCAGGCCCCCTGGGTGATCGGGCGGGCGGGGATGGAATACCGCGATCTGATCCCCAGCCGTCTGGGCGGAGCGATGATCGCCAGCCACATCCGCGTGCCGGACGGGCCGGTGCCGGACATGGTGCATTTCCACAAGGTCGGGTTCCAGCTGATCTTCTGCGTCGCGGGCTGGGTTGATGTCCTGTACGAGGACCAGGGCGGTATCCGGCGCATTCATGCCGGGGACTGCTTCGTCCAGCCGCCCGGCATCCGCCACAAGGTGCTGCATTCGGAAGGCGTGCAGGTGGTGGAGATCGGGGTTCCGGCCGAGCATGTGACGGAGATCGACCATGAGATGACGCTGCCCACGCCGCATTTCCGGCCCAACCGGGAGTGGGACGGGCAGCGCTTTGTGCATGACATCGGCACCGAGGGTGTCTTCCATCCGTTCCGCATTCCGGGCTTCGAGGCCCGGGATACCGGCATCCATGCCGCGACCAATGGCGTCGCGTCGGTGATGGTCGCCCGGCCCGTCGGCCCTGCCCCCTGGACCGTGCAGGACGGCGACATCCTGTTCAGCTTCGTGATGACCGGCGGCATGACGCTGGAAGGCGAGGGAAAGGACCCTTTCCGGCTGGAACCTGGCGACGCCTTCGTGATCCCGCCGGGAATGGCGACGCGCTATGCCGACGCGACGCCGGACCTCGAACTGTTGGAGGTGACGCTGCCCGGCAATCCGGTGACGCGCATCCTCTGACCCGCTTGCAGAAACCGCGCGGCCGGCCCACACTCTGACCAAATGGTCAAAAGGAGGGGCGCCATGACACTTCTCGAAGCGGCAACGGCGGTCAGGGAACGGGCCTATGCGCCCTATTCGCGCTTCAAGGTCGGCGCGGCGCTGCGATCCACCAGCGGGGCGGTGCATGTCGGCTGCAACGTGGAAAATGTCGCCTACCCGGAAGGCACCTGCGCCGAGGCCGGGGCGATTGCGGCCATGATCGCGGCAGGGGACGCCCGGATCGCCGAGGTTTGCGTCATCGCCGACAGCCCCGAGCCGGTGCCTCCCTGCGGCGGTTGCCGCCAGAAGATCGCCGAATTCGCTGGTCAGGACGTGAAGGTGACGCTTTGCACCACGGATGGCAAGGCGAAGGTGATGACCGTGGCCGAGCTTCTGCCCGGCGTCTTCACCGCCGCGCATATGGATCGGGCATGACCGACGCCCGCCAGATCATCGCGACGATCCGCGACGGCAGGCAGCCAAGGCCGGACGATCTGCGCTGGTTCGCCATGGGCCTTGCCTCGGGCGATGTGACCGATGCGCAGGCGGGGGCTTTCGCGATGGCGGTCCTTCTGAAAGGCCTGTCCGAGGAAGGCCGGGTGGCGCTGACCAGGGGCATGCGCGACAGCGGCAAGGTCATGGCCTGGGATCTGCCCGGCCCGGTGGTGGACAAGCATTCCACCGGCGGGATCGGGGACTGCACCTCGCTATTGCTGGCCCCGGCGCTGGCGGCTTGCGGCGCCTATGTGCCGATGATTTCCGGGCGCGGTCTGGGCCATACCGGCGGGACGCTGGACAAGCTGGAGGCGATCCCGGGCTTTCGCACCGGCCTGACCGAAGCGGCGCTGCGCAGGCAGATGACAGAGGTGAAATGCGCCATCGTCGCGGCGTCGGCCGACCTCGCCCCGGCCGACAAGCGGCTTTACGCGATCCGCGATGTGTCGGGGACGGTGGAGTCGATCGACCTGATCACCGCGTCGATCCTGTCGAAGAAGCTGGCGGCGGGGCTGGAGGCGCTGGTGCTGGACGTGAAGTGCGGGTCGGGGGCGTTCATGAAGACGCCCGACCGCGCCGAGGCCCTGGCGCGGTCGCTGGTCAGGACGGCGCAGGGGGCGGGCTGCATGACCTCGGCGCTGATCACCGACATGTCGCAGCCCCTCGCGACGGCGGCGGGCAATGCGCTGGAAGTGATCGAAGTGATGGAGACCCTGACCGGAACCTCGGTCAATGTCGCCCTGTGGGACGTGACCGTGGCCTTGGGGGGCGAGGTGCTGGCGCTTGCGGGGCTTGCCAGTGACGCTGCGGATGGCGAGGGCCGCATCGCGCAGGCGCTGGAATCGGGTGCCGCGGCAGAGTGCTTCGGGCGGATGGTCGTGGCGCAGGGCGGGCCTGCCGACTTTGTCGAACGCTGGCCGGACCGGCTGCCCTCGGCCCCGGTGATGCTGGAAGTGCCCGCCCTTGCGGACGGCTATGTCGCGCAGATCGACGGCGAGGCGCTGGGCCTTGCGGTGGTGCATCTGGGCGGGGGCCGCTTGCGCGAAGGCGACCGGGTCAACCCTTCGGTCGGACTGTCGGACCTTGCCGGGATCGGCGAGGAGGCCGGGGCCGGCGTGCCTCTGGCGATGGTTCACGCCGTCACGGAAGACGCCGCGAAGGCGGCCGTCAGGGCCGTGCAGGGGGCATATGTCATCGCCGCCGCCGCGCCGGCAGAGCCACCCCTGGTGCAGAAGAGGATCGGCTGATGTCGACCACGAAGAAACGGGCTTTCCTGATCGTGATGGATTCCGTCGGCTGCGGCGGGGCACCCGATGCGGCGGCCTTCGGGGACGAGGGGTCCAATACGCTGGGCCACATCGCAGCGGCTTGCGCCGGGGGCCGGGCCGAGGTCGGGCGGTCGGGTCCGTTGCGGATGCCGCATCTTGATCGACTGGGGCTGGGGGCGGCGATCCGGCTGGCATCGGCTGCCGCGACCCCCGGGCTGGACGCGGTGCCCACGGGCCTCTGGGGGGCCGCGACGGAGGTGTCGCGGGGCAAGGATACACCTTCCGGCCATTGGGAACTGGCGGGGGTGCCTGTGCCCTGGGACTGGACCTATTTTCCCGACACCGTGCCCGCCTTTCCCGACGACATCGTTGCCGAAGTCTGCCGTCTGGCCGGAACCGAGGGCATCCTCGGGAACTGTCACGCCTCCGGCGTGCCGATCATCGCCGAGCATTGCGAGGACCACCTGCGGACCGGCTGGCCGATCTGCTACACCAGCGCCGATTCTGTGTTCCAGATCGCCGCGCATGAAGAGGCCTTCGGGCTGGATCGGCTGCTGAAGCTGTGTCACGACCTGGCGCCCAGCTTACATGCCCGGAAGGTCGGTCGGGTGATCGCGCGGCCGTTCACCGGGGGCTGCGGCGACTTCAAGCGCACCTCGAACCGCAAAGACTTTGCCATAGCACCACCTGCGCCGACGCTTCTGGACTGGGTCGCGGGGGCGGGGCGCGCGACGCATGCCATCGGCAAGATCGGCGACATCTTTTCCATGCGCGGGATCGCAAAGCTGCACAAGGGCAAGTCCGATACGGATCTTTTCGAACATCTTGTCCGGCTGGGAGCCGAAGCCGAGGCTGGTTCCTTGACCTTTGCGAACTTCGTCGAGTTCGACACTCTCTATGGCCATCCCCGCAACGTCTCGGGCTATGCCCGCGCGCTGGAATGGTTCGATGCAGGCCTGCCCCGGTTCTTTGCCAATCTGCGACCCGGGGACCTCGCGATCTTCACCGCCGACCATGGCAACGATCCGACCTTCCGGGGGACAGAACATACCCGGGAACGGGTGCCCCTCGTGGGTTGGGGTGCCGGGCCTAGTGAGGTAGGGTTGCGCGGATTCGTGGATGTGGGTGCCAGCGTCGCGGCACATCTGGGAGTGGTGGCGCAAGGACCGGGGAAGAGTTTCCTGTGACTTCTGGCGCAGCGGGGGCCAGCCCCCGCACCCCCGGGATACTTCAGGACGAAGAATGAGGTTGGAATGACGGAGTTGCCCAAGGTCGAACTGCATCTGCATCTGGAGGGGGCGGCGCCTCCGGCCTTCATCGCGGGGCTGGCGAAGGAGAAGCATCTGGACATATCCGGGGTCTTCGACGCGCAGGGCAACTACCGCTACAAGGACTTCTGGGATTTCCTGAAGGTCTACGAGGCGGCGACCTCGGCGCTGCAGTCGCCGCGGGATTACCAGCGGCTGGTGCTGGCGGTGCTGGAGCAATCGGCGGCATCCGGTGTGGTCTATTCCGAGACGTTCCTCAGCCCCGATTTCTGCGGCGGGCGCGATGTCGGGGCCTGGAAGGAATACCTGCACGCGATGCAGGAGGCGGCGGATCAGGCCGAGCGGGAGCTGGGGATCACGCTGCGCGGCATCATCACCTGCATCCGGCATTTCGGGCCGGACAAGGCGCGCGAGACGGCGCGCTGCGCGGCCGAGACGGCGGGCGACTGGATCGTCGGCTTCGGCATCGCGGGGGATGAGAAGATCGGCGCGCCGAAGGATTTCCGCTGGTCCTTCGACTGCGCGCGCGAAGCCGGTCTGCGGCTCACGGCCCATGCCGGGGAATGGGGCGGGCCGGAAAGCGTGCGGGACGCGGTGCGTGACCTGGAGGTGGAGCGGATCGGGCATGGGGTGCGGGCCATCGAGGATCTGGCGCTGGTCGATGAACTGGCCGAGAAGGGGATCGTGCTTGAAGTCTGTCCGGGGTCGAACGTGACGCTGGGCATCTATCCCGGCTTCAAGGCGCATCCGATCGCCGAGCTGGACCGGCGCGGGGTGAAGGTCACGATCTCGACCGACGATCCGCCCTTCTTTCATACCACCATGGCGCGGGAGTATGACGAATTGCACAAGGCCTTCGACTGGGACGAGGGGCAATTCCGGCGCATCGCGCGCCAGTCGCTTGACGCGGCCTTCTGCGATGCCGATACCAAGGCGAGGATCGGTAAGCTTCTGGAGGCCTGAATGCTGGATCACCTGACCGTCGTGTCGCATCCCCTGGTCCAGCACAAGCTGACCCTCATGCGCGAAAAGGACACCTCGACAGCAAGCTTCCGCAAGCTGCTGCGCGAGATCAGCCTCTTGCTGGCCTATGAGGTCACCCGCGAGCTGCCGATGACGACGAAGCGGATCGAGACGCCGCTGGAGGAAATGGATGCCCCCGTCATCGAGGGCAAGAAGCTGGCGCTGGTCAGCATCCTGCGGGCGGGCAACGGCCTGCTGGACGGTATCCTGGAGCTGGTCCCGGCGGCACGGGTGGGGTTCGTGGGCCTCTACCGCGACCCCGAAACGCTGCAGCCGGTGCAGTATTATTGCAAGCTGCCTGACCATATGGAGGACCGGATCGCCATCGTCGTCGATCCGATGCTGGCGACGGGAAACTCGTCCGCCGCTGCGGTGTCGCTTCTGAAGCAGGCCGGGGCGAAACAGATCCGGTTCCTGTGCCTTCTGGCGGCCCCCGAAGGCATCGCCCGGATGAAGGAGGCGCATCCCGATGTGCCGATCGTCACCGCGGCGGTCGACAGCCATCTGAACGACCATGGCTATATCGTCCCCGGCCTCGGCGACGCGGGCGACCGGATGTTCGGGACGAAATGATGCGCCGGATCCTGATCGCGGGTCTGGTCGCGGCCCTGTGCGGCCCAGCCCTGGCCCGCGATCCGATCCAGCCTGCGGAACTGCCGCCGGCGGACTATGCCGGGCTGCAATACGTCGATTCGATGGGCTGCATGTTCGTGCGCGCTGGGACGGCGGCCGAAGTGCTCTGGGTGCCGCGGGTGTCGCGCGAGGGAGCGCATGTCTGCGACAATCCCCCGTCGGGGCGCCGGGTGCCCGTTGCGGAAGAGGGCGCGGCAGCGGCCTTTGACCCGGCGACATCCGCGGAGGCCGCGCCGACCGCAGCCGCACCGGCGGCGATCGAGCCTGCACCGGGCGGATATTTCGTGGCAGCAGGCAGTTTTGTCGACGCTGAGAATTCGGAACGGGCCGAGGAAACGCTGCGCGCCATGGGTTATGGCGTGGTGCGGGGCCGGGTGCAGGGCGGCGGCGAGACTTTGATCACTATCTTTGCCGGCCCTTTTCAGGACGCCGGCGCTGCGATCGATGCGCGTGAGGCAATGCGCGGCAACGGCTTTCCCGATGCGGACGTGATGGCCCCCTGAACGCCAGGATCAACCGCCGCAGATACCCTGCAGCGCGACCCAGGCTTCATCCGGGATCAGGGGCGAGGGCGCAAGGCCCTTGTAGGGATCGCCCGCCGCAAGCCCGGCTGTCGTCTTGCCGTCCGGGTCCACCGCCAGTGCATAAGGCGTCGCGGGGATCTGCGCCGCCTCGAAAGCGGCCAGCACCGGCGCATCCGGCAAGGGCAGGGGCGCGGTCCGCAGCAGGACCTCGCCATAGCCCGACAGCGCCGTGTCGGGCAGGGCCGCCGTGGTCAGAAGTTGCAGCGTCGCCCGCAGGCCCGCATGGTCCAGCATCGGAATGATCGGATCCTGGGCGCGGGCGCGCAACCGTTCCACCAGCGCGGCGCCCGCAACGGCTTCGGGGCCATTTGCCTGTTCGATCAGCCGACGCGGCAGGACGATCAGGTCGCCCGGCAGGTGCAGGGGCCGCTCGACGCCTTCGGGCATCACATAGAGGATCGGCGTGTCCACCGGGCCGAAGACCCGCTCGGACAGAGTTGCCAGCGCCTGGAGGCCAAGCTGGTTCTGGCAATTTGCCCCGGTCACCCGCGCAAGGTCGTCCAGCGCGCGTTGCCCCAGGTCGGCGCGCTGTGACGGCGGCACGACCGACGCGGTGTGCCGCACCAGCGCGCCCGGCAGCCAGATGACACCGACCGCGACCACGGCAAGCGCCGCCCCCGCCAGCAGCACCCCGCGCAGCCGCCCGGGCCGCGCCGTCGCGGCCTGCACGGCATGGCGCACGGCACCAAGGGCCGCGATCATGTCGGGGTCGGTCAGTTCCAGGCTTTCGCTCGCATCCGGGCCGGGAGCGAAGACCGGAGGCTCCTGGCCCCGGTTGATCCGCTCGATGGCGGGCAGCGACCAATGGCTGATCGCGGTGCCGCTTTTCGGATCGGACAGGACCAGCGTCGCGTCGCCGAAGTGGACAAGCACCTCGCGGCGTTGATCCTGCGGCGTCTCGCGCCACAAGCCTCCGCATTCCAGCCTCTGATACTTCTTCAACGCCGTCATCGGCCGGAGGGTCTCTGCCTGTTTGGCGCAAGCTTACCCGTCCCCGGAGGCGGCGACAATCTCTGATGCCCGAAAGCGCGCCTGCGACCGGGAATGGGCGGCGCGCGTCGCGTTCGGGCAGGCATCGCGCCAGAAGTCCCGGCATTGAGAGGGGAAAGAACCGGGACAGGCCGATGCGCGACACCCAGAACCGAACCCTTGCCGCCTTCGGCGCGGTCCTGATCTATGCCTCGGTGATCGCCTTCACCGACAACTATGTCCGGGTGATCGCAAGGGATGCGGGGCTGTGGCAGTTCCACGCGACGCGGACGGCGATGGCCTTCGCGATCCTGGGCCTGGCCGCGGTTCCGATGGGGCTCAAGCTCTGGCCAAGGCGGCCCCGGGCGGTGTTCGCGCGGTCGGCGATCCACGGCACGGCGATGCTGATCTATTTCGGCGCGCTGGCCTTCCTGCCGGTGGCGCAGGTCGCTGCCGGGCTGTTCACCGCGCCGATCTTCGTCCTCTTGATCCAGCGTTTCCTCTACGGTCAGGCGATCCGGGGCTTGCAGATCTTTGCGGTCGTCGTGGGCTTTCTGGGCGTCGTGCTGGTGCTTGGACCCGAGGCGATGTCGGGTGCAACCCTCGCCGCCCTGCTGCCGGTCATCGCCGGCGCGCTCTATGCGATGGGCAATATCGCAACCCGGGCCTGGTGCGCAGAGGAAAGCGCCGAGACGATTCTGGCGGGCTTTTTCGGCGTGCTGGGGGTGATGGGCCTGATCGGGATGGCAATCCTCTGGGTCTTCCCCCTGACTGTGCCCGAGGGGGCCGCGGGCTTTGTGCAACGTGGTCCGGTCTGGCCGACCGGCACGTTCCTGTGGTGGACCTTGGTGCAGGCCGCAGGATCCCTCCTGGGCGTCGGCATGATCGTAAGGGCCTACCAGATCGCCGAAGCCTCGCGCGTGTCGGTCTTCGAATACATCATCCTTCCCGCCTCGGCCGCCTGGGGCTTCGTGCTGTGGGGCGAAAGTCTGACCTGGCCTGCCGTGGCGGGAATGGCGCTGATCGCGCTGGCGGGGATCGTGATCGCCCGCCCGCAGCCTGATCAGTCCCCCATCGCTTCGCGCCAGTGACGGCGGCAGAGGCTGACGTAGGTCTCGTTGCCGCCGATCACCACCTGCTCGCCCTGGCGAAGCGCCCGCCCGTCGGGACCGCGGCGGATGACCATGGTGGCCTTTTTTCCGCAATGACAGATGGTGCGGACCTCGCGCATTTCGTCGGCCCAGGCCAGAAGGGCCGCCGAGCCGGGGAAAAGGTTGCCCTGAAAATCGACCCGCAGCCCGTAGCACATCACCGGCACGCCCAGATCATCGACGGCACGCGCCAGTTGCCAGACCTGCTCCTTGGACAAAAACTGCGCTTCATCGATGAAAACGCAGGCCACGGGGCCGTTTCCGAACCGTGCCTTCAGCTTTTCGAACAAATCCTCGTCCGGGCCAAAGGTGTCGGCTGGTTCTCCGATCCCGATCCGGCTGGCGATCCGGCCCTGACCGGCGCGGTTGTCGAACTGCGCTGTGATGAGCAAGGTCTGCATCCCCCCCTCGCGGTAGTTGTGCGAGGCCTGCAACAGCGAGGTCGATTTCCCCGCGTTCATCGTCGAGTAGTGGAAGTAGAGCTTGGCCATGGCAGAAAGCCCTAGCCGATCACCGGGCTGCGCTGCAAGCCACTGGCCAGCAGACACTGCCCGGCGACCGAAGGGAACCAATCAAGGGTGGGCACCTGCGGGCCTGGAATTGATACTTGCGGATACAACCGCGCACTTGAAAAACACGGGCCCGCCGCGTTTCGTCGGCACCGCCGTCAGTCCGTTTCCGGCTTGATGCGGCGGACCCCAACCAAACCGATGCTGGGGACATCGGCCACTCGTTACACGCTCCGGCTTGGCCGGAACATCTTTATAAATGACAAAGGGTTCGCATCCGATTAATGGGAAAAACAAGCCGCCTTTCCCCTCGGTGTCGCAACCGGGGGCGTGGAGTTCCTTATGTCGATTGCGTCCTATCTGAAAAAACACACCGAAGCCCTGGTCAAGGACGTCGGCATCGAAGCCGCCTGCGAGATCACCGGCAAGTCCAAGGCGACCCTGGGGCGCTACTATTCCGACAACGACGAACATGACGACCGGTTCATGCCGATCGATGTGGTCGCGGCGCTGGAAGCGACCAGCAGGTTCCCGCATGTGACTGCGGCGCTGGCGGACCTGCGCGGAATCACGCTGTCCTATGACGGTGAAAAGCGGAATGCGACCTCGACCGGCGTCAATCAGGACGTGGTCGCCCTGGCGCAGCGCTTCGGGATGCTGATGGCCGAATACAATCAGGCCATCGGCGACGGGAAGATTTCGATCAACGAGGCGAAGCGTCTCTTGCGGGAGACGCTGGCGATCCAGCAGGTCCTCTTGGAAATGAAGCTGAACCTGGAAGAAGAGGCAAGCTGACGGGGCCGGACTGACGAAGCAGTTCGGGGCCGACCCCGCCCACATGTCCTAGAGTCTGTCTGACGCTGATAGAAGCGCCAGACAGCCTCCAGTGTTTCGTGGTCGCCTGTCTTTCGACAAAACCGGAGTCCACTTTTGTCGGACAGGCTCTAGCGCGAGTCGCGGCGCGGCGCGAAGCTGCCGCCCTGCGGTTTGCCCTGTGCCGGGCGTTGGCCCGCAGGCTTTCCCTGGCCCGAGGGTCGACCCTGGCCCGCAGGTTTGCCCGACCCCGACCGCTGGCCCTGCGGCTTTGCGGTCAGCTTCTGGCCCTGCCGTCCGCCGTTGCCTTGCCGCTGGCCGCGATTCTGCCCCGGCTTCGGGGCCGCCGCCACGATATCGGCAGCCCAGGGGGCACCTCCGACCACGGGCAGCGGGACCTTGAGCATCTTTTCGATCGCCTGCAACTCGCCCATCTCGGCGGGCGCGCAGAAGCTGATCGACGACCCATCCGCCCCCGCCCGCGCGGTGCGGCCGATGCGGTGGACATAGTTTTCCGGCACGTTCGGCATGTCGAAGTTGTAGACGTGGCGCACGGTCGGAATGTCGATCCCGCGCGCCGCGACGTCGGTCGCCACCAGCACGTCAAGCGCGCCGCCCTTGAACTCGCTCAGGGTGCGGTCGCGCTGGTTCTGGCTTTTGTTGCCGTGGATCGAACCGACCTTGAAGCCCCAGACCGCCAGCAGTTTCGCCAGCTTTTCCGACCCGTGCTTGGTGCGGCCAAAGACCAGCGCCTGTTCGCCCGGATGCTTCTTCAGATACTCTTCCAGCACCCGCGCCTTTTCGCCGTTCGGGATGTAGTGGACGCCCTGGCTGATCCGCTCCACCGGCTTGCCGGGCGGGGCGACCTGCACCTTGATCGGATCGCGCAGATAGGTGTCGGCAATCTCCGAGATGTCTTTGGGCATCGTCGCGCTGAACAGCAGTGTCTGGCGCTTCAGCGGGATGTGCTTGGCGATCTTCCGCAAGCTGTGGATGAAGCCCATGTCCAGCATGTGGTCCGCTTCGTCCAGCACCAGATAGGCGCATTTCTCCAGGCTCACGTCGCCGCGTTCCAGAAGGTCGATCAGGCGGCCCGGGGTGGCGACAAGGATGTCGGTGCCCTTCGACAGGGCCTGCGCCTGCTTGAACAGCGAGGCGCCGCCGACGACCATCGTCACCTTGACGGCGGTGCCCTTGGTGAAGACCTCGAAATTGTCCTTGATCTGACCGATCAGCTCGCGCGTGGGCGCAAGGATCAGCGCGCGGACGTTCTTCGGCCCCGGCGGGTGGCCGATGTCCAGCAGACGGTGCAGCAGCGGCAGACCGAAGGCTGCAGTCTTGCCGGTGCCGGTCTGGGCAAGGCCCATCAGGTCGCGGCCCTGCATGATATGGGGGATCGCCTGCGCCTGGATCGGTGTCGGCGTTTTCAGCGTGGTTTTTTCCAGCGCTGACAGGATTTTCGGCGAAAGGCCGAGATCGGCAAAAGTGGTCATGGGTGGTCCCAGTATTGAAGGGGCCTGCGACCCTCGCCCCGGACCATTGCCCGTGACCGTGCCGCAAGCGGCGCCCCTGCGTGACTGTGGGAACCAGAGTGTCCGGACCTTTCGGTGCTCACGCGGCACGGGTTGCGGACAGGCGGCACATGGGGGGTTTCCGCGCCCAAGTCAAGCGGAGACGCCGGGTTCGGCAGGGCTGGACGCGGTTTCCCGCTGCGCGTATCACTTGCGCGGACTGCCCTGGCTGACGTCCACGCTTCTCCGCCGTTGTGGCCGATCCTGCGCCAGAGACTACAGAAGCCCTTCCCGATCAACCACTTGACCTGGATTCCGATAGCCATGCCGAAGTTCCATCGTATTGCCGCCTTTTGCGTGACAGTCGCTGCCGTGGCCTGGATCGCGACCGGAGAGTTCTCGTCCGTCGGCAGCGCAGAGGAAGCCGAGGGTCAGGAATCCCCTACACCCGAGGCGGCTCCGACAAATGCGGCCCCGCTGGTTCGCACGGTTTCGGCGGTCGATCCCGTCTTTGTCGACCATGCCCGCGAGATCCGTCTGTCGGGGATCACCGAGGCGGACAAGCGGGTCGAACTTGCCGCCCGCGCCGATGGGGTCATCGCGACCCTGGCGCTGGAAAAGGGCGGGACGGTCGAAGCCGATGCGCTGGTGATGACGCTGGAGGGGCCGGAAGCCGTCGCCCAGGAGAAGATCGCCGAAATCGCGCTCGCGCAGAAAGAGCGCGACCTCGAGGTGGCACAGAAGCTGTTTGAAGGCGGCAGCACGTCGGAGTCGAACCTGACCAACGCGCGGTCCGCCCGCGACGCCGCCGCGGCCGAGCTTGCCCGCGCCCAGGCCTCTGCCGACCGGCTGCGTCTGAAGGCCCCCTTCGCGGGGATCGTCGATACGGTGGCGGTCGAGCTTGGCGAATGGGTCCAGACCGGAGCGCCCGTCGCCACCATCCTGTCCTTGGACCCGATCCTGGTGAAGGCCGAGGTGAGCGAGGTCGATCTGTCCTCGGTCGCCGTCGGCTCGACTGCCAGGGTCCGTCTGGCGAACGGGACCGAGATGGAGGGCACCGTCCGCCTTGTCGCGCGCGAAGCATCGGCGCAGACCCGCACCTTCCCGGTCGAGATTGCCCTGCCGAACCCCGACCTTACACTCCCTTCCGGCATGACCGCCGAGGTTTCCCTGTTCGCGAGGCCCACCCGCGCGGTGGTCGTGCCGCGGTCGGTGATCACGCTGGCCGATGACGGGCAGCTGGGCCTTCGCGTCGTGGGCGCGGACAACCTGGCGCAGTTCGCCGCAGTCGGCATCATCGATGACACCGCCGAGGGGCTGGTGGTCACAGGCGTGCCCGATGGCGTCCGCATCATCACCGCCGGGCAGGACCTAGTCCGCAACGGCGAGACCGTCGAAGTCGCCCCCGAGGTCGGCCAATGAAGCTGGTAGAAACCGCCATTGCCAATGCCAGGCTGACGATTTCGGTCCTGCTGTTCCTGATGCTTGCGGGGGCGATGGCCTATGTCTCGATCCCGAAAGAGGCCGAGCCGGACATCCAGATCCCGATCCTCTACGTCAGCATGTCCTATGACGGCATCTCGCCCGAGGACAGCGAACGCCTGCTGCTGCGCCCGATGGAAACCTCGCTGAAGTCGATCACCGGCATCAAGAAGATGACCGCGACCGCCTATCAGGGCGGCGGTAACGTGCTGATCGAATTCCAGGCCGGGGCCGACCTGAAAAAGGCGCTGGACGACGTGAAGACCAAGGTCGACCAGGCCCGGCCGGAACTGCCCGACGGCACCGACGAGCCGACGGTGAACGAGGTCAACCTGTCCGAATTCCCGATCCTCGTCATCACGCTGTCGGGCGACGTGCCCGAAAGGGTGATGACCCGGACCGCGCGGGCGCTGCGCGACCGGATCGAGGAACTGCCCCCCGTCCTGAATGCCGAGCTGCAAGGCGTCCGCGACGATCTGGTGGAAGTCGTCATCGACCCCGGCAAGCTCGCCACCTACGGGTTGCGCCCCGATATCCTGATCGCCGGTTTCGCCGCCGGGAACCAGCTGGTCGCCGCAGGTGCGCTGCAAGGGGCCGAGGGGCGCTATGCGATCAAGGTCCCCTCGCTGCTGGAGACCATCGAGGACGTGGCGAACCTGCCCGTTGTCTCGACCGGCACCGCCACGGTCCGCGTCCGCGACATCGCCGACATCCTGCCGACGCTGAAGGAACCGGATACCGTCACCCGCCTGAACGGTGCCCCGGCCATCGCCATCGAAGTGTCGAAGCGCACCGGCGCGAACCTGATCGAGACGGTCGATCAGGTGAAGGCCGTCACCGAAGAGTTCCGCAAGCTCCTGCCCGAAGGCACCGAGGTCACCTTCAGCCAGGACAAGTCCAAGGACATCCGCCAGCTGCTGTTCGACCTGCAGAACTCGGTGCTGACCGCCGTCATCCTGGTCTTCATCGTCATTCTCTACGCGCTGTCGGTGCGCGCCTCGATCCTGATCGGGCTGGCCATCCCAGCGTCGTTCCTGATGGGGATGCTGGCGCTGTCGCTCTGGGGCTATACGGTCAATATCGTTGTCCTCTTCTCGCTCATCCTGGCCGTGGGGATGCTGGTCGACGACGCCATCATCGTCACCGAATACGCCGAACGCCGGATGTCCGAAGGGATGGACAAGCGCGAGGCCTTCGCCATGGCGTCGCACAGGATGGCCGGACCGGTGATCGCGGCCACGACGACGCGCATCGCTGCCTTTTCGCCGCTTCTGTTCTGGCCCGGCATCGTCGGCGAGTTCATGAAATACATGCCGATCACGCTGATCGTCACGCTGACCGCCTCGCTTTTCTATGCGCTGATCTTCGTGCCGACCCTGGGCGCGATCATCGCCAAACCCTTCAAGCACCCGCCCGAACACAAGGACGGGGCCTACATGTGGCTGGTCGGAAAGGCCGTGCGACACCCGGTGATCATGCTGTTCGTCGCCATCGGCCTTCTGGTCGCCGTGCCCTTCGCCTACGGGAAATACGGCAAGGGCGTGATCTTCTTCCCCGATGTCGAGCCCGAATTCGGTCTGCTTTACGTCAAGGCGCGCGGCAACCTGTCGATTGCCGAAAAGGACGCGCTGGTGGCCCAGGCCGAACAGCGCATCCTTGGCTGGCCGGGGATCGAAACCGTCTACACCCGCACCGGGTCGGCCGGGGGCGCGGGCAACGAGGTCGATGCCGATGTGATCGGCACCATCCAGTATGAATTCGTCGATTGGCGCAAGCGCAAGAACGCCAACGCCATCCTTGCCGACCTGCGGCAGGCGATGGTCGGGATTCCCGGCGTCGATATCCAGGTCTCGGTGCCCCAGGCCGGGCCGCCGACCGGCAAGGCGATCCAGATCCAGCTGTCGGCCGACGATCCGGCCAACCTGAACGCGGTGGCGCAGCAGGTGGCCGACAGGCTGGCCTCGGTGCCGGATGTGATCGACATCTCGAACGGTCTGCCGCCTCCCGGCGTCGACTGGGAGCTTGAGGTCGACCGCGCAGCCGCCTCGCGCTATGGCATCGCGCCTTCGACTGTGGGGGCGATGGTGCAGCTGGTGACCAGCGGGCTGAAGCTGTCGGATTACCGCCCCGCAGGTGCCGACGATGCCGTGGACATCGTGCTGCGCCTGCCGCCCGACCAGCGCACCATTTCGGCGCTGGACCAGCTGCGCATCCAGACGGCGGAAGGCTCGGTCCCGATCTCCAACTTCGTGACCCGGACTGCCGCGCCGACCACCGGCACGCTGACGCGCCTTGACGGGGCGCGGACGGTGACGGTGCAGGCCGGCATCCGCGAAGGCGTGCAGGCCGACGTGATCTATGGCCAGATCACCTCCGCACTGGAGGCGGCGGGGCTGGATGACCTTGGCATCCGCTGGAAACTGGCGGGCGAGGACGCCGAACAGGCTGAGGCCGGGGCCTTCCTGTCCAAGGCCTTCGCCGCCGCGATCTTCCTGATCTTCATCGTCCTTCTGGCGCAGTTCAACAACTTCACCTCGGTCTGGCTGGTGCTGTCGGCGGTGATCATGTCGACGATCGGCGTGCTTCTGGGACTGATGATCATGGCGCAGCCCTTCACCATGGTGATGACCGGAATCGGCATCATCGCGCTGGCGGGGGTGGTGGTGAACAACAACATCGTGCTGATCGACACCTACGACACCCTGCGCCGCGAAGGCCGCCCGAAGATCGAGGCAATCCTGCAGACCTGCCGCGAGCGTGCGCGACCCGTGGTCCTGACCGCGCTGACCGCGATCCTTGGCGTCCTGCCCATCGCCTTCGGGCTGAACATGGAGCTTCTGAACCATGAGGTGACCATCGGCGCGCCGTCGACCCAGTGGTGGATCGCGCTGTCGTCGGCCATCGTCTACGGCCTGGCCTTCGCCACGGTGCTGACGCTGATCATCATCCCGTCGATGCTGATGCTGGTGACCCGGGCCGACAACCCGAAGCCCTGGTTCTGGCAGCGCGAAAAGCGCCGGGCCTGGTATGCTGAACACCGCCCGGAAAAACTCCGGGGCAGGGGCAGGGCGCAACCGGCGGAGTGATCCGTAGGGTGCGCTACAGCGCACCAGTCACCGCCCCAACCACCTCGCCCCTCCCCTCCCCCTCGTAGGGAGGGGATGGGGGTGGGGGCGGGAAACCCACTCCCGATTCGTCCAGCGTGGTTAACGCCCGCGTGGACAGCCGTATTGCCATACGGATGCCAGACAGATGCCAGACGCAAACCAGACAGCTGGTGCCGCAGGCCGGGCGGTAGTTAATACAGCGTTCCCAATGACTTGGGCCGGGAGGAAAGGCCCTGCGCAGGTCTGTCCCCGAATCCGGCTTCACCCTTCCTTAACCCCGCCGCACGTTGGGTCAGGTCTGGTCTGATCTCGGGGGGGCGGAAATGAAAAAGGGGCGGTCAGAACCGCCCCGCTTTCAGTCTCTGTTTGGTGGAGCCAGGGAGGATCGAACTCCCGACCTCTTGAATGCCATTCAAGCGCTCTCCCATCTGAGCTATGACCCCACCGGAGAGAAGCACCGCGCCGTTGCCGCCGCGATGCGGGGTATCTAGGGCAGGTCGCCGGGGGGTGCAAGGGGAAAAACGCCCTTGTCCTTGGGCGGTTGCCTTAGACTTCTTCCTCGTCGCCGGGCACGTCGGCCAGGTCGTCGAGCGACACGTTGTCGTCCGCGTCGTCTTCCAGAAGATCGTCGTCCAGCTCGGAATCATCCGCGACCGCGCCTTCGAGGAGCGCGTCTTCGGTTTCCAGATCCTCGACCAGAACGTCGTCATCCTTTTCCGGCACGGCGCGCGAAATGACCGAGGCGGCCATCTTGCGGCGGACGGATTCGATGTCCACGACCTCGCCCGTGTAGGGGCTGACGATCGGGCTTTTGTTCAGGTCATAGAAGCGCTTGCCGGTGGTCGGGCAAATCCGCTTCGTGCCCCATTCTGCTTTGGGCATGGTGATCCCTTTAAGTTCTGCAACGCAGGAAAGCTGCCGCTTGCCACAGGCGCGGGCGAGTGTCAAAGGCTTTTCTGTCCCGCTTCAGCTGGCTATGGTCGGCCAAGGTTTCAAGGGGTTTCCATGGCCGTCCTGCCCGGCACGCCACCCGTCGAGGTGCATCTGAAACGGGTCGCCAGCGCCCGGCGGTTTTCGCTGCGGGTGTCGCGGCTGGACGGCAAGGTCACGCTGTCGATGCCGCTGCGGGCGCGGGAAGGCGAGGCAATGGCCTTCCTGCGCGGCCACGAGGGCTGGCTGCGCGAAACCCTGCAGGGGATGCCGGATTCGGCGCGTCGCCCGGTCGGACTTGGGTCGCTGATCCCGGTCGAAGGGCGTGAGCTGCTCCTCGCCCCCGGCACGGGGCGCGGCATCCGGCTGGACGGCGACCGCCTGCTGATCCCGGGCGACCCCGCCTCGGCCGGGCCCCGGGTCGCGGCCTGGCTCAAGGTCCTGGCCCGCGACCGGCTGGCCCGCGCCTCGACCCACTACGCGGGCCTTGTGGGACGGAGCTTCACGACGCTCGCCCTCCGCGACACCCGGTCGCGCTGGGGGTCCTGCTCGCCCGATGGCAGGCTGATGTATTCCTGGCGGCTGATCATGGCCCCACCCGCGGTCCTTGACTATGTCGCCGCCCATGAGGTCGCGCATCTGGTCGAGCTGAACCACTCAGCGGCATACTGGGCCGTGGTGAACCGGATCCATCCCGGCTGGCAGGTTCAACGGGCGTGGCTGCATGACCACGGCCAGACCCTGCACCGGCTGCGGTTTCAGGATTGACCCTCCGGTCCGGGGGGTGTTCCCTTCCCCCATGCTGACCCCCCGCCCCCCCGATCCCAACGCGGCCGCGCATGAACGGCTTTACCGGTCGCTGCGCCAGCAGGTCATGCACGGCGAGATGGACCCCGGCCAGCCCCTGACGCTGCGGGGGCTGGGCAAGACCTACGGCGTCTCGATGACCCCGGCGCGCGAGGCGGTGCGGCGGCTGGTCGCCGAGGGCGCGCTGACGCTGTCCTCGTCGGGCCGGATTTCGACGCCGGAACTGACCCCGGAGCGGATCGAGGAGCTGGCGGCGATCCGCGCGCTTCTGGAGCCGGAGATGGCCGCCCGCGCCCTTCCCCGCGCCCACTTCGCGCTGATCGAACGGCTCTCCGCGATCAACGCGCTGAACGGCGAGGCGGCGGTCCGGGGGGATGCCGTCACCTATGTCCGGACGAACCTGGAGTTCCACCGGACGCTGTATCTGCGGGCCCAGACCCCGGCGATGCTGGCGATGTGCGAGACGGTCTGGCTGCAACTGGGGCCGACGATGCGGGCGGTCTACGCGAGGATCAAGCGGAGGGAGCCGCCGCAGCACCACCGGATGATCCTGGCGGCCCTGAAGGCGGGGGACGAACCGGGACTGCGGCTGGCGGTCCGGACCGACGTGACCCAGGGGCTGCGGCATCTGGCGGGATAGTGTCCACGGTGGACAAGGGTGGATGGGTCTGGGAAATCAAGGGGTTGGTCGCGGGCGTTAGGGGTTCGGTAAGATTTGCAGTTAGCCATTTTCGTGGCGAGAGTGCAGTAGCTGGATGAGGTGTCGTGGTGATGCGGCTTTCTTGCTTAACTTGGAGAGATCATGCCGAGGGATAGCGTAGGTCGGATCGGTGCCAAGATTGACGAGTTCGGGCGAAGGTATCGACTTTGGCTTGTCATACCGATGCTGATCGCTGCCGCGTTGGCCTTCTGGAACCAAGATGCCGCGCTTGGTTTCGTGATCTTCATGCTGTGTTTCTGGATCTTCGTGGGGGCAATCAGTTTGATATTGTGGGCGACGAGAAACCTACTGCCCCAGAGCATTTCCGATGAGCACAAAGCCGAGATTCGGCAGTTGGTCGGCGGTACGCTGTTCTTGGGCGGATCTGCGTTGATCGGAATGGTTCTTCGCGGTGACAACGCAGTCTCGCAGTTCGTGGCACGGAAAGTGCCCGAAGGCTTCAGTATCGGCTTTATCGACCCGACTTTCGCGGTACTGTGCATTGTCGGGATATGGATTTACACAGCCTATCGACTTCGCAAATAGCGCGCGATTCCGAACGATGGGCCCCACTCAGTGCATTCCTGCACAATCACCCCCCGCATTTGCGCCTTGGCGCGCGGGCCGGATCGCCCCATCTTCTGCCCAACGCAAGCTTCAGGAGACACCCCATGTCCATCCGTCCTGTCATCGAGACCCGCCGTGCCAGCCCCCATATCGAGGGCGCGGGCGTTCATCTGCACCGTGCCTTCGGGTTCCAGGACCCGACCGAGGCGGACCCGTTCCTGCTGTTTGATGACTTCCGGGGCGATCATCCGCGCGACTACCAAGCCGGGTTTCCGTGGCACCCGCACCGGGGGATCGAGACGATCACCTATGTCCTTGCCGGGACGGTGGAGCATGGCGACAGCCTGGGCAACAAGGGCACGCTCGGGCCGGGGTCGTTGCAGCTGATGACCGCCGGGCGGGGTATCCTGCACCAGGAGATGCCGAAGGGCGACGACAAGGGCCGGATGCACGGCTTCCAGCTCTGGGGCAACCTGCCGCGCGCGCTGAAGATGACCGCGCCGCGCTATCAGGACATGGAGGCCAGCGCCCTGCCGGAACGGCACGAGGATGACGGCACCAGCATCCGCGTGGTGATCGGAGACTATCGAGGGGTGAAAAGCCCGGTCGATGGCATCGCGGCGGACCCGCAGTATCTGGACGTCTTCGTGCCTGCGGGCAAGCGCAAGACCTTCAAGGTCGATACCCGCCGCCGGGCCTTTGCCTATGTGTTCGAGGGCTCGGCCAGTTTCCGCGATGCCGCGCGGCCGGAAGGTGTGCTGCTGGAGAAGGAAGTGAAGGGCCGCGAGGTCAACATCCGCGACCTGTCCGGCAACCGGACGCTGGTGCGCTTTGGCGCGGGCGACGAGGTGACGGTGACGGCCGGGCCGGAGGGTGTGCGGTTTCTCCTCATCTCGGGCGCGCCGATCGAGGAACCCGTGGCCTGGGCCGGGCCGATCGTGATGAACTCGGAGGCCGAACTGCGGCAGGCCTTCACCGAACTGCGCAACGGCACCTTCATCCGCCCGGCGCACTGATCCAGCCCGGGTTGCATGTGGCACGGTCCCTCGGCAATGTGCGGCAACGCTTCTGCCGAGAGACCGACCATGTTTGTAAAGCCGCTTGGGTTGCAGTATCGCCGGTTCCTGGCGACGCTTCATTCCCGGCTCATTTTCGACTGGTATCTGGAGGTGGGCTGCCGGTCGGGGGAAAGCTTTGCCCCGGTCCGGTCCAAGACCATCGCCATTGATCCGTTCTTCCGGGCCGAGATCAACATCATCGGCAAGAAGCCCGCGCTGCATGTGTTCCAGGCGACCAGCGACGATTTCTTCGCCAGCGGGTTCCTGCAGCGCAACGACATCCGGCTGAGCCTGGCGTTTCTCGACGGGATGCATCTCTTTGAATATCTCCTGCGCGACTTCATGAACACCGAAGCGCGGATGGACCCGAAGGGCGTGATCATGCTGCATGATTGCGTGCCCTACGGGCAGAACATGACGCAGCGCGATCTGGACAATCTGCCGGAAGGGGCCTGGACCGGCGATGTCTGGAAGCTGATCCCGATCCTGCAGCACTGGCGGCCCGACCTGACGATCACGGTGCTGGATTGCCAGCCGACCGGCCTTGTCTGTGTCAGCGGGCTGGACCCAGACAACCGGGTTCTGGCCGACAACTACGACCGGCTCGTCGCAGAGTATGCCGACATGGACATCAAGGACTTCGGGGTCGAGCGGTTCTTTGCATCCTTCGACTATATCGGCGCACGACTGGCGGCCCGCAAGGGGTTCCAGTTGTTCCGCCCGGTCGCCTTACCCGCAGACGCAGGCCTGGAGCCGCAGCCGGTCACGCCTTAATCCTGCGCCCGCAAGGTCTGGGCCGGGCGGGCCGACAGCGGCCGGAGCGCAAAGAACAGCCCCGCGAGCAGGGTGGCCAGGACCCCTCCCGCGACGATGCCGATGGCCGAGACCGGCTCGAACCGGTAGTCGCTGTCCATCACGAAGGTCATCACCGCCCAGCCGGAAAGACCCCCGGCGATGACGGCGACCCCGCCGGCGGCGGCGCCCATCAGGGCCGAGCGCAGGGCGAAGCTGGCAAGGATCTTGCCCCGTGTTGCGCCAAGCGTCTTGAGGATCGCGGATTCGTAGATCCGGGCACGTTCGCCCGCCGCCGCAGCGCCGATCAGGACGACAAAGCCGGTGATCAGGGTTCCGGCAGCGGCCCAGGCGGTTGCGGTAGCGATCGCGGAGAGCGCCTCGGCCACGCGGTCCACCGCCTCACGCACGCGGATGGCGGTGATGTTCGGCCAGGTCTTCGTCACCTCTTTCAGGATCGCGGCTTCGGCTTCCGGGGGGGCGTAGACCGTGGCGATGAACGTATGCGGTGCCCCGGCCAGCGCCGTAGGGTTCAGGGTCATCACGAAGCCCATCCCGGCGTTCGAGAAGTCGACCTCGCGGAACGAGGTGATGGTCGCGGTCAGGTCGCGGCCAAGGATGTTGACGGTCATCGTGTCACCGAGCTTCAGGCCGATTTCCTCGGCTTCTTCGGTGGCAAAGCTGATCTGGGGCGCGCCGGTGTAATCCTCGGGCCAGAAGGTGCCTGCAGTGATCCGGGTCTTGGGCCCGGGGGTGGCGGCATAGGTGATGCCGCGGTCGCCGTGAACGACCCAGTGGTCGCCCGCGACCTCGCGCGCGGGCCTGCCGTTGATCAGGGTGATGACGGCGCGCAGCATCGGAGCGGATTCCAGCTCGGTGACGGCGGGGTTGGCCTGCATCAGGGCAAGGAACGGATCGATCTGGTCGGGCTGGATGTCGACGAAGAAGAAGGCGGGCGCGCGGGTGGGCAAGTCGGTGGCGATAGCCTGGCGCAGGTTCCAGTCGATCTGGCCGACGGCGGCCAGCACCGAAAGGCCGAGGCCGAGGGAGAGGACGACGGAAGTTGCGTCCGACCGTGGCGCTCCGATGGCGGCAAGGGCCGCACGGGTGGCGGGGCGGCCGCGGGCCAGTCTGGTGCGGGCAAGGCGCCGGGCGGCCTTGCGCAAGCCGAAGGCGGCGAGGGCGAGGATGAGGAGGGCACCAAGAACCCCGCCCGCCGCTCCTAGGGCAAGCTCGGGGATGCCGGACGCCCATGTGGCACCACCGATGAGGGTCACGGAGAGGAGGGCAAGCGCGCCGAGGTAGCGCCTGCGGGGCCAGCCGCGGGTGCCGGAACCGCCGCGATAGAGGGCGGCGGGGCGGATGCGTTCGGTCCTGGCGAGGGGGAGGAGCGTGAAAATCAGGGCCGAGAGGGTGCCGTAGACGGCGGCCTCCAGCAGGGCACCGGGCGAGAGGCGGATGTCGGCGGGAAAGGGGAGCGATGCCTCGATCAGCGGGGCCGCCACAAGCGGGACCACCGCACCCAGAAAAAGACCGATCAGGATGCCGAGGCCCGAGAGCAGCGAGGTCTGCCAGAAGTAGGTCCGGAAGATCAGCCCGCCTTCGGCCCCCAGGGTCTTGAGCGTGGCGATGGTTTCGACCTTGCCGTCGAGATAGCTGCGGATCGCGGCGGAAATCCCGACCCCGCCCACCGCCAGCCCGGCAAGGCCGACGAGCACAAGGAAACTGCCGATGCGATCGACGAAGTCCTCGATCCCCGGGGCTGCGTTGCGGCTGTCTGTCCAGCGCATGCCCTTGTCGCGGAACGTGGCCCCGGACTGGTCTTCAAGGGCTTGCAGATCGGCCCCCGGGGGCAGGAGGAGACGATAGCGAGTCTCGAACATCGAACCCGAGCCGAGCAGGCCGGAGTTGGCCAGGGCGTCGGAGCGGACGACCGTGCGGGGCCCGAGGGTGAAGCCGGTGGAGGCGCTGTCGGGCTCTCGCGTCAGGGCTGCGGTGAGGCGAAACTCCTGGGTTCCAAGCCGGAAGGTGTCACCGGGCTTGAGCGAGAGCCGCGCAATCAGGACCGGGTCCATGATCGCGCCGGGAAGACCGGCCGTCTCGGCCAGCGCCTCGGCAACGGGGATCGGCGGGTCAAGCAGCGCCGTTCCGGTCAGGGGCCAGGCGGAATCCACCGCCTTGACCTGCGTCAGTGCCTGATCGTCCGCGATCAGCACCATGGAGCGGAAGTCGTAGATCTCGGACACCGATGTGGCGATCCGCCCCATGTAGGCGCGTTCCTCCGCGTCGGCACTGCGGTAGGTGAACCGCATTTCCGCGTCGCCGCCAAGGATCACCGAACCCTGGTCGGTCAGGCCCTGCTGGATGCCGGTCCGCAAGGTGCCGACCGCGGCGATGGCGGCGACACCCAGGGCAAGGCAGGCGAGGAAGACGCGAAACCCGCGCAGGCCGCCACGAAGCTCGCGCCGGGCGATGGTGAAGGCGAGGCTCATTCGGCGGCCTTGGCAAGCAGGTCCGGCGCGAGAAGGCCGTCAGCCAACCGGATCACCCGGTCGCATCGGGCGGCCAGTTCGGGGGCATGGGTCACAAGGACCAGCGTCGCCCCGTGGCGGTCGCGCAGGCCGAAGAGGAGGTCCATGATCGCCGCGCCGTTCGCGCCGTCCAGGTTGCCGGTCGGCTCATCGGCCAGAAGGATCGCGGGTCGGGGCGCGGCGGCACGGGCCAGCGCCACGCGCTGCTGTTCGCCCCCCGACATCTGGCTGGGGTAGTGGTGCATCCGCGCGCCGAGGCCCACGGCAGTCAGCTCGGCCTCGGCGCGCGCAAAGGCATCCGCCACTCCGGCCAGTTCAAGCGGCAGGGCGACGTTCTCCAGCGCGGTCATTGTCGGAATGAGGTGGAAGCTTTGGAACACAACCCCCATATTCCCCCGACGGAAGCGGGCGAGCGCGTCTTCGTTCATCGTGGTCAGGTCCTGCCCCAGGGCAAGAACCTTGCCGCCGGTGGCACGCTCCAACCCGCCCATGAGCATGAGGAGCGATGACTTGCCCGACCCCGATGGACCGACGAGCCCGACCGTTTCGCCCCGGTGGATGGTCAGCGTGATGCCCTTCAGGATCTCGACCGGGCCGGCATTGCCCGCAAGGGTCAGCCGCGCTTCGCTCAGCGCGAGGATGGTATCGGTCATGCAGGCGTTCCCTTGGGCTTCGTTGTCAAAGGCATATGGCGCGATTGCCGGGGTCCGCAATGGGCTCACGGGTCTGTTACTGCTGTCGGGCGTGGCGGTGGCCGAGCCGGTGACGGTGGTCGCGCTGGGCGACAGTCTGACGGCCGGCTATGGTCTGGCCGATCAAGCACAGGGTCTGGTGCCCCAGCTGGAAGGCTGGCTGAAGGCCAGAGGGCATGATGTGGTGCTGCAGAACGCGGGCGTATCGGGCGATACGACGGCGGGGGGCCTTGCACGCATCGGCTGGGCGCTGGGGCCCGAGGCCGACGCGCTGATCGTGACGCTGGGCGGCAACGACCTTCTGCGCGGGATCGACCCGGCCGAGTCGAAGGCGAACCTCGACGGCATCCTGAAAGAGGCGGCGCTGCGCAAGCTGCCGGTCCTTCTGGTGGGGCTGAAATCGACCGCCAACTTCGGGCCGGAGTACAAGGCGGCCTTCGACGGGATGTATGGCGACCTCGCACAGGTCTACGGGACGGTCCTTGCCGAGGACTTCTTCGGGGGATTGCGGGCAGCGGGGGCCGACCCGGCGGACCCGGCGTCGATGGCCGCGTTCATGCAGGCGGACGGGATTCATCCGAACCCGGAGGGCGTGCGGCTGATCGTCGAGGGGCTGGGGCCGAAGGTCGAGGAACTTTTGACGAAGCTTGAGCCGTGACGGACCTGCCAGCGGACCCTCGACGAAGAACCGTCGATGGCTGAAGCGCAATGATCCCCTCACCTTGTCCGGCCAGGGTCTGTCGCCTGTTGCATCCCCCGCGCCAAAGCGCCACCAAAGGCGGGGGAACGGAGGTGCCGGATGGCTTGGGAATTCTGGATCGACCGGGGCGGCACCTTCACCGATGTGGTGGGCCGGTCGCCTGACGGACGGCTGGTAACCGCAAAGCTGTTGTCCGAGAACCCCGAACGCTATTCTGACGCCGCCGTGCAGGGCATCCGCGATTGTCTTGGGCTGCGTGCAGGCGAGATGATTTCGGATGGGGCGATTTCCGCCGTCAAGATGGGCACGACCGTGGCGACCAACGCGCTTCTGGAACGCAAGGGCGAACGGGTGGCGCTTCTTATCACCGAGGGGTTTGCGGACCTTCTGCGCATCGGCACCCAGGCGCGACCGGCGCTGTTCGACCTGAACATCCGGCGCCCGGACCTGCTTTATGAACAGGTGTTTGAAATCCCCGGCAGGCTGGACGCCGAGGGTGTTGAGGTCCGACCGCTGGACACGGCGGCAGCCGTGGCGGCGCTGAGCCGCGCCAGGGCTGCGGGGATCGAAGCCGTCGCAGTGGCGCTCATCCACGGACATGTGAACCCCAGCCATGAAGTCCAGGTGGGAGAGCTGGCGCAACAAGCAGGGTTCAGCCAGATTTCCCTGTCGCATCAAGTCTCTCGGCTGGCCAAACTGGTGGCGCGGGGCGATACGACCGTGGTCGATGCCTATCTGTCGCCGATCCTGCGGCGCTATGTGGCCCAGGTGGAGGGGGCGTTGGACCTTGGGCGGGCGACCGGGCGGCTTCTGTTCATGCAGTCCAACGGCGGGCTGACCGAAGCGGGGCGGTTCCAGGGCAAGGATGCGATCCTGTCAGGGCCTGCCGGGGGCATCGTCGGCATGGTGCGAACGGGCGAAGCGGCAGGGTTCGACCGGCTGATCGGCTTTGACATGGGCGGCACCTCGACCGATGTCAGCCACTACGCCGGTCAATATGAGCGATCGTTCGAGACTGAGGTGGCAGGGGTGCGGATGCGCGCGCCGATGATGGACATTCACACCGTCGCGGCAGGCGGCGGATCGATCTGCACGTTTCGCGATGGCCGCTATCAGGTCGGGCCGGAAAGCGCGGGTGCCAATCCCGGACCGGCGAGTTATCGCCGCGGCGGGCCGCTGACGATCACCGACTGCAATGTCCTCTTGGGCCGGTTGTCGCCCGCGCATTTCCCGGCCGTGTTCGGACCGGACGGGGACCGGCCGCTGGACTCCGGGGTGGTGCGGCGCAAATTCGCAGCCTTGGCGGCCGAGGTCGCGGGGATCACCGGGCGACTTGATCCGCCGGAAACGATCGCCGAGGGCTTTCTGCGCATCGCCATCGACAACATGGCCAACGCGATCAAGAAGATCTCTGTGCAGCGCGGGCATGACGTGACGGCTTACGCGCTGCAGTGCTTTGGCGGCGCGGGCGGGCAGCATGCCTGCGGGGTGGCGGATGCGCTTGGAATGAAATGTGTTTTCATTCATCCGCAGGCCGGGGTGCTTTCGGCCTTCGGCATGGGGCTTGCGCAGCTTCGGGTCTTGCGGGAAACCCAGTTCGACGCGCCCCTTTCCGCTGTGGCCGAGGCGACAGGGCGGATTGCGGCGTTGGAAAGGGAAGCGGTTCGCGCGTTGCACGATCAGGGCGTTCCCGACCCCGTCGTGACCCGCACTGCGCATCTGCGCTATGCTGGACAGCATCAGGCCCTGGCGGTGCCCTTCGATGACCCAGCGGCGATGGCCGAGGCCTTCGCGGAGGCCCACCAGGCGCGGTTCGGCTTCACCTCACCGGAACGGGCACTTCTGTTCGAGATGCTGGCGGTCGAGGCCGAGGGGGGCGGGGCCGCGCTGCCCGACATGGCCCCTGGTGCAGGGGCGGCTGGGCAAGCCGGGCGGGTGACGGTCTGGGCCGACGGGCGCTGGCAGGAGGTGGCCCTGTTCCTGCGCGAGGACTGCGGGACGGCAACCCGGATAGCGGGGCCTGCGGTGATTGCCGAAGCCACGGGAACGGTGATCGTCGAGCCGGGCTGGGAGGCGCGGGTCGATCCGCAGGCGAACCTGATCCTGCGGCGGGTGCAGGACGTCGCGCGACCCAGGGCCGCGGGAACGGATGTCGATCCGGTGCTGCTGGAGGTGTTCAACAACCTCTTCATGTCGGTCGCCGACCAGATGGGTGCCACGCTGGCCAACACGGCATGGTCGGTCAACATCAAGGAAAGGCTGGACTTTTCCTGCGCGATTTTTGATGCGTCGGGTGATCTGGTCGCCAATGCTCCGCATGTTCCGGTGCATCTGGGGTCGATGTCCCATGCGGTGAAGACGGTAATCGCGGCGGTGGGAGCCACGGCGCGCGAAGGTGACGCCTGGATGCTGAACTCGCCCTGGAACGGAGGCACGCATCTGCCGGATGTCACCGTGGTCACGCCGGTTTTTGTCGGCGACCGGCCCGGCTTCTGGCTTGGCTCGCGCGGGCACCATGCCGATATCGGCGGGCGGACGCCGGGGTCCGGCCCGCCGGACAGCACGACCATCGAGGAGGAGGGCGTGCTGATCGACCTCTTTCCGCTGGTGGTCAGCGGGGTGCTGCAAGAGGCCGCGACCCGGCAGTTGCTTGGCTCGGGGCGCTGGCCGTGCCGGTCGCCCGATCAGAACATGGCGGACCTGAAGGCGCAGATTGCGGCGAACGAGACCGGGCGGCGTGAGCTTTCGCGGGTGGTCGCGCGGCACGGGGCAGGGGTGGTCGCGGCCTACATGCGCCACGTTCAAGACAATGCCGAGGAATGTGTGCGGGCCGTGATCGACCGGCTGTCGGACGGAGCCTTCCGCTATCCGATGGACATCGGGGTCGAGATCGTGGTGTCGGTCACGGTAGACCGTGCCGCGCGGTCGGCGAAAATCGATTTCACCGGCACCAGTCCGCAGCACGCCGGCAACTACAATGCCCCGCAGGCGGTCACACGGGCCGTGGTGCTGTATGTCTTCCGCACGCTGGTCGGCAAGGCGATCCCCTTGAACGAAGGCTGCCTGAAACCGCTGGAGATCATCGTGCCGGAGGGAACACTTCTGAACCCGCGCGCCCCGGCTGCGGTGATCGCGGGAAACACCGAAGTCAGCCAGTCCGCCTGCAACGCGCTTTATGGAGCCTTGGGCGTGGTGGCGGCGGCGCAGGGGACGATGAACAACTTCATCTGGGGCAATGACCGGTTCCAAAATTACGAAACCATCGCGGGCGGCACCGGGGCCGGGCCGGGGTTCGACGGCTGCGACGCGGTGCAAAGCCACATGACCAACACGCGGATGACCGACCCCGAGATCCTGGAGAAGCGTTTTCCGGTGCGGCTGGAGGCGTTCGGGATCCGCAAGGGCTCGGGCGGGGCAGGAGCGTGGCGCGGCGGAGACGGAGCGATCCGCAGCTTGCGCTTTTTGGCCCCGGTAACTGTCACGACCCTGTGCGGCAGCCGAAAGGTCGCCCCATTCGGCGCGGCGGGGGGTGGGTCCGGGGCCGTGGGCGAGAACCTCGTCCATTGGCCGGACGGGCGCACGGAGCGGCTTGCGGGAAACGACGAACGCGACCTGCCGGACGGCGCGGTCTTCGAGATGCGGACCCCGGGCGGCGGCGGCTGGGGCGTGGCATAGGCGGCGGTTGGCCGGACCCGACTGCCGGTCGGTGCCTGTCATTGCGGCGTTGCAGAACGCCTTCCATACTGTGCCGGACCGCTGGTGGAGGCCATGATGCTGAACGCGAAATCCCTGCTCGACAACCTGATGGGCGGCCTGAACCAGATGACCGGAGGACAGGGCGCAAGAGGCATTGCCGACAAGGCGAAGGAATCCTGGAACAACCAGTCGACGCTGGGCAAGGGCGCGATTGCCGGGGGGCTTCTGGGTATCCTTCTGACGCAAGGGGGGCGACGGGTGCTGGGCACCGGCCTCAAGATCGGCGGCATGGCGGCAATCGGCGGCCTCGCTTACAAGGCCTATGAGGACTGGAAAGCCGGGCGCAGCGGGGGCGGGGCTGCGGCCCTGCCAAAGCCGGACGGGACCGCCTTTCTTCCCGACGGAGACGAAGCTGCGGACACGCTGGCGACGCATCTGTTGCAGGCGATGATCGCGGCAGCCAAGGCGGACGGCCACGTGACGCCCGACGAGCGCGCGCGGATCGACGGGCAGCTGGGTAGCCTCGGTCTTGGCGAAGACGCGATGGCGCTGATCACCGCCGAGCTGGACGCGCCGCTGGACGTGGCCCGGATCGCCGCTTTGGCCGCTTCCGAGGCCGAGGCGACGCAGATCTACGCGGCCTCGCTGCTGGCGGTGGACGTGGATAGCGAGACCGAGAAAGCCTACCTTGCGTCGCTGGCCCAGGCGCTGAAGCTGGAGCAGGGTCTTGTCGACCGCCTGCAGGCCGAAGCGACGCGGCTATAGGGGCCACGTTTCCGTCGAAAGATCCGGGCCTTACCCCTTGGCGATCAGCCAGTCCAGGGCCAGGGTTGGCAACAGCCGCCGGGCAAAGCCCATCAAGTAGGTCGGCGTCGTCACAAAGTAGCGCGGCTTCGGGCGCGGGTCTTCGATGGCACGGATCAGCTTGGCGGTCACCGCCTCGGGGCCAAGCTCGAATGTGTCCTTCTTGACCTTCCTGTCATAAAGCCGCCCGCGCAGGCTGACGTATTGCGCGCTTCGGGCCGAGTTTTCCCAGTCCACCCATTTCTCGAAATGCGGCACCGCGTTCTCGCGGATCTTGGTCGCGATCGGCCCGGGTTCGATCAGGATGATCTCGATCCCGGTTCCCTTCATCTCGATCCGAAGAACGTCGGTCAGGCCCTCCATCGCGAACTTGGTCGCGACATAGGCCCCGCGCCAGGTCATCCCGACAAGCCCCAGGACCGACGAGCAGTTCACGATCCGCCCGTGGCCTTGGCGACGCATCATCGGGATCACCAGGCGCGTCAGGTCGTGATAGCCGAAGAGGTTGACCTCGAAGATTTCGCGCAACGCGCCGCGCGGCAGGTCCTCGACCGCGCCCGGGCAGGCGAAGGCCCCGTTGTTGTAAAGCGCATCGAGCGTGCCGCCGGTCCGCGTCTTCACCTCGGCGACGGCTGCAGCAATGCTGTCTTCATCGGCGTAGTCGAGGCGAAAGCTTTCCAGCCCCTCGGCCCGCAGCCTGTCGCAATCCACCTCTTGCCGACAGGTCGCAAACACCCTCCAGCCGCGAGCGTGCAACGTGCGCGCGGCGTCCAGACCGATGCCTGAAGAGCATCCGGTGATCAGGATCGAGCGTTGGGACATCAGGCAGGCTCCGTCGGGCTTGGGCCCGTCAGGGGGCCTCGGGGCTCAGGTAGCGCATTGCGACAAAGCCTTCCACCCCATCGCCCTGGATCACGATCCGCGCCCATTCGTCATCGACCGCCTGGACCAGAAGAGCGGCCTCGCCCTGGCCGAGCTTGCCCAGCACTTCGCCCTCGGTCGAGGGTTCGGCGCGCACGTTCACCGAATTGGCCACGACATACCAGATCGTCCCGGTGCCGCCATCCGCAAGCTCGGGCTGCGGGTCCGGCTGCGCGTCAGAGGCGGGAACCGGCTCGGTCCCGACCGATGCCAGCGAGAAGACAGGCTCTTCGACCCTGGTCACCAGCGTGCGTTCGGGCTCGACATAGGGCTCGGGCTCGGGCTTTGTGCGGGCCACGACCGGCGCGGGCGCTGCTTCTACGGCGGGTGCAGCCGACACGCGGGTCACCGGCTCGTCCAGAACGGCGGGAGCAACCGAATCAGCCGTGGCCGCGAGGTCGACTTCCGCCAGCGGCTTCTTTGCCGCCGCCTCGGCCAGGCCGGGACGCAACTGCCCCCGGTCTTCGCCAGCAATCATCAGGGCGGCAAACAGGCCGATACACAAAATCAACGTCAGGCGCAGCATGGGGATTCCGTTCATTAGCTGGACGTCACATAGCACAGCCAAAAGGCAAGAGTGCAGCAAAAATGCAGGCACATGATGACGACTTGGCCGTCTGATGATGCCATCTGGACCGGAGCCGAGGTTTTCCCTACACAACATCCATGACAGCTGATGACGACGAGCCCAAGATCGAGGGGCCCCCGGACGAAACGAATGCGGGCCTGACCACCTCTGAACCGCTGTCCCGCGCGATCGGTGAGCGGTATCTGACCTATGCGCTGTCCACCATCATGCACCGCGCCCTGCCGGATGCCCGCGACGGGCTGAAGCCGGTCCACCGGCGAATCCTCTGGGCGATGCGGCGGCTGCGGCTGACGCCGACGGGGGGGTTCCTGAAATCGGCCAAGATTTCGGGCGACACGATGGGGGATTTCCACCCGCACGGCGACCAGGCGATCTATGACGCGATGGCGCGGCTCGCGCAGGATTTCAACATGCGCTACCCGCTGGTCGACGGGCAGGGCAACTTCGGCAACATCGACGGGGATAACCCGGCGGCCAGCCGCTACACCGAAGCCCGCGTCACCCACGCCGCCGAGGCGCTGATGGAAGGCATCGACGAGACCGCCGTCGATTTCCGCCCGAACTACGATGGCCGCCTGGAAGAACCCGTCGTTTTGCCCGCCGCCTTCCCGAACCTTCTGGCCAACGGCTCCAGCGGTATTGCCGTGGGCATGGCGACCAACATTCCGCCGCATAACCTGGATGAGCTGATCGACGGCTGTCAGGCGCTGCTGGCTGACCCCGCGCTGACCGATGAGGCGCTGGTTGCCCTGATCCCCGGCCCGGATTTCCCCACTGGCGGGGTCATCGTCGAACCCCGCGACAGCATCCTTGAGGCCTATCGCACAGGTCGAGGCGCCTTCCGCACCCGCGCCAAGTGGGAGGTCGAGGACCTGGGCCGTGGCACCTGGCAGATCGTCGTCACCGAGATCCCGTTTCAGGTCCAGAAGTCGAAGCTGATCGAGAAGCTGGCCGAGCTTATCCAGATCAAGAAGGTGCCCTTGCTGGCCGATGTCCGCGACGAGAGCGCCGAAGACATCCGCCTGATCCTGGAACCCCGCGCCCGCAACGTAGATGCGGACGTGCTGATGGGCAGCCTCTTCAAGAACTCGGACCTTGAGGTGCGGTTCTCCCTGAACATGAACGTGCTGATCGACGGCAAGGTGCCGAAGGTCTGCTCGTTGAAGGAAGTGCTGCGCGCCTTCCTTGACCACCGCCGCGACGTGCTACGACGGCGCAGCCTGCACCGGACCGAGAAGATCGACGCAAGGCTTGAGGTGCTGGAGGGCCTGCTGATCGCCTTCCTGAACCTCGACCGGGTGATTGACATTATCCGATACGACAACGACCCGAAGGCCGCCATGATGGCCGAGGACTGGTCAAAATCGCACATCCGGGCGATGTCGGAGAAGGACTATCAGCCGCCTGCCAAAGGGCAGGGCGTGCTGACCGAGGTGCAGGCGGAAGCCATTCTCAACATGCGCCTGCGGTCCTTGCGCCGTCTGGAAGAGATGGAGCTGAACGCCGAACGTGACGCCCTGATGAAAGAGCGCGCCGACCTGGCCGACCTTCTGGACAGCGACCGCCGCCAGTGGAAGCGGATCGGCAAAGAGCTGGACGAGGTCCGCAAGATCTACGGCAAGGCGACGACGTTGGGTGCGCGCCGCACCCAGTTCGCAGATGCGACCGAGATCGAGGACATCCCCTACGAGGCGATGATCGACCGCGAACCGATCACCGTCATCTGCTCGAAGATGGGCTGGATCCGGGCGATGAAGGGCCATGTCGACCTTGCGGCGGAACAGAAATTCAAGGACGGCGACGGCCCGCGCTTTGCCTTCCATGCCGAGACGACGGACAAGATCCTGCTGGTGGCCGAGAATGGGCGGTTCTTCACCCTCTTGGGCGCGAACCTGCCCGGCGGGCGCGGCATGGGCGAACCCGTCCGCCTGATGGTGGACCTGCCGAACGACACCGGCATCACCGATCTTCTGATCTACCGCCCGGGGCAGAAATACCTGCTGGCGTCCTCCGCTGGCGATGGCTTCATCGTGCCGTCCGAAGAACTGCTGGCCCAGACCAAGGCCGGGAAGGCCGTTCTGACCACCCGCGACGGGGTGAAAACCGCCGTCTGCATCGCCGTCGCGGGGGATACGGTGGCCGTGGTCGGCGACAACCGGAAAATGCTGGTTTTCCCGCTGTCCGAGCTGCCGGAAATGGCCAAGGGCAAGGGCGTGCGGCTGCAGAAGTACAAGGACGGCGGGCTGTCGGACGCGATCACCTTCACCAAGGCCGAGGGCCTGTCCTGGAAGGACCCCGCAGGCCGCACCCGCACCGAGACCGACCTGATCGAGTGGACCGGGGCGCGAGCAAGTGCGGGCAAGATGGCCCCGCGCGGCTTCCCGAGGGACAACCGGTTCAGTTGAACGCTTGTCGTTCGCCTTCTTTTCCTCTTGGCCGGGGCACATTCCGACGAGGAGACGAAGGCGAACGAGGAGGCTAAGCCCGCTCCACCTTCAGCCACACGCCGCCCTCGGGGCGCAGGGTCAGGATCATCACCGGCTTCGGCTCTTTCCCCGGAATGGGCGTGAACCGGAACCGCGCCAGCAGCGTCGCCAGCACGATCACTGCTTCCTGCAAGGCAAAGGACGCCCCGATGCAGATGCGGGGGCCGTCGCCGAAAGGGAGATACTGGAAGCGCGGCACGGCCTTCGGGTCGGCGAAACGCTCGGGGCGGAAGGCGTCGGGGTCGTCCCACAGCAGGCGATGCCGGTGCAGGGCGTAGATCGGCAGGATCACCGTGTCGCCGGGTCTGACCTCGCGCCCGCAGAGCGTGTCGGCGGCCATTGCCGTCCGCGACAGGAACGCCGCCGGGGGATACATCCGCAACGTTTCGTCCACGATCCGGCGGATCAGGGGCAGTGACCCAAGGTCGGCCACGGTCGCCGCCCGGTCGCCCAGCACGGCTTGCGCCTCAAACCGTGCGGCGGCCTGCACCGCAGGGTCGAAGGCGCAAAGATACAGCGCCCAGGACAGGGTCAGCGCCGTCGTCTCGTGTCCCGCGACGATGAAGGTCAAGAGGTTGTCGCGCAGTTCCGCAACCGTCATCTGCCGCCCGCTTTCCGGGTCGGACCCGGCCATCAGCAGGTCCAAGAGGTCGGGCGTCGGCTTTGCCCCTTCGGCCTTGCGCGCCTCGATCGCCCGGTCGGCCAGCCGCTTCGTCTCGCGCATCGCCGACCCGGTGAAGAGCCGGTTCGGACGCGGCACCCAGGGCGGCGCGCCAAGAACGTCCAGCAGCGAAACCTTCGCCGTCGCCCCGATATACTGCTCGATGGCGTCGTGCACCGCGGCCCGGTCGAACCCCGACCCGTCCGAGAAGGTGACGTCGGCGATCACCTCGAAGGTCGCCGTCACCATCTCGTCGAACAGGTCCGCCGCCCGGCCCACCGCGCGGTCCAGCCGTGCAACGGACCGTTCCGCCGCCGCCGTCATCACTGGTCCCAAGGCACTGACATTGCGATGCGAGAAGACCGGCGCAGCCGTCCGGCGCTGCCACATCCACTGCGCACCCTCGGCCACGAACAGGCTGTCGCCGATGGCCGGTTCCAGGATCAGCTTCGTGACCACCGACTTCGGATAGCTGTCCACGCGGTCGCGCAGCACCTGTTTCAACCCTTCGGGATCCATCAGCATGTGCCAACGCTTGCCGGTGCGGCCGGACAGGATCGGCACCCGGGTGGCGATTTCGGGGATCAGTTCCAGCACATTGCGCTGCGCCGCGCGAAAGCTGGCCCAGACCCCCATCGGTTCGGTGTGCAGGGGAACGCGGACGGGCAGGGGAGGGGTGGTATCCAGCATGATGAATGGAAGATAGGCTGCCAAGCGTCCGGGGCAAAGCACCACCATGCCGCAGGGACCGATCAGGCTTGAATTTCCCCCGCCCAAAGGCTAAGTCGCCGCCCGTATCACCACGGGCGCCACAGGGCCCGATCTGAACAAGGGCGGAATACGCGATGGGCAAGGCAAAGTTTGAACGGAACAAACCGCACGTCAACATTGGCACGATC
>JAZKHX010000002.1:283208-383550 GCA_040385165.1 Pseudomonadota bacterium | reverse complement strand
TTCCTTGGGGCGGACTCTAGTCGCAGGTGGAGGAAAAATCCCGTGGCAGGTCAGGTGGTGCCCGAGGCGAGACTCGAACTCGCAAGCCTTGCGGCGGAGGATTTTGAGTCCCCTGCGTCTACCATTCCACCACTCGGGCCACCGGCGATACGTCTAGAACCTGACAGGCGCGCCGTCAATGCGGGCCGGGCGTCACAGAGCGTCCGTCTTGAACGTGTCGCAGTCGGTGATCTGACCGGACTGCAGGCCGGTCATGAACCAGCGTGACCGCTGTTCCGATGTGCCGTGGGTGAAGCTGTCGGGCTGAACCCGTTGGCCGGCGCTGCGCTGCAGGGTGTCGTCGCCGATCTGCTTGGCCGCATTGACCGCCTCCTCCAGGTCGCCGCGCTCGACGACGCCCAGGGTCTGCGCCGCCTCGCGGGCCCAGATGCCGGACAGGCAGTCGGCCTGCAACTCGATCCGGACCGAAATCGCGTTCGATTCCTCCTGGCTGACCTGCTGGCGCACCTCGTTGGCCTTGCCAAGGATCCCCAGCTCGTTCTGGATGTGATGCCCGACCTCGTGCGCCACCACATAGGCCGCCGCGAAGTCGCCGCCGGCACCGAGACGCTGGGTCAGCGTGGTGAAGAAGGCCGTGTCGAGATAGATCTTCCGGTCCGTCGGGCAGTAGAACGGGCCTGTCGCCTCGCTCGCGCCGCCGCAGGCCGATCGGGTCGCCTCCTTGAACAGGACCAGCGTAGCGGGCCTGTAGGTTCGATTGAGCTGTTCCTGAAAAACGCGGGCCCAGATCTCCTCGGTATCGGCCAGCACGACCGAGACAAACTCGCCCGCAGCCTGATCCTCGGCGGTCAGTTCGACGGGCGCTCCTGTCGGGGCCGTGCCGCCGCCGGTGCCGAGAAGCTGGCTGGGGTCGACCCCGAGGAACATCGCGATCAGGAAGACGACGACGGCGCCGACCCCGCCGATACCGGCAACCTGCCCCCCGCCTCCGCCCGTCCGGCGACGGTCCTCGACGTTGGAACTTCCCCTCCGACCGCGCCACTGCATCCTGTCACCCTTCCCCATCGCGCCGGTGTCCACGCAGGACATCCTGGCCGAACCTTTCAAAATCAAACCCTTGGCTGTGGACGCTTACGAATCCTTAACCGTCGCGACCAGGGCCACCGGCAAAATCCTAGCGCCTGCCAACCCACATCGGAAGCGGTAAAGCACACTTCCGGAACGGGCTTTCGCTTTGCCCGGACCACGCCTATGGTCGCGGCGCGTCCTTGCCTAGCACGAGAGCCAAACATGATCCTGTCCAGCCGCACCCTGATCCTTCTTGCCACCCTCGGGTCGGCGGGCCTGCTTGGGGGGGCTTTCGCCTTCCAGTATATCGGCGGGCTGGCACCGTGCCAGTTGTGCCTGTATCAACGCTGGCCGCACGCGGCGGCGATCCTGATCGGGATCGTGGCATTTGCGACCGGCTGGCGCGGGCTGGCCTGGGCGGGGGTGCTGGCGGCGCTGGCCACGGCGGCGATCGGCGTCTTTCATGTCGGTGTCGAGCAGCAGTGGTGGGAGGGTCTGGCCACCTGCACGGCAGGCTCGATCGAAGGCGTGTCGACGGCTGACCTTCTGGACCCATCGAAGGACGTTGCCGCCGTCGTGCGCTGCGACGAGATCGCCTGGTCGATGCTGGGGATTTCCATGGCCGGATGGAACGCGATCCTGTCGCTGGTTCTTGCGGCGGTCTGGGTGAAGGCGGCACGGGCTGACTGAGCCGGCGCCGAAGTCCCTGCTCAAGGAATGTGCCGACGCTCGGGCATGGCGGTCGCGGTGCCGAAGAGCCGCGCGTGTTCCTGGATCGCGAAGCGGTCGGTCATGCCGGCGACGTAGTCGGCCACCACCCGGGCGAGCCTGGTTTCGCCCCGGGCCGCCGTCACGTCGGCCTGCCATTCGGGCGGCAGAAGGTCGGGTTGGCGCAGGAACAGCGGAAAGAGATCATCGATCATCCGCGTGACCTCGGCGCGGACCGCCATCACGCTCGGGGCGCGGTACATGCGGTGGAAGAGGAAGCTGCGCACCGCCTTGAGGTCCTGATAGAGCGGCTTTGAGAACCGGATGACCGTCGTGCCCATCTGCCGGATGTCATCGACCGACTTCGGCTGGGCGCTGGCCAGCCGGTTCTGCGCCACGGCGATCACATCCTCGACCATGCGGCCAAAGACCCGGCGCAGCGCCTCGTGGCGGCGGCGCATCCGGTCAAGACCGGGATAGAGACGGTCAACCTCCTCGAACGCCGGGCCGGTCACCGGAAGCTCCATCAGATCGTCTTCGGTGAAAAGGCCGGACCGCAGGCCGTCGTGCAGGTCGTGGTGCGAATAGGCCACGTCATCGGCGATGGCGGCGACCTGGGCTTCGGCGCTGGCATGGGTATCAAGGCCAAGGTCCCATTGGGCGTTGACCTCGGCCAGTGCATACGGCAGGGAACCGTCGTGCTTTTCGTCGGCGTTCGGGCCGATGACCGGGCCCCTGTCCGGCGAAGTCCGGACAACTGGCCCATTGTGTTTCGCAATGCCTTCAAGGGTTTCCCAGGTGAGGTTCAAGCCGTCGAAATCGGCGTAGTGCCGTTCCAGCCGGGTCACGATCCGCAGGGCCTGGGCATTGTGGTCGAACCCGCCATAGGGTGCCATCAGCCGCTCCATCGCGTCTTCGCCGGTGTGGCCGAAGGGCGTGTGGCCAAGGTCATGGGCCAGCGCCACCGCCTCGGCGAGGTCGGTATTGAGGCCAAGGACGCCCGCGATGGTGCGAGCGACCTGGGCTACTTCGATCGTATGGGTCAGTCGGGTGCGATAATAGTCGCCCTCATGTTCGACGAACACTTGCGTCTTGTGCTTGAGGCGGCGGAAGGCCGAGGAATGGATGATCCGGTCACGGTCGCGCTGGAAGGGCGAACGGAACGAGGACAGCCGTTCAGGCCAGAGCCTGCCACGGCTGGCGTCGGGTTGGCAGGCGAAAGGTTGCAGCATTGCGGGCGTATCCTTGTGGCGTCCTTGTTCGGATCGGTCGGGTTCCATATATTCACCGGGAAGCCGGATGGATACGGGAACAGCCATGGAACTCACATTGCCGCCAAAGGTCACCGACCGGGCCTTTGCCCGGCTGGCCGAGATTGCCGAAGCGACGGGCGAAGTGAAGCCGTTGCGCGTCGCGGTGGATGGCGGCGGGTGTTCGGGGTTCCAGTATTCGATCACGCTGGACAACGCCGCGCCCGACGATCTTGTGCTGGAAAAAGGCGGGCAACGGGTGCTGGTCGATCAGGTCAGCCTGCCATTCCTTGCCAATGCCGTCATCGATTTCACCGACGAGCTGATCGGGGCACGTTTCGTGGTGGAAAACCCCAATGCCAAGTCGAGCTGCGGCTGCGGCACCAGTTTTTCGCTGTAGGCCCTCGCCCTCGGGGCCGGGCGGGCTAACTTTGTTGCGGCGCAGCAAAGGGAGGCGACATGCGGGTCTTGATGCTGGGATCGGCACCGATGGCGGCCGAGGCGCGGGACTGGCCGCGCGTGCCCTTCGATCTGGTGCTGGCAATCAACAACGCCTGGCGCATCCGGCCAGACTGGGACGTGGCGATCCATCCGCATGATTTTCCGCCAGATCGGCAGGCCGTTGCCGGCCCGGGGCAACGGATCGTGACCGAAGCGGAGTTCGTGCCCGCCCAGAATACCTACGGTGGCTTTGTCTACGCTGGCGCAACAATGGCCTTCACCTCCGCCTATTGGGCGTTGCACGAGCTGCGACCAAGCGTGATCGCGGTCTATGGCTGCGACATGCACTATCCGGCGACGGGACCGACTCATTTCTATGGCACGGGTGCGCCGGACCCGTTGCGGGCCGACATCACCCTGCGGTCGCTGGAGGCGAAAGCGGCGCGGCTGATGGTCATGGCGGCGCAGCAGGGCTGCGCGATGGTGAACCTGTCACGCGGGCCGTCGCGGCTGGTGTATCCCCGGGCGACGCGCGAGGCCGCGGCACAGGCACGACCGCTGGCCTGGTGTCCGGACCTTGCCGCGGAAGCCGCGGCGCTTGAGGCCGAACTTGGCTATCTGGTGCCTTCGGGCCGCTATTGGGAGGAGGCGGATCGCTTCGATCCGCGGGCGCTGGCCCGGGTGGACGCGCTGTGGCGGCAGGCGGCGACGAAGGCCCTGCGGCAGACGGCTTGAGCCCGGGGGCGTCGGGGCCTAGGCTTGCGTCAACCGGAGGGCCAGGCCATGAAGCTTGCGACGTTCAACATCAACGGGATCAAGGCACGGATCGAGGCCTTGCCGGCCTGGCTTGCGCAGGCTGCTCCGGATGTCGTCTGCCTGCAGGAAATCAAGTCGGTGGATGAGGCCTTCCCGCGCGAGGTGTTCGAGGGGCTGGGCTACCAGGTGGAAACCCATGGCCAGAAGTCGTTCAACGGGGTGGCGATCCTGTCGAAGCTGCCGCTGACGGAGGTGAGGCGGAGCTTGCCGGGGGACGACAGCGACGAACAGGCGCGGTGGATCGAGGCGGTGGTGGAGGCCGGGCGACCGCTGCGGATCTGCGGGCTTTACCTGCCGAACGGAAACCCCGCGCCGGGGCCGAAGTATGATTACAAGCTCGCCTGGATGGCGCGGATGGAGACCCGGGTGCGGGAGATGCTGGCGGAGGAGGAGGCTTTCGTTTGCCTCGGGGACTACAACGTGATTCCTCAAGCAGTCGATGCGGCGAAACCGGAGGCCTGGGTGACGGATGCCCTGTTCCTGCCGGAAAGCCGGGCAGCCTTGCGGCGGATGGTCCACCTCGGGCTGACGGATGCGCTGCGGGTCCGCCAGCAGGGACCGGGGGTCTACACCTTCTGGGACTATCAGGCCGGGGCCTGGGAGCGGAACAACGGGATCCGCATCGACCATCTGATGCTGTCGCCGCACGCGGCGGACCGGCTGGAGGAGGCCGGGGTCGACAAGGCGGTCCGGGGTGGGGACAAGCCCAGCGACCACGTGCCGGTCTGGGTGCGGCTGGCGGCGTGACCGGGGCCGTCCACAGTGGACAAACCTGCGATCCCCTTTCAAATCAATCGGTTGCGCGCGGGCGTTAGGGATCTGTTAAGACGTGTGGGGGCACGATCTTTCTGCAAAAGATCGACGCGCTCGGTTGGGCAGTTTTCGCAGAAAACTGATGATCCGCCGCCTTGTCGGCGCAAGGACTGCGCGCGTCAGCTTTCCGTCACGTCATGACCATAAAGCCAGTCGAAGCGACCGAGCATCGCACCGGGCGCGACCCGGCCCAGAAGCCGCAGGCCGCCGTGGCCGATCATCCGGGGCAGGCCAGAAAGGTGATAGGCGCGGGCATTGGCGTTGGCGGCGGCAACGATCCGGCTGGTGCGGGGGCTGCGCAGGCCGTGGTAGGCGGCCAGGGCCGCAGCAACACTGTCATGGGTTCCAAGCGCATGGGCGAGGACCCAGGCATCCTCCAGCCCCATGCTGGCGCCTTGCGAGAGAAAGGGCAGCGTCGGGTGCGCCGCATCGCCGAGGATGGCCACCCCGCCCTGCCCCATCGGCCTGCCCCAAGTGCTGGCGACCCGGTGGCGGAAGAGGCCCCAGAGCCAGGGATCCTCGACCGCGTCGAGCCAGTCCCTTACCCGGGAGGAGAACCCGGCAAAGGCCAGCCGCAGGTCCATGCTGTCGTCGCGCAGCGTCCAGCTTTCCTCGGCCCACCGCAGGCGTTCCTCGACCGCGACGATGTTGCGCAATGTGCCGCCGCGCAAGGGATAGCTGACCAGATGCCGCCCCGGGCCCATATGGACCTCGGCCACCGCAGCGTCACCCGGCGAGCCGGGGATCACCGCGCGCCAGGCGACCTGATGCGTGAAGAAAGGCGTCTCGGCGCCGTTCAGGGCAAGCCGGGTTTTCGAGTGCAGGCCGTCAGCCCCGATCATGAGCGGCGTTTCGATCCGCTCGCCGGTTTCCAGCACCACGGACGGCGCGGGACCGGAAAGGTCGACCTGCCGGATGCGCGACAGAAGGCGGAGGGTCACGCCAACCTCGACCGCGCCCTTCAGAAGCAGGTCGATCAGGTCGGCGCGGTGCAGGAAGTGGTAGCCCTGATCCGGGCGCAGGCGCGCAAGGTCAAGCCGGGTCACCGGGTCGCCGGTCGGACCATCGACAAGCTGCACTGCCTCGGCCCGCAGCGAGACCGCATCGAGCGCGCCCTGCAACCCCAGCGCCCGCAGCACCGCCGCCCCGTTGGGCGAGATCTGCAGGCCCGCGCCCACTTCGCGGATCGCGTCGGCCTGTTCAAGCACCGTCACCGCAGCCCCGCGCATCGCCAGCGCCCGCGCCACGGCAAGGCCCGCGACACCTGCGCCGACAACAGTGACAGATTGACCGATCAGACTCATTGCATCGCCCCCGACATGACAACGCCGGACCTGCGGCCCGGCGTCAAGGACGCAGACTGTCGCGGGGTGGCATCAGTCGTCGCGATGCACCTTCTCGCGGCGTTCATGCTTTTCCTGCGCTTCCAGCGTCATCGTGGCGATGGGCCGGGCGTCAAGGCGTTTCAGGCTGATCGGCTCGCCCGTCACTTCGCAATAGCCGAACTCGCCATTGTCGATCCGGCGCAGCGCGGAATCGATCTTGGCCACCAGCTTGCGCTGCCGGTCGCGGGTGCGCAGTTCCAGCGCACGGTCGGTCTCTTCCGAAGCACGGTCGGCGATGTCGGGGACGTTGCGGGCGCTGTCTTGCAGGGAGTCGATGGTCTCGGCCGATTGATCCAGAAGTTCCTGCTTCCAGATCAACAGCTTGCGCCGGAAATATTCAAGCTGGCGGTCGTTCATGAACGGCTCGTCCTCGGCGGGACGATAATCGTCGGGCAGGAAAACCTCGGCCTTCATCGAAACACTCTCCTTCGCGCCGGATCGCTCCGACAGGTGGGCTTCTGTCATGGACGCGCTCCTGTTGCGGCGCATTTATCCCAAGGCCAAGGCATTGTCACTAGCGGTTGCGACATTTTCTGGGCACAGGTAGGGTTTGCGGATGGCCGACAGGCAGGATGTTGTAAGCACAATGAAATTCGCCACGACAGAGACTTACGTCGCATCAGATGATCTGGCGATTGCCGTGAATGCGGCGGTCACCTTGCAGCGTCCCCTGCTGGTGAAAGGCGAACCCGGAACCGGCAAGACCGAGCTTGCGCGGCAGGTTGCGGGGGCGCTGGGGCTGCCGCTGATCGAGTGGCATGTGAAGTCGACGACGAAGGCGCAGCAGGGGCTTTACGACTACGACGCGGTCAGCCGGTTGCGCGACAGCCAGCTGGGTGAGGCGCGGGTGCATGAGGTGCGCAACTACATCCGCAAGGGCAAGCTGTGGCAGGCGTTCGAGGCCGACGGCCGCGTGGTGCTGCTGATCGACGAGATCGACAAGGCGGATATCGAGTTTCCGAACGACCTGCTGCAGGAACTCGACCGGATGGAGTTCCACGTCTACGAAACCGGCGAAACCGTGGCGGCGAAGCATCGTCCGGTGGTGATCATCACCTCGAACAACGAGAAGGAACTGCCGGATGCCTTCCTGCGCCGCTGCTTCTTTCACTACATCCGGTTCCCGGATGCCGACACGCTGGCGGCGATCGTGCGAGTGCATTTCCCGGACATCAAGGATCAGTTGCTGACGGCGGCGCTGACGCAGTTCTACGAGCTGCGCGAGGTGCCGGGGTTGAAGAAGAAGCCCTCGACCTCCGAGGTGCTGGACTGGCTGCGGCTTCTCTTGGCCGAGGATCTGGCCCCCGAAGACCTGCGCCGCGACGTGAAGAACGCCTTGCCCCGGCTGCATGGCGCGCTGTTGAAGAACGAGCAGGATGTCCAGCTGTTCGAGCGGCTGGCCTTCATGGCGCGGGGGCAACGGTAGCCGCGGCGGCGGGTCGCTTGTGGTCCGAATCACGCCCGCACAGACCGCGCGGGCACGGATGCGCCGCGCCTCGAATGTAGGATTTGTAATATTCCGTGATCGCCCCGGATACATCCTGCGGCGAGGATCACTTCAACCGCGAGGGGTAGTGTTCGGAAAAATCGCGGTTTTTCGCGAATTGACTCGGCGTGGTGAAGGGCCGGACACTTTCGGAGCCCCATGCTGCCCGGGGTGTTGCCGGACTGGTCTTGCCGATGCGACTGCCTCTGATGTTTGCCGCGCTTTGCCTGGTTTCGGCCTGCGGTGCGCCCGCTCAGGTGACGAAAAGCCGCCCTCCCGCCGAAGTGGGCGTGGGCTTCGGTGCGCCGGGTGGATACCCGGTGGCCGCCGCCGCCGGGCCCGCCTCGTCGCTGACGCGAGACTTCATGGATCTGACCTTTGCGATGGAAAGCGGGCGGGGCCTGCAGACCTTCAGCCGGTTCGAGGGGCCGGTCACGGTGGCGCTGGCCGGGGACGTGCCGGGCACGGCGGCGCGCGATCTTGCGGTGCTGATCGGGCGGCTGCGGGCGGAAGCGGGGATCGACATTGCGCCCGCGCCCGGAGCTGCGGCGGGGGCTGCGACGATCACGGTGGAATTCGCCAGCCGGTCGGAGTTGCGCAAGCTGGCCCCCACGGCGGCCTGTTTCGTGGTGCCGAACGTGGGTTCGCTGGCGGACTACCGGCGGCTTCGGGGCCGGGACGCGGTGGATTGGGCGCTGGTCACCCGGCGGGAACGGGCGGCGGTCTTCATCCCGACCGACACCAGCCCGCAGGAGGTGCGCGACTGCCTGCACGAGGAACTGGCGCAGGCGCTTGGGCCGTTGAACGACCTCTACCGGCTGTCCGACTCTGTCTTCAACGACGACAATTTCCATTCGGTGCTGACTGGCTTCGACATGGCGATCCTCCGGATGACCTATGGGCCGGGGCTGGTCAGCGGGATGAGCCGCGAAGAAGTCGCGGCGCGGCTGGGGACCTCGGCTGCGGTTGACAGCGGCCAGTCCGCCGACTGGAGCCGGGCGATCGAGACGGCGCTGGGGCGGAGCGGATCGCTGGCCGCGCGCAAGGCGGCGGCGGAACGGGCGCTGCTGCTCGCGAAAGCTGCCGGCTGGCAGGACAGCCGGCTGGCGTTCAGCCATTTCGCGATCGGGCGGCTTCTGGCGGGCAGCGAGCCGGAGCGGGCCTTCGATGCCTTCGGGCGCGCGGCGGCGATCTATGCCGGTCTGCCGGGCGGTGAACTGCAACTGGCCCATGTCGACATGCAGCTCGCGGTCATGGCGCTGGCGGGCGGACGGGCCGAAGAGGCCGCGCGGCTGGCGGATCGCGCGATTCCGGTGGTGCGCGCGCATGAGAACGCGGCCCTTCTGGCGACTCTGATGCTGATCAAGGCCGAGGCGCTGGAGGCTTTGGGCAACCCGTCGGCTGCGGCGGCGCTGCGCATGGACAGCGCACCCTGGGCGCGCTATGGCTTCGGCTCGGACGGCATGGTCCGGACCCGGACGCGCGACATCGCGGCCGTGGCGGACCGGGGTGAAAAGGGCTGAGGGGCAGTGACGCTGCCCCGGAAATGGGGCGAAATGTTCGTGATCGGCGGTCTGGTTCTGGGCGCAATCGGCGGCGGGCTGCGGGCAAGGCTGCGTGGCGGCAAGGTGGCCGACATCGCGCAATACGCGATTGTCCATGCCATCATCTTCGGGCTGATCGGCCTGTTTCTGACCCTATATCTCGACCGCATGCTGCGGGGCTGAGCCGCATGTTCCTGCCCTTCTTCCAGACCTTGCGGGAAGAAGCGGTGCCGGTGTCCCTGCGCGAGTTCCTGAGCTTTCTGGAGGCGATGGCGGCGGGCCTCGTGATCTATGACGCAGAGGGCTTCTACCACCTTGCCCGGCTGACCTTGGTCAAGGACGAACGCCACATCGACCGCTTCGACCGCGCCTTTGCGCGGGCTTTCGCCGGGCTGGACAGCGTGACGCCGGAGCAGGTGCTGGAGGCGCTGGACCTGCCGCGCGACTGGCTGGAAAAGCTGGCCGAACGGCACTTGACCGCCGAAGAACGCGCGGCGATCCAGGCGCTTGGCGGGTTCGACACGCTGATGGAGACCCTGCGGCGGCGGCTGGCCGAGCAGAAGGGGCGGCATCAGGGCGGGTCGAAATGGGTGGGCACCGCGGGGACCTCGCCGTTCGGGGCCTATGGCTACAACCCCGAAGGCATCCGGATCGGGCAGGACCAAAGCCGCCATCAGCGCGCGGTCAAGGTCTGGGACCGGCGCGAGTTCCGCAATCTGGACGGCGATGCGGAAATCGGCACGCGGACAATGAAGCTGGCGCTGCGACGCCTTCGCCGCTGGGCGCGCGAGGGGGCGGCCGAGGAGCTGGACCTGGACGGCACGATCCGCGCGACGGCGGCGCAAGGATGGCTGGATGTGCAGACGCGGCCTGAGCGGCGCAATGCGGTGAAGGTGCTTCTCTTCCTCGACATCGGCGGATCGATGGACCCCCATGTCAGGATCATGGAGGAGCTGTTCACCGCCGCGAAGGCCGAGTTCCGGCATCTGGAGGTCTTCTATTTCCACAACTGTCTCTACGAGGGCCTCTGGCGCGACAACCGGCGCCGGTGGGAGCATCAGACCCCGACCTGGGACCTGATCCGCACCTACGGCCCGGACTGGCGGCTGATCGTCGTGGGCGACGCAGCGATGTCGCCCTACGAGGTGACGCATCCGGGTGGTGCCAACGAACACTGGAACCGCGAGGCGGGCGAGGTCTGGCTGCGACGGATCCGGGCGCAATGGCAGTATCATGTCTGGATCAACCCGGTCGACGAGCGGGCCTGGGGCCATGCGCGGTCGACCCAGCTGATCCGCGAGATTTTCGAGGGGCGGATGGTTCCGATGACGCTGGACGGGCTGGCGCGAGGGGTGAAAGAGCTGCGATGAACCGGATCCTGAGCCTGTGGCGGGCGCGTCCGTGGCTGACCTCGGCCTTCCTGCTGGCTTGTGCTGCGACCCTGTTCTTTACCGGCCGTCTTGTCGTTCAAACCGTCTATTGGGCGGCACATCAGGAAGAGGCGGTCCAGCCCTGGATGACCGTGGGCTATGTCGCGCGATCCTGGGACCTGAACGGACGCGAGATTGACGCCATCGCCGGCCTGCCGCTGCCCGAAGTCAAAGGCCGCCCGCAACCCTTGAGCGAGATCGCGGCGGACCGGGGGGTGCCGGTAGCGGAGGTGATCTCGCAAGTCGAGGCCGCCATCCAGACCCTGCGTGCGCAAGAAGCTGCCCGGCAGGACGACAAAAGCCGTGGCGACAAGGATGGCGAAACGGACGGCGGGAAGGACAAGGCGGAATGACCGACTGGCTTCTGGCGCTGGTCCCGCAATACGGGCTGTGGCTGCTGGCCGCGACGACCTTTCTGTCCTGTCTGGCGTTGCCCTTTCCCGCCTCGATCCTGATGCTGACTGCGGGCGGCTTTGCCGCAGCGGGCGATCTGGTCCTGTGGCAGACCTTTGCCGCGGCGGCGGCAGGCGGCATCGCCGGGGACCAGCTGGGCTATTGGGCCGGGCGCCGGTTTGGCACGCTGGCCCTGTCGCGTCTGCGGGCGGACCCGGGGCGCGACAAACTGCTGACCCGGGCGGACGGATTCATCGAAAGGCGCGGCGTGATGGCGGTGTTCTTCTCGCGCTGGCTGGTCAGCCCGCTGGGGCCTTACGTCAACCTGATCGCGGGCAGCTCTGCGTATGGCTGGGCGCGCTTTACCGCTGCCGGCGTGGCGGGTGAAAGCGTCTGGGCCGGGCTTTACGTCGGCACCGGCTATGGCTTTGCCGGAAATGTCGAGGCGGCTGGTCAGGCGCTGGGATCGGCACTCGGCATGGTCGGGGGTGCTGCGGCGGTTCTTGTGCTGGGCTACTGGCTTTTCAGCTCGGGCCCGGGACAGGCCACTTTGCGGGACCGGGGCGGCTGACTATATAGCCGGGCATGACCAAGCTTCTCCCCCTCGTCCTTGTCCTGGCCTACGCCTTCCTGATGATGCGCTTTTCGGTCTGGCGCACGCGGAAGATGCTGGACCAGAACTCGCAGCCGCTGACTGATCCGTCGATCGTCCGGCTGGCCGACCGTATGGCCGGGGCCATGGGCATCCCGAAGATCGAGGTCAATGTCTTCGAGGTCGATGCCGTGAACGGCCTCGCGGCCCCGGACGGGCGGATCTTCCTCACGCGCGGCTTTCTGAACCGCAAGGTGCAGGGCGATGTGACGGCCGAGGAGCTGGCATCGGTCATCGCGCATGAAATGGGGCATGTCGCGCAGGGCCACATGCGGCGACGGATGATCGACTTCACCGGACAGAACGCGGTTTTCGTGATGCTGTCGGCGGTCCTGAACCGGTTCCTGCCCTTCATCGGCATCTGGATTGCGAACCTGATCTCGACGGCGCTGATGGCGCGGCTGAGCCGCCGGGACGAGTTCGAGGCGGATGCCTATGCAACCGCCCTCTTGATCAAGGCGGGGATCGGGACCGGGCCGCAGAAAAGCCTGTTCCGCAAGCTGGAGGCGCTGACGGCAAACCGGGCCGAGGGCATCCCGGCCTGGCTTCTGAGCCATCCCGGGGCGGGCGAACGGATCGCGGCCATCGAAGCGAACGAGGCGCGCTGGATCGTCTGAAGCTGTTTGGCAAATCCGGCCCGACGGGCTAGGACGGTCTTCTGGCCATGGCGCAAGGGGGCGTTGTCTTGGGAACGATCGACGGGCTGCCTCCCTTGCGCGAGGTCATCAGGGCACACGAGCTGGTGGCGAAAAAGCAGCTGGGGCAGAATTTCCTGCTGGACCTGAACCTGACCGCCAAGATCGCACGGGCGGCGGGGGATCTTTCGGGCAGCGATGTCCTGGAGGTGGGGCCGGGTCCGGGGGGTCTGACCCGCGGGCTTCTGGCCGAAGGCGCGCGGCGGGTGGTGGCGGTGGAGAAGGACGCGCGCGCCCTGCCCGCCCTGGCCGAGATCGCGGCGGCCTACCCCGGGCGGCTGGAGGTGCTGCACGGCGACGCGCTGGAGCTGGACCTTGCCGCGCATCTGACCCCACCAGTCAAGATCGTGGCCAACCTGCCCTACAACGTGGGAACCGAGCTCCTGATCCGCTGGCTGACACCCGTGGCCTGGCCGCCCCTGTGGTCGTCGCTGACGCTGATGTTCCAGAAGGAGGTGGCCGAGCGGATCGTCGCAAAACCCCGGACCGAGCATTACGGGCGGCTGGCGCTTCTGGCGCAGTATCGCTGCGAGGCGCGGATCGTGATGACGCTGCCGCCCGAAGCCTTCACTCCCGCCCCCAAGGTGCATTCGGCGGTGGTGCAGCTGACCGCCCTGGCCGAGCCACGCTTTCCCTGTGATTTCAGTGTTCTGCAGCGGGTCACGGCGATGGCCTTCAACCAGCGCCGCAAGATGCTGCGGGCCAGCCTGAAGGGGTTGACCCCGGGGATCGAGGCGGTCCTGGACGGCGTCGGCATCCCGCCCACCGCCCGGGCCGAGGAGATCGGGCTGGACGGCTTCTGCGCCCTCGCGCGGGCCGTGGGTCAGCGCAGGGCTGCCAGCGCCGATCGGTAGGTGTCAAGATACTGGGCGGTGTAGGCCTTGTAGTCGAAGTCGAGGTCCGAGTGGATCTCTTGCACCATGGACCACATCGCCTCACGCAGGGCCGCCGCCGCCTTCATCGCGCGGTAACGGTGCCAGAGATCGGCATCGGGGGACTGGCCGAAATAGGCTTTCAGAACCCAGGCCTCCTGCGCGGCATCAAGGCCCGCGTTGGCCGCAAGTCCGCCCAGGTCGAACAGAGGCGAGCCCCAGCCGGCATAATCCCAGTCGATCAGCCACATGCGGCTGCCGTCATGCAGGAAGTTCCCGGGCAGAAGGTCGTTGTGACCGAAGACCATGTCGATCCGCCCGACCGCCCGTTCCAGGTCCTCGGCTTCGGCCAGAAGTCCGGGAAGTGAGGTCTGGTGGCGCGAGGCACCTTCGGCAAGGGTTGCGGCGTAGTCGCGCAGGGTCTGGAAGACCCAGAAGGTCAGCGCCGGGCCACGCAGGGCACGGGGCAGGTCACGGTGGGCACGCCGGACAAGGTCGAGAGCCTGCGCCAGCATGGACGGTTCGCGCAGATCGGCGGCCGTCAGGGTGCGGCCGTCGATGAAGTCGATCACCAGCGCACCCGGTTCGTGGTGAAGCACGGCAGGCGAGATGCCGACAGCATGGGCGGCGCGACTGGCAGCAAGCTCGTTGAAGCGCATGATCTGGTGAACCGGGATGTCGTCGCCGATACGGACCACGGCGCGGCGGGCGGCGTCGGTGACCAGCACGTTGAGGTTGGTGATACCGCCGCCCAGGGGCACGGCCGTAGCCGGTCCCTGCCAGATCGGCAGCGCCAGAGCCCGCGTAAGGGGATCGGTCCGTTCGGTCATGTCCCCGTTCCGCCACGTCAAATGCGGACCAAGCATGGGGCGCGAAACTGAAGCTGTCAAAGCGAATTCGGACTGGGCAGTCAGGCCTGACCCACGCGCGCCGCTGACACGCAAAGCGCAAGCGCATGGCCCAGCATCTCGAGCCGGATCGGCTTGGCCACGACCGCAGCGAAGCCCTGACCAAGATAGTCGTCGACCTGGTGCGTCATCACATTCGCGGTGACGGCGACGGCGGGCGGCATCTCCTTGCCGGTCGCGCGGGCGAGATCATGGAGGGCGGCCAGCGTCTCGATCCCGTCCATCCCCGGCATCGCGATGTCCAGCAGCACGGCATCGAAAGTCCCGCTGCGGAAGCGGTCAAGGGCTTCGGGACCGTCCTCGACGATCACCGTTTCGACGCCCAGCGATTGCAGCATGCTTTGCAGGATGATCCGGTTCGTCGCGTTGTCTTCTGCCGCAAGCACCGTCATCGCCGGAAGACGCAGGGTCGCACTGTCGCCGTCGCGCTCGGCTCCGGTTTCCAGCACGGGGATCTTCAGCCAGACCCGGGCGGTCACGCCCTGCCCTTCGACCGAGGTCAGCGCCACATCGCCCCCCATCAGCCGGGCAAGGCGGCGCACGATCGGCAGGCCAAGCCCGGTCCCGACGTGACTGCGCCGCGACCCGCCCATGCCTTGCGCGAATTCGTCGAAGGCCCGCGCGATTTCGGCCTGCGACATGCCGATTCCGGTGTCGCGGACCCGGATCGCGATCGCGTCGCGGGCGGTGCAGTCGATCTCGATGCCGACCGAGCCCGCATCGGTGAACTTGATCGCATTGCCGATCAGGTTGTGCAGGATCTGGATCAGGCGCATCTCGTCGCCTTCGCGCAGGTCCCCGGCCTTGCCGCCGATGCAGCGGGTGGTCAGCGAGATGCCCTTCTCGGCGGCCGCGACCTGGTGCAGCGCCGCCACGCGCGTCAAAAGGTCTGGCAGCCGGATCGGCCCCTGATCAAGGACGAGGCGACCGGCCTCGATCCTGGCAAGGTCGAGGATATCGTTGATCACGCCCAGAAGGTGTTCGCCCGAATCGCGGATCACCTGGACCATCGCCTGTTCCGAGGCGTCCGTCAGCCGCCCGGCCAGCACGGTCGCCATGCCCAGAACGCCGTTCAGGGGGGTGCGGATTTCATGGCTCATCGCGGCCAGAAAGTCCGACTTCGCCCGGTTCGCCGTTTCGGCCGCGGTCATTGCGGCCCGAAGCCGGATCTCGTTCTGCATCTCGTCGGTGATGTCGGTAAAGGTGCAGACCACGGCCAGATCGGTGCCCGGTTCGGACAGCCGCGCCGAAGTGACCGCAAGCATCCGGCGTTCACCCGAGGGCCAGTGGATGTCATGGCGCATCGCCTGCATGCCGGGCTGACCGGCAAGCGCGCGCGACACCGGCAGGTCCTCGGCGCGCACCGGCTGGCCGTCCGTCCCGGCAATGTCGGCAGAGCTGAGGATCTCCAGCAGGCAGGTGCCGGGTGCGACACGACGCCCGAGCACCCCTTCGGCTGCGGCATTGGTGAAGACCACCCCGCCGCGTTCGTCGACCACGACGATGCCAGACACCGAGGCTTCCATCACCCGCGCCAGCGTGTCGCGTTCTCGGGCCAGGGCGGATTCGAGCGCCTTGGCCGGGCTGATGTCGAGATTGATGCCGCTGGTCTTGACCGGACGGCCGTCGTCGTCCCATTCGACGACCTGGGCACGGGTCAGAACCCAGACCCAGTGGCCTTGCCGGTGCCGCAGCCGCACTTCGTGTTCGACCTGCCACTGTCCGGCCTCGAAGGACTCCCTCTCGTGGTCGATCAGGTCGCGGGCATCGTCGGGATGCAGCATCCCCAGCCAGCGGTCCAGCGGCATCGGGTTCAGCTCGACCGCGCGGTAATCCAGAATCTCGGCCCAACGGTCGCTGACAAGGGTGATGCCTGTGCGCAAATCGTGTTCCCAGGTGCCGACTTGCGCGCCGTCGATCACCTGACCAAGCCGCTGTTCCGCTTCGGCCTGGTTGGACACATCGAGCGAAATGCCCGAGATGCGCCGGGGACTGCCATCGGCCCACCGCAGGGCGACATGGCCCCGGGTCAGGAGCCAGACCCAGCCGTTGTCCACATGCCGCATCCGGCAGCGCAGGCTGAAATCGTCGCCCCCTTCAAGGAAGATCTCCCGTTGCGCGGCGGCGACGGCCGTGCGGTCCTCGGGATGGATGAGTTCGACAAGGTCTGCAAGACTGACTGCGGCCCCCAGGCCCAGCATCGCACCCCAACGGTCGTTGATCGCGCTGAAGCCGTGTTCGACGTCCCAGTCCCAGACCGCGATCTCGCCTCCGTTCACCACCTGCTGCAAGCGGCGATCAGCCAGACGCCGGGCGGTGACATCCTCATACAGGCCCACGGTTTCGCGCGACGGGGTGGCGCGTTCCCGGACCCAGATCAGCCGACCGTCGGCCAGTTCATCCTCGTTGTCCCACACTTCGGTCAACGGGCGGTCGAGACGGCGTTGCAGGTTGGCATCGTCACGTTCGCCTTCCGCCCCGAAGACGCCGCGGGCAATCGCCTCGCGCAGGAGGTCATCGTAGAGAGCGCCCTCGCGGATCTGATCGGCAATCTGCGCGAAGACCCTTACGTAGGGCGCATTCCACAGCACCAGCCGGTCCTCTGCGTCAAAGACAGCGAACCCGTCGTCCAGCGCCTCGATCGCGGCGAGAAAGCGGGACTTGGTAGCGGCAAGGGCACGGCTTTCGGCCTGAAGCGCCGCCTCCTTGGCGCGGATCTCCTGGACGTTCTCGATCAGGGACCAGACCAGACGCTTGCCGTTCGGATCGATGCTCAGAAAACAGCGGACGATGGCAGGAAATCCGGCCCCGCTGCCGCCACGGAACGTAGCCTCGACCGGGCCATAGCTGCGCGTGACCTTCAGCGCGGCGATGGAGCCGTCGATCAGCCACCGGCTTTCGGCCGGCAGGATCTGCTCGACCTGCATGTCGAGACCGGCCTGGGGATCAAGCCCGAAGGTTTCGCGGAACGCGCGGTTGCCGTCGACGATCCGGCCGGTGTCGAAATCGTTCACCAGGATCGCATGCGGGCACATTTCAAAGAAGGCGGTGAACTGACCTTCGCGGAACGACAGCATTTCGCTGGTGCGGTCCGCCGCCGAGATGTCGCGGATCACCGCCAGAAGGTTCGCAGCCTGTCCCGGGGCCGAGGGATCGAGACGGGTCACCGAGACTTCGTAGCGGTGCGGCGAGACCAGTGTCGACAGGCCGACGCGCCGGGTCACGGTGGTGTGGTCAGCCGGCGGGTCGGCGAGGAAGGTCTCCAGAAGCCCTGCAAGCGCCTCGGGCAGCACCTCGGGCACCGGGCGGCCGATCCCGGCGTGGACGAGGCCGGACAGCCAGGGCAGCTTGTCGGAATGACAGGCAACGATCCTGCCCGAGGGCGCAAGTTCGATCACGAGGTCCGGCAGGGCGTTCAGCGTAGCGGAAAGGTGGCTGCGCGAGGCGGCCTCGGCCCGGGCGGCATCGATGCGCAAGAGGACCGAGGACACCGCGCGACCGATCGAGGTCAGGAGGAACACGACGTCCTTTCCCCAGGACCGGTCCGGGCGGGCGCAATCGAAGCCGATCACGCCGAACAGCCGGTCACCATCGACCAGAGGAACCTTGAGCGAGGACTTCACGCCGATCTCGGTCAGGAATTCCCGTTCGGCGCTGCCTTCCGGCAGCTGGTCGCGGTCGCCCACGGCCACGATCCGGCCCGCAGTCAACGCCCGGTGCCATTCGGGGCGCAGGGTTTCGGACTGGCCTGCGTCCCGTATCCCCTTGTGCGCCGCGACACCGGGCGCGACCCACTCATGGGTGTTGATGTAACCCTGCACGTGGTCGAAACGGAACACGAAGGTCCGGTCAAAGCCGTAGGCCTGGCCAATGGTGGCAAGCACGGCGTCGATCTCGGCGTCCATCGTCGCGGGCGTCACGTCCAGGAGCCGGTTCATCAGCTCGACCACGCGGAATTCGACCCGCGCAGGTTCTGCGGTCACTATGTCCGGCTGACCAGCGTGTCTCATGCGTCCTCGATCCAAGCCCGACGATTATCGCCCGGAAGTTGTGTCCCCGCAAGCTGACTTGTCCGGTTGCACGCGCAACCCCATAGCCTGGCTGCGGTCACCACATGGCCGGGAAAGACCGGCGCCAGTCCGCGTCGCGGTGGTCCGGGCCGTTGCCCGCACCGGGCTGTGGAGGTCCGGAAGCCCCCGCGCGGCGGCCTCGTCGGCCGGGGACCGCGCGACCTTGCCCGGCAGGATGTGGAAACTCCCGGGGGGCATGGGCGCTCAGGGTGGCTGCATCGGGACGAATGGCGGGTATTGCGGTCCGGCGGCAACCCGCTGTCTATACGCCCGCAAGCACCGCGATCAGCGCCAGAAGCGCCGGGGCGGCCTGGACGTAGAGAATGCGCCGGGATGCCGTGGCTGCACCATAAAGCCCGGCGACGACCACGCAGGCCAGGATGAAATGCGCAAGTGCCGCGCCCTCGCCCGGGATGCCCCGGATCAGCGCGAGGATCAGGCCGGCTGCGAGAAAGCCGTTGTAGAGTCCCTGGTTCGCCGCCATGACCCGGGTATTGGCGGCAAAGTCCGGCGAGATGCGGAATATCGCGCGGACAAAGGGCGTTTCCCACAGGAACATCTGCATCACCAGAATGGCCAGATGGATCACCGCGACCAGCGCGACAAGGGCGACCCCGATCATGGGCTGGGCATCCGGGTTTCGGCCATTTCGGCATACCACGAGGACCCGAACGGGATCGCGGCGTCATCGAAATTGTAGGCCGGATGGTGGACCATCGCGGTGTCGCCGTTGCCAAGGAAGATATAGGCGCCGGGGCGTTCGTTGAGCATGAAGCTGAAATCCTCCGCCCCCATCAGGGGCGGCGTGTCGGTATCGACATGGCCGGAAACCTTCGCCGCCACTTCGGCCGCAAAGGCGGTGTTTTCCGGGGCGTTCACGGTGACGGGATAGCCGCGCTGATACTGCACCTCGGCCCGGGCCCCGAGGGCAAGGGCGGTGCCTTCGACGATCTGGCCGATGCGATCCTGCACGAAATCCTGCACCTTCGCGTCCATGGTTCGGACGGTGCCCTTCAGCCTGACCACCTGCGGGATGACGTTGTGGGCGGTGGAGTCGGTCTGCACGGTGCAGACGCTGACCACGACCTGCTTCAAGGGGTCGACGTTGCGGCTGGCGATGGTCTGCAGCGCGACGATGATATGGGCCGCGACCACCGTGGTATCGACGCAATGATGCGGCTTGGCGGCATGGCCCCCCTTGCCGGTCACCACGATGTCGAACTCGTCGGCGGCGGCCATCATCGCGCCGGGACGGATCGCGAAGTGGCCAACGGGGATGCCGGGCATGTTGTGCATGCCGTAGACCTCCTGCACACCCCAGCGGGTCAGCATCCCGTCCTGGACCATCTCGCGGCCCCCGCCGCCGCCTTCTTCCGCAGGCTGGAAGATGCAGACGACGCGACCATCGAAGTTCCGCGTTTCGGCCAGGTATTTCGCGGCCCCGAGCAGCATCGCGGTGTGCCCGTCGTGGCCGCAGGCGTGCATCTTGCCCGGCACGGTAGAGGCATAGGGCACCCCGGTCTGTTCGGTGATCGGCAGCGCATCCATGTCGGCGCGAAGACCCACCACCCGGCCATGCGAGTCGCTGCGGCCCCGGATCACCGCGACGACACCGGTGCGGCCGATGCCTTCCACCACTTCGTCGCAGCCGAAGGACCGGCACAGCTCGGCCACGCGGGCAGCGGTGCGGTGGACATCGAACAGAAGCTCCGGGTTGGCGTGGAAATCCCGGCGCCAGGCGGTGATCTCGGGGAGAAGTTCGGCAAAGCGGTTCTTGACGGGCATGGCAGGCTCCTTTGTCCACAAGGTGAACCCGCCCGATGAAAACGGCAAGTCCCGGCTGGCCACCCGATGGACCGCCGGGTAGGGAAAACCGGAATGTGATCAAAGACCTGTTGCCGAAGTCGCACAATCCCGACAATACGTCGCAAAATCGTCATGAACCCGGCTTGATGCCGCCAAAGCCCCGCGCAATATGGGAAAAAGGCAGCGAATAGCCAGCAAACGGAGCAGTCAGATGGCCAAGAACCCCAGCCAGCCCCAGCAAGGCGGCAGCACAACGCCCAGCCCGCAGCAGCAGGGCCAGCAATCGGGCGGATCGACCCAGCAGGCGGGCACGCCGATTTTCAAGGACTGGGCGTCGATCTGATCTGATCTGATCCACCCGACCCTTCGCTTGACAACATCCGGGCCAGCCGCGAGGCTGGCCTTGTTTTGTTCTCAATCGGCCCGGTCACATGCCCAGCCCCGTCTCCTCGATCCCGAACCTTGGACCCGCGTCGGAAGAGGCCTTCGCCCGGGCCGGGATCACCAGCGCCGAGGAAATCCGCGACCTCGGCGCGGACGCGGCCTACACACGGCTTCTGGAGAGCGGGTCGCGCCCGCATTTCATCGGGTATTATGTCCTGGTGATGGGCCTGCAGGGGCGACCCTGGAACGATTGCAAGGGTGAAGAGAAGAAGGCTCTTCGCAAGCGGTTCGACAGCCTATGCGCCGGCTTCAACCGGTCGGATGCCAAACTGCGCGCGGATCTGGAGCAGGCGCTCAGCTTTCTTGGCGTCGTCCAGCGCCCCTGACCGGGCGCACAGTGTCGCCAGACATGAAGGCAACGGGCCCCGCGGCTCCGCAGGCATCCCGCTTCCTTGGCCGCCGCGCCCCCGCCGGCGTCAGGAAAACGTCATGTGACTGCAATCACATCATCATCGACGCCGTATATGCGCAGCGAGGAAGCAGGAACGGATCGAGCGGCATGATGACCCGGCAAGCGGCCCCTTTCACCCAGCCCGGATTGCTGCAGGTGTCCGTCGTCGTGCCGCTGCGCAACGAGGCCCCGGCGATTTCCCTGCTGGTCCAGGGCATCGTGCGTTCCCTGGACCAGATTGCGTTCGAGATTCTGCTTGTCGATGACGGGTCGTCCGACCTGACGCGGGATCTCTGCCTGCGGCTTGCGGCGGCCGATCCCCGTATCCGTGTGATCGGACACGACGTTTCGGCGGGCCAGTCTGCTGCCCTGCACAGCGGTGTGCTGGCAGCCTGTGCCGCGATCGTGGCCACTCTGGACGGAGATGGCCAGAACCCGCCCGACAACCTGATGCGCCTGGTCACGCCGCTTCTGGACCCGCAGGCCCCGCCGCGCCGGGGGCTGGTGGCCGGACAGCGGGTTGGCCGGAAGGACAGCCTGTCCAGGCGTCTGGCCTCGCGCTTTGCCAATGCGCTGCGGTCGGCGGTGCTGCGCGATGGGACGCGCGATACCGGTTGCGGCCTCAAGGCGTTCCGGCGCGATGCCTTTCTTGCGCTGCCCTACTTCAACCACATGCACCGCTACCTGCCGGCGCTTTTCGCGCGCGATGGATGGCAGGTAGAACTGGTCGACGTGTCCCATGCCCCGCGCCTGCATGGCCGGTCGAACTACGGCAACCTGGACCGGGCACTGGCCGGGTTGGCCGATCTGGCGGGCGTGGCCTGGCTGATCCATCGACGCAAGCGCGCAGCGCCGCGGCTTCTGTCGATGCCGGTCGTCCTTACCTCCGCCGAAGGCACCGGGCCACAGCAATCCATCCCGCAGCTTTCCAGGAAGGTCGGCTGATGCGCGAAGCCCTGTGGTCCGCCCTGAATGTCGAGACCTGGACCGAGTTCACCTGGGTCATCGTGGGGTTGACCGGGCAGCTTCTGTTCACCGCCCGCTTCCTGGTGCAGTGGCTGGCCTCCGAGCGGGAGAAGCGGTCGGTCATTCCGATCGCGTTCTGGTATTTCTCGTTGGCCGGAGGGCTGGTGCTTTTCACCTACGCGGTCTGGCGAAGCGACCCGGTCTTCATCCTTGGACAGTCGATGGGACTGGTGATCTATGCACGCAATCTCTGGCTGATCCATGCCGAGCGAAGCAACAGTGCCGATCCTCTCCGCAGCTGAGCCGGGCCAGGCCGGGCTGCACAGTGTCGCCGCGCTGGCCGTGGCGGCAATCGTGGCGATCACCGGCTGGCGGCTGGGGTTTGCACTGTTCGACCGGACCGAGCTTTCGACCGACGAGGCGCAGTATTGGGCCTGGGGGCAATCGCTTGCCTTCGGCTACTATTCCAAGCCGCCGCTGATCGGCTGGATCATCCGGGGCAGCACCGATCTGCTGGGCCAGTCGGTCGCGGCGGTGCGGCTGGCGGCGCCGGTCTTTCACGCCGCCACCGCCCTGATCCTGTTGCAGGTCGCCCGCCGCGTCCTGCCGGTGCGGGTGGCGGCCATTGCCGCGCTGTCCTATCTGACGATGCCTGCCGTCGCGGTGGGGTCGGCGCTGATGACGACGGACACGCCGATGCTGACCTTTGCGGCCCTTGCCCTGGTCCTTCAGGTGCGTCTTGCCGAGGCGCGGGCCGGGAGCAAATCGGCGACGGGCCTTGCCCTGCTTCTCGGTCTGGCGCTTGGGGTCGGGCTTCTGGCCAAGCACGCCATGCTGTTCTGGCTGACCGGAGCCGGGCTCGCGGCCTGGGCCTCGCCGCACTTCCGCCTTCGCGCGTCCGATACCTTGACGGCTGCAGCGGCGATGCTGGCGGTGGTTGCGCCGCATCTGTGGTGGCTGGCCCGGTCGGACTTCATCACGCTGGCCCATGTGCAACGCATCACGCAGGGCGACGGGCTTTCGCTCATGCGGCCGCTGGTGTTCCTTGCCCAGCAGGCCCTGGTGATCGGGCCGGTCCTTGTCATCGCCATGGCGCTTGCGGTCGCGGGAACGCGGCGCTCCACCCTGACCGCCGGGCTTGTGGCTCTGACGCTGACGCCGCTGGCAATCGTGCTTGCCCAGGGGGTGAAGGGGCCGGTCCTGGCAAACTGGGCGGTCCTGTCGCTGCTGCCGGGGTCGGTCCTTGCGGCGATGTGGCTGGTCCGGCGTCCACTGGCGGCATCGCTGTCGCTGGCCCTGGGGCTGGCCGTCACGCTGGCGCTGCCGCTGGTCAAGGTCTTCCCGACCGCTCTGCCCCAGCGCGAGGGCAAACCCCTCATGGCGCGCTACCTCGGACACGAAGACACTGCCCGGCGGGCACTGCGCGCGGCGGCGGACGCGAGGGCCGCCACGCTTGTCATCCCCGACCGCGACCTGATGGCCGACCTTCTCTGGTTCGGCCCGGACACGGCACCCACCTTGCGCGCGCTGCCGCCGAAGGGCCGCCCCGCCCACCACTGGGAACTGACCGCGGCCTTTGACCCGGCGACCGATCCCGGACCGGTCGCGCTGATCTGGCCAGTCGGGCAGCCCCTGCCCTGCGCTTCCGCGATCCCGGTCGGGCGTTTCACCGCGCCGCCCGGTGCCTATGGCGGACGCAGCTATCAGATGCTGCGCCTGACTGCCCCCGACTGCCTGCGCCAGCAGGAGGCCACCGGATGACCGACCGAGTCCATGAAGGTCTGCTGGTCGCGGTCCTCCTTGCCTTCATCGTGGCGCAAGCGGTCTTTGCGGCGTTCCCCGGGATCGACCTTGCCGTGTCTGGTCGTTTCGCCGCAGGCACAAACGGGTTCCCATGGGCAGACAACGCGCCGGCAGCCTTCAATCACCTGATGCGGCGATCGGCCGAGGCGCTGGTCCTCATGATGATTTGCTGGTGGGGATACGGGGCCGTCACCGGCAGCCTGAGCCGCAACGAGCTTCGGGCCTGGGCACTGGTGCCGCTGAGCGTTGCCCTGAGCAGCGGCGCGATCGTCAACCTGCTCCTGAAACGCCACGTGGGCCGGGCCAGACCCAGCGACGTCGCCGAGTTTGGCGGCAGTGCGGATTTCACCCCGGCCTGGCAGGTGACGGATGAGTGTGCCCGCAACTGTTCCTTTGCCTCGGGAGAGGTCGCGATGGCCGCAAGCATCGCGATTGCGGCGGTGGTCCTGCTCTGGCCGCGCTTCGGGCGATCCAGCGCGCGGATTGTCGCGGTTCTGGCTGCGATGGCCTATGTCGGCGTGATCGCCCTGCTGCGCATCGGCCTTGGTCGCCATTTCCTGAGCGATACGGTCTTTTCCACCCTCATCTCGGCGGTGGTCGTGCTGGCGCTCTACCGCCTGCTTGGCATCGGGCGGGCGCGGCTGGCCTTCGATCCGAAACGGCCCCTGGAGGTCGTCGGCCAATGGATCGAGGCCCGTCGGCGGCACGCGCGACGCTGGCTTCGGCGGGCGTCGTGACCGGCCTTGCGACAGATGACCGCGCGGGTGCGCAACCGCGGCTGGGCTGGCTGGCGCTGGTCCTGCTTTCGCTGCTGACCTTTCTGCCCGGTTTCACCACGCTGCCGGTCATCGACCGCGACGAGGCGCGCTTTGTCCAGGCCAGCCGCCAGATGGCGCAGTCCGGCGACTACATCGACATCCGCTTTCAGGACGAGCCCCGCCACAAGAAGCCGGTTGGCATCTACTGGCTGCAGAACACCGCCATCGCGCTGTCCGGACAGGGCGAGGCGGCTCCGCTTTGGGTCTACCGGCTGCCGTCGCTGGCCGGGGCCGTGCTGGCGGTGCTTCTGGTTGCGGTGACCGGTGCGCCGCTGGTCGGACAGAGCCGTGCATGGCTCGCCGCGGCCGTTTTCGCCGCCGGGCTGGTGATCGGCGGCGAGGCGCGGATCGCCAAGACCGACGCGGCGCTTCTGGCGACCATCCTCGTATCCCAGGCGGCGCTGGCGCGGCTCTGGCTGTCGCAGGAGGCTCATCGCGGCTGGGTCTACGGCTTCTGGCTCGCGATGGCCGCGGCCGTGCTGATCAAGGGGCCGATCGGCCCGATGGTGCCCGGCCTGACGGCAGCGACACTGACCCTGTGGGACCGCCGTGCCCGCTGGCTGGGTCCGCTGCTGTCGCCGGGGCCGATCCTTCTGGCCCTGGCCATCGCCGTGCCCTGGTTCGTCGCGATCTCTGTCCGTAGTGACGGAGGCTTCTGGCAGGCCTCGGTCCAATCCGATCTTCTGGCCAAGGTGGCCTCGGGTCAGGAGGGCAAGGGCGCGCCTCCCGGCAGCTACCTGGTGGCACTTTTCCTGACTTTCTGGCCCGCCACGGCACTTCTGGTCCTGGCTTTTCCCGCGATCTGGGCAGCGCGGGGCATACCGGCGACGCGGTTCCTGATCGCCTGGACGGTTCCGGTCTGGCTGGTCTACGAGGCAGTCCCGACGAAGCTCATTCACTACACCCTGCCGGTCTTTCCCGCCCTCGCCCTGCTGGCCGTCGGCCACTTGCGCGCAGGCCTGCACAGCGCCCGACCCTGGCAGAAGGGTCTTGCCGTCCTGGCCCTGCTGCCCGGACCTGCCGTTGCCTTGGGCGTGATCTACACGGCAGGTGTCACCGATGCGATGCCGGCGGCGACCATCGCCTCGGTCGGGCTTGCGCTGGCTTTGGCCGGCCTTGCGCTGGCGGTGCGGTTCCTGCTTCAGGCCCGGGCGACACCGCTGATCCTGGCCTGCACGGCCGCCGGAGCAGTCCTGCAGATGACGCTCTTTCCGGCTCTGGCGCGGATGCCGGTGCTGTGGCCAACCGATCAGGCAATGGCGCTGGTGCAGGGAATCGCGGCGTCTCAGGGCTGCGCGCGGCCTGTGGTGACCGCGCTTGGCTATACCGAGCCGTCCGTGGTCTGGACCGCCGGACGCGATGCCCGGCTTCTGCCTGCCACGACACCGTTGGCGGGGGCCGTCCGGCCCGGTGCCTGTCAGGTCGTGCTGCGCGACGCTGCCGGTGTGGCAGGCACCCTGACGACCGGTTGCATTGGGGCGGGTATCGTCCAGGGGTTTGCCATCGGCGCGGGAAAGCGCGTCGCCCTTGAGATCCTCGATTGCCGGGGCACGCCATGAAACATGCCGGATCGAACGAAATGCTGTCCGCAGCGGCGACCACACCGCGGGCCCCTGCCGTCCGACCGCATCACCTCGGTCCTGCCTCGCAAAGCCCGGCTTCGCGCTGGGTGCCGGCAGCGGGCTGCCTGCTGCTGATCGCTCTTGTCGCCGACGCTCCGCTGCGCGATCTGGCGCGGACGCTGGATCCCTCGGCGCAGGCCGTTCTGCGCGTCGTCACCGAGTTCGGCAATTCCGCCTGGCCGCTGGGGATCGGTCTGTTCCTGCTTGGTCTGATCCAGGGCCTGCGCCGCTGCGACCCGCTGCTCGTCTCGGACGAGTTGCGCGCGGTCCGGTCGATGCTGGTCTGCGTGGTGGCATCGGTCGCGATCAGCGGGCTTCTGGCCAGCCTGTCGAAACATGTCATCGGACGCATGCGCCCTTCGACCGAGCCCGAGGCCATGGTCCTCGACTTTTCGGTCATGGCATTCAAGACGGGCTGGGCGTCGTTTCCCTCGGGCCATGCCACCACCGCCGCCGCAACGGCGGCTGCCCTTGCCTTGTGCTTTCCACGCCATGCCTGGGCCTGGGCCACGGTCGGCGCGCTGGCCGCCCTGTCGCGCGCCCTGCTGGGGGTTCACTGGCTGACTGACAGCCTGGCGGGAATCGTCCTGGGGACCGTTGTGGCGCGGGAAGTCCACCGCCGGATGACCGCTGCCGGACATGACCTGAAGCCGAGGCCCGGCGCCGTGGTCCGGTCCGCAGCAGGCTGTGCGGTCACGCTGCGGCGGCTTGCGGTTCGCGCCACACGCCGCAGCTGACAACGGAACCGCCGATCACGACGAGGGCGGAATGACACCCTTGCGGAACATGAAGCAGCCGTAGAACCGGCGCTCGCCAGTCTGGATCACGGCATAGGATGTGCGCGCCATGTCGTAGAAGGCAAAGCGTTCGATCCCGACCATCGGGCGCGAACGGCCCTCGGCCGCGTCGATTTCGGCTTGCACTTCGGCCTGGACCGGGGGGATCGCGGCCGGATCGCCGACCACCTCCATACGCCCCGCAAAGTCGTCGACGAAAGTGTCCAGCGGCAGGACCGACAGGATCGCGTTGACGGCTTCGGCTGAGGTCAGGTTCTCCATCCGCAGAAGCTGCCCCGTCACCGTCGCCCGCGCTACCGAGGAAGCGGGAAAGTTGGTGTCGGCGAGGATCAGCACGTCGCCGTGCCCCATCGCGCGCAAGGCCCCCAGCACGTCGGCATTCAGCCGGTTGTCGATTCCCTTCAGCATGAACGTCTCCTCTGGATGCGCTGGCCTAGATGCGCTGGCCGGTGGCCTTGTCGAACAGATGTGCCGCGCCCAGGTCCGGCGCAAGCGTCAGGGCAGCGCCGGGCGCGAAGGCAACCCGGTTGCGGAACACCGCCGTCAGATCTCGCCCGGCATGGCGCAGCACCACATGTGTCTCCGACCCCGTCGGCTCGATCACCGCGACCGTTGCTGCGAGGCCCTCGCCGGCCTCGTGCAGATGCTCGGGCCGGATGCCGTAGATCACCGCGCGCCCCTCCTCGGCCATGACACCGGTCGGCAGCGGCAGGCGCGAGGCACCGAGATCGACCATCCCGCCGGACACGCGGCCCTCGAAGAGGTTCATCGACGGGCTGCCGATGAAGGCCGCGACAAAGGCATTGGCGGGGCGGTCGTAAAGCTCCAGCGGCGCGCCGACCTGCTCGATCCGCCCGCCCTGCATCACGACGATCCGGTCGGCCATGGTCATCGCCTCGATCTGGTCGTGGGTGACGTAGACCGTGGTGGTCTTCAGCCCCTGGTGCAGCTCCTTGATCTCGGTGCGCATCTGGACCCGCAGCTTGGCGTCCAGGTTCGACAGGGGCTCGTCGAACAGGAACACCTGCGGATCGCGCACGATGGCACGGCCCATCGCGACGCGCTGGCGCTGGCCGCCCGACAGGGCGCGGGGATAGCGGTCAAGATAGGGCGTCAGGCCCAGGATGCCCGCCGCGCGTTCCACCTTGGCGCGGACCGCAGCCTTGTCCATCCCGCGCATCTTCAGCGCAAAGCCCATGTTCGCGGCCACGGTCTTGTGCGGGTAAAGCGCGTAGTTCTGGAACACCATCGCGATGTCGCGCTCGGACGGCGGCAGGTTGTTCACCCGTTTCTCGCCGATCCTGATGTCCCCGCCGGTCACTTCCTCCAGCCCGGCGATCATCCGCAGCAGCGTGGACTTGCCGCAGCCGGACGGTCCGACCAGCACCACGAAGGCCCCGTCGGGAATGTCGAGATCAAGCCCGTGGATCACCTGCAAACCGCCGTAAGTCTTGCGCAATGCGCGGATCGTCACCTCGGCCAAACGCGTGCCCCCCCTGGAACCCCTGCAAACTCCTACCGCAGCATCGCAGGGTCTGTCCATCCGCTGACCATACTAACATGTTAGAATCTTGACAGGACCCTGCGGCCTTGCGAAGCTGCCCGCAGGCATGCTGCCAGACGGGGAGAGGGAGACCCCGACAGAGTGCGATCCGTCTGCGGACCGGCAGGAACCCGCCCGCAAAGTGACGTTTCAAGTGACACTGGAAAACACACACCAAGCCACGCCGGAAAAACCGGTTCGGGCACGTTTCAAAGGGAGGAGCTATCTTGAAGGTCGAACTTTACGAGGCGATGTCGCGGTCCAGACTGAACCGCCGCCGCATGCTGCAGGGCACCGCCGCCCTGGGCGCGATGGCCGCGATGCCGATGGCCATGGGCGTCCGCCCGGCCATGGCGCAGGAAAATCTCCGCGCCGAAATCCTGAAGATCCCCGGAGTGGGGATGGGCAGCCCGACGGATGCCGATTGGCAGAAGGTCGGCGAAATGACCCTGGGAGCGACCAAGGCCAACGTCGCCGAGGGTGAATTTGCGGGGGTCGAGCTGACCTTCATGGGGCTCAACAACCAGAACCTGCACAACGTCCTGTTCCGCGGCTTCCTGAAACCGTGGGAGGCCTACACCGGTGCCAAGATCAACTGGATCGACCTTGCCCAGGCCGACTACAACCCGCGGCTCCAGCAGGCCATCGCCACCGGCACCGTCGATTTCGACATCATCGAGATGGGTGCCCCCTTCGAGGGCGACACCGCCGGCAAGGGTCTTCTCGACCCGATGCCCGACTGGGTGGCCGCGCAGATCGAGGCCGATGACCTCGTGAACTACCTCAAGCCCCCGGTTGGCACCTGGGACGGCAAGACCTACCGGATCACCATCGACGGCGACGGCCACACGCTCGCCTACCGCAAGGACTATTTCGGCGAAGGCGGCATCGGCGGGGCCGAGATGCCCCGTCATTGGGAAGATGTGAACGCGATGTCGATTGCGCTGAAAGGCAAGACCGACCCGCTGACCGGCCTTCCGGCCTACGGTTTCCTCGACCCGCTCAAGGGCTGGGGCGGCTTCGGCTTCTACTTCCTGGAAGACCGTGCCACCGCCTACGTCAAGCACCCCTCCGACCCCGCCTTCCTCTTCGATCCCGACACGATGAAGCCGCGGGTGAACAACCCGGGCTGGGTGCAGGCGATCCAGGACGTGATGGACCTCATCAAGGCGGAGGCCTATCCGCCGGACCAGATCAACGCCGACCCCGGCACCACCGCCTTCAGCCAGTTCCTCGCCGGAACAGGAACGGCGCTGACCTGGTGGGGCGACGTGGGGTCCAACGCCCGCACCTCGGACACCTCGGTCGTGGGTGACGTCGTCGGCTTCGACATCAACCCGGGCGCCAAGCGCGTCTACAACCACGCCGCCGGTGCCTGGGAGGAGACCGAGAACTTCGCCCCGAACCTCGCCTATCTTGGCTGGGGCGTCTACGTCACTGCCCGGGTCTCGGGAGACGAGAAAAAGCGCAAGGCCGCCTGGTCGGCTGCGGCGCATCTGGGCGGCAAGGACATCTCGCTCTGGATGGCGGCCTATCCGTCCGGCTTCCAGCCCTACCGCAACTCGCACTTCCAGTTCGAGGAATGGGAAGCGGCCGGCTATGACCGGGCCTTCGTCGAGGATTACCTCGGGTCGAACCGCGACAGCTACAACCACCCCAATGCCGCGATCGAACCGCGCATCCCGGGCATCTTCCAGTACTACTCCATCGCCGAGGACGAGCTGGCGAAGGGCTTTGCCGGTCAGTATGCAAGCGCGCAGGAGACGGCCGACGCCATCGCCGCCGCCTGGGAGAAGATCACCGACGAGATCGGCCGCGACAGCCAGATCGCGCTTTACAAGGCGAGCCTGGGGATGTGACGAGCCCTTGGGCTGGGCAAGCTGCCCATCCCTGTCTTTCGGGCGCGCCGGGAAACCGGCGCGCCCTTTCCTGTCGGCAACCTCGCGCTGCCGAGTCACCGGACCACCCGTGACAGCGCGCTGACCGGGCTGCGACAACCTTTGCGCCTTCGGCTCCGGCGGGTTTTGTCGCCGCCGACGTGCCTCCTGGCCGTCAGCGCGACATGTCCTGCGCCGGATAGAGCTTGCGTCCTTGTTGGCTCCAGCTAACATGTTAGCATGGCAAGCAGCGAACACCTTCACATCGTCACCTCCGACGACATCTCTCCCGGTCGCAAACAATTGGGCAAGGCGCTGGTCTGGGGCACCGCCGCGCTGATGTTTGGCCTGGCCGCCGCGCAACTCGCCCAGACGATCGGCTGGAGCGACTTCGGCTTTCAAACCTGGCGGCCCACGCTTTATGCCTTCTGCCTCTGGGCGACAGCCCTGTGCTGGGCGCAGGTGCTGGTCCGGGGCGAGCAGGGCAAACGCACCCTCTTCGTTCTGCCGGCAGCACTTTTCGTCGTGTCGCTGACAGTCTTTCCGCTGCTTTTCGGCCTGATCATCGCCTTTTCCAGCTGGAACCTGTCCAGCCCGGATGGCCGCCAGTTCAACGGCGTCGCCAACCTGGTGCAGATGTGGAACGACCCGTTCTACTGGAACGCGCTGGCCAACATGGTCTGGTACACTCTGGCGATCATTCTGGAATACGCCATCGCCTTCGGCCTGGCCCTGTTGCTGAACGCGCAGATCCGGGCGCGGAAGTTCTTCCGGGTGGCTTTCCTTCTGCCGCTGATGCTGTCGCCCGTCGCCGTCTCGTGGATGGTCGGCAAGTCGATGCTGGAGCCGCGTTTCGGCCCGCTCGCGCGCCTGGCCAGGCTGTTCGGCTGGGAGAACCCCTCGTTCTTCGGCACGCCGGAAATGGCCCGGCTGACGATCATGGTGATGGATGCCTGGACCTTCATCCCCTTCATGATGATCATGCTGCTGGCCGGTCTGCAGGCGATCCCCAAAGAGCTGACCGAGGCGTCGCGCGTCGATGGCGCGACCGGCTGGCGGTCGTTCTGGGAGGTCACCTTTCCGCTGATGCTGCCGGTGTCGATCACCGCGATCCTGATCCGGATCATCTTCAAGCTCAAGCTGGCCGACATCGTGATCAACGTCACCTCCGGCGGGCCGGGCGGGGCGACGGACACGGTCACCAGCTTCATCTTCCGCGAATACCGCGACCGGTCGAACGTCGGCTACGGCACGATGCTGGCGATGGTCTACCTGGTGTTCATCATCATCGGCATGACCATCCTGATGAAACTGGCCACACGGCTGACGGGGCCGCGCACATGACCGACGCGGCACTCTTCAAGGACAGCGCCACCGACCGCAGCTTCCGGATGAAATGGTATGCGAACCGGATCGCGGTCTACGGCATCCTGATCTTCTGGGCGGTGATCTGCCTTTTTCCGATCTACTGGACCATCTCCACCAGCTTCAAGATGGCCCCGAACGTGATGCAGGGGAACATGGTGCCTTGGGTCGATTTCCAGCCGAAATGGCTGGGGTGGAAGTCGCTGGGCCTGTCGCCGGACACGATCGGAGCTGAATCGACGGTCCGCGACGAATTCGTCAAACGCTTCATCAACTCCACGATCACCGCGCTGGTCTCCTCGACCCTTGCCGTGGTCCTCGGCTCGCTGGCCGCCTACGGGCTGTCGCGATTTTCCTACAAGTTCCTCTGGATGAAGAACGACGACATCTCGTTCTTCTTCCTGTCGCAGCTGATCCTGCCGCCGGTGGTGCTCGCCCTGCCCTTCCTGGTCCTGTACAAGGAGCTGGCGCTTCTCGATACCACCATCGGGCTGATCCTTCTCTATACGCTGTCGGTCCTGCCCATCGTCATCTGGATCATGCGCGACCAGTTCGCCGGAATCCCGACCGAGCTGGAAGAGGCCGCAATGGTCGATGGTCTGGGCGTCTGGGGGGCCTTCTTCACCATCATCCTGCCGATTGCCCTGCCCGGCATGGTCGCGGCCTTCATCCTGTCGCTGGTGCTGACCTGGAACGAGTATTTCTTCGCGGCGCTCCTCACGTCGACCCATGCCAACACCCTGCCGGTGATGGTGGCCAGCCAGACCGGATCGCAGGGGATCAGCTGGTGGTCGATGGCCGCGCTGTCGACGGCTGCGATCCTGCCGCTGATCATCATCGGCGTCGCGCTGGAGCGGTTCATCATCAAGGGGATGGCGGCAGGCGCGGTGAAGTGATGTCCACAGTGGACATTTTTGGAAAACCCTTTTGAGGCAAGGATTTGCCCGTTGGCGTTAACGATTTCTTCATCTGCGGACAGGCCATGCTGAAAGGGATCGACCAGCGCCTTTCGGCCGAGATCGTGCATGTCCTGATGCTGATGGGACACGGCGACGATCTGGTGATCTGCGACGTGAACCATCCTGCCGCGACCATCGCGGCGGACACGACCTATGGGCGGCTGATCGACATGGCGGGCTGCGACATCCCCACGGCAGCGCGGGCGATCCTGACGCTGATGCCTCTGGATAGCTTCGTCCCCGCTCCGGTCCAAAGGATGCAGGTGGTGGGCATGCCGGACGGAGTGGTGCCGATCTTTGCCCGGATGCAGGCCGTCGTCGACCGGGCCGAAGGCCGTGCCGTGACCATTGAACCGCTGGAGCGGTTCGCCTTCTATGCCGCGGCGAAGCGCGCCTTCGCGATCATCCGCACGGCGGATTCCGGGCCCTACGGCTGCTTCATCCTGAAGAAGGGCGTGGTCGATCTGCCCGAGTCGTAGGGTGGGCAATCTGCCCGCCTACCCGGCAAGACCCAGCACCTGATGCAGATGGGCCAGGGCGATTTGCACGCCGGCCTCGCCCATCAGCGGCGAGGCCTGACCGGCATCCTCGGTATACCAATGGTCCCCCTCCCCGGCTCGGGCGATGTCCACCGTGTCCGGCGCAAGGGCCTGCATCAACGCCGTCTCACCCTTCCCGGCATGGTCAAAGGGGAAGTCGGCGCCCTTGGGAAACAGCGGATGGATGCGGATCCAGTTGAACGGGTCCGCCCCTTCCGCCTGCCGGGCGTAGTAATCCTGCATCCCCCGGTCGCCCCACCAGCCGGGGCCGCGCGTCGCCTCCAGAAACGCCATGATCGCGTTGCGGCCCGCGAGGCGAAAGGCAAGGTCGGTCGGCATACCCTGGTCGAAGCCCTCGGTCTGGTGATGGATCACGCCGTGGATGTTGCGGAAACCTGCCGTAAGGAGAGCCGCAAACAGCCCCTCGGCCAGCGGCAGGATCGCGCCCGCGTCGATGTGCAGCGTCCCCGTCCCCTCTGGCCCCGCGACGGCATGCGACGCCGCGCCATAGGCGAAGGGCGGCAAGGTGATGATCGCATCGCCAAGCCGGGCCAGAACCTCGGTCACCGCCAGCAGGTCCACCCCGGCAGGAAGGTGCTGGCCGTGATATTCCATCACCCCGATGGGCAGGACGACCGGGGTATTCGCCGCGATGGCCTCTTGCAACTGGTGCGGGCGCAGGCGGGCGAATTCGGTCATGGCAGCGCCTGCATCAGGTCTTTGGTCTGGGTGTAAAGCCGTTTCCACAGCGGGTATTGCGTGGCGTAGGCGGGGACAATCTCGGGCGTGACCGTGCTGGCGTCGGGGTTCCAGGCCAGGATGTCCGAGGGCGTCGCCGCCCCGATGGCAAGGGCGGCAAGGAAGGCGTCGCCGTAGCTTGCGCCGATGGTCTTTGCGCAGACCTGTTGCCGGATTTGCGCGAAGTCCGAGGTCGCCTGAAGCCAGAGCGCGTTGCGGGTGCCGCCGCCCACGGCCAGCACGCGGGTCGGACTGGCCCCGGCCTCCGCATAGGTTTCCAGCACATGCGCGGTCCCGGCGGCGATGCCTTCGACCACGGCGCGGAACAGGTCGGCGCGGCTGTGGGTGAGGTTCAGGCCGAAGAACGCGCCCCGCGCGTGGGGGTCATGGATCGGCGTCCGCTCGCCCGAGAAATAGGGCAGGCAGATCAGACCCTTGGCCCCCTTTGGGCTTTCCGCTGCCTCGGCCACCAGCGCGGGAAAGTCGGTGTCGCGGGCCAGCTGGTCGCGGAACCAGTGGGTCAGCGTTCCGCTTGTCGCCAGCCCCGCCATCGAGGCATGGGTGCCGGGGAACAGCCAGGGCGCATACCACAGGCGCGGGTCGCGGACGGGTTGGCCGGTAACCTGGATGATGAAGATGGTCGAGCCATACATCAGCATCATCTCGCCCGGGTGCTGGACGCCGACCGAAACCGCCTCGCTGGCGGCGTCGATGGTGCCGCAGGTGACGGGTGTGCCTTCCGCAAGGCCAGTTTCGCGGGCGGCTTCGGCGGTGATGTGCCCGGCGATCTCGGTGGACCACATCAGTCTCGGCAGCTTGTCCAGCGGTATGATCTCGGGGGCGAGGTCGGCGGTCCAGTCTTGCGTCGTGACATCGTAGAGCGGCGAGAAGTTCGCAGCGGTGTAGTGGTCGATGACGTATTTGCCCGTCAGCTTCCAGGTGAGGTAGCTGGTCGAGGTCAGGACCATCGCCGTCCGGGCGTAGAGATCCGGGTGCGTCTCCTTCAGCCACAGGATCTTCGGCCCGACGGATTGCGAGGTCAGCGCATTGCCGCAGCGTTGGTGGATGGTGGCCTCACCGATCCGGGCGTTCAGGGCGGCGATCTGGTCGCTGGCGCGGGTGTCGACGCCGTAGAGGACGCCGTTCATCAGGGGATTTCCGGCGCTGTCCACCGGCAGCATGCAGGGGCCGATGGCGCTGGCGGCGACGGCCTTGATGTCCATCGGGTCCAGCCCGGACTGTTCAAGCAGCGCCTTGGTGATGTGGACGAAGTCGCCCCACCAATCCTCTTCGGCCCGGTGTTCGGCCCATCCGGCGCGGGGGACGAGCATCTTGTGCGGGCGCGAGGCTTGGGCGGTGATCCGGCCTTGGGCATCGACGAGGACGCCCTTGGATTCGAAGGTGCCGATGTCGATGCCAAGCGTGTGGGTCATATCAGCGGGTCAGCTTCAGGTCGGGGGTGATGGCAGACAGTGCGGTGTCGAGGAGGGTGACGAGGCCGTTCAGGTCCTGCGGATCGACGACCTCCAGCGCGGAATGCGAATACCGCATCGGGAAACCGACATCGAGACAGGCGACGCCCTCGGTTCCCATGAACTGGATATAGGAAAGGTCGGTGAGCGCCCCGGTATGGGCAGAGCGTTGCAGGGGAAGGTTGGCGGTCGTGGCGGCGTCCTCGAACAGGCGGACGAGCGCGGGGTGCGGGATGACGCCGTTCAGGGTGCCGCGCCCGTGGAAGGAGTAGAGGCTGATGCCGGGGCCGCCGCCGAGGGTGACGTCGCCTCGCGTCGTCATGTCCGGCGTGTCGCAGGCGAGAAGGAGGTCGATCTGCAGCGCGATGGCGGGGTGGAGCGCGGTGGCGGCGGGAAGCACGCCGCGGAGGTTGAACTCCTCTTGCACCGACCAGACGAGGTGGAGGGTGGGGCCGGGTTTTCCTGTGCGGGCTTCGGCGAGTTTGAGGAGCGCAGCGCAGCCCGCGCGGTCGTCGACCGAGGTTCCGGCGAGGCGGCCGTTGGCGAGGGTCAATGCGCGGGGAAGGTAGGTGACGGGGGTGCCGATGCGGACGCCTGCGGCTTCGGCCTCGGCCTTGGAGGCGAAGCCCGCGTCGACGTAGAGGTCGGCGTAGGGGAGGACCTTGTACTTCTCCTCAGGGCTGGTGGCGTGGTGGCTTTTGTTGGCGATGACGGCCGGGAGGTCTCCGGCTTCGGTGCAAAGAAGGACGGCCTGCGCAGGCAAAGCCCGTTCCGGCACACCGCCGAGGCGTTCGAGGCGGATGAGGCCGGTGGGCTCCACCTTGCGGACGACGAAGCCAAGCTGGTCCATGTGGGTGAAGACCATCACTGGGGGCAGGGCCGGGTCGCCGGGGATCGTGCAACTCAGGTTGCCAAGGCGGTCGGAGCGGTGCGGAAGGCCGAGGCTGTCCAGATGCGCGGCGATGGCAGCGGCAACGCGGGTTTCGTGGCCGGACAGCCCGGGAATCAGCATCAACTGCACGGTCAGATCGGCGACGGAGGGCAGCGTCATCTGCCCCCCCGTGCCGCGCGGGCGCGGGCCATGAAATCGGCGGCGCGGTCGGGGTCGACGGCGGCCCAGGTGTCGCCACCCACCTTCAGCGCGGACCCCACGATGCAGCCATCGGCCACGGCGAGGACATCGGCGACAGTGGCGTGCTTGACGCCCGTGTTGGCGAGGACGGGGGTGGTGGGCAGCACGCGCTTGACGCCTTCCAGGTCCTCCATCCGTGCGGCCTCGCCGGTGATCGCACCGGACACCAGCACTGCATCGGGGATCGAGGAGAAGACGGCGGATCGGGCGCGGTCGGGCAAGGGACGGCGGTCGAGGCTGTCGGCGAACTCGGCCGAGACGTTGTAAAGGCGGGCGACGCCTCCGGCCCCAAGCCGCTGCGCATAGCGGACGGCGGCCCCGGCATCGGGGGCCCAGACACCCATGTCCGAGGCATAGGTGCCGGTGAAGATCTCGCGCACGAAGGCGGCCCCGGTGGCGGCGGCGACGGCGAAACTGGACATCGGATCCCACAGGACGTTGACGCCAAAGGGCACGGTGATTTCCTCGCGCAGCCGCCCGATGACATAGGCCATGGTCGCCGAAGTCGCGGTGTCGACCTTCAGCTCGTAGGGCCGGTCGTTTTCGTTGCCGAACATCACCGCATCGAAACCTGCGGCCTGCAACGCGCGCAGATCGGCGCGGGCCGCCGCCAGAATTCCGTCCACTCCGCCCATCGCGTCATGCAGCGGCGCGCCGGGCGAGGCCCCGAGATGCACCATGGCGATGACGGGCTTCCGGTCGCCGAAAACAGCCTGAAAACGCGACATGAGGGCCCCTCCTTTGCGGTCACGCTACCGCGAAAGCTGTTGGACGGGAAGCAGGATCATACTAGCATGTCAGCCTCGGGGAGGACGCAGATGCTGGCCACAAGACACTGGGATCGGCTGGAAAACGGGGGGCTCACCTTCTCCGAACTCGGGTTCGGAGCGGCCCCGATCGGCAACCTCTTCCGGGCCATCTCGGATGACGATGCCCATGCGGTGCTGGAGGCGGCATGGGCCGGGGGCGTGCGCTATTTCGATACCGCGCCCCTGTATGGTCTGGGGCTGTCGGAGACGCGGCTGAACCGGCTTTTGCGGGGCAAGCCGCGTGACAGCTATGTGCTGTCATCGAAGGTGGGACGGCTTTTGCGGGCGGTCCCCCCGGACCAGCGCGACGGCATCGGCAAGTGGATCGACGTGCCGTCCCGCAAGGAAATCTACGACTACGGCTATGATGCCACGATGCGCAGCCTGGAATTTTCGCTGGAACGGCTGGGGGTCGACCGGATCGACGTGCTTTATGCCCACGACCTGGACATCTTCAACCACGGCACGCCCGAGGCGTTGCAGGCCCGGCTGGGTGAATTCATGGCGGGCGGCTACCGGGCGTTGCTGTCCTTGCGCGATCAGCGGGTGATCCGGGCCTTCGGCGGAGGGCTGAACGAATGGCAGCCCTGCCAGTGGCTGCTGGAGCGGGGCGATTTCGACATCTTTCTGCTGGCAGGCCGCTATACGCTCTTGGAGCAGGAAGCGCAGGAAAGCTTTCTGCCCCTGTGCCAGAAACGGGGCGTCGGGATCGTGGTGGGCGGGCCCTACAACTCGGGCATTCTGGCGACAGGGCCACGACCGGGCGCGCATTGGAACTACGCTCCGGCACCGGACTGGGTGATGACCAAGGCGGCGCGGCTGCAAGCGGTCTGCGCGGCGCACGGGGTGCGGCTGGTGGACGCGGCGTTCCAGTTCCCGCTGCGGCATCCGGCGGTGGTGTCGGTCATTCCCGGCGGACAGGGTTTGGCCGAGATGGCGTCGAACTTGCAGGCAGCAACCGCGAAGATCCCGCAGGCGCTGTGGGAGGAGTTGCACGCCGAGGGGTTGATCCGCGCCGACGCGCGCTAGCCGTAAAGCGTCGTCATGATGATGCGGGTTGCGGCGGCGGCGTCCTGCCGGGCTTGCGCTTCGGCCAGATCGGCGTTCCCGGCCAGGGTCCGGGCAACGGCCCGCAGCCGGTCAGTGACGGCGATGTTGGCGCGGGCTTCGCCCACCGGATCGGTGCCGCCGTGGTCGGGGAAGGTGTCGAAATAGATCACCCCGTCATAGCCCAGCCGGTCCAGCTCCACGAACAGCTCGACCGTCTGCACCGGATGCACCGACCCCGCGATCAGCCCGTCATCGCGTTTGCCGTAGCCGTCGTTGAGATGGACGCCGAGGATGCGGCTTTTGCGGCCCGCCAGCATCGCCGCCCGGGCGGGCATCTCGCCGGCAAACAGCATGTGGCAGAAATCCAGCGTGACCCCGGTGTTGGGCCGCCTGACCTCGGCCAGCGCCAGAAGCGTTGTGGTCATGTCGGGCATGACGACATGGGCGCGGGGCTCGTTCGGTTTGTATTCGATGGCGATGTCGATGGCGGGGTTGTGGTCGGCAACCTCGGCTATGGCAGCGATGCTGTCGTCCCACATCCGCGCGTAATCGGCCTGGAAGGAATAGTCGAACCCGTCCTGCCCCAGCCACAGCGTCATCAGCCGCCCGCCCATCGCGGCCACGGCGTCGATTCCGCGTTTGGTCAGGTCGATGGCGGCTCGGCGGGTGGTCGGATCGGGATGCGAGAACGCCCCAAGCCGGAAGCCCGGATCGGTGTAATAGCGCATCGCCAGACCGTTCAGCGCCAGGCCGTGATCGGCCAGGATCTTCGACAGTTCCGCCGGACTGTGGTGGTCGAAGTGGTCGGGAAAGTTCAGATCCGCCGCATCCAGACCTCCGACGCGGGAAGCGGCGGCGATCATCTGGGCCACGGTGTCGCCCTTCGCCTTGAAGGCGTTCAGCCGGGTGGCATAGCGCGGACGGTTGGGCAGGGTCATGGTTGCCCCGGGGGTGCGAAAAGTTCCGGGTGGTCGCGTTCCAGCGGCTGCAGATAGATCAGCAACTGGCGCAAATGCTGTTGCACGGCCAGACGCGCGGCTTTTGCGTCATGGGCCTCGAACGCGGCCAGGATCAGGCGGTGTTCGTCCAGGGTCGCCTGCAACCTGCCTTCGACCGGCAGGATCAGCTGCCGGGCGCGATTCACGCTGAGCCAGGCGGTCTGCGACACCTGCGGCAAGCGGGGAAAGCCGGTGAAGGAGAGCATCATCTCGTGCATCTGGGCATCGAGCGCCATGAACCCCTGGCGGTCGGCGTCCGCAACCAGCGCCTCTTGCAACCGAAGATTGCGGCGCAGGTCGCGCAGCTGGTCTTCGGTGATCATCGGCGCGACAAGCTCGGCTGCGGCCACCTCGATCGCCTCGCGGATGAAGGCCCCTTCGCGGATGTCGGTCATCGAGAGCCGGGTCACGAAGGTCCCCGCCTGCGGCACCACGTCCACCAGCCCGTCGGCGGCAAGGCGCGCCACCGCATCGGCGACAGGGCTGCGCGAGACGCCAAGACGCTCGCAGATCTCGGGCTTGCGGACGATGTCGCCCGGGCGGAAGGCAAGCGTGAGGATCGCGTGTTTCAGGCTGAGGTATACCCGCTGGCCAAGCGATCCCTGAAAGCGGTCCAGCGGCAACAGCCGCGTCGCGCCATTCTGGTCTTGTGGTCCGGTCGGCGGCGCTTGTAGCATGCTAACATGTTAGGCTTGGCGGCCCGCCTGTCAAGAAACGACACGCGGGCCGGGATGGAGGATATCATGGCGGATGCGACTATCAGATTGCACGCGACAGACAACCTTGTCATCGCGCTGGGCGATCTCGCCAAGGGGGCAAGTGTCTCGGGTGTCGCCGTCCCCCTGCCCGGCCCGGTGCCGCGGGGCCACAAGCTGGCGACCCGCGCGATTGCCAGGGGCGAGATCGTGCTGCGCTATGGCCAGTCCATCGGCCAGGCAACCGAGGACATCCCCGAGGGCGGGCATATCCACAGCCACAACCTTGGCATGGGACCGCACAGCACGGACTATGCCATGGGCACGCAGGCGACCGCCCTGCCCGCGCTCCCGGTGCGCGAGTTTCTGGGCTATCACCGCGCCGATGGCCAGGTGGGCACGCGAAACTACATCGGCATCCTGACCTCGGTGAACTGCTCGGGGTCCGTGGCCCGCTTCATCGCCGAAGCCGCGGAAAAAGACCCGGTCCTGTCCGCGATGCCCAACATCGACGGTTTCGTCCCCATCGTCCACAACACCGGCTGCGGCATGTCGGGGGTGAACGAGGGCTATGACACCCTGATGCGCACGCTGAAGGGCTATGCGCGCAACGCGAACTTCGGCGGCATCCTCTTGGTCGGCCTGGGCTGCGAGGTGATGCAGGTGCCGGACCTTGTCGGTCAGGGACGACTGCGCCCCGACGGCAACTTCCGCTACATGACGATCCAGGTCACCGGCGGCACGCGCGCGACCATCGCCAAGGGGCTGGAGGTGCTGCGCGAGATGGCAGAGGTCGCCTCGAAGGTCGGGCGTGCGCCGGCCCCGGTGTCAAAACTGATCATCGGGCTGCAATGCGGCGGGTCGGACGGCTATTCGGGGATCACGGCGAACCCGGCCCTTGGCCACGCGAGCGACCTGCTGGTGCGGATGGGCGGAACGACGATCCTGTCCGAGACGCCCGAGATCTACGGGGCCGAGCATCTCCTGACCTGCCGCGCAACCAGCCCGGACATCGGCGAAAAGCTCATCGACCGGATCAGGTGGTGGGAAAACTACACCGCGATCAACGGCGGCGAGATGGACAACAACCCCAGCCCCGGCAACAAGCGCGGCGGGCTGACCACGATCCTGGAGAAATCCCTGGGTGCCGTGGCCAAGGGCGGCACCGCGCCCCTGTCCGGCGTCTACAAGTTCGCCGAGCCGATCACCACGCCGGGCTTTGTCTACATGGACAGTCCTGGCTATGACCCGTGCAGCGTCACCGGCCAGATCGCAAGCGGCGCGACGATGATCGTCTTCACCACCGGGCGCGGATCGGTGTCCGGCTACAAGCCCAGCCCCTGCATCAAGCTGGCCACCAACACCGAGATGTATCAGCGGATGGCCGAGGACATGGACATCAACTGCGGCGACATCATCGACGGTGTTTCGATCGAGGCGAAAGGCGCGGAGATTCTGGAGAAGATCATCGCCGTCGCTTCGGGCGCACGGACCCTGTCCGAGGAGCTGGGTTTTGGCGGTGCCGAGTTCGTACCCTGGCAGATCGGCGCGGTGATGTAGGACAAGGGCGGCCATGACCCCGCGCCGTGTCTAGGAGGTTCGGCCGCGACCCAGAGCCCGTCCCGCACCATGCGCGCGGCGCGGATCGGGCAAAAACCGTAGGGAAAGAGCGTGACCCAGCCCACAGTTCTTGTCATCGGCAGCCTGCACTATGACATCATGGTCAAGGCCGACCACCTGCCCCGCAAGGACGAAACCGCCGTGGGGACGGCCTGGTATCCGAAATTTGGCGGCAAGGGCGGCAACCAGGCGGTCGCCGTGGCCCGCGCGGGTGTGGCCTGCCGGATGTTCGGGGCCATCGGGGACGACGATTTCGGCGGTTTCCTGCGCCGCGCCCTGCGGAGCGGCGGCGTGGAGGATGCCTTCGTCGCAACCGTGCCCGGTGTCGGCTCGGGGATGAGCATCGCGATCCTGGACATCGCGGGCGACTATGCCGCCACCATCGTTTCGGGGGCCAATCTGCGGTCCGATCCGGGCGCGCTGGATGCCGACGCCCTCTGGCAGGATGTCGGCCTCTTGATCCTGCAGAACGAAGTCCCCGAGGCGCTGAACATCGCGGCGGCGCGGCAGGCCCGGGCGCGCGGCATCCGCACGCTGCTGAATGCCGCCCCGGCACGGGTATTGCCCGCCGATCTCGTGCCGCTGATCGATCTGATCGTGGTCAACTCGGTCGAGGCCGAGATGATGGGGGCCGGTCCGGTCCGCAGTCTGGAAAGTGCCACCGACGCGGCCAGGCTGCTGGCCGACCGGTTCGAGGCCGTGATCGTGACCGCAGGCAGCACGGGGCTGGCGGCGGTCGGGCCGGATGACGAGGGCTTCGCGCTGCCCGCAGAAAAGGTCCAGGCCGTGTCGAGCCATGGCGCCGGGGACGCCTTCATCGGGGCGTTGGCTGCGGCTCTGGTCAAGGGCGCCCCCCTGCGCGAGGCGGCCCAAGCCGCATCGCAGGCAGCCGCCCGCCATGTCAGCACACCAGATGCGACCGCCGTGTCAGGCTGAGGCCGGAGCCATCGCCCTGCCTAACCTCTGCCCGAACACGGGGCTTTGTCCTGCCCTGCCGCGATGGCGGCAAAACGCTGCCCTCTGGCCCCGCGCCAACCACACCGCGGCTTGCACCCCCTTTCCCCCGCCCCCCCGGCCATGCAATCTGCGCGCCATGGCCGATCCGAAGTCCGAACCGCTTCCCGAACCCGACCGCCTGGAGGGTGCCCCCCATCCGCGCGAAACCCGCGTGCTGTTCGGGCATGTCGATCCACAGGCCGATTTCCTGCGCACATACCTGTCCGGCAGGCTGCACCACGCCTGGATGCTGACCGGCCCCAAAGGGGTCGGCAAGGCGACGCTGGCCTGGCGTCTGGCCCGGTTCCTGCTGGCCACGCCACCGGATGACGGCGGCATGTTTGCGCCCCCTCCCCCCGACTCGCTGGACATTCCCGACAGCCACCCCATCGCCCGGCGCTTGCTGCAAGGGGCCGAAGCGCGGCATTTCCTGCTTCGCCGTGGCCCGAACGAGAAGGAAACCGCGCTCAGCCAGGTCATCTCGGTCGACGAGGTGCGCAAGATGAAAAGCTTTTTCGCGCTGTCCGCTGCCGATGGCGGCCACCGCACTGCGATCGTTGACAGCCTGGACGAGATGAACACCGCCGCAGCCAACGCACTGCTGAAGCTTCTGGAGGAACCGCCTGCAAACGTGACGTTTTTCCTGATCGCGCATCAGCCCGCGCGCCTGTTGCCGACCATCCGCTCGCGCTGCCGCGAGCTGCGCCTCACGCCTCTTGGCCCGCAGGATCTGGCCAATGCGCTGACCCAGGCGGGTGGCGAGGTCGCCCCCGGGGACCGTATCGCCCTGGCCGAACTTTCGGGCGGTTCGGTGGGCGAGGCGTTCCGGCTGACGAACCTCGACGGGCTGAAACTCTACGCAGCCCTTGTCCGGCTCTTTGCCACGCTCCCGAGGCTTGATCGTCCGCAGGCGCTGGCGCTGGCCGATCTTGCCGGCGCGCGCGGAGCTGCGGAAACCTTCGACCTTCTCGTCACCCTGATCGATCTCTTCCTTGCCCGGCTGTCGCGCCACGGCGTCATCGGACAACTGCCCCCCGAAGCCGCCCCCGGCGAGCCGCAGCTTCTGGCGCGCCTTGCACCGCACACCATCGCCGCCCGCGCCTGGGCCGAGCTTGCACAGTCGCTTGCGGCCCGGGCCCGGCGCGGCAAGGCGGTCAACCTTGACCCTGCCGCACTTCTGATGGATATGCTGCTGAAGGTCGACGAGACGGCGGGAAGCCTCGCCCAGAGGTAGCCCCAGGATGACCCCCCTTCCCGATCTGCCCCAGCTTCCCGACCTGGTGGACAGCCACTGTCACCTCGACTTTCCCGACCTCGCCTCCGAGACTGCCGAGATCATTGCCCGCGCCCGCGCCGCGGGGGTGAACCGCATGGTCACGATCTGCACCCGGCTGAAGAACGAACCCAAGGTCCGCGCCCTGGCCGAAGCCCACCCCGAGGTCTTCTATGCCGCCGGCATCCACCCGATGAGCGCCCACGAAGAGCCCCCCGTCACGGTCGAGCAGATCGTCGCCTTCGCCCGCCACCCCCGCTTTGTCGGCATCGGCGAGACCGGGCTTGACTACCACTACACCGCCGAGACGAAGGCCATCCAGCAGACCAGCTTGCGCCTCCACATCGAAGCCGCGCAGGAAACCGGCCTGCCGTTGATCATCCATTCCCGCGACGCGGACGAAGACATGGAGGCGATCCTCGCCGAGGGCATGGCCCGCCGCCCCTACTCTTGCGTCATGCACTGCTTCTCCTCCGGCCCGCGTCTGGCCGAGGCCGCGCTTGACATGGGGTTCACCCTGTCGATCTCCGGCATCGCGGCCTTTCCGAAGTCGCAGGACCTGCGCGACATCTTCGCGAAGGCTCCGCTGGACCGGCTGATCCTTGAAACCGACAGTCCCTACCTGGCCCCCCCGCCCTATCGCGGCAAGCGCAACGAACCGGCCTATGTCGCCCACACCGCCCGCGCGCTGGCGCCGGTGTTCGGGCTAAGCCTGGACGCCTTCGCGGCGCAGACAACGGCAAATTTCGACCGCCTTTTCCCCCGTGCCGTCCGCGGCGCACTGGCGGCCTGACATGGCGCGGATCACCTTCACCATCCTCGGCTGCGGCTCCTCGGGCGGCGTGCCCCGCCTTGGCGGCATCTGGGGCGACTGCGACCCCGCGAACCCCAGGAACCGCCGCCGCCGCTGTTCCCTGCTCGTCACCCGCGAGACGGCCGAGGGGGTGACCCGCGTCCTGATCGACACCTCGCCCGACATGCGCGAACAGCTTCTCGACGCAGGGGTCGGTGCGCTGGACGGCGTGGTCTACACCCACAGCCACGCCGACCACATGCACGGCATCGACGACCTCAGGCAGGTGGTCTTCAACCAGCGCCAGCGCCTGCCGGTCTGGGCCGACCCGCAGACGCAGGAGGCGCTCCTCTCGCGCTTCGGCTATGCTTTCGTGCAGCCCGAAGGCTCGCCCTACCCGCCGATCCTCGACCTTAACACCATCGACGGCCCTGTGACCGTCCCGGGGGCCGGCGGACCCGTGACCCTGACCCCGTTCCGCGCCGACCATGGCAGCATGGACGCGCTTGGCTTCCGCATCGGCCCCTTGGCCTATCTGCCCGATGCCGTGGACATTCCTGCGGAAAGCTGGCCTATCCTTCAGGGCCTCGACTGCTGGATCGTCGATGCGCTCCGCCGCAAGCCGCATCCGACCCATGCCCATCTTGACATGACGCTGGGCTGGATCGCCCGCGCAAAGCCCGCCCGCGCCGTGATCACCAACATGCACATCGACCTCGACTACGACAGGCTCTGCGCCGAACTTCCGCCCCACATCACACCCGCCTACGACGGCATGACCGTGACCTATGACAACCAGCCCTGATCCTGCTGCCTGCTCTTTTCGGAAATACTCCACGGGGGGTGCGGGGGGTGTGAAACCCCCCGCCCGGCATCAGGATTGAGCGCGCTTCTCGACGTCATTCTGCCGGTCTTTCTGGTCATCGGTTTCGGCTACGCCGCCGTCCGTGCCAACCTTCTGGCCGAAACCGCGATCGACGGCCTCATGCGTTTTGCCCAGAACTTCGCGGTCCCCTGCCTTCTTTTCCGTTCCATCGCGCATCTCGACCTGTCGTCAGCCTATGACCCCGGCCTGATGACCAGCTTCTACGCCGGGGCCTTCGCGGGGTTCTTCGCCTGCTACTTCGGCGCGATGCTGGTCTTCCGCCGCGCGATGCCCGATGCCGTCGCCATCGGCTTTGCCGGGCTGTTCTCGAACTCGCTTCTCCTTGGCCTCGCCATCACCGAGCGCGCCTACGGCACCGAGGCGCTGCAGGGCAACTACGCCATCATCTCCTTGCACGCGCCGATGCTGTACGGCTTCGGCATCGCGCTGATGGAATGGGCGCGGACCCGGGGGCACGGGCTGTCAGGGGTGGCGCTGACCCGGCAGATCGGGCGCGCGATCCTGTCGCAATCGCTGGTGATCGGCATCCTTCTGGGCTTTGCGGTCAACCTTGCGGGCAACCCGCTGCCGGGCTTCTTCTGGTCTGGCGTCGACATGGTCGCCCGCGCGGCGATTCCCGTCGCGCTTTTCGGGCTTGGCGGCGTTCTCGTCCGCTACCGGATCGAAGGCGACATCGGTCCGATCCTCATGGTCACGGTCGCCTCGCTGATCCTGCATCCGGCAGTCACCTGGCTTCTTGCAACCCAGGTATTCCAGCTGGAGACGGCCGCCCTGCGCTCGGCCGTCGTCACCGCCGCCATGGCCCCCGGCGTCAACGCCTACATGTTCGCCCACATGTATGGCGTCGGCAAACGGGTGAACGCGTCATCCGTGCTGGTGGCGACCGCCCTCTCGATCGTCACGACCTGGGGCTGGCTGCAGCTTCTGCCCTGAAACGCGCCTCGAAGACATCGTCACGCGTCACCGACCGTCCGCGACGAGAAGACGAAGTCGCACGAGGAGCCGCCCGTCACCGCCCCGTCACGCCGCGCAGCCGGTCGGACCGGCGCCGCAGCAACTCGACCATGGTCAGAAGCAGGACCGAGATCACCACCAGGATCGTCGCCACGGCAAGGATCGCCGGCGAGATCGCCTCGCGGATGCCGTTGAACATCTGCCGCGGGATGGTCTGCTGGTCCGGCCCGGCGATGAACAGGACCGCCACCACCTCGTCGAACGAGGTGACGAAGGCGAAGAGCGCCCCGGAAATGATCCCGGGCAGGATCAGCGGCATGATCACCTTGAAAAAGGTGGTGCGCGGATTGGCTCCCAGCGATTGGGCCGCCCGGATCAGCGACTGGTCAAAGCCGGTCAGCGTGGCCGTGACAGTGATGATCACGAAGGGAATGCCCAGCACCGCATGGGCGACGATCACCCCAAGATGCGAGTTCGCAAGGCAGCCCCTGTCGGACAGGAAGTAGCCGAAGATCGCGCCCATCACCGAATCCGGGGCCACGCAGGCCTTGGCGAAGAAGAAGCTCATCCCCACCGCGATGATGATGATCGGCACGATCATCGGGCTGATCAGCAGCGCCATGATCAGGCGGCGATAGGGCATTTCGGGCCGCGACAGTCCCAGTGCGGCAATGGTGCCCAGCGTCGTCGCCAGGATCGTCGCCCAAAGCCCGACCCAGAACGAATTCTTCGCCGCCTGCACCCAGGTCGCCCGTTCCCAGACCGCCGACCACCAGGTGCCGTCGCGCGGCGTTTCCGGCGCGGGGTGGCCCAGCGTCAGAAGCGTGTCATACCACCGCAGGCTGTAGCCCGCAGGGTCGAATGCCAGCATCTTCGGCGTGAAGGTGAAATAGGGCTCGGCGTTGAACGACAGCGGGATCACGATCAGGATCGGCGCGATCAGGAACAGGAACACCAGCCCGCAGATCACCAGATAGGTGTAGTGCCAGATCCGTTCCAGGGGCGAAGCATAGGTGGGAAGGGCCATGGGTTCCTCGTCAGCCAAGCTTCAGCCGGTCGATGCCGATCAGCCGGTCGTAAAGCCAGTAAAGCACCAGAATGGCGGCCAGCAGCATCGCGGCAATCGCCGCCGCAAGCGACCAGTTCGCCTTGGTCATGTGGAAGCTGATCAGGTTGGAAATCAGCTGCCCGTCCGCCCCTCCGACCAGGGCCGGGGTGATGTAGTAGCCCACCGCCAGGATGAAGACCAGAAGCGAGCCCGCGGCGATCCCCGGCAGGGTCTGCGGCAGGTAGACCCGGCGGAAGGTCGTCCACGAGGTCGCGCCCAGCGACCGAGCGGCCCGGGCGTAGGACGGGGGAATGACCCGCATCACCGAATAGAGCGGCAGGATCATGAACGGCAACAGCACATGCGTCATCGCGACGATGGTGCCGGTCATGTTGTACATCATCGACAGGCGGCCGTCGTCGCCGATCAGGCCAAGGCCGACCAACAGGTCGTTGACGATCCCCTGCTCCTGGAGAAGCGCGATCCACGAAGTCGTGCGCACCAGCAGCGAAGTCCAGAACGGCAGCAGCACAAGGATCATCAGCAGCGACGACTTCGCCATCGGCAAGGTCGCCAGCAGATGCGAGATCGGGAAGGCCAGCAGAAGACAGATCACCGTGATCAGGCCGGAAATCAGGAAGGTCTTGAAGAAGAGGTAAAGGTAGATCCTTTCCTTGTCGCCACCGCGCGCCCAGCCGTCTTCGGTCAGCTTCATGTCCGAGGCGACCTTGTAGAATTCGGTGGTATACCTGCTTGAGGCCGCGGCCATTCCCCGCCAGAGCGCGGGCTTGCCCCAGTCGGCGTCAATGGCAAGCATGGCGTCCTTGAAGGGGGGGACCAGGGCTCCGGCCTCGCGCGCGCCCTTCTTGAACAGGGAAATAGTGCCGGGAACCGTGTAGTTGATCCGGGTGCCCGCGATGCCGGTCGTCTTTTCCGTCTGCATCCGCGCCAGATCCTGCACCAGCGCGGCATAGGCCGCTTCGGGCGGATTGGCGGGGTCGAACCCCGGGTTGGCTTCGAACCAGGCGTCCAGCGCCGGGGCCGACGCCGCGAAACCGTCATGTTCCACCGACCGTTTCAGCATATAGCCGATCGGCACCAGAAAGGTCAGCAGGACGAAGACCAGAAGCGGCAGCACCAAAAGGAACGCGCGCCGCTTCGCCCGCGACTGCGCCTCGGCCAGGGCGGCTTTCAGCGGACGGCCATCAGCGGTCTTCAGAAGTTCGGTCGCGGCCTCGGCCATTCCTGCCTCGTCGTCAAAAGGGACCGGGCGCGAGGAAACCCCCCGCGCCCGGATCAGCGGATTACTGCGACAGCCAGGCCTGGAACCGCTCGTTCAGTTCCGCGTCATGGTCGACCCAGAAGTCGGACGAGGTGAGCAGCGCATTGGTCAGGTTGGCCGGGTTGGTCGGCAGGTGCGGACCCATCTCGGTCTTGCCGTCACCGGCATAGATGATCGGATCGACGTTGGCCGACTTGCGCGGCGGGCCGTAAGAGATATACGACGCCTGCGCCCGCAGGCCTTCGGTGGACGTGGCGTACTTGATGAAGTCCATCGCCAGGTCCTTGTTCGGCGCGCCCTTCGGCACGACGTAGCTTTCGTTCTCGTAGATCTGGCCATCCCAGACGATCTGGAACGGTTTGCCTTCGCCCACGGCGGCGGCGAAGATCCGGCCGTTGTAGGCGGTGGTCATCGCGACTTCGCCGTCAGCCAAGAGCTGCGGCGCCTGGGCTCCGGCTTCCCACCAGACGGTCTCGGCCTTGATGGTGTCCAGCTTGGCAAAGGCGCGGTCCACGCCTTCCGGGGTGCCCAGGACGGTGTAGACATCCGCCGGGGCCACGCCATCGGCCAGAAGCGCGAACTCCAGAACCGCCTTGGCGCCCTTCCTCAGCCCGCGCTTGCCGGGGAACTTCTCAAGATCGAAGAAGTCGGCGGCAGTTTTCGGGCCTTCCGGGAACTTGCTGGTGTCATAGGCATAGACGTTCGACCAGATGTCGGTCGAGACGCCGCATTCGGTCACAGCGCCGGGGAAGAAGTCGTCGGCGGCAGGGGTGCCGTCCGCCCCGGCGGGCAGCGAGGCCGCGTCGATCGGTTCCAGCAGGCCTTCGTCGCAGAGACGGATCGCGTCGGCATATTCGACCGAGGCCACGTCAACCGTGACGTTGCCGGCTTCGACCATCGCCTTGATCGCCGGGGCCGGGTTGTCGCTGTCGACCATGATCGCCGGAGTGCCAGTGGCGGCGGACCACGGCTTCACATGGCCTTCGGTCTGGGCCGCGCCATAGGCACCGCCCCAGGACATCACCGTCACTTCCTGCGCCTGCGCCGCGAAGGCGAGGCCCGCAAGGGCGGTGGAGAGGATGAGGGTCTTCTTCATTTGGCAGTCTCCCTGTTTCTGGTTGGGTAGCATCGACCGGGCGTCCCGGCCGCGTATCAAGGGTCCAGCGCGCGGGCATCCTGGGGATGCCAGCCCACCTTGATCTTCTGGCCGGGCGACAGCTTGGTCTGGCCCAGCGTATTGCGCATCTTCATCACGAAACCGTCGCTTCCGGCGACCTTCAGGACCGCGCGCAGGATGTCGCCCATATAGATGATCTCGACGACCTCGGCCTCGATGGTATGGGCACCGGGGGGCATCATCTCGGGCTTGAATTCCACCCGCTCGGGCCGGATCGACACCAGCGTCTTGCCGCCCTTTTCCTTGGCGTTGACCGCCGTAGCGTCGATCAGCTCGCCGGTCGCAAGCCGCACCAGCGCCTTGTCGCCGGTCAGCTCCTCGATGGTGCCGAAAAGCTTGTTGTTCTCGCCGATGAACTGCGCGACGAAGCTGTTGTCGGGCCGCTCGTAAAGGTCCGAGGGCGGGGCAAGCTGCTGGATCTTGCCATCGTTGAACACCGCCACCCGGTCCGACATGGTCAGCGCCTCGCCCTGGTCGTGGGTCACATAAACCACCGTGATCCCGAGCGATTCGTGCAGGTGCTTGATCTCGAACTGCATGTGTTCGCGCAGCTGCTTGTCCAGCGCCCCCAGGGGCTCGTCCATCAGGACAAGCTTGGGGTCGAACACCAGCGCCCGCGCCAGCGCGATCCGCTGCTGCTGGCCACCCGAAAGCTGCGCGGGCCGCCGGTTCGCGAACGCGCCCATCTGCACCATGTCGAGCGCGCGCCTGATCTTGGCCTCGCGTTCGTCCTTGCCAAGCCCCCGCACTTCCAGCGGAAAGGCGAGGTTCTCGCCCACCGTCATGTGCGGAAACAGCGCGTAGTTCTGGAACACCATCCCGATCCCGCGCTTGTGCGGCGGGACCAGGTTGATGTTCACGCCGTCCAGCTTGATCGCACCATGCGTGGCGGTCTCGAACCCGGCCAGCATCATCAGGCAGGTGGTCTTGCCCGACCCCGAAGGCCCGAGCATCGTCAGAAACTCGCCTTTCGCGATCGAAAGGTTCAAGTCCTTCACGACCAGAGTGACGCCATCATAGCTCTTCTGGACGTGTTCAAATGCGACGAAGGCGTCGTTGCGGGGCTCAACCGTCACCCGTGTCTCCCTGATGGTTCCGGGGCTTTGCGCCCTCTGGCTTGATTCGACTAAAGCGAAACGTGACCCCCATTGCAACGCACTTTTTCGACCTCAAACGGCAGTTTCGCGACCTGTTTGGGCCACTTTGCGCCGTAGCGGGAAGAACGTGCAGATAAACACCACATCGCAGCCATTCTGCCCGCAAAACCCGCAAGAAAAGGAGGCGCTTCCACTGCAGACGCAGGCTGCAAAGGCAAAGGGCGCGGAGGTTTTCACCCCCCGCGCCCTCGGTTTTGTCCAGCGAACCCTGGTGCGGATGAAAAGACTCGAACTTTCACTCCGGTTAAGGAACAGCGACCTCAACGCTGCGCGTCTACCAATTCCGCCACATCCGCATGTGGGCCCAGTTTGGACGCCCGCTATCTAGCGACTGGCGCGCGGGATGAAAAGGGGCATTTTGTCGGATCGCGACAGGCGCCCGGAAAGGCCGAAGAACCGCTCAGGCCCGCGCCATGGCTTTGGTGTAGGACACGACTTCGATCTCGATGCCGTTGGTCTCGTGGAAATAGAACCGCCTGCCCGGCTCATAGTCGGCGTGACTGCCCGGCACAAACCCCGCCCGTTTGACCCGATCCTCGGTCGCGTCGAGATCATCCACCACGACCCCGATGTGATTGAGCCCACCCTGCCTGCTGTAGGTGTCCGGGCTGAACGGCTCCGTCTTTCCTGGAGTGTAGAGCGCCACATAAGACGCGCCATCCCCAACATGCACCGAGCGTCCGTTGCCCATCGCTGCGCCCGACCAGCGGACCTTCCAGTCGAACAGCTCACACAGCGTCGCCGCCAGTGCATCCGGGTCAGCCACCGTCACATTCACATGTTCCGGTCTCGCCATCTCGTCCTCCCTCCGGCCGCGACTTTCCGCGTGCCATTGCCAATGCCGAATCCCGGTGTAATTTCTCAAGTTAACAAGAGATCAAGCGGAATCGTATTCGTGCCCCATGGCCTGACCATCGGCGACCTTTCGGATCGGACCGGCCTCGCCGTCTCGGCGATCCGCTTCTACGAAACGCACGGGATCGTCCGGCCTCTCCGCAATCAGGGCGGCCATCGCCGTTACGGCAAGGCCGATATCCGGCGGCTCTCCTTTACACTGATTGCCCAACGCCTCGGCTTTCCCCTCGCCGAGATCGCCCGGCATCTCGCCGCCCTTCCGGCTGACCGCGCCCCCGACCGCCAGGACTGGGAGCGGATCGCCACTGGCTTCCGCGCAAGGATCGCCGAGCGGATCGACGCCCTTCAGGCCCTGTCCGACAAGCTGGACGGCTGTATCGGCTGCGGCTGTCTGTCGCTCGACAAATGTTCGCTCTATAACCCGCAGGATCGGGCGGCCCGCAACGGCCAGGGCCCGCGATACCTGATGGGCGACCGGCCTGAGGATCTGAATGGTTGACTGGACGCACATCCCCGGGCTCGCCCCCTACCCCGAGACGCTCGCGGCAATGGAAGCGCATGTCGCCGCCATGAACCAAGGCCACGCGGGCGAGGAAATCTGGCTTTTGGAGCATCCGCCGCTCTATACCGCCGGAACCTCGGCCCAGCCGGCGGATCTGGTGCAACCCGACCGCTTCCCCGTCTATCGCGTCGGGCGCGGCGGGCAATATACCTATCATGGCCCGGGTCAGCGGGTGATCTACTGCATGTTGGACGTGAAGGCGCGCGGCGGGGACGTGCGTTGCTTCGTGCGCGACCTGGAACGCTGGATCATCGACACGCTGGCCGCATTCAACGTCACCGGTGAAATCCGGCAGGGCCGCGTCGGCGTCTGGGTCACGCGCCCCGACCGCACCGGACCGGGCGGCCAGCCTGCCGAGGACAAGATCGCCGCCATCGGTATCAAGATCCGCCGCTGGGTCAGTTTTCACGGCATCTCGATCAACGTCGAGCCCGATCTGTCGCACTTCGACGGCATCGTCCCCTGCGGCATCCGCGACCACGGTGTGACCAGTCTGGTGGATCTGGGACTGCCCGTGACCATGGCCGACCTCGATGCCGCCCTGATGGCAAACTTCGACGGTGCCTTCCTCAGGGCGTGCTCGCCGGGTTAGGTTCAGCTTCCCAAGGAGTCGGGTGGCGCCCGCAGGACCACCTGGCCCGTGGCCCGTTGCCCTGTCTCTCTGCGCCGACGGCCCGGAGCCAGCCCGCGGCCTGCAGACCTCCGGGCGTCCGGCAGGCCCATCCCGTGACAGCCCCTTCTTCGGGGCCTGCGACCTTGTTGCTATTGCATATCAGGCCATCTCGACCCCATCTTCCGCCCTACGAGAGCAACTGTCGCGCTCTTTGATCAACACGAGGACATCATGACGAAGTTCATCCTTCTTGGCCTGACCGTCGCGGCGCTTGCGGCCCCTGCCTCCGCGCAGGAAGCGGCTGCGGGCGAGGACACGTTCAAGAAGTGCAAGGCCTGCCACTCGGTCATCGCTCCCGACGGAACCGAGATCCAGAAAGGCGGCCGCACCGGGCCGAACCTCTACGGCGTGATCGGACGCGGCATCGCCTCGGACCCGGACTTCAAATATGGCGAGTCGCTCGCGGCGCTCGGGGCGACCGGGGCGGTGTGGGACGAAGCCAGCCTTGCAGCCTACACCGCCGATCCCTCGGCCTATCTGAAAACCGCGCTTGGCGATGACGCGGCCAAATCCAAGATGTCCTTCAAGCTGGCCAGCGGTGGCGCGGATGTGGCAGCCTACCTGGCTTCGGTCGCCCAGTAATCCAGCCTTGCGGCCATCCATCAGGGCGCGGCTCCGGTCCGGGGCCGCGCCCTTTGCATTTTCGCCGCGATTTCTGTCCCCTGCGGCAAACTCGTGCATTGCGACCTTGCGTCGGCACGGCTAAAGACGGGAGCACAAGGGAACCGGGCCCCCGGTCGCGGGCGGCAAACGGCACAACGGAACGACCAAAGCGGAGGACGCCAATGGCGGACGCAGCCATCCACGGCCACGAACACCACAAGCCCGGGTTCTTCACCCGCTGGTTCATGTCGACCAATCACAAGGACATCGGGATCCTCTATCTCTTTGCCGGTGGTTTCGTCGGCCTGATCGCCGTGCTTTTCACCGTCTACATGCGGCTCGAACTGATGTATCCGGGCGTGCAATACATGTGCCAGGAGGGCGCGCGCTTCATCGCATCCAGCGAGGTCTGCACCCCGAACGGGCACCTGTGGAACGTGATGATCACCTATCACGGCGTCCTGATGATGTTCTTCGTGGTCATTCCCGCGCTGTTCGGCGGCTTCGGCAACTACTTCATGCCGTTGCAGATCGGCGCGCCGGACATGGCGTTCCCGCGGATGAACAACCTGTCGTTCTGGCTCTACATCGCGGGCGTCTCGCTTGGCGTGGCATCGATGCTTGCCCCGGGCGGCGGTGGAGACCTCGGCTCGGGCTTTGGTGGCGGCTGGGTGCTGTATCCGCCGCTGTCGACCACCGCCGAGGGCGGCTACGCGATGGACCTCGCGATCTTCGCCGTCCACCTGTCGGGTGCCTCGTCGATCCTCGGCGCGATCAACATGATCACCACCTTCCTGAACATGCGTGCCCCCGGCATGACCATGCACAAGGTCCCGCTGTTCGGCTGGTCGATCTTCGTGACCGCCTGGCTGATCCTTCTGGCCCTTCCGGTCCTTGCCGGGGCGATCACCATGCTGCTCACGGACCGCAACTTCGGCACCACCTTCTTCACGCCCTCGGGCGGCGGCGACCCGGTGCTTTACCAGCACATCCTGTGGTTCTTCGGCCATCCGGAAGTCTACATCATCATCATCCCGGCCTTCGGGATCATCTCCCAGGTGATCTCGACCTTCTCGCGCAAGCCGATCTTCGGCTACCTGCCGATGGTCTACGCAATGGTGGCGATCGGAGTCCTCGGCTTCGTCGTCTGGGCGCACCACATGTATACCGTCGGCATGTCGCTGACCCAGCAGTCCTACTTCATGCTGGCGACCATGGTCATCGCGGTGCCGACAGGGGTGAAGATCTTTTCCTGGATCGCGACGATCTGGGGCGGCTCGGTCGAGTTCAAGACCCCGATGCTCTTCGCCTTCGGTTTCCTCTTCCTCTTCACCGTCGGCGGCGTGACCGGGATCGTCCTGAGCCAGGCCCCTGTCGACCGTGCCTACCATGACACCTACTATGTCGTGGCGCACTTCCACTATGTGATGAGCCTGGGTGCCGTGTTCGGGATCTTCGCCGGGGTCTACTTCTGGATCGGCAAGATGTCGGGCCGCCAATACCCGGAATGGGCGGGCAAGCTGCACTTTTTCCTGATGTTCATCGGGTCGAACCTGACCTTCTTCCCGCAGCACTTCCTGGGCCGCCAGGGCATGCCGCGCCGCTACATCGACTATCCCGAGGCATTCGCCTACTGGAACTGGTTCTCGTCGGTCGGCGCCTTCATCTCGTTCGCCTCTTTCGTCTTCTTCCTCGGCATCGTGTTCTACACCCTCCTGTGGGGCCGCCGGATCACGGTGAACAACTACTGGAACGAATACGCCGACACCCTGGAATGGTCCCTGCCCTGCCCGCCGCCCGAACATACGTTCGAGCAGCTGCCCAAGCAGTCCGACTGGGACAAAAGCCACGCCCACTGATCGGCGCGGACACATCAAGGCCCCGGGACCAGCGCCCGGGGCCTTGTTCATTTGACTGGCAAGAGGCTCCTGATGCGCATAGTCCTGTTCGTGGCGACCATTGCCGCCGCCGCCCTTGCGGGCTACCTCGCGATCACCGGCTTCTTTCTTTCCCACAGCGCGGCAGCGATTCTCCGGGTCGCCTCGCTCGGCGGGGAACTGGCCGCCGCGGACACGCCGAGCGATCCCCTGACCCTGGGCTACCGGGGCGATCCCATGGCCGCGCTGTCCCTGCCTTTCCAGACCGTGCCGCTGGAAACGCCGCTTGGCACCGCCGAGGCCTGGCTGGTTCCCGCGGCCGGGGCCGAGACGGGCCGCGCGATCTATGTCCACGGCATCGACGGTTCCCGCGAGGATGGCTACCGCGCGCTGTCGGTCCTGAACAAGGCCGGCTGGTCCGTGCTCATGATCAGCTATCGCAACGACGCCAACGCCCCCGCCGACCCCAGCGGCCGCTACGGCTTTGGCCTTCTGGAATGGCCGGACCTGCAGGCCGCCGTCGCCTACATGGCACCCGAGGATACCAGCCCCGGCGTCCTCGTGGTCGCCGAATCGATGGGTGCCGCGATCCTTGGCCAGTTCCTTGCCCAAAGCCCGCTGGCCGGGCGGGTCAAGGCCGTGGCACTCGACAGCCCCGCGCTCAGCTTCGCGGCCGTGATCGGCCACCTGGCCGCGCAGTCCGGCAAGCCGCTCCCCGGGGTCGTCGCCTTCGTCGCCGGGCTTCTCATCCCCTGGCAGACCGGGCTCGACCTTGCCAAGGCCGAGGTCGCCCAGGTCTACCAGGCCTTCCCCGGCCCGCTTTTCATCGCCCATGGCACCGGCGACCGCCTGGTGCCCTTTGCCCCGAGCGAAGCTCTGGCCGCCGCGCGGACCGCGCCCACCGTGACACTCTGGACCGGCGCCGATCACCTTGGATCCTACGCCGAAGATCCGGCGGCTTACGGCGCAGCGTTGGCGAGCTTCCTTGCAGGCCTGCCGAAGTAGGATCCCGGGAACCGCCGATGCCTTACGAATGGCTGCCGTCCGACGGAAACGAGCAACGCCTCCACCTCTGGCCGCACCGATCGCTCAGCCAGCGCGGCTTTGTCTGGTTCATCGGCGTGACTGCCGCCCTGATCGGCCTGCCCCTGACCGGCCTTGTCGGCACCCCTGTCCTCTGGGTGCTGCTGCCCTTCCTCCTCGCGGCGATCTGGGCGGTCTGGTTCGCCCTGCGCAAGAACGGCCGCGACCGCGACATCGTCGAGGATCTGCGCATCACCCCCGACCGGATCACGCTTGCCCGCCATGGCCCAAAGGGCAAGCGCCAGGATTGGGAAGCCAACCCCTACTGGCTGCGGCTGACCCTGCACGAAACCGGCGGTCCGGTGCCGAACTACCTCACGCTGAAAGGCGAGGGACGCGAGGTGGAACTCGGGGCCTTCCTGTCGGAAGAGGAACGGGTGGCGCTGCGCGACGACCTGCAGGCCCGCCTGCAAACACTCGGTTGACGTTCCGCTCCGGCGACAGGCAGGGTGCAATCTCCGCGAACCAAAAGGAGAATCATGTTCAAGTTTGCAATTGCCGCCGCCGCAGTCCTTGTCCTCGGTGGTCCCGCCTCGGCTTTCGAGATCGAGTTCACCTGGGACGGCCTGAAGTCCTGCACGTCCGGAAACCCCAATACCGTCGCCAATCCGCGTTTCGTGCTGACGGATGTGCCGGAAGGAACGAAATACATCCGGTTCAAGCTGGTCGATACCGACGTTCCTGAGTTCGTTCATGGTGGCGGGGTCGTTGCCTACGATGGGCAGCAAGTGATCGAACCCGGGGCCTTCAAATACAAAAGTCCCTGCCCTCCGGATGGTTCGCACACCTACGAATGGACCGCGACGGCACAAAGCAAGAAATCGGGCGGCAAGCTCGGGTCGGCCAAGGCCGCACGGCAATACCCCGAATAGACATTTGAACGAACGCGGCTGGGAAGGTTCTACCCCAGCCGTCCCTTCACCAGTGCCCCCACCGCGCCGAAATCCATCTGGCCGGTATAGCGCGCCTTGAGCGCCGCCATCACCTTGCCCACGTCGCGGATGCTGGCAGCCCCGGTTTCGGCGACCGCCGCATCGACCGCGGCTGCGACCTCGGCCTGTTCCATCTGGCGCGGCAGGAATTCCTGGATCACGCCGATTTCCGCCAGTTCCTTCTCCGCCAGTTCCAGCCGCCCGCCTTCCTCGTAGGCGCGGGCCGATTCCTGGCGCTGCTTCACCATCTTGCCCATGATCTGCAGGATTTCGGGCTCGCCCACCTCTCCGGCATCGCTGTCGCCGCGAACCGCAATTTCGCGGTCCTTGATGGCGGCGTTGATCAGGCGCAGCGTGGACAGCCGGTCGGCCTCTCTGGCCTTCATGGCCTCTTTGAGGGCCGTCTGCAGACGGTCGCGCAAAAGCATGGTTCGGACTTTCCGGTAGTTTCCCCAAGTTTTGCAGATTACCCCGAACGGACCCCGACCGCAACTGCGACCCCAAAAGCCAAACCTCTGATATTGCTAAACAATCCTTTTCGCATCCGCCCTTGACCCAGCGCCCCTCCCCCCGTAGTTTCCGCGCAATTCGCCAAATGGAGAGTCGCCCATGCCCGCCCCGCGCGATGCTACCGCCTGCCTCGCTCTGGCCGATGGCACCCTCTTCTACGGCCAGGGCTTCGGCGCCACAGGCGAAACGGTGGCCGAGCTTGTCTTCAACACCGCGATGACCGGCTATCAGGAGATCATGACCGACCCCTCCTATGCGGGCCAGGTCGTGACCTTCACCTTCCCCCATATCGGCAACACCGGCGTCACCCCCGAAGACGACGAGACGGGAACCCCCGCCGCCGCCGGCATGGTGGTCAAGTGGGACCCGACAGAGCCCTCGAACTGGCGCGCGACCGGTGAACTCACCGACTGGCTGCTGAAGATCGGCCGCATCGGCATCGGCGGCATCGACACCCGTCGGCTGACCCGCGCCATCCGCCAGCAGGGTGCGCCGCATGTGGCGCTGGCGCATGATCCGTCGGGCAAGTTCGACATCGAAAAGCTGGTGGCGAAAGCCCGCGCCTGGAAGGGCCTTGTCGGCCTTGATCTGGCGAAGGACGTGACCTGCGCGCAAAGCTACCGCTGGGACGAAAAACGCTGGGCCTGGCCCGAGGGCTACACCACGCGCCAAGGCCCCGGCTTCCGCGTCGTCGCCATCGACTACGGTGCCAAGCGCAACATCCTGCGCTGCCTTGCCTCGGTTGGCTGCGAAGTCACTGTCCTGCCCGCCACCGCCACCGCCGAGGACGTTCTGGCCCTGAACCCCGAGGGCGTGTTCCTGTCGAACGGCCCCGGCGACCCGGCTGCAACCGGCAGCTATGCCGTGCCGATGATCCAGGGCGTGCTGGCCCGCGACCTGCCCCTGTTCGGCATCTGCCTTGGCCACCAGATGCTGGCCCTGGCGCTTGGGGCCAAGACCCGCAAGATGAACCACGGCCATCACGGCGCGAACCACCCGGTCAAGGACATCACCACCGGCAAGGTCGAGATCACCTCGATGAACCACGGCTTCACCGTGGACGCCGACACCCTGCCGAAGGGCGTGTCGGAAACCCACGTCAGCCTCTTTGACGGCACCAACTGCGGTATCGCCGTCGATGGCAAGCCGGTCTACTCGGTGCAATATCACCCCGAAGCCTCGCCCGGGCCGCAGGACAGCTTCTACCTCTTTGAACGCTTCGCCGCCGAAATGCAGTCCCGCCGCGCCGCCTGACCCGGACCCTGATTGCGGTTAACCGGCTGTTAACCCTGAGCGCGCACTCTGACCCCTGCAACGTCCAGGGGGACCGGCATGGGTGCCGCCGAACGCATCATCGACCAGCCTGCCGCCCCCGCGCCCCGGGGGCACCGCCGCTTTGCCGTCGGTGCCTCGCTGTTGCGCGCAGGCGTTGTCGCGCCAGAAGCGATGCTCACCGCCCTCTCACATCAGGGGCGTGAGGCCGGACGTCTGCCCGATGTCCTGCGCGCGCGCGGCCTTGTCGTCGAACGTGACCTTCTCGGGGTGGATGCCCGGAACTGGGGCCTCAGGCTGATCGATCTCGATACCGCACTCCCCGATCCCCGCCTGATCGACGCCGTCGGCCCGCAGGACTGCCTCCGCCACGGCCTCGTGCCCTGGCGACGGGTCGGCGATGTGACCATCGTTGCCACCTCCCGGCCCGAGGACTTTCATCGCCTCCGCCCCATGCTCGAGGCACGGCTTGGCCCGGTCGCCGCCGGGATCGCTGCCCCCCGCGCCATCCTGACCGCGCTGCACGCCCGCCGCGGCGACCTTCTGGCCCGCGCCGCCGAAACCCGGGTGGCCGACGCCGAAAGCTGCCGTTCCTGGCCCCGCCTGCATCAGGCACCGGGGGCAATGGCAGCCATCGCGGCAATGCTTCTGGCCCTCGGGCTTGCGCCGCTTGCCACCGGACTTGCGGCGCTTGGCTTTGCGATCCTGTCGCTGGTCTGCATCGTCATCCTCAAGATTGCCGCCACCATTGCCGCCCTGCGCGCGCCCGCCCCCGGGCCACAGCCCGCCAGCGACGGGATTGCGCCCGTCGTCTCGATCATCGTGGCGCTTTACCGCGAAGCCGACATTGCCCCCCGCCTCGTGCGCCGCCTCGCGCGCCTCGACTACCCGGCCGAGCTTCTGGATGTCATCCTCGTCGTCGAGGCCGAGGACAGCGTCACCCTCGACGCCCTCGCCCGGGCTGAACTTCCGCCCTGGATGCGCGTCGTCATCGTGCCGGAAGGCCAGGTCAAGACCAAGCCGCGCGCGCTGAACCACGCGCTTGACCATGCGCGCGGGGCCATCGTCGGGGTCTACGACGCCGAGGACGCGCCGGAACCCGACCAGCTTCGATGCGTCGTGGAACGCTTCCAGAGATCGGGACCCGAGGTCGCCTGCCTGCAAGGCATGCTCGACTACTACAATCCGCGCACCAACTGGCTGTCGCGCTGCTTCACCATCGAATACGCCGGCTGGTTCCGACTGATCCTGCCCGGCCTCGCCCGTCTGGGCCTTGTCGTCCCCCTGGGCGGCACGACGCTGTTCTTCCGCCGCGACGTGCTGGACCGGCTGGGGGCCTGGGATGCCCACAACGTCACCGAGGATGCCGATCTCGGCATCCGCCTCGCCCGCCACGGCTACCGGACCGAACTGATCGGGACCGTCACCCTGGAAGAGGCGAACTGCCGCCCGCTGCCCTGGATCAAGCAACGCTCGCGCTGGATCAAGGGCTACATCATGACCTGGGCCGTCCACATGCGGCAGCCCCGGCTTCTCTGGCGGCAGCTGGGCCCGAAGGGTTTTCTGGGCTTCCAGGTGCTGTTCCTTGGCACCATCGCGCAGTTCCTGCTCGCGCCCCTGCTCTGGTCGTTCATGCTGCTGCCCTTCGGCTTCAGCCATCCGCTCTATGCGGTCCTGCCCGGGCCTGCCCTCTGGGTCATCGGCGGAACGTTCTTCCTGTCCGAGGCCGCCAACATCGTCATCGGCGCGCTCGGCCTTGGCCGCACCACCCATGGCCTCAGCCTTCTGTGGGTGCTGACGCTGAAACTCTACTACCCGCTGGCGTCGCTGGCGGCCTACAAGGGCCTGATGGAGCTTGCGACGCGCCCGTTCTATTGGGACAAGACCACGCACGGCCTGTTCGACCCGGCGGACGACAGCAAGGAGTGATCCCGCCCTACCGCCGCCGGTGCGCCGCTCTCAGCGGGTCCGCAACTCCCCCGCGTCCACCCGCAACCTGGTCTCGAAAGCCTGACTGATGTGCGACCGCAGCGCCGCATAGGCCGCATCGCCGTCCCCGGCCTCGATCGCCGCGACGATCTGGGCATGTTCCACCAGCGCCACCTCGTCGCGCCCCTCGGCAGCAAAGGACGTGTTCGCCATCAGGGCCATGCTGCGATGCACAAGATCCAGCTGCTGCACCAGAAACCTGTTGTGGCTGGCAAGATGAATTTGCTTGTGGAACCTCTTGTTCGCACGGGATAAAGCCCGCGGATCGCCGCCCAGAAGCGCACGGTCCTCGGCGACCATGCTTTTCAGGACGCGCACTTCTTCCGGCGTCGCATGCCGCGCCGCCAACCGCGCCGCGAGCCCCTCCAGTTCGGTGCGCACCGCGTAGAGTTCGGCAAGCTGGTTGTGGTCAAGGCTTGCCACGATCAGGCTGCGCCCGTCCCGCGTCAGCATCGACTGCGTCTCCAGCCGCTGCAACGCCTCGCGGACCGGCGTGCGGCTGACCCCCAGCCGTTCGGCCAGCTCGCTTTCCACCAGCCGGTCGCCGGGCTTGTAGACCCCGGCCTCGATTGCTTCCATCAAAAGCGTGTAGGCGTCTTTCTGCACAGTCCGGATCCCCCTGCCCCTGTCCCCGCAGGCGCGGCCCGGACCATAAGCCGCGCGGCCCCCCGCGATCAACCCTTCCCAAGGCCGCAGCCCCGCACTACATCCCTGCCCATGCCAAAGCAGCACTTCAGCCACGTCTCCACCTGGGTCTTCGACCTCGACAACACGCTTTACCCGCCCCACATGCGGCTTTTCGACCAGATCGAGGTCAAGATGACCGACTGGGTCATGCAGGCGCTGAAAGTCGACCGCGCGCGCGCCGATCACCTGCGCGCCTATTACTGGCAGACCTACGGCACCACGCTGGCCGGCCTGATGCGCGAACATGACGTCGATCCGGGCCCCTACCTCACGGACGTCCACGACATCGACTTCTCGGTCCTCAAGCCCGATCCCGACCTCGCCCGCGCCGTGGCCGCCCTGCCCGGCCGCAAGATCGTCTACACCAACGCATGCAGGCCCTACGCCGAGAAAGTCCTTGCCGCGCGCGGGCTTGGCACCCTTTTCGACGCGATCTACGGGGTCGAGCATGCCGCGTTCCACCCCAAGCCCGACGCCCAGGCCTTTGCCACCGTCTTCACACTGGACGGTCTGGACCCCAGGGCTGCCGCCATGTTCGAGGACGACACGCGAAACCTCGCTGTCCCCCATGCGCTTGGCATGAGGACCGTCCATGTCGCACCGGATCCCGTTCCGGCGGACCACATCCACCACCACACCGACGACCTCGCCACCTTTCTCCGCCGTCTCGTGGGGTGACAACCGGTCACATGCCCCCGGCACTTCAGACCCCTATGTTCTGCCGTGAAGCAACGCCCGAGGCCCCGATGACCGCCACTCCCTTCGCCGCACCAGGCCCGCTTGGCCGCCTTGTCCGCGCCCTTCCCGTGGTCGGCGGCCTGATCCGCGCCGTCGAACGCGAGATCGACACGATCTACTACATCCTCGTCATCGCGCTGACCGCCCTCGTCCTTGCGATCCAGACCTGGGGCCTGCCCGCGCTGGTCCTGACCGCGCTGGCCATGGTCCCGGTGATGTTCGTCATTCTGGTCATTCTCGCCCGACCCTGAGACGACCTGCCCTCTGGCCCCGCCGCGCCGCGCGGCCTATGCTGACCGGCGGAGGCGATCCATGCGCGAAACCACCGACATCCTGATCTCCGGCGGCGGCGTTGCCGGCCTGACCGCGGCCTGCGCCTTCGGGTCCGCCGGGTTCCGCGTGATCTGCGTCGATCCCACCCCGCCCGTGACCGAAGGCGACGCTGACGGCGCGGACCTGCGCACCACCGCCTTCCTGCAACCCTCGATCCCGGTCCTGCAGGCCGCCGGGCTCTGGTCGCGCCTCGCTCCCCACGCCGCCGCCCTTCAGGTCATGCGCATCATCGACGCGGGCGGACCCGAGCCGGAGGCCCGTCTCACCAAGGACTTCGACGCTTCCGACATCTCCGATGCCCCGTTCGGCTGGAACCTGCCGAACTGGCTGCTCCGCCGCGAGATGGTCGCCCGCCTGGCCGAACTGCCCAGTGTCAGCTTCCGCCCGGGGACCGGCTTCGCCCGGATGCTGACCCGCCAGGCCGAGGCGCTGGTCACCCTCACCGACGGCACCCAGATCGCGGCGAAACTTGTGATCGGCGCCGATGGCCGCAGCTCCCCCGTCCGCGAGGCCCTCGGCATAGCGGCCAGAACCATCCGCTACGGCCAGAAGGCCCTGGCCTTCGCGGTGTCCCACGACATCCCCCACCAGAACGTCTCGACCGAGGTTCACCGCAGCGGCGGCCCCTTTACCCTCGTGCCGCTTCCCGACCGCGACGGGAGGCCAGCCTCGGCCGTGGTCTGGATGGAGACCGGCCCGCAGATCGCCCGTCTCGCCGCCCTAGATGTCCCCGCCTTCGAGACCGAGATGACCGCCCGCTCCTCAGGCATCCTCGGCCCGCTGACCCTGATCTCCCGGCGCTCGGTTTGGCCGATCATCAGCCAGATCGCCGACCGCCTGTCCGGCCCGCGGACCGTCCTTCTGGCCGAGGCCGCCCATGTCGTCCCGCCCATCGGGGCGCAGGGTCTGAACATGAGTCTGGCCGACCTGCGCACGCTGCTTGCCCTGTCCGAGGCGCACCGCGCGGACCCGGGGACGCCTGCCGTCACCGAAACCTATCACCGCCAGCGCCATCTTGAAGTCCGGGCCCGCGTCACCGGGATCGACCTTCTGAACCGCGCGTCAATGGCCGGGGCACCCTTCCTGCGCGACCTGCGTGCAGGGGCGCTGGATGCGCTCTATTCGGCGCGGCCGGTGCGCCAGATGCTGATGCAGGCCGGCCTTGGCCTTGGCAAGTCTGAAGCAACGACAGATCTGTCCTGAAGTTTCGTGCATTTTTGCACAGTGCAGCGGCAGGCGATCCAAAGGCCGTGAGAACCCTGAAACATGTGATCGTCCCCGACCGGATTTCCGACGGTTTCCTGAAAGATTTGACACGACCGACCCGCAAGACCCACGGCCGATCACAGTCAGGATACTCCCTGCGAGGAAGCTGTGATTTCCTTTCCTGCCGGTCAGAGCCCATCTCTTGCTCACCGCCCCACACTGGGTGGGACGAAACAAAACCGAAGGATTACAAAATGAAACGCATCGCTCTTGTCACCGCTCTTGTTGCCGCCACCGCTGGTGGTGCCTTCGCCCAGCAGGCGTCCGTCGCGCTGTCGTCGGCCATCCAGTCCGAGATCATGACCGTGCTTCCCGGAGCGGATCTGTCGGCCCTGACGACCGCGCAATACGCGCAGCTGTCTTCGTTCTTCTCGAACTCCGAGAACACCCGCACGGCGTCCGACGTCGCCCAGGGCGTGCAGGCGATCCTCAGCAACGCGCAGTAATCCCCGGATGACTGCAAAACCGCACAGGCCGGATGCTCCCGTCCGGCCTGTGTGGATCACAAGACCGCGTCGACCGCGCGACGCAGCCGCGCGACCGTGGCATCGACATCGCGCAGCTTGTCGAGGCCGAAAAGACCCAGCCGGAAGGTCTTGAACTCCGGCCCCTCACCGACCTGCAACGGCACGCCCGCCGCGATCTGCAAGCCCTCGGCCCGGAACTTCGACCCGTTCTGCACGTCGGGGTCGCTGGTGTAGCTTACCACAACCCCCGGCGCCTGAAATCCATCCGCTGCAACCGACGGCACGCCCTTCGCCACAAGCATCGCCCTGACCGCCCGGCCCAGAGCCCACTGCGCCGCCTTGGCGGCATCGAACCCCATCGCCTGCGTTTCGACCATCGCGTCGCGGAAGCCGACAATCGCATCGGTCGGCATCGTCGCGTGATAGGCATGGCCGCCCTTCTCATAGGCCTCCATGATCGCGCGCCACTTCTTCAGGTCCAGCGCGAAGCTGTTCGACGCGGTGTCCGCCAGCCGCGCCTCACCCATCGGCGACAGCACCACCACGCCTGCCGAAGGCGAGGCCGACCATCCCTTCTGCGGGGCCGAGATCAGCACATCCACCCCGGTCGCGGCCATGTCGACCCAGATGCAGCCCGACGCGATGCAGTCCAGCACCATCAGCGCGCCGACCTCATGCGCCGCCGCCGCCATCTGCGAGATGTAACCGTCGGGCAGGATGATCCCGGCACTGGTTTCCACATGCGGCGCGAACACCGCCTCGGGCCGCACGTCGCGGATTTTGGCCACCACCTCGTCGATCGGCGGCGGGGCATAGGGCGCTCGGGTATCGTTCCCGGTCTGCCGGGCCATCACCACCGTCGTCTCGCCTGCAAACCCACCCGCCTCGAAGATCTGCGTCCAGCGATAGCTGAACCAGCCGTTCCGAACGATCAGGACGCGGCCCTTGCCGAACTGCCGGGCAACCGCCTCCATCGAATAGGATCCGCCGCCGGGCACCAGGGCCACGGCGCTGCCCTTGTAGACCTCTTTCAGCATCCCCGAGACATCGCGCATCACCGCCTGGAAGCGCGCCGACATGTGGTTCAGCGACCGGTCGGTGAACACGACCGAAAACTCCTCAAGACCCTCGGGGTCGATATGGGCGTGAAGTCCGGGCATTTCAGGTCGCCTCCGCTACGCGATGGCGGGCGCGGGCCAGCCAGTCGGGGTTGATCTCGACGCCCCAGCCGGGCGCTTCGGTCACGATGGCATGACCGCCTTCGATCCGGTAGGGGTCGTTCAGGAACAGGCCGTCCTGCCAGGGGTAGTAGTCCGGGCCTTCGATGGAAAACTCCAGATACTTGCCCGGGTTAGGGATCGCGCGCAAAAGGTGCATGGTGCAGATCGTCACGAGGCCAAGGTTTGCCGCGTGCGGTGTGATCGGCAGTCCGGCGCGTTCGCCCATCCGGCAGACCTCCAGCGTCCGGCAGATGCCGCCCAGATACAGGATGTCGGGCTGCAGGATGTCCACCGCCTTGTGTTCGATTGCCAGTTGCCAGGCGGTCAGCTCGCAATCCTGTTCGCCGCCCGCAACGTCGAGTCTCAGGGCAGCGCGGACCTCGGCAGTCTGGTCGACCTCCCAATAGGGACATGGCTCCTCGAAATGCCCGATGCCGTGGTCCTCCAGCATCCGGCCCACCTCGATGGCACGGGCGGGAGAAAAGCAGGAATTGCCATCAACCAGTTTCTCAACATTGTCTCCCAAGGCATTGGCGACAATCGGAATAACCGCTTCCGTCCTCCCCGGCCATTCGTCCTGGTCGCGGCCCACCTCCGCGCCCACGCGCCATTTGAAGGCGTCAAAGCCGAACTCATCCCGCAGCTTCACGAACCGCGTCGCCTCGTCCTCGGGCGTGATGTCGCGCTTCATCGAACTGGCGTAGGCACGCACGCGGCCGGGCGAGCCGCCCAGAAGCGAGGCCACAGGCTTGCCCGCCACCTTGCCCCGCAAGTCCCAGACCGCCGTATCCAGCCCCGCCTGCGCCCGGCGCAGATAGCTGCCGGGGAACTTGTGTTCGCGCTCGAAGATGCGGCGCAGCGTGTCTTCCAGATCGGCCACCCTTGTCCCAAGCGCATGGGGCGCGACCTGCCGATGGAAGATCTCCGCCGTGAGATCCGCCTGATAGGTCGAGGTCTGCCCCCAGCCGACATCGCCGGTATCGGCGGTCACCTTCACAAAGCAGACGTGAGGCGTGTCGAAGGTTTCCAGCCTGGCGATCTTCATGGGCGACTCCTGGTTCTGCCCAAACCTAGCCGCGTCGGCTCACCGTTTCCCGACCGAATCCGCCACGCCCAAGGGTCCGGGGCGACGTTCCTCGGTCAAAAGCACATTGGCCTCGACGTTGCCCACGCCCGGCAGCGTCATGATTCGACGGCGCAGAACCCGCTCGAAGTCCGCCAGATCCCGCGCCACCACCCGCAGGCGATAGTCGAAAAGGCCCAGCACATGCTGCACCACCTGCACTTCGGGGATTGCGGTCGCCGCACGCTCGAAATCTTCCAGCGACACCCGCCCCTTGGTCGCAAGTTTGATCCCCAGAAACACCGTGACCCCAAAGCCAAGGGCGGCGCGGTCGACCTCCACCCGCCGCCCCGCCAGCACGCCCGCTTCCTCCAGCCGCCGCACCCGCCGCCAGGCCGCCGGCTGCGACAGGCCGAACCGCCGCCCCAGCTCGCCCGCCGAGAGGCTTCCGTCCGCGGACAAGGCGCGCAGGATCGCCCGGTCCTGATCATCCAGATCGATCTCGCCGTAGGTCACAGGGGCAGCCCCCCGCTGTCCTTGATGGTCGCAACCAGCATCAGCGCCTCGACCTCGGCGATATGCGGCAGCGCCAGGATCCGGTCGCGGTAGATGCCGGTCCAGTGCCCCATGTCGCGCGCGATGACGTTCAGCCGCACATCGACCCGGCCGAGGAAAGTCTCGATCCCGATCACCTCGGGCACCTCGCGGGCGGCTGCGATGAACTCGTCGAAGGCGCGGGGGTTGGTCTTGTCCAGCGTAAAGCGCAAGCTGACCTCGACCGCATAGCCGAGCGCCCGCCAGTCGATCACCGCTCCCTCGCCCTGCACGACGCCCGCCGACCGCAGCCGGTCAAGCCGCCGCCACAGCGTCGCCCCGGTGACCCCGGCGCGTTCCGCCAGCGCCGCGCGGTCCAGCGACGGCTCGGCCAGCCAGTGCCGCAGGATGCGCCGGTCCGTGTCGTCAAGCATGATCCATCCGTGAATATTGCATTTTCGGTGTGATCATTCGCATATCTGCCGATTTTCGTCAAACAATGCACGGTTCTCCGCGCCAGAACTCCTATTCTCCCGCCATCAACCAGATGGAGGACGCCATGCGCGTTTACTACGACCGCGACTGCGATGTGAACCTGATCAAGGACAAGAAGGTGGCCATCCTCGGCTATGGCTCCCAGGGCCACGCCCATGCGCTGAACCTGCGCGATTCGGGTGCCAAGAACGTCGTCGTGGCACTGCGCCCGGGGTCTGCTTCGGCCAAGAAATGCGAAGCCGAGGGCCTGAAGGTGATGGACATCGCCGAAGCGGCGAAGTGGTGCGACCTGATCATGTTCACCATGCCCGACGAACTTCAGGCCGCGACCTACAAGCAGTATGTCCACGACAACCTGCGCGAGGGCGCCGCGATTGCCTTCGCCCACGGCCTGAACGTCCACTTTGGCCTGATCGAGCCGAAAAAGGGCGTCGACGTCATCATGATGGCCCCGAAAGGCCCCGGCCACACCGTCCGCGGCGAATACACCAAGGGCGGCGGCGTGCCCTGTCTCGTCGCCGTCCACCAGGACGCGACCGGCAAGGCGATGGAAATCGGCCTCTCCTACTGCTCCGCCATCGGTGGCGGGCGGTCCGGCATCATCGAGACCAACTTCCGCCAGGAATGCGAAACCGACCTTTTCGGCGAGCAGGCGGTCCTCTGCGGCGGCCTCGTCGAACTGATCCGCATGGGCTTCGAGACGCTGGTCGAGGCCGGCTACGAGCCCGAGATGGCCTATTTTGAGTGCCTGCACGAAGTGAAGCTGATCGTCGACCTGATCTACGAAGGCGGCATCGCGAACATGAACTACTCGATCTCGAACACCGCCGAATACGGCGAGTATGTCAGCGGCCCGCGCATCCTGCCCTATGACGAAACCAAGGCCCGGATGAAAGCCGTCCTGAAAGACATCCAGACCGGCAAGTTCGTCCGCGATTTCATGCAGGAAAACGCCGTCGGCCAGCCGTTCTTCAAGGCGACCCGCCGGATCAACGACGAACACCAGATCGAACAGGTCGGCGAGAAACTCCGCGCGATGATGCCGTGGATTTCCAAGGGCAAGATGGTCGACAAGGCGCGGAACTGATCCCGCTTTGCAGCGCGGTGACACGGAAGGGGGCGGCAACGCCCCCTTTTCTTTTGCAGTGCCCGGCTTGACGCGCCACGCGGCCACTGCGACCCTGCACACCGGCAAGCATGAGGCCGCATGACCACCCTTCTGATCCTGATGCCGACCGGTGGCCAGATCGACACGCCGACGGTCCACAGCCTGATCGGCCTCACTCAGGCGCTGCCCAAACGCCGCATTCCCTTCGCGCTCAAGACCTACGAATGGTCCGACCTCGTGATCTCGCGCAACTACCTGATGTCGTTCTTCCTGGCCGAAAAGACCTTCACCCATGCGCTGCTTCTCGACAGCGACATGGGCTTTCATCCCCAGGTGTTCTTCGACCTTCTCGATTTCGACGCCGATTTCACCGTCGCCCCCTACCCGCAGCGGCAGATGCGCTGGTCCAGCTTCCGCGCCCTCATCGAACGCGAAGCGCAAAAGCCCGAAGCCGACCGCGCCGCGACCGACCGGCTTCTGGCCGAAAGCTTCCGCTACAACGTGGCCGAACGGTTCGAGGCGGGCGAGGACTGGCCGCATGAGGTCAGGGGCGGCTTTCGCAAGGTTCCGGGGGCCGGCACCGGGTTCATGCTTCTGCGTCGTGCGGTCCCCGAACGCATGGTGGCCTCCGGTGCTGCGCTGCCTGTCCCCGGCTTCAACGGGCCGGGCTACCCGGGGGCCGATTTTCACGACTTCTTCAGCCACCTGCGCGGCCGTAGCGGCGCGGTCATGCACGGCGAGGACACCTCGTTCTGCCGCCGCTGGATCGACGGCTGTGGCGGCGAGATCTGGTGCCACGAGACGGCAAGGCTCACCCACCACGGCGGGCTTGCCTATCCCGGCGACTACGCGGTCGCGAAAAAGCCGCGCGGCTGACGCCCCGGTCGGCGCGCGCGTCGCTGGGTTACCGCATCGCCGCCTTGCCGGGTTACTGCATCGCCGCCTTGTCGTGCAGCACGGCCGTCGCCTCGGGGGGCCACAGGCTGGTGTCCGCAGGCCAGAGGCGATAGCGCGCCTCTCCCGATACCTTCCAGATCGCAAAGGCCTGCTCTGACGCCCCGTCAAGATACAGGACCGCCCAATCGTCCTGGCAGGTGAGTTTCAGGCAGGCCTCGCCCAGATAACCCGTTCCGGTCAGGTCGCCCGACCCCAGATCGGAAATCCGCTCGGCAAAGACCGGATAGTCCGGACCAAGTCCCTCCTGCAATGCCGCCAGCACCGGGGCCAGCTTCATCGCGTCTGCCGGATGCGCCCCGGCAAGCGACGGCAAGGCCTCCCAGCCAAGGCCGGGATCGGCGGCAAACTCTTCGGGCAGGGCCTCGGTCAGGCCGGTGACCGGGTTCCAGACCCAGACCTCGCCCGGCTCGGACGGCAAGGGTTCGGTGGAAAACACCAGCGCCTCGGGCTGGACCTGCAGCGCGAACTCGCGACAACTGTCGATCGGGCCATAGAACGCAGGTGCCACACCCTCGCTCAGGGCCAGCACAAAGGGGGCACCGCCGCAGGCATTGCCGCCCGGCCCGGCGACGCCGGTCAGCACGGTGACGCCCGCAAGGGTCTGCTGACCTTCGTCCAGAAAGATCACGCCGTTCTCGTGCAGAACCTCGCCGTCGACCAGAAGTGCGGCACCGCCCATCCCGTCGTCCTTCACCGTGACCTCGTGGCCGGCCACCGTCAGCCCCTGAGCCAGCGCCATCGACGTCCAGAGCGCCGCCAGCGCCCCCGCCACATATCCGAGCGTCCGCATCGAGAACCTCATTGCATCACCTGTCCGGGCCAAGTCTGCGCCATCCGGACTCTCCGGCGCCAGAGCGGAAAGCCTGACCTCACGCAGCTTTGCGCAGAGGTTAAGACCAGGTAAACGAAAAATGGCAACACTCTGTCTTCGTTGCCTTTTCCTGTTTTGTCCACCGTGGACACATCCTTAGACAGCCGCCTCCACCGCCCCCACGATCTCGTCCACCACGGCAGCCAGCAGCGCCTCGTCCTCGCATTCCGCCATGACCCGGATCAGGGGTTCGGTGCCCGATTTCCGGATCAGGATGCGGCCCAGCCCCTCGATCCTTGCCTCGGACGCCCGGATCACTTCCTGAACCGAAGCGACGTCCAACGGTCGCGCCCCGGCGGTGAAGCGGACATTCTTCAGCATCTGCGGGACGGTCGTGAAGGACCGCGTCAGCTCGGACGCGGGCTTGCCGGTCCGCACCATCTCGGCCAGGAACTGCAGCCCCGCGACCAGCCCGTCCCCGGTCGTCGCATAGTCGGTCATCACGATGTGACCCGACTGCTCGCCCCCCAGGTTGAAGCCGCCCTCGCGCATCCGTTCCACCACATAGCGGTCGCCCACCGCCGTCCGCTCCAGCCGCAGGCCGCGGCCTTGCAGGAACCGCTCCAGCCCCAGGTTCGACATCACCGTCGCGACCAGCGCGCCGCCCGCCAGCCGCCCCTCGGTCGCCCAGCGGGCCGCGAGGAGCGCCATGATCTGATCCCCGTCCGCGACCCGCCCGGTTTCATCCAGGATCATGATCCGGTCCGCATCGCCGTCCAGCGCGATGCCGACATGCGCGCCATGGGCCACGACCGCCTCGGCCGCCGCGTCGGTATGGGTCGACCCGCAGCGGTCGTTGATGTTGGTCCCGTTCGGAGCGGTCCCGATCGGGATCACCTCGGCCCCCAACTCCCACAGCACCTCGGGCGCCGCCCGGTAGGCCGCCCCGTTCGCGCAGTCCAGCACAACCTTCAGCCCGTCCAGCCGCAGGCCGGTGGGAAAGCTCGTCTTCACGAATTCCTCATACCGGCCCCGCCCGTCCTCGATCCGCTTGGCACGCCCGATGTTCTCGGGCTTCGCAGGCTGGACCTCGCCCTCGACCAGCGCCTCGATCTCGGCTTCGGCGGCGTCCGACAGCTTGAACCCGTCCGGACCGAAGAACTTGATCCCGTTGTCCTGATGCGGGTTGTGGGAGGCCGAGATCATCACCCCTACATCCGCCCGCATCGACTTGGTCAGGAACCCCACCGCCGGGGTCGGCACCGGGCCGAGAAGAAGGACGTTCATGCCCGTCGAACAGAACCCCGCCGTCAGCGCGTTTTCCAGCATGTATCCCGACAGCCGCGTGTCCTTGCCGATCACCACCCGGTGCGCCGCCGACCCGTCGCGGCGGAAATACCGCCCCGCCGCCGCGCCCAGCCGCAAGGCCAGTTCCGCCGTCATCGGCCAGCTGTTCGCCCGGCCCCGGACGCCGTCGGTGCCAAAAAGCTTGCGGCTCATGCCTCATCCTCCAAGTGATCGGTGTTCAGGGATTGCCACAGCCGCAGCGCTTGCCGCGTCTGGGCCACGTCATGGACCCGCAGGATCTGCGCCCCCTGCGCGACACCTGACAGCGCCGTGGCGATGGACCCCGGCGCGCGGGCCTCGGGCGCGCTGGCCCGGCCAATCGCCCCGATGAACCGCTTGCGCGAGGTGCCAAGCAGGATCGGGCACCCAAGCCCGTGCAGCAGCGACAGGCCGCGCAGCAGCGCCAGATTGTGTCCTTGGGTCTTACCGAACCCGATGCCGGGATCAAGCACGATGCGATCACGCGCGATCCCCAGCGCCTCGGCCCGCGCGAGCCGGGCGGCCAGCGCGTCGTAGACATCCAAGAGAACATCGCCGTAGCGCGGGTCGTCCTGCATCGTCGCAGGCACCCCTTGCGCGTGCATCAGCACGACCGGAGCGCCGACCCTGGCCACCAGCGGGCCAAGTTCGGGGTCGAAGTCGAAGGCCGAGACATCGTTGACGAGGGTTGCACCCGCCGAAAGCGCCGCTTCGGCAACGGGCGCTTTCCGCGTGTCGATCGAGATCGGGGCCGTCAGCCCGCCCGCCCGCAAGGCGCGGATCACCGGGGCGGTGCGGGCGATTTCTTCCTCCACCGGCACCTCGACCGCTCCGGGACGGGTGCTTTCGCCACCGATGTCGATGATCTCGGCCGCCCCGGCCATCGCCCGTGCCTGCGCAATCGCCGCATCGGGCCCGAGAAACCTGCCGCCGTCCGAAAAACTGTCGGGCGTCACGTTCAGGATGCCCATCAGCCGGGGCTGGTCCAGCCCCAGACCCGCGAAGGCCGGGCGGGGTGCCGTCATCCGGTGCAGGACCGGTGCCGGAACCTCGGACGCCGCGATCAGCCGCGACGGCGCGGCCCGCGACAGAACCTCGACCCGGTCGAACCAGCACCAGCCGCCAGCAAGTGCGACGGCCCCCGCCGGGCGGGCGGGATCTGTCATCGCGATCGGGCGGAAATACTCCATGATTTCGGATTGGCCGAAGCCAAGGCCCTTTTCAAGGGGGAAGCGTCAGGCGCGTTTCACCGGGACGCGGCTTCCTGCCGGGACTGCAACCTCGCCGTGAACGACCAGCGCAGTCGCCGACATGGTTTCCGCCAGCCAGAGCGCCAGCCCCACCGGATCGCTGCCCTTCGGCCCGTCCACCGCGTCCAGCACCAGCTTGGACGGTGCCCAGACCACCGTCTGCCCGCGCTTCATCGCCCAGTCGATCTCGGTCCGCGTCGCCACCACCACGCAGCGCGCATCGCGCGCGGCAAGGGTCCAGGCATTCTGCTCGATGGCCAGAAGGTCCACGCGACGCTGCGTCGGCTTGTGCCCGGTGACCGGACGGGGCAGGTCCGGCAGACCCACCGCAAGGATCATCGGCAGCCCGTCGGCCTGCAGGGCATCGAGCCGCTTCGACAGATCGGGCGCATGGATCGTCGGATTGTCGACGAACACGACCAGCGGATGCACCGCCTCCAGCCCTTCGGCACTCGGGCGTTGCACCGGGCGCTCGGCCCGCGAGCGCACGATTTCGACACCAAGGGCATAGGGCCCGATGTCCAGCTTCTCGATCCGGATGAAGACCCGCATCGCCGCCGGCTCCGCGAGGATCCGTTCGGCCACGCGTTCCGCCAGCGTCTCCAAGAGGTTGAGACGCTCTGCGGCCAGTTCGGCGGCGATGGATTCCGTGATACGGTCGTAGGACAGGATGCGGTCGACGTCATCCTGCAAGGGCTCGGTCACCGGTCGGACCTCGACCACCACGTTGAACCGCAGGCGCTGCTTGTGGCCGCGTTCCTTCTGGAAGGCACCGATGTCTGCCTCGACCACATGGTCGCGCAGACTGATCCGGTCGCGCGGTGTCGCACCCGCCGAAGCCTCGGCCCGGTCTTCGGGATGGGCGAAGGCCAGTTCGATGTCGCTCATGAAGGGTCCTCCGCCGTTCGGCCCCTCATACCACGCGCGGCGCGCCGGCCAAGCGATAAGGCGTCGCGGCAGCAGTGATTGGCGACATCAGCCGCTCGCGCCGGGCTGACGGTAAAAGAGGTGCGACCCGATGGAGGCGGTCTTTGCAAACCGCTTGGCCCAGGACGGCCTGACCCCTTTGGTATGGAAATGCGTGGCCCCGTCGGTCAGGACACGGGGTGCGCCGTCCAGCATGGCCCGCGCAATGCGGCCTGCCAGATCGGCCGCGGCCTTCTCGCTCATCTTCTTCTTGCCGGTGCAGACATAGGAAAACTGACAACCACCGCCGGCGCGCTGCTTGACCACGCCGCAAACCGTGCGGGGGTAAAGCCGGCTGTCGACCCGGTTCAGGATCACTTCAGCCACCGCGACCTGACCGTCCAGGCTTTCGCCGCGCGCCTCGAAATAGACCGCCTCGGTCAGGCACTGCCAATCGGCATCGCCGTCCGGGGCCGGCTGGGCCATGAGCCAGTCTTCCGTCAACCGGTCCTTTGGCGCCAGCGCCGCGTCAAGATCGGGCGCGGGCAGCCGTTCCAGCCTGGGTGCGAAGGACGCGGGTTGCAGGCCGAACCTGTCCGAGGTCCAGCTGGCAACCGCCGTGGCAGTCGTGGCTGCCAGTGCCATCGCCAGTGCGATGGTCGCAAGGGTGCGTTTCATTCTGCTCTTCCGTCTTTGGTTTCCGGCGGAAGTTCCCCCGCCTTGGCAAGCTGGCGGGAGGTAGGGGAAGCCGTCCGGGCGGTCCACCCGCTGTTGCCGAAAAGCCACGCAAATCAATGCTGCATAAGCGAAATACCGCCGAAAATCGTCGGAATCTCTTGAAAAAATATTACAAACTGTTGTTTTTAAACGATTTCTTCACGATCGCGCAGCGCCAGGTGCGCTGCAGCCAGTCGCGCCATCGGCACCCTGTAGGGCGAACAGGACACATAGTCGAACCCCGCGCGCCGACAGAAATCGATGGATTCCGGGTTGCCGCCATGCTCGCCGCAGATCGACAATGTCAGATCTTTCCGCGTCTTGCGGCCCCTCTCGGCCCCGATGTGCAACAATTCTCCAACCCCGTCGATGTCCAGGATGTGAAACGGATCCTCCGGGAAGACCCCAAGGCGGACATAGGTGTTCATGAACCGCCCCGCGTCGTCGCGCGACAGGCCGTAGGTCATCTGCGTCAGGTCGTTTGTCCCGAACGACAGGAAGGCCGCATGCTGGGCAATCTCGCCGGCGCGCAGGGCGGCGCGCGGCGTTTCGACCATCACGCCGAGCTTGTAGTCAAAGCCCGCCCCGGCCCTGGTGCGGACCATGGCGGCGACGGCGTCGATCCGGGTCTTGACCAGTTCCACCTCGCGCCGGGCAGAGACCAGCGGGATCATGATTTCGGGCACGACGGGCGCCCCGCGCCGGGCCGATTCCAGTGTCGCCTCGAAGATCGCCTGCGCCTGCATGTCGTAGATTTCCGGCAGGACAACGCCCAGCCGCACCCCCCGCATCCCCAGCATCGGGTTCACCTCGGTCAGCGCCTCGGCGCGGCGGGTCACTTCGGACAGGGGCCGGTCCAGTGCCTCGGCCAGATCGCGCAGACCTTCGCGGTCCGAGGGCAGGAACTCGTGCAGGGGCGGGTCGAAGAGGCGGATGCAGACCGGCAATCCCTGCATGATTTCAAAGAGCTGCACGAAATCCGCGCGCTGCATCGGCAAAAGCCGCGCCAGGGCAGCCGCACGGTCGCCGGGCGTGTCGGCGAAGATCATCTCGCGCATGACGACCAGACGGTCCTCGTCGAAGAACATGTGTTCCGTCCGGCACAGACCGATCCCCTGCGCCTCGAACTTGCGTGCGGTTTCGGCATCGGCCGGCGTGTCCGCATTCGCCCGCACGCCGATGTCGCGCACCTCGTCGGCCCAGGCCAGAAGCCTGCGGAAACTGTCGTCCAGCGCGGGGGGCAACATTTCGGCCGCACCCGCCAGCGCCTCGCCTTTCGACCCGTCCAGCGTCACCACGTCGCCCTCGCGGAAGACGCGGCCATCGGCTGTGGTCAGCTTCTTGTCGCGCGCATCCAGCCGCAGATCGGACGCGCCCACCACGCAGGGCAGCCCCAGCCCGCGCGCGATCACCGCCGCATGGCTGGTCATGCCGCCGCGTTCGGTCAGCACCGCGGCCGAGGAATGCATGCCGCGAATATCCTCGGGCGAGGTTTCGCGGCGCACAAGGATGCAGGGCTCGCCTTTGGAGGCACTGGCCTGCGCCGCAGCCGACGAAAACACCAGCTTGCCGGTCGCAGCACCCGGCGAGGCCGCAATCCCCCGGGCGATCACGTCCCGTGCCCCGCGCGGATCGACCTGGTGGTGCAAAAGCTCCGACAGGGCGCGCGGCTCGACGCGCAGCACCGCTTCGTTGCGCGGGATCACCCCGTCCTCGGCCAAAGCCACCGCGATCCGCAGACCGGCCCGGACCGAACGCTGCACCTTGACCGCGTCCAGAACCGCAAGGCGACCGTCCTCGATGGTGAATTCGATCTGCATTTCCTCGCGCAGCCGCGTGCGGCTTACCGCACCGTAGTCGATCAGCGTGGCGAAAAGCTCGGGCGCAATGTCTTCCAGCGACGGCCCGCGCGGGTCGCGCGTCAGATACAGCGCCTCGGTCGTCTTCAGCGCGTCCCGCCCCTGGCTCTGGCCAAGATAGCGCCCGGTGACCTGCGGCTGTCCGGTCACCGGATCGACGAACTGGATCACGCCCGAGCCCGAGATGCCCTGCCCGATCCCCTGCGCCATCTCCTGCACCACCAGCCCCAGCGCCGCCTCTTCGGGCGCGCCCTTGGCCTGGCGCAGAAGCCGGGCCGAGGTGCCCTCCCAAGCCCGCGCCATCGACCGCAGCACTTCGGACAGCTGCTTGGCCGGGTCCTGCGGGAACGGCTCGTCGGTTTCGACCTCGTATTCGCGCAGCGCCTCGCGCAGGGCACCGGGACCTGGTTTCAGCCCGTCGAAGACCTCGGGGTCCAGCCGCGCCACATGGATCGCATAGGCCTGGACAAAGCGCAGATAGAGCGCATCTGCGGCCGCCTCGCCATGGGTTTCGGCCAGTCGCGCGTGGCGCTTGGCATTGAGGCCGATGTTCAGGATCGTCGCCGGGCCACCCCAATCGGGGTTGGCGGGCGAGGGGCGGACGGAAATCAGCGGCCCGTCACCGAAATGGTCCAGGATTCCAACCGAATCCACCCCATGCCCCGCCGCGATGGCGCGGACGGTCGAGGCGGGAAGCGCCACTGACTTCGGCACCGGCAGTTCCAGCCGGACCAGCCGCTGCAGGCATTTCGCCCGCCAGCCATGGCTTGCCGCAGCGATCTGCGCCGAGGGCGAGATCTGGGCAAACTCTGCGACCGGATCGTGTTTCTGCACTGCAGCACCTTTGTGTTCAGGTGCAGAATACGCCGAAAGCCCTGTCGCGCAAGCGTGACATGTCAGTCCCGTGACGATTCTTTGGGCGCTTTCAGCCCTCGATGCGGGTCAGATCGGCGACACCGGAACAGATGGAGCGGATACGGTGCAGAAGGTTGAGCCGGTTGCGCCGGATGATCTCGTTGTCGCTGTTCACCTGAACGGCGGTGAAGAAGGCGTCGATGGGCGCGCGGAGGGCAGCCATCGCGGCCATGGCGGTGGCGAAGTCTTCGGCCTTCATTGCCGGAGTAATGGCCGCCTCGGCCCGGTCCAGCGCCGCGAACAGCGCCCGTTCCTCGTCGGTCTCGGCGAACTTCGGGTCCGCGCCGAAGGAGTATTCGACGCCGTCCTTCGCCTCGGCCTGCGACAGGATGTTGTTCGCCCGCTTGAACCCCTGGAGAAGGTTCGCCCCGTCCTCGGTCTTGAGCGTTTCGCTCAGCGCGGTGGCACGCTTGACGAGCAGCGTCAGGTCATCATTCCCCGGCATGGCGAGGCAGGCGTCGATGATATCGTGCCGGATGCCCTGGTCCTTGAGATAGACCTTGAGGCGATCGTGGAAGAAGGAGAGGAGGTCAGAGGCATCGTCAAACGCCTTGAATAGCCACTGCGAGTTGTGTTCCCAACCGTCTTCTGACGCCCCCACGAAGTTCTCACGAAGGTAGTGTTCGTTAGCAGTGTCGGCCCGTTCCATTTCGACGGTAATCGTTCCAACTACCAAGCCCACTGTAGAGATCGTCCAGCGCAACGCGTGTCTGACAACTAGCTTGGTGATTGTCGGCGCAAAGTTGCCGCGCACCCCATTCCCCAACACCAACCGGATCACCCCCAACGCCGCCCGCCGCAGCGCGTAGGGGTCCTTCGATCCCGTCGGCTTTTCGTCAATCGCCCAGAACCCGGTCAGCGTGTCGATCTTGTCGGCGAGCGCCACGGCCAACGACACCGGCTCCGAAGGCACCGCGTCAGACGGCCCCAGCGGCGCGTAATGGTCCCGCGCGGCATCGGCCACCGCCGCAGGCTCCCCCACCTCCAGCGCGTAATACCGGCCCATCACGCCCTGCAACTCGGGGAACTCGCCGACCATCGCCGAGCGCAGGTCCAGCTTCGCCAGCCGCGCGGCGCGTTCGGCGTCGTCGGCATCCGCCCCCACCAGCGGCGCAATCTCCCGCGCCAAGGCCGCAATCCGCTCGATCCGGTCGGCCTGAGAGCCGAGCTTGTTGTGGAAGGTGACCGCCTTCAGCCCCTCCACCCACTCGCCCATGCCCGCTTTGGCGACCCGCAAGTCATTCTCCCAGAAGAACTTCGCATCCGACAGTCGCGCGGCCAAAACCTTCTGGTTGCCCTTCAGGATCACCTCGCCGCCATCCGCCGCCTCGATGTTGGCCACAGTGACAAACCCCATGATTCTTTCAGAGTCGGGCCGCCCGGTCTTCGGGTTGCGGACCGAAAAGAACTTCTGGTGTTCCTTCATGCTGGTCTGCAGCACCTCGGGCGGCAGGCCAAGGAACGCCTCGCCGATCCGCCCCATCAGCGGCACCGGCCATTCGACCAGCCCCGCGACCTCGGAGAGAAGGCCGGGGTCCGCGACCACTTCCATCCCCGCTGCAAAGGCCAGGTTCTGCGCGCCCTGCCAGATCGCCGCCTCGCGTTCCGCCGTATCCAGCACCACCTTGGCGCGCTTGAGCTTGACCACATAGTCGTCAAAGCCATGGACGGTGAACCGCCCATGGCCCATGAACCGATGACCCTCGGTCACGTTGCCCGCGACGATCCCGTCGACCTCCATCGGCACGACATGCGCCCCGCCTTCATCGGACAGCAGGCAGACAATCGACTGCAACGGCCGCACCCAGCGCAAGCTGCCCGACCCCCAGCGCATCGACTTCGGCCAGGGGAAACTGCGGATCACACCTTCCAGCACCTCGGCCACGATCACCGCTGCAGCCCGCCCCGGCTTTTCCACCACGGCATAGAAGGTCTCGCCCTTCTTGTCCGCCCGCCGCTCCAGCTGGTCCAGCGACAGGCCGGTCGACCGCAGGAACCCCTCCACCGCCTGCGCGGGGGCGCTGGTCGAAGGCCCCTTGCGCTCCTCCCGCACCGGGCGGCTCTCTGCCGTCAGCCCCTCCACCGACAGCACCAGCCGCCGTGGAGTCGAGAAGGCCCCGGCGGAGGCATAGGTCAGCCCCGCCTCGACCAGCCCGTCGGTCACCAGCCTGCGCAGGTCCTCGCGGGCGCGGGCCTGCATCCGGGCCGGGATTTCCTCGGAAAAGAGTTCGATCAGAAGGTCGGGCATCGGTCAGGGTTCCTGAAATCAAATCCAGTCGAGGTTGACACGGGTCGGCGGGTAGGCTGCGGCCACGGCGTCGCGCAGCGCGGCAAAGCGGGAGCGCAGATCCTTGAACTTGCGCTCGTGGGTCTCGGCGACGGTCAGCTGGATCTGGTCGAAAAGCCCCTGCCCCAGCATGGCGTCAAGCAGGTCCAGCTCGGCCCCCTCGATGTCCATCTTGACGAAGGCCACGCGGCCATGGGTCGCGACAAGCCCGCGCAGGAAGGCCGGGAAGTCGATCATCGCGACGTCGATCCCGTCACCCTCGGCGATGTTCTGGCCGCCCGAGACGACCGTGCTTTTCACCGACGCGAGGTCGGGGTTCCTGTCCCAGTTCGCCGCGCGCATCAGGCGGATGCTGCCGGCCCCGGTCCCTACGGCGGCGGCGTGAAGCTGCACGTTCGCGGTCGCGGCAAATCGTTCGGCCAGTTTCTCTAGATTGTAGGGGTCGGGCTCGAAGGCATGGACCGTCGCCCCCGAGGTCGCCAGAAGCGCCGTCACATCGCCCCGGTTCGCCCCGCAGTCCACCGCGACATCCCCGGGCCGCAGCATCGAGACCACGCCCGCAAGCATCCCTTCGGCCCGCGCATAGCGCAGGTCGCGCCTGTGACGGCGCTTCAGCTTCCGCAGGGGGTCGTCGGCCTCGGCCATGCTACTCCCCAAGGCTGCCGTTCAGCTGCTGCCAGGCATAGGCCCGCCCGTCGCCGAAAACCGCAACCACCCGGTCGACCCCGGGACGGATTTCCGGCTCGGACAGGAAGGCCAGCGCCTCGCCACTCTCCAGCGCCTTGTCGATGGCTTCAGCGTCGAAACAGTCGAACCCGCGCGGGGCGATCAGGGGCTCGGCACCCTCATAGGTCCGATAGGTCTCGGTCAGCATGGCCAGCGACAGGGGCGTGGTAAAGCAGGCCCGGAACTTGATGGGAGAGCTTTCCGCGTCGATCCCTTCGATCCCGGTCACGACGATGGCCTCGGGCTGATCGCCGACCAGCGGCACCAGCCGGATCTCCGCGCCGGGCTGGAAGATGACCGGATCATAATACGCCCGTCCGGAAGTATACCACAGGACCGCACCCGTCACGGCTGCGAAGATCACGGTTGCCACCACACTGGCCTTGCCCGCGTTCATTGGTCGGCCCCCGCTTCGGTCTGCCGGAACGCATCGGCGCATTGCTTGGCGAGGGCCCGCACCCGGCCGATATAGGCCTGCCGTTCGGTGACCGAGATCACCCCGCGCGCATCGAGAAGGTTGAAGATGTGGCTCGCCTTGATCGTCTGGTCATAGGCCGGATGGGCCATGATGATCCGCTTGCCGGATTTCGGGTCATCCGCATCGAAGGCCAGGAGCCGCGCACATTCGGACTCGGCATCCTTGAAATGCCGGAACAGCATCTCTGTCGAGGCCCCGTCGAAGTTGTGGCGAGAGTATTCCTCTTCCGTCTGGCGGAAGATGTCGCCGTATTTCAAAGGGATCGGCGACTGCGGGTCGTTGAAGGGCATCTCCATGACATGGTCGACGCCCATCACATACATCGCCAGCCGTTCCAGCCCATAGGTCAGCTCGCCACTGACCGGCTTGCAGTCATGCCCGCCGACCTGCTGGAAATAGGTAAACTGGCTGACCTCCATCCCGTCGCACCAGACTTCCCAGCCAAGACCCCAGGCCCCCAGCGTCGGGCTTTCCCAGTCATCCTCGACAAAGCGGATGTCGTGCAGGCCAAGGTCGATGCCGATGGCCCGCAAGCTGCCGAGATACAGCTCCTGCAGATCGGGCGGCGACGGTTTGATGATCACCTGGAACTGGTAGTAGTGCTGCAGCCGGTTCGGGTTTTCGCCATAGCGCCCGTCGGTCGGTCGGCGCGAGGGCTGGACATAGGCCGCAGCCCAGGGCTTTGTCCCCAGCGACCGCAGCGTCGTCGCCGGGTGGAACGTGCCCGCGCCCACTTCCATGTCATAGGGTTGCAAGACCGCACAGCCCTGCGCCGCCCAGTAGGTCTGCAGCCGCAGGATGATCTCCTGAAAGCTTCTCGGCGTGGTCGTGACGTCGGTCATGGGCAGCCTCGGGCGGGGGGCATCGGACAGGATGGAAGGTCGCGCATTCCCTACCGACTGGGCGGCACAGGGTCAATTCCGGAAAGGTCTGGTCCGGAAAGGTCTGGTCCGGAAAGGTCTGGTCCGGAAAGGGCCGTCCATGACAGGACTGGTGCAAGCACGACCGGTTTCGCCCTTGCCGCCGCGCAGGCCTTGGCCGCCGCGCAGGCCTTGGCCAATGTCGGCCGACCCGGATCTCCTCTTCAGGACCGGTTCATGTTCAGACCCTTTGCGCTGGTTGTCCTGTTTCTGTCCGCCCTCGTCCTGACGCCGCCTCACCGGTCCGCCGCGCAAGACGCTCAGGTCTGGCTTCAGGTCGAGGCCGATTCCGATCATGACACCGCACTTGACCGCGCCCGCGCCTATGCGGCGCTGTTTCCGGAAACCGCCGGTCTTGCGCCTGGGACAGGCTGGTGCGGTGTTGTCCTTGGCCCTTCCCCTGCCGACGAAACGCCGGCCGGCTTGGCGCTTTGAAGCGCGCGGGGCAGATCCCGCCCGACAGTTTCATCACCGACGGTCTGGGATTTGAAGGTCAGGTCTGGCCCGAGGGCGCGGTGCTGGAGGGCCAGGGCGCGGTGCTGGAGGGCCAGGGCACGGTCCTGGGGATGCTTCTTCCCGCAGCCCCGCAAGGCGGCAAGCTGATGCCCGCAGGCGTGGCCTTCGCGCTGCCTGCCGCCGAGATCATCCGGCTTCTTGCCCCCACCGGCGTCGCGACCCAGCCCGCCGTGCCGTCCGACCCGCTGACCCCCGCCGCGCTGGCGTAAAAGGCTGCGGAGATGACCGCGCACGTCTCGTGCCGGGATTAGAGCGGGACGCGTTCTCCCGGAACTTTGGCGACGTTGCGTCCCGCCGACCACGGGGCTGCCGGGCCGACCGGGTGACTGTCCAGTGGACCGTCACCCGGGCCGTTGGCTGGAGGCGCAAGCCGCAAGCCGCAAGCCAAGGGGCGTGGTGCAAGGCCTGACACCTGGAAATCGGGGCGCGTCCGCCTGGGCATGCGCGGCCCGATTTGTCATGGGACAAATCGGGCAGAAAGGACAGGAAGGCTCGCATGTGTGTCCGGGATTGGCATCGGCCGACCTCGGCAGGAGTCATCCCGCTCTAGCGCCTGTCCGACAAAAGTGGACGCCGGTTTTGTCGAAAGACAGGCGACCACGAAACACCTGGAGGCTGTCTGGCGCTTCTATCAGCGTCAGACAAACTCTAGCGCCGCCAGAAGGACGGCAACACCATGACGAGAATCGCCAGAAGGCCAAGGCGGCCCAGAAGCATGCACAGCGACATGATCGCGATGGCACCGGGCGGGAAATCGATGAACGTCCCGGTGCGCTCGACCAGCGGGCCGAAGCCGTAGCCGATGTTTCCCAGCGCTGTCCAGACCGCGAACAGCGCCGAGACGGTATCGACCCCAAGAAGGGTCATCGCCACGCTCATCGTGCCCAGGATCAGGATATAGCTCGACACGAACAGGATCAGCGCGTTCAGCACATCCTCTTCGACCGGACGGCTGTCATAGCGGATCGGATCGACGGCGGACGGGTTGCCGATCCGCCGGATCTCGCGCTTCAGCACGGCCAGGACCAGCTGCACCCGGAACACCGACAGCCCGGCGGCGGATGACCCCGAACAGGCCCCGACGACTCCGATCACGAAGGCCACCACCAGCATGTAGCCGCCCCAGGTCGGGAAGCTGCCCGAGAAGAAGCCGGTCGAGGACATGATCGACACCAGGTTGAACAGGGCCTCGCGGAAGACCGGCTCTACCGCCTCGCCGGTGGTCCAGACGCGCCAGATCGTCACCGACACGACCGCATAGGCCAGCCAGCGCAGATAGGCCCGGACCTGGCTGTCCTGCCACAAGGGCCGGGCCGAGCCGTTCACCAGCTGCACATAGCGAATGTAGGGCAGGCTGCCGAGGATCATGAACAGCGCCCCGAAATACTCGCCCGCGCCGACATATTTGCTGAACGAGATGTCAGCCGGAAAGAAGCCGCCCGTGGCAATGGTCGCAAAGCCGCCGACGACCGCGTCCAGCGTCGACATGCCGATGGCCGAATAGGTGGCGATGCAGATCAGGGTCAGCAGCGAATAGACAAAGAGCAGCTGCTTGGCGATATCGGTCGCCCGTGGCAGCGCCTTGCCGAAGGTGTCGAACCCCTCGGTGCGAAAGAACTGCATCCCTCCGACCCGCATCAGCGGCAGGAAGATCATCGCGATGAAGGCGATCCCCAAGCCCCCCAGCCAGTTCAGCATCCCCCGCCACAGGTTCATCCCCACCGGAAGGTCGTCAAGGCCGAAGATCACCGTCGCTCCGGTGGTGGTAAAGCCCGAGACCGACTCGAAAAAGGCGTTGTTCAGGGTCAGGCCCGGCGCGCCGATCCAGAACGGCAGGCCACCGAAAAACGGGACCACGAACCAGATGCCCGCCGTCAGCAGATAGGCCTGCCGGGTATCCAGCGCCTGACCAAGCGAATTCCCGGTCGAGAGCGCAAGACCCGCGCCGACGACGCCGGTCAGCGCGGAGCTGGCCAGGAAGGCATAGCCGTTTTCCAGCTCCGCCCGCCAGTCGATGATGGCCGGAGCCAGCATCAGGATCGCAAGCACGATCAGGATACGACCAATGACATAGGCAACGGGGCGGAGGTCAACCATGGTCGGGCATGGCTACGCGGCCCCGCGCCTTTGGTCAATCGCCTCGCGAAGACCGGATTTCAGCGCGCGTGGATCAGGGTCTGGAAAAGCCGCGGGTCGAGGCTTGTCGCGGCGAAGGTGTCACCCTCGGTCAGCAGGCTGATCGCGTCGTGGCTGTGCAGGCTCTCCTGATGGCTTGCCACCACCCGGAAATCGCCGATCCGTCGGTCGGCCCGCAACGCCTCGCAGAACAGCCGCGCCGCGTCTTCCACGAAGATCGGGTTCGCCGCGTTGAGTTCCGCGAACGCCTGCTCGTCCTCGCGCTTCACCATGACCTGGGTCTCGGTGACCACCGCGCCCCGCGCGAGTTCCACCAGGTCCTCCAGCGCCATCTCGGACGTCAGCACCACCGACAGCCGCGCCACCGACCGCTGCGAATGCGGCGTCGCAAGCTGGCCCCGCACCGCGCGGGCATGCTCGGCAAGCTCCAGGCTGCACGGGCAGGTCGAGCTGTAGACATAGTCCAGATGCACGATCCGCTTGCGGACTCCGGCCTCCTCGACCAGTTCCAGCGCGATGTCGTAATACTGCCAGCCTGACAGGCCCGACCGCAGCGATTTCAGCTGCATCGGGAACGACATCCGCATCTGGATGCGGGCGTCAAAGCTGGCAAGGTCGGCCTTGTAGTCGTCCAGCGCCGCCTCGATGACCCCGAAGGAAAACGCCTTCTCGGCATGGGCATAGAACGACCGCATGATGCGGCTCATGTTGATGCCCTTCTTCTCGGCCTCCAGGCTGACGGTGCCGGTCACACTGGTTTCCAGTTGCACCGGCGCGCCGTCGCGGGTGGCAAAGCGGATCGGCAGGCGGAAGTTCGAGATCCCGACATGCTGTATCCGCGCCTGTGCGCCCCGGATCAGGCTGGACGGCCCATTCTGCAGGTCAGGCAGCGACGCGAGGTAAGCCGCATCGGGCCGGAACGCCCGCGGGTAGTCGCGCGACAGGGCCGGATAGCCCTGACCCGGCAGCAGCCAGCCCACAGCGGAATCCAGTCTTGCGATATCCTCGTCCGAGGACTTGCCCGCCCACTGCCGCAGCACGGCCAGTGCCGCCTCTGCCTCCTCGCGCGACGGCAGGCGGTCGAGTTCCGGGGTATGGATGTTCATCGGGCAGGTCCTTTCGGTTCGGGCGGGCCCTCGGGCCAAGCCGTCAATTTCCGGAGAGTTCTACGCAGGGCGTCCGCCGCCGGATCACCCTGGTCCGAGGCAGGCCCCCATCAGATAGGCATTCCGCCGCCCAACGCAAGCACGACTTGCGACCTATCCGGCGCGGAATGCGGCTTAACCCTGGCTCAACGCGCGGAACAGGTCTTCCTGCAGGTCGCCCGCATCCTCCAGCCCCACCGACAACCGGATCAGGCCGTTGGTGATGCCGAGCTTGTCCTTCACCTCCTGCGCCAGCCGTTGATGGGTCGTCGTCGCCGGATGGGTGGCGATGGACTTCGCATCCCCCAGATTGTTGGAGATCTTGATGATGTCCAAGGCATTCATGAACCGGAACGCGGCCTCCTTGCCGCCCTTGACATCAAAGGTCACCAGCGTGCCCCCCGACCCCATCTGCGCCATCGCGAGGTCGTGCTGCGGGTGGCTTGCCAGCCCCGGATAGATCACACGGCTCAGGTTCGGATGATCGGCCAGGGCCCTGGCCAGTCCGAGCGCCGTATCCGCCATCGCCCGACAGCGCAGGTCCAGCGTCGCCATGCCGTTCAGCATGATCCAGGCGGTGAACGGGCTCATGCTGCCGCCGGTGTGCTTCATGTAGGGCTCCAGCACCTTGCGGATGAACGCTTCCGTGCCGCAGACCACGCCCCCCAGCGCCCGGCCCTGGCCGTCGATGTGCTTGGTGGTGGAATAGACGATGACATCCGCCCCTTGCTCCACCGCTCTCGAAAAAACCGGCGTCGCAAAGACGTTGTCGCAGATCACCAGGGCGCCTGCGGCATGGGCAATGTCGCTGACGCTGCGGATATCCACCAGTTCCAGCGTCGGGTTCGACATGCTTTCGAAGAACACCGCTTTGGTGCCCGGCGTCACGGCCTTGCGCCACTGGTCAAGGTCGGCACCATCCACGAAGGTCACCTTGACGCCAAAGCGCTGCAGCACCTCTTCCAGAACATAGAGGCACGACCCGAACAGCGCGCGCGACGACACCACATGGTCCCCCGCCCGCAGGCAGGACATCAGAGCCCCCGACACCGCCGCCATGCCGCTGGCGGTGGCGAAGGCGTCTTCTGTCCCCTCCAGCGCCGCGATGCGTTCCTCGAACATCCGGGTGGTCGGGTTGCCGTAGCGGGCATAGATGAACTCGTCCTCGCCCGCCTTGACGAACCGTGCTTCCGCCGCCTCGGCGGTGGGATAGACGAAGCCCTGCGTCAGGAAGATCGCCTCGGCCATCTCGCCATACTGGCTGCGGCGGCTGCCTTCATGCACCAGTTGGGTGCGGGTTTTCCAGTCCTTCGTCATCCTGCGCGGCCCCCCGGCCAATAAAAAAGCCCCGGACAACCAAAAGGTGCCGGGGCAACGCCCTTCACCTCTTTAGCGGCTTGTTTAACGTGGCCCGCAATCCGGAGGACAAATCGCCACGACCGACTGCATACGCCGCCGGCGAGATGCGGTCAACCCGCCACAACATCTGGTGCGTCACCTGCCTGTCACGATGGCGTCACGGCCCCGTTTCCGCGCTGCGGCAAGAGAAGGCGACACAAGCAGTAGTGGTCGACAGGCAATGACCGACGATCCCAGCCCGATCCGCGCCGACGCTGACCCTCAGGGCCTCCGGCTTGATCGCGACCGGCTGCGACGCAAACTCCTTGGTCTGCCCGCAGGAGCCCCGGTGGTCGTGATGATCCACGGCTGGCGCTACGCCCCCGGGATTGCCCATGACTGCCCGCATGGCTCGATCCTGTCGCTCGATCCGCCGACGCGCGACCGGCGCGCGATCAGCTGGCCCCGGCATCTGGGGCTGGACGGGCGCGCCGCCCTTGGCATCGCGCTGGCCTGGCACGGAAAGTGCGACCCCTGGCGCGCCCATCTGCGGGCCGGCAGGACCGGCCCTGCCCTGGCCGAAATCGCCCGGATCGTCCATGGCGAGACCGGGCGTCCGATCCAGGTCATCGCGCATTCGATGGGTGCGCGGGTCGCCCTCTCTGCCCTGCCGCTGCTGCCGCCGGGCCATATCGACCGGATGATCCTGCTGGCCGCCGCCGAGACGCGGGGCCGCGCGCTTGCCGCACTCGACAGCCCCTCCGGCCAGGCCGTCGAGGTGATCAACGTCACCACCCGCGAGAACGACCTGTTCGACGCCTGTTTCGAATGGGGCGTCCATCTCGGGTTGCGCACCTCGATCGGTCAGGGGCTGGGGCGGAACCGGATCAACTGGCGCGATCTCTGGATCGACCAGCCCCGGACATTGCAGGCGCTGGCGGACCTCGGACATCCGCTGCCCGACCCGCCGCGCCGGATCTGCCACTGGTCGCCCTACCTCCGGCCCGGCACCATCGGGCTGTATCGCGCGTTGATCGATGGCCGTCTTGCTGCCCAGGCGCTGCCATTGCACCGGCCCGGCCGCCGCTGGTCGCGCCTGATCCTGGGCGCGCGCGGCACGGGCCTTGGAGCAGGACTGCCCGTCGCCTGACGCAGCTCTACCGCGCACTTGATTTTCGCGACCGGCTCTGGGACGCTGCCCGCCGATTTCCTGACCATGCCGCAGGTCCCCATGCGCCGTCTTTCCGTACTCGCCGCCCTTTTCCCTGCGGCCCTGGTCCCCGCACCGGCCGCGCTGGCGCAGACCTGCGAAGACCGCAGCGCCGATTTCGAGACGCAGATCACCCTGTGCGACACGGCGTTCGGGGCCGCCGGCTCGCAGGATGTCGCGGCCCTGGCCCTTGCGATGAAGGGCGAGGCGCAACGGATGCTTGGCCGGTTCGACGAGGCTGCAGCGACGCTCCAGCAGGCCCTGACCTACAATGCCGCCGACGCCTGGATCTGGGTCGAGCTGGGCAATGTCCGCTACGACCAGGGCGACACGGCCGGAGCGTTGGCGCATTATTCCGCGGCGCTTGCGACCGACGACTACATTTCCGCCTGGGCCAATCGCGCCGAGACCTGGTGGCAGTTCCGCGAGGGCCAGCGCTGTTCCGACGACGCCGACAATGCGCTGCGACTTGACCCGCAATACGGCTATGCGAACGAGATAAAGGGCCGATGCCTGATCGACCTCGGGCGGGCAGAGGAGGCGCTCGGCTTCTTCGATACCGCCATTGCCCTCGTCCCCGGCTACCAGAACGCCTACCGCAACAAGCTAGCGGCCCTTGCGGCCCTCGGGCGCTATGAGGACCTCGTCGCCACTGCGGACGAGGTGCTGCGTCCGGGCGTCGTGACCGACAGCAATCCCGCGATCGAGGAAGACATCCTTGCCCGCCGTCTGATGGCGCTTGGCGAATACGCGGACCCTGCGACGATCGCCGCCGAGGCACGGGCGCTGCTGCAACGTTTCCCCCGGAACTTCGCCGCTGTGAACGTGAACGCCCGCGCACTTCTGGCGGAAGGCAAGGCCGCCGACGCCGACGCCGCGACCCAGGGGATGCGGGAGAACCCCGACGGCGTTCGGATGGAGGCGATCTGGCAGGACACGCTGGCCCGCATCGACGCGGCGCTGGGGCGGATGGATGCCGCCTATGCCAGCTACGAGGCGGCCCTGGCGCTCGACCCCGGCCTGTCCAGAACCTATGCCCGCAAACTGTCGGAACTGGGCTTCCTGCCCCTGTCGAACGCGCCTGCCGGTGTCCTGACCGCGCTGCGGCGCTGCATCGACGTGAAGAAGGCGGGCTGCCTCCTCGCGCCATAAAGAAGGGCGCCTTGCGGCGCCCTTGAGAAAGGTCTTTGAGGGGAAGGTCTTGGGGGGAAATTCCAGTATGCGGGGGTCACGCCGTCCGGGTCATGCCTTGCGGCCGCTGTCGTCCAGGTTGATGACCGTCAGCACCATGGCCCGCAGCACGGTGTGGCCGATGATCGGCAGCACAGCCCAGAACAGCAGCCAGTAGGACGCGTCGACGGTGCGGATCATGGTTTCGTTCATCAGAAGGAAGCCGAAGTTGTAGACCACCATCATCCGGGTCAGGTTCGGCAGATGCTCGCGCATTTCGGCATCCGGCCAGAAGCTCGCGGCGGTCGACGTGCGGCCTTGCAGCACGTCCTGCAGGAAGAGGCCGCCGATCACGACATAGAACATGCTTTGCGTCCGCTGACACCACAGGGGATCGTCCGCCAACGCCAGCACCAGAAGCGGCAGACCGGCGAAAGCCAGAGCAAAGACGGTGGCCTGAATGACGGAATACCGCGTCAGCATCCGCCGCACCATGCCCTCGAAGCCCATCCCGACCCGCACAGACAGCGCCGCAAGGAAGGCGGTGGTGAAGGCCTGCCCGGAATTTTCAGGGCCGAAGGCGACCGCAAGGACCGGATAGGCCACCAGCAACACTGCGCCAGGCAGGTAAAGCGACCGCGACAGCGGCGGCAGATCCTGGAAGAGGCTCAGGAACAGACGGACCAGATCGAACGGTGTGCGGTGCATCGGCGAACTCCCTCTAGCTCACCTTCAGGTTTAGCCACGCTTCAAGGCAGGTCTGGGGCAGAACCCGGCCGGTTGCGGGGCATTCCTGTGCCGGGTGTCAGGGCTCGTTCTCCGGCTCCTCGATCATGAAGCGTTGCAGGGCCATGAACTGCAGCATCAGGAACAGAAACAGTGCCGCAGGCATCGCGAAGGTTTCCAGCTTGACCCAAAGCTCGGTCGTCTGGGTGCGCCAGATCACCTCGTTCGCCACGGCCAATGTTGCGAACATCAGCATCAGCCGTCGGGTCAGGATCATCCAACCCTCTGGTTTCATGGGCAAAGCTTCCGCCATCACCCATTGCAGCAGGCTTTTCCCGCGCAAAAGCCCCACCCCCAGGATCACCGCGAAGACCCCATAGACGATGGTCGTCTTCATCTTGAAGAACCGCTCGTCATTGAACCATGCGGTCAGCCCGCCGAAGAAGATCACCATGATGGCCACGAAGACCTGCATCCGGCTCATCGTTCCTGTCAACAACCAAAGGATGAGCATTGCAACCAGAAGCAACGGCACCAGGATCAGCGCCGCCACAATGAAGCCAGAATAGTCGGTCCCGCCCAGATTGTAGGTCTCATCCTTGATCCGCATGTAGATCAGGAAAAACACCAGGGTCGGTCCCAGCTCCAGCACCTGCTTGAGAATCGGGTTGATCTTCCGTTCCGCCATCGCCTATCCCGCCCATTCCATCACGACCGCGCCGACCGCGACCACCGCCATCAGCCCTGTGCGGACCGGCCCCACCTTCTCGCCCAGAACCAGCCAGCCGATCAAGGCCGCAAACACCGTCGAGGTCTCGCGCAGGACCGCCGCCTCGCCCACCTTGTCCAGCCGGGTCGCCAGCATGATCGAGCCGAAGCTGAAATAGGCGACGAAGGCCCCCAATACACCCCGTTTGAGCAGGGGCACGATCTCGGTGGCGGGAAGTTGCCGCCAGCGGGCCTGCGTCACCAGCGGGATGAAGACGCCGTCCAGCATGAAGAACCAGGCCAGGAAGGTGAACGGGTCCGCCGTCGCCCGGATGCCATAGGCGTCATAGGTCGTGTAACCCGCCACCATCGCGCCGGTCAGCGCGGCAAGGCACAGCGCCGGCACCATCGTCGCGCGGTCGACCGTCACATGCGCAAGGTTCCAGGCCGCCAGCCCCAGGATCCCGCCGACCAGAAGCGCCAGCCCTGCCCATTGCCCGGGCGCGAATACCTCGCCGAAGACGATCCCTGCCCCGATCACGGTGAAGACCGGCCCCGTTCCGCGCACCACCGGGTAGACCACGGTAAAGGCGCCCCGGGTGTAGGTCATCGCCTGCAGGACCTTGTAGATGATGTGGATGACGACCGCTCCGGCGAAGATCGGCCACATGTGGGGTTCCGGCCAGGGGACCACGAACAGCGCGAAGGGTGCCGCGATCACCCCATAGCTTGCGTCGATGGCCGCGCGCGACAGCCATGGATCATGCCGCCCCTTCTGCAACGCCCCGAACAGCGCATGCAGGACAGCAGCGAGCAACGCGAGCGCCAGGGCCAGATCTCGCCCCGCCGACGTGCCCTCCATCGATCGCAGGAAGTCGCTCAAGGACCGACACCGGCCTGCCAATCCAGCGACAGCGTGGTCCCGGCGAACAGCCTGGCCAGCGCCGCCCGCCCCGTCGGATCGTCCGACAGGGCTGCAACCGCAAGCCGCGCGGCCCCGATCCCGCCCTCTGCATCCAAGGTCAAGAGCATCCGCCCACGTCCCTGCGGCAGGTCATTCACCAAGGCCGCAAGCTCTTTGGCCGTGTCGCCGGTCAGCGCGTCCTCGGGCAGATTGCCGATCACCGCCACGAGCCCCCGCCGCGCCGCTGCCATGGCCTCGTCGCCCGTCGCGTCTGCTTGCAACCCTTCTCCCAAGGCTTCCAAGAGCGGGCGCAGCAGGCGTCCGTCCGTCCTCCACTCAAGGTCCAGCGCCGTCAGCAGCGACAGCGGCAGGCTCTCCGCGGCAAACCCTGCGCCCGCAAGGTCCGCCTCGACCCGCACTTCGGTCCCGCCCGACAGCGCAATCACCCCGGCCCGCAATTCCAGCCCGTCAAGGCCCGCGGCCTTCCGAAGCGTCAGCGACATGTCCAGGGACTGCAGCCGCAGCGCTTCCCGCAAGCGCGGGTCCATGCTCCGGTCGCGCAACTCCGGCATCACCCGCAGGCCCTTGATGTCCAGAGACAGACTGTCGGGGTTTCCGTCGACCCCGGTCCCTGCAAGTTGCAACCTGTCAACCGTGATCAGCGGCCCGCCCTCGGCCCGAAGGACCGCGTCATCGGCGACGCACCACGCCGCGACGTTCGGCGCGGGCGGCAGGGTCAGGCTGTAGCCCGTCACCGCAGCAAAGATGGTTTCCAGCTCCCGGCAGTCCAGTGCCGTGTCCGCATCGACCGCAGTTGCCAGCCCGACTGCCAGCGCAAACCCCAGCCCCGGCCCCAGCCCTTGCCCGCTCCCCAGCCTAGGGCGCATCGCCAGGGCTCCAGCCAAAGTCCACCGTCACCCCCTGCAACAGCGGAGCGGCTTCGACCATCGTCCCGGGCATTCCGGTGATCGCATAGCCCCCGAACCGCACCGGCCCAAGGCCCGGCTCCGCCCGCAACCCCAGCGTCAGATCGCCCGAGGGGTTCGGCAGGTCATCCACGAAAGCCACCATCGCCGCCTTGCTGGAATCCGGGAAACTCGCCCCCGGCAGGTCCGCGACGAAAGCCTTCACGTCCGCCTGCATCCCCGCGAAAGCCGCGTCCATGTCACCCTCGGACGGCAGCACGACCGGCCCCAGCGCCATCAGCACGTACCATTCGAACAGACCATGCGTCGTGATCCTCGCGTCGAGTTCGGTCAGTGAGAAACTGGTCGCCGACATCTGCGCAGCCCCGGTCGATGACAGATCGACCCCCGTCACGGTCGCCGAGGCCTGCACCAGGTTCTCACCCGGAAAGTCGATGCTCAGCCCCTCCAGCCGTAATTCCCGCGCCGCCGCATCCCAGGCCAGGGACAGCACTGCATCAATCGCATTCGGGCGGGACTGGGCCGCGAACAGCCAATCCATCTGCGGGTTGCCGGTCTGCACGACCAGACGCAGACCTTCGACCGCGATCTCCTGCCCCTCGGGCAAGGTCGAACCATCGGCGATCCAGCCCAGCGCCGCGCCGCGAAACCGCAGCCGGTCGATGTGCCAGTCCGGCAGATATTGCCCGTCAATGTCCAGGACCACGCCTTCGGCGAGGCACCAGTCGCCCTCCTGCCGCACGGTGCCGCTTGCCCGGCCAACCGCTGCCAGCCCCGCGCCGACCCTGGCCCAGACCGCCTCGCACAGGGCCTGCCCAGCCAGCTCCTGGGCCGCCGCCGGCCCCGCAAGCAGCAGCACCAGAAGCCCCGCCCGGATCATCCTTCGGCCCCGACCAGAGCGCGAGCAAATTCCTCGGGGTCGAAAGGTGCCAGATCGTCGATCTGTTCGCCCACCCCGATGGCATGGATCGGCAGCCCGAACTTGTCGGCCAGCGCCACCAGCACCCCGCCCTTGGCCGTTCCGTCCAGCTTGGTCATCACCAGCCCCGAGACATCGGCGATCTTGCGGAAGATATCGACCTGCGTCACCGCGTTCTGCCCCGTGGTCGCGTCCAGCACCAACAACGTATTGTGCGGCGCGGTCGGGTCGACCTTGCGGATGACCCGGACGATCTTCGCCAGCTCCTCCATCAGGTCGGCCCGGTTCTGCAACCGCCCCGCCGTGTCGATCATCAGCAGGTCCGCCCCGTCAGCACGCGCCCTGGTCAGCGCGTCAAACGCCAGCGAGGCAGGGTCCGACCCCTCCGGCGCGGTCAGCACGGGAACGCCCGCCCGGCTCCCCCAGATCTGCAACTGCTCCACCGCCGCCGCGCGGAACGTGTCACCCGCCGCGATCACCACCGTCTTGCCCGCCGCCTTGAACTGGCTTGCAAGTTTGCCGATCGTCGTGGTCTTGCCCGATCCGTTCACGCCGACCACCAGCACCACCTGGGGTTTCGTCGGATACAAGGGCATCGGCCGCGCAACGGGTTCCATGATCCGCGTGACCTCCGCCGCCAGCGCCGTGCGCAGCTCCCTGGTGGAGACCCGGCGCCCGAACCGCCCCTCGGCGATGTTCGCGGTGACGCGCACCGCCGTATCGACGCCCATGTCGGCCTGAATCAGCAACTCCTCCAGGCTTTCCAGCATCGCGTCGTCCAGGACCCGCCGCGGCTCTTCCGAGCGGCCCAAAAGACGGCCCAGCAAGCCCGGTTTGCCGGGCTCGGGGTCGCCAGGACGCGATATCGCGGTCGTGACGCCCCGCTCCATCGGCGTCGGATCCTCGGGCATCGGCAGGTCCGGTTCAGGCGCGACAGGTTCCGGCAGAACGGGCAGCTCGGGCAACTCAGGCTGATCGGGGATCTCCGGTGCCACCGGATCGGGCACTTCCGGCAGGGCTGGCGGCACTTCCGGGTCCGGTGTGCGCGGCCCTTCGGTCCCGTCCGCCACCAGCGCCTCCAGCCCGGTGCCGATCTTGGCGGACGACCGGAACATCCGCTCCTTGAGCTTCTTGAAGAACGACATGGGCGCACCCCTTCCGGCCAGATTTTCCCTCACCTAGTCGCTTTGCCCCCCCATGGGAAGGCCGTCAGACCTGACCCAGCCGCCAGAAAAGGACCGCTCCCCAGGCAATCAGCGCCTGCGCCGCCCAATAGGCCGGCCACAGTGCCAGCGCGAGTCCCCGCCGCACCCCCGCATCGCGAACGACGAACAGCTGCAACGCCAGCATCAGGTCAGAAGCGATGAAAAGCGCGGCCCCCAGCCGCAAAAGCCCCTGCCCGGCCTGCGCGGGCAGCACAAGCGCCGCCAGCCCCATCACCCCGATCAGCGCCACATAGCCCCGGACCGGTCCTCGGAACGCTCCGGTTCGCGGGGCAAGCCAGACCTCGGTCGATCCCAGCAGCCCCAGAAGCCCGACCAAGACCACCGCTTCCCCGATCATGATCCCGTCGAAGCCGATCTCCGCCGACCGCATGAGGAATCCGCCCGAATAGGCCAGATGCCCAAGCCCGAACGCCGCCACCCCGGCCAGAAAGACCCGCTCGCCCCTCAACGCGAGGAGAAGATCGCCCAGCGCCCCCAGGGCCAGACCCAGCGGAATCAGCCAGAAACACGCCCCGCCCGGCATCGTGAGCAGCAGAGCCGCAAGAAGCCCCGTCGACGCCGTCTTGAGCGCCGCCCCGACAAACCCCTTGACCTCGGACGCGGCAAATCGTCCCCAATAGGCCAGAGCTGCCGTCAGCGACGCCATGGCGGTTGCGGATGCCAACAAATCGCGCAAGCTGACCCTGTCCCTTCCGGCCCTACGCGCAATGAAATACCGGACCCCATGGCCACGCAAGCCGATCCTCCCCGCCCCCTGCCCCTTGCCGCCTTCACCGTGGCCTCGCTGGCACCCCTGCCCCTGATCGGGCTGGGCCTTGCCCTTGGCGGGCCCTGGCTCTGGGCGGCCTTCCTTTACATGGCCGTCATCACCCTGGTCCTCGACCAGCTCATCCCCCTGACCGCAGGCCAGTCCGAGGGGGCGGAGTTTCCCGCCGCCGATGTCCTTCTGGTCGCCGTCGGCCTCTTTGCGCTTGCCCTTCTCCCCCTCGCCACCTGGGGCATCGCCGGTCCGTCCGGCCTTGCCCCCGGGCAGCGGATCCTTCTGTTCCTCGCCTCGGGCCTCTGGCTTGGCCAGATCGGCCACCCCGCCGCGCATGAGCTGATCCACCGGCCCCGGCGCGAACACTTCCGCCTCGGCGCCGCCGTCTACACTGCCATTCTCTTCGGCCAGCATGCCAGCGCCCACCGCCTTGTCCACCACCAGCACGTCGCCAGCGCGGACGACCCCAGCACCGCCCGGGTCGGCGAAAGTTTCTACCGCTTCGCCCCGCGCGCCTGGAAGGGCAGCTTCGACCGGGGCCTCGACGCCGAACGGGCGCTGCGCCAGCGCGGCGGCCATTTCGGACTGAACCCCTATGGCGTCTACATCGCGGGCGGCCTCGGCGCGCTTGTCCTCGCCGCCACCATCGCAGGTCTTCCCGGCGTCCTGGCCTGGACCGGCCTGGCCCTTCATGCCACCAGCCAGATCCTTCTGTCCGATTACGTCCAGCACTACGGCCTGACCCGCGACCGCCGACCCGATGGCAAGCTGGAACCCGTCGGCCCCGCGCACAGCTGGAACACTGCGCACTGGTTCACCTCGGCGATGATGCTGAACGCGCCGCGCCATTCCGACCACCACCTTCATCCGATGCGCCCGTTTCCCGCCCTCCGCCTGCCCGATGATGCCCCCCGCCTGCCCTGGCCCCTTCCGCTTGCCTGCAGCCTTGCCCTTGCCCCACGGCTCTGGCGTCGCGCCATCGGCCCGCATCTCGCCCGCTGGCGGAAAACCCGACCCCCGGAATCGTCCGCAGACACGGTGGCTTGACTGGCCAATCGCGATGACCTCTGGCACTCTCCCCGGAACCCGAATGGAGCCCCCGATGCGTGTCCTCATCCTGTCCCTGATCCTTGCCTCCACGCAGGCCCATGCCCAGACGCCGCTCAACGCCGACGAGTTTGACGCCGCCACGGTCGGCGAGACCCTGACCTACGACTACGGTGGCGGGGTCTTCGGCACCGAGGAATATCTTGAGGACCGCCGCGTCCGCTGGGCGTTTGAAGGCGAACTCTGCATCTACGGCGTCTGGTATCAGAAAGGTGACCAGATCTGCTTTGAATACGAGAATGATCCCTCGCCCGCGTGCTGGCAGTATTTCCTGGAAGACGGCAAGATCCGTGGCATCTACATGGGGGCCGGCGGCGGGTGGGAGATCATCGAATCCTCGCGCGACGGCGGCCCCCTGCCTTGCGCAGGCCCGGACTTGGGCGTCTGACCACTGATGCGCGCGGCCCTTTGCCTTGCTGCAATCGCCCCGCTGACCTCCGGAATGTTCCGGGCCCTTGTCGCCCGCGACGCCCTCTCCGACGGCTTCGGCACCGGCGCGCGCGGCTTGTCGGTCTTTAGACCGCAACCCCCATCCCAAGGCCTTCCCCGGCGCAGAGAACGGCACCTGCGATGACCCTGCAACCCATGCCCTCCGTCCCCGCCCCCCGGACATGCCCGAAGTCCCGGGGCGATCTTCTCCGGCGTCTCTTGCCCGCTCTCGCCCCCGCCCTTCTGGCAACATTCGCCGCCGCCCCGGCGCGGGCCGAACCCCCGATCACCGCTGACCAGTTCGAAGCCCATGTCACCGGCAAGACCGTGACCTACCGCCAGTTCGGCAGCATCTTCGGGATCGAGGAATACCTGCCGGACCGCAAGGTCAGGTGGAGTGTCGCGCCCAATGAATGTCAGTATGGCAGCTGGTATCCGCAGGGCGACACCATCTGCTTTGTCTACGAATACGACCCCTCACCCGCCTGCTGGACCTTCTGGCTGCGGGACGGGGCGCTGGTGGCCCTTTCGGTCAATGCCGCCCCGGGCGAGGAGTTGTTCGAGGTCGAGGCCGATACCGGGCCCCTGCCCTGCCCCGGCCCGGATATCGGGGCCTGACATGCGCTACGCCCTGGTCCTTGTCCTTGCCGCGGTGCCCGCATTGGCCGAACCCCCGCTGACTGCCGAGGACTTCGATGCCCTGACCCTGGGCCGCACGATGACCTGGGCCGAAAACGGGACGGTCTACGGCGTCGAGCAATACCTTCCCGGCCGTCGCGTCCGCTGGTCGGGTGTCGGCGAGGGTTGCACGCTTGGCCACTGGTATGCCGATGGCCCGGCGATCTGTTTCAAGTATGAAAATGATCTCGAACCCGATTGCTGGATCATGACCCGTTCCGATACCGGCCTTGACGCCAGCTACGCCCCCAATCCGTCCGGGGCCGATCCCGTCGTCGTCGAAGAAACCGCCGGGCCTCCCGCCTGCCTCGGGCCCGAGGTCGGCGTCTGATGCGCAGATTTTTGTCGCTTGCCCCGCTTGCGCCGGTCGCTGCTGTGCTTGCCACACTTGTGCTTGCCGGGCAGGCAGGTGCCCAGTTGTCCGACCCGCCGCAGCCTCCGCCAGTGCCAGCCGATCCGCCCCTCTCGGCCGAGGCCTTCGAGGCTTTCGTCGAAGGCCGCACCATGGACACACTCGACCAGACCGGCCGCTACGGGGTCGAGACCTTCCTGCCCGGTCGCCGCGCGATCTGGCGTGATGCCGACCAGTGCCTTGAGGGCCGTTGGCGTCCGCAAGGCGACCAGATCTGCTTTGACTACCGGGGCATCGACACGCCCTTCTGCTGGACCTATCACGACCGGGGCGGCTGGCTGATGGCCTGGCTCGACGGCGACAGGACAAATGCGCCGATCATGCTTTATCCGGCAGAAGAGGTCGTGACCTGCGACAGTTACTTCGGGGTCTGACCGGCGGCCAGCCAACTCGATCTTGTCTCGCGCAGGAACTGCACCGATTCCTCGCAGGGGAATCGGTGCCCGCTTGCGGCGTTCTTCGACCCACGGTCGGGTCCGACCGCCACCTGCCACGCCCACAAACCGCGCGCCCGGACGGCGTTAAGGCCACGCTACCGTCCACGACCAAGCCACTGTAATTCCTCGCAACCAAGGTGCAGTCCCGCGTGGACACCCTGGGTCAGAACAGACTCCCCTGTCCGTTCTCCCCATCCCCCTTCGGCCTTTTCCCGACCCGCGCCCCCAGCGCCAGCCGCCCATCCGCGAATTCGATCTCCAGGGCCGTCGCCTTCTCCGCCCCCGCCTTCGAGGTGACAACCGCCCCGTCGCCCCGGACGACCGCATAGCCCCGCTTCAAGGTTTCGGCATAGCCCAGCGTCACCCGTGTCCGATCCAGCGCGTCCAGACGGTCCGCCAGCCGCGCCAGCCGCAGCCGGGGCGCCGCCTCCAGCCGGTCGCCCAGCCGCGCCAGATCACGCCGGCCGTCCCCGACTTTCCGCGCCGCCTCGCCCAGCATCCTTGCCAGCGCCGGGGCCAGCCGCGCCGCCAGATCGGCCAGACGTTCGCCCCGCCGCTCCTGTCGCAGCAGGACCGCCCGCGCCAGCCGCTCACCCTTCGCGCCAAGCTGGTCCCGCTGGCGCGCCACCACCGCC